>NZ_CP096434.1:0-1797477 GCF_054161295.1 Ensifer sp. D2-11
TCGGGGAAATTTTCGGCCTGCGCCCAAAGCTGCAGCGCAGACCCTGTAACACCGAAGGCTAAGCTCTCGCAGGTTTCGACCCGTATCGATTCGCAGCCGCCGGTCAGCTCGGTGTCCCCATCTCTGCCGATCTCCCGCCTTGCCCGCGAAATTCCTCTGCCCGTCCTCCTATCCGCCTGCCCACAGATCGCCGATTACGGACCACAGGGCCGTATAACGAACTGGAAGGATCTGCTGACCGCTGCAGTCGTCGTCAGGACCATGCTGAACGTGAGCACCGATGCCTATGACGATGCATGCACGGTTCTCGGCCAGGAAAATGCTGCGACCGTCATCGCCTGCATCCTGGAGAGAGCCGATTGCATAAGTTCGCCAGGCGGCTATCTTCGGGTTCTTACCGCGAGAGCACGGCGGCAGGCTTTCTCGGTTGCTCCAATGGTCGCTGCACTGCGGCGCGCGCGAGGGGCAAGCATGCCGCTTGCGAGTTGATGCCTCCGCTGAACGGTCTTTGTAAGACAGGAATCTCGGGCGCACTGCAGGAGTTGTCGATCGCAAGGCACGTCAGGCTTGCGATCCGGACCGCTCGCGGTTGCCTTGACGCTCCAGATAGGGGAAACTCGCTTCGGCTGCGGATTCGCACTTGCTTTGAATTGCCGCCTTGGTGTCTGTTTCTTAACAATTTTGCTTCTATCGTAACGTATTGGCAAAAAAGGCGATAAACCGGCAATGCGGAAGCTAAATAGCCAATAAGTTCCGTCACGCGGACGGCCTCCTTTCGAGGCCTGGTGACCGCAACAACGGCTATCAACCGCCTCCCCTATTCTGCGATCGAGTGGAATCTCGTGCGGTCGCCAAGCAATCCGGGGCAAAGCCGCCGACGATATGCAGATGTCGATCCCTGCTGTCGTTTCCGCAGTTGACAGCTGTCAACAATACGATCTTGCGCTTCACTCGCGCCAGTGTTCCGCGACCCATGGGCTCGGGAGAATATAGTGCCTGAGGTAGCGGAATGGGCTCTTTTCTCTTCTGTCTGGAGCGAAGAGCCCGCGAATATGATCGCGCGGCGTCGCCACCCGCCCCTTGTAGCCGAACTGTCCGTCTATCGCATGTTGCGGCAACAGACCGCGCGGAAAAATAACGACGCGTGCATCCGCCGGCAGACGCGGCGGCAGGAAGTAGTTCAGGGGGAATGGCCGCCGACAGTCCTGGCGGAAATGTAGAACGAACCGCCGTGGGAAGAATTTCGCCCCTCCAGGCGCGTTGCGCGTCACGAAGCGTTGCTCGAATTCATACTCGTCCGCTACCTTTTGCGGGTCGGCGCGGAACTTCTCCTGCAATGGGACCAGCTTGCCGACCGGGTAGCGGAACAGCGACGTCTGCCCGAGACGCTCAAGCGGCGTAGTCTGATTGCGGGTCATCAGGACATCGTCGGGACCGCCGATCTCGAAAAACGCGTCGATCGATCCGACGATCACGAGATCGAGGTCGAGAAAGAGCACCGGGCCCTTGAGGCTGCCGAGTTCCGGCCCCCATAGGCGCGCCTTGGGCCAGATTCCCTTGGTATTCACCGGCATCGTCTCGACATCGAGCGGCGGAAGGTCCTCGCAGAGTATTTCCGGCCGGAGGCCCTCCCTGTTGTCCGTAAAACAAGTAAAGGTGAAAGGCGGCGTGATGTTGCGGGCAACCATCGCGAAGAGGCGGTTCACGAAAGGTGCGCCGTATTTCGTTCCCCAATTTATACAGATTACCTGCTTGACGCCGCCGGAAGCGGCGAGAATATCGGATACCATTGGCGCTTGCCTTTTCCTTGCATTTAACGGCGGATCCGCACGGCTGAGCTTTGCCGAGGGGCGATTTGCTCCGGCCCGGAACGCTCCCGCTGTGCAGGCAGCCCTCACCTCGTGGACATCCCGGGAGGTGTGGGGGACCCGAGATCAATGGCGCTCCGCGGTGCCGGCCCGGAGTTGACAGCTGTCAACTCCACGAAGTCGTTCGGTCTTAGGCCGGTCTTAAGATCAACGCAACCGGCGCGCAAGCGCCGTTGTGGACGGCGTGGGGGGGCAGATGTGAGCGGAGCACAATAGGAGTGGAAAACCTCCGAACAGCTGTGCCGGAACGAAAGCGCGTGTTATTTTCCGTTTCGCCGCCAACGCGTTGCTTTCAAAATGAGATATGAGATTCCTGATCCGTTCGATCCGGCGCTGCTGCCGGCCCTGATTGCCGCCGAAGACGGGCTCGCCCGGCTCGATGAGCGGGCCGGTCGTCATGCCGTCGCGGAGGGCTTTCGGGAGCGCGGCCAGTTTTTCGATGCGGCGGCGGCCCTTTGGGTCGCCGGTGAACTCGTGCATGTCGAGGATCTGGTCCTACACGACTCTCATATGGACGCGCGCGCTCCGTCGCACGAGCTGACCATCGCGCACGCGGTTCTGAGGGCGCGGCGACGATTGGATTTGGCGGATGCCGACTGGGCCTTGTCGCCGACTGGCCTGAGCGCGTTGCGCGGCGAAGGGGGGGCGGCCGTGAGGCATGACTCTCTCGACTCTTCGCCTCTCCGGGACGATCCGGACGAAACGGATGCGCCCGACACGGCGGACGGTCCGATGGACAGCTCGCTTTCCGACGCATTCGCCGAGATCGATGCGGCGATTGCCCGGTCCGCGCGGCTGCTGGACATTCATGCTGGAAGCGCGGTCATGGCAGAACAGCCGGTCATCGAAACGCAGTCGTCGAGAGCCGAGCCGACGGGCCAACTCGGCCTGCTCTTCGATGACGACTGGGATGAGACAGCCCGGCTCGATGCGTGGCGCGCCGTGCTGCCGGTTGCCGACCAACTGCCCGCCGCGCTTGCGGCTGCCGTTCTTTTCGATGCCTGGGAGCGCATCGAGCCGCTGCGCCGGCAGCACTGGCTCGGCTCGCTTCTCGTCGGCGCCTATCTCCGGTTTCGCGGCAAGGTCGGTTCGCATGTGCTCGCCTATAATACGGGCTTGAAGACGATCCGCCACGAGCGTCGACGCTCAAAGGACCGGCTGACGCGTCTCACCGGTTTCCTGGAGGCGATGTCCGCGGCGGCCGAACTCGGCATGAAGGAACTCGACCGTCTGTCACTCGCCAGGACACAGATGGAGATGCGGATCAGAGACCGCCGATCAAACAGCAATCTCCCAGGCCTGATCGATCTCGTCCTGTCGCGGCCGATCGTCTCCGCGCCTTTGATCGCGCGCCATCTCGGGGTCACGCCGCGCGGCGCCCTCAATCTCGTGCGCGAACTCGGGGTGCGTGAAATGACGGGCAGGGGGCGCTACCGCGGCTGGGGCGTGCTCTGAAAGAGCGAGGGGAACGACCGCTTCAGCTTCGCCGCAGATTGAGCTCGCTCGTCACCACGCGCTTTCCTGTCGCCGGATCCACGTCGACAGTACTGAGGCGCATTCCGTTCTCGCCGCGTTTCTGCACGATGAGCGTCGCTTTGCGATCGCCATTGACTTCCCTTGCCCAGGTGACGGTGAGATTGATGGCGTTGCCGCGGCGGCTCCCGGACAAGGCGGACCGCCCGCCTCTCGGGCCGACATAGATGCCGGTATAGCGCGCGCCGTCGGATCTCAGATCCGCGCTGATCGAGCGCGACACCACGAGCAGGCCGCGGCAGGTTCCTCTCATAGCGAGCGCGGTGCCGGTCGCATCCGAGCTGAAATTGCACGAAACATTGATCGGTCCTCGGTCGATGCGAAGCAGCACCGTGCCGCCGCCGGTCCATCGGCCTTCGAGCGAATTGAGAAAGGCCGCCTCGTCGGCAGGGGCAGCGCTCGTCTCCAAGGGAAGTATCCCCCCGACGAGCACGAGCCCCGCAAGCACGAACCGGGATATCTTCCGCCGTATCATTGTCATAGGCCTCCCGTTCTGGAGCGGAATGAGGAAAAGGCACGCGGTCTTCCGCAGACGCTCGTGGCGCGACCGGTCCGAATGAAACGGCGGATCGCTGCGAAGGTTCCAGCTTGCCGTTAGCCCGACTATATCACCGATCGGTCGCTGCGGGCGGACGCCGGCTGACATCCGGAACGGTCGCCGGAGGTCAGGCAAATTTTTTCGCGCCGGCGACGCAGGCGACGATGGCGACCGTCGCGGCGAGCATGCTCCAGCTCACGGTTTCCCCGAGCAATGTCGAAGCCAGCGCCAGACCGAAGAAGGGCTGCAGCAATTGCAATTGGCCGACCGCCACTATCCCACCCAGCGCCAGGCCGCGATACCAGAAGATGAAGCCGATAAGCATGCTGAAGACAGAGACATATCCGAAGCCGAGCCAGGAAGCCGCGCTCAGGCCCGCAAGGCTGGAAGGCATGGTGGCCAGCATCAGGGCTGTCATGACCGGAAGGGAGAGGACGAGGGCCCAGGAAATGACCTGCCAGCCGCCAAGCCTGCGCGAGAGCTTCGCACCCTCCGCGTAACCGAGCCCGCACGCGATGATGGCCGCGAGCATCAGGAGATCCCCGATCGGCGAGGCGGAAAAGCCCTGCCGCGCCGCGAAGCCGACGACGATCGCGCTGCCGAGGCCCGAGAACACCCAGAAGGTCGGGCGTGGACGCTCGCCGCCGCGAAGCACGCCGAAAATCGCGGTCGCAAGCGGCAGAAGGCCGATGAAGACGATGGAATGGGCGGAGGTCACGTGACGCAGCGCAAGCGCCGTCAGAAGCGGGAAACCGACGACGACACCGAGCGAGATCACGGCCAGCGATGCGAGGTCTCCCCGGGCAGGCCGTCTTTCGCGGAAGGCGGAGAGCAGACAGAAGGCGAGAATTCCGGCGATCGTCGCCCGTGCTACGGTCAGGAAGATAGGGTCGAAGTCCATCACCGCGACGCGGGTCGCCGGCAATGAGCCGCTGAAGATCACGACGCCGATCAAACCGCTCATCCAGCCGCTCGCTGCCTTGTTCATATCGATGCTCCTTTTTCTCCGGTATCGGGCTGGATCGCTGGCCGTTCCAGAGACAGTAGGGTACAGTTGAGAAGAACCGTTATGGAGAAAGAGCCAGTACGGATGCAGCTGAAAGCGACGAGTGCGGCGGGCGAGAGCCTGATCGCCAGGGTGATGGGCACGGTGAAGCACCGGATAGCCGCGCGGAGTCTGACGCCCGGCGCGAGGCTCCCGTCCATCCGTTCCTTCGCTTTGGCCATGAAAGTCTCCAAGTCCACGGTGGTCGAGGCCTATGAGCGCCTTCAGGCCGAAGGTGTGATCCGCTCGCGGCCGGGCTCGGGCTTCTTCGTAGCGGCGCCGCTTGCGCCGCTCACGCTTGCAGAGATCGGCCCGAGCGTGGATCGGGCCGTCGATCCCCTGTGGATCTCGCGCCAGGCCCTGGAACCGGGGGAGGGGGTATTGAGGCCCGGCTGCGGCTGGCTGCCGCCGCACTGGATGCCGGAGGAAGGATTGCGGCGGGCGTTGCGCGGCATCGCCCGCGGCGCCGCCGCCACGCTCGTCGACTATGGTGCGCCGCTCGGATTGCTGCCGCTGCGTCAGCTTTTGGCACGGCGCGTGGCGCAGCACGGCATCGAGGCGTCGCCCGATCAGATATTGCTCACCGAATCCGGCACGCAGGCGATCGATCTGCTTTGCCGTTTCCTGCTGAAGCCCGGGGATGCGGTGCTCGTCGACGATCCCTGCTATTTCAATTTCCACGCACTCCTCAGGGCGCACCAGGCAAGAATCGTCGGTGTTCCCTTTACGCCCAGCGGGCCGGACATCGGCGCCTTCGCCGAAGCGCTCGCAGAGCACAAGCCGCGGCTCTACATTACCAATTCCGCCCTTCACAATCCGACCGGCGCGATGCTGTCGCCGCTCGTCGGCCATCGTCTGCTCAAGCTTGCGGAGCAGGCGGGGCTGACGGTCATCGAGGACGATATCTTCGCCGATTTCGAAGAGACGCCGGCGCCGCGCCTTGCGGCTTTCGACGGGCTCGAACGGGTGGTGCACATAGGCAGCTTCTCGAAAACGCTTTCGGCGGCGGTGCGCTGCGGTTTCATCGTGGCGCCTCGCGAATGGGTGGAGGCGTTGACCGACCTCAAGATCGCCACGTGCTTCGGCGCCGCCGGCTTCTCGTCCGAATTGGTGCTGACGCTCCTGAAAGACGGCAGCTATCGCAAGCACATGGAGTCGGTGCGCCAGCGCCTGGCAGGGGCGATGGCCGAGACTGCCCAAAGACTCGCACGGATCGGGATCACGCCCTGGATCGAGCCGCAGGCGGGCATGTTCCTCTGGTGCCGGCTGCCGGATGGCATCGATGCCGCAAGGCTCGCGAGGCAAGCGCTCGCCAGAGGCATCGTGCTCGCGCCGGGCAATGTCTTCAGCCATGCGCAGACGGCCAGCGGTTTCTTGCGCTTCAATGTCGCTCAGTCGGAAGACGAACGGCTTTTCCGGGAGCTTGCAGCCCTCATGGCCGCTGCCTAGATCACGATGATTTTAGGCCCGCAAACCCCGCCACCGGCGCCGAGAAGCCGTACAGGCATCAGGATGGCGCCGAGGCGGGTTTGCAGGCCCCTGTCAGAACCGCGTGGTCAGGCTCGTGAGCCAGGCCGGGGAGGCCTCGACCAGCGCGGCCTCCAGCTGCTTGTCCACGCCTGTCAGGATGGCGATTCCGATCACCAGCAACATGGCCCCGAATACGGCTTTTGCGACCTTGCCAAAGCCCAGCACCCGGTCCCGCCTGCGGTTGAGGACCTCACGCGACAGCTGGCCGGGGAGCAATAGCGGCGCGGCCGCCCCGAGACCGAAGGCCGCCATGGTCAGGAAGACCTGAGCCAGGTTCTCGCCCCGTGCTGCCATCAGTGACGCGGCGCCGAGGGTCGGGCCGACGCAGGGGCTCCAGACGGTGCCGAGCAAAAGGCCGACGACGAACTGGCCTCTCCATCCATCGCCCTCCCTCGTGACCGCCGAAGCGGCGCTCGGTCCAGTTGCCGATCGGCCCGGCTGCCGTAGCGAACCGGACCTGCATCGAGGGAAGGATGAGGACGACGCCGAGGCCGATCATCAGCAATGCGCCGAACGAGCGGAAAAAGTCGAGGTCGAGCCCGATACCGAACCTAACAATGCGACGAACATCCCGATCGCCACGGAACGAGGGTGAAAAGCATCCACTCGTAACGTTCCCGGGATTGACATGTATCCTTTTGGTAATGTTATTACGTCTCTATAGAGTAATGTAATAACATAGCGATTCCGGGAAGATCCACTGTGCGACGGCTTTACGCCGAGCCCTGCCGACGGACTGCCCGGACGAGAACTGTTTCAAAACCATGAAAGGACCCCCAATGATACTGTCTCTCACCCGGGCCCGCCTGATGGCAGCGGTGGCGGCCGCTTTCGTCTTGGCCGCACCCGGCGCACGCGCGGATGATCATGAGACGAAGGAGGCCTGGCGCCTGTTCGTCGCCGATCACACGCAGCCGGTCGTGCGCGCCATCGACTTTGCGGACGGCAGGGAATTGGGCCGCTATGACATCAAGGGATATGCGGCCCTGACGGTCAGCGCATCCGGGCAGACGGTCTTCGCCGCGCAGTCGGAACAGGACATCGTACACGTCATCAAGACCGGCATCGGGTTCTCCGATCACGGGGAGCATCGCGACGTGGAAGTTTCCGATGTGGCGCTTCTTCCGGTGGCGATCGAGGGCAGGCGCCCCGCCCATGTGGTGCCGCATGACGATCATGCGATCATTTTCTACGATCGCGGCGGCAAGGCGGACATCATCGATGAAGCCGCACTTCTCGAAGGCAAGGCGGAGGTAAGGACCGTCGATACGACCAAGCCGCACCACGGTGTCGCCGTGAGCATGGGGCGCCATGTCCTCGTTTCGGTGCCGGACACGGAAATCGAGCCGAAGCCGGACGAACTGCCGCCGCGCGTCGGCTTGCGTGTGATCGACGAAAAGGGCGGGCAGATCGGCGAGATCAGCAAATGCACCGACCTGCATGGCGAGGCCACATCAGCCCGTCTCGTCGCCTTCGGCTGCAAGGAAGGGGTGCTCGTCGCCCGTCCCGGCGGCATCGACGGGCCCAAGCTCACAATGCTCCCCTACCCCTCGGATTTCCCGAAGGGTCACACCGGCACGCTGCTCGGGGGCAAGGCGATGCAGTTCTTCCTCGGCAATTACGGCGAGGATAAAGTCGTGCTCATCGATCCCGACAGCAGCGAACCGTATCGGCTGATCACGCTGCCGACGCGGCGTGTCGACTTCCTCCTGGATCCTGCAATGCCGGCCAATGCCTACATCCTGACCGAAGACGGCGACCTTCATGTGCTGGACGTGATCAAGGGGGAAATCCTCCGCAAGGGCAGGGTCACCGAGCCATACAGCAAGGACGGCCATTGGCGCGATCCGCGCCCGCGCCTGGCGGCAGCCGACGGCCAGATCGTCATCACCGACCCGCGACACGCGCTCATCCGGGTGATCGATGCGGAGACTCTCAAGGAGACCCGTACGATCCCCATCGAAGGCCAGCCCTTTGCGATCGTCGCCGTCGGTGGTTCCGGCGCCTCGCACTAGATCACGATGTTTTTAGGTCGGGTCGACCTAAAAACATGACCGTGATCGATTCCGATAAGTTAGAGCGGGATGCGGGCGGAAAACCGCACACACTTTTCCTGATCCCGCTCTAAGGCCGAGCGCGCTTTCAAGATGGCTCAGTGCAGGTGCCTCAGCTTGTCGGGGTTCCTCACGACATAGATCGCAGCGACCTTGCCGCCCTCGATCTCGAGGGCGGTGGTCTGGATTTCGCCGTCGGCTTCCATCGTGATGAAGCCGGGCAGTCCGTTGACGAAACCGACGCGCAGCAGTTTCGAGCCGTTCGCCCGGAAAAGCGCGGCCAGCTTCTCATGGACCTTCATCACGGCGTCAAAGCCGACGATCGGCATGATCGCTGCCGAGCGCTTGCCGCCGCCGTCCGCATGGATGCTGACATCGGCCGCGAGCATCGCGCCGAACGCGTTCATGTCGCCGCTGCGCGAGGCCTTGAAGAAGGCCTCCGCAAGCTGGAGGCCGCGCTCCTTCTCGACGTGAAAGCGAGGCCTTGCCTCCCGGACATGCGTGCGTGCGCGGGCGGCAAGCTGCCGGCAGGCCGCGGCGTCGCGCTGGATGGTCGCTGCAACCTCCTCGAAACCGAGCCCGAACACGTCGTGCAACAGGAACGCTGCACGCTCGAGAGGGGACAACCGCTCCAGCGCCAGCATCAGCGGCAAGGTGACGTCTTCCTCTTCCTCCTCCTCCACGACAGGATCGGGAAGCCAAGGCCCCACATAGGTCTCGCGCTGGCGCCGTGCCGATTTCAGCTGATCGAGGCAGAGCCGGGTGACGGTGCGGCGCAGGAAGGCCTCGGGTTCGCGCACTTCGGCGCGGTCGGCCCCCATCCAGCGGATGAAGGCCTCCTGCACCATGTCCTCGGCGTCGGCCACCGAGCCGAGCATGCGATAGGCGACGCGCATCAGCTTCGGACGCAGCGGGTCGAAACTCGCTGCAGCATCCGCTTGCGTAGCCTGTGTCATCAGGCGACAGCCTTCTCGGCGATCGCCTTCGCGGCTGCCGGTTCGACCCACAGGCCGAAGCCCACGGCGAGGCGGTTCCACCCGTTGATGACATTGATCATGAGCGTGAGCTTCACCTGCTCCTCCTCCGTGAACTCGGCCTTCAGCGCCTCATAGGCGGCGGCGTGAGCATGGCCCTCCGACAGCCGCGTCAGAGCTTCCGTCCAGGCGAGCGCCGCGCGCTCGCGGTCGGTATAGCACGGCGCCTCGCGCCATGCCGAGAGCAGGTAGATCCGCTGCTCGCTCGCGCCCTTTGCCCGGGCTTCCGCCGTGTGCATGTTGATGCAGTTGGCGCAACCGTTGATCTGGGAGGCCCGGATTTTCACGAGCTCGATAAGGCTCGACTCGAGGCTCGAAGCGACGGCGGTCGAGATGCTGAACCAGCTCTTCATCAGCGAAGGGGCGGCGGCAAAGGGATCAAGTCTGGCAGTCATGGTCGGTCTCCTTTTGTTGGTTCCGACACCATGACGAGACAGCGGCCGCCGGTGTGACATCGATGCGAAATTTTTTGTCGACGCGTGAGCGGAAATTCACCAGGCCGATAAACAAGCCTGCGTCTCACTCCACCTGGCACGCTTCCGGCGCTAGCAAGTCGATCTCAAATGCTTCAAAATGCTTGAGATTCCGGGTGACGACGGTTAGGGCATGCGCTTTGGCGGTACCGGCGATCAGGGCTTCCGCCATGCCGGGGCTGTGACCGGCCGCGATCGCCGTTGCTTCCAGTTGGCCCGAGATCGCTGAGACGGCCGTGTCGATCGACAGGATCCTGTCGGCGTAGATCGACACAAGACCGGAAAGCCACAGCCGAAGACTTGCGCCTCTCTCCGTGGCTCCATTCCGCTCGAGGAGCCCGATCCCCTTTTCGATTTCGTGGACCGTCACCACGGAGAGGAATATCCTGCCCAGCGCATCGGCCGCTTCAAGCCAGCGGATAAAACTTTCCGGCACAGCCGGTTTTGATGGCGAGAGCATCGATATGACGTTCGTGTCGAGGAGATAGCCACTCACAGGCCGACATCCCGGGAAGGCGAGCTGTTACGTTCGAACTCGCCGCCTGGGAACTTCTGCAGGTGCGAAGCTAGGCTGGGCCGGGTCCTGTTCAGGGCCTTGCGCGCGATCTCCGCCGCCGCAAGCGGAACGAGAGCTGCGACAGGCTTTCCGTGGCGGGTAATCGTCACGAACTCGCCACTGATCGCCTCGTCTACATAGGCCGACAGGCCGGCCTTTGCATCTTTCAGGCTTACGGTCGACATAAGTCTCTCCCATGCAAGTAGTCACATGTGACTATACATGCGCCGGCGAGCCGAGAAATTCAAGGTTTGGTCAGGGTCTGACGCCGCTTCTTTGGTGCGGGGCAAGGATCAATCTGGCGGCCCCGCTGCCGGTGGTGATCGGCCGCGCCCTGGCCGCGGTTCGTGGTGGTGAAGGGGCACGTGCGGGCATCACGGTTGCGTTGCCAAGCCACTCATTCGGTCCTTATACTCCTCGCGCTATGGAGAAGACCTTCGTCGCGGCGCGAGAGGAACGGCCTGGGGAAGCTTGGCTTTCGCGGTTTGCTGCCGGTCGAACTGAGGCGGAGAGCTGGTATTTCGGGCGGGCCCAACGAGCATCGGGTCCGAGCGCCAGAGAATGTCGCGAAGCCCTATGGCAGTACATGCCGGAACTCGTTCCTCACTATGAGCACGCCTGCGCTCTCGTTGGAGATGATGAGATTGCTCACCGGATGCTCAGTCACTTTCGACCTGCGCCGGATAATTTTGGCTGCAGTCAATCTGTCTGGCTCGGGGAAGGGGGCCCGGCACTGATCCGCAATTTCGACTATCCGCCGAGTGTTGTCTCCGATCGTTTCGAAATGACCGAGTGGTCCGAATTAAAGGTGATCGCGAAGGCGCAACGCCCCTGGGGAGGCTGCGTGGATGGGATGAATGAGGAAGGACTGGCCGCAAGCGTTACTCTTGGGGGCGGACGTTCTCAGGGCAGAGGGTTCTCGATCATTCTCGTGATCCGCTATGTGCTGGAAACCTGTCACCAGGTCGAGCAGGCTGTCAAAGCTCTATGCCGAATACCGGTGGCGCTCGCGCAGAACGTCACCGTACTGGATCGTGCCGGCAATTATGCCACTCTGTTCCTCGGACCGGGCCAGCGCCCGATCATTACGCGCCTGAGGGCATGCGCAAATCATCAGCGGGCGGCACGACCGTCATCATTCTCGGTGGCTCGGCAGCAATTTATCCTGCGAGCACTAGAGGATCCTTCCATGTCGCTGGAGAAGCTGACGGATGGCTTCCTTCGGCCGCCGCTTTATTCCGTGAGCGGGCCCCACCCCACCCTCTACACAGCCGTCTATCGGCCTGCAAAAGGCAGAGTAGATTATATCTGGCCGGGGAAACGCTGGTCTCAGCGTTTCGATGATTTCCAGATAGGCGAATACACGCACAACTTTACCCACCGACTTCCCGGTCAGTAAGCCGGCGCATGGGGCATACGCCCGGTGCAACCAGGCTGATCCGGTTCAATCCTCCTCGACGAAGACCTGCTCGCGCTTTTTCTTGACGCTCGGCAGGAAGACGACGACGAGCACCGCGAGGGCGATGAGGAGCAGGGTCGCGCTGATCGGCCGGGTGACGAAGGTCGTCGGGTCGCCGCGCGAGAGGATCATGGCGCGCCTGAGGTTTTCCTCGAGCAGGGGGCCGAGCACGAAGCCGAGGAGCAGCGGCGCCGGTTCGCAGCGCAGCTTCAGGAGCAGGTAGCCGACAAGGCCGAAGAAGGCGACGGCGTAGAGGTCGTAGACGTTGGAGTTGACGCTGTAGACCCCGATCGAGCAGAAGGCCATGATGATCGGGAAGAGCACGAAGTAGGGAATCTTCAGGAGCTTCACCCACAGGCCGATCAAAGGCAGGTTCAGGACCACCAGCATCAGGTTGCCGATCCACATCGAGGCGATGATGCCCCAGAAGAGCGCCGGCTGCTCCACCGCCACGTTCGGGCCGGGCACGATGCCCTGGATGATCATCGCACCGATCATCAGCGCCATCACCGGGTTTGCCGGAATGCCGAGAGTGAGCAATGGGATGAACGAGGTCTGCGCGCCGGCATTGTTGGCGCTTTCCGGTCCGGCGACACCCGCGACGGCGCCGCGGCCGAATTCCTCCGGCCGGTCGGAAAGGCGCTTCTCCACCGTGTAGGAGGCGAAGGCGGCGAGGATCGCGCCGCCGCCGGGCAGTACGCCGAGCGCCGAGCCGATGGCGGTGCCGCGCAGGACCGGCGCGACCATCTGCCTGAAGTCCTCGCGCGTCGGCATCAGGTCGGTGACCTTCGCCATCAGCACTTCGCGCGTCTTCTCGCTTTCGAGATTGCGGAGGATTTCGGCGATACCGAAGACGCCGACCGCCAGCGCCACGAAATTGAGACCGTCGGAATATTCCCGGATACCGAGGGTGAAGCGCGGCGTGCCGGTATAGATATCGGTGCCCACGAGGCCGAGAAGCAGGCCGAGCGCCACCATGGCAAGCGCCTTGATGACCGATCCGTGCGCAAGCGCGACCGAGGAGACGAGGCCGACGATCATCAGCGAGAAATATTCCGCCGCGCCGAATTCGAGCGCGATCTCCGTCAAAGGCGGCGCGAAGAGCGCGACCAGGAATGTCGAGACCGTGCCGGCGAAGAACGAGCCGAGCGCCGCAATCGCGAGCGCCGTGCCGGCGCGGCCCTTGCGCGCCATCTGATAGCCGTCGATGGCGGTGACGGCGGAAGAGGATTCGCCGGGCATGTTGATCAGGATCGCGGTGGTCGATCCGCCATATTGAGCGCCGTAATAGATGCCGGCGAGCATGATCAGCGAGGAGACCGGCTCAAGCTGGAAGGTGATCGGCAGCAGCATGGCGATGGTCGCCGTGGCGCCGATGCCGGGCAGCACGCCGATCAGGGTTCCGAGGAGCACGCCGATCAGACAGAAGAGCAGGTTCGCCGGCGAGGCGGCCGTGGCGAAGCCGAGGGCAAGATTGCTGAAGAGTTCCATCGTCGCCGACTCCTAGAACCGGGTCCACGGGCCGAACCGCTCGAATGGCAGGTTGAGACCGTAGCTGAAGACGCCGACCGAAAAGATGGTCAAGGCAAGCGAGAGGGCGACCGCCCAGAGCGGCTTCATCCGGCTAGAAGCAAAACAGGCGATCAGCGCCGTGAAGAAGAGGGAGGGGACGAAGCCGAGGCCGCGCACCGTCAGCCCGAAGAAGATCGGCGCCGGCAGGATGAAGAAGATGCCGCGGATGGCGATCGGCCCCATCGGCTCGCCGTGAACGCGCGCCGATTGAATGAGGATGATCAGGCCGAGCAGGATCAGCACGGCGGAGAGAACCAGCGGGAAATAGCCGGGGCCCATGCGGAAGGCGGTGCCGAGCTCGAGCCCGAACGACTGCCAGGCGAAGAACAGCCCGACGGCCGTCAGAATGCCGCCGCACAGCGCATTGGTCGTGTCGAAGGAGATGGATTTCATTGTTTCCCCATTATTTCCGCGAGTGCCGATCCCTTTTCCGAGGAAACGTGCCGCGCCGGTTTTTGGCGGATATCTTCGCATGTTCTGCTGGCTGATGCATGTCGCCCGAAAGTGGGCAGCCGAGGCATCGCCTGTTGACAGCTGTCAACGCCAGTGCGGGCGCATCCTCGACACGCGCCCGCACGGATTGAATGCCTGACGCGCGATCAGTCGGCGTACTGGCCGGCCGCCTCGATCACCGGCTTCCACCGGCCGATCTCGCTTTCGAGCTTTGCCTTCAGCGCGGCCGGCGTGGCGTCGGCTTCGCTCGACGGCTCGGTGCCGAGCTCGCCGAAGCGGGCGACCACGTTCTCGTCCTTGAGTGCCTTCTGCAGCGACTTCGAGAGACGGTCGGTGACTTCGGCCGGCGTGCCTTTCGGTGCATAGATGCCGTGCCAGATGCCGACCTGAAAGCCGGAAAGGCCTGCTTCCTCGGCGGTCGGCAGATCGGGGAAGATCTTGAGGCGCTGCGGCGAGGTCACCGCATAGGCCTTGATCGTGCCGCCCTGGATCTGCTTCGTCGTGTTCGTCGTCTGGTCGCACATGATGTCCACCTGGCCGCCGAGCAGGTCGGTCATCGCCGGGCCGGTGCCTTTGTACGGCACGGTCGTCAGCGGCGTTTCGATCGCGCTCATGAACATCATGCCGCAAAGATGCGACGCCGCGCCGATGCCGGCATTGGCGACCGTAACCGTGTCCTTGTTCGCCTTGACGTGTTCGATCAGACCCTTGAGGTCGGTCGGCTCGAAATCCTTGCGGGCAACGATGGTCATCGGAACTTCGGTGACGAGGCCGACATATTCGAAGGCATTCAGCGTGTCATAGGCGAGCTTGCGGTAGAGCGTCGCGCTGGTGGCCATGCCGATGTGATGCAGAAGCAGCGTGTAGCCGTCCGGATCGGCCTGGGCGACGCGGCCGGCGCCGAGCGTCCCGCCGGCGCCGCCGACATTCTCGACGATGATCTGTTGGCCGAGATCCTTCGACATGGACTCGGCGACGAGGCGGGCCACCGTATCGGTCGGGCCGCCGGCCGAGAACGGTACCACCATGGTGATCGTGCGCTCCGGATAGGTTTGGGCGCTCGCCGAAGCGGCAAAAAGGGAAACGGCGGCGGCTGCGCCCAGAAGCGCGTTGAGAATTTTCATCTTTTCCTCCCGGATGAAGTCATCGACCAGCCGGCATGGTTCCTCCCGCCGGGTCTGGGTTCACCCATTAGCAAACGGGATTTTAGCACAGACAACCGTTGGCGGACGCCGTTTCATGCATTTACAGCGCACAAGCGCGGCAAATGGGTGGATTCGGAAACAAAAGCGCTCGTCGATGGGTGGATTTCCGGACATCGAGCAACGAGGGGAGGCTTTTGCTGCGAGCCGTCGACGTTCGGCTGCGAATCGTCAAAGCCCTGTGCGGCGCCTGAGATAAAGGATCTCCGCCGCCGTGAGCGGCCGGCTCGCCCCCTTCGGCAGATCGCCCAGCCTGATCTCGCCGATCGAAACGCGCAGGAGGCGCAGGCACTCGAAGCCGAGCGCGTCGAGCATGCGGCGGATCTGGCGGTTGCGCCCTTCGTCAAGCTCCACCTCGATCCAGCTGTTCCTGTCTCCGCTCTTCAGGAGTTCGACCCGCACGGCCCGCAGCAGCTCGCCACCCTCCGTAACGCCTTCCAGCATCCGTGCGGCCATGGCTTGGCCGAAAATGCCGCGCACCTGAACATGGTATACCTTGCCGAGATGGGTCTCCGGGTCGAGCAGACGCTGCGCCAGCACCGTGTCGTTGGTGAAGAGCAAAAGCCCCTCGCTTGCCTTGTCGAGCCTGCCGACCGGCGAGAGGGACGGAACGTCGACATTATCGAGACAGTTGAAGACCGTCGGCCGGCCCTCGGGATCGTGCCGGGTGGTCACGAGGCCGCGCGGCTTGTTCAGCATGAGATAGACCCTGGCTTGCGCGGCAATGACGGTGCCGTCGACGGCGATCCTGTCCGCTTCGATATCGACCCAGTGGGAGAGATCGGTGATCTTCCGGCCGGCGACGCTGACACGCCCTTCGGCGATCAGCTTTTCGGCCTGCGTCCTCGAGCAGTAGCCGAGCTTGGAGAGCGCCCGGGCGAGCGTCACGCGCTTGCCTGGCAGTTCGCCGGCTTTCGCGTCTCCGACCCGCCTTTTCACCCTAGGGCGGCGCTGTTTCACCGTTTCCGTCTCCGCGCTGTTGGACCGTGCCTCCTCTGACATAAATGGCGGTGCGAGGCCAGAGATCCGGCACAGGCATCGGCTTCCTTTTCGCTGGTGGCGCGCCTCTTCTTCCCTTGCCTGCCGGTCGTCTCCGGCCCATAAAAAGCGCCCATGAAAAGCGGTGGGCAGCATTGCGGAGGAGTTGGAGATGAGCGTGACGGGAGCTTGGGATTTCTGGGTGGATCGCGGCGGTACCTTCACCGACGTGGTCGGCCGCGATCCGGCGGGCGCCTTGCACGCGCTGAAGGTCCTTTCGGAAAACCCCGGCGCCTATCGCGATGCGGCTGTCCACGGCATCCGGCAGCATCTCGGCCTTGGCACCGGCGAGCCGGTTCCGGCGGGCTTGGTCGGCGAAGTCAGGATGGGCACCACGGTCGCCACCAATGCGTTGCTGGAGCGCAAGGGCGAGCGGCTGGCGCTCGTCACGACGCGCGGATTCCGCGATGCGCTCCGGATCGGCTATCAGGAACGCAAGAAGATTTTCGCCACCGAGATCATCAAGCCCGAGGCACTCTATTCGGATATCGTCGAGCTCGACGAGCGGGTGCTCGCCGACGGCACGATCGAGCGGCCGCTCGATGAGGCGGCAGCGCGCCGGGCGCTCGAAGGCTTGAAAGCCGATGGGTACGGGGCCGTCGCCGTCGTCCTGATGCACGCCTACAGATATCCCGCCCACGAGGCGAGCGTCGCCCGCATCGCGCGCTCGATCGGGTTCGAGCAGGTATCCGTCAGCCACGAGGTCTCGCCGCTCGTCAAATATGTCGGCCGTGGCGACACGACCGTGATCGACGCCTATCTCTCGCCCGTGCTCGGCCGCTATGTGGCGCAGGTTTCGGAAGAGCTGGACGTCGCCCGATCCGGCGCCCGGCTCATGTTCATGATGTCGTCCGGCGGGCTCACGGCGGCGGAGATGTTCCAGGGCAAGGATGCGATCCTCTCCGGACCCGCGGGCGGCGTCGTCGGTCTGGCGCGGACGGGCGAGGCGGCCGGATTCGGCCGCGTCATCGGCTTCGACATGGGCGGAACCTCGACCGACGTCGCCCATTTCGACGGCGAGTACGAGCGCGCCTTCGAGACGGAGGTTGCCGGAGTGCGGGTGCGCGCGCCGATGATGCTGATCCACACGGTTGCCGCCGGCGGCGGCTCGGTCCTCCATTTCGACGGCGAGCGATTCCGTGTCGGTCCGGATTCGGCCGGCGCCAATCCCGGTCCCGCCTGTTACCGCAACGGCGGACCGCTTGCCGTCACCGATGCCAATGTCATGCTCGGCAAGCTGTTGCCGGAACATTTTCCGGCGATCTTCGGGCCGGAGCAGAACCTGCCGCTCGACGTGGAGACCGTGCGCGAGCGTTTCGTCGCGTTAGCGGGCGAGATCGGCGACGGGCGGAGGCCCGAGGACGTCGCCGACGGCTTCATCCGCATCGCGGTCGCCAACATGGTCGAGGCGATTAAGAAGATTTCCGTAAGCCGAGGCTATGACGTGACGCGCTATGCGCTCAACTGCTTCGGCGGCGCCGGCGGGCAACACGCCTGCCTGGTCGCCGACGCACTCGGCATGAAGAGTATTCTCCTGCATCCGATGTCCGGGCTGCTCTCGGCCTACGGTATGGGCCTTGCCGACATTCGCGCCACGCGGCAGAAGGCGCTCGGGGCCGGTCTCGACGATGCCGCACCCGAGGCGCTTGTCGCGCTTGGCCGGGAACTGCAATCGGAATGCCTGGCGGAACTGGAGGCGCAGGGGATCGCCCGTGAGCGGATACGCACGCATCTGCGCGCGCATATCCGCTATGCCGGAACCGACACGGTCCTGCCGGTGGAAGCGACCTTCCCGGATGAGGACGACCAGGCGCGGCTGCGCCGCGAGTTCGAGCATCTGCACAGGCGCCGCTTCGGATTCGTCGCCGAAAACAAGGCGCTGGTGATCGATGCGGTCGAGGTCGAAACGGTCGGCGGCGGGGCTGCGGAAATGGAAGCGGAAGGCCTTGCCGTGACGGCCGGAGATGTCGTCGCGAACCGGCGGACCCGCTTCTATTCGCAAGGCGCGTTTCACGACGCTCCGGTGGCGCTGCGTTCGGAAATCGAGCCCGGCCAGATGCTCACCGGGCCGGCAATCATCATTGAAGCCAACCAGACGATCGTCGTCGAGGACGGCTGGCAGGCGGAGCTGACGGCGAAAGACCATATCGTCCTGAGACGGATCAAAGCGCTGCCCGAGCGCACCGCGATCGGCACGAAGGCCGATCCGGTCATGCTGGAGATCTTCAACAATCTCTTCATGTCGATTGCCGAGCAGATGGGCGTGACGCTGCAGAACACCGCCTATTCGGTCAATATCAAGGAGCGGCTCGATTTCTCCTGCGCGGTCTTCGACAACAGGGGAAATCTGGTCGCCAATGCGCCGCACATGCCGGTGCATCTGGGCTCCATGGACGCTTCGGTCGCCACCGCGATCCGTGAGAACCCGGTGATCCATCCGGGCGATGTGTTCCTGATCAATGCACCCTACAACGGCGGCACGCATCTGCCGGACCTGACGGTCTGCACGCCGGTCTTCGACGATGAGGGCCGCGAGATCCGCTTCTGGGTCGCAAGCCGCGGCCACCATGCGGATATCGGCGGTATCTCGCCGGGCTCGATGTCGCCGCTGGCCACCAATATCGAAGAGGAAGGCGTCTACATCGACAACTTCAAGCTCATCGACCGCGGCCGCTTCCGCGAGGAGGAACTGGAGAGACTCTTGAACGGAGCGCGCTATCCGGTGCGCAACATCCTTCAGAACGTCAACGACCTCAAGGCGCAGGTCGCGGCCAACGAAAAGGGCGTGGCGGAACTCAGGAAGATGATCGCGCAATTCGGCGAGGACGTGGTCGAGGCCTATATGGGGCACGTCCAGGACAATGCGGCCGAAAGCGTGCGCCGCGTGCTCGACCGATTGCCGGACGGCGAATTCTCCTACGAGATGGACCAGGGCTGCCGGATCGCGGTGAAGATCTCCATCGACCGCGAGAGCCGGCAAGCAACGGTCGATTTCACCGGAACGTCGCAACAGCGCCCGGATAATTTCAACGCGCCGGAGCCGGTGACGCGTGCCGCCGTGCTCTATGTCTTCCGGGTGCTGGTCGAGGCCGACATCCCGATGAATGCCGGTTGCCTGAGGCCTATCCGCATCGTCATACCGCAAGGCACCATGCTTTCGCCGCGCTACCCGGCGGCGGTCGTCGCCGGCAATGTCGAGGTGAGTCAGGCGGTCACCAACTGCCTCTTCGGAGCGGTGGAGGCGCAGGCCGCGGCGCAGGGAACGATGAACAACCTGACTTTCGGCAATGCCGACTACCAGTATTACGAGACGATCTGCTCCGGCGCCCCGGCCGGCCCCGGCTATGACGGCGCCGATGCGGTTCACACGCACATGACCAATTCGCGCCTCACCGACCCGGAAATCCTGGAGACGCGCTTCCCGGTGGTGCTCGAAGACTTCCACATCCGCAAGGGCTCGGGCGGACGCGGCAAGTGGTCGGCGGGCGACGGCACGCAGAGGACGATCCGCGCGCGCGAGCGGCTGGACTTCGCGATCCTTTCCGGCCACCGCCGCGTCCGGCCCTTCGGCCTGAAGGGCGGCGAGGCGGGGGAAAAAGGCCGCAACTTTGTCCGCCGCAATGACGGCCGCATCGAAGAGCTGCCGGGCTCGGCCCATACGGTGCTCGAGGCCGGCGAGGCTTTCACGGTCGTGACGCCGACGGGCGGCGGTTATGGGGAAGCCTCGTAACGCCAAGGCTTCGCGGATTGCCCCTTCTCTGCGCGCGGCAGCGGGATAGGGGCGGACATCGAGCGTCCGCTCAAAGTGCCGCAAGGCAACGTTCGACGCGGCTCCAGGTGAGCCGGGCGGCTTCGGAATCGTAATCGGCAAGGGTGGCGTCGGTATAAATATGCCCGGCACCGGGATAGATGAAGACTTCCAGGGCGACCGGCGTCCGTTCGGCATCAGCGCGCCAGGCGGCGACCTCGTCTGCAGGCTCGAAGATATCCGGATCGGCGAGGTGGACCTGCACCGGCAGCCCGCGTCGTGCATTTGCCGGAATTTCGGCGATGCTGTGCAGAAAGAGAATTCCGGCCGTCTCGGGCCGCTTCGGCCAAAGGCTCGCGGCGACAGCAGCGCCCATGGAAAAACCGCCGAGAACGGCATCGGCAGGAAGATCCGCGACCATCCGCTCGGCGCGCTCGCAAAGGGTGCTCCAGCCGATCTCTTCCTTCAGGGCAAAGCCCTCCTCGATCGAGGAAGCAACCCGGCCTTCGTAGAGGTCAGGCGTGAACACCTCGTGGCCTGCCACGGTCAGGCGCTCGGCGACGCCCCGCTCGAACGGGCGCAGGCCGTAGACGGAATGGAAGAGGATCACTGTCGTCATGGCAGGGCTCCCTGGGGTGTTGGTCGCAGGATGCACTTGAGCACGCGGAGCCGGCGACGGCAACGGGTGCGTCCATGACCTGCGATCCGTTTCGAAGAAGCGATGGCGGCGCCCCCGAGGGAGGAGAAAGGGCGCCGCCTGTCGGTCGACTCTTCGGTGAGGGGAGGGAATGACGAGTCGACCCTCTTACGCTTCCAGTCGCTTCGGGCAAAAGCGACCGCGTCTAACGTCTCGCCCGGCGGATGGTTCCGAGAAATCGCGATGTGTGAGGGGACCGTTCGGCGCCGTAGATGGGAGAAGAGCGGGAATGCTCAAGGCGAGGGTCGCAGAGCGATGCAGATGGGGCTGGGGCGGCGTCGCTCTGCGACCCTCGCGCGCCCGGGCGGCAGTTGGGGCTTTCCGTTATCCCGTGAACGCGCAACCATCGGCATAGGTTAAGGGAACTCGGCACGCAACGGTCCTAGGACCTATGGCCGGAAGCATCGGACTAAGGTCTTAGATCACGATGTTTTCAGGTCGGGTCGACCTAAAAACATGAACGTGATCGATTCCAAGAAGTTGAGACGCGGGATGCGGGCGGAAAACCGCACACACTTTTCCTCATCCCGCTCTAGGGCAACTCCGGGAAAAGAGCGCAGCTTCAAAGGTCTAGACGGGAACGGCGGTGGAGTATTTGACGCTCTTCAAGGCGAAGTGAGACGACGAGTTCGCCACTGCCTCGTGGGTGAGAATGCCGCGCATCAGCAGGCGCTCGTAGTCGGCGACATCGGCAACGAGGACCCGTAGCAGGTAATCCCAGTCGCCCGACATGGAATAGCATTCGAGAACTTCCTCGTGGCTTTCCACGAAGCGTTCGAAATTTCGGCGCGCAACCGGATCATGGGACTTCATGCGCACCTGGCAGAAGACGTTCAATCCGCGTCCGACCAGGTCGGGATTGACGAGGCTCACGGTCTTAACCAGCACCCCCGCCGTCTCCAGCGCCTTGATGCGCCGCCAGCAGGACGCCGGCGAGGCACCGACCGCCTCCGCCAGGGCTGCATGGCTGATGTCGCCCCGGTCCTGGAGAATCCCCAGAATTTTTCGGTCGATCGCATCGAGATTGAATGAATTCGTCATAAATCCCTCGAAACCGAAACAGCTTCATCAAACCCTAGCCAAAAAAGGATCAGATTGAAACCGTTTTGCGCGTCTAGCGGCGTAGTCTTGATCTCGGAGGACTGGAGGAGACCCTGATGGCTCAGGCCGCACTCAAAAAGGACCGGCGCAACGCACCGGACGAGAGCATCGACTGGAAAAAGGTCGTGCAACTTCTGCTCCTGTCGCGCGCGCTCGACGAAATGGAGGAGCAGCGCCTCGTCCCTGAGAAGAAGGTTCTCTACCAGTTCTCGGCACGCGGCCATGACATGGCGCAGATTCTCCTCGGGCTTCACCTCACTGGCAGGCACGACGCGGCATGCGGCTATTATCGCTCGCGCCCGCTGCTGCTGGCGCTCGGCGTCGATCCGGCGGACGCGCTCGGCTCGGCGATGGCGCGCGCGGGCGGATATTCCGATGGCCGGGACATCGGTGTCGTCTTCAACTATCCCAACCCGCACGGCGCCTCGGCCCTGCCGATGTGCGGAGGGGTCGGCACCCAGTATACCCCGACGGCCGGCTGGGCGCAGGCGATCACCTATTTCAGCGAAGTTCTCGGAAAAGAGGAATATCAAAAGGATATCGCCGTCGTGCTGGGCGGTGACGGTTCGGTCGCCTCCAACGGCTTCTGGTCCGCTCTGACGATCGCGACGACGCAGGGCCTGCCGCTGCTCTTCTATATCGAAGACAACGGCTTCGGCATCTCCGTTCCCTCGAGCTTCCAGACGCCCGAAGGCAATATTGCCGGCAACCTCGCCGGCTGGAAAAACTTGACGGTGCTCGACGGCGACGGCTCGGATCCGGAAGAGGCCGCCCGGCTGACGAAAGGCGCCGTGGAACTGGTGCGCGAAGGGCGGATGCCGGTGCTGCTCAGGCTCGAGGTGCCCCGCCTCGAAGGGCACAGCTTCCAGGATACCCAGACCTACAAGAGCGAGGAGCTCGTCAGGAGCGAATGGGCACACGATCCGCTGCCGCGGCTGAGGGACTATCTCGTCCCAGCCATGTTGAGCGCCGAGGAATGGAACGAAGCTGCGAGAGACGCGAAGGCTGCCGCCGAACGGGCGCGCGTCGAGGCCGAATCCCGGCCGGTCGCCGACCCTGAAACCGTCACCAGCCATGTCTTCTTCGAAGGCCAGATGCAGGTCATGGGCGGGCAGCACCCTGCCGGCTACCGTCCGCCGGAAACGACGGAGACGGCGACGGGCGACGGCCAGAGGATCAACATGGTGACGGCGATCCGCCGCACGCTCGATCACGAGATGTCGGTGAACCAGCGGGTCGTCCTCTTCGGGGAAGATATCGGCCCGAAGGGCGGCGTTCATGCCGTGACCCTCGGGCTGCAGGAGAAATTCGGTACCGCCCGCGTCTTCGACACGTCGCTCTCGGAAGAGGGCATCATCGGCCGGGCGGTCGGCATGGCGCTCGCGGGCCTCGTGCCGGTGCCGGAAATCCAGTTCCGCAAATATGCCGAGCCCGCGATCGAGCAGCTCAACGATTGCGGCACGATCCGCTGGCGGACCAGCAACCGCTTCGCCGCGCCGATCGTCGTGCGGATGGCGGGGGGATTCTTCAAATGCGGCGATCCGTGGCACAGCCAGACGAACGAGGTCGCCTTCGTCCACCAGCCCGGCTGGAAGATCGCCGTTCCCTCCAATGCCGAGGACGCCGTCGGGCTCCTGCGCACCGCTTTGCGCGGCAACGATCCGGTGATCTTCTTCGAGCACCGGGCCATGCTCGACCATCCCTGGGCGCGGCGGCCCTATCCCGGCGATGCCTTCGCCCTGCCCTTCGGCAAGGCGAAATTCACGCGCGAAGGCCGCGACATCACCATCGTCACCTGGGGCGCCATGGTGCCGCGTTGCGAAGAGGCGGCAGAGGGGATCTCAGCCGACGTGATCGATCTGAGAACCCTGATGCCATGGGACAGGAAAGCGGTCATCGCATCCGTGCGCCGCACCCGCCGGTGCCTCATCGTCCACGAGGACCTCGCAACGGCGGGTTTCGGCGCGGAGATTGCCGCAGCCGTCGCCGACGAAGCCTTCATCGATCTCGACGCGCCGATCTCGCGCCTCACCATGCCGGATATTCCCAGCCCCCATAATCCCGTCCTGCTCGACTGGGCGGTTCCTTCGACGGAACGCATACGCCGGAAGATCATCGACCTTCTGGAGTTCTGAGGATGGGCGGCCTCATCGACATCCAGGCTCCGCTGGAGCAGGAGGGGACCAAAGCGGTCGTCCGCAATTGGCTCAGGAAGATCGGCGATCCGGTCAAATCGGGCGATCCCCTGGTCGAGCTCGAGACCGACAAGGTGACCCAGGAGGTGTCGGCGCCCGCCGACGGGGTGCTCGCGGAAATCCTGATGCGGAATGGCGACGATGCCACGCCCGGCGCCGTTCTCGGCCGGATCGGCAGCGAGGCTGCCGGGGCGGGACACGCGCCGCACTATTCGCCGGCCGTACGGCATGCCGCGGAAGAATATGGCCTCGATCCGGCCACCGTCACCGGCACCGGCCGCGGTGGCCGCGTCACGCGCGCCGACATGGACAGGGCGTTTACCGCCCGGCAGGAAGGCCCTGCTTCGGTCGCGGCCGAGGCTGGCGGCAGAGGAGCCGCACCCAAGTCGCGCAGGATACCGCATAGCGGCATGCGCGCCGCGATCGCCGAACATATGCTCAACTCCGTCACGACGGCGCCGCATGTGACGGCCGTGTTCGAGGCCGATTTCTCGGCGGTGAAGCGCCATCGGGACGAGCATGGGAAGAGGCTTGGGGCGGACGGCACCAAGCTCTCCTATACGGCCTATGTGGTTTCGGCGTGCGTGGCGGCGATGCGCGCGGTCCCCGAGGTCAACAGCCGCTGGCACGAGGATGCGCTCGAAACATTCGACGACATCAATATCGGCGTAGGTATTTCCCTCGGGGACAAGGGCCTGGTCGTGCCGGTGATCCATCGGGCGCAGGATTTGTCGCTTGCCGAGATTGCGGCCCGGCTGCAGGACCTGACGACGCGTGCGCGCTCGAACGCGCTCTCCCGCGCGGACGTGACGGGCGGCACCTTCACCATTTCCAATCATGGAGCCTCCGGATCGCTGCTCGCGGCGCCGATCATCATCAAGCAGCCGCAATCGGCGATCCTCGGCGTGGGCAAGCTCGACAAGCGGGTGATCGTCCGCGAGGTAGACGGCGCCGACACGATCCAGATCCGTCCGATGGCCTATGTGTCGCTGACGATCGACCATCGTGCGCTGGACGGCCACCAGACGAATGCGTGGCTGACGCATTTCGTCCGCGTGATCGAGACCTGGCCGAAGTAATCCACTCCACCCCTGCGGACATCACCGAAACGGCGATTGAAATCGATTACATTTTCTGGCTTCATGTGCCGGCAAGATTTGGGAGGATCTTATGAAGAAATTTTTCGCATTTGCGCTGGGCACGGTCGCGTCCATCGTCCTGTCGGCATCCGCTCACGCCGAGACCTTTAAAATCGGTCTCTCCAACGGTTGGGTCGGCAGCGAGTGGCGTACTCAGATGATCGACGAGGCAAAGGCCGCGGCTGCGGAATGGAAGGAAAAAGGCGTCGACGTCGAGGTCTCCGTCCAGAGCGCCAATGTCGACGTGCCGGGTCAAATCGCGCATATCCGCAACTTCATCGCGGAAGGGGTGAACGCCATCATCGTCAATCCCAACAGCCCGACCGCCTTCGATCCGATCTTCGCCCAGGCGAAGGAAGCCGGCATCCTGGTGATCGCCACCGATGCGGAAGTCTCTTCGCCCGATGCGATCTATGTCGGCATCGACCAGACCGCCTGGGGTGCCGCGGGCGCCAAATGGCTCGCCGAAACGCTCGGCGGCAAGGGCAAGGTAGTTGCGATCAACGGCGTCGCCGGCCATCCCGCGAACGAGATGCGCGTCGCCGGCTACAAGAGCGTCTTCAAGGATCATACGGACATCCAGGTCGTCAACGAGGTCAATGCCAACTGGGATCAGGCCCAGGGCCAGCAGGCGATGCAGAACATCCTTGCCACCTATCCGGACATCAACGGCGTTCTGGTGCAGGACGGCATGGCGGCCGGCGCCTGGAAATCGATCATGGACGCCGGCAAGGCCGGCCAGATCGCGGCGACCGGCGAAATCCGCAAGGACTTCATCGACCTCTGGATCAAGGAAAAGCTGAATTCGGGCGCGACCGTAAACCCGCCCGGCGTCATGGCGAGCGCCCTCAACGTCGCCGTCCTGATGCTGCAAGGCAAGGAACTGAAGGAGCCGGCAAAGGCCGGACAATACGGCAACGCACTCTACCTGCCGATCCCCTTCATCGACTCGAAGAACGTGGCGGAAGCCGCAAAGCAGCTCGAGGGCAAGCCCGGCTATTATTCCTACACGAGCTCGCTTTCGATCGAAGAGGCGGAAGCGCTGTTCAAGTGAGGCATTCGGTCGGGCCCACGGTGCCGCGAGTCCTGGGGGGCGAGCGGTACGCGGCAGCGGCGTCATGGGTTTGACGCATTCATTCTTCCTCATCCCTGATGCCTGTCACAGGGATCCAGCAGCGCCGCGTCGGCCGCGCGGGAGAATCCTTTCTGCCCAAGGATCTGGGCTGGCTGGATTCCTGTGACGAGCACAGGAATGAGGAACGGGAGGAGAGGCCTCCCCAAACCGAAGCGAACGGACGAGTTTCCATGTCGAAGTTGAAACTGAGCGGCGTGAGCAAAGCTTACGGCGCGACCCTGGCGCTCCGCCGCGGCGACCTTGAGCTCATGGCCGGCGAGGTCCATGTCCTGATGGGTTCCAACGGCTCGGGAAAAAGCACCCTCTGCAAGATCATTGCGGGCAGCGTGCGGCCCGATGGCGGCAAGATCCTCGTCGATGACCAGCCGGTGACGATCAGCGGACCGCGCTCGGCGCGAGCCCAAGGCATCGGCATCTTCTATCAGGAACTCAGCCTCGCCGCGCGCCGCTCGGTCGAGGAGAACATCTCGCTTGGCAAGCTGCCGGTCAAATCTCGAGTCTTCATCGATCGCTCGGAGCTCCGGCAGCGCGCGGCGCGCTATATCGGCCTTTTCGACGGCGTCTGCGGCGAAGGGTTTTCCGCCGACACACTCGTCGGCAACCTGCGCCCCGACCAGCGTCAGCTCGTCGAGATCATGAAGGCGCTGGCGAGCGAGGCGCCGCTCCTCATCTTCGACGAGCCGACCTCGGCGCTCGACCGAGCCCAGGTGGAGCGCTTCTTCGAAATCCTGCGCGATCTCAAACGTCGCGGGCGCGGCATCATCTTCATTTCGCACCGCATGGACGAGATCAAGGCGATCGGCGACCGCGTCACCATCATTCGCGACGGCGAGACCATCACCACGCTCAATCTGGGCGAAACCGATCCGGCGACCGTCATCCGGTTGATGGTCGGCGGTGCCGGCGACATGCCGGCATCGCAATCGTCGGTGCCGGCGGTGGTGGAGGGAGAGGGAGGCACAGCGCTGACGGTGCGCGATCTTTCCGGCCGCGGTTTCCGCAATGTGAGTTTCGAGGTTGGCCGCGGCGAGATTCTCGGCTTCGGCGGGCTGCACGGCCAGGGCCAATCGGCGGTGCTCAGAGCGATCTTCGGCGCCGGTTCGATCGCCTCGGGCGAAATCCTGATCGGCGACAGCCGTTTCGACGCTTCGAACCCGCGTGACGCGATCCGGCGCGGCTGCGCCTATGTCTCCGGCGACCGCAGCCGCGACGGCGTCATCAGCGGAAGGCCGATCATCGAGAACGTCACGCCGATCCATTATCTGCGCGACCGGCTGATGATCGCTCGGCCGGGCAAGTTGCGCGCCAAGGTAGCGCCGGCGCTCGACAGCATGCACACCAAATTCGCGAGCCTCTTCCACCCGATCGGTTCGCTTTCGGGCGGCAACCAGCAGAAGGTGATCATCGCCCGCTGGCTGATCGACCGCCCCGACGTGCTGCTGCTCGACGACCCGACCAAGGGCATCGACCTGTCGGCCAAGGCGGACCTCTTCGCGCTGATCCGGCAACTGGCCGCGGAGGGGCTCGGCATCGTCCTCTATTCGTCGGAGGATGCCGAACTGCTCGGCAACGCCAACCGCATTCTCGTCTTCAACGGCGGATCGGTCAGCCGGGAGCTCACCGGGGCGGACCGCACCCGCTATAATCTGTACCAAGCCGCTTACGAGGCCGCGTGATGGCAGAGACCGCAACCGTCCCGACATACCGGCGCGCCGGCGGCATCGGCAGGCTGCTGGAGCGCTATCCTTTCCTGCCAGCGCTCGTGATCGTCGCAGCGCTCCTTCTCCTCAACGGCTTCTTTTCGCCGAACAGCTTGACATTCCGGGCTCTGACCGGGCTGCTCAGCACCTATATGGCGCTGATCCTGCTCGCGATCGCGCAGACCTACGTCGTCTATGCCGGCGACATCGACCTCTCGGCCGGCGCGATCCTCTCGCTGGTCAACGTCGCGATCGTGGTCCTGATGGAGCGCTGGGGAGGGGGCGCCGGCGCGGTGTTCCTGGCACTGGCCATCGGTCTCCTCCTCGGGCTCGCCTGCGGGCTCGTGAACGGCCTCGTGGTCGCGGCTCTGCGGCTGCAGGCGATCGTCGCGACCTTCGCGACCAGCATCTTCTTCACGGGCCTTGCGCTCTACATCCTGCCGGTTGCCGGCACGCCCGCGCCGGCGCTCTTCTGGCGCACCTATGGCGGGAGGCTTTTCGGCGTGCCCTTCGTCTTCTACATCCTGGCGGCCCTCGTCATCCTCCTCGCGGTGATGAGCCGCACCAGGCTGGTCACGCAACTGCTTGCCGTCGGCGACGACCAGCAGGCGGCCTACCAGACCGGGCTGCCTGTCATAGCGACCCGGATCAAGGGCTATGTGCTCTGCGGCCTCTTCTCCGCGCTCGCCGCCTTCTGCATCACCGGCGACACCGCAAGCGGCGATCCGCTGGTCGGCGGCAAGATGACGCTCTACAGCGTCGCGGCGGTCGTGCTCGGGGGCAGCGCGCTCTCCGGCGGCTGGGGCACCGTCGTCGGCTCGCTGCTCGGGGCGCTGACGATCGGGCTCATCAACTCGGTCGTCTTCTTCATGGGTACGCCGTCCGAGTGGCAGAACTTCGTGCAGGGCCTTGCGATCCTCCTCGTCCTGATGGCGGGCGTGCTTGCCGGCAGGAGGGCGCGCTCATGAGCCGGGTGGTGTCCTTTGTCCGTCAGCCGATCGTCGTCGCGCTCGTGCTCATCGTGCTTCTCCTCTATCTCGGCGAGGCCCTGTCGCCGGGCTTTGCGACCGGCGGTCAGATCCTGCGGCTCCTGATCGTCGCCTCGTTGCTCGGCATCGTCGCGGCCGGACAGAACGTCGTCATACTCGGCGGACGCGAAGGAATCGATCTCTCGGTCGGCGGCGTCGTCTCGCTCTCGGCAATCCTCGCGGGCAACGTCATGAACGGCGCCGATGGCGGCATCCTGCCGGCCGTCGCCGCCTGTCTCACGGCCGGCGCCTTCTTCGGCCTCTTGAACGGGCTCGGCGTCACGCTCCTCAGAATCCCGCCGCTGGTGATGACGCTCGGAATGCTGGGGGTGCTGCAGGGGCTTCTCGTCGTCATCCGGATGGGAATTCCCTCCGGCCAGGCCGCGCCCGCGCTCTCGCGCTTCGTCACGCAACCGCTCGCCTATGGCATTCCCGGCATCATCTGGCTGTGGATCGTGATCGGCATCCTCCTGGCGTTCATGCTCAACCGCACCGTCTTCGGCCACCGCATCTATGCGATCGGCTCGAACGAGCACGCGGCCTACATGGCGGGCGTGCCGGTCAAGCTGGTCCGCATCGCGCTCTTCATGATCTCCGGCATGTTCGCCGCGACCGCCGGACTCTGCCTGCTCGGCTATTCCGGCACGTCCTTCGCCAATGTCGGCGAGCAGTACATGCTCCCCTCGATCATCGCGGTCGTCTTCGGCGGCACATCGCTTGCCGGGGGCAAGGGCGGCTACACCGGAACCATGGCGGGCGCGGTCCTGCTGGTCATCCTGCAGAGCATCCTGACGACGATCAACATCGAGGAGTCCGGACGCCAGATGGTGTTCGGCGCGACGCTGCTCCTGCTCATGATGTTCTATGGACGCGGCCGGGCGATGCGCGCATGAGGGACCGCCGAAGATGAGGGACCGGCCGAAGATCAAGGACATTGCCGAGAAGGCGGGCGTGTCGGTGGCCACCGTCTCGCGCGCCCTTGCCGCTTCGACGCTGGTGTCCGCCGAGACGCGCCAGCGCGTGCTCGACCTGGCGCGCGAGCTCGATTACCGTCCGAATGTCAGCGCTCGAAATCTGCGCACCCGCAGGTCCATGACGGTGCTGATGGTCGTGCGCGATGTCGGCAATCCCTTCTACCTCGACATCCTCAAGGGCGTCGAGGCTACGGCGCGCGAAGCCGGCTATGCCGTGCTGATGGGCAATACGGAGAACGATCCGGCCCGCGAGACCGAGTATTTCAACATGCTGCGCGACGGACATGCCGACGGCATGATCCTGATGACCGGCAAGCTGCCGTCCGCCGGCGACTGGAACCATCTGCCCGTGGTGGTGGCGCTGGAAATGATCGAGGGCTCGGGCCTGCCGCATGTGCAGGTCGACAATGTCGCCGCGGCCCGCGGTGCCGTCCAGCACTTGATTTCACTCGGCCATCGGAGGATCGCTCATATATCCGGGCCGGTTCCCGAGCCGATGAGTGTCTATCGGCGGGAGGGGTTTCGCCTGGCGATGCGCGATGCCGGGCTGACGATTCCAGCCGGCTACGAGGTTCGGGGCGACTTCCTGATCGAAAGCGGCGAGGAATGCTGCCGCTCGCTCTTCTCTCTTTCAGATCCGCCGACGGCGCTTTTCGTCGCCAATGACGAAATGGCCTATGGCGCCGTCCACGAATTGAGACGAATCGGACGCGACGTGCCGGGCGACGTGTCGGTCGTCGGCTTCGACGATCTCTATCTGAGCAAGGCCTTCTATCCGCCGCTGACGACGGTCGGCCAGCCGCGCTCCGAGATCGGCCGCACCGCCATGGCGGTGCTCCTTGGAATTCTGGCGGGCGGCTCGGAGGGAGCCGAACCGATCGTGCTGCCCACGGTCCTGAAGGTCCGAGGCAGCACGGCGCCGCCACTTATCTGAAAGCGCATGCGGGCGGCTGGAGGCGGTCGCCGTTGGATACCGGGGAGGAAAGAATGACCACATTACCGAAACAGACCTTGCGAGTCGGCTTCGTCGGCACCGGCTTCATCGCGCATTTCCACCTGAAATCGCTCATCGGGGTACGCAATGTCGAGGTGACCGGCGTCTACAGCCGCAATCCTGAAAACCGCGCGCGCTTCGTGAGCGAAGTCGAGGCGCTCGATCTCGGCGAGTGCCGCGCGCATGAGAGTCTCGAATCGCTCCTGTCCGCCGGCGACATCGATGCGGTCTGGATTCTGTCGCCGAACTACACCCGGCTCGACGTCATGCGGACGCTCCACCGGGAGATCAAGGCGGGACGCGGCAAGATCTTCGCGGTCGCCTGCGAGAAGCCGCTTGCGCGCACTGTGGCGGAGGCACGCGAGATGCTGCACCTGGCCGAGGATGCCGGTCTCAACCATGGCTATCTCGAAAACCAGGTCTTCTGCACGCCGGTGCTGCGGGGCAAGGAGATCATCTGGCGGCGCGCCGCCTCGACCACCGGCCGGCCCTATCTCGCACGCGCCGCGGAAGAACATGCCGGTCCGCACGAGCCCTGGTTCTGGCAGGGCGACAAGCAGGGCGGTGGGGTGCTTTCCGATATGATGTGCCACAGCGTCGAGGTGGCGCGCCACCTGCTCACGGCGCCCGGCGCGCCTCGCAATTCGCTGAAGGTCAAGTCGGTGAACGGCACGGTGGCGAACCTCAAATGGACGCGGGCGGGCTATGCCGATGAGCTGCGCCGCCGCTTCGGTGAGGATGTCGACTACCGCCGGCGCCCATCGGAGGATTTCGCCCGGGCCACCGTGACGCTGGAGGACGAGGAGGGCAACGAACTGATGATCGAGGCAACGACCTCCTGGGCCTATGTCGGCGCCGGCCTGCGCATTCAGCTCGAGCTTCTCGGGCCCGAATATGCGCTGGAGTACAATTCGCTCGGCACCGGCTTGAAGATCTTCCTGTCGCGGGCCGTGCAGGGCACCGAGGGCGAGGACCTCGTCGAAAAGCAGAATGCCGAGCAGGGCCTGATGCCGGTGCTGGAGGACGAGGCCGGCGTCTACGGCTATACGGATGAAAACCGCCACATGGTCGAATGCTTCCGCAAGGGGATAAAGCCGCTCGAAACCTTCGAGGACGGCCTGGCGGTCGTCGAAATCCTGATGGGCCTCTACCGCTCCGCCGAGATCGGCGCGACGCTGCATTTCCCCGCGCCGGAGCTGGAAGACTATGTGCCCGTCGTGGCGCGGACGGGGGCGTAGTTCTTTCGCTTCAACCCAGTCGGGAACCTTCCTGCCGGAGCGCGGTTTGCTTCGGCATGCCGAAAGATGCAAATCAGCCGACCGTTCTCATTACCGGCTCGAGCGGTTTCCTGGGCCAGGCGATCGCGCATCGCCTGAGGGACCGGTATCGCGTAATCGGGCTCGACCTCTCCCCTCCGAAGGGCGAGTCCGAGACCGAAGAGACGATCAAACTCGACATCACCTCCGACGAAAGCGTGAGAGAGGCGATCGAGACGGCGGGTAAGCGTAGCGGCGGGCGCCTTGCTTCCGTCATTCATCTTGCCGCCTATTACGACACCACCGGCAAGGACAACCCCAAATACGATGCCGTCAATGTCGAGGGCACGCGCCGGCTTCTGGAGGCGCTGCGGGGCCTTCCCACCGAACAGTTCATCTATGCAAGCACGCTGCTGGTGCAGGCACCCAGTCCGGCCAAGGGTGCGCGGATCAACGAGGATGATCCGCTGGAACCCGCCTGGGCCTACCCCAAGTCGAAGGCCGAGACCGAGGCGGTAATCGCCAAACATCGCGGCGCGATCAGGACCGTGACGCTTCGCCTCGCCGGCGTCTATGACGAGGACTGCCGAGCCGCTTTCATCGCCCAGCAGATCGCCCGCATCTTCGAGCGGCTCCCGACCGCCTATCTGTTCAGCGGCGACCTGGACGCGGGCCAGCCCTATCTGCACAAGGACGATCTGGTCGAGGCTTTCGCGCGCACGGTCGACCACCGCAATGAATTGCCCGACGATTGCGTGTTCCTGATCGGCGAGGAGGAAACGCTCTCCTATGGCGACTTGCAGAAGCGTATCGGCCGGCTGATCCACGGGGAGGACTGGCGCACGCTCGCCCTGCCGAAGAGCCTTGCCAAGCCGGGGGCATGGATGCAGACCGAGGTGCTCGACGAGGAGTCGGAGATCAAGCCGTGGATGATCGAGAACTCGGACGATCATTACGAGATCGACATCTCCCGTGCCCGCAAAAAGCTCGGCTGGGAGCCGAGAGACAGCCTAGCTGCGACGTTGCCGGAAATGATCCGGCGGCTCAAGCAAGACCCGACCGCCTGGTACGCGAAGAACAAGCTGGAGCCCTCCGTGGTCGCCGCCTCGGATCCGGAAATCGAGCAGGCGGAGAAACGCCTGGCGGAGCCGCTGGAGCGCAGCGACGCTGAAGTCGAAGTTGCCGTGGAAGAACACCGGCTGCGCACGCTCTGGGCGCCGCTCGCAAATGTCGCTCTCGGACTGTGGCTGGTCTCCTCGCCGGCGACGCTCGGTCTTTTCGACCCCGTCAGCGTGCCACTGCCGCCGGCGCTCGGCCACGAGATCGCGGAGCCCGCCATGCGCAATGCCCGTCTCGGGATCAGCGAGATCCTGTCCGGATTGCTCGTTGCGGCATTCGCGCTTTTCGGCATGTACCGGCGGTGGTCCCATGCGCAATGGATCACGGCAGCGCTCGGCGTCTGGATCATGGTGGCCCCGCTTGTCTTCTGGACGACGAGTGCTGCGGCCTACGCCATCGACACGCTTGCCGGCATGCTGATCGTGGCTTTTGCGGTTATGATTCCGCCGACGCCCGGAATAAGGCTGCGGGCGCTCGCGGCCGACGACGACCGGCCGCTCGGCTGGAGCTATTCGCCGTCCTCCTTCACCCAGCGCATGCCGATCGTCGCGCTCGCCTTCGTCGGCCTCTTCGTCTCGCGCTATCTCGCCGCCTATCAGATGGGCCATGTCGACGGGCTCTGGGACCCGTTCTTCGGCCCGGGCGAGGCCCCCGTCCGCAACGGCAGCGAGGCGGTCGTGACGTCCTGGGTTTCCAAGGGCTTTCCGATCGCCGATGCCGGCCTGGGCGCCTTCGCCTATGCGCTTGACATTCTGGCCGGCGCGATCGGAGACAGTCGCCGCTGGCGCACCATGCCCTGGATGGTGCTCCTCTTCGGCCTGCTGATCGTGCCCCTCGGCGCCGTCAGCGTCTCCTTCATCATCATCCAGCCGCCGCTTATCGGCGCACTCTGCACGCTCTGCATCATCCAGGCGGCCGTCACCGTTGTGCTCATCCCCTATTCGATCGACGAGGTGCTCGCGACCATCCAGTATCTCTGGCGCGTAAGAAAGGCGGGCGAGCCCTTCTGGCGGACGTTCTGGATGGGCGGCCCGGCCATTTCGGAGGACCAGACGCCGGCGCCCGACCTCAACCGGCGCGCTTCCGAGCTGTTGAAGGAATTCATCGTCGGCGGCGTCAACTTCCCCTGGACGCTGGTCGCGAGCGCGCTGCTCGGTGCGGTTCTGATGACGACGCCCATGGTTTTCGGCAGCGTCCCGCCGCTCTATCACAGCGACCACATTCTCGGCTGCGTCGTGATCCTGGTTGCCGTCACCGCCATGGCGGAGGTCGTCCGTCCGGTGCGTTTCCTGAATGTGCTGCTCGGCGCCTGGGTGGCGGCTTCGCCCTTCCTGCTTGCCGGCGGCAGCACGGTCGCCACCTTCGCCAATCTCGCGATCGGCCTGGCATTGATCGCGCTCAGCCTTCCGCGCGGCACGCGCAGCGAAGAACATTATGGGGGCTGGGACCGGGCGATCGTCTGAACGGACGGGCACTCCTCAAGACACGATTGCGTCAGCTCATCTGCGCAAGCACCATGACGAGCAGGAAGCCGGCGGCATTGGCGATCGCGGAGGATTGCTGGAACTGGTGCGACTCCGCTTCCGGCACGAGGTCGGTAATCGTCAGGTAGAACATCCCGCCCGCTCCCGTCGCGAAAAGAAAACCGGTGACCGGCTGGGCCAGGCCTTTCAGGAGGAACCACCCTGCCACGGCGGAAACGAAAAGGGAGAGTCCGATGAGGGAGGTCCATCCGAGTGTCCGGCGCTTCGCGTTCTTCCGCTCCTCGTCGAGCGTCAATTCGCCGATGCTCATTCCTTCGCTGAAATTGTCGATGCAGATCGCGAGACCCACGATCAGCGCCACCTTAGGCTCGAAGGTCGCGCCGACACCGATCGTCATGCCTTCGATCAGCTCTTCCGCACTCGTGCCGCCGGCGAGCACCGCGACATTGCTCCCGCGCGGCCTGCGCCGCCGATGCAGGCGATCGACCTCGGCCTTCTGATCCGCTTCCGGTCCGGCCATTTTCCAGCGGTTGACGTAGAGGTCGAGAATATAGACGAGTCCCAGGCCGAGCAGAAATCCGGCAACGGCAAGCGGAAGACCTGCAAGTTCCATGGAGGTGGGCATCATCTCGAAAGCGAAGGTGCCCATGAGGACGCCGGCCGCGAAGCCGACGGCGATCGAGAGCACGAGGCTGGACGGCCTGAGCGAGATCGCCACCAGGCCGCCCAGGGGCGATGCTACGGCCGCCGCCGCGGCAATTCCCAGGATGATCAGGAGATCATTATTCATCGCTGCCCAGGGTGGTCATCAGCGGGGGGAGGTGCGCGAGTACCCCCTTGTGATCGCATGCCGAAGGCGGCGCCGAGAACGAGGGGACACACCCGCAGTCCCGAAAGGCGGATGTGGTCCGCGCATCGACCGCGCTCCTTGCCAGAGCTCCAACCTGCCCCCTGGCCAAAAGTTCCGGGCGGCCGTGCGCAAGTGCGTAGCTGTCTCAATCAAACAGTGAAACGCTCTATCGTGCCGCCAGATCTAGGAACTGAGTGACCGCCGACAGGAAGGCCGAACGGCCCGCTTCGCTGCGGTCGAGATGCACGAAGTGGGTAGCGTGTGGAAGCTCGACGAGGCTTGCTTGCGGCGCCTCCCGCGCAATCGCCGCTGCATCCTCCGGACGGCTCCAGAAATCGTATTGCGAGCGGATGACGAGCACCGGCATCGTCAATGCCTCCGCACTCCACTGCTTGCGGCCGAACGCCAGTTCAAAACTGTCGGCCATCGCGCCGCTAGGGGAGCGGAAACTCGGCGGCGTTCTCTCCGCGGAGGTGGGATCGGAGGACAGCGCCATGTCGGCATAGGCGCGGGCGACAGCGGGGTCGCGCCACTCGGATTTATCGGGAACGGGGATGCTCTTGTCCCAGGCCGCAAACAGACTTTCCGCTGTGTTGAGCCGATAGGCGCCAAGCGCAGCCATATTTAAACTGCCCGGACGATCGGGAGCCTCGAGCGGCGAGCCTCGCCCGAGCGTCGGATGCCGGTCGGAGGCACCGTAAAGGCTGTTGTAGAGGATGAGTCGTTCCACGCGAGCCGAATGGCGGGCGGCAAAGGCGGCGGCCCATTGTCCTCCCGTCGCCCAGCCGAGAATGCTGACCTTGCCGTCGCCGCTCCATTCCGCAACCGCCTCGACGGCGGCGGCGACGTCGGAGACCGCTTCATCGGTTCGCATAAGAGGCGTGCCTCCACCGGGCGGTGCATCCATTTCGTGCGGCCGGCTTGAGGCACCATAGCCGCGGAGGTCGACGAGGTAGACCGAATGGCCCTCCGCAGCCAGCTCGGCCGCGATCGAGCCGCCCGGCACCGCGAGATCGAACGAGGCGACCGATGGCACGCGCGCGCCATGGATCAGCAGAACGGCCGACACCGCTTGCTGCCGTTCGGCAGGTCGCACTTCGCGCACGAAAAGCCTTTCGCCTCCGGCAAGCGTCACGAAGCGGTCGGTGCGCACCAGTCGATCGTCACCTGCAAAAACTGGCGCGGCGAACACAGTTGAGATGAGGGCGAGGAAAATCGCGTTGGGTCTTGTCATGTCAATACTCCCGACAATCTGAACGCCGCCAAATATTGCCCGCCCCCGCATTCAAATCGATGATGAATATGGGAAACTTTGATATCATCTGCATATGGAACTTCGTCACCTACGTCATTTCGTCGCCGTGGCCGAAACCCTGCATATGGGGCGCGCCGCGCAGCGGCTCGGCATGGCGCAGCCGCCGTTGAGCCAGTCCATCGCCCGGCTGGAAAGGGAGCTCGGCGTAAAACTTTTCGAGCGCGCACACCGCCGGCTTGCACTGACCCGGGCGGGCGCGTCGCTGCTTCCCGAGGCGCGACGGACGCTTCAAGATGCGGAGGCGGCACGGGCGGTTGCCCGCGGCGCGGGTACCGGGACCGCCGGCGACGTCCGGATCGGTTTCGTCTCCGCTGCGCTGTACGAGCTGCTGCCGTCGCTGGTGGTCTCGCTGCGGCAGGAGTTTCCGATGATCCGGCCCGTGCTCACTGAAATGGCGACGAATGAGCAGGTGGCCGCGCTTGCGGAGGGAACGATCGATTTCGGCATATGCCATCCGCCGCTCGGCAGCTCGGAACGACTGGATATCATCCCAGTCGCCGACGAGACGCTCATTGCCGCCATACCGGAGGACGGGCGTACTGGTCCGGTCACCATCGCCGAGCTTGCCCGAATGGGATTGGTGCTCTTCCCCGCCGCCCAGGGCCCTTCCTTGCACGCCTGCATTCTCAACGCCTTCGCGGAAGCCGGGCACGACGTTTCGATTCAGCAGCCGGCGACGCGTGCGCTGACCATGCTTTCTCTCGTTGCCGCAGGGGTCGGTGCCGCTCTTCTACCACGCTCTACAGAGCGCATATCGTTCAAGGGCGTTCGCTTCGCTCCCATCCAAGGTCTGCAACTGCCCGCCTTGCCTGTTGCCGCGATAGCGCGGCGCCGCCCGCGTCCCTTGATCGTCGACACGGTGCTCGGCGTGTTCAACCACAGCTTGGAAGCAGGTACCGGCGAAGAGAACCGGATTGGCGCAAACAAGCTCACGACGGCATGATCTGCTGATAGGTACATTGGCGCGGGTCCTTGTCCGGCCGCCAGCGCATGAGTTTCGTACCGTGACGGAAGCGCCGGTTGCTAACATGGTCGAACCGGACTTCGACGACCAGTTCCGGGCGAACCGGCTCCCATTCGCCGCTGCGCTCGCTGCTCCAGCGGCTGGGCCCGCCCGGCGCTTTGCCGGTGAAGCCCGGCGGCTCCCGCAATGCTTCGAGCTGGTTGGTCAAGGCGGGCCGCTCCTTGTCCGAGATCGTCGCGGTAAAGCCCACATGGTTCAGCAGTCCCTCGGTGTCGTAAAGGCCGAGCAGAAGCGAGCCGACCAAAGAGCTGTCGCTCTCGTAGCGGAAGCCGCCCACGACGCAATCGGCCGTCTTCAGCCGTTTGACCTTCACCATCGCCCTTTCGCCGCATTCGTATGCGCCGTCGCGCCGCTTTGCGACGACCCCGTCGGTTGCACCCGCCTCCCATGAGGTGAGCCACCGCTCGGCCTCCTCGATGTCGAGCGTGAAGGGCGAAGACTCCAGCATCTCAGCAACGGCGTTCTTCTTGGCGAAGGTTTCGAGGCAGGCGCGGCGGGTCTGGAGGGGTTCACCGGTGAGGATCGTTCCGTCCGTGCCGGCCAGCATGTCGAACAGGATGAGCTTGGCTGGCGTCTCCTGCGAGAGCTTCTGCACGCGACTTGCCGCCGGATGCAGGCGCATCTGCAGGGCGTCGAAGGAGAGGCGCCCGTCGACCTCGATCACCAGTTCGCCGTCGAGGACGAACATGTCCGGCTCCAGCCGGCGCAAGAGGGCGACGATCTCCGGGAAGAAGCGCCCGAGCGGCTTGCCGGATTTCGCCCTTATATCGACGTCGTCGCCGGACTTGAACGCAAGGCAGCGAAAGCCGTCCCACTTCGGCTCATACTGCCATGCGTCGCCGCCCGGAAGCTCGGTCGCGGATCGGGCCTCCATCGGCGCCGTGCTGACGGGCAGGGGAAAGCCGCCCGCCTTCTTTGCCGCGCTTGACGTAGCGGCCTTCTTCGTCGGCTTTCCATGTGCGGACGACGCCATCGTCGACTCCGTCTAAGCCATCGGCTTATTTCAGCTTGACCGAGGGCTCTCTTCCCCAGACGCGCAGTTTACCGATCTCCGTGAGAAAGGCGGCCGCACTCGCAGCGTCGGCGAGTTCGATCGTTCCCTCATCGAGCAGTTCCGCAATGCCGGCCCTTTCGAGAAGGGGAACGGCGGCGCCGGCATAGCCGATATATTTGCAATGGGCGAAGGCGTCGGCCACGAAATCGCGCGCGGTGGCGACGTCGATCAGATCCGTGACGGCCTCTGCGGAAGGAAGCAGGACCACCGCGTCGTAAAGTACCGACGGGCCGCCGTCGAGCATCTGGTGGGCGGCGATGCGTTTTCCGTCGGAGGCGGTGAAGCCGCCGACTTTCGGCGCGATCAGCTCGAAGGCCGCCTTCTCGTTCTCGACCGCCGCTATCAAGGCGTCGAGAAGCGCGGCGTCCGCGCCGTCCGTCGTCAATATCCCGAGCTTGCGGCCCTCGAAACGCTTCGGCCCACGCTGGATGATGCTTAGGGCCGGCGACGGGTCGAGGTCCTGGCGGGTGGCGACGGCCGCATCCGCCGGCTTCGGCATCGTCTCCAGGCCGAGGGCGTGGCCGACCTTTTTCCCCAAGGTTTCATCGATGTTGAGAAGATGCGCGACCATCCGCTCACGGATGACCGGCGTCTCCACCTTGCTCAATTCGAAGGTCAGGGCGTCGGCGATGTGGCGTTGCTCGGGCGGCGTCTGGCTGATGAAGAACTGCCGGGCCTGGCTGTAATGGTCGGCAAAGCTCTCGGCGCGGATGCGCAGCTTCGGGCCCTGCTCCTCGGAAGGAAAATGGCGGAAGCCTTTCATGGGCGACTCGCGCGGGCCCTCGCCCCAGGAATTGGGCTGGTAGTTCACGCGCCCGACGGGGTTGCGCATGGCCATGTGGCCGTCCTGCTGAAAGTGCTGGAAGGGACATTTCGGCGCGTTGATCGGCAGATGGGTGAAGTTCGGGCTGCCGAGCCGCTTCAGCTGCGTGTCCAGATAGGAGAAGTTGCGCCCCTGCAGCAATGGATCGTCGCTGAAGTCGATGCCCGGCGGCACGTTCTGCGTCATGAAGGCGACCTGCTCGGTTTCGGCGAAGAAATTCTCCGGCATGCGATCGAGCACCAGCCGGCCGACAGGCTTCGTCGGCAGCACTTCCTCCGGGATGATCTTGGTCGGATCGAGGATGTCGAAATCGAACTTGTCGGCGAAGTCCTGATCGAAAAGCTGCACATGCAGGTCCCATTCCGGGAAGTTGCCGGACTGGATGGCTTGCCACATGTCGCGCCGGTGGAAGTCAGGATCGGCGCCGTTGATCTTCACGGCCTCGTTCCACACAACCGACTGCAGCCCGAGCTTCGGCTTCCAATGGAATTTGACGAAAGTGGACTCGTCCTTGGCATTGACGAAACGAAACGTATGGACGCCGAAGCCTTCCATGAACCGGAAGGAGCGCGGGATCGCCCGGTCCGACATGACCCACATGATCATGTGCATGCTTTCCGGCGTCAGGCTGATGAAGTCCCAGAAATTGTCGTGGGCGGACTGCGCCTGGGGAAACTCCCGGTCCGGTTCGGGCTTTACCGAGTGTATGACGTCGGGAAACTTGATTGCGTCCTGGATGAAGAAGACCGGGATGTTGTTGCCGACGAGGTCCCAATTGCCCTCCTTGGTGTAGATCTTGACCGCGAAACCGCGAACGTCGCGGGCGAGGTCGAAGGAGCCCTTGCTTCCGGCGACCGTCGAGAAACGCACGAAGGCGGGGGTTCGCTCGCCCGGGCGCTGGAACAGATCCGCCCGGGTGTAGGCTGCAAGCGATTCGTAGGTCTCGAAGAAGCCATGCACCCCGTAGCCGCGGGCGTGCACGACACGCTCGGGAATGCGCTCGTGATCGAAGTGGAAGATCTTCTCGCGGAAGTGGAAATCCTCGATCAGCGTCGGGCCGCGTTCGCCGGCGCGCAGGCTGTTCTGGTCGTCGGCGACGGGGCCGCCCTGGGCGGTCGTCAGGACGGGCGTGTCGCCTTCGGCGATCTGGTGAAGTTCTCCACCGTTGCCGCGTGTCGCTTTCTGGTCATGAATGGTGGCCGGTTTCGTATTGTTCGGCGCAGAGGGTTTCTTGGCCATGGCAGCACTCCTTGGTCGAGGGCGGATGGGCACGAAACCTTGGCGAGGGAGGTTGGTTCCTTACGACGCGAAATTTACACGGCTCAACCTGACCGCCGCCGGGGCGAAGGGCGATCACCAGATCACGATGATTTCAGGTCGTAGCGGATTGGTAGCGCGTCGGCGCGCCAGACGATGCGGCGCGGACGGAATCGCCAATAGCGCTCGGCGCCCTCGGGAGGCACGCCGTCCGGAGCTTCGGTCAGGAGCTCGGCCTCGCCGGTCATCTGCAGGAGGCCGCCCGTGGAGAAGTCCGGGAAAGTGAGCCCGGCGCGCGGATTGACCGCGATGTTGCCGAGCGTGTTGAAGAAGCGGTTGCCGACGAAATCCGGTATTGTCAGCCAGCCGTCTTCGCCGACATGTACGAATCCCGCACGACCGCCGCGATGGGAGACGTCGAGCTGCCGGCCTCCGGCGAGATCGGCATAGGTTGCGACGAAGAACGTGTCCGCCTGCGTCACCAGAGCACGCGCGGCGGCGTCGAGCCCGAAGCTCGAAACGGGCGGCACGGCAGGCGGTTCGGACGGGTCGCGCAGGAAATGGACCTGCCGGAGCTGGATGTATTTCGGACAGTTGCCGAAGCTCTGGTCGACGCCGAGATCGAAGCCGCCGGCATGCCGCTTAAGCGTGCCGTTCAGCCGGTTGCGCCGGCGGGTGCCGAGATCGATTCCGAGGAGCGCGAGGGGAGCGCCGTCCTCCATGCCCGCCTCGGCGGGGTCCGTCGGCTCCCGCGGGAGCTCGACGGTCAGTCTTTTTTCGTCCGGCGCGTGGAGGAAGCCGGGTTCGCCCGCCCTGAGCGTCGCCCAGGCGTCACCGTCGCGGTCAACCGAGCCCAGCACGACCATCGGCAGAAGCGGATAGAATTCCCGGTGCTGGTCGATCAGGTGGTCGCGCATGACGCGGCGCCCGACCTCGTCCATGCGCGTTTCCACACCCAACCGCTTCTGCAGGGCGATTTCGCCCTCGTGCCAGGGCGAATGTGCGAGGATGGGAGCCTCCATGACGATTGTTCCCTTGGTTGCGTGAATGTTGGGCATCTGTGAGCTCGTTCGCATACCCGCAAGCGGACGTCGGCGGTAACACCCGCCCCCTGCCCAAGCTCCCTCATTCCTGTGCTTGTCACAGGAATCCAGCCAGGCCAAGTCTTTGGCCTGAAGGACTCCTCGCACCGCAGACGCGGCGCTGCTGGATCCCTGTGACAACAAGCACAGGGATGAGGGTAGAGGGCGGTTGCAGTCCTTCGATACTCTTCAAGCACGTGCCGTGCGAGATGGCATCCCGCAAGCGGACGTCGTCATAACGCGTCGCTAAGCCGCCAGCCCCACCGGCGTCTTTTCGAACTCGACGAATCCCGGCAATGCCTCGATGCGGGCCAGCCAGGCGCGGATCTCCGGATAGGGCTGGAGATCGACGTCGCCTTCGGGGGCGCGCGCTACGTAGCTGTAGAGCGCGACATCGGCGATCGTCGGCCGGTCTGCGGCAATCCAGCCTCTGCCTTCCAGCTCCTGCTCGATCAGCGCCAGGATCGCATGCGAACGGGGGATCACCTCTTCCGGTCGGTAGGGCGCCTTGAACACGTTGATGAGCCGCGCCTGGGCCGGACCATGGGCGATCTGGCCGGCAGCCACCGAAAGCCAGCGCTGAACGGCAGCCGCCCCGGCGGCGTCTTCCGGCAGCCAGTCCGTGCGGCCGGTCTTCTTTGCCAGATAGACGAGAATGGCGTTGGAATCCGAGATGATCGTGCCGGCGTCGTCGAGCACCGGAACCTGACCGAAGGAATTGAGCTTCAGGAAATCCGCTTGCTTGTGCTCTCTCCTGGCGAAATCGACGACCACCAGCTCATGCTCGATACCGAGCAGCGAGAGGAACAGGCGGGCGCGGTGCGCGTGGCCGGAGAGGGGATGGTGATAGAGCTTCATGTCGGCCTCGTTGAATCGATGGAACGACCTCAAGATGATTGTTATCCGCGGAGTTGATAAGCTCTGATGAAAACACTAGACCATTTCACGTGGCGCAATAATCGAGGGGAAGTCGATGGATCGCTGGCAGGCGATGCGGATCTTCGTGCAGGTGGTCGAAAGCGGCGGGTTCGCGCCGGCCGCCAAGGTGCTGCATATGAGCCCGCCATCGGTCACCCGGGCGGTGGCGAAGCTGGAGGACCTGATCGGGACGCGGCTTCTGGTCCGCACCACGCGCTCGTTGAAACTGACTGCGGCGGGCGAAGGTTATGTGGCCGATTGCCGGCGTATCCTCGGGGAAATCGCCGAGGCGGAAGCCAATGCGGCTGGCAGTTTCACCGCTCCGGCGGGGTTGCTCACGGTAACGGCGCCCGCGCTCTTCGGGCGCATCCACGTGCTCCCCGTCATCCTCGATTTCCTCGATCACTATCCGGCTATGCAGGTCAAGACCATCTTCGTCGACCGCGTGACCAACCTGGTCGACGAAGGGCTGGATGTGGCGATCCGCATTGCCTCGCTCCCGGCCTCCGGGCTCGTTGCGCGCCGGATCGGCTCGGTCCGGCAGGTGCTTTGCGGCTCGCCGGATTATTTCGCCCGCTTCGGCGAGCCCGGCAGCCCCCAGGAGCTTGCCCGTCATCGGATCATCGGGCGCGAGGGCCTCTTCGGCCACTCGGAATGGCTCTTCGGACGCGACAACAATATCCGCGTTCCGATCAGCCCTCGTCTCATCTGCAACACCAATGACGCGGTCCTTGCCGCGGCTGTGGCGGGCTGGGGATTGTCCCGGTTTCAGTCCTACCAGGTGGCACCCGATGTGAGTGCCGGCAGGCTCAAGGTCGTTCTTGCCGACTACGAGCGCGAGCCGGTGCCGATCCACATCGTGCATGCGGAAGGCCGCATGGTCTCGGCAAGGGTGCGCGCCTTCGTGGACTTCGCCGCCGGGCGTTTTCGGCGCCATGCGGGTCTTGGCACCGAGCTTTGAAGACCTTTACCGGTCGTCGCCGCGCACCCGCAGCAGCACGCGTTCGAGCGCATCCGTCAGCGCCCGGTGGCCGCCACCGCGGTCGAAATCCGTCAGAACCTGCTCGTTCAATCCGCCCTTGGTCGAAAATTCGCGGGCGAGTTTTTCGAGCGGCGTCCCCTCGTCCCTGACCGCCCTCTGCGCGAGGCTGGCAAAGAGCGGCGCGATATAGGCGCGTGCCTTGTCGCGGTGGAGACCCTTCTCGGCGAACCAGGCGGTCGTCCGGTCGAGAATGCCGAGATAGGTCGCCATCAGAGCGCTTCCGACGGCAAGCAGATCGTATTCCTCCCTGGTTTCGCATTCGACCGCTGATCCGAGTGCCGCGAAGATCGCGGCAACGGCGCGGTTCGGCGGATAGATCGCCGTCACGCCCTCGCGCTCGGCGACGAAGGGCAGGGGGATTGCCTGGGTGAGCTCCACCTCCTCGCCGATCCAGCCGAGAAGCGTGGAACGATCGGTGGCGGCGATGACGCTGACGATCTTCTGGCCATTGCGGAACTTGAGCTTGGGGATCACGTCCTCGGCGATTTGAGGACGCACGGCGAGGAACAGCACGTCGGCCGCGTCCACCGCTTGCTGATTGTCCTTGACGATCCGAACGAGCGGGAAGCGGCCGGCAAGCCGGGCAGCAATCTCCCGGTTGCGCGGGGAGACGAGAATCCCGGCGACGTCGAGCCCGGAGCCGACGATGCCCGTCACCATCGCTTCGGTGATGGCGCCGGTGCCGATGAAGCCAATACGCATCGCTGTTCACTCCCTTGATTCGTGAATGGCGACATTAGATCAATTCCGGAAAACTGCGTCACGAACGCAGCCGTTTTCCCTCTCCGTCGAACACCAGAACCGAAACCGGATCGAAGCGGGCTGTCAGGCGGTCGCCGGTCTTGAGTCCGCGGCCGTTCTTCGTTTCGACGACGATCAGCTCGCCATTGCCGTGGTGGCGGGCATAGGCGAATGTCTCGCCGCCGAGATGTTCCAGCATGTCGATGGTGAGGTCCAGCGCTGCAGGACCGGCTTCATCGAAATGCTCGGGCCGGATGCCGATCGTCACCGCAGTTCCCGCCGCCGCCTGCAGGGTGACGGGGATCTTCGCGTCTCCGTAGTCCGGCAGGCGCGCATGGGCCTGGTCCTTGTCGATTTCGATCACGCCTTTCAGGAAATTCATCTTCGGCGATCCGATGAAGCCGGCGACGAAAAGGTTGGCCGGGTCGTCATAGAGGTCGAGGGGCGAGCCCACCTGTTCGACCACGCCGGCGCGCATGACGACGATCTTGTCGGCGAGCGTCATCGCCTCGACCTGATCATGCGTCACGTAGACGATGGTGGTGGCGAGCTGCTTGTGCAGCCGCGCGATCTCGATGCGCATATGCACGCGCAGCTCCGCATCGAGATTGGAAAGCGGCTCGTCGAAGAGAAAGATCTTCGGATGGCGGACGATCGCCCGGCCGATCGCCACGCGCTGGCGCTGGCCGCCCGAAAGCTGCTTCGGCTTGCGGTCGAGCAGCGCCCCGAGTTCCAGGATATGGGCAGCCTCGTTCACCCGCTTCTCGATCTCGGCCCTGGGAACGCCGGCGAAGCGGAGCGCGAAACCCATATTCTCGCGGACCGTCATATGCGGATAAAGCGCATAGGACTGGAACACCATGGCGATCCCGCGCTTGGACGGGTCGACATCATTCATCCGGACATCGTCGATCGTCAGGTCGCCGGAGGTGATCTCCTCGAGCCCGGCGATCATCCGGAGCAGGGTGGACTTGCCGCAGCCGGACGGTCCGACGAAAACGACGAACTCGCCGGACTTTATGTCGAGATCGACGCCCTTGATAACCTCGAGACCGCCATAGGATTTACGGACATCGCTGAGTTGGAGTTCGCTCATGCGCTCGCCGCTCCGTCCGCCAGGGCGACGAGGTCGAGCTTCGCCGCGCCGAGCCGCGACGAAGCGACCGAGACGACGATGGCGCCGGCGGCGCCCGTGGACTCCAGCCAGAAACCGGCGGAACCGCCCTGGAGGACGATGCGGGCCGGTCCGACGAGGCGCGCCGGACCATGAATCTCGATGTCGACCGCATCGTTCAGGAAAGGCAGGACGTTGCCGGCCTGGTCGAGCGCGCGCAGGATGACGCGAACGCTGTCGCGGCCTTCGGCACGGAGCGTCTTGCTGTCCGCCTCGACCTGAAGCGTCGTAGGTACGGGGTCGGCGGCCATGCGGAGATCGGCGACCGGCTTGCCGGCGATGAAGCCGGTAAATTCCGCGCTCTCCCACTTCATGCCCCAGACTCCGAGCTCGTCCTTGGTGAAGTGGCGGTGGTCGATGACGACCGGTGGATGCGGCAGGTGCGGGAAATTCTCGCGATCCGGGCCGACGCGCTTGGTAAGCGAGCCGTATTTCAATTCGATCTCGTCGCAATTCGTCAGCACGATCAAGGGCAGCACGCCGCCGATGTTGCGCTCACCGCGCGCCCAGAAGGTCACCGGCTTCATCACGATTTCCTCGGAGGGATCGCACTGGCTGGCATAGACATAGGCCGCGAATTTCGGCTCGCGGAACATGTCCATGACGCCGTGATAGCAGATCCGGTCGCCGGAGCCGAAATCCTTGTGGGTGTTGTAGTCGAATATGCACCAGCCGATCGCACCGGAGATGCCGGGATCGCCATAGGCCGCATTCAGCACCTCCAGATGCCGGCGAACATGCTCGGCCTGGCGCTGCTCCTGGTCATAGATCTTCGTCGGATACATGTGGCCGCCGAATTCGGTGATGAGATAGGGCACCTTGCGGGGAAGCCCGGTGCATTCCTGCTGCGGGCGAAGCGCCGTGCGCGGCCGGTTCGCGCCCGGCAGTTCCTCGTTGCCGAGGATGAAGTCGTTCATCGTGTAGACGTCTTCCAAAAATTCGCTGTCGGTGATGTAGCGCACGCCGCCCGTCTGCCGTGTCGGGTCGAGCTCGCGGGCGAGGCGATTGGTCTCGGCATAGAAGTCGTGCGAATCCTGCGACTCGTTGATGCGCACACCCCAGATGACGATCGACGGGTGGTTCCAGTCGCGCTCGATCATGCGGCGGACGTTCCGGATCGCCTCATGTTTCCATTCCTCCCCACCGATATGCTGCCAGCCGGGAATTTCCTCGAAGACGAGGAGCCCGATGCGGTCGCAATGGTCGAGGAACCATTTCGACTGCGGGTAGTGCGAGGTGCGCACGAGATTGCAGTGAAGCCTGTGCTTCATGATCTCCGCGTCGCGCTCCTGAGCGGTGCGCCCCATGGCGTAGCCGACATAGGGAAAAGACTGGTGACGGTTCAGCCCGCGGATCTTCAGCGGGCGGCCATTGAGCCGGAAGCCTTCGGTCGTGAACTCCGCCGTGCGGAAGCCGAAATGCGCGGCGAAGCGGTCGGAGCCGTGACCGGTCCTGAGCTCGACTTCGATCACGTAGAGCACCGGATCATCGATATCCCAAAGGGAAAGGCCCTTGAGACCGTCCATTTCAAAGGCGAGGCTCTGGCGGGTCGTCTCGCCGGCGACCTCGGCCAGCACTTCGCCGGCCGCATTCTTGAGGAGCGCCGAGATCGTGCCAGAGAAGGATAGCCCTTGCGGATTGGAAAGGTCACACCGGAGGGAGACGGCCTTGGTGTCGGAGAGCACGTCGCGGGTCTCGATCTTGATATTGGCGATCGAAACCGGATCGGTGACCTTCAGCCAGACGTCGCGATAGATACCGGCATAGGTCAGATAGTCGATCCGGCCGCCGAAAGGCGGGATCTCCGGATTTTCGCTGCCGTCGATCTTCACCGTGATGAGATTGTCGCCTTCCAGGAGCCTGTCCGTCAGGCGCGCCTCGAAAGGCGTGTAGCCGTCCCTATGCGCGACGATCTCTTCGCCGTTGAGATACACGACCGCATCGGCCATTGCCGCGTCGAAGACGAGCGAGACCTCGCGCCCGGAGAAGTCCGGGCGCCAGGCAAGAACCCTCTGGTAGGTGAAGGCGCGCTGGTAGCATCTCTCGTCGAAATAGTTGAACGGCAGTTCGACGGCATTGTGCGGCAGGCTGATCGGCTGACCCGCCCGGAGCGTTCCGGCGTCGGCGGCGTCGAAGCCTTCGGAGAAGACCCATGAATCATTGAAGGAAGTAACAGAGCGCATCATCGTTCCTATTTGACTGAGCCCAGCATGCCCTGGACGAACTGGCGTTGCATGAAGAAGAAAACCGCAAGCGTCGGCAGTGTCGCGAGAATCGTCCCGACCATGACCACGCCGTAATCGGGGTAGTAGGCGGAGGCGAGCGACGAGATGACCAGCGTGATCGTCTTGGTCTCATTGGTCTGGAGCACGATCAGCGGCCAGAGATAGTTGTTCCATGCGGTCATGAAGACGATGACGAAGGCGGCCGCATAGGTCGAACGCATGACCGGCACGTAGATGAATAGGAATATCTGCCATTCCTTGAGCCCGTCGACCTTGGCCGCGTCGCGCAGCTCGGACGGGAAGGCCTTGGTGCTCTGCCGGAAATAGAAGATCACGAAGGCGGAGCCGATCGAGGGCAGGACGACGGCGAGATGCGTGTTGATGAGACCTGCCTTCCCCATCATGACGAAGAGCGGGATCATCAGCGCGGCGAAGGGGATCATCAGGGTCAGCAGCATCGCCCGGTAGACGCGCTCGCGTCTTCGCGAGCGGAACATCTCGAAACCGTAACCGGCGAGCGAGGAGACGGCGAGCGTGAGCACGGTCGCAACGATCGCGATCTTGGCCGAGTTCCAGAAGACGAGCGGCACGTTCACCAGCGTGAAGAAGTTGGCGACATTGGTTGCAAAGGCTGCGCCCGGCAGGAGCTTGCCCTTGATGATGTCGATCGACGAATTGGTTGCGCCGAGCACCATCCAGATGAACGGAAAGACGGAGAGGAAGGCCATCAGGCCGAGGAAGCCATAGGTGGCTGCCATCGCCGCGAAACGTCCAAATCCGTTCATCGGTCACGCTCCCTTGCTGCGAAGAACTGCACGAAGGCGAGGAGCGCGACGAGGACGACGATGACATAGGAGACCGTCGCCGCATAACCCAGGTTCGGCATGAAGCGGAAGGTCAGGTTGTAGATGTAGAGCGACAGGGTGAGCGTGGCATTGGACGGGCCGCCCTTGCCCTCGGTCAGGTTATAGACCTCGTCGAAAAGCTGCAGCGTGCCGATCGTCGAAATGACTGTCGTGAAGAGGATGACCGGCTTCAGCAGAGGGATGGTGAGGTGGGTGAAGCGCGCCCAGGCCGGAACGCCGTCGATGCGCGCCACCTCGTAGATCGACTTGTCGATGTTCTGAAGTGCCGCAAGATAGAAGATCATATTGTAGCCGGTCCAGCGCCAGGTGATGGCAAGAATGACGAGAACCTTTGCCCAGAAGGGATGCGTCAGCCACGGAATGGGCGAGGCGGCGAGACCGATCGCCTGGAGCGTCGAATTGACGATCCCGTCGGTTGCGAACATGCCCTTGAAGAGCACTGAATAGGCGACCAGCGAACTGACGCAGGGCAGGAAGATCGCCGTGCGGAAAACCCCTCGGCCGACGAGCCGGGGATTGTTGAGGAGCGACGCCAGGATCAGCGCGAGCAGGATCATGATCGGCACCTGCACGACGAAATAGGTCATCGTGTTGGTGAGCGCTTTGATGAAGACCGGATCGTTCCAGAGCCGCACGATGTTTGCGAAGCCCGCGAACTTCAGCGTCATGCCGCGGCCGGACTGGAACGACATCCAGAGCGACCACGCGATGGGATAGACCATGAAAAGGGTGATCAGCCCCAGCGCCGGGGCGACGAACAGCCAGCCATTGACGTCGTAATATCGGCCGATACCGCGGCGCGCTCGAACCATGTTCCCCTCCTGGAAGGCCGGACAGCCGGAAATTGGCCGCGGCAAGAGCCGCGGCCGGAAACGGCGGGCGCATGCCCGCCGCCATCCACCGCATCACTGGATCTGTGCGCTGACCTCGGCCTCGATCGCCTGCAGCACCTCGTCGACCGGTGTTCCCTGCGTCACGGCCGGGAGTTGCGCAGTGACGGCGAGATCCGCCTCGTTGGTGAAGATGCCGTAATTGACCGAGGGGACTTTCGCCAGCCAGTCGGAGAAGTTCTGCCAGACCTTCTCGCCGCCGAAGAAGGGGTCGGCTGCCTCATAGGCTGCGCCGCCGCGGGCGGCGAGCAGCGAGCCGACTGCACCCCGGTCCTGCAGGATCTTCTGATAGAAATCGATGTCCTTGGCGTAGATCTCGTTCAGGAAGTCGATGGCTTCCGCCTTTTCTTCGGAGCTTTCGAGCACGTACCAGCTCGAGCCGCCGAGATTGGAGGCATGGGTCGCGCCTTCGATCGAGAGCGCCGGGATGGGTGCTACTCCCCAGTTGCCGGACTGGTCCGGCTGCGCCTTGACGGTGCCGGTGATCCAGACGCCCGTGACGACGGTCGCGACGTCGCCGGAGGTAAAGGTGCCCACCCAGTCGGACCAGCCGTTGGCGGGCTTGTAGATATTCGCCTGCATGATCTTGCCGATGGTTTCGAGCGCCGCCTTCAACGCCGCATTGCCGGCGATGTTCGGCTTGCCTTCCTTGTCGAAATACCATTGCCCGGCCGATTGCATGATGATGCGCACGAGACCGGCGTCGTTCGGGTCGAGGCCCATCATCTTCTTGCCGGTCTTCTCCTCGACCTGCTTTCCGATCTCGATGAAGCGGTCCCAGGTGAGATCCTGCATGTCTTCCGGCTTGAAGCCGGCGGCTTCCAGATAATCCTTGCGGTAATAAAGACCCGTGACGCCGGAATCGAAAGGCATTCCGTAGACCTGCCCGTCGAGGGTCATGAGCTCGACCTTGTAGGGGGCGAAACCCGAATGATCGACGGTGCCGGACAGAGGTGCGAAGGCGCCCGGGAAGGATTGAAGATATTTCTGAGCGCCGTAATCCTCGATAAGCACGATGTCGGGGAGCGCGTCGGCGGTGCCTGACGAAAGCCCGGTCTGCAGCTTCTGCTCGACGTCGAGCTTGGCGAAATCGACGATGTTGAAGGTGACGTCCGGATGCGTTTTCGTATAGCGGGCGCCCGCCTCCTTCATGATCGCGACGTTGAAATTCGGGTCCCAGCACCAGATGGTGATTTCCGTGGCCTGCGCCGCGGTCACCCCCAGGAAGCTTGCGCCCGCGAGAGCCAGCCCGGCGATACGCGGCAGATAGGCACGCGTCTGAATGTCCATTGTTCCCTCCCGAAATCGTGTTCCCCGAGACAGTCCTCTCTGTCCCGGCGGGAGTATTTCTCAAAACTCGGGTAGACGCAATTATTTTCAGTAAATTTTTACTTTGCGCTTGCGACGAGTGCATTTGAAACACGTTTAACGATCCAGACGCCAGGTCTGGCCACGCGCAACCTGGCGGATTTCGCCACGCAACGCTCGAGTTGATTTCACCCTGGGACCTTTAGAACCGCGTCCGCCGATACGATATCATCTGCCTTGTTCGCGGTCTCGGCCGGTGCCGGCGTGCTGCCGCGCCAGACGATTTCCGTGCCGAAAACCACCTTCTTGGCGACCTCGCGGCCCGAAAGCCGCTCGAGCAGCAGGTCGACGGCGGTTTCGCCGATCAGTTCCGCCGGGATCTTCACCGTGGAAAGCGGCGGCCCGAGAAACTGCGCGACCGGGATGTCGTTGAAGCTGGCGACCGCGATATCTTCGGGAATCCTGAGCCCCATCTCGTGGATGGCCCTGTAGGCGCCGAGCGCCATATTGTCGTTGCAGGTGATGAGGATCTTCGGCGGATTGGGCTTCGACAGCATCGCCTTGGCAAGCTTGTAGCCGCTGTCCGGCGTCATCGGCTCGACCATGCACAATTCCGGATCATAAAGCCCGGCCCTGGTCATCCAGTCGATATAGGTGCGGCAACGGCGCTCCGAATGGATGTTGTCGGGCCCGTAGAAAGCGTCGATCCAGCCGATGAAGCCGATGCGCCGGTAGCCCATGGCATGCACCGCCTCCAGGAGCCGGGTCATGGCCAGCGAGACGTCGCTGAGCACGGTGTCTTCCATGTCTCCGGCGGGTGCGTAATCGGCAAAGACGAGGTGGCGGCTGTGGCGGCGCAGCCATTCGAGCTCATCGCCGTAATAGTGGCCGACGGCCACCACGCCCGAGGCGCCCTCCAGGATCGTCGCTTCCGGAGGGTTGCCGGTGAGAAAGACCTTGACGACTTCGCTCTTCAGCGCCTGGCAGCGGCTCTCGATGCCAAGCCGGACGCCGACATAATAGGGATCGGCGAGTTCCTGGGCGGGATCGAGGAAGTGCACGAGCGCGATCTTCAGCCCGACGCCGACCGCTTGTGCGGCGGCACGACTGCGATTGCGTGGCGTCGCATAGTTGAGCGCTTCCGCCGTTTCGATAATCGCCTGGCGTTTCCTGGTGGAGATAGACAGTGTCGGATCGTAGTTGAGGACGCGCGAGACGGTTGCCGACGATACGCCGACGGCCGACGCGATTTCCTTGATTGTGACCATTCGGTTCCATCCGTCCTTCTGCCGTGCCGCGCTGGAGTATTCCGTTTAGTAAATTTTTATCGCGGCTTTTTCAATCGCAAGCCGCAGCCAACGTGGTCACGGATTCGTTGGTCCTCGCATTGCGGCCCGTGGCAGGTACGCTCGCATACATGCCGGTGGTGCGGAACTCGGTCGGGCTCGCGCCGAAGACGCGGCGGAATACCTTGGCGAAATAGTTGGGGTCCTCGAAGCCGGACAGGATGGCGACTTCCTTGACCGGCAGATCCGCGGTCTTGGTCAGCAGCTTTACGGCCCTCTGCAGGCGCTTCTGCAGCACGAATTCCGCCGGCGGCATGCCTTCGCTGGCGGCGAAGGCCCGGGAGAAATGGGCGCGGCTCAGGCCCGAAATGCGCGCGAGCTCCTCGACCGGAAGTGGCTTGTCGAGATTGCCCAGGATGTGATCGATCACGTGCTGCATCTTCCGGTATTCTTCACTAAGGACCGGATGCGATCCGAAGACATCGTCATAGAGCGCCATCGCCGCCTCATAGGCGATCGCCGAGGCGCTGCCCGGTGTCTCGCCGCCGGCGATGAGGCGCAGGCTGCAGTCGGCAAGATGTTCCACGGTATCCGGCTGCAACCTTATGATGGGACCGGTGACGGCGAGAATGGCGCGGTGGATCCTCAGCGCTTCCTCGCCGTTCATGGAGATCCAGAAGAATTCCCAGCGCCCGCCTTCCTCCAGCCAATAGCGGTGATTGTGGGGGACGAGCAGGAGCAGCGTCTCGCCCGGACGCACGCGGTGGGTGCGGTTTTCATATCGCAGGTTGCCGGCGCCGCCGATCGTGTGCTGCAGGACGGTGAAGGGCGTTTGACCGCGCTTGCGGCCGTCCCAATCGTAGCTTGCATCGGTCCTGATCTCGTAGCCGGTACTCGTCGGCATCGTGTGCAGGCTCTGGCGTCCCCGCGGCAGTGAGACCGTCCGCATCGCCGGTCCCCGATCGGTCAGTTGCCGCAGCACAGAATTACCCATGAAAGCACAATACCTCTCTAGTCGCGCACCCGATTATACACATAATGCCCCCAGATCGCGCAAGACATACGGTTATCGCGGCGTTCGACGATGGGTTGGCGAGGAGGATGCCGCATTGCCGATCCCGGTCAGGCCAATGAACTGATTTTACCCTTTTAGCGCGCAGGTCGCAGTCTGAGGAGGAATAGCACGGCCATGGCCAGCTTCAAGATCGCCATCATCGGCGCCGGCAGCATCGGCTTCACCAAGAAGCTCTTCACCGACATTCTTTCCGTGCCGGAGCTCCGGGACGTCGAGTTCGCGTTGACGGATCTGAGCGAGCACAACCTCGCCATGATCAAGTCTATCCTCGACCGGATCGTCGAGGCGAACGAACTGCCCACGCGGGTGACGGCGACGACCGACCGCCGCAAGGCGCTGGAAGGTGCGCGCTACATCATCAGCTGCGTGCGCGTCGGCGGCCTCGAGGCCTATGCCGACGATATTCGCATTCCATTGAAGTACGGCGTCGACCAATGCGTCGGCGACACGATCTGCGCCGGCGGCATCCTCTACGGCCAGCGCAACATTCCGGTGATCCTGGATTTCTGCAAGGACATCCGCGAGGTGGCTGAGCCCCGCGCCAAGTTCCTCAACTATGCCAACCCGATGGCGATGAACACCTGGGCGGCGATCGAATACGGCAAGGTCGACACGGTCGGTCTCTGCCACGGCGTCCAGCACGGGGCCGAGCAGATCGCCGAGATTCTCGGCGCCAGGGACGGGGAGCTCGACTACATCTGCTCCGGCATCAACCACCAGACATGGTTCGTCGATGTCCGTCTCAACGGCCGCAAGGTCGGCAAGGACGAACTCGTCGCCGCCTTCGAGGCACATCCCATCTTTTCCAAGCAGGAGAAGCTCCGGATCGACGTCTTGAAGCGCTTCGGCGTCTATTCGACCGAAAGCAACGGACATCTGTCCGAATATCTGCCCTGGTACCGCAAGCGTCCGGACGAGATCTCCAGATGGATCGACATGTCGGACTGGATCCACGGGGAGACCGGCGGGTATCTCCGCTATTCGACCGAGACCCGCAACTGGTTCGAGACCGAATATCCGCGCTTCCTCGAAGAGGCGGGCCGGCCGCTGGAAACGATCAGGCGCTCGAACGAACATGCGAGCCGCATCCTCGAAGCGCTCGAGACGGGTCGGGTCTATCGCGGCCACTTCAACGTTAAGAACAACGGCGTGATCACCAACCTGCCGGCAGATGCGATCATCGAATCCCCCGGCTTCGTCGATCGGTTCGGCATCAACATGGTGGCAGGCATCACGTTGCCGGAGGCCTGTGCGGCCACCTGCATCTCGTCGGTCAACGTCCAGCGCATGTCCGTTCATGCGGCGATCACCGGCGACATCGATCTCCTGAAGCTCGCCGTGCTGCACGACCCGCTGGTCGGCGCCATCTGCACGCCGGAGGAAGTCTGGCAGATGGTCGACGAAATGGTGGTCGCGCAGGCCAAATGGCTGCCGCAATATGCCCATGCAATCGACGCGGCCAAGGAAAGGCTCGCCCGCGCCACGGTCGCCACCCGGGAGTGGAAGGGCGCCGCGCGTCGCGAGGTGCGCTCGATCGAGGAGATCCGCGCGGAGAAGGAAGCGGCGAAGCTGCGCGCTGCGGGGTAGAGAGTGGCTACCTCTGCCCGGAATTGCCCCTCACCCTAACCCTCTCCCCGCAGGCGGGGAGAGGGGACTTAGGCGGGCGCTGCGAGTCTCCTTCTCCCCGCTGGCGCAGGGCTGTCCGGGGAAAGTTCCGGGTGAATCGAAATGTCGCAGGCGCATGCCCCGTCAGACGGCGTTTTTCCGTCTATTTTCTGGTTGTCGAGACTCAGAAAAGGAGACGGAGCATGCGGTTCACCCCTAGCATTTTCGCCCAGCTGCTGAAAGCGATTGATCGCCGCAGCTTTCAGGCGATTGTGGATCGTCATGCCGGGGATGCCTACGACAAGTGCTTTACCAGCTGGGATCATCTGGTGGCACTGATCTATGCCCAGTTGAGCGCCACGACCAGCCTGCGCGGGTTGGAGGCGAGCTTCAACGCCAACAGTCAGCATCATTACCATCTCGGCAGTGGCCGGCTGATGCGCTCGACGCTGTCGGACGCCAACCGCCGCCGCCCGGTCGCCGTCTTCGCCGAGACCTTCGCGCTTCTGGCCGGTCAGCTCGACCGGCAGACGCGCCGGGAGGGCACCAAGATGCTGCGGCTGATCGATTCGACCCCGATCCCGCTGGGTAAGCTGTACGATTGGGCCAAGTCGAACGGCCGCATCCGCGGCATGAAGCTGCATGTCGTCTATGATCCCAAGGCCGATTGTCCAGGCATCCTCGACATCACCGACGCCAACGTCAACGACGCCCAGATCGGCCGCACGATCACCATCGAAAAGGGCGCAACCTATGTCTTCGACAAGGGCTACTGCCATTACGGCTGGTGGACGGCGATCGCCGAAGCCGGCGCCAGTTTCGTCACCCGGCCGAAGACCAACATGGGACTGGCTTTGGTCGCTGAACGCCCCGTTGAGCAACCTCAAGGCGATGGCTTCCTGGTCCTCGAAGACAGCCAGGTCAGCCTCGCCAGCAAGGGCGATTCCAAGCTGCCGATCGGCTTGCGCCGGGTAATCGTCAAGCGCCAGGACGGCGATACGATCACGCTTCTGACCAACGACCTCGAGCGCTCCGCCGTCGAGATCGGCCAGCTCTATAAGGATCGCTGGCAGATCGAGCTTCTGTTCCGCTGGATCAAACAGCACCTCAAGATCCGCAAGTTCCTCGGCAACAACGACAACGCCATCCGCCTGCAGATCTTCGCGGCGATGATCGCCTATGCACTGTTGCGCATCGCCGCCCGCCTCGCCCGCGTCCCTCTACCGATCCTGCGCTTCACCGACCTCGTCACCCAGTGCCTGTTCCAGCGCAAAAGCATCGCCGAAATCCACAAGCCGCCGCAGGTCAATCCAAGCCGACCAAAACCCCGGACCATCCCAAACCAAATGGTCTTCCACTATGCATGAATTTTCCCCGGACAGCCCTGCCGCTGGCGGGGAGAAGGTGGCCGGCAGGCCGGATGAGGGGCAATCCCCGGTCGGGGCGGATAGCAGGGCAAATCGCCCGCAATTGAGATGACGCGCGAGGTCACCTGCGTGAGGAGACACGGGTGCCACGAAGGAAGAGGAGCGCCGGCCGCCCCGGTTCGGCGAAGACAGGAGGGAGAACCTGGGACAATGAAAACGCATCGACTGAATATGACCGCGAGCCTGGTGATCGGCATATCTGCCTTTGCCGTGCAGGCCTTCGCATCCGAGCCGACCGTGGTGCCCGAGCAGCCGCCCTTTCCGGCACAGGGCAAGATCACCTATGTGTCGCGCGATTCCATTCTCGAGTTCAAGGCGCTGACCGAATACAGGGAGCCCGAATGGGTCACGGAGAAATTCGTCAAGGCCGGCAAGCTGCCGCCGGTGGCCGAGCGGCTTCCGAAGGAGCCGATGGTTTTCAAGGCCGGCAACATGCCGGACGGCATGGGCGTCTATGGCGATGTCATGCGCCACGTCATCGGCGGCCGGCCGGAAGGCTGGAACTACAGCGCCGGCCAGACTCAAGGATGGGGCGGCATCGACATCGGCATGTTCGAGTGCCTGACGCGCACCGCGCCGCTCTTCCAGGTCGAGGCGGACGATATGGAGCCGCTGCCGAATCTGGCGAAAAGCTGGGACTGGTCGGAGGACGGCCGCAAGCTGACCATGCATCTGATCGAGGGCGCGAAATGGTCGGACGGCGATCCCTTCGACGCCGACGACGTCATGTTCTACTGGGAGGACAATGTCCTCGACTCGAGCGTTTCGCCGTTGAACGGCGCGACGCCCGAAACCTTCGGCGAGGGCACGACGCTCAAGAAGATCGACCAGTATACGGTCGAATGGACCTTCAAGGAGGCCTTCCCGCGCCAGCATCTTTTCGCAATGGCCTACGGTACCTTCTGCCCCGGCCCGTCGCATATCCTCAAGACCAAGCATCCGAAATATGCCGGCACGACCTATAACGAATACAAGAACGGCTTCCCCGCCGAATATATGAACCTTCCGGTGATGGGTGCATGGGTGCCGGTCGCCTATCGTCCTGACGACATCATCGTGCTGCGCCGCAATCCTTATTACTGGAAGGTCGACGAGGCCGGCAATCAGTTGCCCTACCTCAACGAGCTCCACTACAAGCTCTCGACCTGGGCCGACCGCGACGTGCAGGCGATCGCGGGTTCGGGCGATATCTCGAACCTCGAACAGCCGGAAAACTTCGTGGAGTCGCTGAAGCGCGCCGCCAATGAGAGCGCCCCGGCGCGGCTCGCCTTCGGCCCGCGCGTCATCGGCTACAACATGCACATGAACTTCTCCGGCAATGGCTGGGGAGACCCGGACGAACGCGCGAAGGCGGTGCGGGAGCTCAACCGCAATCTGGACTTCCGTAAGGCCGTCACCATGGCGGTCGACCGCAAGAAGCTTGGGGAGGCTCTGGTGAAGGGCCCTTTCACGGCGATCTATCCGGGCGGGCTTTCCTCCGGCACGAGCTTCTACGACCGGAACTCCACCATCTACTACCCTCACGATCTCGAAGGCGCCAAGGTGCTTCTCGAAAAGGTGGGGCTCAAGGACACGGACGGCAACGGCTTCGTCAATTTCCCGGCCGGCAAGCTTGGCGGCCGCGACGTCGAAATCGTGCTGCTCGTCAATTCCGACTACAGCACCGACCGTAATCTTGCCGAAGGCATGGTTGGGCAGATGGAGAAGCTCGGGCTCCGGGTCGTCCTCAATGCGCTCGACGGCAAGCAGCGCGACGCCGCCAATTATGCCGGACGCTTCGACTGGATGATTCATCGCAACACGGCGGAATTTGCATCCGTGGTGCAGAATACGCCTCAGCTCGCCCCGACCGGCCCGCGCACCAGCTGGCATCACCGCGCTCCGGAAGGCGGCGAAGTCGACGTCATGCCCCACGAACAGGAGCTCGTCGACATCGTCAACAAGTTCATCGCCAGCAACGACAATGACGAGCGAACGGAGCTGATGAAGCAGTACCAGAAGGTGGCCACCACCAATGTCGATACCGTCGGCCTGACGGAGTATCCGGGCGCGCTGATCATCAACAAGCGCTTCTCGAACATTCCTCCTGGCGCGCCGATCTTCATGTTCAACTGGGCGGAAGACACGATCATCCGCGAACGGGTCTTCGTTGCCGCCGACAAGCAGGGCGACTACGAACTCTATCCCGAGCAGCTTCCCGGCAAGCCCGGTGAAAGCGGCCCGATCAACTGAAGCTGAACCGCCTCCGCCGGCTCCGAGGAAAGGAGCCGGCGAGGGTGCAGCCCTTCACGCCGCCGCGAGCCGATGCAGGCATGGCTCTCGCGGAACTCGAGACAGAAGGAAACGGCATGTTCAGATTTCTGCTTGTCCGAATAGCCTCTGCCATTCCGGTGCTGCTCGTCCTGAGCGTGGTGACCTTCGGCATCATCCAGGCACCGCCGGGAGATTACAGCGACTACATCCGCTCGCAGCTCATCAATCAGGGCGGCGCCTCTTTCGAGGAGGCGGATGCCCAGGCGCAGGCCTATCGCAAGGAGCACGGCCTCGATAAGCCGCTGCCGATCCAGTACGTCAACTGGATAACGGGCATCGTGACGCGCGGCGACTTCGGCCACAGCCTCTACTACAACAAGCCGGTAGCCGACGTGGTCGGCGAGCGCCTGCCGCGAACGCTGGCGCTGGCCCTCGTCTGCCACATTCTGGCCTCGGTGATCGGCATCGCCTTCGGCATCATCGCGGCGACCCGACAATATTCCTGGATCGACAGCCTGCTTTCGACGGTATCCTTCCTCGGCATGACGGTGCCGCGCTTCCTCATGGCGCTGATCATCGTCTATATCCTCGTCTTCCATTTCAATGTGAGCGAGATCAACAGCTTCCATTCCGCCCGCTACGGCGGGGCGCCCTGGTCCTGGGACAAGTTCGTCGACCTCATCAAGCATGTCTGGCCGGTCGTGGCGATCGCCACCTTCGGCGGGCTCGCCTACAATATGCGGGTGATGCGCGGCAATCTCCTCGATACGCTGAACGCGCAGTATGTCGAAACGGCACGCGCCAAAGGCCTGAGCGAGGGCGCGGTGGTCATGCGCCATGCGGTGCCGAACGCTTTGCACCCGCTGATCATGTACCAGGGCGTCGTGCTTCCCTACATGCTGACCGGCGAGATCGAGACGGCGATCATCTTCGCGCTGCCGACCGTCGGGCCGGCGATCGTCGGCTCCATGTGGGTGGGCGACGTCTATGTGACGGCGACCTTCATGCTGGTCCTCTCCGCAACGCTGATCGTCGGCAACATCATCGCCGACATGATGCTCGCCGCGCTCGATCCGCGCGTGCGCATGGGAGGGGGGGTATACGCATGACCATCGAAGCCGAAAGCACACTTCCGGTGGCGATCGAGCCCGAGGAAAAGCACCACCACGAGAGCTACTCCGCTCTCGTCTGGCGCCGGTTGAAGCGTTCCTGGACCGGCCTGCTCGGCCTTGTCCTCGTCTGCCTCCTGATCCTGATGGCGGTCTTCGCCGAGTTCCTGTCGCCCGTCGATCCGAAGGCGACGGACGTAGCCTTCGCTCAGCCGCAGACGATCAGCTTCCGGGACAAGGAGGGGAATTTCGTCTTTCCGCCGAGGAGCTATCCGGTGCGGGAGACGGAGGAGCTCGATCCCGTTACCTTCCAGCCGATCATCGGACCGGATTACGACAATCCGCAGGTCCTCGGCTTCTTCGTCAAGGGCGCACCCTACAGGCTCTTCGGGCTGATCCCGGCTGAGCGGCATCTGTTCGGCGCCGTCGACGGTACGCCGGTGCATCTGCTCGGCACCGACAAGTTCGGCCGCGACGTGCTGTCCCGCATCCTCTACGGCTCGCGCATCTCGCTGATGATCGCGCTCACCGTCGTCTTCATCGTCACCGTGGTCGGGACCACCGTCGGCATGGTGTCCGGCTATTTCGGCGGGCGCTTCGATGCCTGGGTGCAGCGTTTCGTCGAACTTGTGCTCGCCTTCCCGCAATTGCCGCTCTATCTGGCGCTCGCCTCGCTGATCCCGGTCACCGCGCCGACCAATGTCTTCCTCGCCTTCGTCATCATCGTGATGTCGGCGCTCGGCTGGGCGCAGATGTCGCGCGAGGTGCGCGGCAAGACCCTGGCGCTTGCGCGGATCGAATATGTGCGGGCGGCGATCGCCATCGGCGCGACGGACCGGCGCATCATATTCCAGCACATCTTCCCGAATGTGATGAGCCACGTCATCGTCGCGGTGACGCTCGCCATCCCGCATGTGGTGCTGCTCGAGTCCTTCCTTGGTTTCCTCGGCTTTGCGGTCAAGCCGCCGCTGATCTCCTGGGGGCTAATGCTGCAGGACACGGCGAATTATTCCGCGATTGGTTCCTATCCCTGGATTCTCTCGCCCGTCGCCTTCGTGCTCGTCACCGTTTTCGCCTTCAATGCGCTGGGCGACGGCCTGCGCGACGCAATCGACCCCTATTGAGGAGCATGCCGATGGTAACGATCGAAAGCATTGTCCCGGCACCCGAGGAACGGCGCGACCGCGATATGAAGGATGCGAGGCCGGTGATCGATGCCCGAAAGGTGGCGGTATCCTTCAAGGTCGAGAACGGCACGGTCCAGGCGGTGAAGGATGTTTCCTTCCAGCTTTACCGCGGCGAGACGGTGGCGATCGTCGGCGAATCCGGCTCCGGCAAGTCGGTGACCGCGCGCACCGTCATGGGGCTTCTGTCGAAGCGCGCTACGATCGCGCCGCAGGCGCGCATCGAATATGACGGCAGGGACGTGTTGAAATTCTCGAAGAGAGAGCGCCGAGCGCTGCGCGGCGATCGCATCTCGATGATCTTCCAGGAGCCGATGAGCTCGCTGAACCCCGTCTACACGATCGGCAGCCAGATCATCGAGGCGATCCGGGCGCATCGCCGCGTCAGCCGGCGCGCCGCCGCCGAGCGGGCGCTGGAGCTCTTGCGTCATGTCCAGATTCCCGACCCCGAAGCACGGCTCAACCAGTATCCGCATCAGCTTTCCGGCGGCCAGCGTCAGCGCGTGATGATCGCAATGGCGCTTGCCAACGATCCGGACGTGCTGATTGCCGACGAGCCGACGACGGCGCTCGACGTAACGGTGCAGGCGCAGATACTCAACCTCATCCGCAAGCTGCAGCAGGAGCTCGGCATGGCGGTGATCCTGATCACGCATGACCTGACGGTGGTCCGCCAATTCTCCGATTACGTCTATGTCATGCAGCTCGGCGAAGTGAAGGAACACAACACGACCGAGGCGCTGTTTGCCGATCCGCAGCACGCCTATACGCGGCGGCTGCTTTCCTCCGAACCCTCCGGTTCGGCCAATCCGCTGCCGGACGACGCGCCGATCCTGCTCGACGGCCGCAATGTCCGTGTCTCCTTTACCTTGAAGAAAGGCGGGTTCTTCAGGCCGGAATTCAAGGAACTCGTCGCGGTCGACGGGCTCAGCCTCAATCTTCGCCGGCACGAGACGCTCGGGCTCGTCGGCGAGTCCGGTTCCGGCAAGACCACTTTCGGCCAGGCGCTGATCCGGCTTCTCAACACCGATGGCGGCGAGATCTATTTCGAAGGCGAGCCGATCCACGACAAGGACCGCAAGGGCATGCGGCCGCTTCGCTCGAAGATCCAGATCGTCTTTCAGGATCCCTTCTCCTCGCTCAACCCGCGAATGTCGGTTGGCCAGATCATAGAGGAGGGTCTGATCGTCAACGGCATCGGCGAAAACCGAAAGGACAGGCTGAAACGGGTGGAGGACGCGCTTGTCAGCGCCGGCATGCCGTCGAACATCCTTTCGCGCTTCCCGCACGAATTTTCCGGTGGCCAGCGCCAGCGCATCGCGATCGCCCGCGCCGTCGCGCTGGAACCGGAATTCATCCTGCTCGACGAGCCGACCTCGGCGCTCGACCTCTCGGTGCAGGCGCAGATCATCGAACTCCTGCGCCGGCTGCAGGACGAGCGCGGCCTGAGCTATCTCTTCATCTCCCACGACCTGAAAGTCGTGCGCGCGCTCTGCCACCGCGTGGTCGTCATGCAGGACGGCAAGATCGTCGAAGAGGGGCCGGTGAGCGAAATTCTCAACAATCCCAAGACTGCCTACACGGAGCGGCTGGTAAAGGCCGCCTTTGAAGTGGCCGCGTGAGTTCAAACAGAGGCTATCCCATGACGAGACAACCCAGGATTACTTTCATCGGTGCCGGTTCCACCGTTTTCATGAAGAACATCATCGGCGACATATTGCAGCGCCCGGCGCTTTCGGCCGCGACCATCGCCCTGATGGACGTCAACCCCGAGCGGCTCGCCGAAAGCGAGATCGTCGCCGGCAAACTGGCGCGCACACTTGGCGCCGATGCCAGGATCGAAACCCAATTGAACCAGCGCAAGGCTCTGGAAGGAGCGGACTTCGTCGTCGTCGCCTTCCAGATCGGCGGTTACGAGCCCTGCACGGTCACCGACTTCGAAGTGCCTAAGAAATACGGGCTGCGTCAGACGATCGCCGACACGCTGGGCGTCGGCGGCATCATGCGCGGGCTTCGCACCGTGCCGCATCTCTGGAAAATCTGCGAGGACATGCTCGAGGTCTGCCCCGAGGCGATCCTTCTGCAATATGTGAATCCCATGGCGATAAACACCTGGGCGATCGCCGAGAAATATCCGGCGATCAAGCAGGTGGGCCTCTGCCATTCGGTGCAGGGCACGGCCTTCGAGCTTGCCCGGGACCTCGACATTCCACTTGAAGAAATCCGCTACCGCGCCGCCGGCATCAACCACATGGCGTTTTATCTCAAGTTCGAGCACCGCCAGAAGGACGGCAGCTATCGCGATCTCTATCCGGACCTGATCCGCGGCTACCGCGAGGGCCGCTTCCCCAAGCCCAGCCACTGGAACCCGCGCTGCCCCAACAAGGTGCGCTACGAGATGCTGACGCGGCTCGGTTATTTCGTCACCGAGAGCTCGGAGCATTTCGCCGAGTACACGCCCTACTTCATCAAGGACGGGCGCCCCGATCTGATCGAGAAATTCGGCATTCCGCTCGATGAATATCCGAAGCGCTGCGTCGAGCAGATCGAGCGCTGGAAGGGGCAGGCGGCCGCCTTCAAGGAGGCGGAGACGATCGAAGTCGCGGAGAGCCGCGAATATGCCTCCTCGATCATGAATTCGGTCTGGACCGGCGAACCTTCGGTCATCTACGGCAACCTCAGGAACAATGGCTGCATCACCTCGCTGCCGGAAAACTGTGCGGCGGAAGTGCCCTGCCTCGTCGATTCATCCGGTATCCAACCGACCTATATCGGCGCCTTGCCGCCGCAGCTCACGGCCCTGATCCGCACCAACATCAACGTCCAGGAATTGACTGTCCAGGCGCTCGTCACCGAGAACCGCGAGCACCTCTATCACGCGGCGATGATGGATCCGCATACCGCCGCCGAGCTCGATCTCGACCAGATCTGGTCGCTCGTGGACGATCTGCTCGCGGCGCACCGTGACTGGATCCCGGGATGGGCCCGTGTGACGAAGAAGGTAGCGGCCGCCTGATTTCTTCTCCCGGTCAGGCGACCAAACGGCCCCGGAACCGATCGGTTCCGGGGCCGCATTGTTATGCGGACTGGCGCAACCCCCGCACTCGAGATGCTGGGTTTTCGGGGTGAAGACCTAAGACCGGGCGCAAGCCTGTAGTCCAATAGACGTGGTCGGGGAGATGTGGGACAGCGGCTATACGGAGCGCACGCAGGCAACAGTCATGTTTTGCGACAGGCAGCGCTTTCCGAAAGTGGTTTTAGCGGCTTCAAGCCTGCTTTCGACAATGCCTGACTCAAAGGCCGTAACCCACAGTAAGGAAGCTTTAATGATTGAACGATTCCGTAACGTCCTGATCCGCGCGACAGTTGGCGGCCTCGCTTTCAGCGCTATCGCAGTGTCCGGCGCGATGGCCGAGGAGACCAAGGAGCAGGCTCAGGCCGAGTTCGTGAAGCGTGGAACGCTCTCGTGCGACGTCGCAGCAGGCATCGGTCTGGTGCTGGGTTCGTCGAAGGCGCTGGAGTGCGTTTTCGAAGCGGACGGTTTGAAGGCACCACAAAAATATACGGGTACGATCGACAAGCTGGGCCTTGATATCGGCATAACGGCGGAAAGCCAGCTGGTTTGGGCAGTTTACGCGAAGCCGAAAACCAAGCTCAAGGGTGCTCTTGCCGGCAACTATTCCGGCCTTTCCGCCGAATTCGCAGCAGGATTGGGCCTGGGGGCGAAATCCCTTGTCGGCGCGAAAAAGGAAATCGCGCTGCAGCCGCTGAAGATCGAGGGTCAGACCGGACTGAACGTCGCTGTTGGAATTGCCAGTGTTAAGTTGACGCCGGCGAAACAGACGGCACGAGCGGCTTCGCCGCATTCGTCACAGCGCCGCGCGTCTCATCGGACGCGCGGCGCTGTCGCGCTTTTATCTGCTGCCCGTTTCCTTTAGAGCGTTTCAGTGTTTCAAAGAGACACTGAAACGCTCTAAGTCTTTGAAGTTAAGCACTTCACGACGGAAAACCGCTGCACAGTTTTCCTGGAGGTGCTCTAATCGGAGACGATGAGGAACCGTGCGGCAGATCTCCAAAGGTGGTCGGATGCAGGCGAATGGCGAAAATTCGGCAGAGCAGGGCTCGAGGATCATCCGGCCAATTTTGGATGAAACGCCGCTCAGGGCCGCAAGCTTCATCGTCACCATCTACGGCGACGTGGTGGAGCCGCGCGGCGGCGCGATCTGGATCGGCAACCTGATCGAGATCTGCGCGGGCGTCGGTATCAGCGAGACGCTTGTGAGAACCGCCGTGTCCCGTCTCGTCGCCGCCGGCCAGCTCGCCGGAGAGCGGGAGGGACGGCGCAGCTTCTATCGGCTGACGGATGCCGCACGCGCGGAATTCGCCGCGGCGGCGCGGGTGATCTTCGGACCGCCGGAGGAAGCGAGCTGGCACTTCGTGCAACTGATGGGTTCGTCGGCCGAGGAGCGGATGCAGATGCTCGAGCGCTCCGGCCATGCGCGGCTGAGCCCCCGGCTCGCGGTCGGCGTGCGGCCGTTCCCGAGCGCGATCATGCCCGCCGTGGTCTTCCGTGCGGAGCCTGCCCAGGGCGCGAGCGAGTTGAAGGCCTTTGCCTCGGGCTGTTGGGACCTCGGACCTCACGCGCAGGCATACCGGCGGTTTCTCGCCTGCTTCGGCAAGCTCGCCGATCTTCCGGATACCGCTACGGCGATTGCTCCCGCCGAGTGCCTTTCTGCACGCCTCCTCATGGTACACCAGTTCCGCTTCGTGACGCTCCGCGAGCCGCGCCTTCCGGCCGAGATTCTGCCCGCTGATTGGCCAGGCGACGAAGCCCGCCGCCTGTTTGCCCGGCTGTACCGCAGCCTGTCTCCCCAGGCGGACCTGCATGTCGCGCGGAACTGCGTCACGCTTACGGGTCCGCTGCCGAAGGCGACCGGGGCGACGGAGCATCGGCTTCGAATGCTGTGCGGTGAAGCTGCGCCTGCGAAATCCGGCAACCCCGCTTAACCTGCCGCGCTCCTTCGTTCCTCATTCCTGTCACGAGTACGAAGATGGACGAAAATACCCGCCCGATCTCACTCGCTAAATGTCACAGAAAAATGTGTAAATGACGTTGAAGTGTGACATGTCCTGCGCTAAATTCTAACGGATCGTTCAAAAGGAACTGCATCGAACATCACTCCCGAACGCCTCCGGCGGAGGAGAGAGCAGCATGTATGCTCAAATGGTGAAGACGGATGCCCCTCGGGTCAAAAGCCCCGACGAAATGGACCCGCAAGAGCGCGCTTTCCAGGAGCGGATCGACGCGGGTCAGAAGATCGAGCCGAAGGAATGGATGCCCGAAGGCTACCGCAAGACGCTCATCCGCCAGATCAGCCAGCACGCCCATTCCGAGATCGTCGGCCAGCTTCCCGAAGGCAACTGGATCACCCGCGCCCCGACGCTGGAGCGCAAGGCGATCCTGCTCGCCAAGGTTCAGGACGAGGCGGGGCATGGTCTCTATCTCTATTGCGCCGCCGAGACGCTGGGGGTGAGCCGCGACGCGCTTTACGAGCAGCTCCATACCGGCAAGGCCAAGTATTCGTCGATCTTCAATTATCCGACGCTCAGCTGGGCGGATATCGGCGCCATCGGCTGGCTGGTCGACGGCGCGGCGATCATGAACCAGGTGCCGCTGCAGCGCTGCTCCTACGGCCCCTATTCGCGCGCGATGATCCGCATCTGCAAGGAGGAGAGCTTCCATCAGCGCCAGGGCTACGACATCCTGATCAAGATGATGAAGGGCACGCCTGACCAGAGGGCCATGGTGCAGGACGCACTGAACCGCTGGTGGTGGCCGTCGCTGATGATGTTCGGCCCGTCGGACGACGCCTCGGTCCACTCGGCCCAGTCGATGGCGTGGAAAATCAAGCAGAACTCCAACGACGAACTCAGACAGAAATTCGTCAACCAGACGGTCCCACAGGCCGAATATCTCGGGCTGACCGTCCCCGATCCGGATATGAAGTGGAACGAGGAAAAAGGCGGCTACGATTTCGGCGAGCCGGACTGGAACGAGTTTTTCGAAGTGATAGCCGGCAATGGCCCCTGTAATGCCGAGCGTCTCGGCGCGCGCAGGAAGGCCTGGGAGGACGGCGCCTGGTTCCGGGACGGCCTGACGGCGCATGCCGAAAAGGCCGCACGTCGCGCGCAGCCGGTCGCCGCCGAGTGAACATCGGGAGCGAGACGTTATGTCCAGCGAATGGCCCCTCTGGGAAGTCTTCATCCGCGGCCAGCACGGCCTGAACCATCGCCATGTCGGCAGCCTGCACGCGCCGGATGCCGAAATGGCGATCAATAACGCCCGCGACGTCTATACCCGCCGCAACGAGGGCGTCAGCATCTGGGTGGTGCGTTCGAGCGACATAGCGGCAAGCGCGCCCTCGGAAAAAGGCCCGTTGTTCGAGCCTGCGAATGCGAAGGTCTACCGGCACCCGACTTTCTTCGACATTCCGGATGAGGCGGGGCACATGTGATGGTTCAGGCAACCGCGATGCAGGCGGCCGTCGACAGGGCCGCTCTCTTCGACTTCCTGCTCGGCATGGGCGACAATACGTTGATCCTCGGCCATCGTCTTTCGGAATGGTGCGGCCACGCCCCGGCTCTCGAAGAGGACATCGCGCTCGCCAACACGGCACTCGACCTCATCGGCCAGACGCAGCTCTGGCTCGGCCTTGCAGGCGAGGTCGAAGGAAAGGGCCGCAGCGCGGACGATCTTGCCTATCTCCGCGACGCGCGCGACTTCCGCAATCTGCTGCTCACCGAGCGGCCAAACGGCGATTACGGCGGGACGCTGATGCGTCAGTTTCTGTTCGATGCATGGCACTATCTCGCACTGAAAGGCCTTCGCAGCTCCTGCGAGCCGCGCATCGCCGCGATCGCCGAGAAAGCGTCGAAGGAGGTGGCCTACCATCTCGAACGGAGCCGCGATCTCGTGATCCGCCTCGGTGACGGAACGGCGGAAAGTCACGCCCGTATGCAGGAGGCGCTGGTCGATATCTGGCCCTATACCGGCGAGATGTTCGTGAGCGCGGCGCACGACCTCGTCCTTGCGGCCGCCGGCGTCGCGCCGGAGCCGGAGAGCTTGAAGGCCGAATGGCATGCGCTGGCCGCTGAGACGCTTCGCGCGGCGACGCTCGAAAAACCGGAGGACCGCTATATGCACAAGGGCGGCAAGCGCGGCCTCCATACGGAGCATCTCGGCTATGTGCTCGCCGAGATGCAGTTCCTGCAGCGCGCCTATCCCGGCGCCAGCTGGTAGGAGGCTCATATGGCAACGGCGATACGCCCCTCGATCGCGGATGTATGGCATTGGCTCTCGCAAGTGCCGGATCCGGAAATTCCGGTCATCTCCGTGACCGACCTCGGCATCGTCCGCAACGTCGACTGGGATGGCGAAACGCTGGTGGTGACGGTGACGCCGACCTATTCGGGCTGTCCCGCCACGGCGGTCATCAATCTCGATATCGAGCGGCGGCTCAAGGAGAACGGCATCGAGAGTGTCAGGCTCGAACGCCAGCTCTCGCCCGCCTGGACCACCGACTGGATCAGCGCCGAGGGCCGCGAAAAGCTTGAAAGCTATGGCATTGCGGCCCCCGTCGACGGTACCGGGGCGGAGGGCAGGCTGTTGAAACGGATCGAAGGCCTCTCGGGCGGCGCGGCGCTGACGGTCTCCTGTCCCCGCTGCGGCTCCGCCCGGACCGAGAAGGTCAGCCAGTTCGGATCGACGCCCTGCAAAGCGAGCTATCGCTGCCGGGACTGTCTGGAGCCCTTCGATTATTTCAAATGCATCTGACGTAATGCGAGGCGGGAAGAACGCTCAAATGGCACGTTTTTATCCTCTTCAGGTCACCGAAGTCCGGCGCGATACGCGCGATGCCGTGGTCGTGACGCTCGAGCCGCGCGAGGAGGACCGCGCCTCCTTCGATTTCACGCAGGGGCAATATCTGACGTTCCGCCGCCTCTTCGGCGGCGAGGAGCTGCGCCGTTCGTATTCGATCTGCGCCGGTCTTGACGAAGGCGCCCTGAAGGTCGGCATCAAGCGCGTCGATGACGGCTGCTTCTCCAGCTGGGCGAATGAGGAGCTCGAGCCCGGAGACACGCTGGAAGCCATGCCGCCGATGGGCGCCTTCTTCACGCCTATCGAGCCGGAGGCCGCCAAACACTATCTCGGCTTTGCGGGCGGCAGCGGCATCACGCCGGTGCTCTCGCTCATAAAGACGGTGCTCGCGCGCGAGCCGCGGTCCGCGTTCACGCTTGTCTATGCCAACCGCCACTTCAGCTCGATCATGTTCCGCGAGGAACTGGACGACCTCAAGAATCTCTATCTGGGGCGGCTTTCCGTGCTGCACGTCCTCGAGAGCGAAGCCCAGGAGATCGACCTGTTCAGCGGGCGGCTCGACCGGGAAAAATGCACTGCCCTCTTCCGGAGCTGGATCGACGTAAGGTCGGCCGATACCGCCTTCATCTGCGGCCCGGAACCGATGATGCTTGGCGTTGCCGCAGCACTTCGCGCGCATGGCCTTGGCGACGACCGGATCAAATTCGAGCTGTTCGCCGCCTCCCAGCCCGGACGCGCCCGGCGCAAGGTCGAAAGCGCCGCCGGCGCCGATAGCCGGGCGCGTTGCGAGGCGACCGTCACACTCGACGGCGCCACGCGCAGCTTCACCTTTCCGAAAGAGGGGCTGAGCCTCCTCGAAGCGGCGCTCGAAAACAGGATGGACGCGCCATTCGCCTGCAAGGCGGGGGTCTGCTCCTCGTGCCGCGCCAAGGTGCTGGAAGGCGAGGTGGAGATGGAGAGCAACAACGCGCTCGAGGACTACGAGGTGGAGCAGGGCTATGTGCTGACCTGCCAATCCTATCCGCTCAGCGACCGGATCGTCGTCAGCTACGATCAGTGACCGCGATGCCGAGCCGACGCTGAGTCTGAACTGACGGGAGGACCATCCGATGAACGTAGTGGCGGACCGGCCGCGCCGGCTCGAAAGCTATATCGCCGGCGCCTGGATGCGCGGATCGAAGGACGGCGTGACCCTTTGCGACGCTGCGACCGGCGCGCCGGTGGCGCTCGTCGATTCCAGCGGCATCGATTTCGCTGCTGCGCTTGCCTATGGACGCGAAAAGGGCGGGCCGGCGCTCCGCCGCATGTCGTTCCACGAGCGGGCGATGATGCTGAAGGCGCTTGCCCAGGCACTGATGGAGAGCAAGGAGGAATTCTATGCGCTGTCCACCGCCACCGGCGCCACGCGCCCGGACAGCTGGATCGATATCGAAGGCGGCATCGGCACGCTTTTCTCCTATGCCTCGAAGGGCAGGCGGGAACTACCGAATAGCCATGTGCTCCTGGACGGCGACGTCGAGGCGCTGTCGCGCGATGGCACCTTTTCCGCCCAGCATATCCTGACGCCGCTTCAAGGCATCGCGGTGCACATCAATGCCTTCAACTTTCCCTGCTGGGGCATGCTCGAAAAGCTCGCGCCGGCGCTGCTGGCGGGGATGCCTGCGATCGTCAAGCCTGCGAGCCAGACCGCCTATCTCGCCGAGCTGGTGGTGCGGCGGATCGTCGACACCGGTTTGCTTCCGGACGGGGCGCTCCAGCTCGTCTGCGGCTCCCCGGGCGATCTCCTGGATCATGTCGGCGACCAGGACGTGGTGACCTTCACCGGCTCGGCCACGACCGGGCGCAAGCTCAAGACCCATCCCGCGATCGTCGGCAATTCGGTGCGCTTCACCATGGAGGCCGACAGCCTCAATGCGGCCGTTCTCGGGCTCGATGCGGTCCCTGGAGCGGAGGAGTTCGATCTTTTCGTCCGCGAGGTCGCCCGCGAGATGACGTCGAAGGCCGGGCAGAAGTGCACGGCCATCCGCCGGGTGATCGTGCCGCGCGCCCATTGCGACGCGCTGATCACCGCTCTCGGCGAGCGGCTTGCCAAGGTTCCGCTCGGCGATCCCGCCGACGAGAACGTGCGGATGGGGCCGCTCGCAAGCCTCGATCAGCGCGAAGAGGTGAGGGCGCGCATCCTCGATCTCACCACGGATGCAGAGATCGTTGCGGGCGATCCGGCAAGACCGCAGCTTGTCTCCGGCGATGCGGGGGCGGGGGCTTTCCTCAATCCCGTTCTTCTCTATTGCGATAGTCCCGACGCAGCGCGGTCGGTTCACGACGTCGAGGCCTTCGGCCCCGTGAGCACGGTCATGCCCTATGATACGGCGGAAGAGGCGGTTGAACTCGTCCGGCGCGGAAGGGGGAGCCTCGTCACCTCCGTCTTCACCAATGATCCCGATATTGCGCGGGAGCTGGTGATCGGCATGGCGCCGTTCCACGGCCGCGTGATGATCGGCAATCGCCTGAGCGCGAAATCTTCGACCGGGCACGGCTCGCCTTTGCCGGGTCTCGTCCATGGCGGCCCCGGCCGGGCCGGCGGCGGCGAAGAACTGGGCGGCATGCGGGGCGTCAGGCACTACATGCAGCGCACGGCCGTCCAGGGGGCGCCGGGCCTTGTCGCTGCAGTCACCGGCCGCTGGATGGAGGGTGCGCCGGCGCGAGCTGGGACCGAGCACCCCTTCCGCAAGTTGCTCGCCGAGCTGCGGGTCGGCGACCAGATCGTCACGGCAACGCGCACCGTTACGCTCGAAGACATCGAGCATTTCGCCGAGTTCACCGGCGATACGTTCTATGCGCATATGGACGAGGAGGCCGCCCGCGCCAATCCGTTCTTCGACGGCCGGGTCGCGCATGGCTATCTCGTCGTCTCCCTGGCCGCCGGTCTCTTCGTCGATCCCGCCCCGGGGCCGGTGCTCGCAAACTACGGCGTCGACGGGCTGCGGTTCCTGACGCCCGTCTATCCCGGCGACACGCTTCAGGTCCGGCTCACCTGCAAGGAGATCAGTGCGCGAATAAACTCCGACTATGGGGAGGTGCGATGGGACTGCCGCGTCACCAACCAGACTGGCGCAACCGTCGCCCAATATGATGTATTGACGATGGTGGCGAAGACCGAAAGCGGGGAAGAATGATGACGGAGCAGGAGACGCGGCATCTGGTGATGACCGTCCTGATGACGCCGGACATGGCGAATTTCAGCGGCAAGGTGCATGGCGGAGCGCTTTTGAACCTGCTCGACCGGGTGGCCTTCTCCTGCGCGTCCCGCTTTTCCAAGCAATATGCGGTGACGCTCTCAGTCGACCAGGTGATCTTCAAGGAGCCGATCCATGTCGGCGAACTCGTCACCTTCCGCGCGGCCATCAACTATGCCGGCCGCACCTCGATGGAGGTCGGAATAAGGGTGGAGGCGGAAAACATCCGGGCGGGCACGCGGCGGCACACCAATTCCTGCTATTTCACGATGGTCGCCGTCGACGATGCGGGCCGGCCCGTCACGGTTCCGGAGTACCACCCGGAGACGGCAACCGAAAAACGCCGCCACCAGGCGGCCGAGCTGCGCCGCACGCTTCGGCGGGAATTCGCCCATCGGCTGAAGACGGTCGCCGAAACGGGGCGGGATGTTGGGGAGTAGGACTGCTCGTCTGGCTCCGACACCGACCCCTCGTCACCGACCCCTGAATTCCGGCTTGCGCTTGTCGAGGAAGGCTGTCACGCCCTCTGCATAGTCGGCGCTGCGGCCTGCTTCGCGCTGCAGGTCGCGTTCGAGGTCGAGCTGTTCGTCGAAGGAATGGGTGGCGGCGGTCTGGATCGCGCGCTTGGTCAGACCGAGCCCCCTGGTCGGCCCGGCAGCGAGCCGAACGGCGAGCGCGGAGGCCTCGTCCATCAGCGCCGCGTCGTCGACGGCGCGCCAGATCAGGCCCCAGCTCGCTGCCGTCTCCGCGTCCAGCGGTTCGGCCGTCATCGCCAGCGCCTTGGCGCGCGCTTCGCCGACGAGCCGCGGCAGGCTCCAGGTTCCGCCGGAATCGGGTACCAGTCCGATTTTCGCGAAGGCCTGGATGAAGCGGGCGGAGCGGGCGGCAAGCGTGATGTCGCAGGCAAACGCGATGTTGGCGCCGGCCCCCGCGGCAACTCCGTTGACGGCGCAGACGACCGGTTTCTCCAGGCTTCGGATCAGCCTCAGGAGCGGATTGTAGAAGGTTTCGATCGTGTGGCCGAGGTCCGGTGCGCCGCCCTTGCGGGGATCGCGGTCGCCGAGATCCTGGCCCGCGGAAAAGCCGCGCCCCGCTCCCGTCAGCATCACGGCACGCACATCGTCGTCAGAACGGGCGCGCTCGAAGCCGGCGCGCAGTGCGAGATGCATTTCCTCGTTGAAGGCGTTGAGCTTGTCGGGCCGGTTGAGCGTCAGGCGCAAGACGCCGGCCTCAAGCGCCGACAGTACGGTGTCGGAATCGGACATGTTTCCTCCCTGCACCCTCTGGTTCCCGCCCATAAAAGCCTTGCATGGACCGATCGGCCGGTCAATCATGCCCCGCACGGAGGACGAGCATCGTGCCCCTCAGCATCGTGCATAGAGGCGGGATCGCCGTCGTCGCCACCGGCAATCCCCTGCGCTACGTTTTTCACGCCGAGCGCGCCGCACGGCGCCCACCGGCGCTTGCCGGCATCGAGCCGCACCCGATCCGTTCGGCGGCGGTGATCGGCGGCGGCACCATGGGAACCGGCATCGCCGCGGCGCTGCTTCACGCCGGTCTTCCGCTCGTCCTGGTCGAGCGTGACGAGGCGGCGGTGGAACGGGCGCTTGCCAGGCTGCGCACAATCTTCGACGGGGCGGTGAAACGCGGGCGCATCTCCGCCGGGCTTGCGGCCGAGCGCCTTGCAGGCGTCACGGGCTCGACGGATTATACAGCGATCGCGGAGGCGGATCTGATCATCGAGGCGGTCTTCGAGGATCTGGACGTGAAGCGCGATGTCTTTCGAAGGCTCGCCGCCGTCTGTCGCGCTGACGCCATTCTCGCGACGAACACATCCTATCTCGATCCCGAACGGATCGCCGCGGACATCGGGAGCCGGGAGCGGTTTCTCGGGCTGCATTTCTTCAGCCCGGCGCAGGTGATGAAGCTTCTCGAAATCGTGCCCACGCAAGCGACGGCGCCCGACGTGTTGGCGACCGGTTTCGCGCTGGCGCGGATGCTCAACAAAATCCCCGTACGCGCGGGTATCTCGGACGGTTTCATCGGCAACCGGATTCTCAAGGTGACGCGGGCCCAGGCCGAGCGGCTGCTGCTCAGCGGCGCGACACCGGCCGCCGTCGATGCCGCCATGCGCGCCTTCGGGCTGCCGATGGGACCATTCGAGGCGCAAGACCTCGGCGGGCTGGATATCGCCGCCTTCCAGCGCCGTGCCGCCCGTGCCCGCGGCGAGACGACTTTTGCGCCGGTTGCCGATCGCCTCTCGGCGATCGAGCGCTTCGGGCAGAAGAGCGGCGGCGGCTGGTACGACTACGCGCCGGGCGACCGCACGCCACGGCCCTCCGCGACGGTCGCCCGCATCATCGCGGAGGAGGCTCGGGGCTGGCCCCGGCGCGATTGGGACGAGGCGTCCATCGTCGGCTGCATCCTCTGGCCGATGGTGAACGAGGCTGCGCGGATTCTCGAAGACGGAACGGCTCTGAGGGCTTCCGATATCGATCTCGTGGAGATCCACGGCTACGGCTTTCCGCGCTGGCGGGGCGGGCTGATGCATCATGCCGAGGCGCACGGCCTTCACAAGGTCGCGGGGGCGCTGAGTGGGCTTGCGGAGGCGGGGCTCGCCGATCCCCCTTGCGACCCGCTGCTCCGGGCTGCCTCGCGAGGCAGCTTCCTTTGACGGGCGCCCCCCGGGGCCACGGGGCGGGCATTTTGTCTCGGCAGGCCGAGCCGGGTTGCGCAAACAGTCACGTTTTCCTAGGAGGACCGTTTCGGATTTAAGAACAGACAGGTCCTGCCTTGATCGAGACCCCATACTACCTCATCGACAAAGCCAAGCTTACCCGCAACATGGAAAGGATCGCCCATGTGCGCGAGAAATCCGGCGCCAAGGCTTTGCTGGCGCTGAAGTGCTTCGCCACCTGGTCGGTTTTCGACCTCATGCGCGACTATATGGACGGCACCACGTCGTCCTCGCTCTTCGAGGTGAGGCTCGGCCGCGAGCGGTTCGGCAAGGAAACCCATGCCTATAGTGTCGCCTATGGTGACAACGAGATCGACGAAGTGGTCTCTCACGCCGACAAGATCATCTTCAACTCGATCTCGCAGTTGGAGCGTTTTGCCGACAAGGCGGCGGGCATCGCGCGCGGACTGCGGCTCAACCCTCAGGTGAGTACCTCGAGCTTCGATCTCGCCGATCCCGCGCGTCCCTTCAGCCGCCTCGGCGAGTGGGACGTGGCGAAGGTCGAGCGCGTCATGGACCGGATCAACGGCTTCATGATCCACAACAATTGCGAGAACAAGGATTTCGGCCTCTTCGACCGGATGCTCGGCGAGATCGAGGAAAGGTTCGGCGCGCTCATCGCCCGCGTCGATTGGGTCAGCCTCGGCGGCGGCATCCACTTCACCGGGGACGACTATCCGGTCGACGCCTTTTCGGCGCGCCTCAGGGCATTTTCCGACCGCTACGGCGTTCAGGTCTATCTGGAGCCGGGCGAAGCTTCGATCACGAAGAGCACGACGCTGGAAGTGACGGTGCTCGACACGCTCTACAACGGCAAGAATCTCGCCATCGTCGACAGTTCGATCGAGGCGCACATGCTGGACTTGTTGATCTATCGCGAGACCGCCAAGGTTTTGCCGAACGAGGGGCCGCATAGCTACATGATCTGCGGCAAGTCCTGCCTCGCCGGCGACGTCTTCGGCGAGTTCCGCTTCGCCGAAGAGCTTAAGGTCGGCGACCGCATCTCGTTTCAGGACGCCGCCGGTTACACGATGGTCAAGAAGAACTGGTTCAACGGCGTGAAGATGCCGGCGATCGCCATCAGGGAACTTGACGGAAGCGTCAGGACCGTCCGCGAATTCACCTACGCGGACTACGAGCAGAGCCTCTCCTGAGGCTTCACGCAAGCAAGACGGGTAGAAGGAGATATTCCCCGAAATGAAAAAGAACGTTCTCATCATCGGCGCCGGTGGCGTGGCACAGGTCGTGGCGCACAAATGCGCCCAGAACAGCGATGTATTGGGAGATATTCATATTGCCTCACGCACGGTCGACAAGTGCCGCAAGATCGTCGAGTCCGTACGTGAAAAGAAGAGCCTGAAGACCGAGGTGAAGCTGGAGGCGCATGCGCTCGACGCGCTCGACGTCGAGGCGGCGAAGGCGCTGATCGTCAGCACCGGCTCTCAGATCGTGATCAATGTCGGCTCCCCCTTCGTCAACATGTCGGTGCTGCGCGCCTGCATGGACACGGGTGTGGCCTATATGGACACGGCGATCCATGAGGAGCCGAACAAGATCTGCGAAACGCCGCCGTGGTACGGGAACTATGAATGGAAGCGCGCCGCCGAGTGCAAGGAGAAGGGCATCACCGCCATTCTCGGCGTCGGCTTCGACCCGGGCGTGGTCAATGCCTATGCCCGCCTCGCGAAGGACGAATATTTCGACAAGATCACGGATGTCGACATCGTCGATATCAATGCCGGCAACCACGGCAAGTATTTCGCCACCAATTTCGATCCGGAGATCAACTTCCGCGAATTTACCGGCGTGGTCTATTCCTGGCAGAAGGGTGCCTGGCAGACGAACCGGATGTTCGAGGTCGGCAAGGAGTTCGACCTGCCCGTCGTGGGCAAGCGCCAGGCCTATATGACCGGCCATGACGAGGTTCACTCGCTGTCGAAGAACATGGACGGGGCCGATGTGCGCTTCTGGATGGGGTTCGGCGACCATTACATCAACGTCTTCACGGTTCTGAAGAACCTGGGCCTCCTGTCCGAGCAGCCGGTCAAGACCGCCGAGGGCCTCGAAGTCGTGCCGCTGAAGGTGGTGAAGGCGGTCCTGCCTGACCCGGCGTCGCTCGCGCCCGGCTACGAGGGCAAGACCTGCATCGGCGATTTCGTCAAGGGCCTCAAGGACGGCCGGGAACGCGAGGTGTTCATCTACAACGTCGCCGACCACAGGCAAGCCTATGAAGAAGTGGGCTCGCAGGGCATCTCCTACACGGCCGGCGTTCCGCCGGTGGCGGCCGCCATGCTGATCGCCAGCGGCGAGTGGGACGTCAGGCAGATGGCGAATGTGGAAGAACTGCCCCCGCGGCCGTTCCTCGATATCCTCAACCGGATCGGCCTGCCGACCCGCATCAAGGATGAACAGGGCGATCGGCCGCTCAGCTTCTCCTGACGAGCGGGACGAGGAAAAGTATGTGTGGTTTTCCGCCCGCATCCCGCTCTAACTAAAATCATTGTGATCTGAAGCTTAAACGCCAGCACCCCCCTCATCCGGCCTGCCGGCCACCTTCTCCCCGCAGGCGGGGCGAAGGGGACTCGCGGCAGCGTCGTACTCGTCCCCTCTCCCCGCGCGCGGGGAGAGGGTTAGGGTGAGGGGCAAGCTGCTGCCACCTTCGTCGTCCACACCACTCGCGAAAAATCATACTTATTTGCTGAGAAAACCTTTTCTCAGCTTGACTCGCGCATTGAGAAAAGGTTTTCTCATTGTGACTCTCGGGAGGAGGCGAAACTGAACTCACAGCGCAGCAAGGGGCATCGGGTCACCATTCACGATCTGGCGAGGGTCGCCGGCGTGAGCGTTTCGACTGTTTCGAAGGCTCTCAACGACAATGGTCGCATGGCTGCCGACACGCGCGAGCGGATCAAGAATCTCGCGGCGGAGATCGGCTTCCGGCCGAACGCGCTGGCGCGGGGGCTCTTGAGCAACCGCAGTTTCACCGTAGGCCTTCTGACGAACGACACCTATGGGCGCTTCACGCTGCCGGTCATGGCCGGGGTTTCGGAAGCACTGGTGGATCATGGAGTATCGGTCTTCCTGTGCGCCATAGAGGACGACCCGGCGCTTGGGAAAATTCATGTCGACGCCATGCTGGACAAGCAGGTGGACGGCATCATCGCGACAGGCAAGCGGGTCGACAGGTCTCTCCCGGTCGATCTCGCCGGCCTGCCGGTGCCGGTCGTCTATGCTTTCACCAAGGGCGAGCCCGGCAGCGTGACGCTGACCTCGGACGACGGTCACGGTGCGAGGCTGGCGGCGGAGCGGCTGAAGAAGATGGGCCGCAAGCGGCTGTTGCACATCACGGGCCCGCTGGAATTCACCTCCGCGGTCGAGCGCGCCGAGGCATTTCGGGCTGTTGCGAGCGGTGAGGCGCCGGTCCTGCATGGAGTCTGGTCGGAGGCCTGGGGTCACGAGGCGATCGGCCGCATCTGGAATGCGGGCGGCGAAAGGCCCGACGGCATCTTCTGCGGCAACGACCAGATCGCCCGGGGCGTGGTCGATGCGCTGCGCGAACGCGGCGTGAGGGTGCCGGAGGATGTCTCCGTCATCGGTTTCGACAATTGGGAGATCATGGCGGCGCAGACGCGGCCGCCGCTGACGACCGTCGACATGAACCTGAAGGAGCTTGGGCGGGAGGCCGGGCTGATGGTGCTCGCGCTTGCGGAGGGCCGGACGATCGAGCCCGGCCTGCGCAAGCTGCCCTGCAGGCTTGTCGTACGGGACTCCTGCGAAGGCGGGGGACGACAGAACTGATTGAGGAGATGGGTTCACCCGAGGTGGCCCCGCATTTGGGAGGAATGCGAAATGTTCAAGAAACTGATGGCAGCGACGGCCCTCATATCGGCCAGCATGATTTCGGCCGCTTCGGCCGAGACGATCAGCATGTGGGTCCGCTCGGGTATCGGCGACTCGTTCAAGGAAGTCGTCAAGGCCTACAATGCAGGTCACGAGAACAAGGTGGAGCTCACCGAAGTGCCTTTTGCCGAGCTCGTGCAGAAATATGCCACTGCGATCGCCGGCGGCCAGGCGCCAGACGCGCTTTCGCTCGACCTGATCTACACGCCGGCTTTCGCCGCCGCCGGTCAGTTGGAAGACCTCACCGACTGGGCGAAGGCGCTGCCCTACTTCAATTCGCTCTCGCCCTCGCATGTGAAGCTCGGCACCTATGAGGACAAGATCTACGGCCTGCCGCTCACGGTCGAGACCTCGATCTTCGCCTGGAACAAGGACCTCTACGAAAAGGCCGGCCTCGACCCCGAAAAGGCGCCGAAGACCTGGGAGGAGATCACCGCCAATGCCGAGAAAATCCGCGCGCTCGGCGGCGACACCTACGGCTTCTACTTCTCCGGCGGCGGCTGCGGCGGCTGCATGATCTTCACCTTCACGCCGCTGACCTGGGGCGCGGGCGCCGACATCCTTTCGGCCGACGGCAAGACCGCGACGCTCGATACGCCGCAGATGCGCAAGGCCGTCGACATTTACCGCAACATGGTCGAGAAGGACCTCGTTCCTGCGGGTGCCGCGAGCGACAACGGCGTGAATTTCCTCAGCTTCACCAATGGCAAGATCGGCCAGCAGAGCCTCGGCGCCTTCGCCATAGGCACGCTGGTGACGCAGCATCCGGAGATCGATTTCGGTGTGACGCTGATCCCCGGCGTCGACGGCAAGCCGTCCTCCTTTGCCGGCGGCGACAACTTCGTCGTCACCAAGGGAACGCCGAAGCTCGAAGAGGTCAAGGAATTCCTCGAATACACCTATTCGCCGGAGGGCCAGAAGATCATGGCGAGATTCGGCAGCCTGCCCACCCGCGGCGACATCGCCAATGAGGTGCTCGAGGGCCTCGACCCGCGCCTGAAGGTCGGCATGGAGGCGATCGCCGTCGCCCAGACGCCTTATACGCTGCAGTTCAACGACCTGATCAACAGCGCCAACGGGCCGTGGGCGACCTTCACCAATGCCGCGATCTACGGCGACGACGTCGACGGTGCGTTCTCGAACGCACAAGACGAGATGCAGTCGATCATCGACGCGGGGCAGTGAGGCTGGCACGAAAGGTGTGCTGCTTCGTGAGTGGCGGGTGGGGGACAAACCCCCTCTGCCCTGCCGGGCATCTCCCCCACAAAGGGGGAGATCGGCAAGAAGCAGGGCCTGCGCCAACCGCGAACATGAATATGCCAAGAGGGTGTTTCCCCCTGCCGCCGATGCCTCGAAACCCTTGAAAGCGCATCCATGACGACGTCAGCACTCACATCCGCCACCCGCCGGCGACGCCCGAAGCGGCAAGCCGGATGGCGCGGCCTCATCTATATCGCGCCCGCCATGGCGCTCGTCACGCTCTTCTTCGTGCTGCCGGTGCTGTTCACGCTGTGGATGAGCCTGCACAAATGGCCGCTGCTCGGCGAGCCGGCCTGGATCGGCCTGCGCAACTATACGCGGATGTTCACCGATGCGCGGTTCTTCAACGCGCTCGGTTTCACCGCCCACTATACCCTGATCGTCACGATAGCGATTTTCGCGGTCGCCTTCCCGCTGGCGGTTTTCGTGGAGAAACAGAGGCCGTTGGTCTCGCTCTACCGGACCATCGTCTTTCTGCCTGTCGTGGTGGGGCTCGCGTCCGCCTCACTGCTCTGGGTGTGGCTCGCCAATGTCGACAGCGGGCTCTTCGCGCCGCTCTTCGATATGCTGGGCCTGACCTCCGGACGGATCAACCTGCTCGCCAAGTTCGATACCGCGTTTCTGACGATCATCGTCATGGTCGTCTGGAAGATCGCCGGCTTCACCATGATCATCCTGCTGACCGGGCTGCAGGCCATCCCGGCCGAACTGACAGAGGCCGCGCGCATCGACGGCGCCGGCCGCTGGCAACGCTTCCGCCACCTGACGCTGCCCCTGATGCGCCGGACCATGGCGCTGGCGCTCATCCTTTCGGTCACCGGCTCGATCCTCGCCTTCGACCAGTTCTACATCATGACCAGCGGCGGTCCGCAGAACAAGATGATCTCTGTCGTCTACTATATCTTCAACCAGTCCTTCGTGTCCTTCAATCTCGGCTACGGCGCGGCACTGTCGATCGCGCTCCTCCTGATCCTGGTGACGCTCAGCGTCGTCCAGCTCTGGCTGCTCAAGGTGGGGGATGAACGCCCATGAGGACGCGCCGCGAAATCCGCGCCCGCAAGGCGCTCCGGGACAGGATCGTCTATCACGGCATCGGCATCGGAACGGCCTTCTTCTTCCTGGCGCCCTTTGCCGTTTCCTTTCTTGCCTCGTTCCGGCCGAACAGCGAATCCGGCAGCCCGCCGCTGCCGCCATGGCCGATCTCGGGGCTGAGTTTCGACGCCTACCGGGCGCTCGACAGCTTCGGTGCCGGCATCTGGCAGCACATGTTCAATTCGCTCCTCGTGTCGATCGGAACGGTCGTCCTGACCGTCGCGGTCAGCGTGCTCGCCGGCTACGGCTTCTCCCGCTACCGCTTCCCCTTCAAGAACGCGCTCTTCGTACTGATCATCGCGACGTTGATGATCCCGTTCCAATCGATCCTGACGCCGCTCTTCATCATTCTGGCGCGGCTCGGGCTCAACAATTCGCTCGTCGGCCTGATGCTCGTCTATGTGACGTTGCAGCTTCCCTTTTCCGTCTTCATGATGCGCAACGCCTTCGATGCCGTGCCGAAGGAGATCGAGGAAGCGGCGCGCATCGACGGCGCCCGCGACCTGAAACTTCTCGTCCGGGTGCTGCTGCCGCTGGTCATGCCCGGGATTGCGACCGTGTCGATCTTCGCCTTCCTCAATGCCTGGAACGAATTCTTCGCCGCGCTCGTCCTCCTGTCCAGCAACGACAATTACACGCTTCCCGTTCTGATGACCGCCGTGCGCGCCGGCCGTCTCGGCGCGATCAACTGGGGCGCGGTGCAGGCCGGCGTCGCGGTGATGGTCGTTCCCTGCCTCTTCGTCTTCCTTCTTCTGCAACGCTATTACATGCGCGGGCTGATGGCCGGCGCGGTAAAATGATCCGAGAGAAAGCGACCTCATGACAAAGACCGTGAAAGACCGCCAGTTCCGCCCCGTTGCCGTTCCCGATGTCGAACTCGGCGGATTCTGGGGCAAATGGCAGGATGCCGTCTGCCGATCCACCGCCGAAACCCTGCTCGACCGCTGCGTCGAGGCGGGCATGATCAAGGCGATCGACGTCAGTCAGCCGAGCCCCGGCATCGTCATCCCCATCCAACCCTGGGGCGGTACCACGCAGATGTTCTGGGACTCAGACCTCGGCAAGTCGATCGAGACGATCGCCTATTCGCTCTACCGCCGCCCCAATCCGGAACTCGAGGCGCGCGCCGACCGGATCATCGACATGTACGAGAAGCTGCAGGACCAGGATGGATATCTCAATGCCTGGTTCCAGCGCGTGCAGCCCGACAGGCGCTGGACCAATCTGCGCGACCACCACGAGCTCTATTGCGCGGGCCATCTGATCGAGGCTGCCGTCGCCTATTACCAGGCGACCGGCAAGCGCAAGCTTCTCGACATCATGTGCCGCTTTGCGGACTATATGATCACGGTCTTCGGGCGCGGCGAAGGGCAGATCCCTGGTTATTGCGGCCATGAGGAGATCGAGCTCGCGCTCGTCAAGCTTGCGCGCGTGACGGGCGAGAAGAAGTATCTCGACCTTTCGAAGTTCTTCATCGACGAGCGCGGCACCGAGCCGCATTTCTTCACCGAGGAAGCCAGACGCGACGGCCGCGATCCGGAAAGCTTCATCCAGAAGACCTATGAATACGGCCAGGCGCACCAGCCGGTGCGCGAACAGACGAAGGTCGTCGGCCACGCCGTGCGCGCGATGTACCTTTATTCCGGCATGGCCGATATCGCGACCGAATACAGGGACGACAGCCTGACGGCAGCCTTGGAAACGTTGTGGGACGACCTCACCACGAAGCAGATGTACATCACCGGCGGCATAGGTCCGGCAGCCTCGAACGAGGGTTTCACCTGCTATTACGACCTGCCCAACGACACGGCCTACGCCGAGACCTGCGCCTCCGTCGGCCTCGTCTTCTGGGCGAGCCGCATGCTCGGCCGCGGCCCGGAGCGCCGCTATGCCGACATCATGGAGCAGGCGCTCTATAACGGCGCCTTGCCGGGTCTTTCTATCGACGGCAAGACCTTCTTCTACGACAATCCGCTCGAAAGCACCGGCAGGCACCACCGATGGAAGTGGCATCATTGCCCCTGCTGCCCGCCCAATATCGCGCGGCTCGTGACCTCGATCGGTTCCTATATGTATGCGGTCGCCGAGGACGAGATCGCCGTCCATCTCTACGGCGAAAGCACGGCGCGGCTGAAACTCGCGAACGGCGCCGAGGTCGAGCTCAGGCAGGAGACCAGCTATCCCTGGGAGGGGGCGATCGCCTTCACGACGAAGCTCGACAGGCCGGCGAAATTCGCGCTGTCCTTGCGCATACCGGAATGGGCGGCGGGCGCGACGCTCAGCGTCAACGGTACGATGCTCGATCTCTCGGCGCATCTGACCGGCGGCTATGCCCGCATCGAACGCGAATGGTCGGACGGCGACCGCGTGGCGCTTTACCTGCCGCTGGCGCTTCGGCCGCAATATGCCAATCCGAAGGTGCGGCAGGACGCCGGCCGCGTGGCGCTGATGCGCGGTCCGCTCGTCTACTGCGTCGAGGCCACGGACAATGGCGAGGACCTGAACGCGATCGTGCTTCCCCGCGAACTGCCGGCTGCCGAGGCGGTCGTGCTCGACGATCTGAACGGTGCGGTCGCCATCGACATTTCCGTCGAGCGCGAGGAAACGGAAGACTGGGGCAAGGCGCTTTACCGTCAGACGAGGCCTGAGCGCCGCCCGCACAACGCACGCTTCGTGCCCTATCATCTCTGGGACAACCGGGCGCCGGGCGAGATGCTCGTCTGGGTCCAGGCGGACAAGTAGGCGATCTCCAGGATGGCGAACGGCATCAGCAACAAGAGTGTCGTGCTCAGCGACATACGCAAGAGTTATGGCGGCCTGGAGGTTATCCATGGCATCGACCTGACGATCGAGGAAGGCGATTTCGTCGTCTTCGTCGGCCCGTCAGGCTGCGGGAAATCGACCCTGCTGCGGATGATCGCGGGGCTCGAAGAGGTGTCCGAGGGGGAGATCGCCATCAAGGGCAGGGACGTGACAGACCTCGACCCCTCCGAGCGCGGCATCGCCATGGTCTTCCAGTCCTACGCGCTCTACCCGCATATGAGCGTCAGCGAAAATCTCGGCTTCGGGCTCAAGATGGCCCGAACCGACCCGGCCGAAATCGCGCGCCGCGTCGCGCAGGTCTCGGCCATCCTCAAGATCGACCATCTGCTCGACCGACGGCCCGGCCAGCTTTCCGGAGGTCAGCGCCAGCGCGTGGCGATCGGCCGGGCGATCGTGCGCAAGCCCGACGTCTTCCTGTTCGACGAGCCGCTTTCCAACCTCGATGCGGAACTGCGCGTGTCGATGCGCATCGAGATTGCCCGCCTGCACCGCGAGCTCGGCAACACGATGATCTATGTCACCCACGATCAGACGGAAGCGATGACGCTGGCCGATCAGATCGTCGTGCTTCGGGACGGCCGGATCGAGCAGGCCGGCAGCCCCCGCGACGTTTACGAGGACCCGGCCAACATGTTCGTGGCAGGCTTCATCGGTTCGCCGCGGATGAATTTCCTCGATGCGGAATGGCAGGGGGACGGTACGATCCGGGTCGGCGAGACCACACTCGAGGCAGCAATCGACGGCGGCAGTCTGAAGCACGGCGAGCGCCTGCTTCTCGGCATACGGCCGGAACATATCGCGGTGGCGGAGCCGGGGCCGGAACGGATCGCTGCCCAGGTCGAGTTCTCGGAATATCTCGGCGGAACGCGCTACCTCTATTGCCAGCTCGAAGACGGCCAGAGCCTCGTCGTCGAACAGCGCGAGGGCCCGAACTGGCAGGCGGGGGAAAGACTTTCTTTCGCCGTGCCCGATGACCGAAGGCGGTTCTTCGCCGAAGACGGGCGGCGTTTGCGGTAGGGGGATCAGGCCGCGTTCTCATGCCGTCGCCTCGCGAGCTTGCTTGCACGGGATAGTGCCCGCATTATCAGCGAATGTGATCTGAATGGGCTGCTGCGATGGCGATCAATATCAACGACCCCCAGGCGGATGCTTTGACGCGCACGTTCGCCCGTATGGCCGGTCTCAGCATAAGAGAGGCGATCGTCACCGCCATGAAGGAGGCTATCGACCGCCGTCGCAATCGGGAAAAGCCATTGGAGACGGCAAGACGGCTTCGAGAGAAGCACGGGATCGTCATTGGTGGGGCGGCAAGTAAGCCACTTCAGCGCGAAGCTTACGACAAGATGTGGGATGACTTGGTCCAATGGTGAGCGCTCCGTCCTCCGAAGAGGCACAGCCTTGAACCGATTCGGCATCATGTGTTAACATGTACACAACCGAATACAGGATAACATCATGCCCGTCAGCACCACTATGACCATTCGGGTCAGCCCCGAGCTAAAGAAGAAGCTCGATCGGATCGCTAGCGCCACTTCGCGTAGCCGCTCCTTCCTCGCGGGCGAAGCCGTAGCTGCCTATGTGGACCGGGAGCTTGAAATCATCGACGGGATCAAGCGCGGTATGGCCGATGCCGAAGCTGGCCGCCTCGTTCCGCATGAAGAGGCCATGGCTGAAATTTTCAACGTAATCCGGAAGGCGGAGACCGGTAAGGGCGACAAAGTTTGAGGCGGCTTGTTCAGTGGTCGCGTGCGGCTCTGGATGACCTCAAGGATCAGGTTCTCTTCATTGCTCGGGAAGACCCGGATGCAGCGGCAGGAGTGGCGGGCCGGGTTCGCGACACGGCTGCAGCACTCGGCGAGATGGCGACCGGGAGGCCGGGGCGGGTGATCGGCACGTACGAGAAGTCCATCACCCGCTTGCCCTATGTAATCGCATATGCACTGATGAACCACGGCGGCCGCGAAAGCGTCATGATCCTGCGCGTCATCCACACCGCGCGGGAATGGGCAGCCGAGGAGTGGCCGCCCTAAAGCACTTCAAGGATAGGTCTTCTTGCCTCTCCCTCAGCCCTCGCCGATGGAAAATGTCGGTGCTTCTGGCGGTTCGGAGCCGCGATAGTGGCTTGGCGGCAAGCCGATCACACGCTTGAAGGCGCGGCTGAACGAGGCCTCCGAGTCATAGCCGAGGCGGCGTGCGACGACGGAGATGCGCATGCGGTCGCGGGTCAGCCATTGCCGTGCCTGGTGCATGCGCACTTGCGTGAGATAGCGGGCCGGCGTCTCGCCGACCACGGCGGCGAACTGCTGCGCGAAGCCGGAGCGCGAGGCGCCCATGAGCTTGGCGAGGGAATCCACGGTCCAGGTCTTTTCCGGATCGAGGTGCATGGCCGCGATCACGCGGCCGAGCCCGGGGTGGCGGACCGCCGCCACCCAGCCGTTCGTATTGCCGCATCCGTGCTCCACCCAGGAGCGGATGATGAGCGCCGCGAGCACGTCGGCGAGCCGCGCCAGCACGCCGCCGGAGCCGACGCGGCTGGCGCCGACTTCCCGCGCCATGGCGTCGAGCATATGCGGGATCGCCGGCTCGCTGGCCGTCAGGGCGTCGATGCGCATTACGTCGGGCATCATGCGCAGCAACGGATGCATGGCATCCATGTTGAACCGCAGACTGCCGCAGAAAAGGATGGTGGTCTTGCCGCGCCCGCCGCCGCAGACGTCGTAGACGCAATGGCATACCTCCTCGACCGAATAGGCTTCGAGCGGCGACAGCTTCTCGCCGGGCGCGCTCGCCAGCGCATGCGCGCCGCCACGCGGCAGAAGCACGGCATCGCCGCGCTTCAGTTCGATCCAGTCTCCGTCGGCCACCCGCAGCCAGCAGTCTCCGCAGATGAAGTGGAAGCGCGCCGCCTCCTGCGCCGGAAATGAAATTCCCCAGGGGGCGGTCAATTCGCAACGGACGTAGTCGACGCCGTCGAGGCGCAGTCCGCGCAGGAGTTCGCTGAGAAAATCCTCCGAAGCGGAAGACGATGTTTTGGACGAATGATCAAGCATTGCGGAATTTCTAGCATGGAATGTCCAGGGCGTCACGCCTTATCTAAGCCGGACCCTCTCAAGGAGACCGCTCTTATGACAGATACAGCGACCACTCTGGACGCCACGTTCATACCGGAAAGCGAGGAGCGAATCGATCCGGCATGGGCCGGGGTCGGCTCCCTCGCGCTCGGCGTGTTCGGCCTCGTCACCGCAGAATTTCTCCCCGTCAGCATTCTGACACCGATGGCCGCCGATCTCGGTATCAGCACGGGCACGGCCGGCCAGGCGGTGACGGCGACCGCCGTCGTCGGCGCGGTTGCCGGGCTGACGATCGCCATCGCCACGCGCCGGTTCGACCGCCGGCTCGTGCTTTGGGGCTTCACCCTGGCGCTGATCGCCTCCAGCCTGCTTGCGGCTTTCGCCACCAATCTCGCCATGCTCCTTGCCGCACGCGTCGTCCTCGGCATCGGGCTCGGCGGCTTCTGGTCGATGATGGCGGCAATCGCCTTGCGTCTCGTGCCGATGTCGCTCGTGCCGCGTGCCATGTCGATCGTCTTCACCGGCGTCTCGGTGGCGACGGTCTGCGCGGCGCCCATAGGCGCCTATATCGGCGATCTCTGGGGCTGGCGCGCCGCATTCCTGATGGCTGCGGCGGTCGGTGCCGTAACGCTGATCGTGCAGATGGCGACCATACCGCGGCTGCCGCCGCAATCGGCTCCGAGCCTGAAGCTCCTGTTCGATCTGATGCGCATGCCGAGCATCCGCATCGGGATCATCACCGTCCTGCTTTTTGTCTCGGGCCACTTCGCCGGCTTCACCTATGTGCGCCCGTTCCTCGAAAACGTCCCGGAGTTCGGCATCGAGGCGATCTCGCTGATCCTGCTGGCTTACGGCACCGGCGGCTTCTTCGGCAATCTCGCCGGCGGGCTCATCATCGAACGCAGCATCACGGCGGCCGTGAGCCTCGGAACGCTGCTCATCGCAGCGATGGCGTTCGCCCTCGTGACCTTCGGTTCGCTCGATGTCGTGTCGGCCGTGGCGGTGACCCTCTGGGGCTTCGCATTCGGGGCGCTGCCCGTCGCCGTCCAGACCTGGATGGTGCGAGCCGCCCCCGACCATGCGGAAAGCACGGGCGGCCTCATCGTCGCGACCTTCCAGGTCGGCATCGCCAGCGGCGCTGTCCTCGGCGGGCTCTTCGTGGACAGCTTCGGCCCGCTCGGCGCCATCACCTATTGCGCCGTCGCGACCCTCGCGAGCGGGCTCTATGTCATGGCCTCGCGGCGCAGCATAGAGGTCTAACTGCCGTCCGGTCGCGGCATCGTCTCAACGCCGTTCGGGGAAGAGCGCTTTAAGCCCTTCCGGTGACGGCGTGGCGATGCCGCGCTCGGTGATAAGGCCGGTGATCAGGCGTGCGGGCGTCACGTCGAAGGCGGGATTTGCCGCGGGACTGCCCTCCGGCGAGATGCGCACGCTGGCGATGGAGCCGTCGGACGCGCGTCCCTGCACGAAGCTCACCTCGTCTCCGGGCCGTTCCTCGATCGGAATTTCCTTGACCCCGTCATGGACCGTCCAGTCGATCGTCGGCGACGGCAGAGCGACATAGAAGGGCACGCCGTTATCCCGTGCGGCGAGCGCCTTGAGGTAGGTGCCGATCTTGTTGCAGACGTCGCCATTGGCCGTGGTGCGGTCGGTGCCGACGATCACCAAGTCCACGTCGCCGTGCTGCATGAGATGGCCGCCGGCATTGTCGACGATCAGCGTGTGCGGCACGCCATGGCTGCTCATCTCCCAGGCGGTGAGATAGGCGCCCTGGTTGCGCGGCCGCGTCTCGTCGACATAGACGTGCACCGGTATGCCTTCCTCGACCGCCATGTAGATCGGCGCCGTCGCGGTGCCGTAATCGACGGTCGCCAGCCAGCCGGCATTGCAGTGGGTGAGGATGCGAACCGGCTCGCCCGGCTTCTTCTTGGCGGCGATTTGGCGGATGACCTTGAGGCCGTTCGCGCCGATGGCGCGGTTGAGTTCGACGTCCTCTTCCGCGATTTCCGTGGCGCGCTGGTAGGCGGCGTCCGCGCGTCCTGCTTCCGGCAGCGGGCGCAGATGGTCCCGCATCGCGTCGAGCGCCCAACGCAGGTTGATGGCGGTCGGCCGCGTTTGGTGAAGCTCGTCCCAGACGGCATCAAGATGCGCATCCGATGGGTCCTTCGCCATGGCGATGGCAACGCCGTAGGCGGCGGTGACGCCGATCAGCGGCGCGCCGCGCACCCACATGTCGCGAATGGCGAGGGCCACGTCGGCGACAGTCTTCAGCGTCACGACACGCAAGTCGTGCGGCAGCCAGCGCTGGTCGATGATGTCGACGGAGCGGCCATCCTCGTTGAGCCAGATCGTATGGTAATGACGGTCTCCGACTTTCACGCGAGTGTCTCCTTCTGAAGCCGCTCCGCCGTGGCGCGGATGTCCCTGAGGCTGTGGATGCGATGCCGATTGACGGCGAGATGACGTCCGAGCTTCAACGCCTTGCTTTCGCAGGCGGCGCGGCGGTCGGGATCGGCAATCGTTTCGAAATCGGCATTGTGGGCGAGGCCGAGAATGCGGCGGTGGATCTCAATTCCGGCAAAGCCGAGCATCTCGCGCCAGATATCGTCGATGACGATGTTGAGCGCCTGCTCGGCGCCGAGCGGGTCGTTCCTGTCCTCGAAAACGCGCGCCTGGTAGAGGATGCCCAAGCGCTCGGTCCGCCAGAGCTGGGCAAATTCGGAGCGGAACGTTTCCCAGATCGTTTCGATCGTCTCGAGCAGATAGGCGCGCATGCCGTCGCGCGCGCCGGTGGTGCTCTCCTGGCCGCTCTGCGAGAAGTAGCTCATCCAGAAATTGGCGAGAAGCATCCCGACGTCGAAGCTGATCGGTCCGTAGAAGGCGAATTCCGGGTCTATGACGCGGGTCTCGACGTTCGTGACCATCACCGAACCGGTATGCAGGTCGCCGTGGCAGAGCGTTTCGGCCTTGGCGGAGAAGAGATGCTTCAGCCGCTGCGCCTCGACCTTGAGGTCGCGGTCGGAGCGGAGCTCCATCACGATCGGGTCGAGCTGCGGCGCGGTGTGGCGGTTGAGATCGGCTTCGAAATAAGGGTCGGAGAAAACGAGATTTTCGGTGATGTCGCACAGTTCGACATTGTCTGCAAAGAGTGCCAGGTCCGCTTTTTTGTCGCGCGTCGCCATGGAAAGGTCCGAGCCGCGGAAAAGCGTGCGGGCGGCGAAGAGGCCGAGATCGCAACCTATATTGGGCAGTTCGCGCCCATCGATCAGCGCGCGGCGCAGGATAACGTGCGGTGTCAGATACTCCATGACGATCAGCGCCTGCGTCTCGTCGAAGAAGAAAATCTCCGGCACCATACCGGGAGCACGCGCAGCCTGGCGCACCAGCGCGTGGTATTCGAAGAAGGAGCGTTTCAGAGGCAGCGGCCAGCTCTCGCCGACAAGGCGAACATAGGGCAGGGCCTGCTTGACGACCGCCGTGCCTTTGCTGCCCGTGACGATGAACACGAGGTTGAGGTTGCCGTCGCCGATCTCCTTGACGGTCCAGTGCGAAACGTCCCCGCCGATCTTCTCCCTGAGAGCGGAATTGCCGCCGAGCCGATGCGGCAATGACTCGGCGCTGAGCGCCTCGAAGACTTGCTTGTCCATATCGTCCTCCTCCTGCGGATGGCGCGGCCTCCACCGCCCGCCGCCATGGCACAGCTAAGGCACCATTCTGGCAAATGTCAATGACCTTGACATTTGATGAAAGCCTATCCTAACGTGCATCGTCGGGAGGAGACAATGAGCGGAAAGGCAGTGTTTCGCATCGAGGGCGTGCGCAAATCCTTTGGACCCGTGCAGGTTCTCCAAGGGGTGGATCTCGATCTTGAGGCCGGCGCGGTAACGATTTTGATGGGCGCCAACGGCGCCGGAAAATCCACCCTCGTGCGCATTCTCTCCGGCGTCTATGCGCGCGACTCCGGCGCGATCACGCTTGCGGATGCGGCTTTCGAGCCGGTGACGCCTGCCGAGGCGATCCGCGCCGGCGTCGTCACCGTGCACCAGAACATCAATGACGGGGTCGTCGCCGACCTCGACGTCGCAACCAATCTGACGTTCGACCGGCTGAACGGACGTGGCTCGCGGTTCTTCTTCAATCCGCGGCGCGTCCGGCGCGAGGCGGCTGCGGTCGCCGCCCATATGGGGCTCTCCATCGATCTTGCCGCCAACGTCAACGACCTGACCCTTGCCGACCGGCAGATGGTGGCGATTGCCCGGGCGATGTCGCATGAGCCGAAGGTGCTTATCCTCGACGAGCCGACGTCCTGCCTCTCGAGCGCCGAAGCGGAACGCCTCTTCGATCTCGTCGACCGGCTAAAGGCACGCGGCGTCGCCATTCTCTATATCTCGCACCGCATGTCGGATATCCGCCGCCTCGCCGACCGCATCGTCTCGCTTCGCGATGGCCGGATCACGGGCCGTTTCGACGGGCCCGATCTCGACTATGAGGGCGCCGTCGACGCGATGCTGGGCCGCAAGGTTTCGGCGGGCAAAATCGCGGTGCACAAGGCCGGCGGGCCGATCTTCAAGGTGCGCGGCCTGAAGCTGTCCGACCATGCGCGGCCTTTCGATTTCGATCTCCTTGACGGCGAGATCGTCGCGGTCACCGGCCTGGTGGGGGTCGGCAAGACGGCGCTTGCCGAAACGCTGTTTGGTGCGCGCTCCCCGCTGGCCGGCGAAATGACCCTTGACGGATTGCGCTATGCGCCGAAAACAACCGGTCAGGCGATTGCGCGCGGCGTTTTCCTCGTCGCGAAGGACCGCGCCGAAAGCGGCATCGCGCCCGATTTCAACATCTACGAGAACATCAGCCTGCCGTTTCTGGGCAAGCTCTCCCGCTGCGGCATATCGAGCCGCAGGGCCGAAAGGGCCAAGGCGCGCGGGCAGATCACCTCGCTCGGCGTGATCTGCCGAAACGAACGCGACGAGATGCAGACACTTTCGGGCGGAAACCAGCAGAAGGTGATGGTCGGGCGCTGGCTCTGCGAGCCTTCGCGATTGCTCATCCTCGACGAGCCGTTCCAGGGCGTCGACATCGCCGCGCGCCGGGACATCGGCAACAAGCTGCGCATCTCGGCCGCGGGCCGTTCCACCATCCTCTTCCTTACCGAACTCGACGAAGCGTTCGAGGTCGCCGACCGCATCCTCGTCATGTCGGAGCAGACCATCGTCGGCGAACATCGAAACACTGAAGTCGATGTCGAGCGCCTGCTGTCGGAGATCGCCGGTCAATCCCATCAGCAGGTCATGCATCATGAGCAGTGAACAGAGCAAACCCGCCGCGGCCCCCGTACTTCCGGGCACGTGGGGCATCAGGGAGACCGCGATCAAGTACGGCTTCCTCATGCTGCTCGCCGGCATGGTTCTTTATTTCTCGCTCGTAACCGGAGGTTTTGCCTCCCCTCAAAGCGCAGTCTTCATTCTGCAATCCGTGTCGATCACCGGCATTCTCGCCCTCGGCGTGACGGCGACGCTTGTCGTCGGGGGGTTCGACCTCTCGATTGGCTCGGTCGCCACCACGGCGATGATGGCTTCCTCCTATGTCATGGTGGTGATGGGAGGCGACGCGCTTACGGCGGCGCTCGTATGCCTCGCCGTCGGCGCGCTCGTCGGCCTGATCAACGGCTTCATCATCGTCTACATGCGCGTTCCGGACCTTCTGGCTACCCTCGGCATGATGTTCCTGCTGCTCGGCCTTCAGCGCATCCCGACCGAGGGCCGCTCGATTGCCGCGGGCATGACGCTGCCCGACGGTTCGGTCGCGACCGGCACTTTCAGTCCGGCTTTCCTGGCGCTCGGGCGCCACCGCTTCGATCTCGTCCTGCCCAACCTCGTGCCGGTCTCGGTCGTGGTGCTCGTGGTGCTCGCCATAGCGATCTGGTTCTTCCTCGAATACACCCGCTTCGGCCGCATAATGTATGCGGTCGGGTCCAACGAGCGCGCGGCCGCGCTAGCAGGGGCGCCGGTCAATGCCTACAAGATTTCGGCCTACGTCATTTCCGGCGTCTTCGCCTCTATCGGCGGCATTCTGCTTGCAGCACGCCTCGGCCGCGGCGATATCGCCTCCGGAAACAACCTGCTGCTCGACGCCGTCGCCGCCGCACTGATCGGTTTTGCCGTGCTGGGTGCGGCCAAGCCGAACGCTTTCGGAACGGCCGTCGGCGCGCTTTTCGTCGGGATCCTACTGCAGGGCCTGACGATGATGAATGCGCCTTACTACACGCAGGATTTCATCAAGGGCGCCGTGCTCGTCGTCGCCCTGATCTTTACCTTTGCGCTCTCGAAAAGAGGCAAACGCTGAGGAGACCTCGGCGGACCATCAAAGTTCATCAGTGGAGGAGACTGACATGGACATAACTCGAAGAACCCTGGGCAGATGGACGCTCGCGCTTATGGGCGCGGCTGCCTTTGCCGTGCCGTCCCTTGCCGCCGACATGCCGAAGCCGTTCGACAAGCCCGGCGACGTGAAGATCGCGCTCGTGCGTTATCTTTCGACCGGCGACTTCTTTCAGTCCTATCTCGCAGGCGTCGAGGCGCAGGCCAAGGCGCTCGGCGTTGAGCTTCAGATATTCGACAGCCGTCAGGACGCCGCGCTCCAGGCCGATATGGTCGATCAGGCGATAGCGCTCGGAGTGGATGGCATCATTATCCAGCACGGCCTGACGGAATCCATGAAGGAAGCTGCCCAGCGCGCGATCGATGCCGGCATTAAGGTGGTCGCCTTCGACGTGAATGTCGAGAATGAGAAGATTCCGCAGATCGAACAGTCCGACCGCGACCTCGCCCGTCTCGCCCTCGAACAGGCGATCAAGGATAACGGCGAGAGCTTCAGGGCCGGTTACGTCTACGTCGCCGGGATCGCCCCGCTCGACCGCCGCGACGAGACCTGGAAGGAATTCAAGAAGAAATATTCCGGCATCGAGGAAGCTGCCCAGTTCGGCACCATGGACAACCCGATCGCCAATTCCGTCGCCAACCAGGCCCGTTCCGTGATTTCAGCCAACCCGGACATCACGGTGATGTTCGCCCCCTATGACGAATTCGCTAAGGGTGTGAAGATCGCGGTCGACGAGGCGGGCCTCTCCTCCAGCGTGAAGATCTACTCAGCCGACATCTCGACCTCGGACATCGCCGCCATGCGGGAGGCGGGCTCGGCCTGGGTGGCGACCGCGGCGACCAATCCCGCCGTCGTCGGCCAGGTCTCGGTGCGTTCGCTCGCCATGCTGCTTGCCGGCGAGGATCCCGGCCGGCAGGTGATCGTGCCCCCGACGCTGATCACGCAGAAGGACCTGAGCGATCAGGACATCAAGAACATGGAAGAACTCGGCGTGAAGCTGCCGCAATTCGCGCATGCCGACGTCGCCATGCCGGCCTGGATGCCGAAGCCCTGATTACGTGCGCCGCGCGTCCCGATGGACGCTCGGCGCGCATATTCAATGATCGCGGCTCCAGCGGTCCATGATCCGTCGCGCCATCGAGGCGGTAACGACGAGATGCGAAGCAAACCCGCCCTTCAGAGCCGCCATCAGCGGCTCGAACTTGCTTTCCTCCTGCACCACCAGCATGCGCTTCCGGATCGCGCGGATGGAGTCGAGGTCTGCCGAGATGCACCGTCGGTTGTGCGCGCAGTCCATCCACTGGCCGTCGAGATCGATCAGCTGTCCGGCGATGACGCCGGCTGCCCCCCTTTTGCCCATCGCATGCATGTCCTCCGCCGAAAGGGCACCGCATTTGACGAGATGGCTATCCTCCTCGATGCCCCCGACGGAGTAGAGCGCGAGCTTGCAGTCCGAAATCGTGGCAAGTTGGTCCCTGATGACGGGCTCGCGGCGCAACTCCTCGGCGAGCCGCTCGGATGAGAGGACGAGGGGCGCATAGAAATTGATGCCTTCCGCATTGAGACGGCGGGCGATTTCCGTGGTGCACTGATCCGGGCGGTAGGAGTAGGGAGCGCCGAGATTGCCGCAGAGCTGCACGACCGACACGCCCCGAAGATCGGCAAACGGCATGACGTCCGCTATGTGATACACGGTGCGGCCCCAGGCGACACCGATCCTGTCGCCCTTGTTGATGAGCTCCAGGAAAACCGAGGCCGCCACCACGGGCATCTCGACGGCCGGGTCCATGGCCTGCCGGTCCTCGGGGACGATCCAGACACTCGTCAGTCCTGCGGCGTCCTCCAGCTCGCGGGCAAGGACGTCGTCGGAGAAGAGTTCCGTCGACGTGGTGATGGTGACTATCCCCATCTCGCGCGCCTTGCGCAGATACATGGCAATGGAAGCACGCGAGATTTCAAGACGTTGGGCGACTTCATCCTGGCGCAGGCCATGCGTATAGTAGAGCCATGCGGCCTTGTGGATGATCTGATCGTTGGCGCGGATCGGCATGGAGTTCTTTCGGACGGAAACCCTGACATAATTCATCACACGTGACAAATGTCAAGCATCGCTGCTTCGACCCATGATGCCGGGCCGTCTCCCCCCGCGCTACCGCTATCTCCACGCCTCCGTCTTCCGTATCCACTCCCTTGTGCGTGCTTCCGGATCGGCATTCAGCGTGATGTCAGTCACCACGGCGGCGCTGTCGGCGCCATGCGCGAAGACGCCTTCGATCCGCTCCGTATTGAGGCCGCCAATGGCGACGAGCGGGAGCGGGTGAACGCGCTCGCGCCACCATGAAAGCCGCTCCAGCCCCTGCGGCGCCCACTTCATCTTCTTGAGGATCGTCGGATAGATCGGCCCGAGCGCGACGTAGTCCGGTTCGGCTGCGAGCGCCTTTGCCAGTTCCGCCTCGTCATGGGTGCTGACGCCGAGCTTGAGCCCTGCGGCACGGATGGCGGCAAGATCGGCCTCCGCCAGATCCTCCTGACCGAGATGGGTGAAATCGCAGCCTTCCTCTATCGCCAGCTGCCAGTAGTCGTTGACGATCAGCTGGCATGCATGGGCGGAGCAGACTGCCCTGGCGACCCGTATCTGGTGGCGGATGTCTTCCTCGTTCCGGTCCTTGATGCGGAGCTGCACGAGTTTGACGCCGAGCGGCACCAGCCGTTCGATCCATTGGGCGCTGTCGACGATGAGATAGAAGGGATCGAGCTTCACGAGAAGACTGCCTTTCCGATGACGGGCGTGGATGGAACGGCCATATCGCGCGGCTCCAGCATGCCGGCGCCGTGAGCCGCGTGGCCGGCATCGATCGCCTTGGCGAAGGCTTCGGCCATGGCGGCGGGATCGGCAGCGCCGGCAACAGCCGTGTTGAGCAGCACCGCGTCGTAGCCGAGCTCCATGACGGTGGTCGCGTGGGACGGGCGGCCGACGCCAGCGTCGACGATCAGCGGCACGTCGGGAAATTCCGCGCGCATGGCGCGCAAGCCCTGCACGTTCTGCGGTCCCATGGCGCTGCCGATCGGCGCGCACCAGGGCATCAGCACTTGGCAGCCCGCCTCCAGCAGCCTTTCGGCGACGACGAGGTCGTCCGTCGTGTAGGGGAAGACCTGGAAACCTTCCCCGGTGAGGATGCGAGCCCCCTCCACGAGGCCGAAGACGTCCGGCTGCAATGTGTCCTGGTGGCCGATCACTTCCAGCTTGATCCAGTCGGTGCCGAACACCTCGCGCGCCATCCTGGCGGTCAGCACGGCCTCCGAGACGGAATGGCAGCCGGCGGTGTTGGGCAGCACGCGCACGCCGAGTTCGCGGATCAGCTCGAAGAAGGCGCCGCCCTGGCGCCCGCCGGCCGTCTCGCGGCGGAGCGAGACCGTGACGATATCGGTGCCCGACCGCCGCACCGCTTCGGCGAGCACGGCCGGCGAGGGATAGCGGGCGGTTCCGAGCAGGAGCCGCGATCGGACCTCTGTTTCATAGAATAGCGGCATCGTCAGCCTCCCTGCATGGGCGACAGGATTTCGATACGGTCGCTGTCCTCAAGCCGGTGACCGGCGCGGTCTGCCTTCCGGACGAGTTCGCCGTTGACGGCGGTCGCCAGCCAGTCGCCCTCGAATTCGAGGCGCTGCAGGAGTTCGGCGAGCGTCGCGGCCTGAAGCTCATGTTCCTCGCCGTTGATGGTCAGCTTCATCGGATATCTCCTCTAAGATTCTCTTCGCCAAGGGCCAGTGCTGCCGCCTCCCCGGCCATGGCCGGGGAGAGGAGGAAGCCGTGCCGATAAAGGCCATTGACGGTAATCGTGTTTTCACGGCGCGAGGCCCGCGGCAGGTTGTCGGTAAAAGCCGGGCGCACGCCCGTGCCGGTTTCGACCAGGCGCGCTTCGGCGAAAGCCGGATGGAGCGCATAGGCGGCGTTCAGCAGTTCCATCAGCGAACGGGTGGTGATCGGACCGGCGTCGTCGCTCTCGATCATCGTCGCGCCGCACATGAAGAGCCCGCCGCCGCGCGGCACGATATAGAGCGGGATCCGGGGATGCAGCATGCGCACGGGGCGGGAGATCGCCACCTCGTCCGTCTGCAGATAGGCCATCTCGCCGCGAACGCCGCGAAGCCCGTCGATCCCGCCAATTCTCGACGCGCCGGTGCAGTCGACGGTGAGCGCGAAACCGCGATCGTCCATGTCCTCGCCGGCGAACGCGGCGCCGCGTGCCGCCAGCCCTTGCCGGAGCGCCGAGAGTGCCCGGCGGGGGTCGAGATGCGCCTCCTGCGGAAAGAACAGCGCCTGCCGGAAACGGCCGGCGAGGGCCGGCTCCAGCGCTGCGATCTCCTCCGCATCGAGCCAGCGGAAGCCGGAGGTGCGCGAGGCGAAGCGCTTGAGTTCGGCTCCGTCACGCGGTTGCGCCACGACGAGCGTGCCGTTGCGGTGGACGGAACCGGCGGGGAGGGCGGCTTCCCACCAGTCGGCGGCGCCGATCCCCAGGGTCAGGACGGTTTCCTCGGCGCTTTCCCGCTCGCACCAGGGAGCGAGCATGCCGCCCGCATACCAGGAAGCAGCCCCGGTGAAGCCGGCGGCACTTTCGATGATCGTTACTTCGGCGCCGAGCGCGAGAAGTTCATGGGCGGCGGTGAGGCCGGCGACGCCGGCCCCTCTGATCAGCACGCGCATCTCATTCTCCAGCGGGCGCGGCATTGCTTTCATCGAGCGGCATGTAGAGGTCGCCGCCGTCACGATATTTCGCGGCCATGGCCTCGAGGCCCTCCTTCTGCGCCTCGGCGCGGATATCGTGGGAAATCCGCATCGAACAGAATTTCGGCCCGCACATGGAGCAGAAGTGCGCGACCTTGTGCGCCTCCTTCGGCAGCGTCTCGTCGTGGAAATTGCGCGCGGTCTCGGGGTCGAGCGAGAGGTGGAACTGGTCCTCCCAGCGGAACTCGAAGCGGGCGCGCGACAGTGCGTCGTCGCGGGTTCGGGCGGCCGGGTGCCCTTTGGCGAGATCGGCGGCATGGGCAGCGATCTTGTAGGTAATGACGCCGGTCTTGACGTCGTTGCGGTCGGGCAGGCCCAGATGTTCCTTCGGCGTCACGTAGCAGAGCATGGCGGTGCCGAACCAGCCGATCATCGCCGCGCCGATGCCTGACGTGATGTGGTCGTAGCCGGGCGCGATATCGGTGGTCAGCGGCCCGAGCGTATAGAAGGGCGCTTCGCCGCAGACGGCGAGCTGCTTGTCCATGTTCTCCTTGATCTTGTGCATCGGCACATGGCCCGGCCCTTCGATCATCACCTGGCAATCCTTGGCCCAGGCGATCTTCGTCAGTTCGCCGAGCGTTTCGAGCTCCGCGAACTGAGCCCGGTCGTTGGCATCGGCGATCGAGCCGGGACGCAGGCCGTCGCCGAGCGAGAAGGAGACGTCATAGGCGCGGCAGATGTCGCAGATATCCTCAAAATGCTCGTAGAGGAAGCTTTCGCGATGATGATGCAGGCACCATTTTGCCATGATCGACCCGCCGCGCGAGACGATGCCGGTGACGCGATCCACGGTGAGCGGGATATAGTGAAGCCTGACGCCGGCATGGATGGTGAAATAGTCGACGCCCTGTTCCGCCTGCTCGATCAGCGTGTCGCGGAAGACCTCCCAGGAAAGGTCTTCCGCGATGCCGTTTACCTTTTCCAGCGCCTGGTAGAGCGGTACCGTGCCGATCGGTACCGGCGAATTGCGGATGATCCATTCGCGGATGTTGTGAATGTTGCGGCCGGTGGAAAGGTCCATGACCGTATCGGCGCCCCAGCGCGTCGCCCAGACCATCTTCTCCACCTCTTCGGCCATCGAGGAGGTGACGGCGGAATTGCCGATATTCGCGTTGATCTTCACCAGAAAGTTGCGGCCGATGATCATCGGCTCGGCTTCCGGATGGTTGATGTTGGCCGGAATGATCGCCCGGCCGGCGGCCACTTCCTGGCGGACGAATTCCGGCGTCACGAAATCGGGGACCGAGGCGCCGAAGCTTTCGCCGTCTCGGGCGAGCGCCTCCTTCGCGGCCTTCCGGCCGAGATTTTCGCGAATGGCGATGAACTCCATCTCCGGCGTGACGATGCCGGCGCGGGCATAGGCGAGCTGGGTCACCGCTTTTCCGGGCTTGGCCCTGAGCGGCCGATTGCGAACCGGGAATTCCGGCGTCAGCCTTTCGCCGGTCGCAAAGCCGTTATCCTCGGCCTTCACCGCACGGCCGTCGTAGCTTTCGACATCGCCGCGCTTGAGAACCCAGTCGCTGCGAAGGCGTGGCAGGCCCGCGTCGATGCGGATATCGGCGTTTTCGACCGTGTAGGGACCGGAGGAGTCGTAAACGGTGACCGGCGGCTCGCCGGAGGTCGGATGGAGCGCGATCTCGCGCATCGGCACGCGGATGTCGGGATGGATATCGCCCGGCTTGTAGACCTTGCGGGATGCGGGAAGCGGTCCCTGGGTGACCGAGGGCGCCGCGGTGAGAGGTTTGACTAGATTCATCTTGAGGCTCCAAAGTTTTCGCGTTGGAGACCCAGTTCTGAAGTCGGAAGGATGAAAAGACGTTTGGCCGACGGATCGCGGGTACACGGATTCCTGGCTGTCGCACGTCTGCACCGTCCCTACGCCAGTATGAACTGGATCAGGTTCAACGGGTCACTGCGCGCTCTAGCAGTATCTCAGCCCCTTGCCGGGACCCCCCTGGTGAATGGCGCAATTAGGACCGGTTATCGGCGCGGCGTCAAGATGGTTTTTGAATGGCCGCCTCCGGCGCGGTCCGGTCCCGGGTGAGGATGTCGGGCGCGTCAGTTATCTGCTCTGGATTGTCCTCCCGCCATGCTTGCAAATGCAGCTCCTTGCATCTAATCACCCGTCACGAATGGGGCGCGGTGAAGCAGGTAGTGGAAGGACGATTGTCGTGGGGCAAGCTGAGGCAGGGACAGGAAAAAAGAGACGCAAGGCGCTTTGGGCCGCAGTTGCGGTGATAGCAATCACCGCCGCCGGCATGGCCGGCTACAAGACCATCGTAGAAAATCGCGTGAGCAGGTTGATCGCCGAGCGCGGTGGCAAAGCGGCCAGCGTCGAAGCGGATTTCCTTGGGCGAATTCATCTGCGCGACGTGGCCTTGCCGCTGAAGGACGGGTCGGACGTTCGTATCGCCGCGGTTGACGGCCGGCCCAGTATCTTTTTCCTCCAGGGCATGCTCGAAGTAAGCGGCCTTGAGCTCAAGACTGCTTTCGGCACGGTCTCTGTCCCGCGCGCGGTCGTCGAAGAAGCAGATTTCGATCGCGGCACCTTGGAGCAGATGTTCGGCGGGAAGAGCGAACTCTCGATCTCCAAGCGAGTAGAACTTTTCACGGCAAGGCGTATCTCCGCCCCGGAGATCGTCTTCGCCGAGATCGTTGCCGGGACCGAGCAGAAGCTGATCTACAAGAACGTGGTCTCGGAAGGCATCGCCGATGGGCGTATCGCCCGCTATTCGGCGAGCGGCGGCAGCTTCGAAGTCGGCGTGGACCGTTCGGGGGGAGAGGGCGGTAAGAAGAATAGGGTGGCGGGTTCCATCGGAGCCGTGACGGCGCAGGATATCGATGCCGCCTATCTGGCGCGGCTCTATACCGAAAAAGCCGGCCCGGACGACAACGAGGCAAAGCCTGTCTATGGGCCGATTTCGGTAAAGGACATCGCCTTCTCGGATGGCGAGGCGAGCTTCGGCTATGACGAGGTTCGCAGCAGCGGCTTCAGCATGCGAATGCCGGCCGAGCCGCTGGTCGAGACGCTGGAAAAGCTGAAGTCGGTCTCGGCGCCGGATCAATTGCCGCCGGCGGAACGCCAAGCCTATTTCAATCGGGTCTTGTCGATTATCGACATGACGAGGAAGGCCGACATGGAAATGCTCGGCCTTACGATCGACGCGCCGATGAAGGACGGTGACGAAGGCGAGAGGATCAAGGTTTCGATAGACCGCCTCGCCCTTGAGGTCGATGGACGGAAGCTTGACGGCACGCTGAATGGCCTCTCGATGGGAGAGGGCGCGGACTACATCAAGGTCTCCGAAGTGAGCATTTCGGGATTTTCCTGGAATTCGACCTTGGAGGGTCTGCAGAGGATGGTCGCGCTCGACGAGCGGCAGCGCGAGAGTTTTCCCTTTACGACACTGTTGCCGGAATTCGGTACGGTCCGGCTGGCGGGTCTGGATGCCGATCTGCCCGATACAGAAACCGAAGGCGCCGAGAGCGACGCACAGGATTCGGTGCCGAGGCGCGTCCGCTTCTCGCTCAAGGATTACGAGTTGGCGCTCACGAAGGCCCGCAACGGCATTCCGACCGACATCCGCATCAGATATCAGGATCTGACCCTGCCGATCCCGGAGCATATGCACGACGAGCCGTTCGCGCAGCTTCGCAACCTCGGTTTCAATGAGGTGGTCCTGTCGTCCAACATCGAAGCCGCCTGGGACGAGCCGAACCAGACTCTGGTCATCAGGGATATCTCCACACGTGGAAAAGATATCGGCGGCTTTTCCCTCTCCGGCCTGCTAGGGGGCGTGAGCGGCGACTTCTTTTCCGGCGACGAGGCGAAGATGCGGGCAGCGCTGTTCGGCCTCACCGCCCGTGAAGCAAAGCTGAAGATCGAGGACAAAGGTCTCGCCGCCAAGGCCATACGGGCCTATGCCGAGCAAAACGACATGACGGAGGATCAGGCGCGCGGCATGCTCACGATGACGGCTTCGGTGGCGTTGCAGCAGTTTGCCGCGCAGGAGCCTCGGTTGCAGGACGTGCTGGACGCGGCTTCGCAGTTCATTGCCAAACCGGGAATGTTCACGTTGACGGTCAAATCGAAATCCGCGAACGGAATCGGTGCGCTCGAATTCGCGGTTGCTTCGCAAAATCCGCTCTTGCTTCTCGACAGGGTCGACTTCGAGGCGACGGCGGAATAGGCGGCCTTCTCACCGCAGGCCGGGCGAAGACGACTTGCAGCGCCGAGCAAGTGATCGCCCCTCCCCACAGGTGGGAGGGGCTTAAACCTGCCGCACCGCCACCGACTTTGTCGCTGCCGCAGGCTCAAGTTTTCGATATGGCATTGGGACGCCCCGGGCCTGCCCGTTCGACATAATCTGCCCGGTTGATCCCATGGCGCTGCAGCTTGTCGTAAAAAGTCTTGCGGGGGATGCCGAGGGCTTGCAGGGTCTCTTTGACGTCGCCGCAATGCGCCGTGAGCGCCTGCTTGAGGATATCGGCCTCGTAGCGTTCCAATCTTTCCGGCAGGGTCGCTCCGCTTGAGGCGGGCGCTACGGCCGGAACTCCCAGGTTTCCCTCCACCCCCAGCGCCACCCGTTCAGCGAAGTGCGAAAGCTCGCGCACATTGCCGGGCCAGGAATGCGTCGCCAGGTACGCGCGCATGGCAGCCGAGATCGCGGGCACTTCGCGGCCGAAGCGTTCCGAGGCGCGGGCCAGGAAATGGGAGAAGAGGAGGGGGATGTCGTCGCGCCGTTCGCGCAGGGGCGGGATCGAGAGCGTCACGACGTTCAGCCGGTAATAGAGATCCTCGCGGAAATCGCCGCGCGCGGCCGGGTCGCCGAGATCGACCTTGGCTGCGGCGACGACGCGGATGTCGACGGGGCGGGTCAGGTTGGTGCCGAGCGGCGTGATCTCGCGTGCTTCGAGCACGCGCAGCATCTTCACCTGGGTTGCCGGCGGCATCGCCTCGATCTCGTCGAGGAAGAGCGTGCCGCCGCTCGCATGCTCGATCCGGCCGATCCGCTTCTTGACGGCGCCGGTAAAGGCGCCGGGCTCGTGCCCGAAGAGCTCGCTTTCGATCACCGTTTCCGGCAGAGCGCCGCAATTCAGCGCCACGAAATTGCCGGTCCTGCGCCGGCTCCATTGGTGCAGGAGCGTGGCGACGACCTCCTTGCCGCTGCCCGTCTCGCCGGCAACCAGCACGTCGACATCGGTGTCGGCGATGTGTTTCAAGGTCTGGCGAAGCCGCTCCATGGCCGGCGTCTGGCCGATCAGCGGCAGGCCTTCGGAGGCGGCTTCGGCCGCGCGGCGCAGCGACCGGTTCTCCATCACGAGCCGCCGCTTCTCCTCTGCGCGCCGGGCGCTCTGGACAAGACGATCGGCGGCAAACGGCTTGGCGATGAAGTCATAGGCGCCGTCCTGGATCGCCTGCACCGCCATCGGTATGTCGCCGTGCCCCGTAACAAGGATCATCGGCAGGTCCGGATCGAGCGCCAGGATCTTGCGGAAAAGGGCAAGCCCGTCCATGCCGGGCATGCGGATATCGCTGATGACGATGCCCGCGAAGTCGGCGGAAAGTCCGGCGAGCGCCTCCGTCGCGCTGGCGAAGGACGAGACGATGAAGCCCGCAAGCTCGAGCGTCTGCTGCATTGCCTTGCGCAAGTCGCGGTCGTCATCGATCAGGAACACGGATGGGGCGGCGCTCATCGCTCAGGCCTTCTTGAGATTGACGGCAAATGTCGTTCCGGAGGGGCCGCTCTCGACCTCGATCGTGCCGCCATAGTCGGAGACGATCTCCTTGGAGATCGCGAGACCGAGGCCCAGCCCGTCTTCCTTCGAAGTGTTGAACGGCGTGAACAGCTCTTCGCGGACATCGGCCGCAATCCCCGGGCCGTTGTCGGCGACGGTCAGCGCGATGCCGCCGGCCGCCTCCTCGCAGCGCACCTGGATCGCGCCGTCCTCGCTGTCGCCGATCGCTTCCAGTGCATTCTGCAGAAGGTTGATCAAGACCTGCTCCAGCCGGATGCGGTTGCCGAGTGCCTGGAGACCATCGGGCGGCAGATCGATGCGGATTGCGTCCATCCGTCCTGCAAACCGGCTGCGGAGCAGCATGAGCGCACCCTCGACGACCTCCTTCATCGCGGTCGGCCCGGCGGCGAAATGGCCCTTGCGGGCGAAGCGGCGCAGTTCGTCGGTGATGGCGCCGACGCGCTCGGTAAGCTCGGCTATGCTTTCCATGTTTTCGGCGGCGGTGACGGTCTGGCCGCGGTGGAGAAACGTGCGGGCATTATCCGCATAGGCGCGGATGGTGGCGACCGGCTGGTTGATCTCATGGGCAACCCCGGCGGCGACCTGGCCGAGGATCGCCAGCCGGTTCGCCTGGACGAGGTCCTGCTGCACGGCCTGGAGCTTCTCGGTGGTCTGCCGGTGGTCGGCGATCTCGGTTTCGAGACGGTCGCGCGCCATGCGCAGGTCGCGCGTCCGCTCCTCGACGCTCGCCTCAAGCGCATTGCGGGCCAGCCGCTCCTCGGCGCTGCGCATGGCGACTACCTGGCGACGGCGCAGGAGCAATGCGGCAAGCGCGAGAAGCGGTACGAGCGCGGCAAGGGTGAGGAGCTGCGCCTCCCGCGCACCCGCTGCGAGCGGCGCCTTCAGCGGCGACAACTGCTCGAGCCGCCAGTTCGTCGACGGCACCATGGTTTCCACGCGCAGGAAGGCTGCGGTGGAGTCGCCCGGCAGCAGGGCGTCGAGCGTGGAGGAGCCATCGGGCCGCGCTTCGATCTTCCGGAAGGGCAGCGGCAGCAGCGGCGCATCGCCGAACTGCAGGCTTTCGCGAATGGGCGCCAGCCGGTCTTCGGCGATCGGCTTCGTCGTCATGAAGCGCCAGGAGGGCAGGCTGGTGATGAGGACGATGCCGCGCCGGTCGGTGACATAGGCCGGCTTGCCCGAGGCCTGCCAATCCGCCTCGACCCCGTCGAATTCGAGCTTGGCGACGATCACCCCCAGCGGACCGCCTGGCCCGTCGACGCGCCGGGAAATATAAAGCCCGGGCCGATTGCTGACCGTGCCCATGGCGAAATGTTCAGCCATGCCGTCGCGGACGGCGAGCCGGAAATAATCGCGGAAGGCATAGTCGTTGCCGACAAAGCTCGTCGGCTCCTGCCAGTTGCTGGCCGCGACGGCGACGCCGCTCCGGTCGATCAGATAAATGACCGCGGCTTCGGCGCTTGTCGCCAGGGCCTCGAGCTTACGGTTGATGCGGTCGAGCGACGGCCTGTCCGGCGAAAGCAATGCGCCACGAATGGCTGCGTCGTCCGCGAGGACAAGCGGCAGGGCGCGCTGCCGTTCCACGACTGCTCGAAGAAGCGAGGCTTTCAGGCTGGCGTCGATCCGGCTCTGACCGGCAAGGCCGGCGAGCGCCTGCGACCGGCCGTAGTCTCGCGCAAGAAGAAGGCCGGCTGCCAGAAGGACCAGCGCGACTACCGCGAAAACGAGCCAGGACCGTCGGGCCCGGCTGCGAAGCGCATGCGGATCGCTCGCTTCTGCAGGAAGTTTGACCATGCGAACATTGTGCATGTTTTCGCCCAGGACGCCAGCGCTTCTGTGCGGAAATCCGCACATATCCACGACCAGCAAGCGAGCACCGCCCCCAAAAATCTCATGAATTTAATCGCATCGGCCTTCCGCGGCAAACTGGCACGCATGTTGCTGACCAGCTCCACAAGGCAGCCACTGCTGTCGATCTTCGGAAAGCGGCCCGGGAGGCCCGGCATGTTGCCGGACTGGGCCTGCCACGTGGAGGATATCATGATCATCGAACATTCCGCGGAGGTCCGCGGCAAGACACCCCTTTACCGCCATCTCTATGTTCAGGTGCTGGCGGCGATCGCCGCGGGCATCCTGCTCGGGCATTTCTATCCTGATATCGGCACGGAGCTCAAACCGCTCGGCGACGCCTTCATCAGGCTCGTGAAGATGATCATCGCGCCGGTGATCTTCCTGACGGTCGCGACCGGGATTGCCGGCATGACCGATCTCGCCAAGGTCGGCCGCGTCGCCGGCAAGGCGATGATCTACTTTCTCGCCTTCTCCACCCTCGCGCTTGTCGTCGGCCTCGTCGTCGCAAACGTGGTGCAGCCGGGCGCGGGCATGCATATCGATCCGGCCTCGCTGGACGCCAAGGCGGTCGCTACCTATGCCGAGAAGGCGCATGAGCAGTCGATCACCGGCTTCCTGATGAACATCATCCCGACGACGCTCGTCGGCGCCTTCGCCGAAGGCGACATCCTGCAGGTCCTGTTCATCTCGGTGCTCTTCGGTATCTCGCTGGCGATCGTCGGCAAGAAAGCCGAGCCCGTGGTCGATTTCCTGCAGGCGCTGACGCTGCCGATCTTCCGGCTCGTTGCGATCCTGATGAAGGCCGCCCCGATCGGCGCCTTCGGCGCCATGGCCTTCACCATCGGCAAGTACGGTATCGCCTCGATCGCCAATCTCGCCATGCTGATCGGCACCTTCTATCTGACGTCGTTTCTCTTCGTCTTCATCGTGCTCGGCGCGGTCGCACGCTATAACGGCTTCTCGATCCTCTCGCTCATCCGCTACATCAAGGAGGAGCTGCTGCTGGTGCTCGGGACGTCTTCTTCGGAGGCGGCTCTTCCGGGCCTCATGAACAAGATGGAGAAGGCCGGCTGCAAGCGCTCGGTCGTCGGTCTCGTCATTCCGACCGGTTATTCCTTCAACCTGGACGGCACCAATATCTACATGACGCTTGCGGCCCTGTTCATCGCCCAGGCGACCGATACGCCGCTCTCATACGGCGACCAGATCCTGCTGCTCCTCGTCGCAATGCTGAGCTCGAAGGGTGCGGCCGGCATTACCGGCGCCGGCTTCATCACGCTTGCCGCAACGCTCTCGGTCGTTCCCTCCGTGCCGGTCGCCGGCATGGCGCTGATCCTCGGCATCGACCGCTTCATGTCGGAATGCCGCGCCCTGACCAATTTCGTCGGCAACGCGGTTGCGACGATCGTGGTGGCGAAGTGGGAAGGCGAGCTCGATCAGGCGCAGCTTTCCGCAGCTCTCGGCGGCGAGGCGTCCGTCGAGGCCATCCCGGCGGTCGTCCAGCCCGCCGAATAAGCTTGCCTCCCAGGGCGAGACCGCACGCTGGTGCGGTTGGCGCGGTCCGGTTCTCCGGGCCGCGCTTTTTTATCGCCGGCCAGGCCAGAGGGGGTGGGCACTCGGCACAAGATCAGATCCCGTGCAGCACCTGCGTCGCCTTCACTGCCGCCGAGGCCCGGTTTTCGACGCCGAGCTTCACATAGATCTGTTCGAGATGCTTGGTGACGGTGCGCGAGCTCAAACCCAGGATCTCGCCGATGTCGCGGTTGGATTTTCCCTTGGCGATCCAGAGCAGCACCTCGGACTCCCGCTGGGTGAGCCGGAAGTGCTGGCGCAGCGTTTCGTCGTCGCTCATGCCGTTCTCGGCCGTCAGCCGGAAGAGGTATTCATTGGCGCCGATCGCGCCGAGATAGGAGATCTGCAGGCCCGTCTGGCTGGCGCGCTGCAGGGTGAAAGTCCCTTGCCTTTCGCCGGGGCTGTTTTCCCGCTCCCGCATCCACTCGGCAATGCGCCCGGCGACGAAGGCAAGACCGTCGTCGCTGCCGGTGGCCGCGTTGACGAGGCGGGTCGCCTGCGGGGTCGACCAGCGGACCGTTCCATTGCCGCGCACCGCCAGCAGATGCCGCCCCGCCGCGTCCAGTGCGACGCGGGCGCTTTGGGCGGAGCGCGCATTGGAAAGATGGACGCGGATGCGGGCGCGCAACTCGTCGATATTGATCGGCTTGGTCAGGTAATCGACGCCGCCGGCTTCGAGCGCCCGCACCACATGCTCCGTCTCGGTGAGGCCGGTCATGAAGACCACGGGCACCTGGGCGACCGAAGCATTCGCCTTCAGCCGGGTGCAGGTGTCGAAGCCGTCCATGCCGGGCATGACCGCATCGAGCAGGATGATGTCCGGCGTGATGCGATCGGCGATGTTGAGCGCCGCGTTGCCGGAGGTCGCGATCAATACGGAAAAGCCGGACTGTTCCAGCGCTTCGGTCAAGAAGCCGAGCGCCTCCGGCGAATCGTCGACGAGGAGTACGATGTCGCGCGCGTTCGCTGCCTCAGGCACGGGCATTCGCCTCCCCGGCGAGCAGGCGTTTGAGAAAGGCGTCATACCCCGCGAGGTCGAATGCCCCGACATAGGCGCGCGCCGCCTCGGCGAAGGCTCGGTTGTCGGGGTTCAGGGCGATCTCCGTCAATTTTGCTTCGATGCCCCTCACGTAGCCGATTTCGCCGAGCTCGATCAATTCTTTCAAATGATGATGACCGGGGCTCGCCACCGCAGTGGTCTTGTCGGTGCCGGACGTTTCCTTCGGGCCGTCGTCGTAGATCCATTCGAGTTTCAGGTGGATCGCGAGCTTGTCGGTGAGCTGGCGCAGGCCGAAGGGCTTGGCAAGCGCATCGTCGTGGCCGATGGCGCCGGCGGCCGAGCCATCGCCGATATTGGCCGAAAGCATGATCGCCGGCGCGCTCTGGCCGGCTTCCCTCAGCCGCGTCACCAGATCCCAGCCGCTCATGCCGGGCATGGAGATGTCGATCAGGAACAGGTCCGGTTCCGTATGTTCGGCGAGCGCCAGGCAGGCCGCCCCGCTCGCCGCCGCAAGAACGGTGAAATCGAGCGGCGTCAGCAGCTCGCGCATCAGGTCGCGGTGATCCGCATTGTCGTCGACCACGATGATCGTCCGGCGTGGCCCGTGATAGGACTTGATCTTGCGCACCGGGTCCTTGAGCGCGGCGGGCCGGTCGACCGCAGAGAGCATCAGCCGGACCTTGAAGGCCGTGCCCTTGTCCTTCTCGCTGGTGACGGAGATTTCGCCGCCGAGCGTCTGGGTGAGGAGGCGCGTGATGGTCAGGCCGAGGCCGAGGCCCGGCATGCGATATTCCGCCTCGCCGCGCTGGAAGGGCTCGAAGATCCTGGGCAGGTCCTTCTCGCTGATGCCGCGGCCGCTGTCCTCGATGGTGAAACTTGCGACCTGGCTGCGATAGGCGACGTCGAAGCGGATATGTCCCCGTTCCGTGAACTTCAGGGCATTGGAGAGCAGGTTGACGAGGATCTGCCGCACGCGCTTGTCGTCGGTCCGCACATATTGCGGCAGCGAGGCTGCGCGGTTATGCGCGAAGGCGATGCCCTTTGCCTGCGCCTGCGGGCGGAACATGTCGACGATCTGATCCAAGAAGTCCTGAATGTTGATCTCGTTGGAATAGACCTGCAGCTTGCCGGCTTCGATCTTGGAGATGTCGAGGAGGCCGTCGATCAGTCCGGAGAGATGGTCGGCGCTGCGCCTGATCGCCTTGATCGCGCCCTGCCGCGGCGGCGGTATCGTCTCGTCGCGCTCGAGGATCTGGGCGTAGCCGAGCACCGCATTGAGCGGCGTGCGCAGTTCGTGGCTGAGCCCCACGACATAGCGGCTCTTCGCGCGGTTGGCCGACTCCGCCCTTTCTTTCGCGTCCTGCAGCGCCGCGTCGGTCTTCTTGTGGGCGGCGATCTCCTTCAGGAGAGCCGTGTTCTGCCGGGAGGATTCCTCTTCCGCAACGACCCGGCTGTCATGGGCAAGCACGTAGAACCAGGACACGACGCCGGCAAGGATGGCGAAGACGAAGAAGACGATGGCGATGGTCCGCTCGACGACGTCGGCGGTCTCGGGAGAGGCGGCCGTCGTCTGGTGGGCGATCATCGCCAGGATGACGCCGATGCCGGTGATCGAGATCACCGCCGAAATCGCGTAACGGCCGAGCCTTGTCGCGAGCTTTGCGACGACCGTTTCGGGCAGCACCGCCTTGGCCACGGTCGCGACCTGCGTGTTCAGCCGCGCCTTCGGCTTGCACATATCGTGGCAGCGGCTGTCGAGAGAGCAGCAGAGCGAGCAGATCGGCGCCGCATAGGCCGGACACCAGGCCATGTCCTCGGGCTCAAACGGATGCTCGCAGATCGAGCAGGTGATCTCGCTTTCGGTGAGCCAGCTCTTGCGCGGCTTGCGGGCGAGATAGAATTTCCCTTCCGTCCACCAGGCGATCAGCGGCGAGACGACAAAGGCCGTGACGAGCGCGATATAGGGGGCGAGCGAGGCGGCGATTTCGCCCGCCGCGCCGAAATGCGCGACGAGGGCGAAGAGCGTCGACACGCCCATGGTGCCGAGGCCGACGGGGTTGATGTCGTAGAGATGGGCGCGCTTGAACTCGATTCCGGGCGGGGCGAGCCCGAGCGGCTTGTTGACGAAGAGATCCGCGGAGATCGTTGAGAGCCAGGCCATGGCGACGATCGAAAAGATGCCGAGCGTCTCCTCCAGCAGACGATAGATGCCGAGCTCCATCAGCAGGAGCGCGATCGCCACGTTGAACACCAGCCAGATGACGCGGCCCGGATGGCTGTGGGTGAGCCGCGAGAAGAAGTTCGACCAGGCGAGCGAGCCCGCATAGGCGTTCATCACGTTGATCTTGAGCTGCGAGACGACGACGAAAGCGGCCATCAGCAGGAGCGCGGCCGTGTCCGACGGGAAGATGTAGCCGAAGGCGGTGTAATACATCTGCGCCGGGTCGGCGGCCCTGGTCGAGGGAACGCCGGTGCTGAGCGCCAGCACGACGAGAAAGGAGCCGGCAAGCAGCTTCGGCGCGCCGACGATCACCCAGCCGGAGCCGGCAAGAAAGACGGCGATGCGGTGCCGGAGCTTGCGCTCGCCGTCAGGCGGCAGGAAGCGCAGGAAGTCCACCTGTTCGCCGATCTGCGCCATCAGCGCGAAGATGACCGCCGAGGCAGCGCCGAATTCGACGAGATGGAACGGCGCGAGCGTGCCGGGGGGACCCGATGTGTGATGGATGCCCGCATAAGCGAGCCACAGACCGACCTTCTCCCAGTCCGCAAACGCGATGAAGGCGAAGGGAAGAATGTTCAGGACGATCCAGAAGGGCTGCGTGACGAGCTGGAACCGGCTGATCAGCTTCACGCCATGGGTGACCAGCGGGATCACCATGATAGCACTGACGATGTAGCCGATCCAGAGCGGTATGCCGAGCGCGAGCTCCAGCGCCCCGGACATGATCGAGGCTTCGATCGCGAAGAGGATGAAGGTGAAGCTCGCATAGATGAGCGAGGTGATCGTCGAGCCGATATAGCCGAAGCTCGCGCCGCGCGTGAGAAGGTCGATGTCGACGCCGTGACGGATGGCATAGCGGCTGATCGGCAGGCCGACGATAAGGATCATCAGGCTCGCGACGAGTATCGCGACGATGGCGTTGGTCGTGCCGTAGGACATGGTAATCGCGCCGCCGATGGCTTCCAGCGCCAGGAAGGAGATGGCGCCGATCGCCGTCTGCGAAATGCGCGCGGAGGAAAAGCGCCGCGCGCTCTTGGCGGTGAAGCGCAGCGCATAGTCTTCGAGCGTCTGGTTGGCGACCCAGCGGTTATATTCTCGTCGAACGGGAATGATGCGCTGGCGTGCCGCCATGGTCCCTCGTCATCTCGCATTGCCGGCCGAATGCGCCAGCCGCTCCTGTCGTAACACGGACGAGCGGCCCGGGAAATTGCTGCATTGCGGAAAACGTCGACGCTCCGCGAGGGCCGCTTGATCAGTTTTGATCGTTTTGTATCGAATGTTCTCCCTCTTGAAGCGGATTTGCCTGCTGTCCCTTGAGACCGACCAAGTGAATGGCAATGGCGCGGCACCTGTCTATTGCAGATTTCAGCTCTTGACAGAACGCAACGCTGCTGCAATAAACCATCAAGTTAAATAACCGGTAGGTTAAGCATTGATGGATCAGCTCAGCAGCACCCTGTCGGCACTGGCCGACCCGACCCGCCGTGCCATCGTTGCGCGCCTTGCCGCCGGCGAGGCGACGGTGAACGAACTTGCAGCTCCATTCGAGATGAGTCTGCCGGCGGTCTCCAAACATCTGAAGGTATTGGAACGCGCGGGGCTGATATCCCGGGGCCGTAACGCCCAATGGCGGCCCTGCCGGCTGGAGGCGGCGCCGTTGAAGGAAATCGCCGACTGGGTCGAACGCTACCGCCATTTCTGGGAGGGCAGTTTCGACCGACTCGACAGCTATCTTCATGAACTGCAGCGCAACGAGAAATCGGATCAAGACTGAACCGGGTTCGCCCGACCGCAAGGGAGAAGATCATGAATGCCCCGTCTCTGAAGGAAGAGAACGCGCTTACCATCACGCGCGTCTTCGACGCGCCCGCCAACCTCGTCTTCAAGGTCTGGACGACCCCCGAACACTTGGCACGCTGGTGGGGCCCGAAGGGCTTCACCGTGCCCGCGATCACCACCGATTTCCGTGAAGGCGGCGCCTGGCGCGGCTGCATCCGCTCGCCGGAGGGCCAGGACTACTGGGCGCACGGCATCTATCGCGAGATCGTGGCCCCAAGCCGGATCGTCCTTAGCTTCGCCTGGGAAGAGGAGGGCGCCATCGACACGCTGATCACGGTCACCCTCGATGATGTGGCGGGCGGCACGCGTCTCACCTTCCACCAGGTGCCGTTCACGAGCGCTGAGAGCCGCGATTCGCATGCGGAAGGATGGAGCGAGTGCATGGACCGGCTGGTTTCCTATGTCGCTGCCCGGAAGGAGGAAGTGCAATGAAGAAGACCTATCACGGGAGCTGCCATTGCGGCGCGGTGCGTTTTTCCGCAAATCTCGATCTTGCGCCGGAGGGAAAGCGATCCGAAGCGCCGCGGCCGGGCGTGTGGTGGACGACGACCTTCCGCTGCAACTGTTCCTCCTGCCTGAAGACGCGATTCTGGAAGGTGTTCGTCACGCCCGAGGATTTCTCCCTGCTTTCCGGCGAGGAGGCCTTGGAGGAGTACCGCTTCGGCGAGCGCATGATCCGCCACGTGTTCTGCCGGCACTGCGGCGTCCACCCCCTTGGCAGCGCCGATTTCGAGATCATGGGCGGGCCGTTCCATGCGGTGAATATCGCCTGTCTCGACGACGCGACCGACGAGGAGCTGGCGAATGCCCCGATCGTCTATGAGGACGGGCGCCATGATGCATGGGATCGGCCACCCGCGGTGACGTCCTATTTGTGAGGAGCCGTACCGCTCCTTCGCGTCTGCCGCGGTAGCCAATCGGATCCGCGGCAGACCTCCCCCAGTAAGCCCAAGCTTCCTTCTTCCCCCCGCCGCCTACGTAGAATGACGTATGTGCCGTGCAGCGCGGCTGCCCGATGATCCCCCGAGCAACGGCCATGGAGAACGGCCACTTGCGTTGCGGCGATCAGAACAAGGGGGTTCAATCAGATGACTATCAGGGCACGCGTCACCGGCGCATTTCTCGCTGCCGTCCTTTCTACGACGGCGTTCAACGGCGCCTTTGCGGCCGACGACACGATCAAGGTCGGCATCCTGCATTCGCTTTCCGGCACCATGGCGATCTCCGAAACGACGCTCAAGGACGCCATGCTCATGCTGATCGAGGAGCAGAACAAGAAGGGCGGCCTGCTCGGCAAGAAGCTGGAAGCGGTTGTCGTCGACCCGGCCTCGGACTGGCCGCTCTTTGCCGAAAAGGCGCGCGAGCTCGTCTCCGTCGACAAGGTTTCCGCCGTCTTCGGCTGCTGGACGTCGGTGTCGCGCAAATCCGTGCTGCCGGTCTTCGAGGAGCTGAATTCGATCCTCTTCTATCCGGTCCAGTACGAGGGCGAGGAAAGTCAGCGCAACGTCTTCTATACGGGCGCCGCTCCCAATCAGCAGGCCATCCCGGCCGTCGATTATCTGATGGAGAACGAAGAGGTCGAGCGCTGGGTGCTCGCCGGCACCGATTACGTCTATCCGCGCACGACCAACAAGATCCTCGAGGCCTACCTGATCTCCAAGGGTGTCGCGCCCGAGGACATCATGATCAACTACACGCCTTTCGGCCATTCCGACTGGCAGACGATCGTCTCGGACATCCAGAAGTTCGGCTCGTCCGGCAAGAAGACCGCGGTCGTCTCGACCATCAACGGCGACGCCAACGTGCCGTTCTACAAGGAACTTGCCAACCAGGGCATCAAGGCCGAGGACATCCCGGTCGTCGCCTTCTCGGTCGGCGAGGAGGAACTTGCCGGCCTCGATACCGGGCCGCTCGTCGGGCATCTCGCTGCCTGGAACTATTTCCAGTCGGTCGACAACCCGGCCAATGCGGAGTTCATCGAGACCTGGCAGGCCTATACCAAGAACGACAAGCGGGTCACCAACGACCCGATGGAAGCCCATTACATCGGCTTCAACATGTGGCTGAAGGCAGTCGAGAAGGCCGGCACCACCGATACCGATGCCGTGCTCGACGCCATGATCGGGGTCTCGGTACCGAACCTTTCGGGCGGATATTCGACGATGATGCCGAACCACCACATCACCAAGCCCGTGCTGATCGGCGAGATCCAGTCCGACGGCCAGTTCGAAACGGTATGGGAAACGCCCGGCCTCGTCGTCGGCGACGAATGGTCGGACTACCTGCCGGACTCGAAGGACCTGATCTCCGATTGGCGCGCGCCCATGTCCTGCGGCAACTTCAATGTGGCCACGGGCAAGTGCGGCGGCAAGGGTTCCTGATTTCATGACGAAAGACTTGCTCAGGGAGCGGCCCGGGTCGGGCCACTCCCCCAAACGCCGCTTTTCATGACGAACCGCTAGCTCGAAATCCCCTCCGTCCGAATGCTTCCCGTCGGACGGAGGCCTGCAAGGCGAGAGACGAATGTACCGCATCATCCCAACCGTGCTGGCTGCCCTGTTCCTTTTCGTTGCGATGGCTCCGGGGCTTCGCGCGGAAGAGGGACTGCGCGATCTGGTGAACGCGCTCGGCGAGGCGAAGCTGTCCGAGATGGACGAGCATATCGCGGCACTGGCGAAGACCGGAAAGCCCGAAGTCGTCGCCATCCTCGAGGCGCTCGGCGAAGGCGAGCTCTATGCGCGCAAGGCGGACGGCCAGGTCTTGCTGACGAAGGAGAACGGTTCGAACCTGGCCCTTACGGATCCGATCTCCGGCGACAGCGCCGGCGAAGCGCCGAAGGCGGCACTTTCGAAGATCAGGGTGAACAACAGCGTGCGGCGCGCCGTGCGCACCGCCCTCGGCAGCCTGACGCTCCTCAGCCCCGATCGCAATCAGCGCCTCAGGGCCGCGCAGTCGGTGCTGCAATCGCCCGATGCCGACGCACTCGGCGTCATCGAGAATGCACTGGCTGCCGAGAAGGATGGAGCCGTTCGTGCGGTTCTCGAACAGGCGCGCGCCACGATGCTGCTTCTCTCCGACCGGCCGGTCGAGGAGAAGAAGGAGGCGGTGCGGCTGTTGGAGGAAAACGGCGGCCGCGAGGCGCTGCCGATCCTTTCTGCCGCGCTCGGCTCTGCCGACGAAAGCCTGAAGCCGGACATCGAGGCGGCGCTCGCCAGCATCGAACAGGCGCAAGCCTTCTGGAATGCGGGCCAGAACATATGGTACGGCCTGTCGCTCGGCTCGGTGCTGCTCTTGGCGGCGATCGGTCTCGCCATCACCTTCGGCGTCATGGGCATCATCAACATGGCGCATGGCGAGATGGTGATGCTCGGGGCCTATACGACCTTCCTCGTTCAAGATGTCGTGCGCACCTCCTTTCCTCATCTTTTCGAGTGGTCCTTGGCGATCGCGCTGCCGCTCGCCTTTCTTGTTACAGGCGCCGTGGGCCTCGCACTGGAACGCGGCGTCATCCGCTTTCTCTACGGGCGCCCGCTCGAAACGCTGCTTGCAACCTGGGGCATATCGCTCATCCTCCAGCAGACGGTGCGGACGATCTTCGGCCCCACCAACCGCGAGGTCGGCAATCCGTCCTGGATGTCCGGCGCCTTCGAGCTCGGCGGACTGGCGATCACCTGGAACCGTCTCTGGATCATCGTCTTTGCGCTTGCCGTGTTTGCAGCACTTCTCTTTCTGCTCAACAAGACGCCGATGGGCCTGCAGATGCGCGCGGTAACGCAGAACCGGCGCATGGCCTCTTCCATGGGCATCCGCACGCCCTGGGTCGATGCGCTGACCTTCGCGCTCGGCTCCGGCATTGCCGGCATTGCGGGTGTGGCGCTTTCGCAGATCGACAACGTCTCGCCGAACCTCGGGCAGGGCTACATCATCGACAGCTTCATGGTCGTGGTCTTCGGCGGCGTCGGCAATCTCTGGGGCACGCTTGTCGGCGCCTTCTCGCTCGGCATCCTCAACAAGTTCCTGGAGCCCTATGCCGGCGCCGTGCTCGGCAAGATCCTCGTGCTCGTGCTGATCATCCTCTTCATCCAGAAGCGGCCGCGCGGGCTCTTCGCACTCAAGGGCCGGGCGGTGGAAGCATGATCACCTCGTTTCTCGTCAAATCGCTGGATCGGACGATCGTCGTCGCTGTCGCGATCCTGCTGGCGCTGGCCGTCATCGTTCCCGCGCTCAACCTCCTGACCGCGCCGGAACACCCGCTGCATGTGCCGACCTATCTGGTCTCGCTCTTCGGCAAGTACCTGACCTATGCGCTCTTGGCTCTGGCGCTCGATCTTGTCTGGGGTTTCTGCGGCATCCTCTCGCTGGGGCATGCGGCCTTCTTCGCGCTCGGCGGCTACGCCATGGGCATGTATCTGATGCGCCAGATCGGCGCACGCGGCTCCTACGGCAATCCGCTGCTGCCGGACTTCATGGTCTTTCTCAACTGGAAGGAGCTGCCCTGGTTCTGGTACGGCTTCGACATGTTCTGGTTCGCAGCGCTGATGGTGGTGCTGGTGCCGGGCCTGCTTGCCTTCGTCTTCGGCTGGTTCGCCTTCCGCTCGCGCGTCAACGGGGTCTATCTCTCGATCATCACCCAGGCGATGACCTATGCGCTGCTGCTCGCCTTTTTCCGCAACGACATGGGCTTCGGCGGCAATAACGGGCTCACCGATTTCAAGGACATCCTCGGCTTCAACATCCAGGCCGACGGAACGCGTGCGGCACTCTTTGCAGCCTCCGCGCTGGCGCTTGCCGTTTCGCTCGTCGTCACCTCGGGCATCGTCCGCTCGAAATTCGGCAAGGTGCTGGTGGCGCTGCGCGACGCGGAAAGCCGCACACGCTTTCTCGGCTATCGCGTCGAGCACATGAAGCTCTTCGCCTTCACGGTCTCGGCAATGATGGCGGGCGTCGCCGGCGCGCTCTACGTGCCGCAGGTCGGCATCATCAATCCGGGCGAGTTCGCCCCCGCCAATTCGATCGAGGTGGTCATATGGACGGCCGTCGGCGGGCGCGGCACGCTGATCGGGCCGATCGTCGGCGCGATCCTCGTCAACGGGGGAAAAAGCATCTTCACCGCCGCCTTCCCCGAATTCTGGCTCTTTGCGCTCGGCGGGCTCTTCGTCCTCGTCACGCTTTTCCTGCCGAAGGGTGTGGTCGGCACGGCGCAGAACTATCTCGCAAGCCGGCGCGCATCACACGCGGCGGCCCGGAAGGAAAGCGAGAGCGAGAAAGCGGCGACCCTTGCGGACGCCGAAACGGTGGCCGCGGAGTGATCGCCATGACCGGAAAGAAACCCAGGAACCTGCTCTATCTCGATGGGGTCTCCGTCTCCTTCGATGGCTTCAAGGCGCTGAACTCGCTCTCCTTCGTCGTAGAGCCGGGGGAACTGCGCGCGATCATCGGCCCCAATGGCGCCGGCAAGACGACGATGATGGACATCATCACCGGCAAGACGCGGCCGGACGAGGGCGAGGTCTTCTTCAAGGGCGACATCGACCTCACCAAGAAAGACGAAGCGGCAATCGCCGAGCTCGGCATCGGCCGCAAGTTCCAGAAGCCGACCGTCTTCGAGAACCATACGGTCTGGGACAATCTGGAGCTGGCGCTGAACCGCAGCCGCGGGGTCTTCGCGACCCTGTTCTATCGGCTGACGAGAGAGGACAAGAGCCGCATCGAGGAGATCCTTTCGACGGTGCGGCTCACGGCGCGCCGCGACGATCTCGCCGCCAATCTCTCGCATGGCCAGAAGCAATGGCTGGAGATCGGCATGCTGCTCGCCCAGGAGCCGGAACTCCTGCTCGTGGACGAGCCGGTGGCCGGCATGACCGATGCGGAGACGGCGGAAACGGCGATCCTCCTGAAGGAAATCGCCAGGACGCGCTCGGTGGTCGTCGTCGAGCACGACATGGGCTTCATCCGCGATCTCGGCGTCAAGGTCACCTGCCTTGCGGAAGGCTCGGTGCTGGCGGAAGGGTCGATCGATTTCGTCAGCAACGATCCGAAGGTGATCGAGAACTATCTCGGCCGATGAGCGGGAGGAATTGAACCGATGCTGAACGTCGAAAACGTCAGCCTGCATTACGGCGCCGCCCAGGCGCTCCGCGACGTCTCGTTCAAGGCGGAAATGGGCAAGATCACCTGCGTTCTCGGCCGCAACGGCGTCGGCAAGTCGAGCCTGCTCAGGGCCGTCAGCGGCCAGCATCCGGTGACGAGCGGCACGATCTCTTTCAACGGCGCGCCGCTCGACGGCATGGCGCCCTTCCGGCGCGCCAAGCAGGGCGTCGGCTACGTGCCCCAGGGCCGCGAGATCTTTCCCTTGCTGACGGTGAAGGAAAATCTCGAAACCGGCTTCGCTCCGCTGAGGCGGGCTCAACGCTCGATCCCCGAAGATATCTTCAGTCTGTTTCCGGTACTTCAGACGATGCTCGGCCGGAGGGGCGGCGACCTTTCCGGCGGCCAGCAGCAGCAGCTCGCGATCGCTCGCGCTCTCGTGACGCGCCCGAAAATTCTGGTTCTGGACGAGCCGACCGAGGGCATCCAGCCGTCGATCATCAAGGACATCGGCCGCGCGATCAAATATTTGCGGGATTCGACCGGTATGGCGATCCTGCTCGTGGAGCAATATCTCGATTTCTGCCGCGAGCTTGCCGACCATGTCTACATCATGGACCGTGGAGCTTTCGTGCACGAGGGCCCGCCGGAGACGCTCGACACCCCGCAAGCGCGCCGGCATCTAACCGTTTGAAGCCCCATGGCGAGCCTGCGCGCGGTTTTCCACAGACCCGGAAACAGCCGGTAAAGTCAATGACTTGGGCCGGAAGCCCGATCTCAGGGGCGCCTTCGGGCGACAGAAAAATCCACTTCTTTTGTGGATTGCATTTGCCCGCTCAAGCGCTTTGACCCATACTGCACATGCATGTTCGATGATTGCTCCTGCATGATTCTTCGACCGGAACCGGTCGAAGGGTTAGCCCATGCAGCAGTTCAAAGTGTCACGGCGCGTTCCATGTCTCTGGACGAAGCATGGTGCCGTGGCGAGTTTCGCAATCACATCTCACTGACAGAATTGGCCATTTCGCGTTTCCGGCCTATCCAATCGGAGGAGACCCTAATGACGAATTTCCTGCCCGCCCTTCATGAAGGGCACGCCCCCATTACGCTCCAGACACTCTTCAAGGATGCCCTCGAAGCCTATGACGACTGGGAGGAGGGCATGCCCGAACCCATCGTTTCCTTCGAGGACAAGGTGCTTCCGGTCAGTGCCGTTTTCGAATGGATGAGACCCTGCACGGACCTCATGCCGGCCAATATGATCGGCATAGTCACCGACCGGTTGACGAAGCCCTGGAGCGGCGCCGGACCGCTGGACGCAATGACCTTCTCGACCGCCGCCCGGGTCATGTCCATTCTGGTGCGGCGGCGCTTGAGACGCTTCGGGCGCGGCTCCATCGAGGCCTTTGCCGAGCGCTTCAGCCATCCGATGCATTCCGTTCCCTCGCCGTCGCCCGATTCGGCGGGATCTCGACCAGCCGGCCTATGAAGACATCGCTCACGACCGTGGCGATGCCCATATGGGCATCGTTGCGGCCGAGCTGTGTCGCTCTATGGCTTCTGATTCTCCACGAAGGCTGCATGCCACTTGGCGAGCATCGACACGGCTTCCTGGACGACGGCCGGATGGGTGCCCGGGAGGAACTCGATCCTCGGCGCCTTCCCATCACGCTTCAGCCGAGCGAAGACCCGCCCTGCCGCGTCCTTCAGTTCCTCCGGCCTTTCCGGTTCCGGCTTGTCGCTTTGCGACAGGCGATTGAAGACGAGCTGAAAGCGTCGGTCTGAATCGACGGCGCGGAAGCGTGGCGAAGCGATCTCGTCTTGGGCTCGGGCGCGCGCCTCTTGCCTTTCAAGCAGCGTCCCGATTGCCATCCAGCGCTCGCGTCCGGCCTTCGGCGCCGGGCCGATGGCGCGGGCGACTTCGTGCGGCACACCGTCCGCTACCTGCAGGAGGCGCGAAAGTTCGCTCTTCTGCACCGCAAGCGCATCGCCGATCACCTTGCGGTCGAAGCCGCGCGCTACGAGCGCAGCGGCGAAAAGCGCACGCTCGATGAAGGAAAGGTTGCGCCGCTCGGCGTTTTCCTTGCCTTGCGCAAGCACGAGCTCGTCATCTGTCAGCGTCCGGACGATCGCCTTTACCTGGAGCTCGAGCCGGCGCACCGCCTTCAGGCGCCGGTGGCCGTAGGCGGTCTGGTAATGGCCCTGCTTTTCCGGGTGCGGGCGAACGAGGATCGGCGATTGCTGGCCGTTCTCGCGAATGCTCTCGACGAGCGCGAGGAAATCCGCATCGTCTATCTCGCCGTCGGTCAGCCGATCCTCGACGAAGGAGCTTTCGACCAGCGCCGGATCGAGCGAAACGACGCGTTCGCCTTGGGTCAACGCTTCCCTGAGCACCCGTGCTTCCTCGGCCTCGCGCGTGATGCTGCCGAGAGAGAGCCCCATGGCCTTCACTGCGCCGGAAGCCGCACGGGCCTTGGCGGGGTCGGGTGCATCGAGCGGGGCGGCCGGCCTGGCGTTGACAGGTGTCAACTCGCCCGACGCCGTTTCGGCGGGGGTTTGCGGATCGGCGGCAGGCGCACCCGCGGAAAACAGTGCCCGCAATTCGTTTTTCCGGTTATTGCCAGCCATGACTCAGCGCCCCCATGCCGCGTGAATGAGAGCCTCGATCTCGCCGTTGACGGCGTTCAGCGACTCGATCGCCCGGTCATAGGTCGCGCGGGTGAAATTCTCCCGGCCCACCTCGTAGAGCGTCTGCTTGGTGAGACCCGCATCCGAGATCGCGGTCGACTTTACCATGGCGGAGGTCAGCACCCGGTCGCCGAAGAGCGAGCGCATGAAGCCGACGATCTGCGCCTGCGGTCCGTCATTCGGCTCGAAGCGGGTGACGAGATAGCGCAGGAAATCGAAATTGAGCTCGCCGCCGGCGTCGCGCACGACGCTGAGCAGGTCCGAGGTCATGTAGAGGAACTGGTTCATCGATGCGACGTCGAGCATTTGCGGATGCACGGTGACGATGACCGACGTCGAAGCGCAGAGCGCCGAAAGCGTCAGGTAGCCGAGCTGCGGCGGGCAGTCGATGACGACGACGTCGTAGTCGTCGGCGACGCTTGCGAGCGCCGCCTGCACCCGGGCGAAGAAGAGCGGCCCGGCATCGGCACCGCTCTGCCGCGCACTGAGCGCCTGCGGTGTCGTGTGTTCGAACTCCTGCAGTTCGAGGTTGCCCGGCACCAGGTCGAGCCCGTCGAAGTAGGTCTTGCGGATGATGTCCTTCAGCGGGCGCGCCTCGGCGTCGTAACGGATTGCGCCATAGAGCGTGTCGTTGCCGGTCAGGTCCAGTTCCGGCTGGTAGCCGAACAGCGCCGAAAGCGACGCCTGCGGGTCGAGGTCGACCGCAAGCACCCGGTGCCCGGTCAGAGCGAGATATTGTGCGAGATGGACCGATGAGGTCGTCTTGCCGGAGCCGCCCTTGAAGTTGGTGACCGAGATCACCTGCAGATGCTCGCTTCTCGCGGCATCGCGCCATTTGAGATAGCCGCGCGCCTTGGCGCCATTGCCTTTGGCGATCGCCTGTTCGGCCAGATGCCGGCGCAGCGCGTTGATATCGGAGAGCGAATAGGAGCGTCGTCCGCCGGCGCCGGTGTCGGGCTGCGGCCCCTCGCCAGCCAGCGACAGCTGGCGCAAGTATCCGTCGGAAACGCCGATGAGCTTGGCGGCCTCGCCGGAGGTGAAGCTCCGGAGCGTCTTCATCGCTGTCGGCGCAAAGAGCCGGTCTCGCATCGCTTTCAGCTGTTCGGAAAGCGCCCGCGCGTCGGCGGCGATCGCCTCGTCTGCGGGTCTGCGCGATGCCACGCCGGTCGCGCCTGTCGTCGTCGCTGCCGTCATCATATCCATGGTCGAATCTCCTCGTGCCGCATGGCGCGCTGCCGCCGTGCAGATGCGCCTGCCGCATGTCCTGACAGAGCAATCGCTTAGCTACGCCGAAATGCGAAATATGCGGTCTATTCCGTTAGAGGAATGATTCATCCTCTGATTCGCGTCAACCCATTTCTCGGCCGGCGCGGGCGGCCCGACCATCCAGGCTGAAGACACCCGCGCCGAAGGCGGCGATCTGAAGGAAGCCGCCGGTGATCGCTAGATTCTTCATGAAGTGGATCATCTGGTTCTGGTCGGCGAAGTCGGTGTGAAAGCCGATCGCCGAGGCCAGGGTGAAGGCTGCAAGGATCAGCGCCACCCACCGCGCCCGGTAGCCGAGGACGAGGAGGATGCCTGCGCCGATCTCCACGGCAAGAGCAACCGCATAGGCGACCGGAGGCAGGGGCAGCCCCGCCGAGGCGATGTAGCCGATCGTGCCGGATGGATCGCCCAGTTTTCCGAAACCGGAAAGAATAAACATGGCGGCGAGAAGCAGGCGGCCGATGAGGGCCAAGGAGCTTTGAAGTGCGGGATTGTCGCTCATGTGACGTGCCTTTCTTCACTGTGGCCTGATCGCGAACGCATACCCGCTCCGAGCCTTCGGAACGGCGGCAAGCGCTCGCTGCTCCATGATTGTAAATGCACAGCCCGTGGATCGGAAATTTTCCACAACTGAAACAGAAATTGAACGTAACGGAATTGCATCGCCAAAGCGCGGGAAAGCCTTGCGCCGCGAGCATGGGACGGTACTTGGGAGGGTTTTCGAAGCGGCCCGGCGCCCTTCCGGCGAGGCTCCCGGAAGTAAGTTGTTAACCTTCATTTCCTATTCCCTAGGGCAGCCCCTTCGATGATGAATTTCGAGTTTTCAGGCCATGCGCATTCCCCGGACAAATTTCTCGCCTGCAGCTTTGTACGACGCAAATCACGCGGATGATTACGAGGACCCGCATCCGGCTGCGCAAGGTGCCGCGCATGTTCCGGCGGCGCCTGAGGCGGCCGCTCACGACCATCTGTTCGAGGCACCGGAAGCGCCGCGGCGCGCGCCCGGCCATCGCGACGAGGAGACAGGCTATGCAGGCCGCGCCGCGCGCCTTTACGGTCACGGCTCCGCCTATGCTCCGGCCGAGGTAACCGTCTCCACGCGCGATCCGCTTCCCACGCTCGCCGAGATCACCGGCCTATCCGGCGAGCCGGGCTGGGAGAGCCACTTCTTCCTGTCGCCGAATGTGCGCTTCACGCGTACGCCCGAGCGCGAACTCATGAAGCGTCACCCGCCGGCGCCCGAAGAAAACCGGGCTGAGGCCGACGAAGCCGCGGCGGAAGCGTCCGATCCCGAAACGGTGATGGACGTGGTGCCGGCCGAGCCCGCCCCGTCCGTGGTCGAAACGGAACTGCCGTCCTACAGTCCGTCCGAGCTCCTCCGTGTGCTGACGCAGCAACTGCCCTCCTGGAGCGCTGCACGCTCGCAGGTGCCGGAAGCGAGCGTCACCAAGCCGGCAATCACCGAAAACGCGGCCGTGGCGGAGGAAGAGCCCGCCACTCCTGAAACGCCATCTGCCCTGCCGGTAACGGACGAAGTGCCTGTGGTTCCGCATGCACTGCCCGTCGCGAATCTTGCGCCCGAGAGTGCCGCAGTGGAGGAGGACGTGCCCCATCAGGCAGACGCGCGCCTGGCCTATCTTTCCGATTTTGCGTTTTTCGAGTTCATGCCGCTCGAAGTCGCGGCTGTTCCGCCGACTGTCACGGAACCTGTGAAGGAAGCCGCGCGCATTCCCGCGCCGATCGCAGCCGTGCCGAAGGTCTCGCCACCGAAGATCGTCGCTGCAATGCCTGTCGAGATCCGGCCGCAGCCGCCCACGGCGATAAGCTCGCTGTTCCGGGTGGTGGAATGCCGGCGGCCCGAGCCCGCCACTGCCGAACCGGTTCCGGCCGCGCCGCAGGATCTCGCCGCTGAGCCGGCCGCCGCGGAGGCTGGCGCCCTTCCGGCCCCCCAGGTCGTCGAAACACCAGCCCCGGCGCTCGCCGAGCCCGCAATCGTGCCCGCAAGCGAACCGGCTCCCGAAGCGCCGGTGACCAGGGCGGCGATCACCATGCCGGCCGTGATACAGCGTTCGTCGCCGTCTCTGCCGCCGATCGGCGCCATCGAGCCGCTGCAGGGCGGCGACGCCTACGAATTTCCGTCGAAGGAGCTCCTGCAGGAACCGCCGCAAGGCCAGGGTTTCTTCATGACGCAGGAGCAGCTCGAGCAGAATGCCGGATTGCTCGAAAGCGTGCTCGAGGATTTCGGCGTCAAGGGCGAGATCATCCATGTCCGCCCCGGCCCTGTCGTCACGCTTTACGAATTCGAGCCCGCGCCGGGCGTCAAATCCTCCCGCGTCATCGGCTTGGCCGACGACATCGCCCGCTCGATGTCGGCGCTCTCTGCCCGCGTCGCTGTCGTGCCCGGCCGCAACGTCATCGGCATCGAGCTGCCGAACGCGACGCGCGAAACCGTCTATTTCCGCGAGCTGATCGAATCCGGCGATTTCCAGAAGACGGGCTGCAAGCTGGCGCTCTGCCTCGGCAAGACGATCGGCGGCGAGCCGGTGATCGCCGAACTCGCAAAGATGCCGCATCTGCTCGTCGCCGGCACCACCGGTTCGGGCAAGTCGGTTGCGATCAACACCATGATCCTGTCGTTGCTCTACCGGCTGAAGCCGGAAGAATGCCGGCTCATCATGGTCGATCCGAAGATGCTCGAACTCTCCGTCTATGACGGCATCCCGCATCTGCTGACGCCCGTCGTCACCGATCCGAAGAAAGCGGTGATGGCCCTCAAATGGGCGGTGCGCGAGATGGAGGACCGCTATCGCAAGATGTCGCGGCTCGGTGTGCGCAACATCGACGGCTACAACCAGCGCGCGGCGGCCGCGCGCGAGAAGGGCGCGCCGATCCTCGCGACGGTGCAGACCGGCTTCGAGAAGGGCACCGGCGAGCCGCTCTTCGAGCAGCAGGAAATGGACCTTTCGCCGATGCCCTATATCGTCGTCATCGTCGACGAGATGGCCGACCTGATGATGGTCGCCGGCAAGGAGATCGAAGGGGCGATCCAGCGGCTTGCGCAGATGGCGCGTGCGGCAGGCATCCACCTGATCATGGCGACCCAGCGTCCCTCGGTCGACGTCATCACCGGCACGATCAAGGCGAACTTCCCGACCCGCATCTCCTTCCAGGTGACCTCCAAGATCGACAGCCGCACGATCCTCGGCGAGCAGGGGGCCGAACAGCTCCTCGGCCAGGGCGACATGCTGCACATGGCCGGCGGCGGCCGCATCGCCCGCGTCCACGGTCCGTTTGTTTCCGATCAGGAAGTCGAACAGGTGGTCGCGCATCTGAAGACGCAGGGGCGTCCGGAATATCTCGAGACGGTGACCGCGGACGAAGAGGAGGAAGAGGTCGAGGAGGATCAGGGCGCCGTGTTCGACAAGAGCGCGATCGCCGCCGAAGACGGCAACGAGCTCTACGATCAGGCGGTGAAAGTGGTGCTGCGGGACAAGAAGTGCTCGACCTCCTACATCCAGCGCCGCCTCGGCATCGGCTACAACCGCGCCGCCTCGCTGGTCGAACGGATGGAGAAGGACGGTCTCGTCGGTCCGGCGAACCACGTCGGCAAGCGCGAGATCATCTACGGCAACCGCGACAATGCGCCGAAGCCGGAAAGCGACGATCTGGACTGAGTTATCATCGCTTCTGCTCCCTCCGGCCTGCGGGCGAGAGGGAGCTGCGGATCACGGCCGCACGGTGATGTGGCCCTTCATGTTCGGGTGGTAGCGGCAGATATAATCGAAGCTGCCCGCTTCCTGAAGCACCAGCCGGCCGGATTTCTTCGCCGGCAGAAGCACGTCCGCGCCGCCTTCGACGGTCGCCGTGTGGACGAGCGCATCCCTGTTGATCCACTCGACCTCGTCGCCCACCTTCGCCTCGATCTCCGCGGGCAGGTAGACGAGGCGATCGATCGACACCTGGATGGTTTCCGCCTGCGAAGGAGCGGCGGCGGCCGCTCCCATCGACAATAAGACAATTGCCGTTCGCGTTATGAACATCGCCGCGCTCACTTCAATTCGGCCGCGACGTGTTCGGCATGCTGCTGATGTCCCTGGAACAGCTTCAGCCCGGTCTCGAGCAGCGATTTGAGTTCGGCATTCTGCGCCGACGGGATCAGCAGCGTTTCCAGCGCGCCGTTGACCTGCTTGTGGTAGGCGACCTCGTGTTCGATATAGGCCATGTCGAATTCCCCGCCCTTAAGCTTCGCCAGCTCCTGGCGTTTCGCCTCGGCCGCTTGCGAGAGGGATTTGCTCGTGTCGTTGTCTTCGGGCGTGACGTTGAGCTTCTTGACGAGATCGAGGGCTTGCTTGTTCACCGACTCGTGGTCGCGCAGCATGCTCTCGGCGAATTCGACGACGGTCTTGTTCTTCGACGTCGCGATTGCCTGTTTGGCGGCTTCGACGTCGAGCACGCCGGCAGTGTAGGCGATGTGGGCGATTTGCGGGTCGGTCGGCTTGTCGTTGCCGAGTGCCCCGCCGGTGCCGAAGAGGAGGGCGATTGCGGCCGCTGCGGTCGTCAGTTTGATAGTCATGGGATGTTCCTTTCCTCGAAGATCAAAGCCTGGTTTGAACGACATGCTTTGGATGCTTCGCGGCTCGAAACGTTCCCGCTATTTTCCGTCCGGTTCCGGGGGCCGAGGCGAGATGCGGGCGAGAACGGCCTCGGTCAGACGCTCGCAGCGCTTTCCCGCGAAAGGAAAGGCATCGAGCAGAACCGGGCCGATCTGCCGCTCCAGCTGCTCTTTCAGGATGCGGCGCGCCCGGTGCAGCCTTGTGCGTGCCGTTTCCGGTTTGAGGCCAAGCAGGGCGGCCGCCTCTTCGTTGTCGAGCCCTTCGATGACGCGCAGCACGAATACGGTGCGGTAGGTGTCCGGGAGATCGTCCGTCAGCCTTTCGACGAGATCGAGGATTTGTCGCTGTGCCATCGTCTTTTCCGGATCGCTGACGCCTGAATTGAGGGGAAAGGCGATGATCTCCGCCTCTTGCGACTGCCGCATGTCCTTGGCCAGTCTCATCTGTCGCCGTCTTTTCCGCAGGCGGCCGAGCGCCTCGTTGATGACGATGCGGGCGAGCCAGGTCGTGATCGCTGCATCGCCGCGAAAATCCTCAAAGCGTGTGAAGGCCCGGACATATGCCTCCTGCAGCACGTCTTCCGCATCGCTGTCGTTGCGCAGGATGCTCCGGGCGATCCGGTAGAGCTTGCGGTTGTGCGCCTGCATGATCGCGCGGAAACGGGCGAGGTCCTGCGCAAGTGGCGGCGCATTCAGGCAAAGGTCGGTTTCAGCGGTAGGCATGGCTCGGGCTCCTTCTCGGATATTGGATGCCCTAGCTCCGGAAATGTTCCCAGCTATGTGCCGGCCAAGTTTCGGATCTTACCGCGGTGTTGTCTTGTAAGGATAACGGAATTCGGGATCGCCGCCGGCTCAATGCCTCGGCTGAAAGAGAAAACCCGGCGCGGGAGGAGGTGCGCCGGGCTTTCGATCCTGACCGGCAACTGGGAGGAGGAGGGTTGCCGATCCCGCGATGGAACTGGGAGGAGGAGTGTTCCATCGACAGTTATATAATAATGCTGCAGTGCAGCATCTTCAAGACCGAAAATGAAATTTTTTCCGGCTGATAAAGAAATGCCCGAGTTCGGGCATCGGCAGCGTCAGGAAGACGCTTGCCTTAGCCGCCATATGCGCCAGATTCGAAAGGGAAAGGAGGGCAACGTCATGACGAAGGACCGCAGGGCCGCTCTGGTCAGGATTACCGGACGGGTACAGGGCGTGTGCTTTCGCGACTGGACACGCGAGGAGGCCGAAAGGCTCGGCCTTGACGGCTGGGTTCGCAACGAGAGCGACGGCTCGGTGACCGCCCTCATCGCCGGGCCGGACGGGGCCGTCAGCAGAATGCTTGACCATTTCTGGAAAGGACCGCCCGGCGCTTCCGTCGCCGATGTCGCGAGCGAGGAGGCTTCTTCCGTCGAAGCGCCGGCGGGATTTCGCATTACACGCGGATGATCTTGGGCACTGCAGAACCCCTCCCCAACCTCTCCTCACAAGGGACCCCACAAGGGGGAGGGGCTCGGTGCCCGCGGCAATGGCCTGCCAGTTTCGACGTTTCGCCTCGGGAGACCTCGACGCAGAGCCGGAAACGGTGCCCCCGTAAGCCCCTCCCCTTTGTGGGGAGGGGTTGGGGAGGGGAAAGCATCGCCGCTCTACACCCGCTCCAGCGCCACCGCGATGCCCTGGCCGACGCCGATGCACATGGTGGAGAGCGAGGTGCGGCCACCCGTTTCGGCAAGCTCCAGCGCTGCCGTTCCGGTGATGCGCGCACCCGACATGCCGAGCGGATGGCCGAGCGCGATGGCGCCGCCGTTGCGGTTGACGCGGGGATCGTCGTCGGCGATCCCCAGCGCGCGCAGGACCGCAAGCCCCTGGCTGGCGAAAGCCTCGTTTAGCTCGATGACGTCGAACTGATCTTGCGTCATGCTGAGCCGCGTCATGAGCTTCTGCGAGGCGGGCACCGGTCCCATGCCCATGATGCGCGGCGGCACGCCGGCCGAAGCGCCGCCGGGGATGCGGGCCATGGGTCGCAGCCCATGCTTTCTGGCAGCCTCCTCGGAGGCGATGATGAGCGCCGCAGCGCCGTCGTTGACGCCCGAAGCGTTGCCGGCGGTGACGGTGCCGCCCTCCCGGAAGGGTGTCTTGAGCCCGGCGAGCGCCTCGATCGTCGTGGCGCGCGGATGCTCGTCGCGGTCGATGACGACCGGGCCACCCTTCCTTTGGGGGATGGTGACGGCGACGATCTCGCTCGCAAGGCGGCCGTTCGCCTGGGCGGCCGCGGCCTTTGCCTGGCTGCGCAGGGCGAAGGCGTCCTGGTCCTCGCGCGAAACCTTATAGTTTTCGGCGACGTTCTCGCCGGTCTCCGGCATCGAGTCGACCCCATATTGTGCCTTCATCAGCGGATTGACGAAGCGCCAGCCGATCGTCGTGTCGTGAATTTCGGCGTTGCGCGAAAAGGCGCTCTCGGCCTTCGGCAGCACGAAAGGCGCCCGCGACATGGACTCGACGCCGCCGGCTATCATCAGCTCGGCCTCGCCGCATTTGATCGCCCGCGCGGCCGCAATCACCGCGTCCATTCCGGATCCGCAGAGCCGGTTGATCGTCGTGCCGGGAACGGCGACGGGCAGCCCCGCAAGCAGCAGCGACATGCGTGCGACGTTGCGGTTGTCCTCGCCCGCCTGGTTGGCGCAGCCGAAGATCACGTCATCGACCGCTTCCCAGTCGACCGACCTGTTGCGGTCCATCAGCGCCTTCAGCGGTATGGCGCCGAGGTCGTCGGCGCGCACCGAAGCGAGCGAGCCGCCGAAGCGGCCGATCGGGGTGCGGATATAGTCGCAGATATAGGCTTCGGGCATCACGCTGCCTCCTTTCCCGCGGCCTCATGGGCTTTTTTGGTGCGGGCGTTGATGTCGCGCAGAACGACCAGCTCGGTCTCGGTCGGTGCCGGTGTTTCGATGACGGTCTCCGCGAATTTGATCGGCCAGCCGCAATTTTCGGCGATCTGATCCCGAGCGACGCCGGGGTGCATGGAAACGACGGTCAGTTCCTTCGTCTCCGGATCCGGCTCCAGAATGCAGAGATCCGTGATGACCCGGGTCGGGCCGCTGGTCGTCAGTCCGAGCCGCTCCCGATGATTGCCGCCTTCGCCGTGTCCCATGGAGGTGACGAAGGGCAGCCTCTCCACGAAGCCGCGCTTCGTCAGCGCCATGGTGATGAAGATGCGGCCGCAATTGGAGGCGATTTCCGGCGCACCGCCGCCTCCCGGCAGGCGCACCTTGGGATGGTCGTAGGGGCCTACGACGGTCGTATTGAGATTGGCGAAACGATCGATCTGCGCGCCGCCGAGGAAGCCCGTGGTTATCCGGCCTCCCTGGAGCCAGTAGCGGAACATTTCCGGCACCGAGACGGTGAAGAGCGCGGTATCGCAGAGCTCTCCGTCGCCGATCGAGAGCGGCAGCACGTCGGGCTTGGTGCCGACGGTGCCGCTCTCATAGATCAGCGTGATATCCGGCGCATGCGTCAGCCGCGCCACATTGCAGGCGGCTGACGGCGCGCCGATGCCGACGAAGCAGACGTCGTCGTTGGAAAGCGCGCGCGCCGCGGCGATCGTCATCATCTCGGTGGGGGTGAAATCAGTCATTTTTTCTTCCCCTCAAGCAACCTTGGCCGCGGTCTTCGCGGCGTGGCGGGCGAAGTCCTCGGGCTTTGCGGCAAGGACGTTCTCCCTGATCCATGCGGTGAACGTCTCCCGGTCGCGGGCAATCTCGTCCCAACGGATGTAGAAGGCGTTGGAGCGGGGATAGTAACCATGCGCATAGGACGGGAAGGCGCCGCCCGGCACATGCGCGACGGCAGTCACCGCCCAGCCCGGCAGCACCACCGAATTGGGCGAGGGCGGTGAGAGTTCGTCGACGATCTCCTCGACCGTCACGATCGAGCGCCTGGCGGCGAGCACCGCTTCCTTCTGCACGCCGACGATCCCCTCGATCAGGACGTTGCCGTTGCGGTCGGCACGCTGGGCATGGATGATCGTCACGTCCGGGCGGATTGCAGGCACCGCGGCGAGCACCTCGCCGGTGAAGGGGCAGTTCACGCTTCTGATATTGAGGTTCACCTTAGGCAGGTCGGCGCCGATATAGCCGCGGAAGGCCGCAAAAGGCAGGTTCGCGGCACCCGCCTCATAGGCATTGGCCATGGCGGCATGCGAATGCTCCTCGATCTCGAGCGGTCGCGGCCATTGGTTCTCGACCGCATCGCGAAAGCGGTGCAGCGAGCCGACGCCCGGATTGCCGCCCCAGGAGAACTTCATGCCCCGTGCTGCACCGACTCCGATCAGCTGGTCGTAGAGGATGTCGGGCGTCATGCGCACGAGGAACAGGTCCTTCCGGCCCTGGCGAATCACCTCGTGCCCCGCGGCGTAGGGGATCAGGTGCGTGAAGCCCTCCATCGCAACAGTATCGCCGTCTCTGACATTCTCCTCTACCGCCTCGGCGAGAGACATTATCCGCGCCATCGTTTTGCCCCGGTGATGTTCGAGCCGAATAAGCGCCTGTTCTTCGCAAGCGTCAATTTACTTCGTGCGGTATTTGACATTTGTTCATATATCGCACAAAAAAAGGAGGCCAGAGACCGGCAGGAGGCACAATGCGTGAAACGGATTTCGTCAGCGGCTTTGCACGCGGTTTGAAGGTGATCGAAGCCTTCGGCGAGGCGCAGCCGCGGCTTTCGATTGCCGATGCCGCGAAGATCACCGGGCTCGACCGGGCGACGGTCAGGCGATCTCTGCTGACGCTTTCGCAGCTTGGTTACGCCGATTACGACGGCAAGTTCTTCACGCTCACACCGAAGATCCTGAGGCTCGGCCATGCCTATCTTTCGGCGACGCCGCTGCCGACCATCGTCCAGCCTTACCTGGACCAGCTCGCGGAAAAGGCCGGGCAGAGCGCCTCCGCCTCGGTGCTCGACGGCACCGAGATCGTCTATGTGGCACGCGCGTCGCAGCGCCGGGTGATGTCGATCAACCTGACGCCCGGCTCGCGTCTTCCCGCCTACTGCGCCTCGATGGGGCGGGTGTTGCTTGCCTCATTGCCCGAGGCCGAGGCACGCGACATTCTCGGACGTTCCGAATTGAAGGCGAACACACCGCTGACGCGAACCGATCCGGAAGAGCTTTTGGCGGAATTGCGGCGGGTTCGCGACGAGGGCTATGCGATCATCGACCAGGAACTGGAGCTCGGCCTCTGCTCGATCGCGGTACCGGTCGCCAATGATCGCGGGCAGGTGCTCGCGGCCCTGAATATCGGCGCATCTGCCGCCCACGTGCCGGCCCGCGAGATGGCCGAGCGCTTTCTGCCGCTGCTCAGGGAAACACAAGCCGCGTTGCGGCTTGTGTTTCGCTAGATCACGATGATTCTGGCTTGAGTCGGCCTAGAATCATGAACGTGATGGATTCAATAGGTTAGAACGGGATGCGGGCGGAAAACCGCACACACTTTTCCTCATCCCGCTCTAGCCATCGCCCCTCAATATCCCCGCGCAGCACCTGCGCCGATGCGGCTGTCGACGGCGCCGTTGTAGCGGGCGCCGCCGCCAGCCTCGATCTCGGCGACGTTCTCGCCGCCGACGAGGATGCCCGCTGCCTGGCCCCAGATCATCCAGTTCTCGTCGACCTGAACGTCATGGCCCATGGCGGAAAGCAGTTTGCGCGTATCGGGCGAAAGAGCATAGGGCTCCATGAAGACCTTGTCCGGAAGCCACTGATGGTGGACTCGCGGCGCGTCGACGGCCTCCTGAATGTTCATGCCGTGGTCGATCACGTTGATGATCGCTTCCAGCGTGATGGTGATGATGCGGGCGCCGCCGGGGCTGCCGATCACCATGAACGGCTTGCCGTCCCTGGAGATGATCGTCGGGCTCATCGATGAAAGCGGCGTCTTGCCAGCTTCGATCGCATTCGCCTCGCCCTGCACGAGTCCATAGAGATTGGGGGTGCCCGGCTTGGCGGTGAAATCGTCCATCTCGTTGTTGAGGAGAATACCCGTGCCGGGCGCGACGACGCCCGCGCCGAAGGAGCCGTTCAGCGTGTAGGTCACCGCGACCGCATTCCCCTCGTCGTCGATGATGGAATAATGGGTCGTCTCCTTGCTTTCGGTAAAGCCCGCCGGCATCAGCTCCCGGGAAACGCCGGCCTTGAAGGGGTCGATCTTGGCGCGGATTTCTTTCGCGTAGCTCTTGTCGACGAGCTTTGCGACCGGGTTCTCGACGAAGGCCGGGTCGCCGAGCGCGGTGTTGCGATCCACATAGGCGTGGCGCATCGCCTCGATCATCGCATGCACCGTCTCGGCAGAGCCATAACCGAGATAGGAGAGCGGATAGCCTTCGAGGATGTTGAGGATCTCGCAGATGATCAATCCGCCTGACGATGGCGGCGGCGAGGAGACGATGTCATAGCCGCGGTAGTTGCACTTGACCGGCTCGAGCTCGCGGACCTGATAGCGTTCGAAATCCTCCTTGGCGAGAATGCCGCCCTTATCCGCGCTCGCCTTGACGATCGCGTCGGCGATCGCACCCTTGTAGAAGGCGTCCGTGCCTTTTTCGGCGATGCTCGAAAGCGAAGCGGCAAGATCGGTCTGGATCAGCCGGTCACCGGCTGCAAAAGGCTTGCCGTCCGGCTTCAGGAAGATCGCGGCGGCAGCCGGATCCCTGGCGAGCCGCTCGGTCTCGCCGTCGAAAGACTCGATATCGCCCTGTTGGAGCACGAAGCCTTCTCGCGCGAGCTCGATCGCCGGATCGATCAGTTCCTTCAGCGGCTTGGTGCCGTAACGGCTGCGCGCGAACTCGAAACCCATGACCGGTCCGGGCACGCCGACGGCGAGATAGCCTTCGGTGCTCAATCCCTCGACGAGATCGCCCTTGTCGTCGAGATACATGGTCTTGGTGGCGGCGAGAGGCGCGCGCTCGCGAAAATCGAGGAAGGTCGTCTTGCCGTCCTTGAAGCGGATGGTCATGAAGCCGCCGCCGCCGATGTTGCCGGCGGTAGGGTAGACGACGGCGAGGGCATAGCCGACCGCAACCGCCGCATCGATCGCATTGCCGCCCTTCTTCAGGACCTCGACGCCGATGTCGGATGCAAGATGCTGGGCGGTCACGACCATGCCGTGCTCTGCCTTGACCGGCTCCGGCGAGGCCGCCAGGCCCTGCCGCGGTGCGAACGTACTCAGCGCGACGATCAGGGTAATGGATAGGGATTTCAGGCAGGGACTGCGCATGCTTTCCTCCCGGACAGGAATGTTGGCTTCAAGTTCGGCGCGGGGATGCGTTACCGCTCCCTCAACCGGGGACTGTAGCATCAAAAATTACGAGTTACAGTCGAAGACGGAGCGTTAGAGCATTTCCGCTTTTTCTCCGAATCGCGGAAACTCTCTTTTTCCGAAATTCCGGGCGGAAAACCGCACACACTTTTCCTCATCCCGCTCCAGCGTCAATCGCCGGAATAGCGCTCCTCCAGCCACGGGTCGCCCCGCATGTGGTAGCCGTTCCGCTCCCAGAAGCCTGCCGAATCGGCCGCGCGGAAATCGATGCGCTGCAGCCATTTGGCGCTTTTCCAGAAATAGAGATGCGGGACCACCAGGCGCATCGGCCCACCATGGGCTCGCGTGATCGGCGCGCCTTCCCAGGCAGTCGCGAGGATCGCGTCCTCGGCGGCAAAATCGGCGAGCGGCAGGTTGGTGGTGTAGCCGTCAAAGCTCGTCAGCATGACATAGGCGGCCTCGGGCTTCGGCATGACGCGATCGAGGAGGTCGCGCGTGGATACACCGTGCCAATTGTTGTCGTAGCGCGACCAGGTCGTCACGCAGTGGATGTCCGACAGGCTGTCGCTCTGAGGCAGCGCCTGGAAGGCGTTCCAGTCGAGCGAGAGCGGGTTCTCGACGAGGCCGGTGACGTCGAGCCGCCACGTCTCGTGGGTCAGGTGCGGCTGCTGCCCGAGATCGAGAACCGGCCAGTCCCTGACGAGATGCTGACCGGGCGGCAGGCGGTCCGTCTCAGGACGGGCAATGCGGCCGGTGAGAAACTTGCCGTCGGCCGCCCAGCGGCGCTTCGTGGAAGTCAGCTTGGTTTCCGGCGCCTGTGTTTCGTCGGCCACGACTGCTCTCTCCTGCATGTTTTCTTTGATCGTATCGCGATTGACGGAAAAAAGCATGCATCAGATCAAAGCGCTACAGCCGAGCCGCCGGCGATGTACGATATCTGTAAGAATTCGCGTGCCGATTCCGGCGGGACAGCTGCAATTTCCTGGGGGAAGTGGGAGGACAATCATGCGCACTCAGGTCGTCATCATCGGCTCCGGGCCTTCGGGGCTCCTGCTCGGGCAATTGCTGACGGAAGCGGGGATCGCCAATGTTATCCTCGATCGCGCGACCAAAGCTCACATTCTCGGCCGTGTGCGCGCCGGCGTTCTGGAGGAAGGCACGGTGCGGCTGATGGAGGAGGCGGGCTGCGGCGCCCGCATGCATGCCGAGGGCCTGCCGCATGACGGCTTCTCGCTCGCCTTCGACGGGCGCGACCATCGCATCGACCTCTTTGGCCTGACCGGCGGAAGGCGGGTGATGATCTACGGGCAGACGGAACTCACCCGCGACCTGATGGACCATCGCGAACGGGTCGGGGCGCTCTCGATTTACGAAGCGGCGAACGTGATGCCGCGGGATTTCGACGGGCGGACGCCGCATGTCGCCTATGAGAAGGACGGGATCGCGCAGCGCATCGACTGCGACTTCATTGCCGGCTGCGACGGCTTTCACGGTGTCAGCCGACGTTCCCTGCCGGAAAAGGCCATCCGCAATTTCGAGAAGATCTACCCCTTCGGCTGGCTCGGCATCCTTGCCGACGTGCCGCCGGTCGACCACGAACTGGTCTATGCCAACCACCCGCGCGGCTTCGCGCTCTGCTCGATGCGCTCGCACACGCGCAGCCGCTATTACATCCAGTGTCCGCTCGAGGAGAAGATCGAGGACTGGGACGATCAGCGCTTCTGGGACGAATTGCGCCGCCGCCTGCCCGCCCATCACGCCGAGCGCGTGGTCACGGGGCCCTCCTTCGAGAAGTCCATCGCGCCGCTCCGCTCCTTCGTCGCCGAGCCGATGCGGTTCAATCGGCTGTTCCTGGCGGGTGACGCCGCCCATATCGTTCCGCCGACCGGCGCCAAGGGCCTGAACCTCGCGGCGAGCGACGTGCACTATCTGTTCGAGGGATTGCTCGAACACTATCAGGACCGCTCGAATGCCGGCATCGACGCCTATTCGGCCCGCGCGCTCGCCCGTGTCTGGAAGGCGGTGCGCTTCTCCTGGTGGATGACGACAATGCTGCACCGCTTTCCGGAGACCAGCGACTTCGACCAGAGAATCCAGGAGGCGGAACTCGACTATCTCACCCATTCGCGCGCGGCGGCGACCGCGCTCGCGGAGAATTACGTGGGGTTGCCGTTTTGAGGCCGCGCGCAAACCTTCCTGGACGCTACTTGCGCGGGGATACCGGCTCTGCTCGACTGTCGCCGGTGAGGCAGCTGCCAGGGAGGGTGCGATGGGGCTTACGCTACGCCAGATCGAAGTGATCCGGGCGGTGATGATCGCCGGCACCATCGCCGGCGCGGCGCGTCTGATGAATGTCGCCCAGCCGGGCGTCAGCCGGACTATGAAGCATATCGAAAGCGCGCTGGGGATAAAGCTCTTCGTCAAGAAGGCCGGCCGTTACGTGCCGACCGACGAAGCGCGCGACATCTTCGCCCAGCTCCAGGAAGTTCATCGCAAGGTCGACGACCTGCAATTCTCCATCGGCCAACTGGAGCGCGGACGAGGTGTGGAACTCGCGCTCGGCTCGGTGCCGAGCATTGCGAATGCGATGATGCCGCAAGCCATCGCCGGGCTCATGCGGCGTTATCCGGACATCCGCATCAATTTCGATATTCTGAGGATAGAGGAGGCGATCGATTACCTGTTGCTCGGCAAAGGAGAGCTGGTCGCGATGAGCTATCATTTCACCCATCCTTCGATCACTTTCGAGCCCCTGTCCAAAGGGCACCTCGTCTGCATCGCCGCCAGGGAGCATCCGATTGCCGGGCGGTCCAGGATTTCCGCCCGCGAGATCGCCGAGCATCCGCTCATCGGTATCGACCCGCGCGATCCCTACGGGGCGATAATGGCGGGCATATTCGAGAGGGAGAAGCTGGAATATCGTACCCCGATCAGGGCGCGTTTCGGCACGACGGTTTGTGCGCTGGTCAAGCGGAATCTGGGCATCGCGGTCATCGACGCCTTCACCGTGGGCGGTATGGCCGACCAGGGACTGGCCGTCATTGCGATCACCGAGGACACGGAGTTCCAGACCTATGTCGCCTATCGCGCCGACGCCGCGCTGTCCAGCTATGCCGAGCGGTTGGTGACGACGCTGCGCCGCGTCATGGACGACTCGACCGGCCGTTCGCGTGGCGGCCGAGATGCATAACAAAACGGTATGGAGGACGGAAAAAACGGTATTTGCGGTATAGGTAAGAAGTAACGATCATCGAGCCTTCGACGCTTCGCCTTTTCCGGAAGCAAGCCGGCCCTGACACCCGGCAAAGGACGAGGCCAGCGAGAGGAGATCGGCATGAAGACCTCGATCGCGACCGTTTCGATCAGCGGCACTCTTTCGGAGAAGCTCGCCGCCGTCGCTGCGTCAGGCTTCGATGGCGTGGAGATATTCGAGAACGATTTCCTGACCTTCGACGGCTCGCCGGCGGAGGTCGGCCGCATGGTCCGCGATCACGGGCTGGAGGTGACGCTTTTTCAGCCGTTCCGCGATTTCGAAGGTCTGCCGGAACCGCACCGGTCGCGTGCTTTCGACCGGGCGGAGCGCAAGTTCGACGTGATGCAGGAGCTTGGAACGGAACTGATGCTCGTCTGTTCCAGCGTTTCCCCGCTCGCATTGGGCGGCATCGACCGCGCTGCCGACGATCTGCTGGAGCTGGGCGAGAGGGCGGCCAGGCGCGGCTTGCGCGTCGGCTACGAGGCGCTTGCCTGGGGCCGACATGTCAACGATCATCGGGATGCTTGGGAAATCGTGCGGCGGGCGGACCACCCGAATATCGGGCTGATCCTCGACAGTTTCCACACCCTGTCGCGCAATATCGACCTGCGGTCGATCCGCTCCATTCCGGGGGACCGCATCTTCATCGTTCAGCTCGCGGACGCGCCGCGGATCGAGATGGATCTGCTTTATCTCAGCCGCCATTTCCGCAACATGCCCGGCGAAGGCGATCTTCCGGTCGTCGATTTCATGCAGGCTGTCGCCGCGACCGGCTATGACGGCGCCCTGTCGCTCGAAATCTTCAACGACCAGTTCCGGGGCGGATCACCCAGGGCGATCGCCGAGGACGGGCATCGTTCGCTGGTCTATCTGATGGATCGGGTCAAGCGGCGCGAGCCGGTGGCGAAGAGCGCGCTGGCGATGCCCGACCGGGTGGAGGTGCTGGGCGTCGAATTCGTGGAGTTCACCGCCGATCGGGCGGAGGCGGAGACGCTCGGCTCGCTTCTGGGAACCATGGGTTTTCACGCCGTCGCCTCTCATCGCGAGAAATCGGTGACGCTATGGCGCCAGGGTCGCGATCATGGAGGCGTAAACATCGTCATCAACACCGAGCAGCAGGGCTTCGCTCATTCGAGCTACCTGGTGCACGGGGCATCGGCCTATGCGGTCGGCCTGAAAGTACCCGATGCCTCCGCCGCCATCGAACGCTCGCGCGCGCTCGGCGCCGAAATATTCCTGCCCGAGGCGAACGAAGGCGAGGGGGCGATGGCCGCAATCCGCGGCATTGGCGGCGGGTTGATCTATTTCCTGGACGAGGCCGACGACGTCTGGTCGCGCGAGTTCGTCTGGTCGGGGGCGACGCCCCAAGGCGCATCGCCGCTCCTCGCCATCGACCATGTGGCGCAATCCATGCAGGCGGAGGAGCTCCCGAGCTGGCTGCTCTTCTACACGTCTATCCTCGATGCCGACAAATTGGCAGAGGTCGATATCGTCGATCCCGCCGGTCTGATCCGCAGCCAGGTCGTTGAGAATGCGAGCGGGACGCTTCGGCTGACGTTGAACGGAGCGGACAACCACCGCACGCTGGCAGGCCACTTCATCGCAGAGAGCTTCGGCTCGGGTGTCCAGCATGTGGCCTTCCGCACCGACGATATCTTTGCAGCCGCCGACCATATGCTCCGCAGCGGCTTTCGCCCATTGGCAATCTCGCGCAACTATTACGACGACATCGAGGTGCGGTTCGGGCTCGAACCTGACTTCGTCGACCGGCTCAGGGATGAGAGCATCCTCTATGACCGCGATGAGGATGGCGAGTATTTCCAGATCTACGGCCCGACCTATGGAGAAGGCTTCTTCTTCGAAATTGTCGAGCGGCGCGCCGGTTATCGCGGCTACGGCGCAGCCAACGCGCCCTTCCGCATCGCCGCCCAGAAACGCTCGCTTAGGCCCGCCGGGATGCCGGCCCTTTAGGTTCTTCCCGCGAGTCGTCTCCCCTTGTGGGGCAGGGCTATCGCATATGGCCGATTTCGAGGAATCGAATGGCGAACAGAACGGAATCGCATCGAGAACAAACCCTTCGATGTTCCATGCCTGTTCCGCATATGCGATTCCCCTGCCTTGTGGGGGAGATGCCCGGCAGGCCAGAGGGGGTTCGATAACCCCAGTGCTAGGCCGTCCTCTTTGCTTCCGCAGCCATCGCCGTCCCCGCCGCTTCACGCAGCGTCTGCATCAGGATCGAGAGCGGCAGCGACGGGATCGCGTCGGTGCGCATGGTAAGCCCGACGGGTCCCCTCGTCTCGCTCGTGTCGACCGGCAGCGCCGCCAATACGCCATCCGCGATATCCGTGGCGACGACGCCCGCCGATATGATCCAGATGGCGTCGCTGGAGCGTACGAAGGCCCGGCCGAAGGAGTCGGAAACGGTCTCGATCTGGTTCGGCAGGCCGGCAATGCCGCTGGCGATCAGGAAATGCTCGACGAAGGGGCGGATGATCGAGGCGCGGGTAGGCATCAGCACCGGATAGTCGCTCAGATGCGCGAATAAAGACTGCCTGCCGGAGATGAGCGGATGCCCGGCCCGCACCGCGAAGACCACCTGTTCCGAGTAGAGATGCTCGAACGAAAATCCGGTCATCTTGTCCGGAGCGGCGAGCCTGCCGACGACGAGGTCGAGATCGCCGATGCGCAATTGTTCGAGAAGCACTGCGTTTTCACCGGTGACGATCTTGATGCGTGCGCCGGTCTTCTCTTTCAGGAAGAGCGCGATGGCGCGCGGCATGATGCGGGTCGAAACGGTCGGAAGCGCACCGACGCGGATCGGCGGGCCTTCGCCGGACCGCTCCTGCGAGACGGAATCGAGGCCTTGGCGCAGCGCCGTCAGCGCGGCGCCAGCATGGCGCAGAAAGACCTCGCCGTAGCGCGTGATCTTGATGCCACGCCCCTCGCGCTCGAAAACCGCGACGCCCAGAACCTCTTCGAGTTCCCGGATCGTCTTGGTGACCGCCGGTTGCGTGACATGCAGGAGTTCGGCCGCCTTCACCACGCTCTTCTGGCGTGCGACCTCGACAAATGTCTGCAGATGGCGAAACTTAACGCGAGCGTCGATCACGGATCGTATAACCCCCTGGTTAAGGGAAAGCCACGAAATATCATTTTACCTAACCGGATGAAACATCCAATTCTGACGACGGAGGAGAACTGCCGTGCAATTCACCCGCATCAACGACGTCACGATTCACTATCGCGTGGTTGGCGCGGTCACGGAAAAGCCCGCGCTCGTCTTCATCAACTCGCTCGGCACGGATTTCCGTATCTGGCGCGATGTCGTCCTCCGGCTGGCCGGCCATTTTGCCATCGTGCTCTATGACAAGCGTGGCCATGGGCTGTCCGATATCGGCCAGGTTCCCTATTCCATCGAGGACCATGCGACCGATCTCGCCGGACTCCTCGATCGCCTCGCCGTGAAACAGGCGATTGTTTGCGGACTTTCGGTGGGCGGTCTCATCGCGCAATCGCTCTACGGCCGCCGCCCCGACCTCGTGCGCGCGCTCGTGCTTTCCGGCACCGCCCACAAGATCGGCACCGTCGAGTTCTGGGACGCCCGCATCACGGCGATCGAGGCGCACGGCATCGAGGCGGTCGCCGATGGCGTGCTCGAACGCTGGTTCACCCCGGCCTTTCGGCGGCCCGAAAACCTCGCCTTCACCGGCTACCGCAACATGCTGGTCCGCCAGCCGGTGCCGGGCTACGTCGGCACCTGCGCCGCCATCCGCGACGCCGATTTCACGGAAGCCGCAGGCAGGATCGCGGTTCCGGTGCTCTGCGTCGTCGGCGACCAGGACGGTTCGACGCCGCCCGATCTGGTCCGCTCGACGGCCGATCTCATACCGGGCGCGCGCTTCGAAGTGATCCGCGGGGCGGGACATATACCCTGCGTCGAGCAGCCGGAAGCCTTGTCGTCGGTGCTGAGACGCTTCTTCCGATCCGTGTTGTCTGGAGGCAAACCATGAGCGATACCCTTGCGCCTTCCGGGCGCTACCGACAGGGAATGGCGACGCGCCGCGCCGTTCTAGGCGACAATCACGTCGACCGGGCGGCGTCGGCATCGACCGATTTCGACCGTCCTTTCCAGGAGCTGATCACCGAGGCGGCATGGGGGCATGTCTGGTCGCGTCCCGGCTGGACGAAGCGGGAGCGGTCGATCGTCACCATCGCCCTGCTTGCCGCTCTCGGACAGGACGAGGAGGTGGCCATGCATGTCCGCGCCACGGCCAATACCGGGGCGACGCGCGAGGATATTTGCGAGGCACTGCTGCATGTCGCCATCTATGCAGGCGTTCCGGCGGCCAATCACGCGATCAAGATCGTCAAGCAGGTGTTCGCGGAAATGGATGCCGGCACGGTTGCTCGATAGGCGAGGGAGAAGGACGATGCCCGACAATCAAAATGGCAGACGGAACGGCAAGTCCGAAACGGGCGCCTTTTTTGCCCGCGACCGCGCCTGGCACCCGCCGGCCTTCGCGCCCGGCTACAAGACCTCCGTGCTGCGTTCGCCGCAGAAGGCGCTGCTGTCGCTCGACGGCACGATATCGGAGATCACCGGACCGGTCTTCGGCCATTCGATGTTGGGCGAGCTCGACAACGACCTGATCCATAACTTCGCCAGTCCCGGTGAAAGTGCGATCGGCGAACGCATCATCGTCCATGGCCGCGTCCTCGACGAACGCGGCCATCCGGTTCATGGCGTGCTCGTCGAGTTCTGGCAGGCGAATGCCGGCGGACGCTACCGTCACAAGAAGGAAAGCTATCTCGCGCCGCTGGACCCGAATTTCGGCGGTTGCGGCAGAACGATCACCGACGAGGAAGGCCGTTACTGGTTCCGTACGGTCAGGCCCGGCGCCTATCCATGGCCGAACGGGGTCAACGACTGGCGGCCCGCCCATATCCATTTCTCGGTCTTCGGCCACGGTTTCGCCCAGCGCCTGATCACGCAGATGTATTTCGAAGGCGATCCGATGATCTGGAAATGTCCGATCGTCGGCACGGTCCCTGACCGCCGGGCGATCGAGCAGCTGATCGCGGCTCTCGACTGGGGCAACACCGTGCCGATGGATGCGCGCGCCTACAGGTTCGACATCGTGCTGCGTGGCCGCCGCTCGACCTTCTTCGAAAACCGGCCGGAAGGGAATTGAGGACGCACCGATGGTTCAGGATCTCAGCACCCTCAAGGAAACCGCGTCGCAGACGGCCGGACCCTATGTCCATATCGGCTTGACGCCGAATTTCTGCGGCATCGGCGGCGTATATGAGGGCGACCTCGGCGCTTCGATGGTCAACGACAAGACGCTCGGTCAGCGCATCACCGTGACCGGTCGCGTCATCGACGGCGCCGGAATGCCCCTCAGGGACGCACTTCTCGAAATCTGGCAAGCGGACGCAGCCGGGCTCTACAATTCCCCGTCGGAGCTGCGCGGTACGGCGGACCCGAACTTTACCGGCTGGGGACGCTCGCCGACGAGCGACGAGGGCGGCGTCTTCACTTTCGAGACGGTGAAGCCGGGCCGCGTTCCATTCCGCGACGGCCGGCTGATGGCCCCGCATATCAGCATCTGGATCGTCGCGCGCGGCATCAATATCGGCCTCCACACGCGCATGTATTTCCCAGACGAGGCGGCGGCGAACGCCGAAGATCCGCTGCTTGCCCGCATCGAGCACCGCCACCGGGCCGAGACGCTTGTCGCGGCGGGTCAGGCGCCTAATTATGTCTTCGACATTCATCTCCAGGGCGAGAAGGAAACGGTCTTCCTGGATATTTGATCGTTCGGCAGCCCGCCCCCGCGTTGCCGCATGCGTGTGAGGCTCCCTTCGAACCGAAGGGAGCGAGAGCTGGAGATGCGGCATGACCTATTCGGCCTTCGATCACCCCTATCTTTCCGGCCTTCTCGGAGACGAGGCGGTGGCGGCGGAATTCTCCGTCGTCGCCGATGTTCGCGCCATGCTGGCCTTCGAGGCGGCGCTTGCGCGTGCCGAGGCGCGCCACGGCGTCATCCCCGAAGCGGCCGCCAATCGCATTGCCGAGGCATGCCGTGGCTTCTCTCCGGACGTCGGCGCCATGCGCCGGGCAACTGCCATCGACGGTGTCGTCGTTCCCGAGCTCGTGCGGCAATTGCGCCGGGCGGTCGGCGAAGAGGCGGCGGAACATGTCCATTTCGGAGCCACCAGCCAGGACGTGGTCGATACCAGCCTCATGCTGAGGCTGAAGGCGATCGCGGAACTTTTCTCCGGCCGGGTCGGCGACGTCGTGACGGCGCTCGAAGCTTGCGGGCGGCACTGGGGCGAGCGTGCGCTGACCGCCCATACGCGGATGCAGCCGGCGATCCCGATTACGGTGGCCGACCGACTGCGGAGCTGGATCGAGCCGCTGCTCGACCATCAGGACAGGCTGGATGCCACGGGCACGGACATTTTCGCGGTGCAGTTCGGAGGAGCCGCCGGCACGCTCGAAAAGCTCAAGGGCAAGGCCGACATCGTCCGCGCGACGCTGGCGGAGGAACTCGCGCTGGTCGACTGCCCGCAATGGCACAGCCAGCGCCTGCCGATCGCCGATTTCGCCCACCTCCTGTCGCTCGTCACCGGCAGCCTCGGCAAGTTCGGTCAGGACGTGGCGCTGATGGCGCAGGCGGGAGACGAGATCGTGCTTGCCGGCGGCGGCGGCTCCTCGGCCATGCCGCACAAGCAGAATCCGGTCGCCGCGGAGGTGCTGGTGACACTCGCCCGCTTCAACGCGACGCAGGTTTCCGCCATCCACCAGTCGCTGGTGCACGAGCAGGAGCGCTCGGGCTCCGCCTGGACGCTCGAATGGCTGATCCTGCCGCAGATGGTCGGCGCGACGGCGGCCGCATTGAGGCTCGCCGCCGAGCTCGCCGGCAATGTCCGGCGGCTGGGGCGGGTGTGAGGTTGATCCGTGCTCACGCCTCGACCAGCAAGGCGACGGGGAAGTCCCGTAGAACGTCCGCCACGGCAAGAAGAGGCCGAGGCTCGGTGACGCCGCCGGTCAGGAGATTGCACATGGGCTTGAATTGGCAGCCCTCGGGCCAGGCGAGGAAGGTGTTTCGCCACAGTTCCGGACGGATGGACAGGCGACCGTCTGGCGTCTGGCCGAAGACAAGCCGCGGGATGACTGTGAGCGCAAAGCCATCCCTGCTGCGACGCATGAAAGCGGCTGCGTGGCGGGCACCCGGACCTTCGACGCGCACTGCGCGGTATTCGCCTCCCGCAAGACAATCCGCGCCGCGCCCCCGGCGATAGTTCAGGCCTATTGAGATCAGCCTCTGCTTGCAGTCCTCGAAATCGCCGATCGTCGGCGCTTGGGGTAGCTGGGAAAGCGAGCCGCGCGGTGAAAAGCCGCGGCGGTTGTCGGGATCGACGAGGGAAAGGTCGATGCGTTCGCTGCCCTGATAGATATCGGGAATGCCGGGCGCGGTGAGCTTCACCAGCGCTTGCGAGAGGCTGTTGATCAGCCCGGCATGGATGAACGGTCCGGCCGTTTTCTCGAAATCGCCGAGGAAAGACCGGTTATGCCGATCCAGGAGATCGCCGAGAAAGGCCTTGATCGCTGCTTCATAGCGCTCGTTCGGATCGTCCCAGCTCGTCCTGAGCTTTGCCTCCCGCAGCGCCTTCACGGCGAAATCGACCATCCGCTCGTGCAGGGAAATCAGGTCGTCTTCGTCACCAAGGGGCGCGATCGGCCAGACGCCGAGCAGGCTCTGATAGAGGAATTGCTCGACCGGAGCGTCCGGTTTCTCGCCGGCCGGGAGTCGGCCCATGCTTTCCGCATTCATCCCGTGCCAGCGGTCCACCGCTGCAGCCCAGACGTCCGGTGCCTCGCTGACGACGTGGAGCCGGGCGCGCGCATCCTCCCCCCGCTTGGTGTCGTGCGTGGAGGTAGCCGAAAGGCCGTGCGGCATCTGGCTTGCGCGATCCTGCATCATCGCATGAAAGCGGCCGACGCCGCCGGGCGTCCAGAAGGGGGAGGCACCCACCTCGTTCGCCGCGAGATAATCGCCTCTCCGATAGAAGAAGGTGTCCTCGACCGCCTTGGCCATGACTGCGCCGCTCAACTGCTGAAACCGCGTGCGGAATTCGGACCGCAGCTTGCCGTCCGCCGAGTCGACCGGCGCCCTGAGTGCGGAAACGATCGCTGCGATCTCGGCGCCGGCGCCGGGCGCGCGCGCCGCTGCCTTCGCTGCTATCCCGTCGAGGATGCGGCTGTCGCGCGCTCCGGCCCCCTGGTCGCCGACATAGGTCCGATAGACGGGCAGTGCCGCCATCAGCTGGCGAATGGCCTCACCGGTCCGCACGTTCTGATCCGGAGCCCCATCGCCTGTGAAGCGAGCGGCCAGTCCGGTCAGCCGCCGGACTTCCGTATTGAAATTGCGGCCGAGGACCTGAAGCTTGCATCCCGTGACCGCCTCTTCGGCCGCGGATCGCCTTTCCTCGCCTGAAAGCCACGAAGACGGAGTGTCGTCGGAAAGAAGATCCGCGAGGGCCGATATGAACTCGTAGCCCGTGGCCCCCTCGACTGCCCAGTCCTCCGGCAGCGTTTCGTTCTCCCCGAGTATTTTCTCGACGATGATATAGGTGCCGTCGCCGGCCTCCCGGCGGAGCCGATCGAGATAGCCCTTCGGATCGGCCAGGCCGTCGATGTGGTCGATCCTGAGCCCATCGATCAGGCCTTCCCGGACGAGGGCGAGCGCGAGCCGGTGGGTCTCCGTGAACACCGCTTCATCTTCGACGCGCATGCCGATGAGGCCGGCGACCTCGAAAAACCGTCGGTAGCTGAGCTTGTCCCGGGCCGTCTGCCAGCTCATCAGCCGCCAGGATTGCATTCGATGCAGCCGGTCGAACTGCAGTGTGTCCGCGGAAAACCGCGCGAGACATTGGTCGAGCTCGGCCGCGATCGACGGCGTCGCGACGACAGAGGCGATTTCCGCGTGGAACTGTGCGGCGGTTTTCCGTTCGGCCGTGCCGGCGACAGCCGCGATCCTTTCGAGCGCGGCATTGCCGTTGCCGGGGATCGCCGCATAGCTGGTGGGATTGAGCGGATAGAGAGCCTCGTAATATCGAAGCGCCAGGCAGCGGTGCTCGTGGTCGTATGCAAGGCGCAGATTGCCGGCTGCGACCTCTTCCTCAAACGACTTTCCGAGGAAGGGGAGCGTGAGCGGCTCCCGCCAGTCGATGTCGAAATAGTCGGCAAATCCGCTAAGGCGGCCCCATTCGATCACGCTGTGCCACCAGTCATTCTCGAGATGCGCGGCCATGTGGTTCGGGACGATGTCCAGAACGAGACCGAGTCCTTCGGCTTTCAGCGCATGAGCGAGCCGCACAAATCCATCGTAGCCGCCCAGGGCCGGGTCGATCTCGTTGTAGTCGACGATGTCGTAGCCGTGGGCCGACCCGCGGACCGCGGTGAAAAGGGGCGAGGCGTAGAGGTGAGAGATGCCGAGCCCGACGAAGTGCGGGATCAACTCCACGGCTTTTGCGAAGTCCATCCCGTTGCGGAACTGGAGACGGTAGGTTGCGTCGGGCAGATGCATGGCGGTCTTGCACTTGTCTGGCGGTAACACCGCGGCCGGTGCTTTGTTCCCCGAGGGACGCCCCCAAAGCAAAGTCTTCTTGTTCGCGTATCGGGAATAGAATGGCGTTCCTTTAGTCTACTAAGATTATAGATTTTGATGAATACCACCGAAGCATGGATCTCACGGGGAGCTAAAGCGATGCCGCAGACACGAGTGGTGGGTATTTCAGGCAATATCACGCGTCCGTCCAGGACACGCGCCTTCGTGGACCATATCGTCCACCGGCTGGCGGTCGATGCCGGCGCGTCGGCGCAGACCTTCGATATCGAGGATTTCGGGGCGTCCCTGCTCCCTGCGAGAAGGCTCGACGAACTCGCGCCGGAGGCGCGTTATGTCGTCGGCCAGATACTTGCAGCCGACATCCTGGTGGTCGCGTCGCCGACCTTCAAGGGAAGCTATACCGGCCTCTTCAAGCACGTCTTCGACCTGCTCGATCCCTCCTCGCTCCGCGGCAAGCCCGTCATCCTCGCCGCGACCGGGGGCGGGGAACGCCACTCGCTGATGGTGGAGCATCAGTTGCGGCCACTGTTCGGCTTCTTCGAGGCATTGGCGATGCCGACTGCGATCTACGCCTCCGACAAGGACTTTGCCGACGGCGCTCTCGCCTCGGAGGCGATCCATGCCCGCGTCTGCAGGGCGGTCGGCGAGGCAACGCAGGCGCTCGCGCGCGCCGCCAGGGCAAGCTTGGCGGCCTAGCCGCAAATTCAATCACACCAACCCGGTTTGCGTCGGCTATCGAAGCGAAGTGACGCCGGCCCGTGAAGCAAATCCAACGGAGGCAGCAATGACCAGACAGATCAAGCTTGGAGCCTTTCTCCCCGGCGGCGGCCAGCATATTGCCGCGTGGAGGCATCCGGACGCTCCGGCAGACGGTGCCACGAATTTCGAATTCCACAGAAGGCTCGCCGAGACCGCGGAGCGCGGTCTGTTCGACGCCTATTTTCTCGCCGACAACCTCTCCGTCGGGCTCGGCGGCCGCGAAGGCGGCAATGCGAAGATCGCCGGTTTCGAGCCTGTCACCCTCTTTGCAGCACTCGCGCCGCTGACGACCCATCTGGGCTTCATCGCCACGGCGTCGACGACCTATGAGGAGCCCTACACGCTCGCCCGCAAGTTCGCCTCGCTCGACCTTCTTTCCAACGGGCGGGCAGGCTGGAACGTGGTCACCTCCGCCGGCGACGAGACGGCACGCAACTTCAACAGAGAAACCCAGCCGAGCCACGCCGACCGATACGAGCGCGCGCACGAGCACGTCGAGACCGTCAAGGCTCTGTGGGACAGCTGGGAAGATGACGCCTTCATCCGTGACAAGGCGACCGGCCGCTTCTTCGACGCCGGCCGGGTTCACGACATCGACCACAAGGGCAAGCATTTCAGCGTCAAAGGACCGCTGAACGCGCCGCGTCCCGTACAGGGGCACCCGGTCGTGGTGCAGGCGGGGCAATCCGAGGACGGACGCAGGCTAGCGGCGGTCAGCGCCGAGGTGATCTTCACCGCCCATCAGAACCTCGCTTCGGCGCAGGAATTCTACCGTGACATCAAGGCACGGGTGAAGCGCGCCGGGCGCAACCCCGAACATGTTCTGATCATGCCGGGGGTGGCCCCCTTCGTCAGCCGGACCGAAGAGGAGGCGCGCTCCAAATATGAAGAGCTGAATGCGCTGATCGTGCCGGAGGACGGCGTGGCGCTGTTGAATGGCTTGACCGGCGGCACGCTCGACCTGACGGGATATCCGCTCGATGGGCCCTTACCCGTCAGCAATGAGACAGAGGGGATGAAAAGCCGGCAGGCGCTGATCCGGAAGATCGCGGATGAGCATGGCTTCACCATCCGCCAGCTCTATCGGTGGATCGCGACCGCACGCGGTCACTACACCGTCGTCGGCAGCGCCGAGCAGGTCGCCGATCAGCTTGAGGAGTGGTTCCTGAGCGAAGCCGCCGACGGGTTCAACATCCTGCCGCCATGGCTTCCGGGCGCTCTCGACGATTTCGTCGATCTGGTCATCCCAATACTGCAGACACGCGGCCTATTCCGCACCGCCTATGAGGGGCGGACGCTGCGGGAAAATCTCGGTCTTCCCCGTCCGGCGAACCCGTGGACTTTGGCGCGCGCCACCGTCCAGGCGGCCGAGTAAGAGGGGAGACACGAAAATGAGCTTGCAGGAACTCGACAGGTCGATCATCCACGAAGGCGGCAGCGTCAGCGCAAAAGCGGACGAGTATCTCCGCCGGTCAGGCGCCGCCGCCGGCAGCTGGCTGTCGCGCTACGGACTGCTCATCGCCTTTCTTGCGCTCTGGCAGGCGGCCAGCACCGCCGGCTGGATCAACCCGGCCGTGTTTCCGTCCGTCGGTGCCATCCTTTCCGCCCTGTGGACGGGAATTTCCGGTGGAGCATTGCTCGACGACATCGCGATCAGTCTTCAGCGCTCCGGCACCGCCTTCGTAGGCGCGGTAGCTCTGGCCATACCGCTCGGCCTCTTGATGGGGCAGGTGCGTGCGATCGAGAACGCACTCGATCCCGTCCTCCAGCTTTTCCGCCAGACGTCCGCGCTCGCTCTCTATCCGGTTTTCATCCTGCTTCTCGGACTCGGCGAGGCCTCGAAAGTCTTCGTCATCTTCTGGGCGACGCTCTTTCCGCTGCTCCTGAGCACCATCAGCGGGGTCAAGGAAGTGGATTCGAAGCTGATCGAGATGGCGCGGGTCTATGGCGCGTCGCGTCTCACTGTCTTCCGTCGCGTGATTCTCCCGGGCGCCGTTCCTTCGATTTTCGTCGGCCTGCGCTTGAGTGCAACGACTGCCCTGCTGCTGCTCATCGCATCCGAGATGATCGGAGCCAACAAGGGCATCGGCTTCCAGGTCATGAACGCCCAGTACAATTTCCAGATTCCCCTGATGTTCGCGGCGATCTTCATTCTGGCCGGGCTCGGGCTCGTCTCCAACTACGCGCTGGTCTTTGCGCAGCGCCGCCTCTGCCGCTGGAGCGACGCCTCGAACTAGAGCGATTCCAGGAAAAGTGCGCAGCGGTTTTCCATCCGGAGTTGCGGCAAAACGGCCTCGACATTCGAAACTTCCAGATCACGGAAAAGGTGACACATGACGATTTCCATTCGCGCCCTCGCATTCGGCAGCCTGTTCTCGATCGGTCTTTCCAGCCTTGCGGCAGCAGAAGCTCCGGAACCGGTGACGCTGCGGTTCCTTGCGAGCCAGGGCAGCCTATCGCCGCACGAACTCGCCTATGAGCTCGGCTATTTCGACGACCTCGGCATCAAGCTCGAGAATGTCGGTTATGCGGGAGGCGGACCCGCATCGCTGTTCGCGCTTGCCTCCGGCAGCGTCGACATCGGCTCGGCGGCGACCGCAGCCGTCATCAACTCGATCGCCGGCGGAAACGATTTCGTCCCGGCCTTTCCGACCAACGGAATCAACGAGCAGGTCAAGAGCATCTTCTACGTGCTCGACGACAGCCCGATCAGGACCATCGAGGATATCGCAGGTAAGACGATCGCGGTGAATACGCTCGGGGCGCATCTCGACTATGCGGTACGCGAGGCGCTGCACGGCAAGGGCTTGCCCGAAAACGCAGCGAACCTCGTCGTCGTACCCGGGCCGCAGCTCGAACAGACGCTCCGGTCGAACCAGGTCGACATCGCCGCCGTGGGATACTGGCAGGCGACCTTCAACGGCCAGATCGTCGATCACGGCGGGGTGCGCGCGGTCTTCGACGATACGGATGTGCTCGGTGAAATTGCAGGCGGTTTTGCGGTTCTCAGGCGGGATTTCGTGGAGAAGAATCCGGTCGCCGCCAGAAACTTCGTAGAACAGTCCGCGCGCGCCGCCGACTGGTCACGCGAGCATCCGGAAGAAGCGCGGGCCGTGCTGGACCGTATTCTGACCGAGCGCGGCGAAAACGGCGATCTCGCCAGGCATTGGACGGGATTCGGTCTGCGGAAGGGCGCGCAAGCGACCGAGCGGGATCTGGATTTCTGGATCGGCGTTCTCGAGCGCGAGGGCAGCCTGCCGCAGGGCAAATACAAGGCTTCCGATCTTCTGTTCCGGCCGGATGCGACGTCCGCCGCGGCGAATTGAGGTGGTGAAAATGGCTGAAGTCAGAAGCCTGCGCAGAGGGGAGGTGGCGCTGCGCGATCTCTCGAAATCCTTCCAGATCAACGGACGGCCGCTCAGCGTCCTAAGGAACCTCAATCTGGACATCCGGTCCGGGGAATGCCTTGCAATCGTGGGCGCAAGCGGATCGGGCAAGACGACATTGCTGCGGGTTCTTGCGGGTCTCGAGACGGCCGATGCGGGCCGGGTATTGATCGACGGCCGGCCGGTTTCCGGTGTGGGCAGGGAGCGGGCGGTCATCTTCCAGGAGCCGCGGCTGCTTCCATGGCTGACGGTCCTCGGCAATGTGGCGTTCGGCCTGAAGGTCCGAGGCGAGGATTCCGGACGCGCCGAGCAGCGTGCACGTCACTACATCTCGCTTGTCGGCCTTGCCGATTTCCAGGATGCCTATCCGAAACAGCTATCGGGTGGAATGGCACAGCGGGTCGGGCTTGCGCGAGCGCTGACGGTAAAGCCCGAGATCCTGCTGCTCGACGAGCCGCTGGGCGCCCTCGATGCGATGACGAAACTGACGATGCAGCAGGAGCTCGAGCGCATCTGGCGGGAGGAGAACGTGACGATGGTTCTTGTCACGCACGATCTCGAGGAGGCCATCTATCTGGCGGATCGTGTCCTGATACTGCCGAAGCAAAAGGACGGAGCGCCGAGAGCGATCGACATCGACTTGCCCCGGCCGCGCGATCGCAGCGGCGCACGCTTCGTGCGCTACAGGCAGGAGCTGCTTCGGGAATTCGGACTGCACTAAGGCCCGCGCGCTTCCTCCATAATCCCCGCACAAAACAATAACCGGGGGATTATGGATTTCCGCCCATATTTCATTTTTGCATCACCGTTTGACATGGCAGACTGCCCGCTGTCGATCGCGATTGATGTAAAAGGAAGCGATGCCGGCCGGGAGTAGCGGACGTCGCGGGGGGAGGAAATATGAGAAGGATCATTCTGGCCGCGCTCGCGGCTCTGGCAACGAGCGTCGCGGCGCAGGCGGATACGATCAAGGTCGGAGTCGTCGGGCCGTTTTCCGGTCCCTTTGCGCTGCAGGGCAAGAACTTCAAGGCGGGCATCGACGCCTATATGGCGGTGAACGGCGCCAAGGTCGGCGACGACGACATCGAGATCATCTACCGTGACGTGCCGCAGGCGGACCCGGCCCAGTCCAAGGCGCTGGCGCAGGAGCTGGTCGTAAAGGAAGGCGTGCAATATCTCGCCGGCTTCTATTTCACGCCCGACGCGATGGCCGTCACGCCGCTGCTCGAGCAGGCGAACGTGCCGCTGGTGATCATGAATGCCGCCACGTCGGCGATCGTCACCAAGAGCCCGCTCGTGGTGCGCACCTCCTTCACGCTTTGGCAGACATCCACGCCGATCGCCAAGGTGGCGAAGGATGCCGGCGTCTCGAAGATCATCTCCGTGGTCAGCGATTACGGCCCGGGTGTCGATGCGGAGAACGCATTCAAGGCCGGCTTCGAGGCGGCGGGCGGCGAGATCGTCGAGGCGATCCGCATGCCGCTCTCGACCAACGATTTCTCGCCGATCATGCAGCGCATCAAGGATTCCGGTGCCGAAGGCGTCTTCGCCTTCCTGCCGTCCGGCCCGACGACGCTCGGCTTCGTCAAGGCGTTCAACGAAAACGGCCTGAAGGACGGCGGCATCAAGTTCTTCGCGCCGGGCGACCTCACCCAGGAATCCGACCTGCCGGCGCTGGGCGACGCCGCGCTCGGCCTGCAGACGACCTTTCACTATGCCGTTTCGCATGACTCACCGGAAAACAAGGCATTCGTCGAGGCGGCCGGCAAGGCGATCGGCAATCCGGCCGAGCTTTCCTTCCCCGCGGTCGGGGCCTATGACGGCATGCATGTCATCTACAAGATGATCGAGGCGACAGGCGGCGAGCAGGATGCCCGGAAGGCGGTCGACGCCGTGAAGGGGCTCTCCTGGACAAGCCCCCGCGGGCCGGTCTCGATCGACCCAGAATCGCGCCATATCACCCAGAACATCTATCTGCGCGAAGTCGCCAAGGCCGATGACGGCACCTATTACAACAAGGAGATCCAGACCTTCGAGAAACAGGGCGATCCGGGTCTAGCCGCGGTGAAATGATCGGCGGCCCGCTGTATGCGACGGCTGCATCGTTGGTTTGGCGGAAGCCTTCCGGAATGAGGATCGAGGGTGAAGCCTTGCCACAGCGTTAGGATGCGCTCATGCAAACCATCTTCAGCATAGCCGTCGATGCGCTCGCCTATGGCATGGTGCTGTTCGTGATCTCGATCGGCCTTTCGGTCACGCTCGGCCTCATGCGCGTCGTCAATCTTGCCCACGGCGCCTTTGCGATGATCGGCGGCTATATCGCATCCTATGCGGCGCGTGATCTCGGGCTCGGCTACGGCGCCGCGGTGCTGATCGCGGTCTTCGGCACGATCGTCATCGCCATCCCGATCGAGCGCCTGCTCTACCGCCGCATCTACGGTCAGCCGGAGCTGACTCAGGTGCTGATGACGATCGGCATCACCTTCTGCATCATCGGCATTGCCAACTACGTCTTCGGCCCGACTCTCAAGACTATCCCGCTGCCGCCGAGCCTTGAGGGCTCCGCCGATCTCGGCTTCCGTTCGATCGCCGTGCACCGGATCTTCGCGATCGTCTGCGGCCTCGCCGTTGCCGGAGCCCTCTGGTTTGCCATCGAGAAGACGGCCTTCGGGGTGAAACTCAGGGCCGCCGTCGACAATGCGGCGATGGCGGCAGCACTCGGAGTGCGCACGGAGGTCGTCTATGCCGTGAGTTTCGCCGTCGCCGTGGGGCTTGCCGCATTCGGCGGCGTCGTCGGCGCGGAACTGCTGCCGGTCGAGCCCTATTATGCGCTCAGATACATGGTCACCTTCCTGGTGGTCGTTTCCGTCGGCGGTGCGGGGTCGATCCCGGGTGCGCTTGCCGCCTGTCTCCTGCTTGGCGGTATCGATACGACCGGACGCTATCTCATGCCGGAATTCGGGGAATTCTTCTTCTATCTCGCCGTCATCGCCATTGTCTGCGTCTTTCCGCGCGGCCTTGCCGGGAGGATGAAGTAGGTGACCATGGCAACGATGAACGAAGCAGCCACGGCACTTTCTGCGGGCAGGCGGGGGCTCGGCCGCGATCTTGCGGGCCTCGCGGTGATCCTCGTACTGGCCGGGATCGGCTATCTCCTCTTTCCGAACAATCTGGCGCTGCTCACCCGCATCACCGCGATCGCGCTGCTGGTACTCTCGCTCGATCTCATCACCGGCTATTGCGGCGTCGCGACGCTCGGCCATGCCGCGCTGTTCGGCAGCGGCGCCTATGCCGCCGGTATCGCGGCCGTGCATTTCGGCATCACCGATCCGCTCCTCATGCTCGCCGCCGGCATTCTCGTCGGTGCGCTGGCGGGGCTCGCCTGCGGGGTCGTGATCCTCAGGGCGCACGGTCTCCCGCAGCTGGTGCTCTCGATCGCCCTCATCCATCTGTTCCATGAATTTGCCAACAAGGCCTCCTCCTGGACGGGGGGAAGCGACGGACTGGCCGGCATCTCCCCCGATCCGCTCATCGGCCTTTTCGCCTTCGACCTCTGGGGCCGCACGGCCTATGTCTTCGGCGTCGTGCTGCTCGCAATCGTCTTCGTGCTCCTGCGCCTCGTCGTGCGCTCGCCCTTCGGCATGCTCTGCCGCGGCATCAGGGAGGACCCGATCCGCATCCGGGCGATGGGCGCGTCGCCGACGATCGCCCTCCTCAAGATGTATGTGATTTCCGGCGCGGTCGCCGGGGTCGGCGGGGCGCTCAACGCCGTCTCGACGCAGGTCGTCGGTCTCGACAGTCTCTCCTTCACGCTCTCGGCCGAAAGCCTGGTCATGCTCGTGCTCGGCGGTACCGGCTCGCTCTTCGGGGCGCTTACCGGCACGATCGTCTTCATGTTCTTCGAAGACCTCGTCTCGGCGGCCAACCCGTTCCACTGGCTGACCATGGTCGGGGCCCTGTTGATCGCGGTCGTGCTCTTTGCGTCGAAAGGGCTTTACGGCACGGCCGCAGAAATCATCGCGCGGCGACGTGGGGCGGGCCGATGAGCGCCATATTCGAAGTCAGAAATCTCAAGCGTTCCTTCGGCGGTCTCGCCGTCACCAACGATGTCAGCCTTTCCATGGCACCGGGCGACCGCGTCGCGTTGATCGGCCCGAACGGTGCCGGCAAGACGACCTTCGTCAATCTCGTCACCGGCAATCTGAAGCCGGACGCCGGAGAGGTACGGATCGGCGGCGAAACCGTCACCCATATCGATGCGATCGGCCGCGTCCGCCGCGGCCTCGTGCGTTCGTTCCAGGTGACGCGGCTTTTCCAGGACATGACGCCCGCCGAGCACGTGGCGCTCGCGGTCCTGCAGCGCGACGGCCGGGCGGGGCGCATGTTCGGCAATTTCCTGGCGATGCCCGGGGTGATGGCGGAGGCCGGGAGCCTGCTCGGCAAGCTTGGCCTGCGCGATCTCGCGCACCGGCCGGTGCGCGAGATCGCCTACGGCCAGCAGCGGCTGCTGGAGATCGCGGTGGCCCTGGCGCTCAAACCGAGGGTGCTGCTGCTCGACGAGCCGGCAGCCGGCGTGCCGCAGAGCGACACGGGCCGCATCGAGCAGGCGCTCGCCGATCTTCCCGATGACCTCGCCGTGCTGATGATCGAGCACGACATGGATCTCGTCTTCCGCTTCGCCAAGCGCGTGATCGTGCTTGCCGCCGGCACGGTCATCTTCGACGGCTCTCCAGCCGACGTCACCAAAGATCCGCGTGTGCGCGAAGCCTATCTCGGGAGCTATGCCGATGCCGGCAGCGCCGCTTGAGGTCGACAATCTCTCCGCCGGCTATGGGCCGACGCGGGTGCTGGAAGGGATTTCCTTTTCGGTGCCTGCCGGCGCGCGGCTTGCGGTTCTCGGGCGTAACGGCATGGGCAAGACGACGCTGCTCGCTACGCTCGCCGGCCAGACGCGGCGCTATGACGGGCGCATCCGCATCGGCGATGCCGACGTGACCGCGCTGCCGAGCGCATCACGCGCGCTGAAAGGCCTCGGTTTCGTGCCGCAGGCGCGCTGCGTCTTCCCGTCGCTGACGGTCGAGGAAAATCTCTTCGTCGGCCTCAAGGGCCGGCCGAAGACGGCGCTGAGCGAGGCCTATGAGATGTTTCCGCGCCTCTACGAGCGGCGCCGAAACCTCGGCTCGCAGCTTTCCGGCGGCGAGCAGCAGATGTTGTCTACCGCCCGCTCGATCCTCGGACGGCCCTCGGTCCTGCTTCTCGACGAGCCGCTCGAAGGTCTGGCGCCGGTCATCTGCGAGGAGCTGATGAAGGCTTTCGCCGAGCTCGCGAAGACCGGCGACATGACCATCCTGCTCGTTGAACAGCGCATCCAGAGCGCACTCGATTTCGCCGACCGGGTGATCATCCTCGAGCGCGGCAGGCTCGCCTGGAGCGGAACTCCGGAGGCGCTGGCGAAGGAGCACGCCACGGTCGAGCGGCTGCTGGGGGTTGGCGGGCTGCTTTGAGCGCCGAGCCCGTGATTTGCTCCTCATCCGCCTGCCGGCACCTCCCCCGTTTGACGGGGAGAAGGGACAAGCGGCTAGCTCCTGCCCCGATCTAAGGAAGAGGCGTTGCGGCATATTCCCTTCGCCCCGCGCGCGGGCAGAAGGTGCCGGCAGGCGGATGAGGGGCGATTTGCTTATTCATCCCGACAGCCGTTCCCGCTCACGCTCGTAATAGCGCGCGAGCGGCGGCAGCGCCGCCTTGAGTTCATCGAACAAGCCGTCATCGGCAGCGATCTCGCCGCTGTATTTCCGGGCGAGGTAGGCGCGGTGGCGTTCGAGCGCCGGTTCCGAAGCGCCGTCGGCCAGGGTGAAGACGGGGGAGACTGCGCTGCGTCCCTTGACGGTGATGCGGTCGAGCTCGGCAACCGCAAATTTCCGGGCCGCGAGTGTTGCAGTACGCTCGCCGAGGAGCAGCGGCACGCCGTAGTCCTTGGAGGCACCTTCGAGGCGGGAGGCGAGATTGACCGCATCGCCCAGCGCCGAATAATCGAAGCGGCGGGCCGAGCCCATATTGCCGACGACGCATTCGCCCGTGTTGATGCCGATGCCGATCCTCAGCGCCTTCGGCGGACGTCCCGCCGCTTTCGCCTCGGCTTGCAGCTCTGCGTTGAGATCGCCGAGGGCGGTGAGCATGTCGCGCGCCGCCTGAACGGCATGGACGGCATGGTCCGGATCGTCGAGCGGCGCGTTCCAGAATGCCATCAGGCAGTCGCCGATATATTTGTCGATCGTGCCGCGCCGGTTGAGCACCGCCTCCGAAAGAGGGGTCAGGAGCCGGTTGATGAGCGTCGTCAGTCCCTCCGGATCGTCCTTCATGTCCTCCGATATGGTGGTGAAGCCGCGAACGTCGCAGAAGAGTACCGTGAGCGTCCGTCTTTCGCCGCCGAGCTTCAATTGCGAGGGGTCTCTCGCCAGCCGCTCGACGAGCGCTGGCGAGAGATATTGCGAGAAGGCACGGGTGATCGCGCGGCGGCGGCGCCTTTCTTCCGCATAGTCGAGGCCGGCCTGCCCGACTGCCACGCCGAGAAAAGCAAGTGCCGGTGCGAGCGGCGAGACGAACACATGGCCGAGGCGCATCAGGCCGTAGCTTGCAAGAAAGATCAGAATAAGGGCGAGGGCGCCGTAACCGAGCGTCTTCCAGCTTGTCGACCCGAGGACGGCAAGGGCTGCGGCAAGGCTGGCGAGGACGATCGCGGCGATGGCGACCGCCGCTCCCGTCCGCTTGACGAACAGCCGGTGCACGAGATTGTCGTAGATGGTCGCGTGGATCTCGGCGCCGGCGACGAGACCGCGGGAAAAGACCGTGTCGGAGGTGGCGAAGGCATCGATGCCACCGCCCGAGATGGTCGGGGCGTTCTGCAGGCTCAGGCCCACGATGACGACCCGGTCGCGGAACGTTTCTTCCGGCAGGAAACTTTCCGGGTCGAGCGCCTGATAATAGGAAACGGTCGGGTAGGTGCGCGCCGGGCCGAAGGTCTGCATCAGGGCTCGTCTCGGCGGATAGTGAGGCTCCGCACCGGCAACGGTTGCGAGCGTCACGGCCAAGCCGTCCGGATAGGAGGGAATCTGCCTGAGCGTGCCGTCGCCGCTGAGGTCGACCGAGGCGATGCCCACCTTGGCGCCCCGCTCCAGAAAGACGGGAAGAGGCTCGGTCCGGACGAACTGCTCTGCCTGCGGTGTCCGGATCAGCGTCTCGTCGCCGGCAAGCACCACATCGGGCCCGAGGACTTCGGCAAGCGCCTGATCGTTCTCCGGGGCGGCGGCCGGTTCGGCGAAGATCACGTCGAGTGCGATCGCCCTGGCGCCGGCGGCTCTCAGCGCCTGGATCAGCCGGGCGTGCAGGGCGCGCGGCCAAGGCCACTGGCTGCCGATCTCGGCCATAGACGGTTCGTCGATCGCGACGATAACGGGGCCGTCTTCCGGAAGCGGCGGCCGGCCGAGGATCGAGAGATAGTCGTAGGCGCGCAGGTCGACCAGCGACCAGGAACCGGTCAGCGAGACGAGCGAGACGAGGGCGGCCACCAAGGCCGCAAGGGCGGCAAGCTTTGCCCGCCGGGAGGAAAGGCGAAGCTGGCGAGAGGCCTTCATCAGAACCGCACTTTGACGGTGCCCTTGACCGTGGGACCCCAGCCGGGCAGCCCGTCGCGCACCTCGAACTCCTCGTCCAGAAGGTTGAAGCCGGCGAGTTCGACTTCGAACCGCTTGTCGAAGGGCTCCCATTGGAGAGCGGCGTCGACCGTCCAGAAGTCGTCGTGGGTTATCGGACCCTCCGCTCGCTCGCCTACGTAGTTGGCGGCGACGGTCGTTTTGATGTTGGCTGTGCTGACAAACGTGAGTGCCACCTGGCCCGAATATTCCGGCAGGAAGGGCAGATCGCCGCCGGCGCCTGCCGACCGGTCCTCGCTTTCCGTGCGGGCCATCGTCGCCGATAGGCCGAATCCGTGACCGAGCGCGAGGTTTGCGGTCAATGCCACGCGGTCGATGCGGCCCTTGTCGAAAGGGAAATCCGTCAGTGCGAAGAAGGGGCTGGTGACCGGGATGGCAATTGAACCGTCGCGGATTTCCTGGTGCTGGTAGTCGACGGCTGTAAAGAGCCAGTCGTTCCACTCGGCATCCCAGCGCAAGGCCAGCGTGTCGGCATAGCCGCCCGTGCCGATCAGGAACTGGTTGGGCTGCAGTCCGACGATGCCGACTGGCGCAAGCGTGGCAGAGCCGAAATTATAGCCGTCGCGCTGAACGGCGGCGCGCAGCCAATGGCCCTCGGCCGGTGCCCAGGCGATTCCGAGTCTCGGCTCAAGCCGGATATTGTTGTCGTTGACGTCCTCTATGTAACGGGCGAACAGGGCGCCTTCGACTTTGAGGTCCGGGGTCATTTCATAGAGGACATCAACATAGGCTTTCGCCACCGCTTGCGTGGACGAGTCGAAGACGGCCGGTGAGCTGTCCGACCGGACCTTCCCGCCCTGAACGCCATAGCGCCACGTCAGGTCCCCATCTCCATACAAGTGGTTCACTGCAGCGATATAGGTCCGCTCCTTCGTTTCAAGATCGATGGTCCCTCCAGCGCCGCTGGCATCCAGAATGGATAGGCTATCACCGGTGCGGAGTTCCCTGAAAAACAACGCGGCGTTTCCGACGTTGCGGTATCCGAATGTATGGCTCCATGCGAGCCCGGAAATGAGACCGGAAGACTCGTCCCCTATCTCAAGGTCAGGCGGAACAGGCAGAAATTGCTGTGTCTCCTCGATATCGGAATAGTTCGCGAAGACTACAATGCGGTCATCGGGCGTCGGACTGGCCGTAACGTAGCCGTTGCCTCCGATTATCCGCAGCTCTCGTTCCACTCGGGCGCCTCCGAGATCGACCACATCCTTCGGCTCCTCCCACTGAAATGTCCCGTAGACGCTGATCGGGAACGGCGAGACGGTAAATCCGCGAACCGCAGCTTCCCCGACCCATCCGGTATGATCCTCATTGGCGATGAACCCGCCGCCGAGCTCCGTCTCGAAGAAAGGCGAACGCAGCAGGTTGACCGTCCGCTCGCGGCTGGCGAGCATGTGCGGCTCGATCAGAAGCCCCTGGATGAGAGCGGAGAAACTTGCGGTATTGACCGTGTTCGTGACGGCGTTGGCGGCGAAATCGTAAGCGTTGAAGAAGGGATTGACGCTGCCGCGCACCGCCTGGTCGACATAGCTGGCACCGGTGAAGGGATCGAAGACGGCGTCGCCGTAATATTGGCCCCAGGCATCCAATCCCTGCAGGCGGAAGGCGTCGTTGAGCGTCGAGCCTTGCTCCTGGTTGGCGCCGAGTGCCGCCGTGTCGCCGCCCTTGGCGCGGGTGCGGCGCAGGGCTTCCTGAGCGTTGCGAATGGCCGCGTCGGCGTCATAGGCATCGATCGCGATCGCGGTTCTGACCGTCGCCACGACGGGATCGTTCGGGTCGAGCCTGTCGGCATTGTCGAGCGCCTGAGCTGCCGGAATGCGGTCGCCCTTCTCGTAATGCGCGGCCGCGAGCAGGAGCTGTGCGTTCGAGTAGGCCGGATTGGCCGTCGAGCCGGCGAGCAGGTCTTCGACCGCCTTGTCGGCCTCGCCGTTCTGCATGTGATAGCGGCCGCGTGCCACCAGCGCCGCGTCGAAGGAGGGATCGACGGAAAGCGCGGCGTCGATCTCCCGCTTCGCCTCGGCCATCCGCATCTCGTCCATGTATTGTATTGCGAGGTTTGCGTGGGAGACGGGATCGAGCGGATCGAGCGCAATCGCCTGCTTGAAGGCAGCCTCGGCGGCACGGTTGTCGCCGCGCGCGCCCTGGACCAGTCCGAGGGAATTCCAGATGGAGGAGGAGCCCGGAGCGGTTTTCAGCGCCCTTTCGAGATCAGCAAGGGCGCCCTCGAGATCGTTGTCGATGTGATAGCGGTAGTGGGCGCGCGCCTCGAGCGCAGTCGGGTCGTCCGGATCGATCGATAGCGCCCGCTCGACGCCGTCGCGAAGCTCGTCGCGGTCATCCAGCAGGAGGGCGAGCTGCGCGCGTGCCGCGGGTAGGGTCGGGTCGTCGGGATATTGCTGCTCGGCCTTCTTGATCACCGCGATCGCCGCGGGGATGTCTTCCCGGAAGCCGGCAGTCCAGGCCCGGGCCATGCCCGCATAGCGGCCGCTTGCGTTGCGCGGCGGCTCCTCCACGCGGGCAGGATCGGCGAGCCCGCGCGCAAAATAGCCGCCATAGGCCGCGATCGTGCGGCGGCTCGGGTCGAGGCCGCGTTCGGCCCTGGCGAACAGACGCGCCGCCTCTTCGTAGCGGTTCGAAGAACCGGCGATCAATGCCTTGACGAGGTCGGCACGTGCCGCCTGGGAGCGGGTCAGGCCCCGGCTAGCGGCTTCCGCGAGCGCGGCCTGAGCCTTGTCGCGGCCATCCAGGGAAAGATAAATCTCGGCAAGCGTCAGCCATTCCTCGGCCGGGCGGGATGCTGCCGGCGAGGCCTCGATGCGCGCACGCTCGCGGCGCATTTCGGGAACGCTGAACGGCGTGGCCGGCATCCAGACGAAGGCGTTGCGGAGCGACAGATGAAAGAGCATCTGCTCGCGATCCTTCGGCGTAACGATCACGATCTTCGTCGGCGCGCTGCCGATCGCGGCAACGGCGCCTTCGCCCTGCTTCACCGTCACGCTGCCATAGGCATTGCTGAGTTCGACGACGCCTTCGAGGACGACGAGCGAAGTCTTTCCGTCGGCGCCGACCGTCAGCGTCCAGTCGGTACCGCGGATGGCGGCGGCTGCGGCCGGCGTATCGATGACCAGGCCCTCGCCGCCACGCTCGGCGCGGGCCCAGATCGTACCCGATTCCAGCCCGAGATTCGTGTCGCCCGCCCCGATCTGCTTGACGCGCAGCGCGGTATTGCGCCCCAGCCTTATCTGCGTGTGATCTCTGAAGAGGACGGCCAGCGCGCCCGTTGCGTTGGTGCGCAGCACGTCGCCGGGAAGCAGGTCCTGGGCGAGGTCGACGACCCGCCAGTTGGAAACGTCGACGAAGCGCACCTCCTCGCCGGATTTGCGGGCAATGACGGAGCCGGCCGCGGGTGACGGGCGCGGAACCGGCTCGGCAAGCGCCCACAAGGGCGCAAAAAGCGTCACCGCGGCAAGCAATGCCCCCTTTCTTCTTCCCCGCATTCCCGAAATACCCCTCGCTATAGTGAATCCAGTGGATTTATAGGGAGGAAAAGTCAAGAGCCCAGTTTTGGGCGTATCTCTTTACTGGTGGAGTGTAATAAAGAGGAGACGAAATAGAGGGGAGTGGCGGATGGAATCAGGGGGAAATCTGTACAGGCTCGATCCTCCAAGTGAAGGAGCCGGGCCGGAGGCGGCGCTGGGGGCCTATTACGACCACATCAGGAAGATCAACGACGTCTTTGCCGATCAGATAAAGACGTCCGATCAGAAGGCGGCCTATATCTTCACTTTCATGTTCGCCTTTCTGGTCACTTCGCAAGAAGGGCGGAGCGTCTTTGCCTGGCAGCGCTATGCGGAGGGCAGCACCGTCACGATGGTATTCTCGGCTATGCTGGCGCTTGCATCGATCTTCTCGATCGTTTCGGCGATCCTCGTGGTCCTGCCCAGGAAGAGCGCAACCTCGACGACGCTGTTCTGGGGCGCCTGGTCCCGTCATCGGGAAGGTTTCATGCGGGCAGCGGGGGCCGGCGATCAGGACTTTCTCTTCCGTCAATACGCCGAGAACGCAGACGCGCTCGCGGCGATCGCCTGCGGCAAATACCGCTGCGTCAGCTTCGCCTTCCACGGGCTGCTCGTAACGGTGCTTTCCTATATCTGTCTGCTGGCGGTGAAGTGAGGCCCTGACCGGTGATACCCCCCTCTGGCCTGTCAGAGGGGTTATTTTGCCTCGCGTCCGCCCTAAACCGCGTCGCGCACCCGCTCCCAGGCCCTCGTCAGATGGAGCCCCAGCACTTCCGATAGCCTGGCTTTGTCGCGCGCTTCCAAAGCGGCGATCATTTCCTGATGTTCGGCGACCGCTGCGGCCCATTTCTCCGGGCCTTCATGGCCGATGAAGCGGATGCGCTTCAGCCGCGTCTGCAGCATGGCATGCATGTCGGCCAGGGCAGCATTGCCCGAAAGCCGGGCGATGGCGGAGTGGATGTCCTGGTTGAGCTTGTAATATTGCATCCGGTCGCCCGCCTCGTAGCGGCGCACCATTTCGTCGTGGAGCGCCCGCACTTCGGCGATCTCCGCATCCGTCGCGGCCTCGCAGGCAAGCCTGCCTGCGAGCTCCTCCAGGGTCTGCAGCACGGTGAGCATGTCCCGGACGTCCTTGGCGCTGAAGCGCTTGACGACGGCGCCGCGGCTCGGGACGAGCTCCACCAGGCCTTCGCTCGCAAGATACTTGATCGCCTCGCGCAGCGGCGTGCGCGATACGCCGAGCTGCTCGCCCAGTTGCCCCTCGTGCAGACGGGTTCCTGGCGGAAGGTCGCCCTCGATGATCATGTCGCGCAGATGGCTGACCAGCGTGTCGTGCAGTGCGGTGCGCCGGATGGGTCCCGGGCCGCCTATGGGCCGCTGCTCCAGTGATTTGATTTCGTTCATTTTTCTCGTCTGAGCTTCGGACCGCCGCGCGGCCCTTCCCCTTGAGTATGCGCGATTGAATCAGCGCCGTTCATTCAAGCATGGAGACTGCCCCTGACGTCGTCAACAGAAAATGCTGCATACAGAATACAAAAGACTTGATGCAGAATTTTGAATGACGTATGAGACATCGAAGCATGAAGCGGAGGACATCTCGAATGACGACATCAGGAGCGGACGGAACGAAGGAGCGGCGCCCTGTGATTGCGCTGGCCATGGGCGACCCCGCGGGAATCAGCCCGGAACTGACGGCGCGGCTGCTGGCCCTTTCCGACATCCGCGACGCGGCGCACATCATCGCCATCGGCGATCGCCGCATCCTCGACGAGGGCGCCCGGGTGGCCGGCGTCACGCTGGATCTGGAAGCCGCTTCGCTCGATGCGCTCGACAACGCCGGCACCGCCCGCCACGTCTTCGTGGATCTCGCCCATCTCGATCCGGCCGATGTGGTGCGCGGCGAGGCGACGCTGGCCGGCGGCACCTTCGCCACACGCAATTTCCGCACCGCGCTCGAACTCGCCCATGCGGGCAAGGCCGATGCCGTCTGCTTCACGCCCTTCAACAAGAAGGCGATGCGCTTTGCCTATCCCGGCTATGACGACGAGATACGCTTCGTCGCCGACGTGCTTTCCTTCACGGGAAAGGTTCGTGAATTCAATGTTCTCGAAAAGGTGTGGAACGCGCGGGTGACGTCGCATATCCCGCTCAAGGACGTGGCATCCCACCTGTCGGTGGAGGCGATCCTTGCCGAACTCAAACTGACGCAGGCCTGCCTCAAGGATGCCGGCTACGAGGAGGCGAAGATCGCGGTTGCGGGACTCAATCCGCATGCCGGCGACGGCGGCAGCTTCGGCATGGAAGAGATCGACATCATCGAGCCGGCGGTCGAGAAGGCCAGGGCGCTCGGCTTTAACGTCGAGGGGCCGTTCCCGGCCGATACGGTCTTCCTCCGGGCGCTGAAGGAAGGCTTCAACGCGGTGATGACCATGTATCACGATCAGGGTCAGATCGCCATGAAGATCATCGGCTTCGACAAGGGTGTGACGATGATGGGCGGACTGCCGTTCCCGCTCTGCACGCCCGCCCACGGCACCGCCTACGACATCGCCGGCAAGGGTATCGCCGATATAGGCGCAACACGCGAGGCGATCCTGCTTGCAGCCCGCATGGCGAAGAAAAAGAGGGCGCTTTCGGCGGCTGCCTGAATTCGCACGCTTTCGATGAATACCGGCGTGAGGGGAGGTCTCGCGCCGCAATCCAACTCAACGGGAGGACCACGCATGAAAAAATCCGTCTCCATCGCAGTAATCGCGGCCGCCGCTTTCGGCCTTGCCGCGCCGGCATCGGCCTTCGAGCCGAACCGCCCGGTCGAATTCGTCGTCACCGCCGGCCCCGGCGGCGGTACCGATATCTTCGCGCGCACCATCCAGGCGATCATCGGCAAGTACGAGCTGATGAAGGCACCGGTCGTCGTCACCAACAAGGGCAGCGCCGGCGGCGCGGAAGGCTTCGTCTACACGGCTGGCTACAAGGGCGATCCCTACAAGCTCGCCTTCGGCACCAACAATGCCTACCTGCTGCCGGTCCGCGCCAAGGTGCCGTATACGTCCGAGGACCTGACGCCGGTCGCCTCGCTCGCGTCCGACGAGTTCGTGCTTTGGGTCAATGGCAAGGCGGACTACGCGACGGCTGCCGATTTCGTGGCCAAGGCGAAGGAAGGCGGCCTGAAGATCGGCGGCAGCCAGTCCAAGGACGCCGACCAGATCCTGACCTCGATGATCAACGACGCAACCGGCGCCAAGATCAACTACATTCCCTTCAAGAGCGGCGGCGAGGCGGCCGTTCAGCTTGCCGGCGAGCATCTCGACGCCAATGTCAACAATCCGAGCGAGAACCTCGGTCAATGGCAGGCCGGCATGATCAAGCCACTCTGCGTCTTCAAGAGCGCGAAGTTCACGAGCGACGCCAAGGTCGCCGGCGACAAGGCCTGGAGCGATATCCCCACCTGCAAGGAAGCCGGCATTCCGATCGAAAACTACTCGATGCCGCGCACCGTCTGGCTGCCGGCCGGCGTCGAGCCTGAGGTCGTCCAGTTCTATGCGGATGTCCTGCGCAAGGTCTCCGAGACGCCGGAATGGGCGAAATATCTCGCCGACAGCTCGCAGTCTCCCGGCTATGTGACCGGCGACGAACTCAAAGCCGTCATCGAAAAGGATGGCGCGACGGTCGGCGAAGTGCTGAAGCGCGAAGGCTGGCTCGCCAACTAAGTACCGGTCGATGGGCGCTTGGGACCCAGGGAAGAGGATGCGGGCAGAACCGCATCCATCCTCGGCCTCTCGGACGCCCATTCTCTGCTCGGAAAGGTCACGATCATGAGTGAGAAAAGTGCGAATGGGGCCAGCCGCTTTGCGGTGGAACTCGGCGTCGCCGCGCTGACCGGTGCCTTCGGCATCGCTGTCTGCTACGGCTCCCTCGACATCGGTGCGGGCTGGACAGATATGGGTCCGGATGCAGGCTATTTCCCCTTCTATATCGGCCTGCTCATCGTTCTCGGCAGCCTCGCCAATATCGGGCACGCATTTTTCAAGCATCGCGGTACGGGCGAGGTCTTCCTCGACGGCGCCCGCGCCAGAGTGGTCGCCTCTTTCCTGCTACCGGTTGCGGCCTTCGCCGCCGTTTCCGCCTGGCTGGGGCTCTATGTCGGAACGGCGCTCTACATCGCCGCGACAATGCTCTTCCAGGGGCGCTACAAATGGTGGATCGCGATCCCCGCAGGACTCGGCGTCTCGATCTTCTTTTTCATCGTTTTCGAAATCGGCTTCCAGGTTCCGCTGCTGAAGGGACCGGTCGAGGCCTGGTTCGGAATTTACTGACCCGCAAGGGTGCAGTGCTTGCGGGAGGAATGACATGGAAAATATCGGTCTTCTGATCGATGGCTTCGGCCACATCCTCAGCTGGAACCACATCCTGCTGATGATCGTCGGCGTGACGCTCGGCATCCTCGTCGGCGTGCTGCCGGGCCTCGGTGCGCCGAACGGCGTGTCGCTGCTCCTGCCGCTGACCTTCTCCATGGACCCGATCTCGGCGATCATCCTCCTGTCCTGCATGTATTGGGGCGCGCTTTTCGGCGGCTCGACCACGTCGATCCTCTTCAACATTCCGGGCGAGCCCTCCTCGGTCGCCACAACATTCGACGGCTATCCCATGGCGAGAGCCGGCCATGCGAGCCGGGCGCTCACGCTCGCCTTCGTTTCGGCCGGCCTCGGCGCGCTTGCCGGCGTCGTCATGATCACGCTGCTTTCGGGCTGGGTGGCGAACTTTGCGCTCAAATTCTCCTCGCCCGAATATTTCGCCGTCTACTTCCTCGCCTTTGCGAGCTTCATCTCGATGGGCGCGCAGTCGCCCTTCAAGACGCTCGTCTCGATGATGCTCGGCTTCGCGCTCGCCTCCATCGGCATGGATACGATATCCGGCAATCTGAGGCTCACCTTCGACATCCCCGAACTGATCAAGGGCGTGAGCTTCCTGATTGCCGTCATGGGACTCTTCGGCATCGGCGAACTCCTGCTGACGACGGAAGAGGGGCTGCGCTTCGAAGGCATCAAGGCGCGGGTGCGTCTCTCCGAGATCGGCAGGACGCTGGTCGAGATCCCGCGCTACTGGCTGACGATCGCCCGCTCGACGATCATCGGCATCTGGATGGGGATCACGCCGGCCGGCCCGACCGCCGCTTCTTTCATGAGCTATGGCGTCGCCCGGCGCTCGGCGCGCGACAAGTCGATGTTCGGCAAGGGCGATCCGCGCGGGATCGTCGCGCCCGAGACGGCCGACCATTCCGCCGGCACTTCGGCCCTGCTGCCGATGTTGGCGCTCGGCGTCCCGGGTTCCGCCACCGCCGCGGTGATGATGGGCGGGTTGATGATCTGGGGCCTGACGCCCGGCCCGATGCTCTTCACCGATCGCCCGGACTTCGTCTGGGGTCTGATCGCCTCCATGTATCTCGGCAATGTCGTCGCCGTCTTCCTCGTGATCGCGACGGTGCCGCTTTACGCCTCGATCCTGCGCGTGCCGTTCTCGATCATCGGACCGATCATCGTCGCGGTGATCTTCTCGGGGGCCTACCAGGTCGCGAACTCCGTCTCGGACATCTTCATGGTGATCGGCTTCGGTCTCCTCGGCTATGTGTTCAAGAAACTCGACTACCCGCTGGCGCCGCTGGTTCTCGCCATGGTGCTCGGCGACAAGGCGGAAGACGCCTTCCGCCAGTCGATGCTGATGTCGGGCGGCAGCCTCGACATCTTCTGGTCGAACGGCCTTGTCTCCGCCCTGATGGCCGTCGCCCTTGCGCTGCTTCTGTCGCCGCTCTTCTTCTGGCTGATCGGCACATTGCGCAAGCGCAAGAACGAGGTTGCCGCTTCGAGCGGCGACGGCAACGCGGCGGCCTGACCGGCTGCCTCGTCCGGTACCCCTAGTTCCAATTCAATCCCGAGGAGTCCGCCATGGCGCCGCGCAAATGGAACCGTGACAACTGGCCGATTGCGGCCGCGATGATCCAGTACCCCAACCTTCTGCCGGACGGCCGATCGGTGCAGGACCAGCCGGTCGAGGAGTGGGCGGCGACGCTCGCCGACGTGGTCGATGCCGGCTTCACGGAACTGGACCCGACCGACAGCTGGATACGGCTGGCGGATCTTTCGGCGGAAAGGCTCGATGAATTCGTGGGTCTGACCCGGTCTCTCGGCCTCACGATACCGGCGATCTCCACCTCGCGGCGCAGCCTCATAGACCCGGAACATGGCGAGGAATACCTCGCCTATGGACACCGGGTCATCGAGGCGGCCGCCGCCGTAGGCGCCGGTTCCGTGTCCTTCGGCTTCTTCGGCCCGCTGACGGAGGCGCAGAAGAAAGTGCTCTGGTTCTGGACGGTCGACGGCGTGAAGAACCCCGACGACGCGGGAACCTGGCAGTTGGCGGTTTCGCGTGTTCGCGAACTCGGCCGCCATGCCGAAGAACTCGGCATCGAAGTTTCGCTGGAGATGTACGAGGACACCTATCTGGGCACGGCTGACAGTTCCGTGCGCTTCGTTAAGGAGGTCGGCCTCGCCAATGTCGGCATCAATGCCGATCTCGGCAATCTCATCCGCCTGCACCGGCCCGTGGAACATTGGCAGGAAATGATGGCGAAGGTTGCGCCTTTTGCCAAATACTGGCACGTCAAGAACTACAACCGCACGGAAGATCCGGCATCGGGCGTCATCGTCACCCATCCGGCCCCGCTCGAATTCGGCCTGATCAACTATCGGGCGGCAATTCGCATGGCGCTGGCGCATGGCTTCGACAGTCCCTTCCTCTGCGAGCATTACGGCGGTGACGGCCTTTCCGTCAGCGCCGCCAATCGCGACTATCTGAGGCGTATCCTGCCTCGACAAGAAGGACATTGAAGGGGACATTGAAGCGATGACCACGATCTTTGACGCTCCGGAAGATTTCGCCACGACCGCACTCGCCGGTTTCGCAGCGATCTATCAGCGCAACGTCCGCCTGGTGAAGGGCGGCGTCGTGCGCTCGACCAAGGTGCCGAAGGGCAAGGTCGCCGTCGTGGTCGGCGGCGGCTCGGGACATTACCCGGCCTTTGCCGGCTATGTCGGGCCGGGGCTCGCCGACGCGGCGGTCGCCGGCGATGTCTTTGCCTCGCCCTCGACTGCCGCGGTAGCCCGCGTCTGCCGCCATGCCGACCAGGGCGGCGGAGTGCTTCTCGGCTTCGGCAATTACGCCGGCGACGTCCTGAATTTCGGGGTTGCTGCCGAACGGCTTCGCTCCGAAGGCATCGACGTGCGCATCCTGCCGGTGACCGACGACGTGGCGAGTGCGCCCGCGGAAACGTCTGCCAAGCGCCGCGGGATTGCCGGCGACCTCGTCGTCTTCAAGATTGCCGGCGCGGCAGCCGAAGCCGGCAAGTCGCTCGACGAGGTCGAACGGCTCGCGCGTCATGCCAATGATCGGACGGTATCCTTCGGCGTCGCCTTCGGCGGCTGCACGCTTCCGGGTGCTGCCGGCCCGCTCTTCACCGTGCCGAAGGGCCAGATGGCGCTCGGGCTCGGCATTCACGGCGAACCGGGCGTCAGCGAGGAGACGATCGCGACGGCGAGCGATCTCGCAAAGCTCCTTACCGGCAAGCTTCTTGCCGAGCGCCCCGAGGGCTCCAGGAAGGTGGCCGCCGTGCTGAACGGCCTCGGCTCGACCAAATATGAAGAACTCTTCGTGCTCTGGACGGCGGTCGCCAGACAGCTCAATGACGCGGGTCTTGAAATCGTCGACCCCGAATGCGGCGAATTCGTCACCAGCCTCGACATGCAGGGCTGCTCGCTCACCCTTCTCTGGCTGGACGAAGAGCTGGAGGCGCTCTGGCGCGCGCCCACGGATGCGCCGGTGCTGCGCAAGGGCGTGATCATTGCCGCCGAACCGGCGACCGACGAGATCGTAGACGCCGACGGACCGCAGTCTTTCGGCCCTGCATCGGACGCCTCGAAGGAAAGCGGCAAATGCATCGCCCGGCTGATCGGCAATATTGCCGAGGCGCTCAAGGAGGCGGAAGAGGAGCTCGGCCGCATCGACGCCTTTGCCGGCGACGGCGATCACGGCCAGGGCATGCGCCGCGGTTCTGCCGCCGCATTCGACGCAGCACAGACCGCGGTCGTGGCGGGGGCAGGGGCTGCAAGCGTACTTGCTGCCGCGGGCGACGCCTGGGCGGACCGCGCCGGCGGCACCTCGGGCGCCATCTGGGGCCTGGCTCTGCGCTCCTGGAGCAATGCCCTCAGCGATGAGGATAAGGTGAGCGACGCGGCGATCGTGAAGGGCTCCCGCCTCGCACTCGACGGCGTCACGCGCCTCGGCCGCGCGCGCGTGGGCGACAAGACGCTGGTCGACGCGCTGGTGCCTTTCGTGGAGACGCTGGAAAGGGAATCCGCCGCCGGCAGGCCGCTTGTCGAAGCCTGGGATGCGGCGGCCAAGGCCGCACAAGAGGCCGCCGATGCGACCTCCGCGCTGACCCCGAAACTCGGCCGGGCGCGGCCGCTGGCCGAAAAGAGCATCGGCCACCCGGATGCGGGTGCGGTCTCGCTGGCGCTGGTGGCACGGGTCGCGGGTGCGTTTTTGAGGGAAGCTGCGGCGGGTTGATACGCTTGCGGCGGCGGATTTGCCCCTCACCCTAGCCCTCTCCCCGCCTGCGGGGAGAGGGGACTTAAGGGTCTGCGGCTTGTCCCTTCTCCCCGTCGAAACGGGGAGAAGGTCGCGGCAGCGGATGAGGGGTATCATATGCGCGGCGCCTAACTATACCGCACAAGAAACTCCTCCGCCGTCAGTTCCCGGAAATCGTCCAGCGCGTGGCGCAGCTTGGCGTGATCCCAATCCCACCAGGCGAGCCGGTCCATGGCTTCGCCGATCCTGGCCGTGAAGCGGTCGCGGATGAGTTTCGCAGGGACCCCGCCGACGATCGTGTAGGGCGCGACGTCCTTGGAGACGACGGCGCCGGCGCCGATCACGGCTCCGTTGCCGACGCTCACGCCGGGCAGGACCGTAGCGCCGTGGCCGATCCAGACGTCGTGGCCGATCGTCACCCGGTTCTGCCGCCGCCAGGCGAAGAGATCGTGGTCGGGCTCCGCATCGTCCCAGTACATAGGTGCGCGATAGGTGAAATGATGCAGCGTCGCCCGCCAGGTCGGGTGGTTGGTGGCATTGATGCGCACGGCCGCGGCGATGTTGACGAATTTGCCGACCGTCGCGCACCAGATCGAACCGTCCTGCATGATGTAGGAATAGTCGCCGAACTCGACCTCGTCGAGGCGCGAGCGTTCCTGGACTTCGGTGTAGCGGCCGAGGGTCGAGTTCACGACGCTCGCAGTCGGATGGATGGTGGGTTCGGGGCCGAGTTTCTGGCTCATGCGGCGTATTTCCTCGGCGAGAATTCCGAGACGTCGATGATGCGATCGGCGACCGCCTCGCGCACCTCCTCGTCATGGAAAATGCCGATCAGCGCCGTGCCGGCCGCCTTCTTCCCGGCGATCATTTCCACCACCACGGCGCGGTTCTTCGCGTCGAGCGACGCCGTCGGTTCGTCGAGGAGCAGGATCTTGTGGTCGGTGATGAAACCGCGGGCGATGTTGACCCGCTGCTGCTCGCCGCCGGAGAAGGTGGCCGGCGGCAGAGCCCAGAGTTCCCTCGGCAGGTTGAGCCTCGAAAGCAGCTCGGCCGCGCGCTCCCGCGCTTCCGCCGCCGCCACACCGCGTGCCTGCAAGGGCTCGGCGACGATGTCGAGGGCGGAGACGCGCGGCACGACACGCAGAAACTGGCTGACATAGCCGAGCGTCGTGCGGCGCACCTCGAGCACGGTGCGCGGCTCGGCCGTCGCGAGGTTCACGAGGCGGCCGTCATGTTCCACCAGGATCTGGCCTTCGTCGACGCCGTAATTTCCGTAGAGCATCTTGAGGATCGAGCTCTTGCCGACGCCGGAGGGGCCGCCGAGCACGACGCATTCGCCGGCCTTCACCGAGAAGGAGACATTCGCGACCACCGGCAGGCGCACGCCGTCGCGAAGGTGCATGGTGAAGCTTTTCGCGACTTCCGAGACAACGAGGGGAGTTGGCATGGTCTTTACTTTCCGTTGCGCATTGTCAATGCGTCACACCTGAAGAATCGAGGAAACGAGGAGCTGCGTGTAGGGCTCGCGCGGATCGTCGAGCACCCGGTCGGTCAGACCCTGCTCGATGACGGCGCCGTCCTTCATCACCATCATCCGGTGCGAAAGGAGGCGCGCGACGGCGAGGTCATGAGTGACGATGACCGCCGCAAGGCCGAGGTCGTGGACGAGCCCGCGAACCAGATCGAGCAGGCGTGCCTGCACCGAGACGTCGAGGCCGCCGGTCGGCTCGTCCATGAAGACGAGGCGGGGCGAGGTGACCAGATTGCGGGCGATCTGCAGGCGCTGGCGCATGCCGCCGGAGAAGGCGCGCGGCTGATCGTCGATCCGGTCCTCTTCGATTTCCACGCGCCTCAGCCAGTCGCCTGCCGCCGCGCGGATATTGCCGTAGTGCCGGTCCCCGACCGCCATCAAGCGCTCGCCGACATTGGCGCCGGCCGAAACCGTCATCCTCAGCCCGTCCGCCGGGTTCTGGTGAACGAAGCCCCAATCGGTGCGCATCAGAAAGCGCCGCTCGGCCTCGCTCATGCGCGCGAGGTCCCGGTATTGGCCGTCGCGCATGTGATATTCGACGATGCCGGATGTCGGCATCAGCCGGGTCGAGAGACAGGAGAGCAGCGTGGTCTTGCCCGATCCGGATTCCCCGACGATGGCCAGCACCTCGCCCGGATAGAGCTCGAAGGAGACGTTGCGGCAGCCGATGCGGCTTCCATAGAATTTCGAAACGTCACTGACTTTCAGAAGCGGCACGGCGCTCATTCTGCAGCCTCCTGGCTTTCTTTCGCGGCGGGGGCGAGCATGGCGCCGGCATGGCCGTGCGCCCGGCGATCCTCGCAATGGTCGGTGTCGGAGCAGACGAACATGCGCCCGCCCTTGTCGTCGAGCACCACCTCGTCGAGATAGACGTTCTCGGCGCCGCAAAGGGCGCAGGGCTTGTCGAATTTCTGGACCTCGAAGGGGTGATCCTCGAAATCGAGGCTGACGACCTCGGTATAGGGCGGCACCGCATAGATGCGCTTCTCCCGGCCGGCGCCGAAGAGCTGGAGGGCCTCCGACATATGCATCTTCGGATTGTCGAATTTCGGCGTCGGCGAGGGGTCCATCACGTAACGGCGCTCGACCTTTACCGGATAGGCGTAGGTCGTGGCGATATGGCCGTTGCGGGCGATGTCCTCGTAGAGCTTCACATGCATGAGCCCGTATTCTTCCAGCGCATGCATCTTGCGCGTCTCGGTTTCGCGCGGCTCGAGGAAGCGCAGGGGTTCCGGAATGGGCACCTGGTAGACGAGCGTCTGCCCCTCTCGCAGTTGCTCCTCGGGAATGCGGTGGCGCGTCTGGATGATCGTCGCCTCCGTCGTCCTCGTGGTGACGGCGACGTCGGCGACCTTCTGGAAGAAGGCGCGGATCGAAACGGCGTTCGTCGTGTCGTCGGCGCCCTGGTCGATCACCTTGAGCACGTCGTCGGGCCCGAGGATGGAGGCGGTCACCTGCACGCCGCCGGTACCCCAGCCATAGGGCATCGGCATTTCGCGGGAGGCGAAGGGCACCTGATAGCCGGGAATGGCGATCGCCTTCAGGATCGCGCGGCGGATCATCCGCTTCGTCTGCTCGTCCAGATAGGCGAAGTTGTAAGTTGCGAGGTCGTTCATTCGGCGGCCTCCTTCATGCCGTCCTTGCCGCCGGCCTGGGCGGCGTCGTGTTCGCGGCGCATGCGCCTGACCAGGTCGAGCTCGGCCTGGAAGTCGACGTAATGCGGCAGCTTCAGGTGCTCGACGAAGCCGGTCGCCTGGACGTTGTCGGCATGCGAGATGACGAATTCCTGATCCTGGGCGGGAGCGACGATGTCCTCGTCGAATTCGTCGGTCCGGAGCGCCCGGTCGACCAGCGACATCGACATCGCCTTGCGCTCGCTCTGGCCGAAGACGAGCCCGTAACCGCGGGTGAATTGCGGCGGCTGCCTGGACGAGCCCTTGAACTGGTTGACCATCTGGCATTCGGTAACGCGGATGACCCCAAGCGAAACGGCAAAGCCCAGCTCCGGCAGCTCCAGTTCGACCTCGACCTCGCCGATCCTGACCTCGCCGACGAAGGGGTGCGTGCGGCCATAGCCGCGCTGCGTGGAGTAGGCGAGCGCCAGCAGGAATCCTTCGTCGCCACGGGCAAGCGCCTGCAGGCGGAGATCGCGCGCCATCGGAAATTCCATCGGCTCGCGCGTGAGGTCGCCCGCCACGTGGCCTTCCGGCATCTGGCCGTCGCCCTCGATCAGGCCTTCGCCGTCGAGAATGTCGGAGACGCGCATGACATGTTCGCCCGGCTCCTTGAGGGCCGGCTCATCGACCGGTTCTTCGCCGATCAGCGACGGGTCGAGAAGGCGGTGCGTATAGTCGAAGGTGGGGCCGAGAAGCTGGCCGCCGGGCAGATCCTTGTAGGTCGCCGAGACGCGCCGCTCGACCTTCATTTTCGCGGTGTCGACCGGTTCGCAATAGCCGAAGCGCGGCAGGGTGGTGCGGTAGGCACGCAGGATGAAGATCGCCTCGATCATGTCTCCGCGCGCCTGGCGCACGGCAAGCGCCGCAAGCGCACGGTCGTAAAGCGAGGCCTCGGCCATCACGCGGTCGACCGCGAGCCCGAGCTGCTCGACGACCTGATCTATGGTGATCGCGGGCAGCGCCCGGTCGCCGCGCCGGCGGTCGGCCAGCAGCCGGTGAGCATTGGCAATGGCGGCTTCTCCGCCCTTGACGGCTACATACATGCGCTTACTCCCGCTCGAGTTTGGTGGTGCGCGGCAGGCAGAGCACTGCCTCGCGCGCCGTCAGGACGAGATCGATGCCGCGCGGAAAGATCGCCCGGTTGGCGGCCCAGAGGTCGAGGAACACGTCGGGCAGACCCTTCGGTGCGATGACGATCCCGTGCTTGATTCCCGGTCCCCGGCCGATGAGCGGCTGCCCGCCTTCGAGCGCTTCCACCTCGACGACGAGCGTGGTGGAACGGTCGGGATATTCCTGCGTGCCGAGGGCGAACTGGTCGAAGCCCGGCACGGCCGCGCCCTTCTCGAAGAATGCAAAGCGGGCCTCGTCCTTCGTCTCGGTGACGCCGGCGCCGGTGTGAAACGCGATCCACTTCGGCGCCGAGCATTTGGAGAGCGCCGGCGATAGCCAGACCGGCGTGTCATGGTCGCAGAGCGTGAGCGCGACAGCTCCGCTTGCCTCTCCGAGTGGCGCCGGCGGGGCTGCAGCAGTGGACAGCCGGCCGATGATGCCCGGGCGGGCGAAGCAGTCCATCAGGCTGCGGAACACGGACTGCGCCTCGAAGACGGGATCGGCGAAGGCGCCGCTATAGATTTGCGATTGGGCGGTCATCAATCCTCTCCGCGGACCATGGTGAAGAAGTCGACGCGGGTCGCGGCCGTTTCCTCGGCCTTGCGACGGTCTTCCGCATCGAGACGAGCGGCCACCTGCTCGTGCAGCGCCTTGACGCTTGCGCGATGCGTAGCGCTCTGAAAAAGCGCGTCGAAGATCGCGGCAAAGCGGGCGCGTGCCTTGTCGGTGCCGAGCAGTTGCCCATGGCCGACCTCGCCGGTCGAAAGCCGCACGGTGGCGCGTGAAACGGTGGCCTCGCCGAGATTGAAAGGATCGCCGCCGCCGCCGATCTTGCCGCGCACCATGACGAGCCCGGTTTCCGGACCGCGCACCGGCGCGACCTCCGGCTTGTCGTCGATCGCGTCCCAGGCCAAGGAAAGTTCGCCGAGCGTCGCGCGCGCCAGAAGCCGCATGCCTTCCCGGCGCTGAGCGCCGCCTGCATCGTCACTTGTCTTCGCTGCGTCCATCATTTCACTCCAAAATGTCTATTGATCTAGACAACTATACATCTTATACCTTTCCATAACCTTCGCAAATGACAGGCTTGTGACATTTGCTAAGAAACTGGCGGCTAAGAAGCGGGGCGAAGAAGATGGTGGCGAAGGTCGTCGAACGGCAGATGGGCGTGGCGCTATGGCGGCAGATTGCCGACAGGATACGGCTCGCGATCAGCAATGGCGACTATGACGCCACCGGCATGGTGCCGCCGGAGACGGCCCTTGCAGCGGAATTCGGCGTCAATCGCCACACCGTCCGCAGCGCGCTGGCCGCACTCGCGGAAGAAGGTCTGGTGCGCGCGGTGCAGGGGCGCGGCACGATGATCGAGCGCAAGGATCGCGTGAGCTATCCGATCTCGCGGCGCACTCGCTTCTCGCAAGGTCTCGGCCGTCAGGTGAGGGAAATCGGAACCGAGCTCCTGGGGCACGCCCAAGTGCCGGCAAGCGGCGAAATCGCCGCTGCGCTTGGCGTTCCCCCAGGCACCCCTCTCATCGAGCTCAGCACCGTCAGCAGCGGCGACGGGCGGCCGCTTTCGACGGCGGTCAGCTACTACCCCGCCGAGCGCTTTGCGAGGATGGCGGAGGAATATGCGCGGCTCGGCTCGGTCACCAAGGCCTTCGCCGCGCATGGGCTCGACGACTACGTCCGGGTCTCGACGGAGATCGTCGCGCGGCACGCGGAGGCAGAGGAACTCTCGCTTCTGAAACTATCGCCGGGGGCGATCGTCATGGAGACGCAATCGGTCAACGCCGATCTAGAAGGCCGCCCAGTCGAATATTCGCGAACGCGCTTTGCAGCCGACCGGATGAAGCTCCGGATCGAGACTTGAACTCGGCCGGTTTACACGTTTCGCCGCTTGCCTTCGATCAGGTCCAGCACGGCGCGCGCCGCGTCGAGCACCTGGGTGCCGGGTCCGAAGACGGCGGCGACGCCGTTCTCCATCAGATAATCATAATCCTGCCGGGGGATGACACCGCCGCAGACGACGATGATGTCCTCGCCGCCGCGCTTCTTCAGTGCCTCGGCAAGTTGCGGCATCAGCGTCCTGTGCCCGGCGGCAAGCGATGAAACGCCGATAACGGTGACCTCTTCGGCGAGGGCCAGATCGGCAGCTTCCTCCGGCGTCTGGAACAAGGGGCCCGCGACGACATCGAAGCCGATATCGCCGAAGGCCGATGCGATCACCTTGGCGCCGCGGTCGTGCCCGTCCTGGCCGAGCTTGGCTACCATGATCCTCGGCTTGTGGCCGAGGCGCTTCGTCGCTTCGCCGAGCCGCCCGGCGAGAACGCCGAGTTCCGGATCGCCTTCATAAGCCTTGCCGTAGATATCGGTGACGACTTCAGGAATGGCAGTGTAATCGCCGAAAGCCTCGCGCATGGCGTCGGTGATTTCACCGACAGTGGCGCGCGCCCGGGCAGCCTCGACCGCGGCGGCGAGCAGATTGCCCTTGCCGCTGCGCGCCACATCGGCCAGCGCGTCCAGCGCTTGCTTCATCTTCTGCGAGTCCCGGCGCCGCCTGGTCTCCTCGATGCGCTTGACCTGTGCCGTCCGAACCGCGGCGTTGTCGATCTGGAGAATGTCGATCGGTTGCTCGTTCTCGAGCCGGTATTTGTTGACGCCGACGATGACCTCCTCGGCGCGGTCGACGGCCGCCTGGCGCCGGGTCGCGGCCTCCTCGATCAGCCGCTTCGGCAGGCCGGCATTGACTGCCTTCGTCATGCCGCCCAGCGCCTCCACTTCCTCGATCAGGGCCCAGGCCTTTTCGGCAAGCTCGTTCGTCAGGCTTTCGACGTAATAGGAGCCGGCAAGCGGATCGACGACCTTCGTCACGCCGGTCTCGTGCTGCAGGATCAATTGCGTGTTGCGGGCGATGCGGGCGGAGAAATCCGTCGGAAGCGCCATCGCCTCGTCGAAGGAATTGGTGTGCAGCGATTGCGTGCCGCCGAGGACGGCCGACATCGCCTCGAAGGCGGTGCGGACGATGTTGTTGTAGGGATCCTGTTCCTGGAGCGAGACGCCCGACGTCTGGCAATGGGTCCGCAGCATCAGGGAGGACGCCTTCTCGGGCTTGAACTCCTGCATGATCCGCGTCCAGAGGAGCCGCGCGGCGCGCAGCTTCGCCGCCTCCATGAAGAAGTTCATGCCGATCGCGAAGAAGAAGGAGAGCCGGCCGGCGAAATCGTCGACGTCGAGCCCCTTGGCGAGTGCTGCGCGCACATATTCGCGCCCGTCGGCGAGGGTGAAGGCGAGTTCCTGCACGAGCGTCGCGCCGGCCTCCTGCATGTGATAGCCGGAGATCGAGATCGAATTGAACTTCGGCATCTCCTTCGCCGTATATTCGATGATGTCGGCGACGATCCGCATCGAGGGTTCCGGCGGATAGATGTAGGTGTTGCGGACCATGAACTCCTTGAGGATGTCGTTCTGAATGGTCCCGGAGAGCTTGTCGCGGCTGACGCCCTGTTCCTCGCCGGCAACGATGAAGGAGGCGAGGATCGGGATCACCGCGCCGTTCATGGTCATAGAGACGGAAATCCTGTCGAGCGGGATGCCGTCGAAGAGGATCTTCATGTCCTCCACCGAGTCGATCGCGACCCCGGCCTTGCCGACATCCCCTTCGACGCGCGGGTGGTCGCTGTCATAGCCGCGGTGCGTGGCGAGATCGAAGGCGACCGAGACGCCCTGCTGGCCGGCGGCGAGGTTCCTGCGATAGAAGGCGTTGGACGCCTCGGCCGTCGAGAAGCCGGCATATTGCCTGACAGTCCAGGGCCGCCCGGCATACATGGTGGCGCGCGGGCCGCGCACGAAGGGTTCGAAGCCGGGGAGCGAGTTCAGATGGCCGATGCCGGAGATGTCGTCGCTCGTATAGAGCGGCTTGACGTCGATGCCCTCGGGCGTGTGCCAGACGAGGCTTTCGGGGGAGCCCCTGAGTTCTTTCTCGGCGAGGGCTTCCCAGTCCTTGATGGTCTTTTCGGTCATTGGTTCCACTCCAAGCTTCCGTGCAATGGTGGGCCGCTCATCCGGCTGCCGGTTCCGGGCGCCAGCCCCTCATCCCCCTGCCGGGACCTTCTCCCCGCAAGCGGGGAGAAGGTGTCTGCCGCGCTGACGAAGTCCCCTCTCCCCGCATGCGGGGAGAGGGTTAGTCCTCGGGTTAAAACCGAGGAGAGGGGCAAGCCGGAAAGGCGACGCGCCCAGTTCCTCCCATCACTCGAACTCCATGATCAACTCGTCCACCGCGAGGCTCGCGCCGGCTTCGATCGCCACGCGCTTCACGATCGCACGCTTTTCCGCCCGCAGAATGTTCTCCATCTTCATCGCCTCGACGACGGCGATCGCCTGTCCGGCCTCGACCGCTTCGCCGGCCTTGACCGTGATCGATGTCACCACCCCGGGCATCGGGCAGAGCAGCATCTTCGAGGTGTCCGGCGGCAGCTTCTTCGGCATCAGCCGGGCGAGTTCGGCGATGCGCGGGCTTCTGACCCGTGCAACGACGTCAATCCCGCGCCAGCGCAGCCTTATGCCCGGGCCGGCGAGCTCGACCTTCACGCTCATGGGCTGATTGTCGATGTTGAAAGCGGCGCGGGTGCGGCCGGGGGCCCAGTCGGTTGCGACGGAAACGGATGTCCCGTCGGCAAAGCGGACATAGGTGCCGTCGGCGGAAACCTCGCAGGTGACCTGAATTTCGTGCTCGTCGAGGCTCGCCACCCATTCATGGCCGACGACCCGGCGGTGGTTGCCGATGGTGCCCGAAATGCGGCTGGCGCGCTCCTGGAGCGTCTGGTTGACCGTCGCCGCGACGGCGGCGAGCTTGCGTGCGGATGCATCGTCCAGCGCCACCCCGTGGAAACCGCCGGCAAATTCCTCGGCGATATAGGCGGTGGTCAGCCGCCCCTCGCGAAAACGCTCCTGCTGCATCACGGCTGCGAGGAAGGGCAGGTTGTGGCCGATGCCCTCGACCTCGAATGCGTCGAGCGCATCCGCCATCGCGCGGACCGCCGTCGGCCGGTCCGGTCCCCAGGTGCAGAGCTTGGCGATCATCGGATCGTAATACATCGAGATCTCGCCGCCGACGAAGACGCCGGTGTCGTTGCGGATGACGGTGCCGTCCGCCTGCGTCCCTTCCTCGGGCGGGCGATAGCGCGTCAGCCGGCCGATCGAGGGGAGGAAATTGCGGTAGGGGTCTTCCGCATAGAGCCTGCTTTCGATCGCCCAGCCGTCGAGCCTCACGTCCTTCTGGGCGAAAGCCAACTTTTCGCCGGCCGCGACGCGGATCATCTGCTCGACCAGATCGAGGCCGGTGACGAGTTCCGTCACGGGATGCTCGACCTGCAGCCGGGTGTTCATTTCGAGAAAGTAGAAGTTGCGGCCGGCGTCCACGATGAATTCGACGGTGCCGGCCGAGTGATAGCCGACGGCCTTTGCCAGCGCGACCGCCTGCTCGCCCATGGCGCGGCGCGTCTTCTCGTCGAGAAAGGGCGAGGGCGCCTCCTCGATGACCTTCTGGTTCCGCCGCTGGATCGAGCATTCGCGCTCGCCGAGATAGAGGATATTGCCATGCTTGTCGCCGAGCACCTGGATCTCGATGTGGCGGGGCTCGGTCACGAATTTCTCGATGAAGATGCGGTCGTCGCCGAAGGAGCTCTTCGCCTCGTTCTTCGACGACTGGAAACCCTCGCGGGCCTCGCGCTCGTTCCAGGCGATCCGCATGCCCTTGCCGCCGCCGCCGGCGGAAGCCTTGATCATCACCGGAAAGCCGATCTCGGCAGCGATGCGCGCGGCCTCGTCCGCATCCCCGATCAGCCCCATATGGCCGGGAACGGTGGAAACGCCCGCTTCGGCGGCGAGCTTCTTCGAGGTGATCTTGTCCCCCATCGCTTCGATCGCCCGGACCGGCGGGCCGATGAAGGTCACGCCATCCTTCTCGAGAGCCTCGGCGAAGGCGGCATTTTCCGAGAGGAAGCCGTAGCCGGGATGAACGGCATCGGCCCCGGTCCGGCGGATCGCCGCGAGGATATTCTCGATGACGATGTAGGATTGGCTGGATGGGGATGGGCCGATATGGACGGCCTCGTCCGCCATGCGCACATGCATGGCGTCGCGGTCGGCATCCGAATAGACGGCGACGGTCGGAATGCCGAGAGCCTTCGCGGTGCGGATGACGCGGCAGGCGATTTCACCACGATTGGCGATGAGGATCTTTTTGAACATGTGTCCCATCGGGTTCTCCCGTCAAAGCGGGATGGTGTCGTGCTTGCGCCAGCGGGTCTCGACCTGCTTGTTGCGCAAGGAGGCGAAGGCGCGGGCGATGCGGCGGCGGGAGGAGTGCGGCATGATCACCTCGTCTATGAAGCCTCGCTCGGCGGCGACGAAGGGATTGGCGAAGCGCTCTTCATATTCTTTCGTCCGGGCCGCGATCTTCTCGGGATCGCCGAGTTCGGAACGGTAGAGAATCTCGGTCGCGCCCTTGGCGCCCATCACGGCGATCTCGGCCGTCGGCCAGGCGTAGTTCACGTCGGCTCCGATGTGTTTGGACGCCATGACGTCATAGGCGCCGCCATAGGCCTTGCGCGTGATCAGCGTCACCATGGGGACCGTCGCCTGGCTATAGGCGAAGAGCAGCTTGGCGCCGTGCTTGATGACGCCGCCATATTCCTGCGCGGTGCCGGGCAGGAAGCCGGGCACGTCGACGAGCGTCAGGATAGGGATAGAAAAGGCGTCGCAGAAGCGGACGAAACGCGCGGCCTTGCGCGAGGAGTCGATGTCGAGGCAGCCGGCGAGAACCATCGGCTGGTTGGCGACGACGCCGACCGTCTGGCCCTCGATGCGGATGAAGCCGGTGATGATGTTGCGGGCGAAGCTTGCCTGCAGTTCGAAGAAATCGGCCTCGTCGGCAATGGCGAGGATCAATTCCTTCATGTCGTATGGCTTGGCGGCACTGTCCGGGATCAGGCTGTCGAGGCGCATCTCCAGGCGTCCCGGATCGTCATGGAAGGGGCGGACCGGCGGCTTCTCGCGGTTGTTGAGCGGCAGGAAATCGAAGAGCAGCCGGACATGCTCGAGCGCCTCGATGTCGTTCTCGTAGGCGCCGTCGGCGACGGAGGATTTCGTCGTGTGCGTGCGGGCGCCGCCGAGCTCTTCCGCGGTGACGATCTCATTGGTGACCGTCTTCACGACGTCCGGGCCGGTCACGAACATGTAGGAACTGTCGCGCACCATGAAGATAAAGTCGGTCATCGCCGGCGAATAGACGGCGCCGCCGGCGCAGGGGCCCATGATCACCGAGACCTGCGGAATGACGCCCGAAACCTCGGCGTTGCGGCGGAAGACCTCGGCATAGCCGGCGAGCGAGGCGACACCCTCCTGGATGCGGGCGCCGCCGGAATCGTTGAGGCCGATCACCGGCGCACCGTTGCGCGCGGCGATGTCCATGATCTTGCAGATCTTCTGGGCATGCGTCTCGGAGAGCGAGCCGCCGAGGACCGTGAAGTCCTGGCTGAAGACGTAGACCTGGCGGCCGTTGATCGTGCCCCAGCCGGTGACGACGCCGTCGCCGGGGATCTTCTGGCCAGCCATGCCGAAATCGACGCTGCGATGCGTCACATACATGTCGTATTCTTCGAAGGAGCCCTCGTCCAGAAGCACGTCGATGCGCTCGCGCGCCGTCAGCTTGCCCTTGCCGTGCTGCGCAGCGATGCGGCGTTCGCCGCCCCCCGCCCGCGCCTCGGCCCGTCGGGCTTCGACCTGTTCAAGTACCGCGCGCATCGCTCTCCTCCCGTTTTTTGCTGATTGTGCAGAGGCTTGCCGACCTTCGCAATAGCGCCGAAGGCCGGATGGAAAAACGGCCGATCATGTGCAAAGGTGAAACATACAATATTGCGAAGCGCAAATTGCAAAATTGCGAAACGGGCTGCGAGCATGGCGATCGGCAAGCTTTATATCGGCCGCAAGGTCAGGGATCTGAGGGATGGCAAGCGGCTGACGCAAGGGCAGTTCGCCGAGCGCATCGGCATCTCCACGAGCTATCTCAACCAGATCGAGAACAATCAGCGTCCCGTGTCGGCGGCGGTACTGCTGGCACTCGCGGAGAAGTTCCAGATCGACATCGCCGAGCTTTCTTCCGGCGAAAGCGACCGGCTTCTCTCGGCGCTGTCGGAGGCGCTGAGCGATCCCTTGTTCGAGACCTATTCGCCGAGCCTGCAGGAGCTGAAGCTCGTCGCCCAGAATGCGCCGGGGCTCGCCCATGCGCTGATCTCCTGCCACCAGGCCTATCGGCGCAACAGCGAGCAGCTCGCCAGCATCGACGACACGATCGGCCGCGGCGCTTCCTTCGTCGAGACGACGCCCTATGAAGAGGTGCGCGACTTCTTCCACTTCGTCGACAACTACATCCACGAGATCGACATGCTTGCCGAGACGCTCGCGGGTGAGCTCGGTCTCGGCGATGGCGACAACCACGCGGCCCTTGCCGCCTATCTGGAAGCGCGCCACGGGATACGTGTCGTGCGCGGGGCAGCGGGCGACGAGGCGATCCGCCGTTTCGATCCCCGCGCCCGCCTACTCACGCTCAATCCCTACGCGCCGGCGGCGACGCGCGACTTCCAGCTCGCATTGCAGATCGCCCAGATGCACGCCCGCGAGGAGATCGACCGTGTCGCGGGAAGCGCCGGCTTCCGCACCGAGGAAGCCTATGAGATCTGTCGAATCGGCCTGCAGAACTATTTCGCCGGCGCGCTGATCCTGCCCTACCAGCCGTTCCTGAAAGCCGCGCGCGATCTGCGCCACGACGTGGAGCTTCTTGCAGCCCGTTTCGGTGCCTCGCTGGAGCAGGTCTGTCATCGGCTTTCGACGTTGCAGCGGCCCGGTCAGAAAGGCATTCCGATCTTCTTCGCGCGGATCGACCGGGCCGGCAACATCACCAAGCGCCACAGCGCCGCCAAGCTGCAATTCGCCCGTTTCGGCGCGGCCTGCCCGCTCTGGAACGTGCACCAGGCCTTCGAGACGCCCGGCCGGATCATCCGCCAGCTTGCCGAGACGCCGGATGGCGTGCGCTATCTCTGCCTTGCGACCCAGATCACCAAAGGCGGCGGCGGCTACCGTGCCGCCCATCCCCGTTATGCCTTGGCGCTCGGCTGTGAAGTCTCCTACGCCGATGCCTTCGTCTATGCGGACGACATGGACCTCGGCAACCGCGCCGCCTACGATCCGATCGGAATTTCCTGCCGCATCTGCGAGCGCACCAGATGCGCGAGCCGTGCGGTGCCCCCGCTCAAGCGCAAGCTGATCGTCGATCATGACATGCGCGGCGCTCTGCCGTATCGTCTGAGTGAGAGCTGAACTCCCGCTCTGTTCGTTTTTGAACAGATACTGTGAGAATTTACGCCTGTGCCTGTACGGCATTTATTGTAACTAGGCCATACACCATCACTATGCGGGTCAGGGAGGACATGCATATGGATTTTCGCCTGTCGGAGGAGCAGGAGGCCATCCGCACGATGGCGCTCGATTTTGCGCGGGACGAGATCGCGCCCCACGCCGTCGACTGGGACCAGCAGAAGCACTTTCCCGTGGAGACTTTGCGCGCGGCGGCTGCGCTCGGAATGGCCGGCATCTATGTCCGCGACGACGTCGGCGGAACGGGACTTACCCGCCTCGACGCGGCGATGATCATCGAGGCGCTCGCGACCGGCTGCCCCGCGATCGCCTCCTTCGTTTCGATCCACAATATGTGCGCCGGCATGATCGACCGCTACGGCACGGACGAGCAGCGCCGGCGTCTGCTTCCGCCGCTTCTCACGATGGACGTACTGGCGAGCTATTGCCTGACGGAGCCCGGCTCCGGCTCGGACGCGGCCGCGCTCAAGACAAGGGCGGTGCGCGAGGGTGACGCCTATCTGCTTACCGGCCAGAAACAGTTCATTTCCGGTGCCGGCGAGTCCGGTCTTTATGTCGTCATGGCGCGCACGGGCGAGGAGGGGCCGAAGGGGATCTCCGCCTTTGTCGTCGAGAAGGACGCTCCGGGGCTCACCTTCGGCGCCAATGAGAAGAAGATGGGCTGGCATGCCCAGCCCACGCGGGCGGTGATGCTCGACAATGTTCGCGTTCCCGTCGAGAACCGCCTGGGGGCCGAGGGCGAGGGCTTCAGGATCGCCATGGCCGGCCTCGACGGCGGAAGGCTCAACATCGCCGCCGCCTCGCTCGGCGGCGCGCAATCCGCTTTCGACAAAGCGCTCGCCTATGTCCAGGAGCGCCGGGCCTTCGGGAAGGCGATCGGCGAATTCCAGGCGCTGCAGTTCCGCCTCGCCGACATGGCGACGGATCTGGAAATCGCCCGGACCTTCCTCTGGCGGGCGGCCTGCGCCCTCGATGCGGCGGACCCGGAGGCGACGAAGCTCTGCGCCATGGCCAAACGTTTTGTCACAGATCGCTGCTTTGCTGTCGCCAATGACGCACTGCAATTGCATGGCGGCTACGGCTATCTCGCCGACTACGGCGTCGAGAAGATTGTCCGGGACCTCAGGGTGCACCAGATACTCGAAGGTACCAACGAGATCATGCGGCTGATCGTGTCGCGTGCGATCATGGGACGGAAATAGGAAGGATTTTCGATGGAGATGCAGACCACGCTTCCGGAGGTCATTGTCGAGCGCCAGGGCGCGATCGGCAGGCTGCGCCTCAACCGTCCGCGCGCACTGAACAGCCTCAATCGCACGATGATCCGCGCGATCGCTGCGGCGCTGACCGAATTCGAGCGCGACCCGGAGATTGCCGCAGTGCTTGTCACGGGCGAGGGCGAACGGGGCCTCTGCGCCGGCGGCGACATCCGGATGATCTACGAAAGCGGCCGTGAACGGCCTGAGGAAGGTGCGCAGTTCTGGCGCGAGGAGTTCATCGTCAACAGCCGAATTTCAGCCTATTCCAAGCCCTATATCGCGATCATGGACGGGATCGTGATGGGCGGCGGCGTCGGCGTTTCCTCCCATGGCAGCCATCGGATCGTGACCGAGAGGACGCGCTTTGCCATGCCGGAAACGGGGATCGGCTATTTCACCGATGTCGGCGCGACCTGGCTCCTGCCGCGTGCGCCCGGCGAGTTCGGTACCTATCTCGGGCTGACGGGCCGCGACATCGGTGCGGCGGCGGTCATCCATGCGCGGCTCGCCGACAGTTTCGTTCCCTCCGAGAGGATCGGCGAGCTCCTCGGCGCGCTCTCCTCGCTTTCCGCCTCGGCCACGGCCGATGACGTTTCGGCGGCGATCCGCGCCGTTTCGAGCGAGCCCCCGGCATCGGCCCTGCTGGACCACCTGTCCGTCATCGACCGTTGCTTCGCCTTCAATGCCGTGGAGGAGATCTTCGCGGCGCTGGAGAAGGACGAGTCGGATTTCGCGCGCGAGACGCTCGAACTCCTGAAGACCCGATCGGCGATCAGCCTCAAGCTGACGCTGTCGCTCTTAAGGGCAGGGCGCTCCAGCGCAACGCTCAACGAATGCCTCGAGCGGGAATATGCCGCGACCCTCGGCATGCTTTCCAATCCGGATTTCTACGAGGGCGTCAGGGCCGCGGTGATCGACAAGGACCGGAATCCGAAATGGTCGGTCGGGCTTTCGGAAGCTACCCCCGATCTGCTCGCCCGTTTCGGGAGGAATGACGGCGCGGTGCTCTTCGCCGGGAAGGCATAAGGCCCGCGCGGGCGGTTCGTGACAGGTTTCAGTTGAGGAGGAGAGGCAAGATGACGAAGATCGCCTTTATCGGGCTTGGCAACATGGGCGGACCGATGGCCGCCAATCTGGTGAAGGCAGGCCACGCGGTGACCGGCTTCGACCTGTCGGAAGCCTCGCGCAATGCCGCCGCCAAGACGGGCGTCTCGGTCGCCGGCTCGATCGCCCAGGCCGTGCGTGAGATGGAATGCGTCATCACCATGCTGCCGGCGAGCGCGCATGTCCTTTACGTATGGGACGAACTGCTCGGCTTCGTCGATCCCGGCACGCTTCTGATCGACAGTTCTACGATCGATGTCGAAAGCGCGCGCAAGGTGCACGGCTTTGCCGAAAAGGCCGGCTGCCCTTCGCTCGACGCGCCGGTTTCCGGCGGCACGGCGGGGGCGTCGGCCGCTACGCTGACCTTCATGGTCGGAGGGAGCGAGGGCGCCTTCTCGCGCGGCAAGCACCTGCTCGAAGCCATGGGCAAGAAGATCGTCCATTGCGGCGACGCCGGCGCCGGCCAGGCGGCGAAGATCTGCAACAACATGATCCTCGGCGTTTCCATGGCGGCGGTCTGCGAGGCCTTCGTGCTCGCCGAACGGCTCGGCCTCTCGCATCAGGCGCTCTTCGACGTGGCCTCCACCTCGTCGGGCCAGTGCTGGTCGCTGACGACCTATTGCCCGGTGCCCGGCCCGGTTCCGACCTCGCCTGCCAATGGCGGCTACAAACCGGGTTTCGCCGCGAGCCTCATGCTGAAAGACCTGAAACTCTCGCAGCAGGCCGCCAGCGCCAGCGGTGCGACGACGCCGATGGGTGCACAGGCGACACAGCTTTACAGCCTCTTCGAGAAGCTCGGCCACGGGGCAGAGGATTTCTCGGCGCTGATCCATCTGCTCAGGGGGAACGAGGAGGCGAAAGAGGGGTAGGGGCTCCGCTTTACCCCCTCTGGCCTGCCGGCCATCTCCCCCACAAGGGGGAGAATAGATGTGGCAGGCTCTCTGCATCACTGATGCGTTCCGCTTGCAGAAGCTTATGGGGAAAGCGAAGGTCAAGCAGCTTGTTGTCTCCCCCCTTGTGGGGGAGATGGCCGGCAGGCCAGAGGGGGTGCCGGCGTGCTCACATCTGCACGGTCATCCCGCCGTCGACGGTGAGCGTGATTCCGTTGACGAAGCTCGCGGCGGGCGAGGCGAGGAAGACGGCGGCGGGGGCGATCTCTTCCGGCCGCCCCCAGCGCTTCAGCGGAATGCGGATGTCGACGAAGGCCTTGAGCGCCGGATCGGCTGCGAGATGCGCATTGGTCTCGGTTGCAAACCAGCCGGGCGCGATCGCGTTGACGGTGAGATTGTCGGCGCCGAGTTCGACGGCGAGCGAGCGCGTCAGTGCGGCGAGCCCGCCCTTCGCTGCCGTATAGGCGGGATCGCCCGCCCGCGCCGCAAAGGCGGCGATCGAGGTCACGAAGATCAGCCGCCCTGCCGCAGAACGCCTGAGATAGGGAAGGGCGGTCTTTGCCACGGCGTAGGCCGCGGTCAGGTCGGTGTTCAACAGAGCCGCAAATTCGTGCGGTTCCATCGCTTCCGTCCCGCGGCGGTCGCGTTCGCCGACCGCGTGGATGAGAATGTCGAGCCCGCCCGTCTTTTCGACCGCAGCGGCGATAATCGCCGGGGCGTCGCGGGTTATGTCGCCGGCCGCAATCCCGATCTCGATGCCGTCGCCGTGGAGCCGCTTGCGCGCCTCTTCAAGGCCTTGGCCGTTGCGGCCGTTGATCACCGTCCAGGCGCCGGCCCCGGCAAGCGCCTTCGCCATCTCCAGTCCGAGGCCGCGTCCGCCGCCGGTAACCAGTGCCGTCTTGCCGCTGAGATCGAACATGGCCTTCCTTCGCTTGCCCTTACTGTCGAAAACTTCGCAGCGTTGCCGCCGACCCGATCCGGAGGAGTCCATCCAGCGCCTTGATCAGCGCGGCGCGAAATGGGGCGCTCGCCGGAAGATCCGTGCCGAAGACGTCCGTCATCGTCAGAAAGGCATCGACGATGCGATCCGGCTCGTCAATTCCCTGCGCAAGGCCGGCGATCCGGGCGGCATGCGGATCGCGCACGTCGATGGGACGGCCCGCCTCGTCCAGGCCGCGCGCATAGCGCATCCAGGCGGCGACCCCGAGCGCCAGCCGGTCATAGCCGGCCCCTGCCTGCAAGCGGTCGCGGATCGAGCCGAGAAGGCGCTGCGGCAGCTTCTGCGAGCCGTCCATGGCGATCTGCCAGGTGCGGTGGCGAAGCGCCGGATTGCGAAAGCGCTGAAGGAGTTCGGCCCGATAGGCCGGAAGGTCGAAGCCGGGCAGTTCCGCCAGGGTGGGGCTCACCTCGTCGCGCATCAAGCCTTCGACCAACGCTTCCATGCCCGGAAGGGCCATGGCGTCCGCCACGGTCTCGGCACCGGCGAGATAACCGAGATAGGCGAGCGTGGAATGGCTTCCGTTCAGAAGCCGGAGCTTCATGAACTCGAAGGCGGAGACGTCTTGGACGAAGAGCGCTCCCGCCTTTTCCCAGGCCGGGCGGCCGAGCGGGAAATCCTCCTCGATCACCCATTGCCGGAAGGGTTCGGTCATGATCGGCCAGGCATCTTCGAGCCCCATAGCCGAGGCGACCGCGCTCCGGTCGCTGTCGGTGGTGGCCGGAACGATGCGATCCACCATGGTCGAAGGCGACGCGACGTTGCGGACGACGGCGGCGAGGGCGGGATCGCGCGCTTCCGCGAACTGCGTGACGATACGCTTCAGGACATGGCCATTCCCCGGAAGATTATCGCAGGAGAGCAGCGTGAAGGGCGCGATACCGGCGCCGGCGCGGCGCGAAATCGCCTCGACGATGAAGCCGATCGCAGATCGCGGCCGCGCGGGGTTTGCGAGATCGTGGACGATGTCCGGGTGGCCTTCGTCGAGCGTGCCGGTTGCCGGGTTATGGCAATAGCCCTTCTCGGTGATCGTCAGCGACACGATCCGTGTGCCGGGATCCGCCATGCGGCGAAGGACGGCTTCCGGGTCCTCCGGCGCGCAAAGGAGCTCGACGACACTGCCGACCACGCTGAGATCGGAGCCTTCGCCGTCCTGGACGGCGAGGGTGTAGAGCCCGTCCTGCGGTTGAAGCGCGTCGCGCGTCTCCGGGCTGCGCAGCGAGATGCCGCAGATGCCCCAGGACGGATCCTCGGAGAGTAGCGCATCGGTGTAGACGGCCTGGTGCGCGCGATGAAAGGCACCGATGCCGAGGTGGACGATGCCGACGGTGACTGTCCCGAGGTCGTAATGGGGCCTTTTGACGGTGCGCGGCAGGCTGTCGATCGTCTTTCTCGAAAGCCGCATCAGAAGGCCCATCCTTTTCCGGGACCTGCTTGTCCTGTAACTGCTTGTCCTGTGCCTGCTTGTCCTTTGCCTGCGACCGGCATCGCGTTCGCGGGCTGCGATGTTGCGCCTCGCGCCGTGAATCGCGTGGCAATCACCGTCACGTATTTGGGGTGTCTGGCATCCACGCGGCTTCCTCCCTGCGTCATTTTGGCTGCAGAACTGGTATATCAGCCGCCGGAGGCGCGTCAACCGAGGTCACTTTGCTGCCTATCCGGGCATAGGCTCGATCATCGGCACGGTAAGGCTGCAGAACGGCGTGCCGCCGCTGCGGCGGTCACTCAAATGCCACAAAACTGGGGAGGCTCACGCAGGATCGAGCACGATCTTCGCCGCCCGCCCCGGCGCAACTGCGCCGTTGTCTTCACCGCAGCCCGAGAGGCTGTGCTTTCGGGACGGGCATCACCCTCAAGGACCTGCATGAGAAGGTTCGCCGCGACCAAAGCCGAAAAGCGAGGTTCACTGCGATGCGTTCCATCCGAGACCATCTTCCTGTCTCCATCATCATAGCGAATTACAATTATGCGCGGTTCCTGAGCCGCGCGATCGACAGTGCCCTCGACCAGGACTACGCGAAGGTCGAAGTCATCGTCGTAGACGATGCGTCGACCGACGGGTCGGCGGAGGTGATCGCGTCCTACGGCGGGCGGATCAAGGCCTGCCTGCGGGAGGAAAATGGCGGTCACGCAGCCGCTTTCAACACCGGCTTTGCGGCAAGTCGTGGAGCGATCGTTCTCTTCCTCGACGCCGACGACTATCTTTACCCGGCCGCCGTTTCCGAATTGCTTGCCCAATGGAGCGACGACACGGCCCAGATGCAGTTCCGGCTGCACCTCGTGGACGAGGACCTGCGCGTCAAGGACATCTTCCCGCCTCTGGAGGTCCCGTTCGACTCCGGTGACGTAACGCCGCAGCTGGCGCGCCGCGCACGATACCAGACGACGGTCACCAGCGGACTGGCCTTTGCACGCTCGGCTCTCGATGTCATCATGCCGGTTCCGGAAGCCGAGTTCCGGCAGGGTGCCGACGGCTACCTTGTCACGCTCGCCCCGCTCTACGGAAAGGTGACGTCGCTCGAAGCCTGCCTCGGCGCCTACCGGATGCACGGCAGCAATCATTCGGTCTTCGCCGAAAAACTCGGGCAGAGGGCGCGCTGGAGGATGGAGCACGATTTTCACCGGCTGCATGCCCTCAACGAACAGGCGGCCGATGTCGGTCTATCGGTTTCGCCCAAAGCGAACCTGCGCGATCCGGTGCATCTGGAGGAGCGTCTTGCATCGCTCTGCGTGGACGGCGGGCGCCATCCGGTGGCTGCGGATTCGAGGCTCGGCCTCGCCGCTCACGGTGCCGTCGCCAGCATGCAGATGAACGTCTCGCTGCGCCGTCGTGCCATGCTGGCAGCCTGGTTCGTCTCCGTCGGACTGCTACCGCGGCGCATGGCGCAGGCGGTCCTTTCATGGAAGCTCGTCGCTTCCTCGCGGCCGGCTTTCCTCACCCGGATTTCGAGAACCATCCGCCATGCGATGGGATAGTTGAACTTGCAGGCAACGCGATCAAGGTTCACAAAGGAAAGGTAGAGGGCGCCTATGCCGTTGCGGTAACCGGGAGAAATAGCATGCGCATCGAACCCGTCTTCCTGTTCGATCTGGACGGCACACTCGTCGACAGCGTCTACCAGCACGTGCTTGCCTGGAAGGAAGCCCTCGACGCAGAAGGGATCGACCTTTCGGTCTGGCGCATCCATCGCAAGATCGGCATGAGCGGCGGCCTCTTCACCGACCAGCTTCTGCGCGAAACGAATATGGAAATCAGCGGTGACAGGGTTGCGCGATTGCGTCAGCGCCACGCCGAGGCCTACAGGCGGCAGGCGGACAGCATAAGACCGTTGCCTGGCGCGCGCGAGCTTCTAACGTGGCTCACCGATGCGAAGATCTCCTATGCGATCGCCACGAGCGGGCGGATGGAGACCGCCGCCGTCAATCTCGCCGCTCTCGGCGTCGATCCGGCGGTTGTGCCGGTCGTGACGCGAGACCTCGTCAAATATGCCAAGCCAGATCCGGATCTTTTTCTCGCCGCCGCCGAACAGCTCGGCGCCCCGATCGAGACGGCAGTGGTGGTCGGCGACAGTATCTGGGACATGCTGGCGGCGGTGCGCTGCCGTGCCTTGGCCATCGGCTTGCTGAGCGGAGGCTACGGGCATGAGGAACTGCGGCAAGCCGGTGCCTACCGCATTTTCGACGACCCGGCCGACATGTTGCACCACATCGACGAGGTCGGCGGGCGACGGTGAGCGGGAATAGCCGCCCCGCTCAGTGCTTCGTTTCGTCGCTCAGGGCTTCTTCGTGGTACCAGCAGCCATCGACGGCGGCGCACACGTCCGACGGTGCGAGATCCAGTTTGCGCTGGGCTTCGGAACGCCGTTCCTCGGCCTTCCGCGAGACAGCGGCCGGAAACTTCAGGATCGTCGCAGACTTGCCGTAAAGACTTGTGGCCATGCTCTGGTCTCCCGTGAGTTCTGGGGAGAAACATAGTGCAACCGGGCGGGATTTGCACATCATTTACGCGAATTGCCAAAATTTCGTTCAATTCCGTGCCGGAATTGCGAGCATTCTCGTACGCATTCAGCGATGCAATGGTCGCGAGTGCGATTTTTTAGGCAGCGGCGCCTGCCCAATAATTTTTGGGCAGAAATTTTCGGGCGGCGGACGCCGAAAAGGATGCGCAGGAGAGGCGGCTCCAGGCGCCTTTCCGGAAGCGAGGAGATCGCGGTATCGGTTTGAATTGCTGCATGTTTTTCTACCCAGGCCGGCCCCGAACCGCGGAGAAATGCCGGGCTTTGCGCAGCAATGCCGACGATTCTTTCCGGCTGCGTCCGCGGGGCGCGTCCCCGCCGATTCGCGTCGCCGCTGTGCCCTAAGCCGAAAAAAGAGTCTCTCCAGCCGCCCAACTGGCACGCTTGATGCTTCAAGGTATTCGATCCCTGGCGGTTGAGCGTGTGTAGCGCTGAACCTGTCAGGATTTGCTCAAACCATGCAGCACCACGTTAGAGAGATTCGCTAATGACCAAGTATAAGCTCGAGTACATCTGGCTCGATGGCTACACGCCCGTCCCAAATCTCCGCGGGAAGACGCAGATCAAGGAATTCGACGCGTTTCCGACGCTCGAGCAGCTTCCGCTCTGGGGCTTCGACGGCAGCTCGACGCAGCAGGCCGAAGGGCGCAGCTCCGATTGCGTCCTGAAGCCGGTTGCCGTCTATCCCGATCCGGTCCGCACGAATGGCGCATTGGTCATGTGCGAGGTCATGATGCCGGATGGCAAGACGCCGCATTCGTCGAATACCCGTGCAACGGTTCTCGACGATGAAAGCGCCTGGTTCGGCTTCGAGCAGGAATATTTCTTTTACAAGAACGGCCGCCCGCTGGGCTTCCCGGAGCAGGGCTATCCGGCGCCGCAGGGCCCGTACTACACCGGCGTGGGCTACAAGAATGTCGGCGACATCGCGCGCCAGATCGTCGAAGAGCATCTCGACATCTGCCTGGCCGCGGGCATCAACCACGAAGGCATCAATGCCGAGGTGGCCAAAGGCCAATGGGAATTCCAGGTCTTCGGCAAGGGCTCCAAGAAGGCTGCCGATGAAGTCTGGCTGGCGCGCTACCTTCTGCTGCGCCTGACGGAGAAATACGGCATCGACGTCGAGTTCCACTGCAAGCCGCTCGGCGACACGGACTGGAACGGCTCGGGCATGCACGCCAACTTCTCGACGGCCTATCTGCGCGAAGTCGGCGGCAAGGACTATTTCGAAGCGCTGATGGCAGCCTTCGAGAAGAACCTGCACGACCACATCAACGTTTACGGCCCGGACAACCACTTGCGCCTGACCGGCAAGCACGAGACGGCGCCGTGGGACAAGTTCAGCTACGGCGTGGCCGACCGCGGCGCCTCCATTCGCGTTCCGCACAGCTTCGTCAACAACGGCTACCGCGGCTATCTCGAAGATCGCCGCCCGAACTCCCAGGGCGACCCCTACCAGATCGCTTCGGTCATCCTGAAGACGATCTCGAGCGTGCCGACGGCGGTTGCCAAGGTCGCTTGATTTTTTGCCGGACGTCCGCGTGACCTTAAAGCGCGCGGGACCGTAAAATCTTCCTGGCGCCGGCCAATTTGCCGGCGCCATTTCTATTTGCGAATTCCCATTCCGGCGGCGATGCGGGGAACGCGCAGCAAATGATGCGGTCCGATCCGTGGACCATCGCAATTTATCGCTCTTCCTGCGAGCCGGCACATGCGCTCGAATGTGCCCCAAAGTCCAATGTCGACGGACTCGCGTTTTCGTTAGATTGCGCGCTAGCGAAGCAACTTACCATCGAATCGCGCAGCGCCAGCGGATAGGCCTGGCCGGCTTTGTCGCTGGTGACCGCCACTGCAAATTTACCAGCAGCAACGGGTGAATGGATGATGGCTCCTGACTTTACTCGCTCCGGCGAATGGTTGGCTAAAATTCGCAGCGGCGTTGCGGGTTTCGCGGTGTCGGGCGACCAGGCCGCTATCGGAGGAGGCGCGTGGCAACGGCACTCCCGCCGCCAAGGTCGAGCCGACCTGTTCCGGTCCAGACGCGAATTCGACAAGCTCCTGCTCGGCTCCGTCGCTTCTGCGGCGCTTCTTTGCGCCCTGGCATCCGAAGCCCGCGCTGCGTGCGTCGAAACCAGTCCGGGCATCTACGACTGCTCGGGAACGGGCCCCGGCCCGACCTTCACTGGGCAGTCCGTTACGATCAACGCCGATCCGACGGCGAGCTTCACGAGCGACGTTTCGATCACCGGCCCGGGCACGAGCACGCTGAACAACGACGGCACGCTGACCAACAGCCTGCGCGCGACGGACAACGACCGGTTCACGCTGAACAACCGCGGTTTGATCGACGGGACTATCTTCCTCGGCGGTTCGGGCGAGAACTTCATCGTCAACTATGCCGAAGGCGCGGTTCAGAACGGCGTCACGAGCACGGGAGATTCCCACGACACGGTGATCAACCGAGGCTTCTTCGCCGGGTCTATCGTCTTTGGCAATGGAAACGATGTGCTGGGCCTGATCGAAGGGACCGTCCAGACGTCGGTCGACATGGGCGCGGGTAACGACCAGTTCACCTGGCTGGTCGGGAACATTGCCGCGACCGTCCAGATGGGTGATGGTGACGACCGGGCGGTCTTCGGAAATCTGACGCAGCAGAACCTGAGTGCCGGCAAGAGGGTCGACGGCGGTCTGGGGACCGATACGCTCGTATGGGAGCGTACGACCAACGACGATGGAAGCGGTTCGGGAGATCATCCGGAAAACATTATCAACTGGGAGGAAATCGAGCTTCGCAACGGGTCGGAGATGACCTTCATCTACAGCACCGGCAATCTGACGCTCGGCGATTCGGCGACCGGAACCGGGGCGCTGTCGATCGACGAGACGAGCGCGGTCCGAGCCGGCAATTCCTTCGGCTATGGCGTCAAAGCCTTCGATTCGTCGCAATTGGTGACGGTCTACAATGCCGGCCTCATCGATATGACGAACGACACGGTGAATGTCGGCGACCTCCTGCACGACACGTTCACGGTCTACGGCAACTATGTCGGCCAGCAGGGCGGGCTCCACTTGCACACGGTGCTCGAAAGCGACGATGCGCCCTCGGACAAGCTGGTCATCAGCGGCACGGGCGCGAGCGCTTCGGGCGAAACCTTTATTTTGATCACCAATGTCGGCGGGGAGGGAGCGCTGACGCTCGCTGACGGCATCAGGGTCGTGGATGCCACTGCCGGTGCCACCACCGAGGGCACTGCCTTCACACTGGGCGCCCCCGTCGCGGCCGGCATTTTCGAGTACCAGCTCTATCGCGGTGGTGTGACCGAAGACCCGGAGAACGACGACGACTGGTTCCTGCGCACGGGCGGCGTTTCTCCACCGCCACCGCCGCCACCGCCGCCGCCGCCGCCGCCGCCGCCACCGCCACCGCCACCGCCGCCGCCGCCACCGCCGCCGCCACCGCCGGGGCCGCCGCCGCCGCCACCGCCACCGCCGCCGCCGCCACCGCCGCCGCCACCGCCGCCGCCGCCGCCACCGCCGGGGCCGCCGCCGATTACGCCGTCGGTCCGGCCGGAAATTCCCGGCTACATCATCACGCCGGCGCTTGCGCAGAAGATGGGCGTCGCCGCCATAGGTACCTTTCACGCGCGGCAGGGTGACGAGTTCCTGCTGAACAGCAGCGGGAATCTCCCCGGTGCTTGGGGACGGCTGTTCGGCGAGTCCTTCGACCAAACCTGGTCGTCCAAGATCAGCAGGTTCGAATTCGAGGTCAGTCCGTCCTTCTCGGGAGAGCTATGGGGACTTCAAGCCGGTCAGGACCTGATCGGAGCCCTGCACGACGACGGAAGCCAGGACCGCGTCGGCCTGTTCTTTGCCTATACCGGCACTTCGGGCTCGAACGGAGGCAATACGCTCGGGAGACTGCAGTTCGAGGTGGGCTCGATCGACCTCCATGCGAATTCGATCGGCGCCTATTGGACGCATATCGGCGCGGACGGCTGGTATGTGGACAGTATAGGAATGTACTCATGGCTCGATGGGGGCTCGAGTTCCGACCGGGGCATCGGGGCCGACACATCCGGGAACTCTGTCGCCTTTTCCATCGAGGCGGGTTACCCGTTCAGGTTCGACAATGGATGGGTGCTCGAACCGCAGGGCCAACTCATCTGGCAGCACGTCGATCTGGATGACGCGCGGGACCGCTTCACGGGCATCGATTATGAGTCTTTCGGAGCCTGGACGGGCCGCCTCGGCATGAGGCTCGAAGCGAACACCACGATGAATGATGTTCCGGTCCAGCCCTTTGCCAGCGTCAACTTGTGGCATGACTTCGATGCGGACTATAAGGTCTCATTCAACCGGGTTCCGGTCGTGACCGAGCTGGAGCAGACGTCGCTCGAATTGAATGTGGGTATGTCGGCTCAAATGAGCGAGACGGTCAGCATCTATGGCGGTCTGCAGTTCGCAACCGGGCTCGACGATGGCGACAACCGAAGCTACGGGGGCAATGTTGGCCTGCGCATCAAATGGTAGATATTCCGGATGACGAGACTGACCGCCTATGTGATCGACGGACATGAGATGACCATCCGCCCCGCTCCCCTGGAGCGCGATTGGATGAACGGGACGAACCAGCGCTTCGCCTATCGCTGCCTGCCCTTGAACATCGCGAATGCGCATGGGTGGGAAATTCTGAACGCGGCCGGTTTTTCCGCGGCATGGGATGGGGGCGAACGGGAGAATGCCGTTCGCATCGAACCGGATCCGGGCACGCATGCGCCCGCCGTCAGCCACTTCGGAAGCGGTACGCTGACCTTTCACATTCCGTGCCTGTTCAAGACGGACAGCGGAACCGACCTGTTCGTGACGGGACCGTTGAACAGGCCGAAGGACGGCATCGCTGCGCTGACGGGTATCATCGAGGCGGATTGGTCGCCCTACACATTCACCATGAACTGGCAGTTCACCCGGGCGGGGCATCGGGTTCGCTTCGAACCGGGCGAGCCGATCTGTCACATCTTTCCCGTTTCGCGCGGCGGGCTCGAGGCCGTCACGCCGGAAATGCGCAAACTGTCGGAAAATCCGGAGCTCGAAGGCGAGTATAAGGCGTGGTCGGACAGCCGGAACAGCTTCAATGAGGGGCTGAACGATCCGAACTCCGATGCGGTACGGGAGAAGTGGCAGAAGTCGTATTTCCGCGGAGTGTGCCCGTCCGGGCGCAATGGGCCGGAGGATCATCGCAGCCGGTTGAGGCTGAAGCCGTTCGCCTGATGGGAGCGCAGTTCCCCGGGCGGAGGGGGCGTCGCCTTATGGCGACGCGATCCTGTTCCAGGTTGGGGCTTGGACGCGCGGCAGGTCAGCCCCGGCGGTTGTCCGGGAAGGCTGCGGGATCGATGCCGAGGGTGCGGAGATCCTGTGCCTTGGGGCGGCGATGGCCTTCAACGGCGGCGGCAGCAGCGGTTGCGGCGCCGAGCACGGCGAAGGCGCGGCCGATGAAGCCCATGCGGTTCTTGCTGGTCATCTCTTGCTCGCTTTCGTTTTCTATTCGATGAGCAAAAGATGGGCCCGGCAAGGTCTTTTTGCAATGCACAAAACCTCAGCCCAGCCATGCAGCGAAAGCAGGCCCGCACGGCGGTAACCGACCGGACCTGCCAAATCGTGAGAAGCCGCTCAGTCTTCGCTGGCGGCAAGTTGGGCGAGCACTTCGCCGCGGCCGCGGGCCCTGAGGATCAGCGGCACGACCAGCGCGAGCGCGGCGATCACCAGGAGCACGGCCGCGATCGGCGACGTGAAGAGCACGGTGATGTCGCCCTGGCTGATCGAGAGCGCCCTGCGGAGCTGCTGCTCGGCGAGCGGCCCGAGGATGAGGCCCACGACCACCGGGGCGATCGGATAGCCGAAGACGCGCATGACGTAGCCGAGAAGGCCGAAGGCCAGCAGCATGCCGAGTTCGAAGACCGACGGATTGGCGCCGATGGTGCCGAGCGTCGCGAAGAGCAGGATGCCCGCATAGAGCCACGGCTTCGGAATCGTCAATAGCTTCACCCAGAGGCCGATCAGCGGCAGGTTGAGGACGAGCAGCATGAAATTGGCGATGAGGAGGCTGGCAATCAGACCCCAGACCAGCTGCGGATTGGTGGCGAAGAGCAGCGGCCCCGGCTGCAGCCCGTATTGCTGGAAGCCGGCGAGCATGATCGCGGCCGTTGCCGTGGTCGGCAGGCCGAGAGTCAGGAGTGGCACCAGCGTGCCCGCCGCGGATGCGTTGTTGGCGGCCTCCGGGCCGGCCACGCCTTCGATGGCGCCGTTGCCGAATTCCTCCGGATGTTTGGTCAGGCGCTTCTCCGCCGCATAGGAGAGGAAGGTGCCGATCTCGGCGCCACCGGCAGGCATGGCGCCGATGGGAAAGCCGATGAAGGTGCCGCGCAGCCACGGCTTCCAGGATCGTGCCCAATCCGTGGCGCTCATCCAGACCGAACCCCTGACCGCTTCCACCTTGTCCGGGCCGCGGTCGCCTTGCGCGGCGATGAACAGCGTCTCGCCGATCGCGAACATGGCGACGGCGAGAGTCGTCACCTCGATGCCGTCGAGGAGGTCGGGTACGCCGAAGGAAAGGCGCGCCTGGCCGGTCAGCTGGTCGATGCCGATGCAGGCAAGGGTCAGGCCGATGAAGAGCGAGGTGAGCCCCCGCAGCGTCGAGTCGCCGAAGGCGGAGGAGACGGTGACGAAGGCGAGCACCATCAGCGCGAAATATTCGCGCGGTCCGAAGACGAGCGCTAGCTTGACGATATAGGGCGCGATGAAGGCCAATCCGAGCGTGGCGATGAGGCCGGCGACGAAGGAGCCGATGGCTGCCGTGGCAAGCGCCGGACCGCCGCGGCCGGCGCGCGCCATCTTGTTGCCCTCGAGCGCGGTGACGATCGAGGCGCTTTCGCCGGGCGTGTTGAGCAGGATCGACGTGGTCGAACCCCCATACATGCCGCCATAGTAGATGCCGGCGAACATGATGAGCGACCCGGCCGGATCGAGCTGATAGGTGACCGGCAGGAGCAGTGCGACGGTCAATGCGGGGCCGATGCCGGGCAGCACGCCGACGGCGGTGCCGAGCGTTACGCCGATGAGTGCGTAGAGAAGGTTCATCGGCTGGGCAGCGACCAGCAGCCCCTGCAACAGGAAATCGAAAGTACCCATGGTCGTCGGCCTCTTTAGATCACGGCGCTAGGATCGACCTAGAATCATGAACGTGATCGATCTGATAAGTTAAGAGCGGGATGCGGGCGGAAGACCGCACGCACTTTTCCTCATCCCGCTCTAGAAGAACAGGCGTTCAAGCGGCCCTGCGGGCAGCGACAATTGCAGGAGCTTGGCGAAGACAGCCCAGACGATGAAACTGAACACGACGCCGATCGGCACGGTCAGCCACAATTTGCGCTTGCCGAAGCCGCGGGCCGTGAGGGCGAAGAGAATGCCGGTCGCGATCGAGAAGCCGAGCGTGTTCAAGAGCAGCATCTGCGCCGCAAGCCCGGCGACGATCCAGACAATCGGACCCGCCTGCTGGTGCTCGCGTTCGGGAAAGTCGCCCCGCCAGGCTTCGACCGCCGTCCAGACCGCGAGCGCGATGAGACAGCAGGCGATCGCATAGGGCACGGTCATCGGCCCGACTTGCGAGTAGCCGGCAAGGCCGCTCAGGCGCGACACGTCCCAGAAGATCACACCGGCGATTGCTGCCAGAACGGCGGCGATGACCAGCGCCGCCTGGTCGGGGCGGCGCGTTTCGGCGGAAGGGTTGTTCCCCTTGTTCATTTGACCAGCCCGATGTCCTTCAGGACGGTTTCCGTGGCGGAAATGTCCTTGGCGAGCTGCTCGTCGAAGGCGGCGCCGGCGAGATAGGTGTCCTGCCAGCCTTTGGTCTTCAGCACTTCCTGCCAGCCTGCGGATTTGGCAAGCTTCTCGATGTCGGCGGAGACTGCGGCCTTCTGTTCTTCCGTGAGACCCGGGGCAGCGGCGACCATGCGCCAGTTTTCGACGACGACGTCGACGCCGGATTCCTTCAGCGTCGGCGCGTCGATACCCTCGAGGCGCTCGGCGCTGGAGACGGCGAGCAGGCGGAGCGTTCCGGCCTTCACCTGGGACTCGAATTCACCGTAACCGGAAATGCCGGCGGTTACCTGGTTGCCGAGGATCGCGGCAAGCGCCTCGCCGCCGCCGGAATAGGCGATGTAGTTGATCTTGGTCGGATCGACACCGGCGGCCTTGGCGATCAGGCCGACCGCGATGTGGTCGGTGCCGCCGGCCGAGCCGCCTGCCCAGGAAACCGCGCCCGGATCCTTCTTCAGCGCCTCGACGAGGTCTTTCATCGTCTGGATCTCGGAGGCGGCGGGAACGACGATCGCCTCGTATTCGCCCGTGAGCCGCGCGATCGGCGTCACGTCCTTGAGGGTGACCGGCGAGTTGTTGGTGAGGATGGCGCCGACCATCACGTAACCGCCGACGAGGAGCGCGTTCGGGTTGCCCTTCTGCTGGCTGGCGAACTGGGCAAGGCCGATCGTTCCGCCGGCGCCCGGAACGTTCTGGACCTGCACGTTGCCGGATATGCCCTCCTGCTGCATGACGGTCTGCAGCGAGCGGGCGGTCTGGTCCCAGCCGCCGCCGGGATTGGCCGGCGCGATGATCGTGTAGTCGGCGGCATAGGCCGGCAGAGCAATTGCGCCGGCGAGAATGGATGCGAGAAAGAAGTGTTTCAAGGTCGGTCCTCCGTGAGGCGCGCTTCGTCACGCGCACGTTGATTATCGTTCGCGAAGGGGAGAAGCGGCTGGTCGACATCGACGGCGACCTTAGACCGGACTGGTGAATCCTCCCGATACGCTGCCGGCGGTCCGCCTCCACGGTTCGCCGGCGACCTTAAGCAACATAGAAAGCTGACATTAACCTGACATCAAGTCCGCTTCGCGTAAATGACTTGTTTGCCTGCCTAATGTTCACTGCAGGCGCAGCATCTCGTTCCAGCGGGAAATCAGCCGCGCCCGCTTGACCTGGTCGAGATAGACCATCAGTCCGGGACTGACCGGTACGGGTTTCAACTGACCTCCGAGCATTTCCCTCATGGTGTTCGCGGTGTTCTCGCCGGCGACTTCGGGACTGACCGCCGGGATCTGTAACTCGCGCGCCATGATCGTCTGGCCCTCCTTCGACATGAAGAATTCGAGATAGCGGCGGCCGAGTTCGGGGGCGGCTGCCGCCTGCGGCACCAGCCCGATGCGCGACATGACGACCGTATAGTCCTTCGGTAGCACGATGCCGACATCCGGATGCCGCGATGCCCAGTCGGCCGCATAGGAACCGAGAATGTTGTAACCGAGGACGAAGCGCCCGTCCGAAATTCTCTCCAGGATCGCCTGACTGGTCGAATAGAGCTTCACTCCGGCCGCCCCCATGGTGCGGATCACCGTCCAGATGTCGCCGAACTGCTCCTGGTCGCGCGACATGAAGAGGAAGCCTACGCCGGAGCGTTCGATGTCATAGGTGCCGATGCGGCCGAAGACGGCGTTTCCTTTCCGCTTGAGGTAATCGACGAATTCGGCGCGCGTCGACGGCGGCCGCTCGTCCCTGAAGCTCGGCTTGTGGTAGACGAAGACGGCCGGCTCGAAGGTCAGCGCGTAAGCCGTGTTGCGCCAGTTTGCCCAGGCCGGCCAGCGCCCGCTCATGGGCAGGTCGCTGCGTTGCGCATAACCGTCATTGCTGAGCTTGACCTGCAGGTCCATGGCGGAGGAAAAGGCGAAATCGGCGGTCTTCTCGCCGGCATCGGTCTCTTTGACGATCCTGTCGTAGATCTCGCCGGTCAGCATGTCCTCGTAGCGGACCGCGACGTCCGGATTGGCCTTCTGGAAGCCGTCGATCATCGGTCTCGCCAAGGGTTCGTCGAGCGAGGAATAGACGGTCAGGACCGGTGCGGCGCCGTCACCGGAGAGCGCCGGGAAGAACGTCGGCGCGGCCTCGGCGAGCGCGGCCGACAGGATCAAAAAACCGAGAGAAATCAAGAACCGCATGAATTCACAATGCCTGAGAGCGCTGCCGTTCACAAGCAAGCTCGCGACCGATAGAGTGATCCCGGGGAGAGGCGATATTGCGTATCTTGCTTGTTGAGGACAATCGGGCCCTGGCGGAGGGTCTTTCGACGCTTCTGCGGGGCAGCGGCTATGCCGTCGACGTCGTGAGCGACGGCGCGTCCGCGCATGCGGTTGCGGCGGCCGAAAGCTTCGATCTGGTGATCCTCGATTTGAACCTGCCGGAGATGGATGGACTGGACGTGCTGCGTGCCATGCGGGCACGGCAGAACCGCGCGGCGGTTCTCATCCTGACGGCGCGCGGCACGCCCGAGGAGAGGGTCAAGGGACTCGACCTCGGCGCCGACGATTACCTGATCAAGCCATTCGATATCGGCGAGTTCGAGGCGCGCGTGCGGGTCCTGTTGCGCCGGCAGGCGGGGTTGCGGGCCTCCGTCGTCAGCTATGGCAATGTCTCGCTCGATCTCACCTCGCGGAGCTTCTCCTCGGCAGGCATGCCGATCGAAATTCCGGCGCGCGAGCTCGGTCTTCTCGAGCTTTTGTTCATGCGCGCCGGAAAGGTCGTCGCCAAGGACGCGATCGTGCAATCGCTGACGGGCCTGGACGACGATCTGAGCCCCAATGCGATCGAGCAATATGTGAGCCGGCTGCGCAAGCGGCTGGCGCCCTTCGGGCTGACCGTCCGTACCGCCCGCGGCATCGGCTATTATCTCGACAAGACGGCCGATCCCGAATGAAAGCCGCCCCCGAATGAAGGCCGCCCCCGGAATGAGAAAGGTCATCTATTCGCTGCGGCGCAGGCTGCTCGGCTGGCTCCTGATCTCGACAGCGGTGATCGGCGTCGTCGCACTGGCGGATACCTACCGGGAAGCCGTCAAGACGGCAAATGCCGTCTCGGACCGGGTGCTTGCCGGATCGGCGCTGGCGATCGCCGAGCGCGTGGTCGTCGCCGAAGACGGCTCGTTGCAGGTCGATATCCCCTATGTCGCGCTCGAGATGCTGACATCGGCGGCGCAGGACCGGGTCTTTTACCGGGTGGACGGCCCGCCCGGCGAGTTCATCACCGGTTATCAGGCCCTGCCTTCGCTTTCCGAAAGCACCGGTCAATCGACGAGCTTCGCAGACGCCGTCTTTCGCGGCGAGCCTATCCGCGTCGCAGCACTAAGACGCTCCGCCTCGACCGGGGTCAATTCCGTTCCCTTCGTCGTCACCGTCGCCGAGACGACGATCGCCCGGCGCCAGCTTGCGCAGACCATCATCATCCGCTCGGCCCTGCGCCTTGGGCTGATGATCGCCGGGGCGGCGATGATCGTCTGGGTCGCCGTCACCTTTTCCTTGAGGCCGCTCTATCGGCTTGGCGACGCGATCGCCGAGCGCAGTCCGGACGATCTGCATCCGATCCGCGAGCAGGTGCCGAACGAAGTCCAGGGGCTCGTCGATACCGTGAACTCCTTCATGGTCCGCCTGCAATCGGCCCTCGATGCGCTGCGGCACTTCACCGGCAATGCCAGCCATCAGCTCAGGACTCCGCTCGCGATCATCCGCACGCAGCTTGCACTTGCGCAGCGGGCGACGACGATCGAGGAAACCCGGGCGGCGGCGATGAAGGCGGACGAAGCCGTCGCCAATGCCGAGCGCATTCTCGCGCAACTGCTGCTGATGGCGAAGATCGATGCCGCGGGCCGAGACGAGCCGCGGGGATTGGAGCGGGTCGAGCTCGTCGGGCTTGCCCGCGCCGTCACGGCGGAACACGTGCCGGCGGCGGGCGAAGCCGGCATCGATCTGGGCTTTGCCGGCGAGGGCGAGCACTGGATCCGCGCCGAGCCTCTGCTTGTCGGCGAACTCCTGAAGAACCTGATCGGCAATGCGTTGCTTTATGCCGGCCGCGGGGCGGAGGTGACCGTGCGCGTCGAGAGCCGGGACCACTCGGTCCTGCTGGAAGTGGAGGATAACGGCCCGGGCATTCCGCCGGAGCAGCGCGAGGCGGCGCTCAAGCGTTTCCGGCGCGGCGGCGAGGAAGCCCCCGGTACCGGACTCGGCCTACCGATCGTCGAGGAAATCGCCGCGCTTTACGGCGGGACCATGCGGCTGGAGGAGGGTGACGGCGGTCGGGGGTTAAAGGTGGTGGCGGTGTTTCCGGCGGGGTGAGCGGTGGCGCGGCCTATCGGGGTCGGCGGCGGGGGTGGCCCCTTGCGTTGCACGCTAAACCAAACGGCCCGCCCAAGGAAAGCCTCAGGCAGGCCGTATCTTCACTGGCTCCGGCGTCCGATCAGAACGGCGAATCGGGGAAATAGAAGTCCTTGGCGTTTTCCTTGGTCACCAGCGTCGCATCGATCGTGTAGGTGCCGCGAACCGGGACCTGGCCGTAGAAGTTGGCAACAGTCATTTCGAGCGCGGTGCCGACCATTGCCGGCGGGTAGAGCACGTCGACCGGGATCATCTTGTCGCCGTCCATGACCCTCTTGATCATGTCCTTCGAACCGGCTCCGGCGACCACATACTGGATGTCGGTGCGCTTGGCCTGGTCGATCGCCTGCAGCACGCCGACGGCCATGTCGTCATCCTGGCACCAAACGACGTCGATCTCCGGATACTTGGTCAGGTAGTCCTGCATGACCTTGAAGGCGTCGTCGCGGTTCCAGTTGCCGTATTGGCGGTCCAGGATCTCGACCTTGGAGCCGGCGATGCCCTTGTCGAAGCCGTCCTGACGCTGCTGGTCGATCGGGATCGGCAGGCCGCGAATAACGACCACCTTGGCTTCCGGAGTGGTGACCTTGATGTATTCGCCGGCGACCTGGCCGAGTGCCGGGTTGTTACCGGCGACATAGAGGTCACGCACGCTGTTGTCGTTGGTCGAGGGCGCGCGGTCCACCAGCGCCACGAAGGTGCCCTTGCCCTTGACTTCCTTAATGGCGTTGACCAGCGGATCGGGGTCGGTCGGCAGGATCACGAGGGCGTCGATCCCCTGCGTTTCGAGGTCCTGCACGGCGTTGGCCTGGCTCGCCGGATCCGGCGAGGTCTTGACGATGACGTTGAGGCCCGGATGCTGTTCCATGAGCAGCTTGGCAACGCGCTCGGCATGGAACACGACACCAGCGGTCCAGCCATGGTCGGCCGCCGGAATCGACACGCCGATCGTGACGTTCTTGTCTTGTGCATGGGCTGCACCCGTCAGTGCCATCATCGCGACGGCGGCAATACCCATTAATCCCTTTCGCATGCTTCTTCCTCCCAATGATTCTAGGTCTTGGTTGATGTGGCCGGTTCGCCCTGGATCCGGCCTCGTCACGATTTGCGTACCAGCGAGCGCTGGACGAGCATCGCGATGATGATGATCGCACCCTGCATCGCGCCGATCAGGTATTCGCTGATGAAGTTCGACAGGAGCATGATGTTTCCGACCAATTCGAGAATGAAGGCACCGCAGATCGTGCCCCAGACACGGCCGGCGCCGCCCTTGAGCGCGGTTCCGCCGACGACTACGGCGGTGATGGCCTGCAGTTCCCAGAGGATGCCGGTCGTGGCCGAGGTGGAGCCGAGGCGCGGCACGTAGAGCAGCACAGCGACGGCGACGCAGAGTCCCTGGATGACGAAGGCGATGGTGCGCACGCGGTTGACGGCGATGCCGGAATAGCGGGCCACGTCGCTGTTGGAGCCGACCGCGACCACGTGCCGGCCGTAACGCGTGCGATAAAGGATGAAGGCGGCGACGGCGGTGACCGCGAGGATGATCGCGATCGGCACCGGCATGCCGAGAACGCTGCCGAAATAGGCCGGGCGATAGAGCTCCTGTATCTCCGGCTCGCGCAGGGTGATCGCGCCGCCTTGCGACAGCCAGGTGGTAAGGCCGCGATAGATGCCCATCGTGCCGAGCGTTGCGATGAAGGGCTCGATTCTGCCGACCGTGGTGATCAGCCCGTTGGCGAGCCCGCAGACGCTACCGGCGACGACCGCAAAAAGCACCGCGGCCGTGAGCATCAGTGCCGGATCGGCGATCACGCCGGAATTCATGAACAGGATCATCAGGCTTGCGACGAAGGCGACCATCGAGCCGACGGAAAGGTCGAGGTCGCCTGCGGAAATGACGAAGGTGGCGCCCACCGCGATGATGGCGATGAAGGCGCTGCGGGTGGCGACGTTGGCGAGGTTGTTGAGACTGATGAAATTGGGGTTGACCATGGCACCGACGATCAACAGCAGTGCAAGCGCGGCAAACGGCGCCACGGCCCTGAGGTCGACGTCCCGCCAGGTCCGGCGGTGTGTTGTGCTTTGGATGCTTTCCTCGTTCACGCTCATGTCCAGATCAACCTCCCGCCCCGGAGCCCGGGGGATTCCTTTTCCTGTGCCTGCCTTCGCCGCGCGTCCAAGCCGGTCAGGCCGCAGCCATTTTCTTCAGCCCGGCTGCGTAGCGCATGATCTCCTGCTCGGAGATCTCGTCTCCTTCGAGCATGCCGACGATGCGTCCCTCGCGCATCACCGCGACCCTTGTGCAAAGTCCGATGACCTCAGGCATTTCGGAAGAGACGACGATGATCGAGCGGCCGTCGCGCGCGAGCGCCGAGATGAAATGATAGATCTGCTGCTTGGTGCCGACATCGATGCCGCGTGTCGGCTCGTCGATGATGATGATGTCCGGTTCCGTTTCCATCACCTTGGCGAGCAGCAGCTTCTGCTGGTTGCCGCCGGACATACGCCTGGCGACGACGTTGCCATCGCGCACGCGGATGTCGAAGCGGCGGCGGGCTCTTTCGAGCGCAGCCGCCTCGCTCGCCGGGCTGAGATAGCCGATGCGGGCATGCCGGCCGAGCGACTGCAAGGTCAGGTTGGCCGTCATGCCGGAATTGAGCAGCAGGCCCTTCGCCTTGCGGTCCTTGGTCATGTAGGCAAGACCGCGCCGGTTGGCCGCGTGCACGTCGCCGGAGGGCACGGTCTCTCCACGGATCGTCACCTCGCCCGACAGGCGGGGCCTGAGGCCGGCGACCGCCTCCATGAGTTCGGTGCGGCCGGAGCCGATCATGCCCGAAAAGCCGAGGATTTCGCCTTTGCGCACCTCGAAGCGGGCGTCCTTGACATAGTCGGTCGAGACGGCGTCGACACGCAGCACGACCTCTTCGTCGACGTTCGGCTCTTTCTTGGCGGGAAAGAGGCTCGACATTTCCCGGCCGACCATGAGCTGCGCGATCGCCTCGCCGTCGAGCATCGAGGTCGCGGCAGTCTTCACCCACTGCCCGTCGCGCAGCACCGTCACGCGGTCGGTCAGTTCGATGACTTCGTCGAGCTTGTGCGACACGAAGACGAAGCTCGTGCCCCGGTCGCGCAGCTTGCGCACCTGCCGGAAAAGGAAGTTGGTCTCCTCGCGGGATAGAACGGCAGTGGGCTCGTCCATGAAGACGATCCGCGCGTCGCGGCTGATAGCCTTGGCGATCTCGACCATCTGCTTTTCGGCGATGGAAAGACTGCCGATCAGCGCGTTCGCGTCCACATGACAGCCAAGCAGATCGAGAACCCGGCGCGTCTCCGCGCGCATATACTTGCGGTCGAGCACGCCGAAACGCGTCACCTCGCGACCGAGAAACAGGCTTTCGGCGACAGTCAGATGTTCGGCAAGATTGAATTCCTGGTGGATGATGACGATGCCCAGCGCTTCGGCCGCGCCGTTAGCAGGAAGCGTTATCGGCTGACCGTCGAGCAGGACCTCGCCCGAGGACGGCTGCTCGAAGCCTGAGAGGATCTTGACGAGCGTCGACTTGCCGGCGCCGTTCTCGCCCATCAGGGCGTGGATTTCGCCGACGCGAAGCTCGAAATTGACACTGAAGAGTACCTGCACGCCGCTGAACGACTTGCTGATCCGCCGTGCCTCCAGCACGACGCGCGCGGCGTCGACCGTCTCCGGATTCATCGATTCCCCCCTTGCGGCTCCCGACCGCCCATAATCGCCATGTAAACCTTTACACTCCCGATGTAAAGGTTTACATAACGGCATGCACAGGAATTTGCCCGGCCGCCTTTGACGTTGCCCGCGGTGTGTGTAGTGTCCCGCCGTGTACAGCGCCGCGCGTTCTTATCGGACACGCAAAGGCCGCAGCAGATTGAATTGGCTGCTTGTTTTATCCTTGAATCGGGATTTAGGGAGACATGCAGTAGGGAGACGCAAGGCAGAGCGCAGTGTCGGATTCCACGACCGCAACCATCGAAGACGTCGCCAGGATCGCTGAAGTTTCGATCGCGACGGTATCGCGGGCAATCCACAACCCGGAGAAGGTTGCGAAATCCACTCGGCTGAAGGTCAACCAGGCGATCGCGATCACCGGTTACACCACCAATGCCATGGCTCGCAGCCTGCGCCTCGGCCGCTCGAACATGATCCTGGTCGTCGCTCCGGATATCGGCGATCCGAACTTTTCGAGTATTCTGGTCGGCCTCGAAAACGAGGCACGGTCGCACGGCTACGGCGTGCTGATCGGCCATACCCAGAACGACGCCCAGCGCGCGGTCGAGTATCTGAAGTTTCTCAACTCCAACCAGGCGGCGGGTCTGATCCTCTTTACCGGCATCCTGCCCTTCGGCCACGAGACGATAGCGGCGCGGCTGCCGCCGAGCGTCGGCATCTTCGAGCCCGTCTTCAACGGCGGCATACCCTATGTGGGTGTCGACGATGTCGAGGGCGCCCGCAAGGTGGTCGACCTCCTCATCGCCGAAGGCCATCGCAAGATCGCTTTCATCGGCGATTCGCGAACCCGTCTTGCCTATAAGCGGCGCCGCGCCGGCTATGATGCGGGCCTCGATGCGGCGGGGGTGCCGGCGGAACTTCGGCTCGTCCAGGAGGGCGATGGCACGCTCGAGAGCGGCAGGGCTGCCGTCGAGCGGCTCTTCGTTCGCGACACGCTGCCGACGGCATTCATGTGCGTCAACGATCAGACGGCACTCGGAGTGATGATCGGGCTGAAGGCACGTGGCTATGACATACCCCGCGATTTCTCGGTGACAGGCTTCGACGACGTGCCGCAGGCTACATTCATGACGCCGGCTTTGACCACGATCCGTCAGCCGCGCACGCTGATCGGCAAACACGCCATGGCGCTTCTCTTGGAGCTTCTCTCCGACCGCCGCCCCGCCGAGACCGAGATTTTCCTCAGGCCCGATCTGGTGGTGCGCAATTCCGTGTCGTTACCGTCTGCGCGGTGGATGGGGCGATAGCCCAACTGCCGGCGGATGAAGGGCCGCCCGAGGCGTTATGTCTGCGGCTTTGGACTACCGCGCGCGGGAACTGAAAAAGGAGGCCGCTTCGCGGGTCTGGACCCGGAGCATCGCGTTCCAGAGCTGGAACATGAACCGGGGCCGGCTGTGCTTCGCAAGCTGACGCTGCGACGACATGGTAATTCTCCGATAGTTTTGCATACTGCCACATAGTCTGTCGGCGACCTACGAGCCAGCCCGGAGTCGAAGGGGCTGCGTTGCAAGACGAGCATATGTCCTTCGCGAGAATATCGCGGCTCAAAGCGTTGGCGAGGAAAGAAAAAAGCCGGGATGAATTCCTTCATCCCGGCCGATAATTTTGCTTGGAGGAGCAGTATGTTTACGTCTTTTTCCGGCCTTTCTGGCGATAGACGTCGACGACCACGGCAGCGACGATGATGATGCCCTTGACGATCTCCTGGTAGTAGGCGTCCACCCGGAGGAAGGTGAAGCCTGACGTCATCACGCCGAGGATCACCGTGCCGATCACCGTGCCGGTGACGCGGCCGACGCCGCCGGTGAGCGACGTGCCGCCGATGACGGTCGCGGCGATCGCGTCGAGCTCGTACATGACGCCCATGCCGGCCTGTGCCGTCTGGGCGCGGGCGGCGGTGACCACGCCTGCGAGGCCCGCAAGCATGCCGGCGATCGCATAGACCTTCACCAGATGGGCTTCGACATTGATGCCGGAGACGCGCGCGGCCTGGACATTGGCGCCGATCGCGTAGGTGAACTTGCCGTAGCGGGTGTAGCGCAGCGCGATGTGGAATATCAGCGCAACGACGAGGAAGACGATCACCGGCCAGATGCCCGTGCCGATGAAGTTGAACTGCTCGGTGAGACCCGAGACCGGCTGGCCCTTCGTGTACCACTTGGAGACACCGCGGGCCGACACCATCATGCCGAGCGTGGCGATGAAGGGCGGGATCTTGGTCCTGGCGATGAGCTGGCCGTTGATGAAGCCGGCGAGCAGACCGATCCCGACACCAAGGCCGATCGGTACGATGGCCGGAAGGTCGGTCAGTGACGGATAGAGCGCCCGCGGCCAGGTGGAGGCCTGCGCGACGCTAGCCGAGATCATCGCGGTCATGCCGACGACCGAGCCTGACGATAGGTCGATGCCGCCCGTGATGATCACCTGCGTGACGCCGACGGCGATGATGCCGATCACCGACACCTGCAGGATCATGATCGTCAGGCGCTGCGAATTCATCAGGAAGCTCTGCCCGACGAAGAGCCAGCCGAGAACCTCGTAGACGAGCGCGATACCGATCAGCACCAGAAAGATGTTGAGCTCGGGCGGCACGCGCCGTCTCGAGCGGGCGAGGGACGAGCCCGTGCCCTGTGCTGCGACATTGGTATTCATCTTCTTTCCTCCCTGCGGTCGGCAGTTCGCCTTGATCGTTTCCAAAGGTCAGAGCGGAATGCGGGCGGAAAACCTTACACTTTTCCTCATCCCGCCCTATCGCGCCGCAAGCTCCATGACCTTGATTTGGGTAGCTTCCGCCCTGTCGAGAATGCCGGTGACCCGGCCCTCGTGCATCACCATGATCCGGTCGCTCATGCCGAGCACTTCGGGCATTTCCGACGAGATCATGATGACCGCGACACCGTTGCGGGCGAGTTCGGTCACCAGACGGTGGATTTCGGCCTTGGCACCGACATCGATGCCGCGCGTCGGCTCGTCGAGAATCAGGATGCGCGGATTGGTGAGCAGCCAGCGGCCGATCAGCACCTTCTGCTGGTTGCCGCCCGAGAGGTTCTCGACGCGCTCCTGCAGGTTCGGCGTCTTGACCCGAAGCTTGCGGCTCATCTCCTCGCAGGCGGCGGTGACCTCCCTCTCGCTGACGAAGCCGCGCTTGACGAATTTGTCCTGCAGCACGGCGATCTGCATGTTTTCGAGAATGTCGAGGATGAGCAGACAGCCGGTGTCCTTGCGATCCTCGGTAAGAAACGCCATCCGGTGGCGGATCGCCTTGTTGGCGCTGTCGATCACGACCTCTTTGCCGTCGATCGCGATGGTGCCCGAACTCGCCGGGGTGACCCCGAAGAGCGTTTCGGCGACATTGGAGCGGCCGGACCCGACGAGGCCGGCAACGCCGAGGATCTCGCCGGCGCGCACATCGAAGGAGACGTCGCGGAAGACGCCGTTCAGCGTCAGGTTCTTCACCGACAGCACCACGTCGCCGATCGGCACCTCCTCCTTCGGGAACATCTGGGTGATTTCACGTCCGACCATCATGCGGATGATGTCGTCGCGGGTGACCTCGTTCGAGAGGTGGGTGCCGATATATTTGCCGTCGCGGAATACCGAGAACTCGTCGGCGATCTCGAACAGCTCGTTCATCTTGTGGGTGATGTAGACGATGCCGATACCCTGCGAGCGCAGGTCACGGATGATCTCGAAAAGATGCGCGACCTCGCGCTCGGTGAGCGCCGAGGTTGGCTCGTCCATGATCAGTACGTCGGATTCGTAGGAGACCGCCTTGGCGATCTCGACCATCTGGCGGTTGGCGACCGAGAGGTGACGGACCTCGATCTCCGGATCGAGATCGATCTTGAGCCGCTCGAAAAGCTTTGCCGTCATGCGGCGCATTTCGCCATGATCGACGAAACCGAAACGGTTCTTGGGTTCCCGGCGGATCCAGATGTTCTCGGCGACGGTCATGAAGGGCATCAGGTTCAGTTCCTGATGGATCATGGCGATGCCGTTCTCGAGCGCGTCGAGCGGAGACTTCAGCCGGATTCCGGCGCCCCTGAGCTTCACCTCGCCCTGGTCGGGATGATAGATCCCGGCGAGGATCTTCATCAAGGTCGACTTGCCGGCTCCGTTCTCGCCCATGAGCGCATGCACGGTGCCGCGCTTCAGCTTGAACTCCACGTCGTCGAGCGCAACGACACCCGGAAACTCCTTGCGAACGCCCTCCGCAGTCAGAAGGTATTCGGATTTCGGAACGGCGCCGCTGGCGCGCACGGCTGCCATTGTCGTGGGACTGAGTGTCATTCTCGTTGCCTCCCATGTTCCGGTTCAACCGGAATGTCCACGCGGCGTGCGGAACATGCCTCCCCTTTCGGCCTTGCAGGCTCGGCCGATAAGACGCGCGGCGCTCAAAGGGAGCGCGGCATTACCGCGCCCCATGACTCTCTGTAAACGGGGATGCGGCTTTGCCGCGCCCCCGGGGCAGCGAAGATCAGTTCTTCGCCTGATATTGCTCCAGGTTCTCCTTCGTGACGAGCTCGAAGGGAATGTAGACCTTCTTTTCGACCGGCTCGCCCTTGGCGAGCTTCAGGGCGGCATCGACCGAGCCCTTGCCCTGACCGGCGGCATTCTGGAACACCGTCACGTCGAGATCGCCGGCCGCCATGGCCGCCAGCGCATCCTGTGTCGCGTCGATGCCGCCGATGACGACGGAGTCCATCGAGCGCCCGGCCGCCTTCAGCGCCTGGATTGCGCCGATCGCCATTTCGTCGTTGTTGGAGATGACGGCGTCGAATTCGAGGCCGGCGGAGAGCCAGTTAGTCATGAGATCCGAGCCCTGGGTGCGCGACCAGTTCGCGGTCTGCTCCTCGACGATCTCGATGCCCTTGCATTCGTCGGTCGCGATCACGTCGTGGATGTCCTTGGTGCGCATGCGGGCAGCCTGATTGGAGAGTTCGCCCATCATGACAACGGCCTTGCCCTTGCCGCCCAGCATCTTACAGATTTCCTTGGTCTGCAGCGTGCCGGATTCCTGTTCGTTCGACGCCACGAAGGCCTGCTTGTCCGGAAGCGTATCGACGTTCACGGGCTCGCGGTTGACATAGACTAGCGGAATGCCGGCATCCGCAGCGATCTTCGACATGGCGGCGGTCGCATCGGTGTCGACCGGGTTGACGATTATGGCGTCGACGCCGGCGGCGATGAAGTTCTGGATCTGGCTCTGCTGTTTCGCGACGTCGTTCTGCGCGTCTTCGACCTGCAGCTCGACGCCGTCGAGCGTCTTGGCATAGTCCTGCATGCCGCTGCGCAGCACCGTCAGGAAGTTGTCGTCAAAGAGCGCCATCGACACGCCGATGGTCTCCGCATGCGCGGCCGTCGACATCAGGACGGCCATCGCAGTGCCCAGGAAAAATTTCTTCATTGTTCTTCTCCTCCACTTGGTGCCGGCCACACCTTCTTCAGCCGGGAACGCGATCTTCTTCCCGAGATCGCGTCCAGTCTTCGACCGGAAGCGGCACTCCCGCTGCGCTTGCGGTCAAAACGGAACAAACAAACCAGAGTTTCGATATTACGGAATATGTATTCCATTTTATCCGGGCGCCGTCAAGAGCGCTTGGGCGCGCCGGTTTGGATTCCCGCTCTTTCCACTGCCGGTGGCGATCAGCTCCGTGACCGGAGGTAGTCCATGCTCTCGCGCAGGGCGTCCGCGGGGTCGGCAAGTTCGTGTACGGAAGGGGCAAAGGGCTCGAATGAGAAGGGGCCAACATAGCCTTGATCCTGCAGCCGGCGAATCTGGCCTTGATTGTCCAGCCTGTCGGCGGCGTCGACGAGAACGCGATGCGGATCGCGCATGTCCGAGACGGCCAGGTTTGCGTCGATGACGCCGGAGATATGCACGAGGCCGGTGAGATCCGGAAAAAACTGGTCTTCGCCAGCAAGGTGATGGTGGAATGTGTCGTGCACCAGGAGGAAGCTCCGTTCACCGGAGACTGCCCGGATCGCTTCGGCGGCCTCCGCCTTCGAGCGCAGCGAGCAGATCTCGAAGCCGAGCGGCTCCAGGAGACCGGTGATGCCGGCGGCGTCGAGCATCGGCTTCAGCGCGCCGAGCGCCTGCCGAAGATTGCTTTGCCGCACGCCGTCCTCCTTGCCGCTGCCGTCATTGACTGGCACCAGCACCAGGGTCTTCGCGCCGCAATCGCGTGCATAGGCGATGAGCTCGCGCGCTTCGTCTGCCCTTTGCTCGTCCCATTCGTTGAAGCGCTGCAAGGCGTTGATCGAGGCGATCGTCAGCCCGTGCTTCTCCGCAATGGCTCTCACCTCCTCCGGAGGCGTCCCGTCGGCAATGGCGTTGCCGGCGAGGTCGTTGCGGATTTCGACCATGGAGATGCCGAGCGACTTCGCAAGCGAGAAGAACGCGTCGACCGGGAGGCCGGGCGCAGCCATATGGTTGAGGGCGAAGGTGAGGGCGGTCATGTCGGATGTCTCCTAAGGGGAATGGTGCTGAGATGCGGTGATGCCGGAACGTTTGTTCCATTTACGGCCGCAGTCACATTCACCATTCCGCGAGACTCAGTCAAAGCCGCAGACCAGCGGCAACGTTGCATTCCTGCAAGATTGCATTTCACCGCTGATGGAATTCTGTCAGACCGCCCGACAAAGGCGCTCGCCGTCGCTTTCACTCGAGACCGTTCGCCTCGGCGATGAAATCCGACAGCATAGGCACGTAGTCCTCGCCGCGGCCCGCGCCGACCGCCTGTGCAAATGAGTTCCGGACGGCTGCCCCGACGGGATTGGCGACGCCGGCGGCAATGGCGTAGCCGGCAAGATAGCTCATGTCCTTGAAGCCGTTGCGGATCGCGAATTTGTGGGCATTCGGGTCGCGTTCCAGGACCCAGCGGAAGAAGGTCTGATAGAAAGGGCAATCCATCCGGCCGCCGCGAATGACGCTGTCGAAGACCTCGGGCGTCAGTCCGGCCTTGCGTCCGAGCATCAGCGCTTCGGAATAGAGGGCCGCGTAGCCCATCGACAGGAAGTTGTTGAGCAGCTTCATCGTGTGACCGGAGCCGGTCGGACCCGTGTGGATGATCCGACCGGCGAAACATTCGAGTACCGGCCAGACGCGCTGCACGTCTGCCTCCGAGCCGCCGACCATGACATCGAGCGTGCCGGCGGCGGCATCGGCCGGCGTACGGCTGAGCGGCGCATCGATAAGCGTAAGGCCGCTTCCCGCGAGATCGGCTGCAAGCTTCGTCGTGACGGAGGGATCGGATGTGGAACAGTCGACGATGATGACCCGCCTGCCCGCGCTCGCGATGCCTTCCGGGCCGCCGATGACCGAAAGGACTTCCGGCGAGCCGGTAACACAGAGGACGATGACGTCGCATTGCTCCGCCATCTCGCGCGGCGTCTTGGCTTCGCGTGCGCCCTCGGCCACGAGCGTCTCCACCGGAGCCCGGTTGCGATGCGCCATCACCTGGAGCGGCCAACCCTTTTTCAGGATATTTGCCGCCATGCCCTGGCCCATCAATCCGAGCCCGATGAAGCCTATGTTCGATTTCGACATCTAATCGCCTCCTGTGATGCATGTTTGGTGTTGAACGACTGGTATCCACGATCCTAGAGAATTCGAGCGGGATGCGGGCGGAAAACTGCGAGCGCTTTTTCCAGAATTCGTCTAGCGGTACTTCTCCAATCGGCCATAGCTTGTTCTGGGATATCGGTAGATGTCACTCATTACCGACCTTTTCCGCCTCCCGCCTCAGCCTCTGCAGATCGCTGGCAATGCCAAGTACCGCTTCCGCTCGCTCGAGCGCTTCTTTCGAATGCCGCATGGCTGCATCGCGAAACCGGTCCTGGTTGAACTTCGCGAGTGTGCCGAAGGCCTTCTGGAGTCGGACTCCGACTTCGAGGATAGCCGCGCCGTCCCGCGCGATCGGTGTGAACAGATCATCGAAAACTTCGTCGAGCTCGATTGCCGGCACGTGGATGTTTGGATACAGCACCTCGTCCTGCAATGCCTTCTCCACGGGCTCGGTCCAGACGGCAAGCACGCGCAACGCACGGCTGATGACGTCGATGGCGGTCCCGGGGTCGATGATGGCCGGCGACAGGGCGCGTGACGCCACTTCAGCCAGCACCGCCGCCCCGAACCTCGGATCCTGATCGAACGAACGCGTGTCTCCCACCGAGAAGCACCTGGCGATCTCGGCAAGGACCTGCTCGTCCTGTGTGCAATCGACGGAAGCGACGGGGCGGTTTGGATCGACAAGCTGGCCAGGTATCAATCGGACGAATATGCGCATCTTCAGATCGTTGGCGATCGCGGAAAGCTTGCTTACGTCGAGATGCTGGATGTAGCCGATCCTGTCGATAAAGACCGGCGTGGCGGATGTGGGGGATGTGTACGGCATCAGCCAACCGGTTTCCGCCTAGGTAGGGTAAGCGTCGCGATCGCATTGCCTCGATAGTGACCGCCTCGACCTGTTCCGTCGTTTCGGTAACGCGCCCGAGACTGGAGAGATGATCGATCCACCGCAGCAGCGTCAGGACGATGACGCCGATCGTCACCACGAATAAAACGAGGCGGCCCTGGTCGCCGTAGGCGCCGGTGCTGAGAGCGATGATGCCGACGAGGCTGAACAGAAACGAGCCTATGAAGGTCGCAAGCACGTTCTGTGTCGTGCTGTCTTCCATGAGGAGCTTCGTTGCACGTGGGGTAACGCTGCTTGTCGCCGCCGAGTAGGCTGATACCATCGTGCTCAGCGAAAACGTCGAGACCGTCAGCATGCTGGAAGCGATGATCCCCAGGACGTTGTCGACTGCGTCCGCTCCTATCCGGTTCGGAAGGTCTCTCGGAATGAAAGGGCCAAGGAAAATTGCGATGAGTGCGGTTACAATCGCAAGAATAGAGAAAAGCGTGGCTCGAAACCAGATTCGCCGCGTGATCTGCGAAAACAACCAGGCCCATCGTGATGTCATCAACTCATCCACTTACGATCACCTCTGATCGAACCATCGATGCATTTGTCCTTTAATTCTACCCGATCGAAGGACAACGACATGCAGAAGATCAAAGTGCTACAGCGATATTTGCGCGTCCGATCAGACGCGCGGGGTGTAGCTTCAGGACAGGAGCGGGTCTCCGTGTCAACTTGAACGGAACCGAAGAGCGGCTTCACCCGACCGGCGAAGCTGCATCAGAACTTGCGGCTCACAAAGGATGAGCCGGCCAGCCCGAACCGCCAGGGCTGTTCTACCGCCTTGGTTATGCCGACGCGGATGCCGGCGGCGAGCGGCGGTTTCGTGGAGGGCAGGGTGAGGCGGAACGGATCCTCTCCGAGCGGCAATCCGTCCAGCTCCCGGCTGATCGCCAGCGCCTGTCCGACACGTCCCGGTCCGGAACACAATAGCCTCTCTTCACGGACGCCACGTCTCGCCCGCATCGTGTCTATGCCCCATTTCGGTTCGATCGCGCGGATCAGTACGGCGCTGCCTGGCAGGCAGACGAAATTCAGGCACCAGTGCAGGCCGTAGGAGAGATAGATGTAGGCATGCGCCGGCGGACCGAACATGGCGCGATTGCGCGCCGTGGTGCCCGCAAAACTGTGCGACGCCGCGTCGTCAGGCAGGTAGGCCTCCGTCTCGACTATCGTGCCGCCGACACCGGAAACGGTGAAATCGGCGCCGATCAGATCAGCCGCCACCTGGACGGCGCTGCGCGCGAAGAAGTCGACATCTGAGGTCAAGCGATGCACCGGTCAGTTCGAGTTATCCGCATCCTCGCAAGAGATCCGGCGAGCGCCAAGGCATGAATGACGAAAATCAGATCGTCTTTTTTAGGTCCCCCCTAGGGAAAACGGGTTGAATTGAAGACCCGGGCGCACGATTCTCCATGAAGGAATTCGAAGCGCTACAGCAACGCGGCGTGCCTCAGTCGGGCATGCGGTGCTGGAGGAGAGCGAACTCATGAACCATTACCATATTTTCGAAACCGCACGCGGTTTCTGCGGCATCGCCTGGAGCGATACCGGCATCACGCGCTTCCAGCTGCCGACGCGAAGCGCCGAATCCACCGAGCGACTGCTTCTGCGGCGTTTGCCGGACGGAGCGCCGCACGAGCCGCCGCCGCGGGTTGCCGAAGCGGTCGCGGCGGTGAAGGACTATTTCGAGGGAAGGGAGACGGATTTTTCCCGCTTCGATCTCGATCTGCAGGGACAGGGCGCCTTTTTCGAGAAGATCTACCAGGCCGCGCGAAAGATCCCGTGGGGCAGCACGACGACCTACGGCGCGCTTGCGAAGGAGCTCGGCGCAGGCCCTGAGGCGGCCAGGGATGTCGGCCAGGCGATGGCGAAGAATCCCGTGGCACTGATCATCCCGTGCCATCGGGTTCTCGCAGCCGGCGGCAAGATCGGCGGCTTCTCGGCGCCGGGCGGTTCTTCCACGAAGCTCGGAATGCTCGAAATGGAAGGCGTCAAGGTCGCTCCGCCGGAGCCCGCGCAGCAGTCCCTGGGGTTTTGAAATGGCCACCACGAATCCGAGCGAGGCGAACGTCGCAGTTCAGTCTCCGACACAGCCACACCCGCCTTTGCCCGGCGAAAGCGAGGGGACATGGCCGGCGCGGCGGCGCCGGATCATCGACTGGCTCGTCATCGAGACGCGCGGCGAACGCTTCATCGACAACATCTTCGTGGAGATGTGCGACAGGCTGGTGGAGGCGGGCGTGCCCGTCGCCCGCGCCACCCTGCATTTCAGAATTCACCACCCGCAGTGGATCGGTGCACGTATTCTGTGGCGAAAGGGTCTGGCGGAGGCGGAGCTCGATACCTATGCCTACGGCGTCGAGGACACCGCCGAATATCTGAGCAGCCCCTTGCGCGATTTCAACGAGGGGGCGGAGGAAGTGCGGCGGCGCCTTGACGACCCGACGTCTGCGGGTCCGGATTACCCGCTCTATAATGAACTGCGAGCGGAGGGACTGACCGAGTACATCATCTGGCCCCTACTCCATACGCTCGGCAAGCGGCACGCGGTCACCTTTGCGAGCGACAGGCCGGGCGGATTCAGGCCCGAGGACCTCGCCTTCCTGAAGGATATTCTGCCGGCCCTGGCGCTTGTCAGCGAGATCCGGCTGAAAAACCGCTTCGCCCGCACGCTTCTCGAAACCTATGTCGGGCCGCATGCGAGCGAGCAGATACTTGCCGGAGCGACGACGCGCGGCAGCGGCGTGACGGTGGGTGCGGCAATCCTCATTTGCGACCTGCGCGACTTCACGAAGCTGTCGGACCTCTGGCCCCGGGACGACGTCATCGAACTCCTCAACGGGTATTTCGATGCCATGTCGGAACCGATCGAGCGGCACGGCGGGGAGATCCTGAAATTCATGGGCGACGGGCTGCTGGCGATCTTTCCGCTCAGCAATCCCTGTGCCTGCAGTCAGCTTCTCGGGGCCATCGGCGAGGCGCAGGCCGCTCTTGCCGTTCTCAACGAGGAGAACCTGCGCAAGGGCCATGATCCGCTCGGCTATGGCATCGGCGTCCATGTCGGCGATGTGATGTATGGCAATATCGGTTCGCGCCGGCGTCTCGATTTCACGGTGATCGGACCGGCGGTCAACATCGCCTCGCGTCTCGAAACCCTTACGAAGGAGCTGAAGCGCCCGGTTCTGCTCTCAAGAGCCTTCGTCGAAAAGGCAGGTTGTGCAGGGCAGATGGAAAATCTGGGTTCCTATGCCTTGCGGGGGCTTGATGAGCCGGTCGATGTGTTCGCGTTTTCGGGAAAAAAATAGATTCTGCCTCTCATCCGGCCTGCCGGCAGGCCGGATGAGAGGCATGCGCCGTCACTTCATCGTGTAGACGTCGATGGTGAAATACTTGTCGTTGATCTTCTTGTAGGTCCCGTCGGCGCGGATCTCATCGAGCGCCTTGTTCAGCCTCTCGCGCATTTCGTTGTCCTCCTGCCGGACAGCAATGCCGACGCCGTCGCCAACAAACTTTTTGTCGGTGATCGGCTCGCCGATAAGCTCGCAGCAACCCTTGCCGTCGTCATTCTTGGTGACCCAATCGAGCAACGGCAGCATGTCGCCGACCTGCAGGTCGAGCCTGCCGTTGACCATGTCGAGATTGGCTTCATCCTGGGTTGGATAGAGCTTGATCTCGGCATCCGGGTAGACGGCGGCGATATAGTCGGCCTGGGTCGTGCCGGATTGGGCGCCGATCACCTTGCCCTTGAGCGCCTCGTTGCTGAAGTCGCTGATGCCGGCACCCTTCGGTGCCGCATGCGTCATCGCGGCGAGGTAATAGGGATTGCTGAAAGCTACCTGCTTCTTGCGCTCCTCGGTGATGAACATCGAGGCGATGATCATGTCGTACTTCTTGGCAAGAAGGCCCGGAATGATGCCGTCCCAATCCTGGGCGACGACTTCGCACTCGACCTTCATGCGCTCGCAGAGCGCGAGACCGATTTCCACGTCGAAACCGCCGATCTTGCCGCTGGAATCGACGAAGTTGAAGGGCGGATAGGCGCCCTCGGTTCCGATCTTCAGCTTCTCCGCAGCAACGGCGGAGGAAGACAGTGCAGTGCCGGCGAGTGCCAGCGCCAGAATGAGCTTTCGCATGTTCTTTCCCCTCGGTTGCGCCTTTGTTCGGCGCTTCCAGGGAACTGTAGGGGCCGACGTTACATAAGCGAAATCGATAGGCGCGATAATCGATATTCGTGGCGTTGATGAAGCACGGAAACGGTGCCGGGATTTAGCCCTTCAGCCGCCCCTGCCTTTTCAGCTGCTGTTCGCGGAAGAAGATGAAGAGGCCGGAAGCGACGATGAGGGCGGCGCCGATCACCATCGACAGCCGCGGCGTATCGCCAAAGATCAGCCAGCCGAAGAAGATTGCCCAGAAGAGCAGCGTGTATTGCAGCGGGGCCACCGTCGCGGCGTCGGCGAGCTTCAGCGCCCGGTTGACGAGGACATGGGCGATCATTGCTACGGCGCCCAGCAGGCAGATGAGCGCCGTGTCGAGCGGTTTGAGGGGTGTCCAGTCGAAGGGTGCCCAGACGAGGCCGGCGACCGCGGCGCCGACGATCTGCCAGAATGCGAGCGTCGTATCCGGAGTGCCGCGCAGCGACCGCCCGGAAATCATCATGAAGGCGAAGGTCATGCTGCCGAGAATCGAGATGACGGCCGGCAGCGTGAAGGCCTGCGACGACGGTTCGAGCGCGACGACGACGCCGACGAAGCCGATGCCGATCGCCGTCCAGCGCCGCCAGCCGACCGGTTCCTTCAGCACCAGCGGCGAAACGGCCGCGACATAGATCGGCGCCGCCAGCCAATAGGTCATGACGTCAGCCAGCGGCAGGTAGACGACGGCGAAATAGAACGCGACCACTTCGGCGGTCGAGGCGACGACGCGGGCAAACTGAAGGCCGGGCCGCTCGAGGGTGAAGAGCTTTTTCGGGCCGCTTACCCACAGAAAGGGCGCGAGCAGAAGGGCAGCGGCGATGCTGCGGATCAGCACCACCTGGCCGACCGAGTAGGTGGCGACGAGCCACTTCCCCATGACGTCGTTCACCGAAAACATCAACATGCCGAGGAGCATGACGACCACGCCGGCGCGGGCGGCGCCGTTTTCACGGGAAATGTTGCCGGGGACGCTGTCGACGGCCATGGATGCGAATTCCTTCAGAGCGGGTCCGCGGTCCCGCGGAACGTTTCCGGTCGCGAGGCACGGGTTTCGGAGAATCCGGCGCGGCGACCTGCGCAGCCAATCGCATATTCGGGCGGCGCAATCCATGCCGCACTGCTTATCAATTCATCACCTTTGCGAATGATAGCAATTTGCGAAATTGCGGAGTCGCAGGAAAGGCGAGGGACGGCGCCGCGCACGCTGGAGCATTTTCGCTTTCCCCCGAATGACCAGCCCTTTGCTTTCGAAATTCCGGACGGAAAACCGCTGCGCGCATTTCCCGGAAGTTCCAGGTCAAGCGCTGCGGACCAGGCGCATGTCGGGATTGAGGAGTTCGCTGTAAAGCTCCGCATAGCGGGCCGCACTGCGATGCCACGAGCAGTCGGTTTTCATGCCCTGGCGGCGAAGTCCCTCCCAGACGCGTCGCAGCCGGTAGAGCCGGAAGGTGCGGCGTAGTGCATGGCGTAGTCCGTCCTCGTCGATGGGCGCAAACTGTATGCCCGTCGCGACATGGGCATGGAGCGCGGCATCGTTGGCATCGATGATGGTCTCCGACAGTCCGCCCGTGCGGGCGACGACCGGTACGCAGCCGTAGCGCAGCGCGTAAAGCTGCGTGAGGCCGCAGGGCTCGAACCGGGACGGAACGAGCATTGCATCCGCGCCGGCATGAATCCTATGGGCGAGGTGCTCGTCATAACCGATGCTTACGCTGATGTTTTGCGGGAACCGTCGCATGAGATCCATGAATGCGGCTTCCAGCTTCCCCTCGCCTTGCCCATGGATGATCAGGGTGCCGCCATTCTTGACGATCTCGCCGGCGGTCGCCGCGAGCAGGTCCATGCCCTTCTGCCATGTCAGGCGGTTGACGCTGGCGAAGATCGGGCCGCAGGTGTCCGGCAGACCGAAATGCCGGAGCAGCACCTGCCGGTTGGGCAGGCGGCGCAGCGGCACGCGCGCCGAATAGTGATGCTCGATGCAGGGATCCGAGGATGGATCCCATACTTCCAGGTCTATGCCGTTGACGATGCCCACGACATCCGCATGCCGTTCGTTCATCACGCCTTCCAGGCCCATGCCGAAGGCCGGGGACATGATTTCCCGTGCATAGGTGGGGCTGACGACCGTGATCGCATCGGCTGCCTGCAGGCCGCCCTTGAGGAACCCGATATCGCCGTAGTATTCGACGCCGTCGATCGAATAGGCTTCCGCCGGGAGGCCGAGCTCGGGGAAGTAGTGGGCCGGGAATTGCCCCTGGAACGCGAGGTTGTGCACGGTCAGGACGCGAGAAATGGTGTCGTCGCCGGCGTATTTCAGGTAGAGCAGGCTCATCGCCGCGTGCCAGTCATGTGCGTGAATGATGTGCGGCCGCCAGTTGGGAACGAGCCCGCGCGCGATTTGCGATGCGACCAGCGAAAAGGCGGCGAAGCGTTTCCAGTTGTCCGCATAATCCCGGCCATGCCTGTCTACGTAGAGAGCCCCTTGCCTGTCATAGAAGGCCGGCGCATCGAGCACGAAGAGATCCAGCCCGTGAGCGCGCGCCGCGATGAGGGTGGCGCGTTCGCCGAACAGGCTTTCAAACTCGGCGACCGGGGTCGCGTCGCTGAGCGCGCGCATGACGCCGGGGTAACCCGGAACGAAGCTGCGCGTGTGGATACCGTGGGCCCTCAGTGCCTTGGGGAGCGATCCCGCTACATCTGCCAGGCCGCCGGTCTTGACGAGCGGAAAAATTTCGGCCGTGACAGACAGTATCTGCATCGATCATGTTCCGGAAAACGTGTTGACTGCGACCGGCCCACTCGCCGCCGATGTGCCCTCCATCAACACAATCATGAGCATCAAAGTTCCGGCCGTCCGACGAAATTTTATCTGCCTGTCGCGCTGTCCGTGCGGCCGGAATTCGCGGTGCCTGCCGCCTTCGGGAACACAAGTCGCGGCTCCTGGTTCTCCTATTCGCGCGAGGAGGCGCCGATGGGGCAATGCCCCCCGCGCTCTCGCTTTCGTAGCAGCCGCGCCGTGCGTCCCGTGGGACGCGCAAGGATCGCTGCGGCATTTGCTCGTACATGGAAGGAGGCAACTGATGACCTTCAGTCTGATCAGTCCCGTATTCGCCGACGGCCAGCCGATACCGCAGAAATATTCCCGCTTCGGCGAGAACCTGTTCCCGCCGCTGAAATGGACGGGTACGCCCGAGGGAACGCAGAGCTTCGCGTTGATCGTCGAGGATCCCGATGCGGTGAGCGGTTTGTTCCGCCACTGTGCGATCATCAACATTCCCGGCAGCTGGACCGAGCTTCCGCAAGCGGTCGATACCGGACCCGAACGTGGGATCAAGTTCATCAAAAACGATTTCGGAAACGCCCGTTACGACGGGCCGCAGCCGCCTTCCGGAACAGGCGTGCACCGTTACCGGTTCAGGCTTGCCGCCCTCGACGCGGCCAATCTTTCGATCCCCGACGACGTGGGCGCGGCAGAAGCCTGGGAGAGGGCCTGCAAGCATCTCATCGGCGAGGCGGAGATCGTCGGCACATACGAAGGCCAGATGTAAGCACTTCCAGAAACGGTGTGTCTAGCGGCTTTCCCCCCGCATCCGGTCACTCGGGCAATCCGGCCAGCCGCAGTCCGTCCGCAAATCGGGCGAGGTCTTCCGGGCGATGAATCGGCAGCCAGTCCCGGAGGGTGGAGACGCGCAATGACGGGTCGAGCCGGCGTAGGCGCTGCATCGCCTTCTGCGCTTCCTCCGAGCGCCCGGCAAGCGCATGGCTCGCCGCCACCAGGGCGACCGCGACAAGCAGGCTGGGCAGGTTTCCCAGCGCCCTTTCCGCCCAGACCAGGGCGGAATCGAAGCGGCCGGCGAAGAAATGCGCGAGTGCCGTTCCGGCCTGCATCCGGAACATTTCTTGGTCCAGCGGGCTCAGACGGGCGGCGTGCTCGATATGCTCGATCGCACTCTCCGGTTCACCACGGAAAACGCGCAGGAAGCCGCCGAGGAACCAGGCGGGGGCGAAGTTGGGATTGAGCAGCCGTGCCCGGTCGATGAGCGCGATGCCGCCGTCCAGGTCTCCGACGAGATGTCCGAGCGCGTGCCCGCTTCTCGTCAGCGCTACGGCATCGTCACGGCCGAGTTCGACTGCGCGCCGCGCCAGGCGCGCTCCCTCGGCTATCTCTTCGGCCCGATCGACCATCCAGCCATTCAATTTGCGCCAGAAATAGCACCAGGCCGCCCCGGCATAGGCAGACGCAAATTCCTGATCGAGCTCGATCGCCCGATAGAACAAGGGCAGTGCGGCCTCGATTGCTTCATGGGTTCCGCTGTGCAGTTTTGCCATTCCGCGTAGATAATAGTCATGGGCGTCGAGGCTTTCCGTCGGCTTGCGCTTGGCGCGCTCCATTTCCGCCCGCTCGACCTGAGGTGCGATAGCGCCGACGACGCTTTCCGCCATCCGGTCCTGCAGCTCGAAAATGTCGTCCAGGGTACCCTCGAAGCGCTCCGCCCAAAGATGCGTCCCCGTCGTCGCGTCGATGAGCTGCCCGGTTATGCGCACCCTGTTTCCGGATTTGCGCACGCTGCCTTCCAGCACGTAGCGCACGCCAAGCTCCCTGCCGACGTCCTTCACCTCCACCGCCCGGCCTTTGTACCTAAAGCTCGAATTGCGGGCGATGACGAACAGCCAGCGGACGCGCGAGAGGGCCGTGATGATGTCCTCCACGATGCCGTCGGCGAAATATTCCTGCTCCGGATCGCCGCTGAGATTCTGAAAGGGCAGGACGGTGATGGAGGGTTTGTCCGGAAGGACGAGCGCGGAGGGTGTTTCTCCCGCTCCGCCGGAGGTCTGTAACGCGGCGCCTGGCCCGACGGGTTGTCGGACTTCTGCGATCCCGCCGATCCTGATGTCGCCGACGAAGCGGAAGCCCTTGCGGGCGACCGTCCGGATCAGGCGCTGCTCCCCGCCGGTGTCGCCGATGGCTTTGCGAACCGCATTGATGTGGCTGGTGATCGTCGATTCCGAGACGATGCGGCCGCCCCACACCGCCTGGAGCAACTCGTCCTTGCTGACGACGCGGTCGCGGGTGCCGACCAGATGCAGCAGGAGGTCGAAGACCTGCGGTCCGACGGACACGACCTGTCCGCGCCGGGTGAGTTCCCGGCGCTCCTTGTCGAGCACGTAGTCTCCAAACATGAACTGCACTTCGGCATCCCCTGGCCGGCCGCGCTCGCTATCCGGGCAACTGGCGAATAATATCTGATAGCACGGCATCGCGTAACTGGCTGCACCGCCGGCAGCAAGGCATGCCGGTCGAACAACCTCTCCTTTGGACGGAAATCCAAGCTTCCTTGAAGGGCAATTCAAGCCCGCCACAGGGACTTCCCTGATGCTCGCAGGCACTCTCCGTTCAGACCGACGGCAATGGTTGCAGTCGAGAGAAGCGGAGACAAGCGATGAAGATCGTCGTTATCGGAGGCACCGGCCTCATCGGATCGAAACTTGTGAAGAACCTTCGCGAGCGCGGCCACGATGTGCTCGCAGCCGCCCCCAACACGGGCGTGAACACCATCACCCGCGAGGGCCTCGCGGGTGCGCTGGACGGTGCGGATGTCGTCGTCGACGTGGCGAACGCGCCGGTGTGGGAGGACAAGGCCGTGCTCGATTTCTTCGAGACGTCGGGCCGCAACCTGCTGGCTGCTGAAGCTGCCGCCGGCGTCCGCCACCACGTTGCCCTGTCGATCGTCGGCAGCGAACGTCTTCCCGACAACGGGTATTTTCGTGCGAAGGTCGCGCAGGAAAACCTCATCAAGGCATCCGGCATTCCCTACACCATCCTGCGTGCCACGCAATTCTTCGAGTTCGTCGGCGGCATTGCCCAGTCGGCGGCCGTCGGCGACGAGATCCGCCTGTCGCCGGCGCTGATCCAGCCGATCGCCTCCGACGACGTGGCGGCGGCGCTCGCCGAGGTCGCGGTCGCACCGCCGGTCGACGGCACGCTCGAAGTCGCCGGTCCCGAGGCGATACCGCTCGATGAACTGGTCAGGCGCTTCCTGCGGTCGACTGAGGACCCGCGCAAGGTCCTGCCCGATGTCCACGCGCGCTATTTCGGCGCCGTGCTTGACGATCAATCGCTGACCCCCGGCAAGAACCCGCGCCTCGGCGCGATCCGCTTCGAGGACTGGCTCGGCCGCCAAACCGCGGCCTGAGGCTCCCGCGAACAATCGAAAAAGCCGACGCGGCACCGGGCCGCGCCCACACCAAGGCACTCTCAAAGGAGAACTGAAATGTTCACGCGATTCCTCTCGGCCGTTGCTCTGGCAGCGCTCTCGTTCACTGCAGCCTCGGCGGGCGACCGGCCTGCCGGCAAGGTGACCGTCGTATTCGACCACGCCCTTCCGAACGTGCCCGGCAAAAGCATGAGGGGCGTCCTTGTCGAATACGGACCCGGCGGCGGTTCGCCCGCCCACACGCATCCGAAATCTGCCTTCATCTATGCGACGGTGCTCGAAGGCGCGATCCGCAGCAGCGTCAACGGCTCGCCGGAAAAGGTCTATCAGGTCGGCGAAAACTTCTACGAAGATCCAGGCTCCCAACATGAAGTAAGTGCGAACGCTAGCGACACGGAACCTGCACGGCTGCTGGCGGTGTTCGTTCTCGATACCGAGGAAAAGGAGCTGACGACACCCGTCAAGGAGTGAACGGAAGGGCGCTCATCAACGCTGCAGCTCTGGCGCAGACCCCTGCGGCAGGGCTGCTGCAACCGTCACCAACAGGAATTGAGAAGATGGAATCGCTCGAGGACAAGGTCGCGATCATCACCGGCGCAAGGTCCGGGAACGGTGTCGCAGTGGCGCGACGCAACAGGAAAAAGATGATCGGCCTGGCGCTGTGCCTGGGGGCGGTCGTCGTCGTGGTTGCCGGGTGGACCTGGGCGCTCGAGAGTGGAGGGGCGTCGACCGACAACGCCTATGTCCGGGGGGATCTTACCTCGCTTGCTCCAAAGGTCGCGGGCTACGTCATGGCGGTCGAGGTCGAGGACAACCAAGCGGTCCGGGCGGGCGACGTGCTCTTCCGGATCGACGATAGGGACTACCGCGCAAAGCTTGCGCAAGCGGTGGCCAATGTCGAAGCGGCCCAGGCGCGGCTGACCAACGTCGATGCGGAGATGGCGCTTCAGCATGCCCTGATCCGCCAGGCCGAAGCGCAGCGACGTTCGGTCGTGGCCGAGTTGAATCTTGCGGCCAAGGCCTCTGACCGCCGCCGCGCGCTTATCCGCAGCAACACGATCAGCCAGGCCCATGTCGACGAAAGCGACGCGGCGAAATCGAGGGCCGAGGCGAACGTGTTGGCGGCTTCCGCAACGGTCGAGGCTCAGCAGCAGCGCATCGCCGTGCTTGCCGCGCAGCGCGAAGGCGCCGTTGCTGCGGTGGCGCAGGCGGAGGCCGCGCGCGACCTTGCCGGGATCGATCTCGAGAGCACCGTGGTGCGCGCGCCCGTCGGCGGCGTCATCGGCAACCGGCAGGTCCGCGTCGGCCGGCTCGTTGCGCCGGGCGCTTCCCTGCTCGATATCGTTCCGCTCGACAATGTATGGATCGTCGCGAATTTCAAGGAAACCCAACTCGAACATATCCGGCCCGGTCAACGCGCCAGCATCACCATCGATGGGTACCCGAGCGGAGCGCTTGAAGGCGTGGTCGACAGTTTTGCGCCCGGCAGCGGCTCTGCCTTCAGCCTGCTGCCAGCAGACAACGCCACGGGCAACTTCGTCCGGGTCGTCCAGCGCGTTCCGGTGAAGATCCGGTTTGCCGGCAATCCGCTGGCGGGCCGCCTCGTGCCGGGCCTGTCGGCGCGCGTCGAGATCGATCTGGAGAGCGGTTCATGACCATCGCCACCGCCACGCCGAACCGCGACATATCCATGGCAGGGAGCCTTCTCGTCGCCGGCATAGTGCTTGCGACGCTGACCGAGGCGATCGCCAGCACCGTGCTCTCGCTCGGGCGCGGCGATATCATCGGCGACACATATGCGACGGCCGACGAGTTCGCCTGGGTGGATGTCGGCTACACCGCTTTCAAGCTTATCGGGTTCATGGCCGCCTCCTGGCTGATGAGCCGCTTCGATCCGCGCAGCCTGATCGTCGGCTCGACCCTCGCCATGGGCATGGCGTGCGGCATTGCCGCCATGACGGCCCGGCTGGACCTCCTCGTCGCTCTTCGAATGATTCAGGGCTTTTCCGGCGGCACCCTGCTCGTCGGCGGCCAGGCGATCATCTTTCTCGCCTTTCCGCGATCCCGCCAGCCGATCCTCCAGGCGCTGTTCGCGATGGGGTCCGTCGTCGCTCCGGCGACGATCGCCCCGGCGCTTCAGGGCTGGCTGCTCGATAGCCAGTCCTGGACATGGATCTTCTTCAGCATCGTTCCGCTGGCGCTGGCGGCTGCCGGGCTTCTGCTGATCGCGGAAGCGCCGATGCCCGCACGAGCGGCGCGGCGGCGGTTTGACTGGATCGGCTTCTCCCTGATTTCCATTGCGCTTTTTTGCTTCACCTACGTCTTCAGCCAGGGCAGCCGGTGGGACTGGCTCGAAGAACCGCGAATCCTGTGGCTGGCAGTGATCGGTACGGCCACGCTTCTTGCCTTTCTCGGCCAGCAGGTGCTCGCCAAAGGACAGGGCCTGTTCGACTTCACCCTGTTCGAAACGGAGGATTTCTGCTTCGCCTTCATCGTGAGTTTCGTCGCCGGCGCCGCATTGTTCGGGAGCGCGTTCCTGATCCCGTCCTTTGCCGTGTCCGTCCTTGCCTTCACGCCGACAGACGCCGGGCAGCTCCTGCTGCCGAGCGGGGCACTCTTCATCGGCGCGCTCCTCATCGCCGCCTTTGTCATGCAGTTCCGCCGTGTTCCTCCGGTCGCCACCGTGCCCTTCGGCATCCTGATGATCATGGCGGCGATGTGGATGCTGTCCGGGTCGACCAGCGAAAGCGGTGCGGGCGACATGATGGCAGCGATCCTTTTGCGCGGCGCTGGCCTTGGCTTCCTGTTCCTGTCGATCACCCTGATCGCCTTCAGCAATCTCAACAGCCGAAATCTCGCCTCCGGCATCGGCCTCTTCAACACGGGCCGCCAGCTCGGCGGACTCATAGGGGTCGGCGCACTCCAGACCCTGATCGAGCACAACGTCTCCCACAATCTCGCGGTCCTTGGCGCCAACGTCACCGCGGGAGCCCCTGCGGTCGCCGAGCGGCTGACGACGAGTGCTGCACTGCTGACGGCAAAAGGGATGGACGCGGCCGCCGCGAGCCGCGGAGCGGCGAGCCTTCTCGGCCGCGCCGTGGCAGGTCAGTCCACCGTCATCGCTTTCGACACCGCCTTCAACGCGATCGCTCTACTCTTCGTCATTGCCGCCCCCGTGCTGGTCGGCATCAAGATCGGCCTCTCGCGATATGCAAAAGCCCGTGCTGAAAAAGGCCGCGCCGGTGTGGCGGCCAAGCCGTCGGGTCACCACCACCTTTCCGATCAAGCGCGTCCCGGCATCATAAACATCTCGCTTTTCGAGACACCGTCAGTTACCCGTACCGTCGAGATCAGCTCGTTCGGTTCCGAGATTGTCGAAACCTCAGTCTCGGCAATCACGTCCCACACACCTTTGGTGAAGACGGCACGCGCGAGTTCGTTCGAAAGCATCTGTCGAACTGAAGACGGAGACACGATGAGCAACGCACGACAAAAGACCGTTTCTCTCGCCAGAGGCCGCATCGACAGCGATCGCGTGCGGCAATTCGCTCTGCGCATGACGTCCTGGCCGAGTGAAACCGGCACGCCGGGCGAAGCGTCCTTCGCGGATCGCCTCCACGGTCTTCTCGGTGAACTCCCCTATTTTCGGGAGCATCCGCAAGACCTGCGCCTCGTTGCAAGTCACGGCGAACCGCTGACCCGCAATGTCGTTGCGCTCGTTCGCGGCACGGGTAAGCGAACGCTGGTCATGGCCGGCCACTTCGACACGGTGTCGACCGACAACTATCACGAGCTCAAGGCCCTGGCATGCGACAGCCTAGCGCTCAAGGATGCACTCATCGAAAGCCTGTCGGCGCGCACCGACCGATCCGAACAGGAAGAGCGGGCCCTGCAGGATCTGGCGAGTGGCGACTTCCTCCCCGGCCGCGGCCTGCTCGACATGAAGAGCGGACTCGCCGTGGCCATCGCCTGTCTCGAACAATTCGCGGCCGACACGGACCGACTGGGCAATCTCATGCTGGTCGCCACCCCCGACGAGGAACGCGAAAGCCGGGGAATGCGATCGCTCCGGGACGCGTTGCCCGGTTTGGTCAGGGATTTCGATATCGAAATCGCCGGGGGCATCAACCTCGACGTGACCTCGGATCAGGGCGACGGCAGCGAAGGACGGGCCGTTTACGCCGGCACGATCGGCAAGCTTCTACCCTTTGCCCTGGTGATCGGCTGCAGCTCTCATGCGAGCTACCCCTTCGAAGGGGTGAGCGCACAGGCCATGGCGGCCGGGATCCTGGCACGCCTGGAAGGGAACGCTTTCCTGGCGGATCGCGACGACAACGACATCTCGCCGCCCCCGATCTGCCTCGAAGCGAAGGATCTGCGCGACGGTTACGAGGTGACGACGCCGGAGCGTTTCTGGATCGCTTTCAACTGGCTCTACCATTCGATGACGGCGGACGCACTCTTTGCGCGCTTCCGAGAGGAAGTGCTGACTGGCGCGAACGAAGCCATCGAGAAGTTTGCGGCACAGTCGGCGGAATACGGCAAGCTCGTCGGCAGAAGTGCGGGCGCCCTACCAGCCAAGCCGCGCCTCCTTTCGTTCCAGGAATTGCGGGCGGCGGCTGCACGCGTTTTCGGACACCGCTTCGACGCATCTTATGCCGAGAAGGAAAGGGAATTCTCCCAGAGCGACAACCCGCTCGTCGCTACGCGGCAACTGACCGAATGGCTCGTCGGTATCGCGCGCCTTTCCGGCCCCGCCATCGTCATCGGCTTCTCCGGATTGCATTATCCGCCCAGCCATCTGCGCCTGGCGGAAGGAAACGACCGCTCCCTTCATCAGGCGATCGAGAAGGCGCGTGCCGGTCTTGGCAACGATCCCGCGCGAAGCCTCATCTGGAAGCCGCATTTCTACGGAATCTCCGACATGAGTTTCCTGGGGCTCGCCGCAAGCGGCAGCCAGGTCGTTTCGGACAATACCCCGATCTCACGCCTGGTCGATCGGCCACCCGAGAACGCGCTGCGTTTTCCGACCGTCAATCTCGGACCTTGGGGACGGGAGTTTCACCAGAAGTTCGAGCGCGTCCATGAACCCTACGCGTTCAGGGTCCTCCCGGATATCGTCTCCGACATCGCCCGGACCTTCCTCGGCGACGACAGTCACCGAAACTGACGCGGCACGCGGATCGGCAGGAAATCGTCAGCTAACGCTCGCTAGGATTCCCCGGCGCGGGACATCAAGCTTTGGGAATGCTCTCCACTCTCGCGCGCATCCCCGCCGGCCGCTGGGGCCGGCCCGAGAACTTTGCCGGCCCGGGGGTGTTCCTGGCCTCGGCGGCATCCGATTACGTCTCGGGCACGATCCTGACCGTGGATCGCGGCTGGATGGGACGCTGATCCCACCTCGCCCGCCGGTAAGGAACTGTACCACAACCCTGTTTTCTCTTATGTTCCGGGTGGGCAGCGGAGCCAAGGCTCCGCCATGCCCGCCGTGCCGAGTGGCATGCCCGTCCAAGGAGCCCGAGACATGATGGATGGCGCCTCAAACGCCGCGCCGCGGATAAGCGGTCTTCCCGCGCTTTTCGATCTGAGCGGCCGCGTCGCCCTGATTACCGGATCGAGCGGCGGGCTCGGCCTCACCATGGCACGCGCTCTTTGCGAGGCGGGGGCGTCAGTCATCCTCAACGGCCGCGACGAGGCGCGCCTTGCCGGTGCACGCGCGGAACTCGAAGAGCACGGCATTGTTGACCAGAATGTCGATACGGCCTCGCTCGGCCAGAATATTTGCCACCGCTCGGCCAATCTCGGCCGACTTGGTGACGTCGAAGGCCGAGGTTCCCACGGTGAAGCCGGAATACAGCACCGCACGCCGCTTCACGAATTCCCGGAAGACGCCTTCAGGCGCGTCATCGAAACCAATTTGACGAGTGCTTTCCTTGTCGGCCAGGCGGTCGTCCAGGGGATGATCGAACGCCGCGAGGGAACGATAATCAATATCTGTTCGGTGCAGAGCGAACTCGCACGTCCCTCGATAGCGCCCTACGCCGCGTCTAAAGGCGGGCTCAAAATGTTGACCAAAGGCATGGCGCTCGACTGGGGACGATACGGCATCCGCGTCAACGGGCTTGCGCCGGGCTACTTCAAGACAGAACTGAACAGTGCGCTGGTTTCGGACGAGAAGTTCTCGACATGGCTCGAGCAGAGAACGCCGCTTGGCCGCTGGGGCGATACCGGCGAGTTGGCAGGGGCCGCCGTGTTCCTGGCGTCCGCCGCATCGAGCTTCGTCACCGGTCACATACTCTATGTCGACGGTGGCATCACCAGCTGCCTTTGAAACGGGCATTTTTTCCGTTGCAACCGAAGAAGACCGTCCTGCGGCAAATTGCAATCCAATCAGCGTTCAGAACACTAGAAAAGTGCGTAGCGTCAAGGAGTTGCAGCGCGACAGTGTTCCAATGAAACATGAGACGCTCTAATCCCGCAGCGACACCCATACCGGCGCATGGTCGCTCGACCCTTCAAGCGCACGGATCTCCCGGTCGATGCCGGCGCCAGTCAGGCGGCGCCGGAGCTTGCGGCTCAGGAGAATGTGATCGAGGCGAAGGCCGGCGTCGCGCTGCCAGCGGTTGCGGCGGTAGTCCCAGAAAGTGAAGAGCTGTTCTTTCGGGTGGATATTGCGCAGCGCGTCGAGCCAGCCCTGATCGACAAGGCTCCGGAAGGCTGCGCGGCTTTCCGGCTGGACGAGGGCGTTGTCGTCGTAGGAGCGGGTCGGATAGATGTCGCGTGGTTCCGGAACGACGTTGTAGTCGCCGGCGAGCACCACCGGCACGCCCGTCTCGAGCAGCGCGGCGGCATGCTGGTTGAAGCGCAGGTGCCAGGCGAACTTGTAGTCGAATTTCGGCCCGGGCTGCGGATTGCCGTTGGGCGCATAGAGCGACGCAATCAGGATGCCGTTCACCGCAGCTTCGATGTAGCGGCTCTGCGTATCCGAGGGATCGCCGGGCAATCCGGTTCGCGTGAGCACCGGCTCGCAATCGCGGGCGAGAATGGCAACGCCGTTCCAGGCGGCCTGGCCCCGCCAGACGGCACCGTAACCGGCCGCCTCGATCGCGGCTCTCGGAAACTGTCCGTCCGTCGCCTTGAGCTCCTGCAGGCAAACCACGTCCGGCTCGGCCGCAGCGAGCCAGGTCAAGAGGATGTCGAGCCGCTTGTTCACACCGTTGATGTTGAAGGTCGCGATCTTCATGAGGAGCTCAAGGCGCGAGGCGATCCGCCCATCGCGCAACCGCCTCGGCCAGCGTCTTCAGGTGATCTGCGGTCGAGAAGCCCGAGACTGTCTTGCGCGACTTGAGGTCGTGGTCGCCGTCCTCTAGCCAGAGAAGTTCGATCCTGTCGGACAAGGTGTATCGCGAAACCTCGTCGCGGATGCCGAATTCGTCGCGGGTCCCCTGGCAGATCAGTGCCGGCGTCTTGAGATCGGTAAGGTGCCGGGTGCGCACCTGGTCCGGTTTTCCGGGGGGATGGAAGGGATAGCCGAGGCAAAGGAGCCCGGCGATCTTGCCCTCGGCATGAAGGTCGTCGGCGACCATGCTGGCGACGCGACCGCCCATGGACTTGCCGCCGATCACGAGGGTGCCTTGGGCGCCGAGCTCGGCAATGGCCGCCCGATACTCCGGATTGAGCGTTTCCGCGCGGGGCGGGGGCTTGCGGCCGTCGGCAGTGCGCCGGGCTGCCATATAGCCGAACTCGAAGCGGGCGACGCGAAAACCCACCCCTGCAAGCGCCATGGCGGCCGCGGTCATCGAAGTCGAATCCATCGGCGCGCTGGCTCCATGCGCGAGGAGAATGGTGACGGGCGCATCGCCCGGCCCGTCGAACAGGAATTTTCCGTTCATGTCAGCCAGCCGTTCTGGAGAGGAGATGAAGGTTCACGAACTGCACGCCGCGCTCGGCGGCGCGTGCCCATTCGGAATGTTGATCGAGCTCGAGGTAACGCATCCACCAGCGGCGGGCTTCGGCGAGATTGCCGGCATCGAACTCCAGCTTCGCCAGGTTGAAGATGGCATCGGCGTAATCGCGATCGATTTCGATCGCTCTCCTCAGATGCCGCCTGGCCGTGTCCGTGCGCCCACGTTCGCCCATCAGCCCGGCAAGATTGAACCAGGCCTCGACGAAGCAAGGATCGAGCTTGATGGCGCGGGCATAGTCATGCGCCGCTTCGGCCTCCCGCCCGGCGGCCCTGAGGCAGTTGGCGCGGTTGAAGGCTGCAACCTCGTCGGTGCGGTCGATGGCGAGATAGCGCTGGTAGAACGCGGCCGCCTGGTCGTATTCCCCCGCCTCTTCGGCCGCTTCGGCCTGAGCGAAGAGATCTTCGAGCGCCTCCTCGTCGGGAGAGCCGACGTCGAGCAGCAATTGACCGTCGAGCTCGCTCAGGCCCTCGGCGCGTCGCGCATAGATCGTATCCTTGCCATCGTGGTGCAGCGAGAGCGCCGTGAGGGAGGCGACGTTTCCGGAGCGGTGGACCGAGCGCGCGATCGCGCCCCAGCCGGCGCCGCTGGCCATCAGTCCCGCATATTTTCTGGCGAGGATCAGATCGCGGAAAGAATAGGGCTCGCCGTCATGCTCGAAAGCGTCGAACAACGACAGAAGATCGAGGTGGCGAGGGGAGAGCCCGGACTGGTCGACGAGCGATTGCCGCGTCAGCGCCGATGTTTCCGGGGCGCTCGCCAGTCCGAGCAGGCGGAGGAAGCCGTTTTCGCTGAGCACGCGCCGACGCTGCCCGCTTTCGCTCTCGAAGCGGGCCTCGATCTCCGCTTCGGACGCCTTTGCGAGCAGCCCGCGCCCGAAGACCACGAACTTCGTCTGCCTGTTGACACCGCGCCTGAGGTGCCCGCCCTGGCGCTCGACCTCGCGAGCCGCCAGCCGCCGCGGAAAGGCGGCGAGCGCGCCCACGATACCGAATGTCCGACCGGCAACCGCCATCAGGCTTTCTTCTTGGCCGCGGGTTTAGCCGTTACGCGTTTCGCCGCCGCGGCTTTGGCAGCGGGCTCCTTTGCTGCGGGCTCCGCCTTGGGCTTGCTCCGGGCGGGCGGCTTGGCCTGGGAAAGGCTCGCCTTCAGGGCATCCATGAGATTGACGACGTTGCCGCGTTCGGGCGCCTGCGCAATGATCGGCTTGTGACCCTTGAGCTTCTCGCGGATCATCTGCATCAGCGCGACCTCGTAGCGGTCCTCGTACTGCTTCGGATCGAAGGTCGTCGTCTTCTGCTCGATGAGCGCTTCGGCAAGCTGCAGCATCTCGGGATCCGGTTTGCCGACCGGAATGTTGCCGAAATAATCCGCCGTGCCGCGCACCTCGTTGGGATTGCGCAAGGTGCAGACGAACATTCCGGTCTCGCGCGGACCGATGGTCACCACCCTTTCGCGGCTGGACAGCACGAGACGGGCGATCGCGAGCTTCCCGCTTCGGCGCAGAGCTTCACGCAGGACGACGAAGGTTTCCTCGGCCATGGCCCCGTCGGGCGCCAGGTAATAAGGGGCGTCCTGATAGATGACGTCGACGGAACCCGCGTCGACGAAAGCCTCGATGTTCATCGTGTGATTGGATTCGATCCGGACGCTTTCCAGATCCGAATCCTCGATGATGATGTATTTCTTGTCTTCGTATTCGTAGCCCTTCACGAGGTCCGAACGCTCGACGAGGCCGAGCTCCGGATCGACGGGCTTCATGTTGATCCGGTTATGGGTGTCCTTGTGAAGCTGATTGAAGGAAATGCGCTCGCTTGCGCTGGTGGCGGGGTAAAGCCTCACCGGACAGCTCACGAGACTCAGTCTGATATAGCCCTTCCAACTTGCCCTGGGTGCCATGGTTGTCTCCTACGCGGCACTACGATCACATCTGCCAGAGCGGGATGAGGAAAGTGCATGCGGTTTCCGCCTGCATCCCGCGCCTCAACGACTACAGTATAGGCAGATCCCTCGCGAAGTCGTCGATATCGGCCCAGGGATCGCCGGACGTGGCCAGAAGGCCCGGCAGCGAAGAATAGTTCAAATCCGCCGGAGCGTCGATAGTCTCCAGATCCGCCCAGCTGAGCGGGGTGGAGGCGGGCAGATTGGTGCGGGCGCGCAGCGAATAGGGGGCCGCCCAGGTATGGCTGCGGGCGTTGCGATGGAAGTCTATGAAAATGCGCCTTATGCGGTTGTCCTTGCCCATGGTGGTGGTGAAGGTGTCCGGAGCGGTGGCCGCGAGACGGGTCGCGAGCGCGCTCGTCGCCTGATGGAATTTCTTCCAGTCGAGCTTCGGCACGACCGGTACGACGACGTGCACTCCACTGCCGCCCGATGTCTTTACGAAGGGCACGAGGGCGAGCGCCTCGAGTTCGGCCTTGATGTGGATCGCGGCCTCGACCACCTCGCGCCAGGCGATGCCCTCGCCGGGATCGAGATCGAAGACGACGCGATCCGGCTTGCCGAGCAGCTTGCGCGTCGTCCCCCAATTGTGGAATTCGACGACGCCGAACTGCGCCAGCGCCAGGTATCCTCTCGCGTCCTCCACCGACAGGTAGGTTTTCGCCTCGCCCTCCGAGTTGGTTGCCTGGAATGTCGCGACCGAAGGCGGCATGCCGGTAAAGGGATGGCGCTGGAAAAAGCAATCCTGCGTCCGGCCGGTCGGGCAGCGTACCAGCGAAACGGGACGGCCGAGAATATGCGGCAGCATGAAGTCGCCGATCATCGCGTAATAGACGGCGAGGTCGAGCTTGGTCGGGCCGGATTTGCCGAAGAGCCGCCGGGTCGGGTTGGTGATCGATATGCCGGCGAGGTCCGCGTCCGAGATCAGACGCTTTCTCGACATGGAAACCGGCGTCGACAGCTCGACGTCGCGGAGCCCCTTGAAGACGGCGTGACGCAGGACGTTGTCGGTCGTCCGGTTGCCGTAGTGGATATGCGCCCGGAGCAAGGGCCGCACCCAGATGATCTCCCTCGGCGCTCCCTCGATCTTTGCGGCGCCGGCGTGCAAGGGCTCGAGCCTTGCGAGCAACTCCTTGAGCATCTGCGCGTCGAAGCCGGTTCCGACCTTGCCGCGATATTCCAGTTCGCCGTCGGCCCACTCTCCGAGTGCAAGCGACGCAATGCCCTCGGCCGCCTCCGAAACGGTGTAGCCGACGATCACGAAATCCTCCGCCTTCAGCGCCTTCGTCTTGGTCCAGGTCTTCGACCGGCCGCTTCGGTAGGGTGCCGAGATGCGTTTGGAGACGATCCCTTCCAGGCCCATCTCGGAGGCTCGGTCGTAAAGCGCGCGCCCTTCGCCCAGCACATGATCGCTGAACTGGATCGCCGAGCGGCTTGAGACCTGCCCTGCAAGCAATTGCTTCAACAGTGCCTTGCGCTTTTCGAGCGGGACGTCGAAAAGATTCCAGCCGTTGAGATGCAGGAGGTCGAAGGCGTAGAAGACGAGGCTGTTGCCGGCGCCGGTGGAAAGCGCATCCTGCAGCAGCGCGAAGCGGCTGACCCCCGTCCCGTCCAGCACGACGATCTCGCCGTCGATGATCACATCGCGGCACGGCAGCCGCCGGAAAGCCTCCGGCAGGTCTCCGTAGCGCTTCGTCCAGTCGAGGCCGCCGCGGGTGACGAGGCGCACCTTTCCGTCCGCCACGTGGGCCATGGTGCGATAGCCGTCGAACTTGATCTCGTGCAGCCAGAGCTCGGGCTTTTTCGAGTGCTTTTCGGCTTCCGGTGGGAGAATCGTCTGTGTTGCGAGTTGAGGTTCGATGCGTTCGGGTGGTGCGGCCTTGACCGCACCGGCAAGCGCGCCGGGATTGAGCTTGACCGGCTTTGGCGGGGCCTTCGGCTTCTCCACCAGTTCCTCGATCCGCCGGCCGGACTTGACGCTTTCCGGCCGGGCGGCAAGAATATCGATCGATGTGTCGGCGGCCGGATCGCGCTCCTTGAAAAGGAGCCAGTTGCGCTGGTCCTCCTCTCCCGGGCGAGGCTTCAGACGGGCCAGCATCCATCCGCCGTTGAGTTTCTCCCCTGCCAGGCGAAACTTGAAGGCGCCCTTGCGCAGGTCGTCGTCGACATCGCCCATCGGCGCCCAGACGCCCTTGTCCCAGACGATCATCGGACCGCCGCCATATTCGCCTTCGGGGATCACGCCCTCGAAGTCGATATAGCCGAGGGGATGGTCCTCCGTCTCCACCGCCAGCCGCTTGTCGGCCGGATTGAGCGACGGACCTTTCGGCACCGCCCAGCTTTTCAGCACGCCGTCGACCTCAAGCCGCAAATCGTAGTGGTCGGCGGTCGCATGGTGCTTGTGCACGACGAAGCGATTGCCGCCGCCGGTCAGATTTCCGACCGGCTCCGGCGTCTTCGAAAAATCCCGCTTCTTGCGGTAGGCCTCCAGCTTCGGCGTCGCCATGCGCCCAAGCTATGGCGGATCGCGGCAGGCTGCAATATCAGGCGAGCCTGCCCGGATTGCCGAGCGTCATGTGGCGGTTCACGTCCTTATAGAGCAGGTAGCGGAATTTGCCCGGTCCGCCGGCATAGCAGGCCTGCGGGCAGAACGCCCTGAGCCACATATAGTCGCCTGCTTCCACCTCCACCCAGTCATTGTTGAGTCGGTACACGGCCTTGCCTTCGAGCACGTAGAGCCCGTGTTCCATCACATGGGTTTCCATGAACGGGATGACGCCGCCGGGCTCGAAGGTCACGATCGTGACATGCATGTCGTGGCGCATGTCGGAAGGATCGACGAAGCGGGTGGTGGCCCAGCGCCCGTCCGTTTCCGGCATGGGGGAGGGTGGGATTTCGCGCTCGTTGGTGACGATCGGCTCGGGAAGGGGAACCCCGTCGACCTTCTCATAGGCCTTGCGGATCCAGTGGAAGCGCGTCGGCGCACCGGATTCGTTTCTGAGGCTCCATTCGGTGCCGGGCGGGATGAAGGCATAGCCGCCGGATTGCATCAGATGCGTCTCGTCGCCGAGCATCAGATGGAACTCGCCGTCCACCACGAACAGCACTGCTTCGGCGCGGGGATCCGTCTCCGGCCTGTTGCTGCCGCCGGAAGGGCCGACCTCCATGATATATTGCGAGAAGGTCTCGGCGAAGCCGGAAAGCGGTCGCGACAGGACCCAGAGCCGTGTGTTCGTCCAGAAGGGCAGATAGCTCGTCACGATGTCGCGCATGACGCCCTTTGGAATGATCGCATAGGCCTCGGTGAAGATGGCGCGGTCGGTAAGCAGGTTGGTCTGAGGAGGATGGCCGCCTTCCGGAAAATAGTAGTTCTTCTGCATGTGAGTCCCATCGAGATGCGTGGCGGAGACGGTGCCTCCGCCTCTCTGCAACGACTTTACCGGCTTGCTCCGCGATACGTCCAATATATTGTTCAACTCGATCCAGAGTAACAACGTATCGATAGGGTTATGCCATGGAGCTACGTCACCTGCGCTATTTCGTTGCGGTGGCCGATGCCGCGAGTTTCACTGCAGCCGCCAGGGGCCTCAACATCTCGCAGCCGCCCTTGAGCCAGCAGATCAGGGATCTGGAGGCGGAAATCGGCACGCGGCTGTTCGAGCGTTCCAGCCGTAATGTCGAGCTGACCGAGGCGGGCGCCAATTTTCTCGAACATGCCCGGATGATCCTCGGTCAGGTGGAGCACGCAACCCACCAGGCGCGCGCCATCGGTTCCGGGCAGGTAGGAACGCTGAACATAGCGACGACCGGCTCGGTGCTGCTGGGGCCGTTGTCCAACCTGATCGCGCGGTTCCGGGATGCATGGCCCGGCGTGTTCGTCCGTATCCATGAGATGGACCCCGAGGCGCAGGAGGCGGCCCTGCTCTCCCATCGCACCGACCTCAGTTTCGTGCGCAGGCCTCGAAACAATCCGGACCTCGTTGCGCATGTCGCCTGGCACGAGAAGGTGGGCGTGGCCCTGCCCGATCACCATCGCATGGCGGGTTCAGAGACGATCGAGCTCGGTGATCTCCGAAAGGAAAACTTCGTCTTCCTGAGGCTCGCGGACTCCCGCTTTGCCCGCTACCTGCATGATTGCTGCGTGGCGGCGGGTTTCGTACCCGATATCACGAACGAGGTCGTGGAATCATATTCCCTCACCAGCCTCGTCGCCGCGGGGCTCGGCGTGGCACTCGTCCCGGAATGCATCAGCACTCTTTCGCGGCCGGGCGTCGTCTACCGGCCGCTCGCCGACCCCGCGCCGGAAGCCGACGTGTACGTCATCAGCCGGCCGAACCCCGGACCCGTCATCGCAGCCTTTCTGGAGGCAGCGCAAAGGCTCGCCGGACTACACGATTGATGCTGGGGTTATACTTCCCAAATTGAAAAAATCTAATACGATTTTAGAAATAAATCCGTATTATATTATCCATATCACCGGAGTTGCTGATAAATACTAATAGTTATACATTGACTGCAGTCTTGATGTTGTGGTGCAATGGGGTGCCGCGACCTTAATCGGTCAGGGAGAATGGCGTCATGGCGACGATCGTGGGTTCGAGCGGTTATGATATACTTCAAGGTACGGATGAGACCGATCGTATCTGGGGCTTGGACGGTGGCGACACGATCGACGCGGGTGGCGGCGACGATTTCGTTGACGGCGGTGATTCAGACGACGTGTTGACGAGTTCGAGCGGCTATGACCGGCTCGACGGCGGCGCCGGCGCCGACCACATCGTCCTGACCGGCACCGGCGGCGCCGTCACCGGCGGCAGCGGCTACGATGGGCTGACAGTGGATGTCTCGGCGCTGTCCGGTCAGTTGGTCTTCAACGGTGCCAGCGGCCACGGCATCATCGGATATGGCAGCGCCGAGGAACGGCACATCTTCTTCCACGACGTCGAGTGGGTCCGTCTCGTTGCCGGAAGTGGAAACGACCGGATCGTGGGAACGGTAAGCAACGACAGGATCTCGACCGGAGCCGGCATCGACGTCGTCGCCGCGGGGCCCGGAAACGACATCATCACGAGTACGGGCGGCTACGACCGGCTCGAGGGCGGCGACGGGAACGACCGCTTCGTGCTCGTCGGTACCGGCAGCACCGTAATCGGAGGCGCTGGAGACGATACGTTGACAATCGATCTGGCTGCGACCTCGGACGGTGTCGTGTTCAACGCGAACACCGGCCACGCGATCATCGGAAGCGGAACTCCGGACGAGCGCCACGTCTTCGCCCAGTATAGCGAGATCGAGCGGATCGAGGTGATCACTGGCAGCGGAAACGACCGTGTCCAGGGGAGCGCCCTCGGAGACGCCATCAGGACGGATGCCGGAGACGATGTCGTCGACGGCGGAGCGGGCAACGATTCGATCACCGATGGGCGCGGCGTCAATCATCTCTCGGGCGGCGATGGCACCGACCTCATTACGACCACACTTTATTCCGCTTCGGTCGACGGCGGCGAGGGCGAGGATTCGGTCCGGATCGAGGAACGATCACGTACGAGCGACGTCACCATCGACTTCATTGCAGGGACGGCGTCGACCGGAACGGTCTTCCGCAACATAGAATTAGCCAGTCTTGGGCTCGGAGCCGGCAACGATACGGTGATCACGACCGATCTCCTTGTCTCCTTCGTATATGCCGGCGCGGGGGACGACCGCCTCGAAGGGGGAGCCGAGCGTGATGCGTTCCACGGCGAGGACGGCAACGACCGCATCGAGAGCGGCGCGGGCAACGACATGATAACCACCGGTCTCGGTGACGATGTTGCTTTTGGCGGCGACGGCATGGACACGCTCGCCAATGGCGGCGGGAGGGACATTCTTGACGGGGGCGCTGGCGACGACTGGATTGCGGACGCCATTCCCGGACGCGGCAGCCTGGGCGATGGATCGGTGATGCTCGGCGGCGACGGAAATGACGCCTTCAGGGCGGCCTTCAAGGGAGAAGTCGATGGCGGCGAGGGGCGCGACCTGCTTCAGTTGGGCCTCGGATCGCTCTCGGTTGCAATCGACTTCGATGCGACGCTGGGAGCACTCCAGACTGGATTGACCTTCACCAATATCGAGGATTTCACGGTAACGACCGGAATTCGGAACGATACGCTCCGGGGTGGAAACGGTAACGACGTGTTCGATGCCCTGAGCGGCAACGATCTTCTCGAAGGGCGAGGCGGAAACGACATCCTGCGGGGATATTCGGAGTGGGATCGGCTGTTCGGCGGCGATGGCGAAGACCGGCTCGAGGGCGGCGCGCATGACGACCTTTTGAGCGGCGGCAACGGCACCGATACGCTGATCGGCGGCAGCGGAGCGGACACGTTTCTCTGGTCGGACGAAATCGCCGGACAGAGCGGCATAGACCGTATTGTCGACTTCAGCATAAGCAGCGGCGACGTCATAGCCTTTTCCGCTGCCGCTTCAGACAGGACCGGCATTCGCGATTACGCCGATTTCGTCGCCGCCGCGACCGATACGGACGCCGGCATTCATGTCGCCTTCAGCGGTTCCGATACGGACGGGATCCTGATTGCGAACGCTTCGCTTGCAGCTCTGACGGCGAGCGATCTGGTCTTCGGTTTCGTTTGATTCTCCGGTGAGCTCGATGCTGGATGCGACGCGCCTTCAGCCTTCCTCCGGCCTGTGCCCGCCGATCGCGCGCGTCAATTCGTCCGCTGTGCGGCGCACGGCCGGGCCGAGCACGCCGAGTCTCTCGTCGTCGATGCGGACGGTGGGGCCGGAGATCGAGATGCCGCCGATCGCCTCGCCGTACTCGTTGAAGAGCGGGGCGGCGATGCAGCGCATGCCGAGCGTGTGCTCTTCGTCATCGACCGACCAGCCGCGAAACCGGATCTCCTGAACGTTGCGGATCAGATCAGGCAGCGTGGCGAGCGTCCGCCCGGTAAAGCACGCGAGCGTTCTGCCGCTCAGCGTCTTGGCGATCTCCGTATCGGACCAGGTCGAAAGAATGGCCTTGCCGATGCCGGACGCGTGGATCGGCCCCCGCCGCCCGGGACGGAAGAAGGCGCGCATCGGCGCGTGGCTTTCGACCTGGGAGATGAAAACCACGTCGCCGTCTTCCTCTATGCCGATATTCGCCGTCTCGCCGCTTTCGTCCATGAGCCGCTTCAGGAATGGACGGCTGATCGTGCCGAGCTTGCGAAAGCGCAGGAAGGCGTTGCCGATCTCGAACGCCTTGACGCCGACGGTCCACGTGCCGGCCTCCGCGTCGTTCGCCACCATCCCGTGCTGGGCGAGAGACGTCAGCAGCCGGTGCACGGTCGAAGGCGCCATGCCTGACCGCTCCGAAAGCGCGGTCAAGGTCGAGCCGTCGCCTTCGGCGATGATCGCCAGCAGGGACAGGCTTCTGTCCAGCACCTGAACGGAAGCCGGCGCGGCGTTCTCTCCCGCCTTGCGTCCCCTCTTGCCCCTGCCGTTCGCGTCCATGCCAGTCTCCAAATCATTTGCCGCCTGAGATCATGCTCTACAGCCATTGCATCCGATTTTCTCCTATTTGTTGAAAATCTTTATTTCCATATGATGGGAATGATTTCCATAAATGCGTTGAAACAGATGCTGCATGGATTTACCTTCCATACAAACAGGAGGAGTTCCCATGGCCAAGATGCGCGCAGTCGATGCAGCGGTTTATGTTCTGGAAAAAGAAGGGATCGATTGCGCCTTCGGCGTACCCGGCGCGGCGATCAATCCATTCTACTCGGCCCTCAGGGCGCGCGGATCGATCCGTCACATACTCGCTCGCCACGTCGAAGGCGCTTCGCACATGGCGGAGGGCTACACCCGCGCCAAGCACGGCAATATCGGTGTCTGCATAGGCACCTCCGGCCCGGCCGGCACGGACATGATCACCGGCCTCTATTCGGCCTCCGCGGATTCGATCCCGATCCTCTGCATCACCGGGCAGGCGCCGCGTGCGCGTCTCGACAAGGAGGATTTCCAGGCGGTCGACATCGCGAAGATCGCGGCGCCGGTCACCAAATGGGCGGTCACCGTCATGGAGCCGGCGCTGGTCCCCTTCGTCTTCCAGAAGGCCTTCCACCTGATGCGCTCGGGTCGGCCGGGGCCGGTCCTCATCGACCTGCCCGTCGACGTCCAGCTTGCCGAGATCGAATTCGATCCGGAAACCTATGAGCCGCTCTCCGCCTACAAGCCCGCCGCCACCCGTGCGCAGGCCGAAAAGGCGCTCGCCATGCTCAACGAGGCAGAGAGGCCGCTGATCGTCGCCGGCGGCGGCATCATCAATGCGGACGCCTCCGATCTCCTTACCGAATTCGCCGAGATCACCGGCGTTCCGGTCGTTCCGACGCTGATGGGCTGGGGCGTCATCCCGGACGACCACCCGCTGATGGCGGGCATGTGCGGTCTGCAGACCTCGCATCGTTACGGCAATGCGACGCTGCTCGCCTCCGATTTCGTCTTCGGCATCGGCAATCGCTGGGCAAACCGCCACACCGGCAACATCCCGACCTATACGGAAGGCCGCAAGTTCATCCATGTCGATATCGAGCCGACGCAGATCGGCCGCGTCTTCGCGCCCGATTTCGGCATCGTCTCCGACGCGGGTGCCGCGCTCAAGCTCTTCCTCGACGTCGCGACCGAATGGAAGACGGCCGGCAAGTTGCGCGACTGGTCTGCCTGGGCCGAGGAGTGCCGCGAGCGCAAGCGGACGATGCTGCGCAAGACCCATTTCGATCAGACCCCGCTGAAACCCCAGCGCGTCTATGAGGAGATGAACAAGTCTTTCGGCCGCGACACCTGCTACGTCTCGACCATCGGCTTGAGCCAGATCGCCGGCGCGCAATTCCTGCACGTCTACAAGCCGCGCAACTGGATCAATTGCGGCCAGGCCGGTCCGCTCGGCTGGACGCTGCCGGCGGCACTCGGCGTGCGGGCCGCCGATCCGGACCGGCAGATCGTTGCTCTTTCCGGCGATTACGATTTCCAGTTCCTGATCGAAGAGCTCGCGGTCGGCGCCCAGCACAAGCTGCCTTACCTGCATGTCGTCGTGAACAATTCCTATCTCGGGCTTATCCGTCAGGCTCAACGCGGCTTCAACATGGATTTCGAGGTCAGTCTGGCCTTTGAAAACATCAATGCCGACGGCGACGCGGAGAAGGGTTACGGGGTCGACCACGTGGCGGTTGCCGAGGGGCTCGGCTGCAAGGCGATCCGTGTCAGGAGCCCGAATGAATTCGCCGACGCCTTCGATCGGGCGCAGGCGCTGATGGAAGAGCACCAGGTGCCCGTCGTCATCGAGTTCATCCTGGAGCGCGTCACCAACATCGCCATGGGCGCGGACATCAACGCGGTCGTCGAGTTCGAGGAACTCGCCGAGCGCGGCGAGGATGCCCCGACCGCAATTGCCGCCCTTCTCGATTGAAGAACGTCCTACGCGGTTCCACCCGCATCCCGCTTACCACAGAGGAGTGATCGCATGCCGAGATTTGCTGCGAACCTGACGATGCTGTTCAACGAGGCGCCGTTCCTCGACCGTTTCGCACTGGCCGCCAAGGCGGGGTTTGAAGGTGTTGAATATCTCTTTCCCTACGAGTTCGATAAGACGGCGCTGCGCGGCGAACTCGACCGCCACGGCCTGACGCAAGTGCTGCACAACCTGCCGGCCGGCGACTGGGCCGGCGGCGAACGGGGCATCGCGATCCTGCCGGATCGCATCGACGAATTCCGCAAGGGGGTCGCAACGGCCATCGACTATGCGACTGCGCTCGGCTGCCGCCAGGTCAATTGCCTCGTGGGGATTGCCCCGGACGGTGTACCCGACAGCGTGCTGCGCACGACCCTCGTCGCCAATCTGAAGCTTGCGGCGGCCGAACTCGGCAAGGGCGGCATCCGCCTCCTGATCGAACCGATCAACCCCTTCGATATTCCCGGCTTTTATCTCAACACGGTCGGGCAGGCGGCGTCGATCATCGAGGAGGTCGGGAGCGATAACCTCTTCATCCAGTACGACCTCTACCACCAGCAGCGCACCGAGGGCGAACTTGCCGGCACCTACAGGCGCTACCGCGAAAAGATCACGCACATACAGCTTGCGGACAATCCCGGGCGTAACGAGCCGGGCACCGGCGAGATCAACTATCCCTTCGTCTTCGACGCGCTGGAAGCGGCCGGCTACGACGGCTGGATCGGGTGCGAATACAAGCCGCTGGCGACGACAGCGGAAGGACTTGGGTGGCTCGGCACCGAGCGCCAGCGCAAACAATCCGCAGACATCATCCAAATCAGGAGCTAAGCACGATGGCATCTATCGGTTTCATTGGACTGGGTATCATGGGCACGCCGATGGCGCGCCACCTTCAGGATGCCGGCCACAAGATCATCACGTCCAATTTCGTCATCCCGCCGCGCCAGGAGCTCGTCGACAACGGGCTGGAAATCGTCGAAACGCCGAAGGCGCTCGCGGAGACGGTCGACACGATCATCCTGATGCTGCCGGATACGCCGGAAGTGAAGGACGTCCTGTTCGGTGAGAATGGCGTCTACTACGGCCTGGGCGAGGGCAAGCTCGTCATCGACATGAGCTCCATCTCGCCGATCGAGACGAAGGAGTTCGCCAAGAAGGTCCGCGAAACCGGTGCCGAATATATCGACGCGCCGGTTTCCGGAGGCGAGGTCGGCGCCAAGAACGCCTCTCTCAGCATCATGGCCGGCGGCAAGGCGAGCTCCTTCGAACGCGCCCTGCCGCTCTTCAAGCTGATGGGCAAGAACATCACGCTCGTCGGCGATTGCGGTGACGGCCAGGTCACCAAGGTCGCAAACCAGATCATCGTGGCGCTGACCATCGAGGCAGTCTCCGAGGCGCTGGTCTTCGCGTCCAAGGCAGGAGCCGATCCGGCCCGCGTCCGTGAGGCACTGATGGGCGGCTTTGCATCGTCGCGCATCCTCGAAGTCCATGGCGATCGGATGATCAAGCGTACCTTCGAGCCGGGCTTCCGCATCTCGCTGCACCAGAAAGACCTGAACCTCGCGCTGCAGGGAGCGAAAAGCCTCGGCATCTCGCTGCCGAACACGGCGGCCACCCAGGAACTCTTCAACAATTGCGCCGCCAATGGCGACAGCGGGCTCGACCATTCCGGGCTCGTGCGGGCGCTCGAGCGGATGGCGAACCACGAGGTCGCATAAGTCGCGATCGAGGACGCGCATGATCGGCCGGCGGCCTCATCCGCCGTGGAGATCATGCATCCGGGCGGCGGAAGGAGGAGCCGCCGCCCGCGCATTTCTCAAACGGGAGGAACAATGGCCGCCATCGCCAACCCGCGTCAATTCCTGGAGAGCCTGTTCGCCTCTGCGGTGTCCGCCGCTGATCCGGAACGCGTCATCGCCGCAAATCTGCCGGAGCGGCCGAAGGGGCGCACGGTCGTCATCGGAGCCGGCAAGGGCGCTGCTCAGATGGCCCGGGCGTTCGAAACCGCCTGGGAGGGGCCGCTCAGCGGCGTGGTCGTTACGCGCTACGGCTTCGGCGCGCCTTGCAAGAATATCGAGGTGCTCGAAGCCTCCCATCCCTTGCCGGACGAGGGCGGGATGAAGGCGTCGAAGCGGCTCCTCGCGGCGGTCAGCGGCCTGACCGGGGACGACCTGGTCGTGGCGCTGATCTGCGGCGGCGGTTCGGCGCTCCTGCCCGTACCACCGCCGGCGCTATCGCTCGAGGATGAAATTGCCGTCAATCGGGCGCTTCTCGCGTCAGGCGCGCCGATCAGCGCGATGAACGCGGTACGCAAGCACGTTTCCTTGATCAAGGGCGGCCGCCTGGCCGCTGCGGCCCATCCGGCCAGGGTCGTCTCCCTCGTCGTCTCCGATATTCCGGGCGACGACGCGGCGCTGGTCGCATCCGGCCCGACGATCGCCGACGCAGCCAGCCGCGAGGACGCTCTGAAGATCGTCGAGCGCTATCTTCTCGCTTTGCCGGAAAAGGTCATGCGCTGGCTGGCAACTGCTGCGGCGGATGCGCCGAGACCTTCCGATCCGCGCTTTGCCCGCAACGAGGTGCGGCTGATCGCTTCGGCAGGCGTCTCGCTGGAGGCCGCGGCGTCCAGGGCCCGGGCCTTGGGTATCGAGGCCGTCATTCTTTCCGATGCGATCGAAGGGGAGGCGCGCGACGTCGGGCTTGTTCATGCGGCGATTGCGCGCGAGACGGCGCTGCGCGGCCGGCCCTTTCCGAAGCCCGCCCTCCTGCTCTCGGGCGGCGAAACGACGGTGACGGTCCGGGGCGAAGGACGCGGCGGGCGCAACAGCGAGTTCCTGCTGTCGCTGGCGCTCGGCATCGACGGCATCGGCGGGATCTCGGCGCTCGCTGCGGACACCGACGGCATCGACGGATCCGAGGACAATGCCGGTGCCTTCGCCGATCATACGACGATCGCCCGCCTGCTGGCGCGGCGCCTGGATGCCGCTGCGCTGCTTCACAAAAACGACAGCTGGGCGGCCTTCGATGCGCTTGGAGACCTTTTCAAGCCGGGCCCGACCGGCACGAACGTCAATGATTTCAGGGCGGTGCTGATCCAGTGATCGGTGCCGGCGCCCAAAGACAATTGGTCCACCAGGGAGGAAAGACCATGATACCTCTACCGATCCGCCCGCTTTCGCACAGCGAGTTCGCACCCTTCGGCGATGTCATCGAGCCTGACGATGCGAAGAGCTTTCCGATCAACGCCGGCAAATGCATCCGCTATCACGACCTTGCGAAGGTGGAGACGAGCGGCCCGGAAGCCCGAACGCTGGTCAGCCTCTTGAAGGGCGAACCCTATGACATCCCATTGACGCTGAAGATGGTGGAACGGCATCCGCTCGGAAGCCAGGCCTTCATCCCGCTGACGGGAAATCCCTTCCTCGTGGTCGTGGCGCCCGACGAAGGCGGGGAGCCCGGCGAGCCGATCGCTTTCGAGACCGCGCCGGGCCAGGGGGTCAACATCGCGCAAAATGTCTGGCACGGAATTCTGACCCCGCTTCGTTCGACCTCCGAATTCGTCGTCATCGACCGCGGCGGCAGCGGGTGCAATCTCGAGGAGCACTTCTTCGAAAAGCCCTATCAGGTCGAATACGCTTGACCGACGCGCGTCCCGCACTTGTTGCGGGGCGCTCGAACTCTTAGGTTCGGTGCTTCCGAGTCCGTGACCTTTGAGCAATGCAGCACTTCGCCAGGAAAATGTGGGGAGAAACCGGTTGGGGCATGCCGACGTCGCTCGCCCTGCACCTGGCGCTCGCCTTTCTGCTGCTGGTTCGGCTTCCGGAATTGTCTGCGCCGGCAAAGGAACAAAGCGTCAGCGTCGAGCTCGTTCCGCAGCCGAAGAGTGCGGAAAAGCCCGAGCAAAAGCCGAACGCGGCCAAGAGCGAGCAGGCGCGCCCTCAGCCTGAGGCGTTCGAGTCGGCGGCAGCGCCGGCCGAAAAGGAAAAGCCGCCTCGGCCCGAGTTGCCTCCGGCCGCGCCGAAGAAGACCGAAACGCCGAGCGAGACGCCGGAGGCCTCGCGGCCCGCCCCGGCAAAGACGGAGAACTCCGCCAGCGAAAAGCCGGCGGAAAGCAAGACAGCGCTTGCGCAATTGCGCGTCGATGCCCGGAGCGCAGCGAACGAGGCGGCCGATGCTGCCGCGGCGCCGCCGGCTGCGGCTGTTCCCCAGGAGAAACCGGTTCTGGAGGAAGCAAGGGCGGAGCCGACGCAAAAGCCGGCCGAGGCGAAGGCCGAGCGCGAGTCGAGCCAGCTCGTCCAGGCGAAGGAACTCTATTCTGAAAACGCCCTGTCGGACCCGCGCGTGAAACAGGCGATCGGCAGGCTGCCGCCGAAAAAGCGGATCGTGCAGCTTTGCAGCATCGAGGCGCTCGAGCAGGTGCGGCGCGAAATGCCCGGTGCCTTTCCGGACATGCTCGTTCCCTTCGGTCCTTCCGGGGGCTTCATCTCGCAGACGGGCCTGAACGCCGATGGCGGCGCCTTCCGCAGCCGGTCGACATGGTACGCCATCGACTTCAAATGCGAAGTGAGCCCCGAGACGACATCGGTCACTTCCTTCAGCTTCGCGATCGGCAAGGCGATCCCGAAGAGCGAGTGGGGTGCGCGACAACTGCCGAGCAATTGAACAGTGGGATGGATGGAGGGACTGAATGGCAAGCGCGTATCGCTGGTTGAACGAGCCGGCAAGCTGGGAGGGCGACGAACGCGATCTGTCGCTCAAGACCGACGGCAATACGGACTTCTGGCGCGAAACCTTCTACGGGTTCGTGCGCGACAGCGGACATGCCTATCTTCGTCCGGTTTCAGGCGATTTCACCGCCTCGGCGACGATCGTCGGTCAGTATGAGCAGCTTTACGATCAGGCCGGTCTGATGCTGCGGGTCGACGAACAGAACTGGATCAAATGCGGTATCGAATATACCGACGGGCTGATGCATTTCAGCGTGGTCGTGACGCGGGGAGTATCGGACTGGTCGGTCATCCCGTTACACGCCAAGGCGCCTTCGGACCCACTGGAGGTGCGGCTGACGCGGCATGGGGATGCGGTGCGGGTGCAATTCCGCTTTGGCGAGGAACGTTGGCAGATGGCGCGGCTCTGTCCCTTTTCCGCCGCCGATGCCGAGGTCGGAGCCACGGCCTGCTCTCCGGAACGCGCGGGCTTTGCGGCAAGGTTCCGCGACTTGAATCTCGGCCCGCCGATCGCTCGCGCCTTGCACGACGACTGAAGTCCCGACACCGGGGACTTTTGGGAAAATGGGTCAGGCGATCGCGCGCGGCGCCAGGCTTCCGACCGGCCGGCAGGAGTCGCGGATCACCAGCCGTCCCTGGAGCACGAGCCGGCGCGGCGCTTCCGGGCTCGCGCCGGAAAGGCGGTCGAGCACGAGCTGCGCGGCCTGTTCGCCGATTGCCTGGACCGGCTGGGCGATCGTCGTCAGATGGGGCTGGAAGACGTCCGCCCAGGGGAAATCGTCGAAGCTTGCGACCGAAACGTCGTCCGGGCAGCGAAGGCCGATATCCCGGATCGCCTTCATCACCCCGATGACCATCAGGTTGTTGGCGGAGAAAATCGCCGTTGGACGCTCGGGACTCGTCAGCAGCTGGAGCGCGGCGGTATAGGCGTCCTTCTCCCGAAAATTGCCGATCCGGATCAGGTCCTCCTCGCAGGGGAGCCCCGTCGCCTCCAATGCTGCCCGATAGCCGGCAAGGCGCTCCCGTCCAGTGGACGTGTCGAGGGAGCCGGAAATATAGCCGATGCGCCGATGGCCGAGGCCGAGCATATAGATTGTTGCGTCCTGAACCGCGCGACGATTGTCGAGCACGACCGCATCGGTGTCGATGCCGTCGCAAAGCCGGTCGATCAGCACGGTTGGAAGATTGGCGCTCGCGATCATGCGTTTCAGCGTCTCGTCGTCTCCGGCTGGCGCGATGATCAGGCCGTCCACGCTCCGGTCGATCAACAGGGCGATCTGCTCGTCCTGCAGGGCGACGTCCTCGTCGTTGCAGCAGAGCATCACGGCGTAGCCGGCCCGATGCAGCACGTCCTGGATGACGGCCACGACATCGGTGAAGAACGGATTGGTGATATCGGCAACCATCAGGCCTACGGTGCGGGTCGTGCCGAGCTTGAGGCTGCGGGCGATGGCGTTGCGCTTGTAGCCTATGAGGCCGATCGCCTGCTCGATGCGGTTGCGCAATTCCGGACTGACCGGGGCCGAGCCGTTGATCACGGCCGAGACCGTCGCCACGGAGACATGCGCCGCCTTGGCGACGTCGAGCATGGTCGGTGCACCGGATTTCCGTGAATTTCGTCGCTGCTGCATCTCTTCCGAAACGTTTTGGTGATTTGCTCGCGAAACTGTATTTGAATTGCTGAAATTACGCAATGAAGGCCCGATCGGTCTGCTTGACAGTGTCGAAACGTTTAGAATAGGCTGCAGGAACTAGGCGAATAGAGCGTCAGATGTCGGCGGTAGGGAGGCTGCCAATATCATGCGCGATGCTATCCCCCGTGATTCGGTCACCACTGAACCCGACCGGCCAATTCTGGCGGCCGAAGCGATCTCGAAATCGTTTGGCGGCGTCGCGGCGCTCAAGGATGTGGGCTTCGAACTGCGCGCGGGCGAAATCCACGCGCTCATGGGCGAGAATGGCGCCGGCAAGTCGACGCTGATGAAGGTCCTGTCCGGCGTCTACCCGGACTACCAGGGCACCGTCCGCGTCGATGGAGAAACCGCCCGCTTCTCCAATGTGCGCGACGCCGAGGCGGCCGGGATCGCCATCATCCATCAGGAACTCAACCTCGTCCCCGAACTCGGCATCGCCGACAACATCTTTCTCGGCCGCGAACGGGTGATCGCTGGTCTTTTCGTGGATCGCAAGGCGAGCCTGGAGGCCGCACGAGGGCTGTTGAACCGCCTCGGGATCGAGCTCGATCCGGAGGCGCGCGTGGGGCAATTGCGGGTCGGCGAACAACAGCTCGTCGAGATCGCGAAGGCCCTGTCCGTGGAAGCGCGCATTCTGATCATGGACGAGCCGACCTCGGCGCTTTCGCCCGGCGAGTGTCGGCGCCTCTTCAAGATCATGCGGCAACTCGCAGCCGACGGCGTCGGCATCATCTATATTTCGCACCGGATCGACGAGGTCATGCAACTCAGCGACCGGGTCACCGTCTTCCGCGACGGCCGGCATGTCTGGACCCGGCCGATGGCCGGACTGGAAGAGAATACGATCATCACCGCAATGGTGGGCCGCAACCTCCTCGACGCGCACCGGCCCGACCAGGGCAAAGGCGGCGGCGAGCCCGTCCTTTCGGTCATGGACATGTCGCTTGCCGTATCCGGACGCCATGGCTGGCGCGACGTGCTGAGGGGGGTGAGCTTCGACGTTCGCGCCGGCGAGATCCTCGGCATCGGCGGCTTGCTCGGCGCAGGGCGCACGGAAATCCTGGAGACGATCTTTGCATCGAATGAAGGCCTTCGCGGCGGCGAAATCCGGCTGGACGGCATCGCCGTCAATATCCGTTCGCCACGCGATGCTCGCCGCCTCGGTTTTGCTCTGGTGACGGAGGACCGCAAGGCGAAGGGGCTGCATCTTCATGAATCGATCAGAGACAATGTGGCCCTACCGCTTGTTGGAAGGCTCGCACGATTCGGCCTGCGCTCCTTCGAAGGCGAGCGTGCGCTTGCGAAAGGGGCGGTCGATGCGCTCGGCGTTCGCTGCGCCGGGACCGATCAGGCGGCCGGAACCCTCTCCGGCGGCAACCAGCAGAAGGTCGTCATCGGCAAGTGGCTGGCGACCGGTCCGCGTGTCCTTCTTCTCGATGAGCCGACGCGCGGCATCGACGTCGGTGCGAAGCGCGAGATCTACGATCTCATCTTCAAGCTCGCCGGCGACGGGCTGGCGATCGTGGTGGTCAGTTCCGAATTGCCGGAGCTTCTGCTCCTCGCGGACCGCATTCTGGTGATGGCCGAGGGGCGGCAGACCGGACTCATCTCCCGGGAGGAGGCGAGCGAGGAGCGCATCATGCAGCTCGCCGCACCGCGGAGCGCGCGCGGAAGGGCGGTTGCATGAATTTCCTGAAGGCTCTCTCGCGCACGAAACTCTATTGGGGGCTGATCGCCATTTTCCTGATCGGAGTCCTGTCCTCACCGGTGACGTCATCGGGCAGGAACATCTTTCTCTCCTCCGGCAATCTCCTCGACGTGTTGCGGCAGGTATCGACCACCGGGCTGATCGCCACCGGCATGACGGCCGTCATTCTGACCGGCGGCATAGACCTTTCGGTCGGCTCGCTGATGGCGATCTGCACCGTCGTCTGCGCGATGCTCTTGACCGTTCCGGGGGACACGGCCGCCCTCTATCTGGGGCTGCCGGCCGTCGGGCTTGCCGTCCTGGTCGTCGGTGCGGCGGCCGTACGCTTCGTCTTCCTGAATATCGAGAAATCCCGTGCGGGCGTGACGCATATCCGCGACATCCAGCTTAACCGGACACGCGGTACCGTTCTGCCCGCCGCAGCCGGTATCGTTCTCTGTGCCCTGGTTCTGAGCTTCCTCTTGCCTCAGATGCAGACGAAATTCGGCGTGCTCGGCGTTCTGCTCGTGGCGCCGGCGGTCGGCCTCATGTTCGGCGCAGTCAACGGCGTGATCATCGTGGTCGGACGGTTGCAGCCATTCATCGTCACGCTTGCCATGATGGTCACGGCGCTCGGCATCGCCCGGCTCACCGCCGGGCAGAACAACGCCGTTCTGCCGGTCTATACCGGCAGCAATGCCACCGCCGACTTCGATATGCTGCGGCAGCTCGTCTTCGGCATCGTGCCGATGCCCGGCATATTCTTCATCGTCGCGATTCTTCTCTACGGCGCGGTGCTGCGCTTCACGCCTTTCGGCCGCTATGTCTACGCCATCGGCGGAAACGAGGAGGCGGCGCGCCTTTCCGGCATCAATGCGGGCCGGGTGAAAATCGTCACCTATGCGGTATCGGGTCTCCTCGCGGGCATCGCCGCGGTGCTCTATGTGGCGCAGTACCGCCAGGGCAAGCCGGACGCTGGCGCGGGCCTCGAACTGGATGCGATCGCGGCAGTGGTCATCGGCGGGACGAGCCTGATGGGAGGACGCGGGAGCCTTGCCGGGACGTTCTGCGGCGTCCTGATCTTCGGCCTGCTCTCCAACATCCTGCAGCTCCACAACATCAATTCCAATCTTCAGCTGGTGCTGAAGGGCGTGATCATCATCGGCACCGTGCTCGTTCAGGAGCGCAATGCCTACGATCTTCTCGCGCAGTTGCGGCTGCCGGGCGCAAGCCGGCGCTCGGCTCAAGGAGACACGTCCGTGGAGGAGCGGACGTCGAGAGAGACGTTGTCCATAACAATGGGAGGAAAGAAGAAATGAAACGCCGTGACATCCTGAAACTGACGGCGGTCGCCGCCGTACTCGCCGCGACGACCGCACTCATGCCGGCGGACGACGCCCTGGCCCAGGACAAGAAGTTTCGCATCGGCTTCAGCCAGGCGACGACGATCGAGCCGTGGCGCGCGCAGTTCAACAAGGACATCATCGCCGAGGCGGCAAAGCATCCGGATGTCGAGCTGATCATAACCGACGGTGAGGACAGGACGGAAAAGCAGGTGGCCGACGTCGAGAACCTCATTCGCCAGGAGGTGGACGCATTGCTCGTATCGCCGAAAGAGTCCGCAGGGCTCACCGGCGTGGTGCAGCAGGCGATCGATGCCAAGATCCCGGTCTTCGTTCTCGACCGCAACGTCGAGACCGACCAGTACACCCAGTTCGTCGGCGGCGACAACAAGCTGATCGGCCGCGCGGCCGGCGAATATGCGGTCGAGCTTCTCGGCGGCAAGGGCAAGGCTGAAGGCAATATCGTCGAGATATGGGGCGGCATGGGTACCCAGCCGGCGCATGACCGCCACGACGGCTTCCACGAGTTCACCGACAAGGAGCCCGGCATCAAGAACCTGCTCGATCAGCAATCCGGCGACTGGAAGCAGGACCAGGCCTACAACATCATGGCGACGGCGCTGCGCAACAACGAGAAGATCGACCTCGTATACGGCCACAACGATCCGATGGCCTATGGCGCCTACCTGGCGGCGAAGGACGCAGGCCGCGAGAAGGAAATGAAGTTCATCGGCATCGATGCGCTCCCGAACGAAGGCGTGACCTGGGTCAACAACGGCGAACTGACCGCGACCTTCCTCTATGCGACGCCGGGAGCGGAAGGTCTGCGCCAGGCGGTGAAGTTCCTGAAGGGGGAAAAGATCGAAAAGACCGTCACGCTCGACACGATGAAGGTGACCAAGGAAAACGCCGCGCAGATACTGAAGGACAACGGCCTTTAAAAGCCCTAGCGCGGACGCGCTGCGGCAAACGCAAAGTCTGCATGCTCTCCTCGGTCCGATTTGAGGAAGCGTGCAGCGGGCGGGCGGCGGATACGAGGGGGACCGCCCGCCTTACCTCTCACCGCATCATCGACAGCGCCGTGGCGAAGAAATCCTCGCCGCCGAAATTGCCCGATTTCAGCGCCAGCAACATGTCGTTTCCGCCAGTGCCGATCGTCCTCAGCAGAGGGACGCCGGGGGCGATCTCCGGACCGATCAGGAAAGCCGGGATGCCGAGCCTGTCGACGGTTGCGCCGGAGGTCTCTCCGCCGGCGACGACGAGGCGTCTCACGCCGCGCTCGACCAGTTCGCCGGCGATCGCGGCGGTTGCCGTCTCGACCGCGTGCCCGGATGCCTCTCGCCCGTATCGCGCCTGCAAACGCGAAACGACCTCAGGTGCGGCGCTCGCGGCGATGGCCACCGGGCCCTCGGCTATCCGTTCCCCGGCCCAGGCAATCGCTGCGGAAATCTCGTCCGATCCGGCGAGGAGCTTTTCCGTGTCGAGCCGCAGCACCGGCATATGCCGTTCCGCCGTATCGAGCTGCTTCAGCGTTGCCGCCGAACAACTGCCTGCGACCACCGCGGCAAGACCGCCGACGGGGCGGATGGCTTCGTTTTCCCCGTCGCTTGCCGAAGCCCGGCCGGAGCGTAGAAGCGCGCGGGCGAGGCCGAGGCCGAGGCCCGACGCGCCCGTTGAGACGGGCATTTCGAGCGCTGCCTCCCCGAGCGTTTCGAGATCGCGTTCGAAGACCGCATCCGCGATCGCCGCGGCGGCACCTTCAGCGCGTAACCGATCGAGCCGCGCCCTTACCGCATCGGCTCCGTCCGTCACGGTCGGCAGGTCGACGAGGCCGACCTTGCCGCGCGATTGGCGGGTGAGCACCCTTGCCAGGTTGGCATCCCGCATCGGGTTGAGGGGATGGTCTTTCAACGGGCTTTCGTCGAGCGGCTGGCCGTTGACGAAAAGATGGCCGAGATAGACGCTCCGTCCCGTTTCCGGAAAGGCCGGCGTGACGAGGGCGATGTCGCCGCCGGAGGCGCTCAGAAGCGCTTCGGTCACCGGCCCGATATTACCAAGATCCGTCGAATCGAAGGTAGAGCAGATCTTGTAGAGCACATGGCCGGCGCCGCGGCCACGCAGCCAGCTTTCCGCCCCGAGGGCGGCGGCCACGGCGTCCTTCGCTGCGACCGAGCGGATCTTCAGGGAAACGACCACTGCATCGACGTCGGGAAGGGCGAGCGACGGATCGGGAATGCCGACCGTCTGCACGGTGCGAAGCCCGTTCTTCGTCAGCGTGTTGGCGAGATCGGAGGCGCCCGTGTAGTCGTCGGCGATCGATCCGAGCAGGATTGTCATGGGTCAGCTCCGTCGAAAGGGTTTGAACCAGCCGAGGCCGTCGAGCGTCTGGCCGCGCGGGTTATATTCGCAGCCGACGAAGCCGCCATAGCCGAGCCGGTCGATTTCTTCAAAGAGGTAGCGATAGTTCAACTCCTCGCCATCCGGCTCGTGCCGCGAGGGCACGCTGGCGATCTGGATATGGCCGGTGACCGGCATACGGTGGCGGAGTGCCATTGCGACGTCGCCGTGCAGGATCTGCCGGTGATAGATGTCGAATTGCAGCTTGAGGTTGGGGAGCGCGAGCTCGGCGATGAGCCGCTCGGCGGTCCCGAAATCGTTGAGGAAATATCCCGGCATGTTGCGGCCATTGATCGGTTCGATGAGGAGATCGATGCCCTCGTCGGCCAGGCGCTCGGCGGTATAGGCGACCGAGCGGCGGTAGCAGGATGCGGCCTCCGGGTCGCGCGGATCAGCAAGACCTGCCATCAGGTGCAGGCGTTTGGCGCCGGTCGTCGCCGCGTAGTCGAGCGCCTTGTCGACGTCCGATTTCAACGCGTCGAAGCGGCCGGGCAGGGCGGCGATGCCGCGTTCGCCGGCTGCCCAATCGCCCGGCGGCAGGTTGAACAGTGCCTGCTCGAGACTGTTACGGGCAAGCCGCTCGGCGATCGCTTCCGGCGGCACCTCGTAGGGAAAAAGATACTCGACGGCGGCGAATCCGGCGTCGGCGGCCGCGTCGAAGCGGTCGAGGAACGGCAACTCGGTGAACATCATCGTCAGATTGGCGGCAAAAACGGGCATGCGCGTCTTCCTTATGGATTATTCGTGCCGGGCAGCGCGGCCCCGGAGAGCTGGGCGTAGAGCCGCGCGAGGGAGGAATCGTCATCGCGCCCCATGCCTGCGCCCGAGGCTGCAAGATACATCTGCAGTGCCGCCGCCACGAGCGGCACCGGATAGCGCTCCGCGCGCGCCATATCCTGGACGATGCCGAGGTCCTTCACGAAAATCTCGATGGCGCTCAGCGGGGCGTAATCTCCCGCGAGCACATGCGGGATGCGGTTTTCGAACATCCAGGAATTGCCGGCCGAAGCGGTGATCACCTCATATACTTTGTCGAGGTCCAGCCCCTGTTTGGCCGCGAAGGCGATCGCTTCGCAGGCGGCCGCAATGTGCACGCCGGCGAGAAGCTGGTTGATCATCTTGAAGGCGGCGCCGGTCCCGGCGGTCTCGCCGAGTTCGTAGACCTTGGCGGCCATGGCGTCGAGGGCCGGTCGGGCGGCTGCGAAGGCCTGCGGCGAACCCGAAGCCATGATCGTCAGTTCGCCCTTAGCCGCCTTTGCGGCGCCGCCTGAGATCGGCGCGTCGAGATAGTGAAGCCCGAGTGCTTCGAGCCGCTGCGCCAGGTCGCGCGCGATCGCCGGATCCATGGTCGCAGACGATATGAAGGCGCCACCGGGCTTCATGGCGCCTGCGACGCCATTTGGACCGAACAGAACGGCTTCGGTCTGCGCGCCGCTCACGACGACCGAAACGATGATGTCGGCGCCCGTCACGGCCTCGCCTGGCGTTCCCGCTCCGCGACCGCCCTCGGCGACGAAACGCTCCACTGCGCGCGGGGCGACGTCGTAGCCCAAGACGTCGAGGCCCGCGCTTTTCATCGAGCACGCCATACCGAAGCCCATCGAGCCGAGCCCGAGCACTGCGATCTTCGATGCCATTTCGTCTCCTCCAGTTGCTAGGGCACCCGTTCTAGTGAGCTTTGGCAGCGCTGCCAACCAAAATTGATAGCGCTGCCAAAAATTTCCGCCTATGAAGGCGATCAGACCCCTGAACGGCCACGTCAAACTGGAACAGGCGCGAAGTGACGACGGACTTCAAGCAGCAAACGACCGTAACGCTCGCAGAGGTGGCGGAAGCCGCGGGTGTGGGCGAGAGCACGGTTTCCCGCGTGCTGCGCAATCACGGCTCGTTCTCCGGCAAGGCCCGGGAGCGCGTGTTGGATGCGGTCGAGCGGCTTGGCTACGTCCCGAACCGGATCGCCGGCACCTTGGCCTCGGCCGGGTCCCGCCTCGTCGCCTTCGTCATCCCGTCGCTCACCAACATCGTGTTCCCGGACGTACTGCGGGGTGCAGGCGCCGTTCTGGAGGAAAATCGCTATCAGGCCGTCTTTTCCGTGACGGACTATGAGCCGGAGCGCGAGGAGGCCCTTGTCGCCGCCATGCTCGCCTGGCGGCCGACGGCGGTGATGCTTGCCGGCTTCGAGCATACGGGGGGCACGCTCAAGATGCTGCGGGCGAGCGGCTGCCGCGTCGTCGAACTGCTCGACATCGACGGGACCGCCATAGACCTGGCGGTCGGCTTTTCCAATCGCGAGGCGGGTCGCGCAAGCGCCGAATTCCTGTTGAAGCGAGGTTATCGCCGGATCGGCTATGTCGGCCACGATCTCGGCCGAGACACGCGCGCCGGCAAACGCTTCGAGGGCTTTCGTGAAGCGCTGAACCTGGCCGGCGTCCCCCTCGTGGATCGGGAAATCCGGGCGGGCGCTTCTTCGGTCGGGAGCGGGCGGGCGGGGCTCGAGCAGCTTCTTCGAAGGGCTCCGGGGCTCGATGCGGTCTATTTCTCGAACGACGACATGGCGCTCGGCGGATATTTTCATTGTCTTGCACGCGCCATTCCCGTTCCCACCAGGCTCGCCCTTTTCGGCCACAACGGCCTCGACATCGGCCAGGCCACGCCGCAACCTCTGACGACCATTCGCACGCCTCGCGTCGCGACGGGAAAGCTGGCGGCTGAGTTGGTCATCAACGATCACCCGTCCCACGTCGCCGATCTTGGATTTGAACTTATCGAAGGCGCTACAGCCTGAACGGAAAGGACCACCAATGTCAGAAACGCGTCTTCGCGAAGAAATCTGCCGCTACGGCCGGTCGCTCTTCGAGCGGGGCCTGACACCCGGCTCTTCCGGAAACATATCGATGAGACTCGAAGACGGCGGCTGGCTGGTGACGCCCACCAACGCCTCGCTCGGCTTCCTCGACCCCGCGCGCATTTCGCGGCTCGATGCCGGCGGCCGGCTCGTCTCGGGCGACAAGCCGACGAAGGAGATTCCCCTTCATTCCGCCCTCTACGAAACGCGCGGCAGCGCCCGGGCGATCGTGCATCTCCATTCGACCCACGCGGTCGCGCTGACGATGCTGCCGGAGATCGATCCGCGAGCGGGCCTTCCGCCGATGACGCCCTATTACCTCATGCGGGCCGGGGAGACGGCGCTCGTGCCCTATTACCGCCCCGGAGACCCGGCCGTCGCCGATGCGATCCGCGGGCTTGCGGGCAGATACTCCTCCGTGCTGCTCTCTAATCACGGTCCGGTCGTTGCCGGCGACAGTCTGGAGGCAGCGGTCTTTGCGACGGAGGAACTGGAGGAGACAGCCAAGCTCTACCTGCTGCTGCGCAACCTCAATCCGCGCTACCTGAGCCCTCAGCAAGTCGCCGATCTTGTCGAAACGTTCAGCCTCGACCTGCCGTCGCTCGGCGACCATGAGGGGCATAATCACGGATAGAGTTAGAGTGCCTCTATTTTGCCCCTCACCCTAGCCCTCTCCCCGCGCGCGGGGAGAGGGGACGTGCCCCTGGAAAGCGCCGGCGATATTGGTTGCAATGACGAACCCGCTTGTCCCTTCTCCCCGCCTGCGGGGAGAAGGTGCCGGCAGGCGGATGAGGGGCGGCCGAGCGTCTCCCAACCCACCGCGGCGCACAACGGGCGCCGTGCACTTTTGGTGCGCTGCCGCAACGAACCTCTCTTGACCGCGCCCTCCTATCGGCACTCTATTTGTCATACTGATCTGCTGGACCAACCAGTGGATCAGTTGGAGGCGCCGCGGTGAATGGAAGTCCAATCCTCACGCATATGCCTAAAGTCGGGAAGAGCCTCGAGCGCCGTACCGCGCGCGACCTCATTGCCGACAAGCTTATGGTGCTGGTTGCGACCAACATGCTGAGGCCGGGCGATGTGCTGCCGGGCGAGCGCGAGCTTGCGAGCGTGCTCCATGTGAGCCGCGAGACGGTGCGCGGGGCAATCCAGACGCTGGCGGCGCGCGGTGTGGTCGAGGTGTCGCAAGGAAGCCGAACGCGCGTCGGGAATGTCGATCTGAGCCATGTCACAGTGACGATCGCTTCCCCGAACGCGATCGACAGCTACGATCTCGAGGACGTTCACGCCGCAAGGCTTCACATCGAGCTGAAGGTGGTCGGCGACGCGGCCGAAAACATCGATGAAGAGGCGCTGCGCAAGCTTGACAGCCTTCTCGACGCGCAGAAGATCTGCGGCGACGACGCGATGCGCTTTCTGATCTGCGACCGCGAGTTCCATGTGGCGATCTACCGGGCCTGCGGCAATCCGCTGCTCTCCGATTTCGTCACCGACCTTTACACCTATATGATGGACTACCGGCGCAGCGCCATGTCACGGCCGGGAGCAATCGAAGCGAGCTACAAGGATCACAGCGACATCGTCGCCGCCTTGAGACGGCATGACCGGGCGGCCGTCGTCGCCGCCTTTCACCATCATCTGATCCGGATCTATGAAACGACGAAGGCTCTGCTGGCGGACGAGGAGGCAAACGGAAGGAACAGAAAGTCGAGCTGAGCCAGGACTGACCGGGTGGCTGAACAGGAGGAGGTTCGCCGAAAATGCATGTAATGGTCATAGGTGCCGCCGGCATGATCGGCCGGAAGCTGGTCGAAAGGCTGGCCGCGGAGCCCGGTGCTCTAGGACGCGAGATCGCCAGCCTGACATTGGCGGACGTGGTGGAGCCGCCCGTGCCGCCGGCGTTTTCGTCGCTTGCGACGACGCTTGCGATCGACCTGTCCACCGAGGGCAGCGCAGAGCGCCTGATCTCGTCGCGGCCGGACGTGATCATCCATCTCGCGGCGATCGTCTCGGGAGAGGCGGAGGCCGACTTCGACAAAGGCTACCTCGTCAATCTCGACGGCACACGCGCGCTCTTCGAGGCGATCCGCCGCGAGGGACAACGTGAGCGCTACCTCCCGCGCGTCCTCTTCGCCTCCTCTATCGCCGTCTTCGGCCAGCCGTTTCCGGAAAGGATCGGCGACGAGTTCTTCACCACGCCGCTGACCAGCTACGGGACGCAAAAGGCGATCTGCGAACTGCTGCTCGCGGATTATAACCGCCGCGGCTTCTTCGACGGCATCGGCATTCGGCTGCCGACCATCTGCGTCCGGCCCGGAAAGCCGAACAAGGCCGCATCCGGCTTCTTTTCCAACATCCTGCGCGAGCCGCTCGTCGGCCAGGAAGCTATCCTGCCGGTGGACGAGAATGTCCGGCATTGGTTCGCGAGTCCGCGCTCGGCCGTGGGCTTCTTCATCCATGCGGCGCGAATGGACACGGGTATCATCGGGCCGCGGCGCAACCTCACCATGCCGGGGCTCTCGGCGCTGGTCGGCGAGGAGATCGAGGCGCTCGCCCGCATTGCCGGCCAGAAGGCCGTGAGCCTCATCCGCCGCGAGCCGGATCCGGTGATCCAGACGATCGTCTCCGGCTGGGCGACCGACTTCGATGCCCGTCGTGCGCGGGAACTCGGCTTCACGGCCGAGAGCAACTTCGACGAGATCATCCGCATCCATATCGAAGACGAACTCGGAGGGAGGGGCTGAGATGGCGCAAGGGAAGGGATCGGGCGAGGGCAGGGTCGCGCTGGTCACGGGCGGCGGGACCGGTGTCGGCCGCGGCATCGCCCAGGCCTTGAGTACGGAAGGCTACAGCGTCGTCATTACCGGCCGCCGTCCGGATGTACTCGAGGCTGCGGCCGGCGAAATCGGCGGGCGGACCGGCAATATCGTCCGCGCGGTCGTCTGCGATGTCGGCGATCCGGATCAGGTCGCGGCTCTCTTCGCCGCCGTCCGGGCGGAATTCGCCCGGCTGGACCTCCTCGTCAACAATGCCGGCTCGAACGTGCCGCCCGTGCCCCTCGAAGAGGTGACCTTCGAACAGTGGAACGGTATCGTCGCGGCGAACCTCACGGGCGCCTTTCTGTGCACGCAACATGCCTTCCGGCTGATGAAGGCGCAGACGCCGCACGGGGGCCGGATCATCAACAACGGCTCGATTTCCGCGCAGACGCCGCGGCCCAATTCGGCGCCCTATACCGCGACCAAGCACGCCATCACCGGCCTCACGAAATCGACGGCGCTCGATGGCCGGATGCACGACATTGCCTGTGGCCAGATCGACATCGGCAATGCCGCGACCGACATGACCGCGAGGATGAGCACCGGCGTGCTGCAGGCCAATGGCGAGGTTGCGGCGGAGCCGACGATACCGATCGAGCACATCGCCGAGGCGGTCGTCTACATGGCGAGCCTGCCGCTCTCGGCCAATGTTCTCACGATGACCGTGATGGCGACCAGGATGCCGCTGGTCGGCCGCGGATAAAAGAGGTTTTCAGCCTGGCGCGGTCGCGCGAACGATGAATTGGGCGGCCGCAAGGATAAAGATCAGTTCTGGGAGGAACGCAAATGGCAGGCGTGGATTTTGTCGATGTCCGGAAGTCCTTCGGTGCTTTCCCTGTCATCAAGGGCGTGAACATCGAGATCGAGGATGGCGAGTTCGTCATTCTCGTCGGCCCTTCCGGTTGCGGCAAATCAACCTTGCTCCGGATGCTGGCGGGTCTCGAAAACATCACCGCGGGCGAAATCCGCATCGGCAACCAGGTGGTCAACCGCTTGCCGCCGAAGGACCGCGACATCGCCATGGTGTTCCAGAATTATGCGCTCTATCCGCATATGACGGTCGCCGACAACATGGCCTTCTCGCTGATGCTGGCAAGCAGACCGAAATCCGAAATCGACAAGCGCGTCGGTGTGGCGGCCGAAATTCTTGGCCTTTCGAAGCTGCTGGACCGCTATCCGCGTCAGCTTTCCGGCGGTCAGCGACAGCGTGTCGCCATGGGACGGGCGATCGTGCGCGACCCGCAGGTGTTTCTCTTCGACGAACCGCTTTCCAATCTCGATGCAAAGCTGCGCGTCGCCATGCGCGCCGAGATCAAGGAACTGCACCAGCGGCTGAAGACCACGACCGTCTACGTGACGCATGACCAGATCGAGGCGATGACCATGGCCGACAAGATCGTCGTCATGCATGACGGCATCGTCGAGCAGATCGGCGCACCGCTCGAGCTCTACGACAACCCCGCCAATCTCTTCGTGGCCGGTTTCATCGGCTCGCCTGCGATGAACATGCTCAAGGGCCGTCTCGATCCGGCCGACCCGAGTGTCTTCCTCACGGCCGACGGAACGGCTCTGCCCGTGGCGCGGCCGGCGGCAGCCGCCCAGGGGCGCGATCTCGTCTACGGACTGAGGCCCGAATACATGGCTCTCGATCCGAACGGGCTGCCGGCCGAAATCGCGGTGATCGAGCCGACCGGCTACGAGACGCAGTTGATCGCAAGGCTCGGCGGCCACGATGTGACCTGTGTTTTCCGCGAGAGGGTGAATGCCAAGCCCGGCGAAACGATCCATCTCGCAATCGATGCCGCGCATGTGCACTTGTTCGACGCCGGAACCGGACGGCGGCTGGTCGCCTGACGTCGCTGACGAAGGGAGGAGCCTTCGTGGGCCAATAAAGATGCCAGGCAGTGGCCGGCATCGCTCAAGCCGCATTCGCCAAGCGGGACGGTGAATGCGGAGAAAGACGCTCCCGCTTTTTGAGGAGGAGTAGCATGCCGATAAAGAGACGTGATTTTCTCGCGACCTCCGCCGCACTCGCCGGCGTTGCGGGTCTGGGCATCCGCCCGTCCTTCGCGCAGGCCGAGCCGAGCTACAAGCCGGAGGAGGGGGCAAGCCTCAGGCTTCTCAGATGGACGCCCTTCGTCAAGGGCGATGAAGACGCCTGGATCGCCAATACCAAGAAGTTCACGGAGGCAACGGGGGTCGAAGTCCGCATCGACAAGGAAAGCTGGGAGGACATCCGGCCGAAGGCGGCGGTTGCCGCCAATGTCGGCTCCGGCCCTGATATGGTGATGTGCTGGTTCGACGACGCACATCAATATCCGGACAAGCTCGTCGACCTGACGGAGCTCGCCGACTATCTCGGCAACAAATATGGAGGATGGTACGACGGCCTGAAGGGTTATGCGAGCCGCGACGGGCAGTTCATCGCCATGCCGCTGGCCGCGATCGGCAACGCCGTCTGCTACCGCGAGAGCCACATGAAGGCGGCCGGCTTCAGTGAATTCCCGAAGGACACGGCCGGCTTTCTCGAACTCTGCAAGGCTCTCAAAGCCAAGGGAACCCCGGCCGGTTTCCCCCATGGAAAAGCGGTCGGTGACGGCAACAACTACGCCCATTGGCTTCTGTGGAGCCATGGCGGCAAGATGGTCGACGAGAGCGGCAAGGTCACGATCAACAGCCCGGAAACGCTCGCTGCGGTCAATTACGCGAAGTCGCTATACGAGACCTTCATCCCGGGTACCGAAAGCTGGCTCGACATCAACAACAACCGCGCCTTCCTTGCGGGGCAGGTATCGCTGACGGCAAACGGCGTGTCGCTCTACTATGCGGCCAAGAAGGACGCGGCCCTTGCGGAGCTTGCAGCCGACATCCGCACGACCAACTTCCCGGTCGGTCCGGTCGGCCAGAGCGTCGAACTCCACCAGACGAGCTCGATCCTGCTGTTCAAGCACAGCAAGTATCCCGAAGCCGCCAAGGCCTATCTCAAGTTCATGATGGAAGCCGACCAGATGAACGCCTGGATCGAGGGGTCGAGTGCCTATTGCTGCCAGCCGCTGAAGGCCTTTGCCGACAACCCGGTCTGGACTTCGGACCCGATCCACGCACCCTATGCGCGCGCCTCGGAGACGCTGCGGCCGAACGGCTATGCCGGACCCCTCGGCTATGCCTCGGCAGGCGTCATGGCCGACTACGTCCTGGTCGACATGTTCGCCAGTGCGGTCACCGGCCAGGCGACGCCGGAAGACGCCGTCATCGAGGCCGAACGGCGGGCGAACCGCTATTATCGGGTCTGATCCAGCCGCTGCCTACAGCGCCGCGCGTCTTAACAGACGCGCAAAGGTCGCTGTAGCACTTTGATCTGCTGCATGTTTTTGTCCTTTAATCGGATAGGATTAAAGGAAACATGCAGTAGGGCCGCCTCAAAGCCGGCAGCAAACGCTGCCGGCAAATGCCTCGAGATCCGTTCCTCCAGCCGGAGAAGCCCGATGTCCTCCATAACGCCGTCCGGAAAGCCATCCACCACGGCTTCGCTGATGCAGAACAACAATGTGCTCGGCTTCCTGTTCATGCTGCCGGCAGCCGTCTTTCTGATCTGCTTTCTGACCTATCCGCTCGGGCTGGGCGTCTGGCTCGGCTTCACCGACACCCGCATCGGCCGCGACGGCGTCTTCATCGGGATCGAGAATTACGAATTCCTGGCCCGGGATTCGGTCTTCTGGCTGTCGGTCTACAACACGCTGCTCTACACCTTCGTGGCGTCGATCCTGAAATTCGTGCTCGGGCTCTGGCTGGCGCTGCTGCTGAACGAAAACCTGCCTTTCAAATCCTTCTTCCGCGCGATCGTGCTCCTGCCCTGGGTCGTGCCGACGGTGCTTTCGGCGCTCGCCTTCTGGTGGATCTACGATTCGCAGTTTTCCATCATCTCCTGGTCGCTGATGCAGCTCGGCATCATCGACGGGCCGATCAATTTCCTGGGCGACCCGAACAACGCGCGCGCTTCCGTCATTGCCGCCAATGTCTGGCGCGGCATTCCCTTCGTGGCGATCTCGCTTCTCGCCGGCCTGCAGACGATCCCGGCTTCGCTGCAGGAGGCAGCCTCGCTCGATGGCGCCACCAGCTGGCAGCGTTTCCGCTATGTCACCCTGCCGATGCTGACCCCGATCATCGCGGTCGTCATGACCTTCTCGGTGCTCTTCACCTTCACCGATTTCCAGCTGATCTACGTGCTGACCAAGGGCGGGCCGGTCAACGCAACCCATTTGATGGCGACGCTCTCGTTCCAGCGCGGCATTCCGGGCGGGCAGCTCGGGGAGGGGGCGGCGATCGCCGTCGCCATGATCCCCTTCCTGCTCGCCGCCATCATGTTCAGCTTCTTCGGCCTGCAACGCCGCAAATGGCAGCAGGGCGGCCAGGATTGAGCGGGAGGACAAAATGAACACGACCACACGAGTTGACGACGAGGTCCTCACCGACACGGCCGAGGGCATGAGCTATCTGAACCGCCTGCCGCGGCGGATCGTGGTGCTTTACCTGCCGATGGCGGTCTTCGTCTTCGTATTGCTCTTCCCGTTCTACTGGATGGCGATCACGGCGGTGAAGCCGAATGCGCAGCTGACCGACTACAACAATTACAGCCCGTTCTGGGTGGTCCGTCCGACGCTCGACCACATCAAATATCTGCTCTTCGAGACCTCCTATCCGGGCTGGCTCTGGAACACGATGCTGGTGGCCGTAGGCTCGACCATCCTGTCGCTTGCCGCATCGGTTTTCGCGGCCTATGCGATCGAGCGGGTGCGCTTCACCGGCGCGCGGCCCGTCGGGCTGCTGATCTTCCTCGCCTATCTGGTGCCGCCGTCGATCCTGTTCATCCCGCTCGCCTTCATCGTCTTCAAGTTCGGCATCTACGATTCCAAGCTGGCGCTGATCTTCACCTATCCGACGTTCCTCATACCGTTTTGCACCTGGCTCCTGATGGGCTATTTCCGCTCGATCCCCTTCGAACTCGAAGAAAGCGCGCTGGTGGACGGAGCCACGCGCTGGCAGATTCTGGTGAAGATCATCCTGCCGCTCGCGGTGCCGGGCCTGATATCGGCCGGCATCTTCGCCTTCACGCTCTCGTGGAACGAGTTCATCTACGCGCTGACATTCATCCAGTCCTCGGAGAACAAGACCGTACCGGTCGGCGTGCTGACGGAACTGGTGCGCGGCGACGTCTTCGAATGGGGCGCGCTGATGGCGGGCGCACTGTTCGGTTCGCTGCCCGTGGTCATTCTCTACTCCTTCTTCGTCGATTATTACGTGTCGTCGATGACGGGAGCGGTGAAGGAGTGAGTTTCCCTCATCGTCTGACGAGGAGGAGGGCAAATGTCACGAGGATCACCGCGAAAGGTGCCCAGGCGCCCGCATCCTCCAGGGCCAGAAGGGTGAGGGCGCTGAAGGCGCACCAGAGGACCGGAATGGGCAGAAGCAGCCACAGCTTCTGCGGCATGAGCGCCACGAGGGCGCCGAGCGTCACGGCAACGGTCGGATCCGGCATTGCACCGAAGGACTCGGCCGAGGCGGGCGCGCGGCCGGCAAGCAGCGGGCCGAGAGGATAGCCGAGCGAGCCGAACACCATCAGGCCGATGCCGCCACGCCGGCGCAGGCTGTTCGCGGGCAATGCGCCGCGTTGCGTCCACCGGATCGCGACAAGCAGCAAACCGGCCTGCAGCATGAAGGCCGCCGTTGCATAGGACATCGCCCAGTTTATGGTGGAGTAACGCAGCCACAGAAATTGCCACGCGCAGAAGAGCCAGGCCAGGGCCAGCGTCGCCATGGCCGCGGCGCGGGCGCGCCGACCGTCCGTTGCAGTGGCGAAGAGGATGGCAAGCGCGCCGGCAACGAAGACCAGTTGAAGCGGCCAGAGTCCCTGATTGTAGCGTTCGACGAGGCGAAAATAGACGCGCGGCGAAAACATGAGGAAATCCGCGAGCGTGTAGGTCGCCCAGTCCGGCATCACGTCAAATCCGTATCACGCCGCGACAGGATCATGCTTCAGAGCGCCTCCACATAGGCGGCCATGCGTCCGCGCAGCTTCTCGTCGGGCAGGATGCCTCTTGCGGCCTCCAGATTCTCCCGTACATGGTCGACGCGCGTCGTCGCCGGGATTGCGCAGGTGACCGCCGGATGCGAAATGATGAACTTCAGCAGAAACTGCGCCCAGCTGCGAGCGCCGGTCTCCGCAATCCAGTCCGGCAACGGTTCGTCTTCAACCTGCCGGATCAGATCGCCCTGCCGGAACGGCCGGTTGACGATCACGGCAATGCCCTTCTCCTGCGCCAGCGGCAAGATGCGCTCCTCCACCTCGCGGTCGAGGATATTGTAGGTGACCTGGACGAAATCGATCGGCTGGCTCACCATGACCTGCTCGATCTCGCGGTGCCTGCGCCCCTCCGAGGTGGTGATGCCGACATAGCGCAGCCGGCCTGCCGCCTTCATGTCGAAGAGCGCGGGCAGGTGCTCCTCCCAGGAGACGAGATTGTGAACCTGCATGAGATCGAATTTATCGACGCCCCAGTAGTCCTTCGATGCTTCGATCTGGGCCGCGCCTTCGCCGGGGTCCGATATCCAGACCTTTTCCGCCGAGAAGAGCTGCTTCGGATATCCGAGCTTGCCGAGGCCGTAGCCGATGGTCGGCTGGGACGATCCGTACATCGGCGAGGAATCGATCATGCGACCGCCGCCTTCGAAGAAGGCAGCGATCACCGCGGCACATTCGTCCATCAGTACAGGGTCGTCTCCGACGTTGAAGGTGATCCAGGTGCCGAGGCCGACAAGCGGCAGCGGTTCTTCGCTCTTCGGTATGACCCGCTTCGTGAGGTCGGCAGCCTGGCCCCACGCCCGCGGCACAAGCGGCAGCGACATACCCATGCCTAGCCCCTGAACGACTGCGCGCCGCGTGAAAGTCATCGCTCGCTCCCTTCGGCCCGAAGCTCTCCAGATCACGATGCTTTTGGGTCAGGTCGACCTGAAAGCATGAACGTGATCGATTCCAACAAGTTGAGACGCGGGATGCGGCCCGCGCTAGCCTGTGGCTCACGGGGCGGGATAATAACCCCTGCGGCGCCACTCTGCAGCCACGAAGTCGTGAGCGCGGTGCTGTAAAGCTAACCGCGGTGAGCCCGCTCGAGTGCGGCGATATCGAACTTTACCATGGCAAGCATGGCTTCCGTCACGCGCTTCGCTCTTTCGCGGTTCGCATCCGAGATCATCTCGCCGAGGACGCGGGGAACGATCTGCCAGGACAGGCCCCAGCGGTCCCTCAGCCAGCCGCAGTGCTCCGCTTGGCCGCCATTGTCGAGGAAGGCCTCCCAGATGCGGTCGAGCTCTTCCTGGCTGTCGCAGGCGACCTGGATCGAGTAAGCGTGGTTGAAAGGATCGAGAGGACCGGCTTCGAGCGCGGTGAAATTCTGGTCGCCGAGCCTGAATTCGATCACCGTGACGCTGCCCGGCGGGCCGCTGGGTGTTTCGGCGGGCACGGTGGTGCTGCCCGATATGGCGGAATTCGGGATCGTCGATACGTAGAAGTCGACCGCCTCACGCGCGTTTTCCGGGAACCAGAGATGGGAGATAATCTTGGGGATGGAAGGATCTCCTTCGATAAGGGGACATTCTGTACGGCCCAAGGACGTTCGGGATTCGCGGTTCCCGACAGACACCATCAGAATATCTTCCACGCCTCCAGGTAGAGCGGATGCGTGCAGCTTTGCGCCCGCATCGGCTCTACCTTTTTGCACCTACGCAATGATCGTCGTAATTTTAGGGGCGAAGCGGACTAGCTCCTATGCGCGTTCCGCGGGGTCGCGGAGGGCTCCAGTTCATTGATACCGTCGATGCGCTGATCGTTCGCAGGAACGGCCTCGATCTCGAGATTGTGCTTTGCACGGCGCATGTGCTGCCATTCCTTCTCGAGGCGCAGGAATACGTCCGTCGGCATGAATTTTCTCTGCATTCGACCCTCCACGCGGCTGCGTCGAAGAACACGCAAGGAACTGCTTTGTTCCCGCGCCATTTTGCAAATCGCGAAGGAATTTGCGTTTCGGTGTGCCATCGAACTGGCCGGCACCGACCCGATAGGTGAACCCGCGCTGCTGCTGATCGGTTATGCGGCGGGGTCCACCTATCGCCCCCTCGAAACTGGTGAGGCCGCCTCCTCAATCGTATTCGGCGGTCGGCCTCAAGGCATACGCCTCAACGCGGATTTCACTCCCGGCGCGCGCTCGCGTCAAGGTTTAGCCCTTACTCAATTCGAGTTAGGAAAGATGTATCGGGTGTGTTTGCCTGCCGGGCAAGCCGAATGCGATACGGCTTAGATGGTCTGCAGGGTCCAGGACGCCGCGCCGGCAATCAGCCCGAGGGCGAGCGCAATGGCGATCGCATATCTCATCATCTTCATCCGACGTGTCCGCTCGCCGGTCCAATCGTAGCTCATCATGTGCTCCGAGATGTGCAGCTCAAACGTTAAGATTGGACGCTTTTTCTTAACAAAATGGAAACTACGCGGTTCCACGCCTCGAGACCTGCCGTATGAAAGAACCTGTCGGCGCGCGGTCCCGTTATCGATCTGTTAAGACTGCACGATTTGTCCGCCGATCCAATTTTCGTAAAATAAGTGTAAAAACGTATCAAAGTAAATACGAATATTAAGCGGCGCAAGGATGCGGCGATTATTATTGAGGCCAAGAAGACAATTTACCATTATTGAAAAAAGCTCCGCTGATTAACTATTCTCGCCGGTATTCAGGCTATATTTAGGGTGTCATTGCGGGCGTGAGAGCGAATAGGCATGTGCGGATTCGGCGGGTATCTTGGTTCAATACGGGACGGTAAGCCCCTTCTCGAAAGGATGACGGCCGCGATCGGCCACCGCGGCCCGGACGAGCGTGGGATCTTCACCGCGCCGGGTGCGGGCCTCGGTCATGTTCGGCTGTCGATTGTGGGGCTCGGGGACGGCCAGCAGCCGATGTCCGACCCGAGCGGCGAGCTGACGATCGCCTTCAATGGCGAAATCTTCAACTATGTGGAGCTGCGCGACGAACTGCGCGCCAGAGGCCGCCGGTTCCGCACCTCCAGCGATACGGAGGTAATCCTCCATCTTTACGAAGAGATGGGCGAGGACTGTCTCTCTCTCCTCAACGGCGATTTCGCCTTCGCGATCTGGGACGCACGCCGGCGCCGGATGATGCTCGCGCGCGACCGCATGGGTGTGCGCCCACTCTTCCACACTTTGAAAGGCGGCACGCTCTATTTCGCATCCGAGGTCAAGGCGCTCCTCGAAGTTCCGGGTGTCTCCGCAGAGATCGACCCGATCGCGCTCGACCAGATATTCACCCTATGGGCGCCGATCGCGCCGCGTACGCCCTTCCGCGACATCCACGAGCTCGAGCCCGGGCATCTGATGATCGCCGATCAGAACGGCACCACGACAAGGCCCTATTGGCAGCTCGACTATCCGGACCGGGACGAGCGCCCAGCCTATGCGGAGGAAAGCCGCGCTGCGGAGGAATTGCGCGCGCTCCTGACGGACGCGACGCGGATCCGCATGCGGGCCGATGTGCCCGTCGGCGCCTATCTTTCCGGAGGCCTCGATTCGTCCATCATCTCGGCGCTGGCGGCCGGGATGACGTCCCAAGGCTTGCGCACCTTCTCCGTCACCTTCGATAGCGCGGAGCATGACGAAAGCGCATTCCAGGAGGAGATGGCAGCGGCGCTCGGAACCGAACACCGCGCGGTCGCATGCCGCGCCGGCGACATCGCCAGGGACTTTCCCGATGTCATCCGCTTTACCGAGAAGCCGATCATCCGCACTGCGCCCGCGCCGCTCTACAAATTGTCCGGCCTGGTGCGCGAGGCGGGTCTGAAAGTAGTGCTGACGGGCGAGGGCGCCGACGAGGTTTTCGCCGGTTACGATATCTTCAAGGAAGCGCGCGTCCGCCGTTTCTGCGGCCGGCAACCCGGCTCGCGGATCAGGCCGCATCTGTTCCGCAAGCTTTACCCCTATCTGCCAGGCCTGCAGCAGCAGTCGGCCGAGTATCTCGCCGCCTTTTTCGGCGCCGGCGACGTGGCCCTCGACGACCCGCTCTTTTCGCATCGGCCACGCCTCAAGGGCACGGCGGCAACCAAGATGTTCTTCTCCTCGGACCTGCGCGCCGAACTCAAGGGCTATGATGCGGCGGAAGAATTGGTCAGCCGGCTCCCCGCCGCCTTCGGCCGCTGGCATCCGCTGCATCAGGCCCAATATCTCGAAAGCCGCTTCCTGCTGCCCGGATATATTCTCTCGAGCCAGGGCGACCGCATGGCGATGGCGCATGGGATCGAGGGCCGTTTCCCGTTCCTCGACCACCGCCTCGTCGAATTCGCCGCAAAGCTGCCGCCGGAAATGAAACTCAGAGGGCTCGTCGAGAAGCATATCCTGCGCGAGGCGACGAAAGACCTGCTGCCGCCGGCGATCGGCCGGCGGACGAAGCAGCCCTATCGCGCTCCGGACAGCCACTCCTTCAGCGGCGCGGGCGAACTCGATTATGTGCGCTCCGCCATGAGCGAGGACGCGGTCGCCGCCGGCGGGCTCTTCAACGCCAAAGCGGTAACGAAACTCTACGAGAAATGCCAGTCGCGCCCCGCCTCGGGCTTTCGCGACAACGCGGCCTTCGTCGGCGTCCTGTCGACGCAACTCTGGCTGCAGACATTCACCGGCACCAGCCTTCGCAAGGCTGAGGCCGCGTAAAAACCGTTGGAAAAAAGGATAGTGGAATGACCCAAGCGATTAAGGACAAGGTCAAGGCATTCGTCATCGAGAACTTTCTCTTCGGCGACAGCGCATACGAACTCGCGGACGACGCTTCGCTGATCGAGAACGACATCATCGATTCGACCGGCGTTCTGGAACTGGTGGCCTTCATCGAAGACGATTTCGGGATCGTGATGGCCGATGCCGACATCGTCCCGCAAAATCTCGACTCGCTCGCGCGGATTTCGGCTTTCATCGAAGCGAAAGCCGCCGTGCCGGTCTCGGCGTAAGCGGCGAAGGGCGGGGGCATCACCATCATGCGGTTCGAGCAATTCCTCATCAGGAACGCCGCGGCCAACGGGGCAAAGACGGCGCTGGTCACCGATCGCCGGCGGCTCGGCTATGCCGAACTCGACGATCTTTCGACCCGCCTCGCCGCCGCTCTTGCCGAAAACGGCGTGAAGCGGAACGATCGGGTTCTGGTCTTCATGGACAATTGCTGGGAGGCGGCCGCCGCGATCTTCGCGATCCTGAAGGCCGGAGCGACCTTCAGCCCGATCAATGCTTCGACCAAGGCGGACAAGCTTGCCTATATCGTCGCCGATTGCGAGGCGGCGGCTATCCTGACGCAGGCCAAGCTGATGCCGGTCGTTGCCGAGGCGCTGGCGCTTGCTCCCGGCCATGCGCCATTCGTCGCCTCGACCGCCGCGCCGGGCGGCCGCATCCCGGACGGTGCCGCTTCCTTCGAGGAATGCCTGACGGCTGCACCCGCCCCCGTCCGCCACGGCGGCATCGACGTCGACCTCGGCATGCTGATCTATACCTCCGGCTCGACCGGCCGTCCCAAGGGCGTGATGATGACGCATCGCAATATCGATGCGGCCTCGGAGTCGATCACCACCTATCTCGGCAACACGCCTGACGACATCATCCTGAACGTGCTGCCGCTCGCCTTCGACTACGGGCTCTATCAGCTGCTGATGGCGATCCGGCTCGGCGCGACGCTCGTGCTCGAAAAGTCATTCGCCTTCCCGCAGGCGATCTTCGACCGCATCCGGACCGAAAGGGTTACCGGCTTCCCGCTGGTGCCGACCATGGCGGCGATGATCCTGCAGATGCGTGATTTCGAACCCGGCTTCCTGCCGAGCCTTCGTTATCTCTCCAACACCGCGGCAGCACTGCCGCCGGCGCATATCGCCCGCCTGAGGGAGCTTTTCCCGGGCGCCCGGCTCTATTCCATGTACGGACTGACGGAATGCAAGCGCTGCACCTATCTGCCGCCGGAAGAGCTCGACCGGCGCCCGGGTTCCGTCGGGATCGCGATACCGAATACCGAAGCCTTCGTGGTCGATGACGAGGGAAACCGGGTACCGCCCGGTGTACCCGGCGAACTGGTCATTCGCGGCCCGCATGTGATGCAGGGCTACTGGCGCAACGACGCCGCGACCGAGCGCATGCTCCGCCCCGGCCCCAACCCCTGGGAAAAGGTGCTTCACACCGGTGACCTGTTCCGTACCGACGAGGAGGGTTTCCTCTATTTCGTCGGCCGCAAGGACGACATCATCAAGACGCGCGGCGAAAAGGTGGCGCCCAAGGAGGTCGAGACCGTGCTGCATGCGCATCCGGGAATTGCCGAGGCCGTGGTCATCGGTGTTCCCGATCCGGTGCTTGGAGCCGCGATCGGCGCTCTCGTCGTGTTGTCGGACCCGACGCTGACGGAGAAGGACATCATCCGTCATTGCAGCCGCCATCTCGAGGATTTCATGGTGCCGAAGATCGTCGAGTTCCGCACCGAATTGCCGAAGACGGATACAGGAAAAGTCAGCCGCCGCCTTGCGGCCGAAACATTGGAGCCCGCAGAATGAATATCCGACCGGACCAGAACAGGCTCGTCTTCTCGGCCGACACGCTGAAAATCGACGAAGCTGCGGAGGCCGACCGAATCGTCGCCGGATTGCGGGCCCAGTTGCGCAGCCTGCGCAAACGCGGCCTCGTACTCGGCCTTTCCGGCGGCATCGATTCGAGCGTCTCGGTCGCACTGGCCGTGCGCGCCGTCGGTGCGAAGAACGTCTTCTGCCTCTTCATGCCGGAGAACGATTCCGACCCGGAAAGCCTGCGCCTCGGCCGCCTGGTCGCCGAGACGTTCGGTGTCGAGGCGGTGGTCGAGGACATCGGACCGACGCTCGATGCCATGGGCTGCTATCAGCGGCGCGATGCCTTCATTCGCGAACTCGTCCCCGATTACGGCCCGGGCTGGGCGTCGAAGATCGTCATCGCCAATGCGCTCGAAGGCGACGGCTACAACATTTCCTCGCTCGTGGTGCAGGACCCCGAAGGCAAACAGAGGAAGCTGCGCATGCCGCCTTCCGTCTATCTCGGCATCGTCGCCGCGACGAATATGAAGCAGCGCACCCGCAAGCAGATCGAATATTACCATGCCGACCGGCTGAACTTCGCCGTGCTCGGCACGCCGAACAGGTTGGAATACGACCAGGGCTTCTTCGTCAAGAATGGCGATGGCGCGGCAGACGTCAAACCGATCGCCCATCTTTACAAGTCGCAGGTCTATGCGCTCGCCGGACATCTCGGCATTCCCGAGGAAATCCGGCGGCGGCCGCCGACCACCGACACCTATTCGCTCGAGCAGACGCAGGAGGAGTTCTATTTCTCCCTGCCTTATGACCGCATGGACCTCTGCCTCTTCGGCCTCAACAACGGACTCAGTGCCGACGAGGTCGGACGCGCGGCGAATCTAGGCGTGGCTCAGGTCGAGCGCGTCTGGGCCGACATTGCCGCCAAGCGCAAGGCGACGCGCTACCTGCATCTCGGGCCGCAGCTGGTGCAGCCGGTCGAGGAGATCGAGTAAGGATCCGATCGCACGCCCCGTCTCTGAACGGGGCGTGCGATCGGCCGGCTTTATTGAGAGGGTGCAGGTGTCGTCGGTGCCGGTGCCGGTTCTGTGGGCGCGGGCTCCGTCGTCGCCGGGGGAGTCGTTTCAGTCGCCGGGGGCGTTTCAGCCGTCCCTGGCATGAAGAATATGACCGCGAGAATGATAATCGCGAGCACGATAATGCCAATGATAACGTTGCGGTTCATGGTGTTTTCTCCGCTGCTGACGATCATCTTCGATTGACTGCACGACGGCGAGTAGAGAAGCGGCCGCCATGCGTTCAACCGGAGATGCGCCGTTAGCGTAACATGAGTCTCGCCAAGCAATAACATACCAGCTGAATTGACTGTCTTTTCTGCCGGTTCGATGCGCTGCCGAGGCCGGATTGCCGCACCGGCCGATTTTTCATCGGCGAAAAACACCCTGCAGAATCGGAACTTCCGGGCGCCGTTTGGGCGGTGACATAGTGCGCGAGCATCGTTCCACAAAGGGAAGAATGATCATGCTTGCCAGCGACGTATCAGCGATCGAGCACAGACCATTGGGTCGCTCCGGCCTCTCCGCCGGATCGATCGGCCTCGGCTGTTGGGCGATCGGAGGCTTCTTCACCCTCGACGGGAAGGCGGACGGCTGGGGAGAGGTCGATGACGAACAGTCGATCCGAGCAATACATGTCGGGCTCGACATGGGTGCATCGCTGATCGACACCGCCGACGCTTATGGAACCGGTCATAGCGAGGAGGTCATTGGCCGAGCCCTCAAGGGGCGAAGAGGCGAGGCAATCGTCGCAACCAAGTTCGGATATACCTACGACCGTGCCAAACGTGCCCTGATCGGCACGGATGTCAGCCCTTCCTATATCGAGCAGGCCTGCACGGCGTCGCTCCAGCGTTTGGGCACCGGCCATATCGACCTCTATCAGATACATGTCGGCGAACTGTCGCACGATCAGGCGGATGCTGCCGGCGAGACACTTGAAAAGCTCGCGGAGACAGGTGCCATCCGTTTCTGGGGCTGGAGCACGGACAACGCCGCCGGCGCGAAGCGGATGGTGAAGTTTCCGCATTTCGTCGCGGTTCAGCAGGAGCTCAACGTCTTCACGAACGGGCCCGATATGCTGGCGATGTGCGAGAGCACCGATCTTGCAAGCCTGAACCGGTCGCCATTGGCGATGGGATTTCTGACCGGCAAGTTCAATCCTGATACGCGCCTGCCTGACGACGACGTGCGCGCAGCCGGTCACAGCTGGGTGCGGTTCTTCGAGGACGGACGGCCGCGTGCCGACTATCTCCGGCGCCTTGAAGAGCTCAGGGAGCTTCTCCAGACGGGCGGCAGAACCTTGGCTCAGGGTGCGCTGGGTTGGCTTCTCGCCCGTTCGCCCAGCACCTTCCCCATACCCGGTTTCAAGTCGGAGGCGCAGGTCCGGGAGAATCTCGCGGCGATGCAGCTGGGGCCATTGCCGGCCGCAATAATGGCGGAGATCGATGCGCTTCTCCGCAAAGGACCGACCGGCGTGGATCGACCCGCCGGCGGGCGGTGATCGGCGGGCCGCTCAGGGCAGCTCGATCGATTTGAGCCTTCGCGGCGGAGATCGGCCTTCCAATCGGAAAGTGTTGCTTTCCTGCAACGGAAATCGCTCGGGGGCTGCAATTCGAAATTGAGTACTTGCCGATCGGCCGGTCTCGTGCAAGGATCACCTCATCCGCAATTCAAATCAGAGGAGGCGTAAGATGGATTCCAATCTCGTGTTTGTGCGCCTCTGCGGCGGAACGGCTATCACGCCTTCGATGCGTAGCGCATCTGGTTTCAGCCGCTACTGATCCAAGGCTCACAAGCCCGCATTTCCGCCTTTTGGCGCTTCCCTTTTTACCTGACGTGACCGGATGACGGGGCGATTGTTCGCATTTTTGCGTTCCGCATCCGCACGTCTCTGATCCTCGAAAGGACCTGGCTGCGTCACTGCGCCGGGACGGACAGTCATGCGTGAACCACAAGCTGTAGTTGTCGAACCCCTCGCGGCGACGGTCGATGAACTTTACCGGAAATTCGGCGTCTGGAAGACCGCACGCGCGCTAATGTCGGCCGCCTGGAGGCGCCGTCAGGCGCAAAACCAGATCACCCATCTGTCGAACCGGATGCGCCGAGACATCGGCCTTCCGGAGGCGGAGGAGGAAGTCCCCATCTGGGACATAGGCGCCTTCATTCAGGCTAAGGCAGGGCGCCCGGATTGACTTGCAGTGGTCGGCCTGCAGCAAAAGGAGAGAGGAACCGAAACTTCCTCTCTCCTTTTTGATGCCCTTCTCCCGCCGTCAGCCCTGTGCAAGCTCCCATCGTCACCATGCTGCCTAGAACTGGTCGCCGGTTCCGTCGAGTCTCGTTGCGGACAGATGGTCTCGCACGTCACGGAAATCTCCACGTCGTGCGGAGGCGAAACGGACCGAAGATCAGGCAAAGAAGGAGGCCCGGTTAACCATTTGTTAACCATGGCTCGCCTACATCTTGGCAACCAAAAATTAACGAAGATGACCAAAGTGCTAACAGACGCTCGCTCGATCCGCATCAAGGGCCGCTCCTTCCTGGCGCTGGTGCTTTCCCCGGAACTGCCGCTCGACTGGTGGCTTGGCCGGCTCGATGACCTCGCTTCGCGTTCGGCGGGCTTCTTCCTGGGGCGCCCGGTGGTGCTCGACGTGGCGGATCTCGAGATCGACCGGAAACAGTTGAAGAGCCTGCTCGACGAGCTCGGCCAGCGCAATGTCAGGGTCATGGGGATCGAAGGCGGACGTCCCTCGCTCTTCGAACCGGGAATGCCGCCTGCCATGAAGGGCGGCCGGCCGGCGCCCGATTTCGAGGTGCCTGAGACCGATCCGACCGATCCGCCGAAGGCCGGCAAGGGAAAGGCCGCTGCGCCGATTACAACGGAGGAGGTTCAGCCGGTGCGGGCGACGGCATCGATCATCGTCCGGGAACCGGTTCGTTCCGGACAGTCGGTCATCTTCCCGGAAGGCGACGTGACGGTGGTCGGCTCTGTCGCATCCGGCGCGGAGATCGTCGCAGGAGGTTCGGTCCATATCTACGGGACGCTCCGAGGGCGGGCGCTGGCAGGCTCGGTCGGAAACGCGTCTGCGCGCATTTTCTGCCGCCGGCTCGAAGCGGAATTGCTGGCGATCGACGGCGTCTACAAGACGGCCGAGGACATGGCGCCCAATCTGCGCGGCCAGTCGGTCCAGCTCTGGCTGGAAGGCGATTCGATCATGGCGGAAAGACTTAACTGAGCCGGTTGCCGGCGGGATTTATCGGATTAGAGCGGGGATGCGGGCGGAAAACCGCTCACAGTTTTCCTCATCCCGCTCTGACAACAGGAGCGGGAAGATGGCGAAAGTAGTTGTAGTTACATCTGGAAAGGGCGGCGTCGGCAAGACGACGTCAACCGCCGCACTGGGTGCGGCGCTGGCGCAGCGCAACGAGAAAACGGTCGTCGTCGATTTCGACGTCGGGCTGCGCAATCTCGACCTCGTCATGGGCGCCGAGCGCCGGGTCGTCTACGACCTCGTCAACGTGATCCAGGGCGACGCGAAGCTGCCGCAGGCGCTGATCCGCGACAAACGGCTCGATACCCTGTTCCTGCTGCCGGCATCGCAGACCCGCGACAAGGACAGCCTGACCCCCGAGGGCGTCGAGCGGGTGATGGAAGAACTCAGGAAACACTTCGACTGGATCATTTGCGACAGCCCGGCCGGGATAGAGCGCGGCGCGACGCTCGCGATGCGCCACGCCGACCTCGCCGTCATCGTCACCAATCCGGAAGTCTCCTCCGTTCGCGACTCCGACCGCATCATCGGCCTGCTCGATGCCAAGACCGAAAGGGCAGAGCGCGGAGAGCGGGTCGAGAAGCACCTGCTGCTGACACGCTACGATGCCGTCCGTGCCGAGCGTGGCGACATGCTCAAGGTCGATGACGTCCTCGAGATACTCTCCATCCCGCTCATCGGCATCGTTCCCGAGAGCATGGACGTTCTCAAGGCTTCCAACCTCGGTGCCCCGGTGACGCTCGCCGACAGCAGCAGCGCTCCGGCGCGTGCCTATCTGGATGCTGCGCGCCGCCTCGCGGGAGAAACGGTACCGATGACCATTCCCGGCGAGAAGCGTGGCTTCCTGGGCAAGATATTCGGACGGAGGGCAGCATGAGCATTTTCCGTTTCTTCAGCAAGCAGACCTCGGCGCCGACGGCGCGCGAGCGCCTGCAGGTGCTGCTGGCGCATGAGCGCGCGTCGGTCGGCCAGTCGGATCTCGTGGCGGTGCTTCGGGAAGAAATTCTCGCCGTCATCGCCAAGCATGTCCAGGTCGACCGCGACAAGGTCAACGTCACGATGGAACGCGGCGAGCACGTCACCACGCTCGAAGTCGACATCGAGATCCCGATGAAGGCGGGCGTGAGGGCGGCCTGAGCCGGCCGCGTCGCCGGACCGCAGCATCACCGAGCCCGGCAGGTTGCACAATGGCTACCGGATGGATAACCTTTTTCTGCAGCCTCTCATTCGAGAGGCTGCAGAGCCGCTTTCGCCTGGCCGCCTTGCCCCATCGTCGGACTTTGGTCCGAATCGCATCGGACGATCGTCCGACCGGTGAAAGCGAAACGTCTGAACCACCTCGATTGCAGTTGACGCACTGACCAGACCGTGAACAAAGATGGCGCAACAGCTGGCGAAAGCGAATGTTGGGCTTTCCCGGTGGACTGTTGTCGCGTCGGCGGCGATGCCGACGATCGGTGAAAGCGTCAATGCATTCGCGAGACCGCGTCAGGCGCAGGCCGGTAAAACTCTTCAGGAGGAGCGTGATGGTCACGCGTCGAAACTTTCTCGCAGCACTGTGCTGGGTTTCGGTCGGCCTTCCCGTCGCCGTATCGCCTTACAAAATCGCGCTGTCGGGCTCAGGCATCGAACTGGAACCGCAGTCCGCTCTCGCCAAGGGAGGCGGTAGCGGCGGCGGACGTGGCGGTGGCGGTGGCGGACGAGGCGGCGGAAACGGTGGCGGCGGCGGAAACGGGAATGGCAGGGGCGGCGGCTCGAACGGCAAAGGCGGCGGCAATTCGAATTCCGGCCGGGCAAGCGGAAGAGCAGCGACGTCCGTGGAAGGCGGCGGCTCCATCCTGCGCGTACGTCACCGGGACGGCATCAGCGAGGTGATCGAAGGCGCCCGTTACATCATGAAGGATTCGCGCGGGCGCACGATCGTCAACCGGCGTGCGACGTCGGCCGACCGGAGACGGCTTCTGTCGTTCATTGACTGACCGGACGCCAGTCGAGCGCGTCGCGCAGCACCATGGCCGCCTCCGTCCGGTTGGCGACGTCGAGCTTCGCCATGATCTGCGTCATGTGATGTTTCACCGTTTTCTCGTGCAGATCTAGCTTTCGGGCAATCTGCTTGTTGCTCATTCCCGAGGCGACGAGGTGCAGGACCTCCTGTTCGCGCCGCGTCAGCTCGGCAACGAGGTTGGACTTGGCCGGTGCAGAATTGGCCAGCTGCCCCGTCAGCAGCTTGGCGGAAAGGGTGGGGGCGACATAGCTCTCGCCTGAGGCGACGGTGCGAATGACTTCCGCCAGCGCCCTCGCGCCGATGCCCTTGAGAATGTAACCCTTCGCGCCTTCCTTCAGGGCTGCCGCGACGTCGTCATTCGCCTCGGAAACGGTCAGCATGACGATCTTCTGCGAGGGCGCGACGCTCAGGATCGCCGGAATTGCGTTCAGCCCGCCGCCCGGCATGGAGATGTCGAGCAGCATGACGTCAGGGTTGAGGCTTTGCGCAATCGCGACCGCTTCGTCCCGCGACCCGCCTTCCGCGACGATCTCGAACCCGTCGATCTCCGACAGGCTCCGGGTCACACCCTCCCTGAACAGAGGATGGTCATCGACCACGGCTACTCGAATTCCCGTCATCATGCCTGCTCCATTTCCTCGAGGCCGAGCGACATCCGGACGATGGTGCCGGGCGCGTTGGGGTTGATCTCGAATGTTCCGCCGAGGCTCTCGACGCGGCCTTTAAGACCCGCGAGGCCGAGGCTCGTCGGCCGTACTTCGCTTGGGTCGAAGCCCGGACCGCCATCGGCAACCTCGACGGTAATCTTGTCACTGTTCGTGTTCTGCGTCACGCGCTGAGCGATGCCGCCGCCGTGACGAAAGGCGTTGTTAAGTGCTTCCTGCACGAAACGGTATATGCAGATCTTGGCCGATGCGGAAAGGCGCTCGGGCGGGTCGCTCATCGACAAGTCCACGGTCGTTCCCGTTCGTTGTTCATGGGCGCGAACGCAACGCTCCAGAATCTCCCTCAGGCTGGCAGTCTCTATCTGCGGCAGCACCAGCCCGTTGCACAGCGTCCTGATCTCGTTCATCGCCTCGTCGAGGCTGCCCTTGATGGCGGCGATCTCACGCTCGCGCAGTTCGGCGGGCGTCGAGGGGCTGACAAGTTTGTTGCTGTCCAGCCGAAGCGAAGCATAAGCCACGAGCTGCGCCGGTCCGTCATGGAGGTCGGCGCCGATCCGCCGCAACAGGGTTTCGTTCAGCGCGGTCGCACGCTGGGATGCCTGGCGCAGGCGCGCGCGCAGTGCCTCGTTCTGCGCAAGCAGCGCCGAAAGCTCATCGACGCGCTGCCCAAGCGCATGGCGCTGTTTCTCGATCGTTCTGCTGCCGCGCAGGACGATGGCCGAAAGCGCGATGAAGAAGGCGAGCGTGAAGCCGGCAACGGCGATCCACGTGTGAAGCCGCGCCCGATTGAGGCTCTGCTCGAATTCATCGGCAATCTCGTGGAATTCCGAGACGGCGACCACCTCACCGGACCAGGGTTGGAGAAGGGGATTGTAGATCTCCAGGAGAGGACTGTTCGAAAGGCGCTCCGTCTCGCCGTCGGCCTCGTCGAGAGGCATGAAGCGAGCGACCATGCCGCCGTCGAATGCTGCCGTCAGCTCCGGACCCAGCTCGTACTTTTGACCAACCATGGCCTTTTCGCTCGAATAGAGAACGGTGCCGTCGGCCCGCCAAAGTCGGAACGACGCGAGCCGATCGCCCAAAGCGCCCTGCCCAAGCGTTTCGTCGAGCGCCCGTGCGACCGAGTCGTCGAGCACCTGCGTCGTTTGCATGTCGGGCAGGAGCGGCGCAATCACGCTGTCGACATAGAGCGCCGTGGTTGCCGCGGAGTTGCGCGTCACGGCTTCCTCTATGAGGCTCGTCACGAAGGCACCGACGACAAGCATCGCCGCAGCCGCTACCGAGCCACCGATAATCAGGAACTGCTTTGCCAGCGGCTGAGAGTTCCACCGTCTGATGAGGTCGTCGACGTGCACGAGAAATCTCACGATGGCCCGCTCAATTCGTCGCCGGCACTGCTGCGTTCTTTGCAACCGACAAATTAGCATCTCCGGCCGGCCGGTCAACGCGCGCCATCCCTTACCCCTTGGTCATAGCGCATCTTGGGACTTTTGACGACCGTGCCCACGGACCTAAGTCCTATCAACCGGCGCATTGGTCCGGCGACGGTGGAACCCGCGCCAGTTGCACGCTATCGCTTTATCAATTGAAGCAGAAAATCGGCCGGAGCAACAACGGCCGCGACATTCGATAGGAGGCCCTCATGCCTGTTTCCAAATTCGTCGGACGAGGTCTTATTGCGCTGGCGCTTGCAGGTGCGCCCCTGGCGGGCATTACGCCCGGCATATCGGACATCGCCTTCGCCAAGGGCGGCAATGGCAACGGTGGGGGCAACGGTGGCGGCAGCGGCGGCGGCAATGGTGGTGGCGGCAACGGCAATGGCGGCGGCCACGGCAAGAGCGGAAACCACGGCAATAGCGGAAGCCATGCGAAGGCTCGATCCCATTCGGGCAGATCGGGCGGCGAACGTGCGGGCACGCCTCGTTTCCTCCAGGACCTGTTCAAGCACGGCAGGAAGTCCGAACGTGCGGCCACCGGCAAGTCCGGCAAGGTAGTCAAGGCCAGGGCCACGAAAACGGCTGTCCCGACGCCGAAGCCTAAAAATTCGCAGGCCGAAGCGGCAAAGCTGAGCTCACTCGGCCGGAACTATCACGCCTATCTGAACTCGAACGACCCGCGGATGGCGGCAATCTCCGCCTATGCGATCGCCTATGCCGAGTTCGAGGCCGAATTCGGCTCGGACGTCATCCCGACCGATCCGGCTCTCAGCGATGAAGCGCTGCGCGAGGCGATTGCAAGCTTCACGAATGGCGGCGAAGTGACGGACGCAACACTGGAAGACGTCAAGGAAACGCTCGGCGTCGGAACCTCCGTCGGGAAGATAGACGATATTCGTGAGCACCTTCTCGACACGACGCCTGATGAGGACATCGCGCTCGAAAACTGACCGAACGAGGCGCGTCGCCGGATGGAACATCTGAGAAGATTCGACCGTGTCGCCGGCGCCGTGACCCAAGCGATGCGGGAGGGGCGGATAGGCTTTTCCCTGCAGCAGGTCAATGCGGTCGACGATACGGGCGAGGTGCTCTATTCGGAGTGCCTCGGCAGACTCGTAGAACGTGACGGAGCGGTCAGGACGAGCGAGGAATTCACTGCTTTTCTCGAAGCGTCGGGACGTGTTGCGTCGTTCGATCGATACATGGTCGGTCTCGCATTCGAGTGGCTCGACTGCAATCCGTCAGGCGTGTTGGGTTGCGATATCTCGGCCGGCAATATTTTCGACCAGAACACCTGGTCGGAACTTTACGATCTGCTTTCGCGAAATCGGGAAATGGCCTCGCGCCTGGTTCTCGAAATAACGGAGTGCCTGCCGCTGGCCACTCTGCCGATGGCGGCGGAGTTCATCGAAGGCGCACGCGCACTGGGCTACAGAATCGCCTTGGACAGTTTTGGAACGGGTCACTCGACGCCGGAATCACTGTTGTCCGTTCCCGTCGACATCGTGAAACTGGACGCATTCTTCATCGGCCGCGGCCAGGGTGTGGGCAAGGGCAAGGGGTTCCTCCATCATTTGGTAGGGCTTGCTTCATGCGTCGCGCCGACGGTGATCATCGAGGGCATCGAGACCTACGGACAGCTCGAAGCCGTCAAAAAGGCCGGCGCAACGCATGTGCAGGGCTTCCTTCTGTCCGAGCCGACGCTGTACCCCGTCTATTGTGGCCAGCCGGCGCCGCTGCCGGCCGCCATACCCAGATCTTCGGGATCGCGCCAGCTGCATTCCTAGATCACGAAGCTTTTTGGTCGGGTCGACCTAAAAGCATGAACGTGATCGATTCCAAGAGTTAGAACGGGGTTGCAGATATCGAGTATGTGATTGGCCGTGAGTTTGGCAATCCACGCGAGTCGGCTACACGTCTACACGCGATCCCCGTTTTCCTCTTCGTACTCGCTTGAGATGTTTAGCAAAATCCGACTACAAAGACGCACGCTTCTTCTGGGAGCGATCTCCGCAACAGCAGCCGTCGCGGGGTGCTCGACCTCTGCGCCGCAGGCGGAGCGCGCTCCCGTGCCGCGTCTGGTGAGCCGCCCGATCGGGCTGGCGAGCGATGCCGAACTGGAAGCCAGATATGCTGCCGTCGAAGATGGCGGACATTTTATTCCGGCAGTCCCCTATAGGGAGATGGATCCGAAATACTTTCGCCAGCGGGTGCCGGACCCTACCGGCGAACCGGCGGGGACGGTGGTCGTAGACACGCCCGGGCGGTTCCTTTACCTCATCGAGCCTGGCGGAACGGCGATGCGCTACGGCGTCGGCATTGGGCGCGAGGGCTTCGCCTGGCAGGGCGAAGGGATCATACACTGGCGCCAGCCCTGGCCTCGGTGGAAGCCCCCGGCCGATATGATCGCCCGCCGGCCGGAACTCGAAAAATACTCCGTCGCGAATGGAGGCATGGCCCCCGGCATCGACAATCCCTTGGGTGCCCGCGCGCTGTACATCTTCCAGAACGGGCAGGACACGCTGTACCGTCTGCACGGGACGCCGGAATGGAAGTCGATCGGCAAGGCAGTCTCGTCGGGGTGCGTTCGGCTGGTGAACCAGGACGTCATCGATCTCTACGAGCGTGTACCCTACCACGCCCCGATCGTCGTCTATCAAAAGCCGCTTGCCGAGCAGCTTCAAGTTTAGAGACTGTTGATATTCGGATAGCCGCCGCGGTTTGTTTGATTTCCTCATTCCTGTGACAAGCACAGGAGGAGAGATTGCAGTCCTCCGATACGTTTCCTCGGGCGGTGCTGTCGGCAAGATGGCTTACATACGCGCAAGCGCCAGAATCGATCACGTCGATGACTTTAGGTCGAGCCGGCCTAAAATCATCGTGATCTAGTGCATTTCGAACGATGCATTCCCGGGCGCAAGACCGCTATGCACATTTCTGGAAGCGCTCTAGAGCGGGATGCATTTAGGCGGAATCGGAAAGGGGATTCCTTTTTCTGCGCAAATCAGATTCACCATTCAGGCCGGTGAAGGAGGCCGGCCTTTATGGCGAGACCTTTTTCGAATGATCTTCGGGAACGCGTTGTCGATGCGGTGACGGGCGAGGGCCTATCGTGCCGGGCAGCGGCCAAGCGCTTCGGCATCGGCATCAGCACCGCGATCGATTGGGTGCGGCGGTTTCGCGAGACGGGCAGCGCCGCACCCGGCCAGATGGGTGGGCACAAGCCCCGCAAGCTTTCCGGTCCGCACCGGGCTTGGCTGCTTTGCCGCTGCCGCGAGCGCGACTTCACGCTGCACGGACTTGTCGCCGAGTTGAGCGAGCGCGGCCTGAAGGTGGATTATCGCGCCGTCTGGACCTTCGTGCACGAAGAGGGGTTGAGTTATAAAAAAAGACGCTGGTCGCCAGCGAACGGGAGCGGCCCGACGTCGCCCGCCACCGGGCACGATGGCTGAAGCACTGCCCCGGAATTGATCCCGCCCGCCTCGTTTTCATCGATGAGACCTGGACGAAGACGAACATGGCGCCGCTGCGGGGCTGGGCGCCTCGCGGCGAACGACTGGTGGGCTACGCCCCCTTCGGCCATTGGAACACCATGACCTTTGTCGCCGCACTCAGGGCCGACCGCGTCAGCGCTCCCTTTATCCTCGATGGCCCGATCAATGGCGAACGCTTCCGCATCTATGTCCAGCAAGTTCTGGTGCCGGAACTCAAAGCCGGCGACATCGTCATCCTGGACAATCTCGGCTCCCATAAGGGTCAGGAGATCCGCGCCGCCATCCGTAAGGCCGGCGCCCGCCTGTTCTTTCTGCCGAAATATTCCCCCGATCTCAATCCGATCGAAAAGCTCTTCGCCAAAATCAAGCACTGGTTGCGTGAGGCACAGGCCAGATCACGCGATGCAATCCATGACGAACTGCGCCACATTCTCCAAGCCGTCACCCCACAGGAATGCGCAGCCTACTTCAAAGAGGCGGGATATGAACGGGCTTAAATACATACCGCTCTAGATCCGGTTGAAAGTCCCGCCGATCAGCCGGCTCCAGTGTTCCCCCGCCAGCCCGTTGATGAAACCCTGTGCATGACGGAAGGCGTCGACGAGCTCCTCCTCGCGGGAATGGACGACGGTCGAGGCGGCATGGACGAAGCCGATACGGCGGCCCATCATGGCCTCAAGCAGCGCCGGCTGGGTTCGACCGCGAACCGCAGCGGCGCCGCGCGCGGCCGCGTGCTCTATCAGGCAGTCGAGGATCGGACCAGCCTGTCCCGGCAGGGCGAGGACCTGGAGTACCCTGGCAGTTCCGCCGGGCCGCAGGTGGTAGAAAAACGCTCCGACGGGAGCACCACTTCGCGTCCTCACGGCCGCAAGCACCGGCGCGCCGAATTCCGGCTTCTTCTCCGCGTCTTCGAGGATATGGTCCAGCTGGCCCTCGGCCCAGGCCGGCTGCACGGCAAACTGCCGGGTCAAGGGTGCGAAGAGCTCGGCGAAGCCATGCCGGTCGATGTCGGCGACCTGCAGCGGGCCCTGTGTGGTGGCGGCGTCGGGCACGCCCGACCAGCGCAACTCGCCGCGTCGCAACCTGCCGCGATGACGGCGGTCGAACGCATGAGCCAGCGGGCCGAGTGCGCGAGCGGGGCCGAACCGGCTCGCGACGAGATCGAGGCCGAAGGATGCGGGCCGGATAACGCGTATCCAGTCGAGACTGTATTGCGGCAGCACGACGCCACGCAGCTTCGTCCACATCTGCGTCGAAACTTCGCTCGCCGTTTCGCTGAAGGAAAGGTCCTGCGGTCCTGCAAGGAACGCTTTCAGCAGCCGCGCGCCGGCCATCGGATCGCTTTCGTGGCCTTCGACCATCAGCGAGCCGCAGATTGCGGCGCGCAATGGCCTGCCGCGATACGTCATGGCCAGAGTGTTCGCTCCGACGAAGCCGGAAATCCGGCCGTCATCGTTGCTGTACACGAGCGGGCGGATTTCCGGGTCGTTGCCCGGGGCATCGATATAGAGTTGCCGAAGATATTCGATGAACGCAGGCGGCGGCTCCTCCGCGCTGTTGCGGAAAACCTTCTGGAAGAGCCGCGCGACAGCCGGGATATCCTCGACTGCGAGCGAACGGATGTCGCTCATCTGCTTGCCCCGTCAGCCGCGGCGGTCGCCGCTGCACCTCCCAGCCTGCGCGCGAGTGCGACCCGCGGCTTTCCGGCCGAGTCCTCCGCGAATGTCACTGCCTCATAGGCCTTCGTTCGGGCGAGAAGCGCCGTGGCCTGGCGATCCTGTCCCTCTCCGAACTCGAAGAGAAGCCAGCCGCCCGGCTTGAGGAAGGCGACAGCCTCGCGGATCAGCCGCTGATGGATGGATATGCCGTAGGGGCCGCCGTCGAACGCCTCCCGCGGCTCGCTCGCGAGAAGATGCGCGCTGTCGCCTTCGAGGCGGGATGTCGAGATATATGGCGGGTTGCAGACGATCATGTCGACGGCACCCTCGAGGCTTTCTCCGGCGAGGGCGGCGAACAGGTCGCCCTGCCGGATGACGACGCGGTCGCCAAGCGAAAGGCGATCGACGTTGCGCCGCGCAAGCGCGACCGTGCTGTCGGTGAGGTCGGCACCCCAGACACGCGCAAGCGGTACCTCCTCGGCGATCCCCAGAGCGAGATTGCCGGATCCGCAGCACATGTCGATCACGGTCGCCGGTCCGGCGCGCTCGGTCAGGATCGCTGCGGCGTTCCGCCCAAGGAGTTCCGTCTCCTCCCTCGGCACGAGCACATCCGGTGCGAGTTCGAGGTCGACGCCCATGAATCGTACGAGCCGCGGCGCGCGACCCTCGGACCGGCCGTCAAGATGATTGTCGCCCTGCAGCACGAAGGCTCCTTCGGTTATCGGATTGGAAGTCGTCCGGCGCACACTAGCGCGTGCAGGTAAACGGAAGCTGAAATGGAGGGCGTCCGATAACACATGACGTCACAAAGCTTATGTTAACCGGCCAATCACTTATCCTCGCTAGTGTGCGCCTCAATCGGCGAGGGTGCAGGTCGCAGCCCGGTGCCGACCCTTAGTCGGATTGTCAAGGCAGAACGGATGGCCCCGGAAGGTGTGACGGAACAGCGCGGCGACAGACCATTCCTGCCGATGGTCGTGTCCTATCTCGCCTCCGGCGGCAGTCTGGTTCTCGGTTCGGCGGCGCAACTCCTTACCTTTGCCATCCTTGCACGCTGGCTCGGCGTCCACGAGTTCAGCGTTTTCGTCGCAATTACTGCAGTCGCCAACATAGCCGTCCATCTCTGCGGGCTCGGGGCGATGGAATGCCTGGTGCGCCGGGTCGCGCGCGACCGCGCGATCTATCCGCAGATGCTCGGACACAATGTCATCCTGACGGCGGCGAGCGGCGCAGCTCTGGTCCTGTTGGGAGCGGTGGTCCTGCCGTTCTTCTTCACCCTTTCGCCGGACCCCGTGACGAATGTCGCCGTGATCACGCTGATGCTCGTCACGAATATCCTGCTGGTCCGGGTCATCGTGCTCACCGAGCAGATCTTTATCGCTCACACGGATTTTGCCTCCGCGAACAAGGTCGTCGTCGGTTTTGCGGCCGCGCGGACGGTTGCGGCGGCACTCGCCTGCGTCGCCTTCGGCGTCACCAGCGTCGCATCCTGGGCGGTGTGGCAGTTTCTGTGCCATGTCCTCGTGGCGCTCTTGTGTATGCGGGCAATCCGGGGACTTGGTACGCCGCGCTACCGCATCGTGCGGGAGGAAATCCCGCAAGGCCTTTACTTCAGCATACCATTCATCCTGCGCGCGCTCCGCCAGAATGCCGACCTGCTTGTCCTGAGCCTCGTCACCACTGCCGAGGTCGTCGCGAGCTACAGTGTCGCCCGCCGCATGCTGGAGAGCAGCTATCTTTCAGTGGAAGCGCTAAACCGGCTTATCTACCCGGGTTCGGCGAGGGCAACGGCGGCGGGACTTCACCAGGCGCTGCAGCGCGTACGCCGGGTGCTCGCTGCCGCCACGGTCATTAGCCTCGCTGCGGCCGTCACGGTCTTCGTTCTGGCGCCGGTCCTGCCGTACCTTTTCGGCAAGGACTATCTCTCGCTGGTCGGCTTCGTCAGAATCCTATGCTGGGTCGTGGTGCCGCTGGCGATGTGGTCGGTCGCGGTCGAGGCACTCGGTGCCTCCGGCGCACACGCCGCCCGCGCGACCGTCATGGGGCTCGGCAGCATCGCCGGCGCCGGCCTTGCCGCATGGGCAAGCTGGTACGCCCCGCCGATGGGAACTTTCCTGTCCTTCTACGCAATCGAAATCGCGATGGTGGTCGCCTCTTGGAGCGTGCTCCTGCACTTCGTGCGGCGCGACCGCCGCCAGGCTGCGCTCACCTTTGGAGCGGGCGCCATATGACGATGGAGGCGGATGAAATTCGCGTATCCGAGAGCGTGCCGGCCGGTGCAGGGCAGCGCCGCGGTACGCGCGCCTTGGCGCCCGGCGACATTCCGGCGGTCGGACGGCTGTTCAACAGGATTTTCCGAAGGCAGGACCACGCGCCCGAGAATGACCTTGGACGTTATCTCGAGACCGTCTTCTTCGGCAGCCCCCACTATTCTCCCGAACTCGGCAGCGTCGTGCACGAAAACGGTGCGACCGGCATAGACAGCGCAATACTCGCGGTACCGATGGCGTTCATGGTCAATGGCCGCCCGACCATGGCCCGTCTTCTCTGTGCCTTCATGGCGGATGGTAAAGCAGGAGCCGTTGGAGCGGCGCGTCTTGCGCGCACCATGCGGGCTTCTCGCCAGGACATGTGCTTCTCCGACAATGCGTCGCCGGTCAGCGCCGACCATTGGGTTGCGGGAGGTGGCATCGTCCTGCCGATCCAGAGCCTCGAATGGCAGCGTTCGTTTCTGCCCTTGACCGCCGCGGCTTTCCTTGCGGGCAGTCACTTCCCGATAGCGCGCTCGCGCGTTGTCGTCGGCGTTCTCAAGCTGATCGACCGTGCACTGCGCCGGTTGCGGCCCTCCATGCGGCCGAAGGCGGAGGACGAATGCAGGATCGAGGCAGCGGGCGTCGAGGAGTTCCTCCAATGCGCGAGCCCGATGCTGGAACGCTTTGCGATCCGCCCGGCCTGGTCGCGAGCCGAATTCGATTGGCTCGTGCGCGTCGCTTCGATGAACCGGAGCCTCGGGACGCTCCAATGCAGGAAAGTCGTTCTCGCGGACGGCCGCACGATCGGCGCCTTTCTTTTTTTCGGCAAGCAAGGTGCCGTGGCCACGGTGCTCAATCTCGTCTGCGAAGAGGGGCGCGAACGCGACGTCGCCGCTGCGATGTTCGCGCGGCTCGATGCGGAAGGCTATGCCGTGGCGGTCGGCATGGCACAGCCGTTCCTGATGAACGCTATCTCGCGCCAGCGATGGCTGTCATTCCGGCACCGCGGCTACTTCTGCATGGTGACCCGCCATGCGGACCTTAGGGAGGCGGCAGAGCGCAACGACATCTATATCGGCGGCCTCGCCTCCGAGACCTGGAGTCGGCTGCTGACGGATTTTTAGCTGGGGCTTACAAATGTCACGGCCGATGATCCCAGGGATTGATGATAGTTACACCGGTGTCAGCGAAATCCGCGACATTGCGGGTTGCCACGGAGGCACCGCGAGACCAGGCGATCGCGGCAATCTGCGCGTCGAACTGGCTGATCGGGCGACCGAGTTTACGCCGCCGGGCGGCTATGGAACCGAAAGCGTCCGCCGCCTCGCTGTCGAACGGTAGAATACGCCCGGCAAGATCCTCACGAAAGATCGGGACAATCGCTGCCTCGAGCTCTTGCCGTCGGCGTCCGTCGGGCATGAGCCGCAAGCCGTAGAGAAGTTCAGCTTCCCGTTTACCGTCGTGGTAAATACAGCCGCGGTTTGTTGCTCGGCAAGCCAGGTCTCTACCGCGACGGAGGGCGCCGGGGCCAGCAGCTCCGACAGAACACATTGGTGTCGAGAATGATCACCCGGAGAAATCCGGTAGGTCGCGGATGGAATCGCGGAGGGGTAGCTCAAGCTCAACGCCTCCGAGCGGCACGATGCGGGAGCGGATTGCTGCCGCGAGATTGGCCGGTCGGTTTTCGCCGGTCGAAAGCGCAGCGCGAAGGATGTCCCGCGCTTCGTCCTCCATTGAACGCCCATGCGCGGCGGCACGAATGCGCAGACGCTTTTTAAGCCCGTCATCGAGGTTGCGGATCGTCATGCTCGCCATGCGGCTTCTCATCATTGATGGCAATTTAATGGTTGACTGCAGCGGCGGCAAGGAACGCCTGCGAGAGATCCGGAGCCGGCTGCCGACGGATTTTGGTTGCATGTCTTGCCGTCGGTCATTCGCGATTGTATGAGCGAGGCCTGTTCTGACGCAGTCGATGGGAAATGACGATGGCACCTGCGGTTCTGTTTGAAGGCCTGTCAGCGTTCCCGCCCACACCCGCCGATGTGGACGGCAAGATCTCCGAAGAGGCGCTGTCGCGACTGCTCGAGCGTATCCGCCTGGCACGCGCGGACTCGATTGGATTGCTCGGCAGCACAGGCGCTTACGCATTTCTCTCGCGCGGTGAACGGCGAAGGGCAGTGGAGATCGCTGTCGAATGTGTGGGAGGCAGAGTTCCCCTCATCGTCGGCGTCGGCGCACTCAGGACCGACGAGGCCCAGGCGCTCGCGCGCGACGCGAAGGAAGCCGGGGCAGATGGACTCCTCCTGGCTCCCGTATCCTATACGCCCCTGACCGAGGAGGAGGTTTATCAGCATTTCGTTGCCGTTGCCGGCGCTTCCGACTTGCCGCTCTGCATCTACAACAATCCGGGCACGACCAAGTTCGTCTTCAGCGACGAACTGATCGTACGGCTCTCAAGGGTGTCGAATATTGCCGCGGTGAAGATGCCGCTGCCCGCCGACGGCGATTTCGGGGGTGAAATCGCTCGACTGCGGGCGAAGACGCCTGCAGCTTTTGCTATCGGCTACAGCGGCGATTGGGGCGCAGCAGATGCGCTCCTGTCGGGTGCCGATGCGTGGTTCAGCGTCGTCGGCGGTCTTTTGCCTGTTCCCGCATCGAAACTCGCCCGGGCGGCAAAAGCGGGCGATCGCGCGGAAGCGCACCGGATCGACATGGCATTCCAAGCGCTATGGGCCCTGTTCAAGGAGTTCGGCAGTTTCCGCGTGATGTACGCCATCGGGAGCGTCCTGAACCTCTTTCAGGCATTGCCCCCGCGGCCGATTTTGCCGCTTGGACCGGGTGACAGAGCCCGCGTAGACGAGGCTGTTCAGAAACTGGTCGACCTCTAAGAGCGGCTCTCCACCGAGATAGGTGCGTTATGTGGGATAGGCAAGCCGCCGCTTGGCACTTTGCATTCCGCACAGCCTGGGAATCGTCGGGGTAATACGATCGGCACTCGGAGAAATCCGGTGCGTAGCGGATATGCTTTGAATGCGCCAGCAGCCGGACGCTTGAGGATGCCTACGCCAGCTGGCCTGCCCAAAAGGTTACCGCCTGAACCCTTCCGCTTAACCGAATATTCACCCTGCAGGCCCTAAATCTGCACGGGGAATTGCTTATGCGGCAATAAGCACCTTGGTGGCTCCAAGGGGATGGGGAAAAGCGATGTATCGGCGCAGCGAGCCCGAGGGACTGGGATTACGCCTTGAAAGGCCACATCAGCGCCTTCGCTCGGGCGGAGGGTCGTTGCTCGACCTCGTGCCGGCGGTAACGGAAGAGCCCGCCGCTAACGAGGAGGCTCCCGCCGAGGCGGAGGATGGCACCTCCGCCCGCGTGGTGGATATTCCCGTACCCGCCCATCAGGCGCGCGCTCTTGAGAAGCAGCCTTCCCCCGTCGCGGATTTCTTCCCGCAACTCCACCTCCTGGGCAGCATCGGGGTCAATGACCTCATAGCGTGGCTGCGCAACGGCGCCCGCTGGATCGTGCTCGCGCTCGCCCTTTCGGTTGCCGCCGCCTTCGCCTATGCGGTGACGGCGACGCCGCGATACACGGTCTATACCGACCTCGTCGTGGACCCTTCCAATCTCAACGTCGTCAGCGACGACGTCTTTACGACCAATCCGCAGCGCGACGCGCAATTGCTGGAAGTCGAAAGCAAGCTCCGGATACTGACCTCGCGCAACGTCCTCCAACGCGTCATCGGCGAGATGCGGCTTGCGGACGACCCCGAATTCGTCAGGCCGACATTGCTCGACTGGCTGAAGGCGCTCATCGCCCCGCGGGACGCCGAGGCGGACAAGGAATTGGCGGCGATGCGCGCCTTGTCCGAGAGGGTCGAGGCGCGCCGGGAGGAACGCTCCTTCGTCGTGATCCTGAAGGTGTGGAGCGAGGAACCGGCCAAGGCAATCGCCCTCTCGGACGCGATCGTCGAGGCTTTCGAGGCGGAACTCTTCCAGTCGGCCGCCGAGAGCGCCGGCCGGGTAGCGCAGAACTTGAATGAACGACTCGATGAGCTGCGGCGCAACGTCACCGAAGCGGAGAAGAGGGTCGAGGATTTCCGGCGCGACAACGGTCTGCAATCCACCAATGGCGAGCTCGTCAGCAACCAGCTTTCGAGCGAGCTCAACACACAGGTCCTCGACGGTCAGCAGCGCTTCATCCAGGCGGAAACGCGTTACAGGCAGATGAGCGCGGCTGTTGCCGAGGGCCAGACCGCCAGCGCCTCGGTGTTCGAGTCGGCGAACATGACCAATCTGCGCCAGCAGTATAACGCCTTGCAGCAGCAGATCGGCTCCATGCAGCTTACCTATGGCGAGCGACATCCGCGGCTCGTTGCCGCGCGCTCGGAGCGCACGACGCTGGAAGCCGCGATGAAGGATGAAGCCCGCCGCATTCTGGAGCGCGCGAAGGCCGACTTCGACCGGGAGCAAAAGGCGCTCGATGCGCTCCGCGGCAAGGCGGATGACGAAAAGTCGAACGTCTTCACCGATAACCAGGCCCAGGTGCAGCTTCGTGATCTCGAACGCGACGCGCGCAGCAAGGCGGCGATCTACGAAACCCATCTGGCACGCGCGCAGCAAATCACCGAACGCCAGCAGATCGACACCACGAACATTCGCGTCATCTCGCGTGCCCTGCCGCCCAATGCGCGAAGCTGGCCCCCGCGTACCTTGATCCTGCTGATCGGCGGCGCCCTTCTGGGTGTCGCAATCGGCATCGCCGCGGCACTTGCCCTCGGCCTCTGGAAATTCCTTCGCGGCAAGACCCACGTGGCCGCCTGAGGAGCCCGGGAGATGGATCGCGCGGGCTACGGAGAGGTCGAGCCGACGAATGCGGTGAAGGCGCGTGTCGGCACCGTGCTCTTCATGGCGATCTTCCTGTTCTTCTGGATCTCCATCAATCCATTCGTGGATCTGACGGGCGAGGCGGTGCTGGACCCTTCCGCCGGCAATTCCAACCGGCTGAACCAGATCATCTCGCTCCTGCTTTTCACCGGCATGCTCGGCTACGGCCTGGTGCACCCATTGCGGGAAGCGATCCTGCAGCCGCGCGCCCTGCTGGCGATCCTCTTTTCCTGGTTCATCTTCGTTTCGCTGGTTTCGGCGCATCCGATGCTCGGCATCAAGGGTGCGATCCTCGCGTTGATGGTCACCGTCAATGCCAGCGTCTACCTGTTGTTGCCCGCCTCGGAACGCCACTTCGCCAAGATGCTCGGCATCGGCATCCTCATCATGCTCGCCGTCGCCTATTACGGCATCGTCTTCAAGCCGCAGCTCGCGATCCATCAGGCGTCAGAACTGCGCGAGCCGATGAATGCCGGCCTGTGGCGCGGCCACTTTCCCCACAAGAACAGCGCCGCGGCCGCCATGGTGATCGCAGCCTTCATCGGCCTTTACGTCATGAACACCTGGTCGAGGTTTGCCGGGATCGTCATCGTCGCGCTGTCTTTCGTCTTCCTCGTCAACACCGGGGGCAAAACGTCGACCGCGATGCTGCCGGCCATTCTGCTGCTCGCGCTCATATTCGAGAAGGTGCGCTTTCTTCGTATCCCGATTGCCGTCGGTGGCGTCGGTCTTTTCAATCTCTTCGCGGTGGGCTCCGCCGTTTTCGCCCCGCTCGGCGATTTCATCAGCGGGCTCGGCATCGATGCGACCTTTACCAATCGCGCCGATATCTGGCGCTTCGCCTTCGGCGCGCTCGCCGAACAGCCTCTCACAGGCTATGGCTTCAAGGCCTTCTGGCAGACGGAAGAACTGGTCTATAGCGGCGGCTCGGTCGAGACCTGGGCCGTCGCTGCCGCCAACGGTCACAATTCCTATCTCGACATTGCCCTGATGACGGGCTTCCCGGGCCTTGCCCTGACCCTGATCTGGATCCTTTTCCTGCCGCTTAGAAAGATCGCCCGCATTGCTCCGGAGCGCGAGCATTCGCATCTGACGAGGCTGTTCGTACGCATATGGCTCTACACGATCTTCAACGCCGGCCTCGAAAGTCTCTTCTTCGAGGGGGGGAGCCTTCTGTGGTTTACGTTCATGGTCGCACTCTATGGACTGTCGTTGCAGTCGAGCGCGGAACTGGCGGCTGCTCCTGCACGCGCTCGCCAGGGGAGGGTAGCGCATGCTTGAGAAGCTGAGTGGGTTCGGTCCGCTTGTCGACAGGCTGGCGAACCGGGCGATCTGGAAGCTGGCTGGAGCCCGGCGCGAGTTGGAGACGAAGGTTCCGCTCGTCTCCTTCACCTTCGACGATGTCCCCGACAGCGCGCTTGGCGCGGGCGCAGCCATCCTCGAGAAGTATGGAGTCCGCGGCACCTTCTATATAGCGGGCGGGCTTGCCGGGCAGGTGGAGCCGGATCGGAGCCTGATCACGCCCGAAGGGTGCAGCGAGTTGCTCGCGCGCGGACACGAAATCGGCTGTCACACCTTCGCCCACCGAAGATTGCGCGAAATTGCCGGGCTCGGCGCCGATCTCGACCGCAATGCCGAATACCTGAAGCATGTCGGCGTTTCTCCCGCTGCATCGAATTTTGCTTTCCCCTACAACGCTGCCTGGCCGTCGGCACGGGCCGAGCTCCGCCGCCGCTACCGAACCTGCCGGGCAGGGGGCGAGGATATCAATCGCGGTGCCGTCGACCCGATGATGCTCAACGGCGTCGAGATCCGCCAGCCGGAGGATGGGGCGCGCGCGCTGACGCGCTGGATAGACGATGTCGCCGAGCGTCCCGGCTGGCTGATCTTCTTCACTCACGATATCGCCGCGCAGCCCACAAACTACGGCTGCACCCCCGACACCTTCGATCATCTGGTCCGCTACGCCGTCGAAAAGGGATGCTGCATCCTTCCCGTCGACAGCGCCGCCGACCGGATCGGCTGGTAAGGAGGCTCTGGTGACCGGGAAGCGCCTTCTTGCGATCAACAACTATTTCTACCGCCGCGGCGGAGCGGAGGCGGTCTTCTTCGACCATATGAGCATGTTCGGCGAGATCGGCTGGGACATCGTTCCCTTCGCCATGCAGCACGAACTCAACGAATCCTCGCCCTGGTCGGATTATTTCGTTTCGGAGATAGAATACGGCCGCCGCACTGGTCTCCTGCGCAAGGCCGTCCAGGCGGCGAGCGTCATCTATTCGCTCGAGGCGCAGCGCAATCTCGGCAGGCTCATCGACCGCGCCCGCCCTTCGGTCGCCCATGCGCACAATGTCTATCATCACCTGTCGCCGGCGATCTTCTCGACCCTGAAAGCCGCCGGCATTCCGGTTGTGATGACGGTCCACGACCTGAAGCTCGCCTGCCCCTCCTACAAGATGCTGCGGGACGGCCGGGTATGCGAGGACTGTCGCGGCGGTAGGGTCTACAATGTCCTGCGCCATCGCTGCGTCAAGGGTTCGGCCCCTCTGAGCGCGGTGGTGCTCGCGGAAACGGTGCTGCACCGCTTGCTCGGGCTCTACCGCGACAAGGTGGACCGGCTGGTCGTGCCAAGCCGCTTCTATCTGGAAAAGCTCGCCGAATGGGGCTGGCCCCGCGAGAAGATGGTTCACATCCCCAATTTCGTCGATGTCACGGCTCTTTCCGGTGATTGGCAGGAGGGCGATTATTTTGCCTTTGCCGGCCGCTTGGCGCCGGAAAAGGGCCTCGCGACCCTGATCAGTGCGGCGGCTCTGTCGAACCAGCGGCTGGTCATCGCCGGCACCGGTCCGGAGGAGCAGACCCTTCGCAGCCTCGCAGCCGAGCTCAAGGCGGACGTGACCTTCGCCGGCTATCTCTCGGGCGAGAAGCTGCACAGGCTGATCGGCGAGTCCCGCGCGCTCGTGCTGCCCTCGGAATGGTACGAAAACGCCCCCATCAGCGTGCTTGAAACCTACGCGCTCCAGCGCCCGGTGATCGGCGCGGCGATCGGGGGGATTCCGGAAATGGTCAAGGAAGGCGAGACCGGTCTGCTTGCGGCTCCAGGAGATGCCGAGGACCTCGCCAGGGCCCTGCGCGAAATGGCCGCCCTTTCGCCCGCGGAACGCGCCCGCATGGGGGTGGCCGCCCGGTCCTGGGTCGCGAGCGAATTCTCCGCCGCCGCCTACCGCGAGAGGACGCTCGATCTCTACGGGGCGATCGGCGTGGCCTGAGGCTTATCATCCGATCCTCATTCCTGTGCTCGTCACAGGAATCCAGCCAGCCCAAGTCCTTGGGCTGACAGATCCTTCCGCGCCGCAGACACGGCGCTGCTGAATCCCTGTGACAAGTGTTTAGCCCGCAGCCGGCGGGAACCTACATTCCGCCGTCGCGGGCCGGCAAGACGGCCAAAACCCACCATTTGCCGCCGGCCTATTGGGAGACGCTGGAAGAAGTCAGCTTCCGAACCCCCGAGGACAAGGGCAAGCGGATACCGCAGGAGCGGCTTGTGGCCGAGGCGCTGAACCTGCTTTTCGCGAAATACAATTTTCCGGTCGTTCGAGAGGGTGGCGAGTAGCGGGCACACATGACGCGTACATTAGCTGCATGTAAGCGTTGTTAGACTGATCCTTGCCAAAAAATAGCAACTGCTGGTATATTGCGCTTCAAACAAGGAGACTGTCATGGCTGCTAGAAGCACATCTATTTCCCTTGGCGATCACTTCGCCGGTTTCATCGACAGCCAGGTGCAAACCGGCCGCTACGGCTCCGCCAGCGACGTTGTGCGGGCTGGACTTCGGCTTTTGGAAGAACACGAGGCGAAGGTAAGGGCGCTGGAAGCGGCTTTGATCGAGGGCGAAGAATCCGGCGAGCCAGAGCCATTCGACAACGAAGCGTTCAAAGCCGAAATGCGCGCCGAATATGGCGACTGAACGGCCTTTCCGGCTCGCTCCTGCCGCCAAGGCCGACCTTCGGAAGATATGGCGCTACACGGCTCGCCGCTGGTCTCTGGAACAGGCGGAGACCTACCAAGACCAGCTTTATACTGCATTTGAGGGACTGGCCGCAGGGACGAAGAAAGGCCGCAATGTCGATGTGCGGCCGGGTTATCTCAAATACCCGGCAGGAGCGCGCATCGTCTATTTTCGGGATCGCGGCGACCGGATCGACATCATCCGCATCCTGCATGGCCGGATGGACGCCCAACGGCATTTGTAGAGAAGCGGCCGGCCGCGCGAAGCGTCGAAGTAGGGCAGGGTATCATGTTTACCTGTCAGCATGTAATCATCCGCCCCGGCCCCCCATGCCCGATGCGCATCGCGCACCGCAAGCACCTCGGCCTCTACCGTATCGTTACAACGCATCGGGCTTATATGCGGGCGCCATGAGCGATCCGCCAACTCCCGGTCGCCGGCTTCCCACCGCGCCAGCCATTTATAGCCGGTATCCGGGCTGATCCCGAACCGTCGGCACAATTCCCGCCGGTCCACACCCTCCTCAAGCGCAAGTCGCACAAACTCCCGCCGCTCTCCCATCGTCGATACCCCTCGCCACGGCATGGAATACCCCCTTCGAAGCCAAATCCATGCCAGTATGACGTGTCAGCCATCTCCCCGAACACCCGTCAGTTATGTCCCCGGGCTAAACAACAAGCACAGGGACGACGGAGGCATGCATCCGTCCAGGCCATTTCGCAAACGCCGCCCATCGCCGTCTGATTTTCGGTCAGACCTCTACGAATCTAATGACCTTCTTACCGGGATGGTAAGTGTTCTGCTCGTAAAAGATGCGAACTGGGTTATCGCTGGGGCGCAACAACCATGAGCAGAGCGTCGGGAGTTTCCCGAGATCGACCTTCGGCAGGGCCGGATGCCCCGGCAATGCCGGGCGGCGCAACCGCGAGCATGCCTGCAAGCGTCTATCGTGAACTGCCGATCGAGCGCCGCCGCGTGATGATGCTCGGGCTTCGTGGCATTCCGAACGTTCAGGGCGGCGTCGAAAAGCACGTGGAGATGCTCGCAGGCAGGTTGATCGCGCATGGTTGGGATGTCGAGGTGGTCGGACGCCGGCGCTATCTTGCGGTTCCTGCGCCGCATTCCTGGAATGGAATTGGCGTCACTCCCCTGTGGTCTCCACGTATGATGGCGCTCGAGGCCATCGTCCATACCTTCCTCGGTGTATGCTATGCGGCGCTGCGGCGCCCGGATATCCTGCACATCCACGCCGTCGGCCCGGCGCTCCTGGTACCGCTCGCCCGGCTGATGCGCCTGAACGTCGTCGTGACCCACCACGGCTACGACTACGACCGACAGAAATGGGGGGCTTTCGCCAGAAGGATGTTGCGGGCGGGTGAACGCATGGGCATGCGGCTCGCGCAAGGTCGCATCGCAATCTCCAGGGATATCGCCGACACGATGGGCGAACGCTATCGCGTACCGGTGTCTTTGGTGCCGAATGGCGTCACCGTTTCGCGCTCCAGCAGCGAAACCGGCATTCTCGGCGAATTCCGTCTGACGCGACGGCGCTATATCCTGCTTGCGGCGCGGCTTGTTCCGGAGAAGCGGCAGATCGATCTCATCCAGGCATATGCAAAACTTGGAAATAGCGGATTCGATCTCGTGCTTGCGGGCGGTGCGGAATTCGCGGGCGTCTACGAAGAGGAGGTACGGGCGCTGGCCAACCGCGTGCCGGGCGTCGTCCTGACGGGGTTCCAGACCGGCGATCGCCTGGCGGAACTCTTCGCCAATGCGGCGCTCTTCGTGCTGCCGTCGAGCCACGAAGGCATGCCGATCGCGCTTCTGGAGGCGATGGCCCATGGCCTCCCGGTTCTGGCAAGCGACATCGTTGCCAACCGGCAGCTCGGCCTGCCCGCCGGCGATTATTTTCCGCTGGGGAACGTCGACGCGCTTTCCTCTGCCATCGCCGAAAAGATCGCCAATCCCCCCGACGAACAAGAGGTGCTCGCGCAGGCCGAGCGCGTCGAAGCCGTCTATAGCTGGTCGAGCGTGGCACTGAAGACGCTAGACGTTTACCGGGCCGTGCCGAAATGAATGTCCGGCGCATCGCATCCGTTCTTGCGTGGCTCCTTCTTGGCGTCATTGCCTATTCGACCCTCTCTCCGCTCGATCTGCGCCCGCACATGGGCAGCTCGGTGCAGGTTGAACGGTTCGGGGCATTCGGGCTGACGGGTCTCATGTTCGCGATCGCCTATCCCCGGCACGTGCTCGCCGTTCTGGCGGCTATGCTCGCGGCGGCAATCGGGCTGGAACTCACGCAGATGCTCGCCGCCGACCGCCATGCCCGGTTGATAGACCTTGCGGTCAAAATGGCGGGGGCCGGCTGCGGTGTCGGCGCCGGCTGGCTGCTTGTCCGCCTTTGGCACCGGTTCCAGCCGAAAATCGCGGGCATGAACCAAAGCGCAAACTACCGCGGATAGATTTTCGCTGCACGATTTTGGGGGGCTCTCTTGACCATATCCATCATCATCAAGACATTGAATGAAGAGAAGCGGATTGCCGCAACCGTCGAGAGCGCGCTTGCGGCGCTTCAGGACACGGGCGGCGAGGTCATCATCGCCGATAGCGGCTCCTGCGACCGCACGGTCGAGATCGCCTCGCAATACCCCGTCATCATCGCACAGATCGCCCCGCCCGCGCGACCGAGCTGCGGCATCGGCCCGCAGCTCGGCTTCCAGCATTCCCGCCATGATTACGTCTGTCTCATCGACGGCGACATGCTGCTCGACGCTGCCTTCCTCAAAGACGCCGTCCGCTTCCTGGCTGACCATCCGACCATGGCGGGCGTTACCGGACATGTGGAGGAGATGCACATCTCGAATCTCGAATTCGCGCGCCGCGTCAGCCGCAATGCGCCCGAGAACCGGACGGGTCCGATCGACCGCATGAACGGCGGCGGGCTCTACAGGCGTAGTGCCATCGAGGACGTCGGCTACCTCTCGGACCGCAACCTGCACGGCTACGAGGAATTCGACCTCGGCATTCGCCTCAGAAGTGCCGGCTGGAGGCTTTACCGGCTCGACCGCCGTTTCGTCCAGCACTTCGGCCACACGGTCAATTCCTACCGGCTGCTCGTTCGCCGCTGGAAGACCAAATATCTCTACGGGATCGGCGAGCTACTGCGCGCTTCTCTCGGCAAGCCCTATTTCTTTCAGCTTCTGCAGGAACTGCCGGAGCTGAAACTCTGGGGTCTCGTCCATCTCTGGTGGCTCGCCTGTCTCGGCCTGATCCTGCTGCTGCCTGATACGCTCCTGGCCCTCGCCGCCGTCTGCGCGAGTTTCGCGGTCGCCGTTCTCGCCGTCAGCTTCCGAAAGGGCGGCCTCAGCATGGGTCTCTATACGGTCGTCGCCTGGTTCTTCCATGCGGCGGCCCTTCCTGTAGGCTTCCTCCGAAGCCGGCGGCTGCCTGCCGAGCCGATCGAAAGCACGATCCTCGGAAAGCCTCCTCTCGGGGAATCCTCTCTCGGTGAACCGGCCCTCGGAAAGACGGCATGAGGAGGCGATCGCTCGCGGCGGCGCTGCTTTGCATCTGGCTTGCCCCGGCCACAAGTGCCTCCGAATGGGTGCCGGTTCGCGAGGTCTCGCTCGAAGTCCGCGCCGGCAGTCCGCTCGATTTCTCGTCCTTGCTGCCGAACGCTTCGATCGACGCGGATAGCCGCCTCGTCGCAGGTCCGGATGGCCGGCTGGCCTTTGCCGGGGCGCCGGAACAGCCGGTCAGAATGCTATGCGCGTCGCTCGCCTGGAGCCCGGCTTCGGGCGGTTTTCCGGACCATGACGGCGCCGAGCGCTATGCCCGCCAGCTTGCGATGCACGGATACAACATCGCCCGGCTGCATTTTGTCGATGCCAGCCTGATGTTCGGCAGGCAGAGGGATTTCGATTTCGATCCGGAGACGCTGGATCGCATCCATTACCTGCTGGCGGCGCTGAAGCGCAACGGCATCTACTGGATCATCGACGGGCTCTCGTCGCCGCGCGGCGCCTATGGCGGCCATGACGACCGATGGGACGCCAACGGCGATCTCAAGCTCCGGCTGCATCTCGACGAAGAAGCGGTTGCGCACTGGAGCAAGCTGCAGGAGAAGTTTCTCGCGAGCGTCAATCCCTATACGGGGACGGCGACCATCCGTGACGACGCGCTCGCGCTGGTGATCCTTGCCAATGAAAACGGCATCGAATTCGACAGCGTCGTGCATGAGCGGCCCGAAAGGCCCGCCTATGACGAGGCGCTGGCGAAACCCTTTAACCGCTGGCTTTCGGCCCGCTACGGATCGACGGATGCGCTCGCGAGCGCCTGGGGAGATCTCCGTGCCGACGAGCGGGTCGAAACGGCATCGGTGAGGCTTCCCGCCAACCGCTACGCCGACGGTCCGCGCACGCGCGATCTTCAGGCCTTCTTCGTCGAGACCGAGCGCGCTTCTGCCGCACGCATGAGCGAGGTCCTGCGCGGTCTCGGTTATCGCGGCCTGATCAGCACCTACAATAATTGGCCGACGGTGCAGACCGCACTCAGCCGGCGCGATCTCGGCGCCGTGACGATGAACACCTATCACGATTGGGTCGGCGGCTATTCGCCGGGCAGCGCCCTGACGCAGGTGAGTTCGCTTGCCGACGGCGCCAACTACATGCGCATGATCGCCGCGGCGCGGTGGCTCGGAAAGCCGTTCATCGTCAGCGAATACGACCATCTCTTCTGGAACCGCTATCGCTACGAGGCAGGGCTGACAATGCCGGCCTACGCTGCACTCCAGGGCTGGGACGTGCTTTGCCGTCACGGCCACGGGCCGATCGCGCTCGCCTATGCCGAACCCTTTCCGCACAAGAAGGCGATGCTACCCTATGCGATTGCGCTCGATCCCGTGGCGCGCGCCGGCGAGACGCTCGGCGCACTCGTCTTTCGCCGCGGCGACGTGGCGACCTCCGCCATTACGATCCCCTTCGCCGTTCGCGGCGAGGAGGATCTCGGCGAGGACATGCAGGCCCGCGAGCCGGAGCGATTGACCGATCTGGCGCTGGTCGGGCGCATCGGCTTGCTTCCGGCAGACCGGTTCGATGGAGAAACCGCCATCACGCAACCACGCGACCGGGACGCCGGAACGATCCTTGCCGCACTCCGCGACGAACACATGCTCGCGGCCGAAAACCGCACCGATATCGCAAGCGGATTTTACGAGAGCGATACGGGACAGGTCCTCCTTGACCGCCGGGCAGGGCAGCTCCGCGTTTCGACGCCCGCTACGGAAGCTGCTGCCTTCTCCTCTCTGCGTGAGCCGATCGATCTCGGTCTCATGCGCATCGGACAGGCGGACGGGAACGGCCTCGTGGCGCTTTCGGCCATCGACCCGGAAGGCAAACTTTCTGAAAGCCGGCGCCTGCTCCTGATCCTTGCAACCGATGCGCAGAACACCGGCATGATCTTTCGCGACAGCGAAGAGAAGGTGATCGAGGATTTCGGCGCGCTGCCGGTGAGAATTCGGAAGGGCTATGTCGATCTCGAACTGTCGCGAACCGCTGCCAGATGGAGCGTGTCGCCGGTCGGCCTCGACGGCACCGTTTATCCGCCGGTCGACAGCGGCAGCGGGCGCGTTGCTTTCCGTCTCTCGAACGACACGCCCTACGGGCCGACCACCTATTTCCTCTTGGAGATGTAGGTTCAGTCGGGGACGTTCCGATCTTGTCCGATGGTTTGCGCCTGCTGGCCGGTGGCGGGCTTGACGCTTTCAGCGCTCTCCGTTGCAGCATGCGGCGCCTCGCCGGCCGCATGCGACGACAGGCCGGCGAGCTTGTGGCCCCTCTCGCGCAGCCACTGGAACACGACATAGAGCGCCGGAATGATGAAGATCCCGAGGAGCGAAGCGGCGAGCATGCCGCCGGCAACGCCCGTGCCGACCGCGCGGCGGCTGAGCATGCCGGCGCCATCGGCTGTGACGAGCGGGATCAGCCCGACGATGAAGGCGAAGCTGGTCATCATCACCGCGCGGAAACGGGTGCGCGCGCCCTCGACCGCGGCATCGACGATGGTCGCGCCTTTCTCCCGCTGGAATTTTGCGAATTCGACGATCAGGATCGCGTTCTTTGAGGCGAGCGCGATCAAGACGACGAGGCCGATCTGGGCATAGATGTCGAAGGAGAGACCGGCAACCAGCACCGCCACGAGAGCACCGGCCACCCCGACGGACACCGAAAGCAGAACCGGTATGGGGATCGTCCAGCTTTCGTAAAGCGCCACGAGGAAGAGATAGGCGAAGAGCAGGGCCAATGCCAGGATCACCGTCGTCTGGCCGGCGGCCTCGAGCTCCTGCAGCGCCGTTCCCGTCCACTCGAAGCTGTAGCCCGGCGGCAGAGTCGCGGCGGAGACTTGTTCCATAGCGGCCAGCGCCTGGCCCGAGGAGATGCCGGGCGCCGGCTGCCCGTTGAGTGTGATCGAGCGGTAGTTGTTGTAGCGCACGATCGACTGCGGCCCGACGATGTAGTCCACGAGCGCGACCGAGGCCACGGGGACCATATCGCCCGCGGCGTTGCGTACATGCAGCCGGGAGATGTCGTCGACCGCATCGCGATCCGCTTCGGCCGCCTGCATCGTGACTTTCCAGCTCCGGCCGAAAAGATTGAAGTCGTTGACGTAATAGGATCCGAGCGTGCCCTGCAGCGTTGCGAAAAGATCGCTCACAGAGACCCCGAGCGCTTGCAGGCGATCGCGGTCGAGATCGAGATAGAGCTGCGGCGAACTCGCCGAATAGGTGCTGAAGGTGGGTCCGAGCTGTGGGTTCTGATTGGCCGCGACCATCAGCCCGCCCGCCGTCGCGGCAAGCTCTGCCGGCGACCGGCCCTGCAGGTCGAGCAACTGATATTCGAAGCCCGAGCCTGTGCCGAGACCGATGATGGGCGGCAGGTTGAAGGCGAAGACCTGGGCATTGCGAATTGCCGCGCCCTTGACCATTACGGTGCCGATCGCGGCATCGACGGAGGCGGATTCGTCCTGGCGTTCGGCGAAGGGCTTCATCGTGACGATCGCGAAGGCACTGCTCGATTTGGCAATGCCGTCGAGGAAACTGTAGCCGGTGACGGTGGTGACGTTCGCCACGCCCTCGATGCCGCCGAGCATGGTTTCGACCTCGCGGACCACGGCGTCCGTCCGGTTGAAGGAGGCACCTTCCGGAAGGCGGATCTCCGCAAAGAATGCGCCCTGATCCTCGCTTGGCAGGAAGCCCGTGGGGACGATCCGGAACAGCCAGCCGCTGGCGCCGATGGCGACCGCCAGGAGGATCACGCCGATGATTGCTCTGCGCGCAATGCTTCCGGCGACATGGGCATAGCCATTGCGGGTGCGGTCGATGCCGCGCGAGATCCAGCCCAGGATGCCGCGTTTCGGGCCGTGATGCGGTTTCAGGAGGATTGCGCAAAGCGCCGGGCTGAGGGTCAGCGCATGATCGCGGAAATGACCATCGATACCGAGACGGCGACGGCGAATTGCTGGAAGAGCTGCCCGCTGAGGCCCGGAATGAAGGCAACCGGTACGAAGACCGAAAGCAGGACGAGCGTGATGGCGACGATCGCCCCGGTGATTTCGCCCATCGCCAGGCGCGCGGCCTGCGCCGCGCTCATGCCGGGATTTTCCTCCATCACCCGCTCGACATTTTCCACGACGACGATCGCGTCGTCGACGACGATGCCGATCGCGAGCACCAGCGCCAGAAGCGAGACCGTGTTCAGCGAAAAGCCCATCGCCAGGATAACGGCAAAGGTGCCGACGAGCGCCACCGGAACGGCGATGAGCGGGATCAGCGCGGCGCGCCAATTGCCGAGAAAGAGGAAGACGACGATGATGACGAGAGCAAAGGCCTCGAAGAGCGTATGCTCGACATTCTCCACGCTCGCCTGCACGAAATCGGATGTGTCGTAGGAGACCGTATAGGTGAGCCCCTCCGGGAAGGCCGCGGCGAGGCGGTCCATCGCCTGCTGCACGCCCTCGGTGGCGGCGAGCGCATTGGCGCCCGGCGCCTGATAGGTCCCGATCATCGCGACCGGCTTGCCGTTGATGCGGGCGGTGGAGTCGGCGCTCACCGAACCCAGCTCGACGCGCGCGACGTCGCGAATGCGGACGAACGAGCCGTCCGGCTCGGCCCGGAGCACGACGTCTTCGAACTGGGCGGGGTCGGTCAGCCGCCCCTGTGTCTGGATGTTCAACTGGAACAGCGGGTCGTCCGTCATCGGCTGGGCGCCGATGCGGCCGATCGCGGCCTGGACGTTCTGCGTCTTCAGTGCGTTGATCACGTCCGTCGGCGTCAGTCCCAGATTGGTCAGCCGGTCGATGTCGAGGACGACCCGCATCGAATAGTCCTGTGCGCCGAACAGCGTTGCATCGCCGACGCCGGGCACGCGCTTGATCGTGTCGAGCACGTTGATCGTCGCGTAGTTCGAGAGGAACAGATTGTCGAATTCGTCATTCTCGCCGTGAATGGCGATCACCTGCATCAGCGAAGAGGATCTCTTCTGGACGCTGACGCCGCTCTGCTTGACTTCGGCCGGCAGCACCGGCTCGGCGAGCGCGACGCGGTTCTGTACGTTGACGGTGGCAATGTCCGGATCGGTGCCGACGGCGAAGGTGACGGTCAGAGAGTAGGTCCCGTCGGCGCCGCTCGTCGATTTCATGTAGAGCATGTTGTCGACGCCGACGACCTTGCTCTCGAGCGGCTGGGCGACCGTTGCCTCGACCACGTCCGCGCCTGCGCCGGGATAGCTCGCCGTGACGCTGACCTGCGGCGGGACGATGTCGGGAAACTGCGCGATCGGCAGTCTCGTCAGGGCGATCAGCCCGGCGAGCGTCAGCACGATGGAAATGACCGCGGCAAAGCGCGGGCGATCGATGAAGATTTCGGAGATCATCGGCTCAGCCACCCGTCGTCGTTGCGGCTACAGCGTCGACCACGATCCCCGGCCGCACCTTGCCCACGCCCTCCGTTATGACGTTCTCGCCCTCCTTCAGCCCCTTGGCGACGACGGCCTGGCCGCGGCTGGAGCGGCTGACGTCGACGCGGCGAAGCTCGACCTTGGAATTGGCGTCGACCACCATGACGAAGGCGCCCTGCTGGTCGCGCTGGACCGCCTGCTGTGGCACGGCCAGCACGTCCTGCGGATCGGACTGCTCGAGAACGACCCTGACGAGCGTGCCGTCGAGAAGGGTCCCGCCGGGATTGGGAAACTCGGCGCGAACCGTAACGGTGTCGGTCCCTTGCGAGACCGTGCTCGCGACGAAGTCTATCGTGCCTTTCTCCGGGTAGTCGGTGCCGTTCGGAAGCGTGATGCTGACATTGGCGCCGCTCGACATCTCACCCTTTTCGACGCGCTCGCGGTAGGAGAAATAAAGAGAGGTCGCGACGGGAAACTCGACATAGATCGGGTCGAGGCGCGTCAGCGTCACCAGCGATCCGCTGTCCGGCGCGACGAGGGCGCCGACATCGACCGTGGTCAGGCCGACGACGCCATCGAACGGCGCGAGGATCTTCGTGTAGGAAAGATTGAGTTCGGCATTCTGCTTGCTGCCCTTGAGGCGCAGGATATCGGCCTCGGCCTTTTTCACCTGTGCGTTCGCAGTGTCGAGCGTCGCCTGCGCAACCGTATTGGTGGCGATCAACCGCTGGGCACGGTCACGTTCGAGAACGGCAAGGTCCCGTTGAGCCTCCGCTGCCGCGATCGAACCGTCGATCTCCTGCAGGGCGGCGCGATAGGCGCCGTCTTCCACCTGGTAAAGCACGGTTCCGGCCGAGACCTTCTGCCCATCCTCGAAATTGACCTTCTCGAGGAAGCCGGACACACGGGCGCGGATGTCGACCTTCTGAACTGCAACGACCTTGCCCGTCAGATCCACGCTTTCGCGCAGGTCCATGATCGCGGCCGGCGCCACGGTGACGGCTGGAGGGGGCTGCTGCGCATAAGCGTTTCCCGCGACGATGCCGATGGTCGTGAGCAGCCCGCATGAAAGAGCCGCAGCCAGAACTCTCGAAACGCGCATGCAATGCTCCCCTGAACGGCTTGTGTGGGACCCGCATCGACCGAGTGGGATCTCAGCACTTTCCTCGATTCAAGTCACGCCGCAATTCAAGCGGCGCAACTTCAAATTGCTCCTGTTTTTCATGCTAGCCGCGCAGTGGCGAATTGGAAAGGAGATTGTGTCCGCAAATCAGTCGGCTAGGACGCTTCCACGGTTCATCGGAGCCGGTTGCAGGCGCGCTCACGATTTGAGGTTGATCCGACCTAAAACCGGCGCGGTCTACAGGACGAAGTAGCCCTTCTGCAGCGTGACGGCGTCATCCAGATGTATGGCGAGGTCCGCTTTCCTGTCGCCGTTCACGTCGCCGTAGATGTAGGTGTCGGAGACATCCCGGACGTAACGCAACTCGCCCTTCTTACCGCCGAAGGCGGCAGTACTGGCGAAGAGAAACGCCTGATCGCCGGCGATCGACGTGTTGGCATCGATCGCGGAAAGATCGATCCGGTCGGATTTCGGCGTAAAATTGAAAACAGTGTCGCGTCCGGATGCTGCGACGGTCGAATCCGAGAGCGCCTTGAACACGAAGCTGTCGGTTCCACTGCCCCCGTTCAAACGGTCCGCCCCCGCGCCCGCGTAAATCAGGTCGTTGCCGTTCTCACCGAAGATCTGGTCGTTGCCCTTTCCGCCGTAGAGCCTGTCGGAACCGGAGCCGCCGTAGAGCACGTCATTGCCCGTATCGCCGTTCAGCGTGTCGTTGCCAGCATAACCCCACAGCACATTGGCGGCTTGATTGCCGGTGATCGCGTCGCCGGCCGAGCCGCCCTTGACGTTTTCGATCAGAGAGCGCGTGTCGCCACGGTAGAGCAGCGCATTGAAGACGTTTCCGGCGGCAAAGCCGCCGTTCGGGCCGCCGTCGACCCAGGCGAGTTGGTCGATGCTGAAGGTCGAAGCCTTGCCGGGCCTGAGATCGACCTTGAGAGCGGTCGTATAGGCCGTCAGATCGTAGGTGTCCTTGCCGCCGCCGTCCCATATGGTTGCGAAGATGCGGTTGGCGCCCGGCGAGATTCCGACGGCTCCATTGACGAAAGTGGCGCCGCTGCCGGGCGTCCACTTGTAGACCGTGTTGCCGCTATTGGTCGTGAAGTCGGCACCGTACATCTCCTGCAGCGCGGCAATGTCGCCCATCATGAAGGTCTGCGGTGCACCGAACTGCTCGTAGGAATAACTCCCGCCGGTGTCGGCACCGACATATGCCCTATAGGACAGGACGGAATATTCGATGGAATCGTACTGAGCGGGTGTGGCACCGTAGACGTCCGACTCGTGGCCGTGCTTCAGCCCGAGCGCATGACCGAGTTCGTGCAGGTGCGTGTGCCATGCATAGTTCCCGGCGACCGGCTTGCGATAGTCGTCCGCCGTGCCGGCATAGGCTGTGCCGAACCAGATGTCTCCTGCTGCCGCATGAAGCGCAGGGAGGTAGGCATAGGAGGTCTCCGCCAGCGCCGTCTGCGCAAAGCGGATTGTCGCGGTACCGGCGCTTCCCGGCGCGAAGCTGGCATTGGTGAAGCCCTCGACGGAAAAGCCGTCATTGGCCGCCGGGCCGAAGGATTGCTCCATGGCGAACAGGGCCGCATTTTTCTGTGCCGCCGATACCGAGGTAAAGCCGAAGTACTTTTCAAATCCGTAGGCGTAGCTTTTGGCCAAAGTCGGAAAAGAATAGGTAATCGTTCCGGCCCAGGCAACTCCCGTCAGCAGCGAATCGACAACGCTGTTTCCGGTTGCTTTGGCGAACTTAAGGGACTTACCAGTGCCGCTCATTCAGGATTCCCGCTATTGTTGTGTCGACTGATTAGCAATTATCGCCGACACTGGCTACTGTTGTTAATGTAACCAGATCGATAGGATTGGAGCGGTCCGTGACATTTCACAAAGCGGTGCAGTTGCTTGCCCTGGGATTTTTGGCAATGTCTTCGCCTGCCGCGCAAGGCGCGATGAAGCCAAGCGGAGCGGAAATGCAAAAGCCACCCGACTATGAGCGGGCCGTGAGATCGGAATTCGAGGCAGTACGGGCGGAAAATACCGTGCAAGCCTACGAACGCTTCATCCGCCGTCATCCCGGCCATCCCCTCATTGGAGATGCCCGTAAGGCGATATCGCGTCTGCAGGGGCGGTGAGGCGGGCCGGACGGAAAACCCTTCCTGGAAGCGCTCAGATCGTTTCTTCGTTCTCTTTTGCCCTGAGCAACATGCCGAACAGGTCGCGCGGATCGTCGGGATCGGCGATCATGTCGAGATTCTGGTAGAAATCCGTTCCGGGAAGGCGGGCTCGCACGTAGCGGAGCGCCGAGAAATCCTCGATGGCGAAGCCGACGCTGTCGAAGAGGGTGATCTGGCGGGCATCGCGGCGGCCCTGCGCCTCGCCGGTGACGACCTTCCAGAGTTCGGTGACCGGAAAGTCCGGCGCCATCTGCTGGATCTCACCCTCGATGCGGGTCTGTGGCGGGTATTCGACGAAGACGTCCGAGCGCTTCAGGATATCGCGATGCAATTCCGTTTTGCCGGGGCAATCGCCGCCGATTGCGTTGATGTGGACGCCGGCGCCGACCATGTTGTCGGTGAGGATCGTGGCGAACTGCTTGTCGGCCGTACAGGTGGTAACGATCTCGGCGCCTTCGATCGCTTCCTGGGCGGACCTGCACGACAGGATCTTGAGGCCGGAACCGTCGAGGTTGCGGGCGGCCTTCTCCGTTGCCCGAGGGTCGATATCGTAGAGCCGGATGGTGTCGATGCCGCAGACGGCCTTCATCGCCAGCGCCTGGAACTCGGCCTGGGCGCCGTTGCCGATCATCGCCATCGTGCGCGCACCCTTCGGTGCCAGGTGCCGTGCGGCCATCGCCGAGGTTGCGGCGGTTCTGAGCGCCGTCAGTATCGTCATCTCGGTAAGCAGTGCGGGATAGCCTGTCGAAACCTCGGCGAGCAGCCCGAAGGCGGTCACCGTCTGCAGCCCCTCGGCGGTGTTCTTCGGGTGGCCGTTGACATATTTGAAGCTGTAGACCCTGCCGTCGGAGGTCGGCATCAGTTCGATGACGCCGTCGCGCGAATGGCTGGCAACGCGCGGGGTCTTGTCGAAGCTCTCCCAGCGGCGGAAATCCGCCTCGATGGTGTCCGTGAGCTCTGCCAGAACCGTCTCGATGCCCAGGTGATGAACGAGGCGCATCATGTTGTCGACGCTGACGAAGGGCACCATGGCCTTGGCTGAAGGGAGCGGGGAGAACATGGAGGTTCCTCTTGGCGGCTTGCTGTATTCCAGGACAGGGTAGCGATTGAGCGCGCTGGTCGAAAGCGCAAAGATGTGCTATTTTCGGCACCGAACCGAGCAATTTGTCCAGTCGGATTGTGCAATATGAGCAGAACAGGAGTTGGCGATTCAGCAGTTGCAAAATACACCCCAGATGATCTGGACCGCCGGATCATTGCGCATCTGCGCGCTGATGGGCGGGCATCGCTTTCCAAACTTTCCGACGCGCTGGGCGTGGCGCGCGGCACCGTGCAAAATCGCCTGGACCGCCTGCTCGAGACCGGGACGCTTCTCGGGTTCACGGTGCGCGTCAGGGAAGACTACGACGTCAACACGGTTCATGCGGTGATGATGATCGAGGTTGTGGGGAAGTCCACGACGCAGGTGGTTCGCAAACTGCGCGGCATGCCCGAGATCTTTACGCTGCACACCACCAACGGCAACTGGGATCTGGTCGCCAACATACGGGCGGCCAATCTCTCCGAATTCGACCGGATCCTGCGCGAGGTGCGGATGATCGACGGCGTCGCCAACAGCGAGACCAGCCTCCTGTTGAGCAGCGTCTGACCGGCAGCAGCCGCGTAGGGGCAGATCGGGACGATTGAAAGCCGTGCCCATCCCCGTTAGGTTGCGCCCGCATTCAATGAAGGTTTTCGTGGGGGTTGGCTTGGCGGGCCGTCGAACTTGTTTTCTGTTGGCCTGTGTTCTCATGACGCCGGCGGCTGCCCGGGCGGAATGGCAGGCGGTCGAAAAGATCAAGACTTACGCGATCACCGGGCAGTCCGGACCGGAGCTCTACGCTTCCATCGGCGAACGAGGACCGCAGGTGGGCGGCCTCGGGCGCGCGATCGCCCATACGAGCTTCAAACTCACCTGGAGGCGGAAATACGAGGAGCGAGACGGGGCCTGCGTGCTCGCGTCGGCGCTGCCGAAGCTCACCATCACCTATACGCTGCCGGAGCTTGCCGGAAAGCTGCCGGCCGGGATCGAGACGCACTGGCAGACCTTCATCGCCGGCGTGAAAAAGCATGAACTGGTCCATGGCGACTTCATCAAGGAGATGGTGAGCGCCATCGAGGCCGCCACCGTGGGCCTCACCGTTGCCGACGATCCCCAATGCCGCAAGATCAAGTCCGAAATGACGAAGCGGCTCGGCGAAATCTCCCGCGCGCAAAGACAAAAGAGCCGCGACTTCGACAAGGCCGAGCTCAGCGACGGCGGCAATGTTCACCAGCTCATCCTCAATCTCGTGAATGGCGGCTGATGCGCGTGGCAAATCCGTTCGAGGCGGCGCGCTTGAGGCTTTGGCCGAAAGGCAACACTTCTGCGCAAAAGCAAGATGTTGTCGAGCCTGCCTCTGAATTGTCTCAATGCAACGAAAACGTGAGCCCGCCTGAGTGGCAGGCATAGCGGCACGAAATCTTTCCGTGCAGCTGACATTACTGAATTTGTTTCGGACGATCGGCCGGGGTTTCTGCCGATGATGAGCCGAAAAGGAGAAGATGCATGAAGAAGACTCTCGCCATGGCGTTTTCCGCGGTCACGATCGCGTTTGCCGCCGCGGGCGCCAATGCGGCCGATCTGACCTATCAGGAGCCGGCGCCGCCGCCGGCGGTGCAGGACGCGCGCGGCGGTGTGAAGATCGGCTATCTGGAATGCGACATCGGCGGCGGCGCCGGCTACGTGCTCGGTTCGTCCAAAGAGGTCGAGTGCGCCTTCCGGTCGCTGGGCGGCGATGTGATCGAGGATCGCTACACGGGAGAAATTCGCAAACTCGGGATCGACGTGGGTTTCACGATGCGCAGCCGGTTGATCTGGGCCGTGTTCGCGCCGACGGCAGGCTACCACCATGGTTCTCTGAGCGGTATCTATAAGGGCGCGAGCGCCGAGGCGACGCTCGGTGCGGGTGTGGGCGCCAATGTCCTCGTCGGCGGCACCTCCGGCTCGATCCACCTCCAGACGGTCAGCGTCACCGGCCAGCTCGGTCTCAACGTCGCGGCCGCGGGTACGTCGATGACCCTCAACTCCGCGAATTGATGTCTTCGCCGGCGCGGCCGTCACGCCGCGCCGGGACCGATCTCCTCGCCGACCTCCCCAAAATCACCAGCATACCCACCGTCATGGCCGCGAGACCGTACCAGGTGACGGCATAAACGAGGTGATTGTTGGGAAAGACGACGCGCGTCAGTCCGCCGACGGGAAGCCGGCCGCGATTCGGGCTGGCATCCGCGTCGACGAAGTAGGGCGCGACCTCGGAGAGGCCACGCGCCGCAGCGATCGCACCCACGTCGCGCGAATACCAACGGTTTTCCCCGGGCCTGTTCGACTGCAGGAGCGAGCCGTTAGGCTCGTCCATGCGCATGAGGCCGGTGACCTTCGCTTCGCCCTCGATCTGGCCTTCCCGCCGCGTCGATGCCTCACGCCTCTCCGTCGGTACGAAGCCGCGGTTCACGAGCACCGTCGTCCCATCGGCAGCCGCAAGGGGCGTCACAACCCAATAGCCGGCGCCGCGTTCGGTTGCGGCATAGACCAGCGTTTCCTTATCGTTGAGGAAGCGGCCCTGGAGAGCGACGTGCCGGTATTCGTCTCGCGCGGCGTTGACGTTCGGCCAGTCGTTGCGGGGCGGCACAGGCATGGGTGCCGCGTGGACGCGCTCCTCGACCCGGGCGATCAGGTCGAGCTTCCAGGAGAGGCGCTTGAGCTGCCACGTGCCGAGCGCAGCAAAAGCCGCGATGAGCAGGAGGCCGAGGATGCTGAGGATCGCAAGCGAGAGCCGGGAGTGCGGGCTGGACGTGAGTTCGATGTCGCTCATGACGTTCCTGCTTCGAAGCGGAACCAATATGATCGAGGCTTGCGCCCCCCTCATCCGGCTGCCGCCACCTTCTCCCCGCGTGCGGGGAGAGGGTTAGTCCTCGGGTCAAACCCGAGGAGATGGGCGAAGTCCCGATTCACGGCATGTTCTTCATTATTTCCGGGCTCATCGGCATCATGTTCGTGTTCAGATGATGCATGACCCAGAGCGAGCCGGAAAGCGCGATGGCGACGAGAAGGATCGTGAAGATCAGCGCCATCATCGTCCAGCCGCCCTCGGAACGGGTGTTCATGTGCAGGAAGAAGATCATGTGGACGACGATCTGGACGGCGCCGAGGGCCATGATGATCGCGGCGGTGAGGACGGCGCTATCGAGAACGCCGGCCATCACCAGCCAGAAGGGGATCGCGGTCAGGATGACGGAGAGGACGAAGCCGGTCGCGTAGCTCTTCAGCGTTCCGTGTCCCGCGTCGTGACCATGGCTGTGGCCGTGATGGGCCTCGAAAGCGTCCTCGTGCGAAGGTGCGTGCGTACTCATCCGAGAACTCCCATCAGATAGACGAAGGAAAAGACGCCGATCCAGACGACGTCGAGGAAGTGCCAGAACATCGAAAGGCACATGAGGCGGCGCTTGTTTTCCGGGATCAGTCCGCGCTTTGCGACTTGCGCCATGAGCACGAACATCCAGACGATGCCGGCGGTCACGTGCAGGCCGTGCGTGCCGACGAGCGTGAAGAAAGACGACAGGAAGGCGCTGCGCTGCGGTCCGGCGCCCTCATGGAGCAGATGCGCGAACTCGTAGAGCTCGAGCCCGACGAAGGTGATGCCGAAGAGCGCGGTGACGGCCATCCAGGCGAGCGTCGCTTTTTTCTCGTAACGTTCCATCGCCAGCATGGCGAAGCCGTAGGTGATCGAGGAGAAAAGCAGCATCGACGTGTTCACCGCGACGAGCGGCAGGTCGAAGAGATCGGCGGGCGAGGGGCCTGCGGCATAGTTGCGGCCGAGAACCGCATGGGTGGCGAAGAGAACCGCGAAGATCAGGCAGTCGCTCATCAGATAGAGCCAGAAGCCGAGCATCGTGCTCCCTTCGGGGTGATGCTCCTCCGTCAGGTAGAAGGCCGGCGCCTGGCCCTCATCGAGCGCGCGTTGGGTATGGAACTCGGTCATGCTTGCACCTCGGCGGCAAGCGCTTCGGTCCGCTTGCCCTCTGTGTCGGCGACGACGTTTGCGGGAATGTGGAAGTCGCGGTCATAGTTGAAGGTGTGGCCGATGGCGATCGCCGCCATGGCGACGAAGGAGAGGATCACCAGCCACCACATGTACCAGACCATGGCGAAGGCGAAGACGACGCTGATCGCTCCGAGGATGACGCCTGTGCCGGTGTTCTTCGGCATGTGGATCGGCTTGAAGCCTGCAAGCGGCCGGCTGTGGCCGCGCTTTTTCATATCCCACCAGGAGTCCTGATCGTGGACGAGCGGGGTGAAGGCGAAGTTGTAATCCGGTGGCGGCGAGGCGGTCGACCATTCGAGCGTGCGCCCGTCCCAGGGGTCGCCGGTCACATCGCGCAGCTCTTCGCGCCTCACGAAGCTGACGACGAGCTGGATCAGCATCGACAGGATGCCGAGCGCGATCAGGAAGGCGCCGAAGGCCGCGATGACGAACCATATCTGCAGCGAGGGATCCTCGAACTGGCTGACGCGGCGCGTGACCCCCATGAGCCCGAGCACGTAGAGCGGCATGAAGGCGAAGTAGAAGCCGGTCAGCCAGAACCAGAAGGACATCTTTCCCCAGAACGGATCGAGCCTGAATCCGAAGGCCTTCGGGAACCAGTAGACGACGCCTGCCATCAGCCCGAAGACGACGCCGCCGATGATGACATTGTGGAAGTGGGCGATGAGGAACAGCGAATTGTGCAGGACGAAATCGGCCGGCGGAACGGCAAGCAGGACGCCGGTCATGCCGCCGAGGACAAAGGTCACCATGAAACCGATGGTCCACAGCATCGGCACCTCGTAGCGGATGCGGCCGCGATACATGGTGAAGAGCCAGTTGAACATCTTCGCTCCGGTCGGGATCGAGATGATCATCGTCGTGATGCCGAAGAAGGCGTTGACGCTCGCACCCGAGCCCATGGTGAAGAAGTGGTGCAGCCAGACGATGTAGGAGAGGATGGTGATGACGACCGTGGCATAGACCATCGAGGCATAGCCGAAGAGCCGCTTGCCGCAGAAGGTCGCGACGACTTCCGAGAAAATGCCGAAGGCCGGCAGGATGAGGATGTAGACCTCCGGATGGCCCCAGATCCAAATGAGGTTGACATACATCATCGGATTGCCGCCGAGGTCGTTGGTGAAGAAGTTCGTGCCGGCATAGCGGTCGAGCGTAAGCAGCGCCAGCGTCGCGGTCAGCACCGGGAAGGTGGCGACGATCAGCACATTGGTGCAGAGCGACGTCCAGGTGAAGACCGGCATCTTCATCATCGTCATGCCGGGGGCGCGCATCTTCACGATGGTGGCGATGAGGTTTATCCCCGACAGCGTCGTTCCGATGCCGGCGATCTGCAGGCCCCAGATGTAATAGTCGACCCCGACGCCGGGGCTGTAGTCCGCGCCCGACAGCGGCGGATAGGCAAGCCATCCGGTCCGCGCGAACTCGCCGACGAAGAGCGACAGCATGATGATGATCGCGCCGGCCGTCGTCATCCAGAAGCTGAAATTGTTGAGGAAGGGGAAGGAGACGTCGCGCGCGCCAATCTGCAGCGGCACGACGAAGTTCATCAGCCCCGTCACGAAGGGCATCGCCATGAAGAAGATCATGATCACGCCGTGTGCGGTGAAGACCTGGTCGTAGTGATGCGGCGGCAGGTAGCCTTCCGAGCCGCCGAAGGCCATCGCCTGCTGCAGCCGCATCATGATCGCGTCGGAAAATCCGCGCAGCAGCATCACCAGCGCGAGAATGATGTACATGATGCCGATCTTCTTGTGGTCGACGCTCGTCAGCCAGTCGCGCCAGAGCGTCCCCCAGAAGCGGTAATAGGTGATGAGGCCGATCAGCGCGATGCCGCCGAGCGCGACGGCGAGAAAGGTCACGACGAGGATCGGCTCGTGATAAGGGATCGCGTCGAGGGTAAGCCGGCCGAAGATGAGCTTCAGAAAATCTGGATCGGAGAACATCGGAAACCTGTTCAATCGTTGGCGCAACGCGCCGTGTTCAATGGTTGAGCTGCGGCGGTGCCGGATCGCTCTGATGGTTCATGCCCGGCATCGAGTGTCCCTCGTGTCCTCCCATGGGCATATCGTGCTGCATCGGCTCCTCGGCGCCGGTGCCCTGCGGCTCCTGCTGGCTGCGCGCGGGTGTGCCCGTCGCCGGGTGCGTTGCGGCCGGTGCTCCTTCCGCCAGGGAATGCCTGTTGTCGTATTCCAGCTTTATCCGGTTCTCGGCGCTCTCCTTGCCGGCGCCCCCCATCATGTCGATGTGCATCATCTCCTCCATGCACATCTTGCCGGGTGTGACGCATAGATTGAGGATTGCCCGATACAAGCCGTCCTCGACCGCGGCGTAATAGCGGACCGGCTCCCTTTCGCTCGGCTTTTCGAGCTTCAGATAGGCGTCGCGGTTGAGCGCGGTTCCCTGCGCCTTCACCCGCGCCACCCAATCGTCGAAGCCCTGCCGGTCGAGCCCGTGGAACTTGAAGCGCATGTGGGAGAAGCCGTCGCCGCTGTAATTGGCCGAGAAGCCTTCATATTCGCCCGGCTTGTTGATCACCGCGTGGAGCTTCGTTTCCATGCCCGGCATCGCATAGATCTGGCCGGCAAGGGCCGGAATATAGAAGGAGTTCATCACCGAGGAGGCGGTGATCTTGAAATGGATCGGAACGTCGACGGGCGCTGCGAGCTCGTTGACGGTCGCGACCCCGAGGTCGGGATAGAAGAACAGCCATTTCCAGTCGAGCGCCACGACCTCGACGGTGAGCGGTCTGGCGTCCGCGGGGATCGCCCTTTCCGCATCCAGCCGGTCGAGCGGTCGATAGGGGTCGAGCTTGTGCGTGCTGATCCAGGTAATCGCCCCGAGCGCGATGATGATCGCAAGCGGTGCCGACCAGATCACCACCTCGAGCGCCGTCGAGTGGTGCCACTCCGGATCGTAGGTGGCGCTCGCGTTGGACCGCCGATACCGCCAGGCGAAGAAAAGCGTCAGGAAAACGACCGGGACGATGATCAGCAGCATGAGGATCGTCGATATGACGATCAGATCGCGTTGCTGCGCAGCGATATCGCCGGATGGCGACATCACCACCATGTCGCATCCCGCCATCACGAGGAACAGCGGCAAAACGGCGAGGCGGCGGGAAAACTTCAACAGTTCTGGCACGGCTCGAAGCTCTATTTGTTTCGACGGCCCTGCGACTAAAGTAGAGTGGATGGGAAAGGTATGAGGTCGATGGTCGCACTGCAGCAATCCGCCGCAGCCGTTTTGCGACGCAGCATCTTCCGCCGCTTGCAGATAGTGAGGACGTGAAACGCATTATTTCGCGTTTCTCCCCTTGATATGAGCAGTTGATTGGTCAAGATCCCTCCAAGGGAGCCTTGCGCTCTCATCTTGAGAGTACGAGCGGGTGCGGCGGAACACCGCATGTTCTTAGCCCCCGTGCGAGCGCGGGAGGCGTTTGATGAGCAGTGCAATGCAACAGTCCCTGGGACCGTCGTCCTCTTCGATGGAGCGCGACGCGCGGCGTATTCACGACGACACGCCCGTATCCGCCGGCAATATCGCCATCGGCGTCGTCATCGGCCGGGCAGCGGAATTCTTCGACTTCTTCGTCTATGGCATAGCCTCGGTGGTCGTCTTTCCGCAGCTCTTCTTTCCTTTCGCCCCCGATCGGCTGACGGCGACGCTCTACTCCTTCGCCATTTTTTCGCTCGCCTTCGTTGCAAGACCGGTCGGTTCGCTGGTCTTCATGGCCATCGACCGGACTTACGGCCGAGGCGTCAAGCTGACGATCGCGCTTTTCCTTCTCGGAGGCTCGACGGCCTCGATTGCCTTCCTGCCGGGCTATGCGACGCTCGGCGCCTGGTCCATCGTGCTCCTTGCCGTCTTTCGTCTCGGTCAGGGTTTTGCGCTTGGCGGCGCCTGGGACGGGCTCGCCTCGCTTCTCGCTCTGAACGCGCCGCAGCACCATCGCGGCTGGTACGCGATGATTCCGCAGCTGGGCGCGCCCCTCGGCTTCATGCTCGCCAGCGCCCTCTTCGCCTATTTTCTCGTTTCGATTTCGGAAGCGGACTTTCTCGCCTGGGGTTGGCGCTACCCGTTCTTCGTAGCCTTTGCGATCAACGTCGTCGCGCTGTTCACGCGCCTGCGGCTCGTCATGACCAAGGAATTCGGAACGCTGCTCGACCTGCACGAACTTCAGGCGGCCCGGGTCACGGAAGTGCTCAGGGTGAATGGAGGCAACGTTCTCGTCGGCGCCTTCGTCCCGCTTGCAAGCTTCGCTCTCTTCCATCTGGTGACCGTGTTTCCGCTCAGCTGGGTGGAAATCTACACGGATCATGGCGCAAGTTCGTTCCTGATGGTGCAGTTCCTCGGCGCGGTCTGCGGCATCCTGGCCATCATCGCTTCCGGGCTGATTGCCGACCGCATCGGCCGGCGCAATCACCTCGGAATTTGCGCGGTCCTGATCGCGATCTTCAGCTTCGTCGCCCCGATGCTGCTCCAGGCTGGCGCCACCGGTCGCGATGTCTTCGTGATCGTCGGTTTCACGATCCTAGGCCTCTCCTTCGGCCAGGCCGCCGGAGCCGTTGCGTCGCGCTTCGGCAAGGCCTACCGCTATACGGGGGCGGCGCTCACCTCGGACCTGTCCTGGCTGATCGGCGCAGGCTTTGCGCCGCTGGTGGCACTGGGGCTGACCAGCCGCTTCGGGCTCGCCTTCGCGGGCTACTATCTTCTCTCCGGCGCCCTTTGCACGATCCTCGCGTTGGTCTTCAGCAAGAAACTGGAGATCGACAACGAATAGAGCGAAGGAGATCGGGACGGAAACGCCTTCGTTCACCTCCCGCCATGCGCCTCCGAGCTTCCGTCATTGTTTCCGCCGACCAGAACCGTAAAGCTCGCTCGAACGGCGGAACATAATCGAGTCTCGCCGGTTCCGGCAGCGACGCGCGGTGCGGGAGCGAACTGGTTCCGTACATTGCGGTGAGTGCCAAGCACCGAAAGGAGAAAGGAGCCATGCCTGCAAAGTCGAAGGCGCAGCAGAAGGCCGCCGGCGCGGCCCTTGCCGCCAAACGAGGCGAGAAGAAGAAGAGCGAACTCAAGGGCGCCTCTAGGGGCATGGAAGAGTCCATGACCGAGAAGGAACTCGAGGAAATGGCCTCGACCAAGCGCAAGGGAAAGAAGGAACACGTCTCGGACAAGTAACCGCGCATGCTGAAAGCGCGGTGCGCTTGCGGAACGCGTCGGTAAACGGTATTCGGGCCGAGGTATAAAGTTTCCGGTTTACCCTCAAGGTCGGAAGAATGTTTCAGCTCACCATGGCTGTAGCCCTTTCACGCCCGCCGTTTTGATGATTTACAGCGCTAAGCGGGAACAATATTCTGTAGCAGGATCCGGGTCGTGATTAAGGACGGGCGAATGGACGATAGCAGGGCTTCCGCGGATGCGGACGCGGAAAAGGCCGTTGACGAGCGGATTGCGTCGCTCGTCCAGAAGATGCGCAAGGAAGCGGTCCCGGAGCGACTTCTCGAACTGGCGCGGGAGTTGCAAAAGGCCCTTGACGATCGGAAGCGCTGACCGGAAGCCGGTTTGCTAGGATAGATCCGCTCGTCCGCTCAGTTCAGCGGATTTCCGTGCATTTGCGCCGTCAGTTCGTCGCGTGCCCGGCTCAGCCGGCTCTTGATCGTACCGATCGCGCAGTCGCATATGTCAGCGGCTTCCTTATAGCTCATTCCGAACCCGGCAACGAGCACGAGGACTTCGCGGTGCTCCGGTGAAAGAGCCCCAAGCGCGCTGCGTAGCTCGCCGTTGAGGACGGACCACTCCTGCGACGGCGCGGTTGGAATTGGCAATTCGGCGCAATTGGTGCTCCCCGGGCTTTCCCGCGTGCGAATCTTGTACTGCGTGCGAAACGCATTGCGCATGATCGTGAACAGCCAGGACTTGAGGCTCGTGCCGGGCTCGAACTGCTCGATGCTTCTCAGCGCCCGGAGCAATGTCTCCTGCACCAGGTCGTCGGCCTCGAACGACGCTGACGTGAACGTACGCGCGAACGCCCGCAGAGCGGGAATCAGATCGACGACTTGCTCCTCAAGCAACGGTGATTGTCGCGATGCGTGACCGCCGATAGCAGGCATGTCGAATATTGCCCTTCTGCCTATGATGATTTCTCCAGGTGACGTTAGGAAATGCCTTTCCGGCCCTTTGGTTCCTGAGGCTCTGGGGATATTTCCCGGACGCGCTTCAATCCGGCACCTGATCGTACGGCCGTTCACGAGGAGATATGCCGGCAATCCCCCGCTCGGCCACGGGAACCAAAAGCGACATCACCAGTTTGAGTGGTCTAGGGACATCCAGTTGAGTTGAAGGAGAACGCCATGAAGAGATATGCCTCTATGACTGCTGCCCTGCTTTTGATTGGTTCGTCGGCCGTCGCGCAGACGACGGTCGTCCTGCCGGGCGAAGTAAGAACCTATGTAATGGAGCAGAACACGCCTTCTATCGCGTACGAAGGTGAAATCGTGGTCGGGCAACCGATTCCCGAAACGGTGGAGATCCACACGATTCCGGACCAGCCCGATTTTGCCTATGCCATCGTCAACGATAAGCGCGTTGTCGTAAATCCGAAGACGCACACGGTCGTGGAAGTCTTACAGTAGCTTTGCGCGTCTGACGGAGACGCGGCGCTGTAGGTGCGCAGCATGCATGCGCAAGTCTGCTTCGTGCGGCTCCTATCCCCTGAATCACGAGCGTGGCGGCCGGCGCCGCCACGCAAGCCCTTGGGGCCAACATGGAAAATCAAAGCATTGAGTTTCGGCTGGCGGCGCAAAGAGAAATCCTCGTTGCCGTCCTATCTGCGCTTTACCGCCACAAGGACGTCTGGGCGGAGATCAACCGCGCCCTGGAAGACGTACCGATCGTTCAGGATCACGAAGAAGATCCCGGCGTCGTACCCTCGGAAGCCTTTGCCAGCCAGAACGCGATGACGACGGAAATCGCTTCCATCCTGCAGGATGCGAGGGCCCGGACGGATCTGGACCCCGAGCCGCCTTGACGGCTGCCCAAGGGCAATTAGACCGGAACCCCTTCTACCTTCGTGCGTTAAGCAAAAGGCTGCGTTTTCAGCCCCCGCATGTCCACGCAAGAGAAGGGAGCGTATCGTGCGCGTTCGACTGAAACAGAAGCGTCCGAAAATTGCCCGGCCGCCTGAAAATCCAAATCCGAAGAAATCTGGGCGGAATACCTGGCAACCTCAGGTTATTGTCCCTTACCGGGTCGACCTCACTCTCAAGAAGTCGACGGCAGATGAAGTGGCAGTACCGGCCTCGATCAATGGGAGGAGTCTCATCGATGGCCGGCCATGAGGACAAGATGGTCCGTGTTCGGGATGTAATGTCTCGGCAGGTTTTCACCGTTTCGCCCACCGATACAGCGCAATCCGTCGCCCGGCTGATGGCCGAGACAGGGGTTGGCGCGGTGCCGGTGGAAACGCCGGGTGTCGGAACGATCCTCGGGATCGTCACGGATCGGGACATAGTCACCTCCGTCGTCGCGCAGGGGCTGTCCAGTTCGACGGCCGTGTTCGAGTTCATGACGGTCGCCGCCGAATCCTGCGAGGAGGATGACAGCCTCCTGCTTGCCGCCCAGAAGATGCACGACCTGCGAATCCGACGTCTCGTCGTCGTCAACGGGAAGCGACACGCGGCCGGCATCGTGGCTCTTGCGGACATCAGCCGGGTCAATCCGGAACTCGGCGGGCTCGTTCTCGAGGGAATCAACCGGCCTGCCCCTGTCCATACCCAGCTTGAAGGAATGTCGACATGCTGACGCAGGATCGTCTCTGGAGCGAAGCGGTGATTCTGGAGGCGGGTGAAAACCGCGTCCTGCGGGTACAAAGCACCCGTGACGCGTTTCTATGCCTCAAAAATCACTGGCCGATTGCCGACGGCGATGCAAAGCGCGATGCCTTTACAGCCTGCGAGCGCGTGATCGACGGGGATGACGAGCCCGATGTCGCACGTGACGCCTTCATCAAGGCCGCCGAAGAAGCGCAGTTCAGCGTACACAGCTGGACCGGGTGATCGATCCGGTCCGCGTTACAAAGACTTGCTGAAAGATCAAAGCATCATGGGCGGCTGTCGGAGCGGTTCCGGGCCGTCGGCTCCTGATAGCGTCCGGCAATAGCGATCTGGACTTCCGCCTGGAACGCGAGGACCTCGTTTCGGATCTCGTCCTCCCGTAGACCCAATGCGGAAAGCTGCTCGGCGAGCTTCCGGCATTCGCTCTTCCAGTAGTGGACGGCAGCGGCCCCTTGTATCCGGTCGAGTTCACGCGCGCAGCGGTCGACGTCCCCGGCACGTGCCGCCAGAGGAAACGCGACCACTTCGCCGCCCCGGACCATGGTTCGTTCACCAAACTCAGCTGCCATCGAATCACCTTACGTTCATCACCAGCCACGTCTATCGGCTAGATGGTTAACGATTCATTCGCCGCGATCGCTTGCCCCTCGTCGGCGGTATCGTCCGGGAAAATCCGGGCGCGACAACTTTATCCGTGCTAGAGCGGGACGAGGAAAAGTGCGTGCGGTTTTCCGCCCGCATCCCGCGTCTCAACTTCTTGGAATCGATCGCGTCATGTTTTTAGGTCGACCCGACCTAAAAACATCGTGATCTAAGGGAACAAACGCATCGCTGCGCGGTTTGACAGTCGGATCGCGTGGAACAAGTTCCCTCTCCGCAAAGCCCCTACGGATCCGCGCGCTCCTCAATAATAACGAACAAAATAGTGGGCCCCGCCACCCTGGGCGGGGCCCTTTCCTGTGCGGATTTGCTTGTTGAATTGCCGCTTGTCATGATTGCGAAACCGGTGTCACTATCGGAAGGCATGCTCTGACAGCGCACGCCCGAGGAAATCGCATCTCAGGCAAGACCAAGGAAGACGGCCAGCGAGCGAGCGACGGAAAGCATCGTTTCGTCGTTGAGCCGGCCGAAGGGCGGGCCGAGTTTATCTCGTTTCACCGACATGGCCTTGTCGATCATTATCTGTGACGGTTTACGCAGCCCATTCTCTGGCGTAGGTCGTACCGTAGGCCGAAGCAGAGGGGCATCGACCAATGCTCCCGACACCAGCAGCACGATCACCGTGCCGGTTTCCTCGAACAAATCAGCCTGGATGATGAGGGCAGGCCGGGGCTTCCCGAAGTCCCCCGGCATGGCGACGGTAACGAGATCGCCACGCCTCATCTGTCGCCGTCGAGATCGGACAGAGCGGCGTCAATGAAGGCATCCAGGTCGCGGTCGGCAGCATCAGCCGTAGCGACCGCGTCCGCCTGGCGACGGCACTCGTCGGCAAAACCCGGTAGGCGCGTATCCGGAACCCATATTTGCACGGGGCGCAATCCGGCCGCCCGAAGCGCGTCTCGGCGCTTTTGCACCCGTTGAGTGACAGGCGTGGGCATGACGGAACCTCCGATCGAAGTAGTTACATGTAACATATGGGAAGATGCCGAACAACCGGTCCACGTCCGACGACAGGTTGGGTTGGCGTGTGGACAGCGCAGCCGACAGAGAGCTGTCTTTGTTCCAGCTAAACAGCAAAGCGCTCAAATCACCGCAGGACGTGACGCTGGGAGGGGCTATCGTAGCAGGCCCTGGCCGCCGTCGATCCAGACGGGACTTCCGGTCACGTGGCGCGCGCGCTCGGAGACGAGGAAACGGATGAGCTCCGCCACGTCTTCGCTCCGCCCCGGTTGCCCGTCGGTGATAGGCACCTGCCCCTCCGGCCATTCGACGGGAATTGCCGTTTCCTCTTCGTGGCGCAGCTTGGTGTTGTCGCTGATGTTCGTCTCGATCTCACCGGGGCAAACGGCGTTGACCCGGATGTGGTGCTTACCGAGCTCCAGCGCCAATTGCTGAACGATCGCAACCTGTGCCGCCTTCGTAGCCGTGTAGGCCGTGGCGCCCGGTGTCGTGAAGGTCCGGGTGCCATTGATCGACGAAACGACCACGATGGCGCCGCCCCCTCGCTGTTTCAGGTAGGGAACCGTCAGATGCAGGGTCAGAAAGGTGCCGCGCAGGTTGACGGCGATCGTCTCGTCCCATTCGAAAGGCTTCAGGTCGTCAATCGGCGCCCAGACGCCGTTGATGCCGGCATTCGCCACGATGATATCTAAATGGCCGAACTTGAGCACAAGATCCCTGACTGCATAGCGCATCTGCAGCTCGTCGGAGACATCCGCCTCCAGTGCCATGGCTTGGCCGCCGGCACCGACGATCTCGTCGGCAACTTCCTCCACTTCCGTGCGGGTGCGCCCCAGCGCTCCGACTGTCACGCCGTCTGCGGCAAGCGCAAGCGCAGTGGCTCGGCCGATGCCGGACCCGGCACCGGTGATCAAGGCAACGGGCGACGGCTGGTTCATGGCTGACCGTTCTTCGCGCGGTCGGTCGGGATGGTGGAAACCGTAACGGATACCGGATCGCTGGCGGGGAATGTGTCCTCGAGGCCCTCGTCGAGCTGCCTTTCCATTTCATCCGTGTCCTTCGCGCCGCGTGCGCTGCGGTGGAATTTCGAGGTTTCCTGGGACTCCTCGATCGCGCTGCAATCGGCGCTCGCGAGCTCACGCATGACGGCTTGCGCCCTTTCGATGGCGTTGAGCCGGTTGAGGTTTGCGGCCGCGTCGCTGCGCATCGAGACCGAGACGATCTCACCGCCTTCGCCGACGAACTCGACCGTGAAGCCGGCTTTTCCGCCCTGTTCGGGGATCACCTGTGTACCAACAAGATGCATAGGGCACCTCCTCGCTCGCTGCGGCGCTTCCATGCCGCATTGGGTTCTGCGGTTGCCCGCCATTCGTCAGGCAAACGGATGCGGCGTGTTTTGGTTCCGACGCCTAGCTCCGGATCGGCGGGCGCCGGCTTATGGCGCTCGAGACCTTTTCCCGAAGCCCATGATCGTCTTCATCGTGCGCGTGCTTCTGGAGAATCTCGGCCAAGCGTTTCAGCTCTTTCTCGTCCAGTCTTTCGATCCCTACATAGCTGTTCTCAGCCGCGCTGGTGAGAATGAGCTCGTCGAGCTTCGCCTGAAGCGCCCGGCCGTCTCGGTTCTGCGTGTTCTGAAGGACGAAGACCATCAGGAAGGTGACGATCGTCGTGCCGGTGTTGACGACGAGTTGCCACGTCTGGGAAAAACCGAAGATCGGGCCTGTGAGGCCCCACACGGCTATCAATACAAGGGCGAGGACAAAGACGGCGGGGCGCCCGGAATATTCCGCCACCGAACTTGCAAACCTGCTGAAACCATTGGCCTTTGGCATCGGGTATCCCACGTTTGTTGATCCGCTGATCAACACGCAAGCGGGCGAAGAGTTCCCATTCGACGCCAAGCTCCGTCAGGCGCGTAACGCTCCGTAGGCACGTTGAATCGGGGCGGATGCGTGCGGGAACCCGCATGCGGTTTTGTGTCCTCCCGCGCAAATGCGGGTCAGCTTACGATATTGACCTGCGCCTCTTTCGCGGCTGCGACGAAGGCTGCCCGCGCGACATAAGCGGGGGATTCGCGTTCGAGCACCGCCATGCAGATGTCGATTGCCGCTCGGTAAGCCTGGCCGTGGCTGACCGGCCAGCGCGTCGTCAGCAACTCGACCGCCTGACGGGTGTTCGACACCATGTGGATCTGCGGATCATCGGGAATCCGCACGGGGACGCATTCATTCCAGGGGCCGGGGTCCATGACCTTCCTCCTGCAGCGGCACGACCGTCAGAAAGGCCTCCCGCAAAGCGGCGATGAAGGCAGCCCGCGCGTCTTCCGGCCTCTTTCTGCGCTTTAGCGCCGCATTGCAGGCACGTATGGCGCAGCCATAATAGGCGCCGTCCCGCACCGGCCATTCGCTTTTGAGGCAGTGCATCGCGTCAAGCGGGCCGACAACCGTGCGGCACCTGCCGTCGAGCATGTTGATATTAACGGGCTTGCTCCATGGAATCTCGTACATCGTTCTTCCTCGCCCAATCCGAAAGCCGCCAGCACAGCGCCTCCCGCGTCCCACTCCGAAACTCGATCGACCGCGTCCTTTCGACGCCTTTGAATTCAAAATTGTCTTGGTCTAATGGCTGCGGATCGAAATATGTGCCTCTTCCGCTGCCTTTATAAAAGCCCTGCGGGCCCTTTCGGTTTTTACCTTGCCTTCCAGAGCCTGAAGGCATACGCGCTTGGCTGCGGCCAGCGCCGGTCCATCCCGGCTCGGCCATCGCTGCAACAGGCATTCTACGGCCTCGCGCGTGCTTTTCACGTCGCGATATTTGCCCTCGGTTCCGAGTTCCAACTCGACACTCTTATCCCACCAGAAACAATGCATGACGCCTAGCCTCGCGGGTTGTTGCCGGTTGGAAATGAAACTTGGGAGACGGGCTTTTGGTTCCGCCGCGAGCAGGCGTCTGCCCCTTGACGCAAGGCGCGGCATCGCTAAGTAAGAGGCGTCCCGCTCTTGGACATCGGAATGCGGGATGAACATTGGTGCCGGGCCCCTCTGGCGAGAGTTTACGGCGCTCTCGTGATGTCGGTACCGCCAGCAAGTCACGCCGGCGGATATAGCTACCATGAAAACTGATCTCATGCCTCACGCATGTGCCCATACGGCCGTGCGTTTTTTTGTCTCCGGAAATCTCCCTTTCGCCAACGCGCGTGGAGGGGAGGTTCGCCCATGACCGGATCCAGCACACAGACACCCGCCCTCGGTTATTTCAAATGGGCGTTCATCGTTACGGCTGCCGGGCTTCTGCTTGGCGGATGGCTCGGCTGGCAGTCGACCGGCACCATCGGCGGAATGATGACGGTGTTCTTCATCTGCACCGTGCTTGCCGTCCTGGAAATCTCGTTGTCCTTCGACAACGCCATCGTCAATGCCAACAAGCTCAAGGACATGACTCCCGTCTGGCAGCAACGCTTCCTGACCTGGGGCATCCTCATCGCCGTTTTCGGCATGCGCATCGTCTTTCCGCTGCTGATCGTTGTCATCGCCGCGGGTATCGGTCCGATCGATGCCGTGATTCTCGCCGCGTCCCGGCCCGAGGAATATTCCAGGATCATGCACGAGGCGCATCTGCCGATCGCCGCATTCGGCGGTACGTTCCTGATGATGGTCGGTCTCACCTACTTCTTCGATCATGAGAAGGACGTGCACTGGATCGCATGGCTGGAGAGCCGGATGGCACGCTTTGCGACCATCAAGGGCGTCGAGATTGCCTTCGTGCTTGCGCTCATACTCGGCTTTTCGAGGCTGCTCGAAGCGGAAGAGGCCGTGGTCTTCGTTCATGCCTGCGTTTACGGCCTCCTCACCTTCCTGGCGGTCGAGGTGGTCGGCGGTTTGCTCGACGCCTCGCAGCAGACGATGAGCGCTGCGGCGAAGGGGGGCTTCGGGGCTTTCCTTTATCTGGAAGTGCTCGACGCCAGCTTTTCCTTCGACGGGGTCATCGGCGCTTTCGCTCTGACCCAAAACCTTTTCATCATCGCCATCGGGCTCGGCATCGGGGCGATGTATGTCCGCTCAATGACGATCATGCTGGTCGAGAAGGGCACGCTCAGTGAATACCGTTACCTGGAGCACGGCGCCTTCTACGCAATCCTGATCCTTTCCGTGGTCATGTACTTCCAGACGCTGATCCACATTCCCGAAGTCATTACCGGCCTCGGCGGGGCGGGCCTCATAGGTCTTTCGCTCTGGTCTTCGATCCGGCACAACAGGCGGGAAATGGAGCGGGACGAGGACGACACGCGCGGGCGCAGACGCGTCGAGGTCTGAGCCAAACCCGGGTCCCTGGACCCATCCGGCCGAAAGGTTCTCATCAAGGCAAGGAACGACCCGGCGGAAATTCCGCCGGGTCGTTCTTTTTCGTACGCCGCATTTTCTCCTGTCTTGCCGGAAAAGTGCCAAAGTCTTGGGCAATTGGGGCCGGCCCTGCCGGCCGCGTGCCCCTGCGCCGTCGGGCTGAAGAAATTATGCGGAGGAATGCTTGTGAACGCCAGTCCGAACGATCTTGCCCTGATTGCGGTAATGCGCCGGTATTTTTCGCTGAAGGAGGAGTCGGGCGCCTTGAAGGGGCGGCTCGAGGCCGCCCGCAGGAGCGCCGGCGACGAGATAGACCGCTTCTATGATCCGCGCACGAATGCGACGCACGCGGACGACATCCTGGCATGGCATCGGCTCCGGCGGGAAATGGAGGAACTGATGAGCCTTGCCGCGACATGGGGAAGGGGCGGCAGCATCGAGGGAAGCCCTGTGGCAGCGGCGGCCGCGCCTGCGCCTCCGACCGAGTCCGCCCCTCTGACCGAGGCCGGTGCTTCGATGGAGTGATGGCGCCGACTGCCGGCGGCAAAGCGCGGGATTCGCAGTGCCCGGTAGTCAATTAAGCAAGTTTGGCGTACATCATTGTATTTCGGGGAACAACTATTCCTTGCGAGCTTTTGAAGTATGAGCCGACACGATCCAGACAGCGAGACAAAAAGCGTCGATGCGGATGACCGGTCTCCGGTGTTCGGCGGCGGAGCAAGAGAGAAGGGGCCACATGCACCTGAAACCCGATAGCGAGATATCAGCCGGTGCCTGAGTTCATGGCTACATCCAAGGGCAGGAATGCCGATCCAGCGGCCGCGCTTCGCGATTGCCGGGCGGCCTTTATTGGCGTCGGCGTTGCCAGCGCGCTCGTCAATCTTCTCTATCTCACCGGTTCGTTCTTCATGCTCGAAGTCTACGATCGGATCCTGCCGAGCCGCAGCATTCCGTCGTTGATTGCGCTCTCTCTTCTCGCGCTGTTGCTTTATGCCTTTCAGGGAGCCTTCGAGCTCATCCGCGGGCGGATGCTGGTGCGCATCGCCGGCGCGCTCGATGAGAGCCTGAACGGACGCATTTACCGCGCCATCGTGAAGGCGCCGTTGAAGCTCAAAATGCAGGGAGACGGCCTCCAGGCGCTGCGCGACTTCGATCAGGTCCGGTCGTTCCTGTCGGGTGTCGGTCCGGCGGCGCTCTTCGACCTGCCCTGGCTACCTTTCTACATCGCGATTTGTTTTCTCTTTCACCCGGTCATCGGATTGATCGCGATCATCGGCGGGTTGATCCTGACGTTGCTCACCTATCTCACCAACCGCGGCACGCAGGCGCCCGCCAAGAAAGCGTCCGAGGCCGGAGGGCTGCGCAACGTCTTCGCTCAGGCCTCCCAGCGCAATGCCGAAGTAGTGCATGCTATGGGCATGTCCGCGCGGCTCACCGCGCTGTGGGAGCGCCGCAATACGGAGTTCCGCGACGAGAACCGGCGTACGTCCGACATCGGCAACGGCTACGGCGCGTTGTCGAAGGTCTTCCGCATGGCGCTGCAATCCGGCGTTTTGGCGGCCGGCGCCGTTCTGGTGATCCGGGGCGAGGCTTCGCCCGGCATCATCATCGCCGGCTCGATCCTGACGGCCCGGGCTCTTGCACCCGTGGAACTTGCGATCGGCAACTGGCGCGGTCTTGTCGCCGCGCGTCAGAGCTGGCAGCGTCTCAAGGAACTGCTCAAAGCCCTGCCCGAGGCCGATGCGCCGCTCCAGCTTCCGGAGCCGCACGAACGCCTTACGGTCGAGGGGCTGGCAAGCGGTCCGCCAGCGGCGCAGCGCCTCATCGTCTCTGATGTGAACTTCACCGTCCGTGCAGGCGGCGCCGTCGGCGTGATCGGCCCGAGTGCCTCGGGAAAATCGTCCTTGGCGCGCGCCATCCTCGGCATCTGGCCCGCCTATCGCGGTTCCGTTCGGCTCGACGGCGCGGCGCTCGACCAGTGGGACAGCGACGCGCTCGGCAAACATGTCGGATACCTTCCGCAGGACGTGGAACTGTTCGCCGGGACGATCGCGCAGAACATCTGCCGCTTTGCCGAAGACGCGACATCGGAGGCGATCGTCGCCGCCGCCAAGGCGGCGCGTGTCAACGACCTGATCCTGCGCCTGCCGAACGGCTATGACACGGAAATCGGTGATGGCGGCATGACGCTGTCGGCCGGCCAGCGTCAACGGGTGGCTCTGGCGCGGGCCCTTTACGGCGATCCCTTCCTCGTCGTTCTCGACGAGCCGAATTCCAATCTCGATGCGGAGGGCGAGCAGGCGCTCAGCGAAGCGATCATGAGCGTGCGCAGCCGCGGCGGCATCGTCATCGTCGTCGCCCATCGGCCCAGTGCGCTTGCAAGCGTCGATCTCGTGCTGATGATGAACGAGGGCCGCATGCAGGCCTTCGGGCCGAAGGAGCAAGTTCTCGGCCAGGTACTTCGCCCGCAACAGGTGGAGCGACAGAATGCCCTGAAAGTCGTTGCAGAGGGGCAGGAGGCGAAGCAATGAAGGGATGGCTCCAGCAGCATAAGCCGACTGCACGCCGGTCGCTCTCCCGCCATTTGATCGGCGTCTCGGTCCTTGCGCTTGCCCTCGTTGCCGGCGTCGGCGGCTGGGCCGCGACGACGGAGCTGTCGAGCGCCATCGTCGCCGGCGGTGTCGTGATCGTCGACGACAACGTCAAGAAAGTCCAGCATCTGACCGGCGGCATCGTCGGCGAACTCCTGGTCAAGGAAGGCGATCGCGTCGAGGCGGGCCAGGTGCTGATCCGCCTGGACGGTACGACCGTGCGCGCCAATCTGGCGATCATCGAAAGCACGCTGGCGCAGTTCTACGCCCGACGCGCCCGGCTGCAGGCCGAGCGGATCGGCGCCGCATCCTTCGAGATCGAAGAGGATCTTGCCGAGTTCATCCCCGGCACGGCGGCGGCGAAGCTCATAGAGGGCGAACAGCGGCTCTTTGCGAGCCGCCGGTCGGCGCTCTCGGGAATGAAGGGACAGCTCGATTCGAGAAAGGCGCAGCTCGCCGATGAGGTCGAGGGGCTCACGGTGCAGTTGAACGCGATCGAGGAGGCGCTGAAGCTGATTGCGGAGGAACTGACCGGGGTCGATTCGCTGTTTGGCCAGGGGCTGGTGCCGATGCAGCGGGTAACGACGCTGAAACGCCAGCGAGCGGAACTGGAGGGTGGACGCGGCAGGCACATCGCCTCCCGGGCCCAGGCCCGCGGCAAGTCGAGCGAGATCGACCTGCAGATCCTGCAGCTGGACGAGGACCGGCGCAGCGAGATATCGAAGGAATTGACGGACGTCGAGGCGAAGATCGCCGAATATGAGGAGCGCCGCACCGCCGCGACCGACCAGCTGCGCCGCCTCGATATTACCGCACCGCTTCCCGGGCGCATCTACCAACTGGCGATTCATACGGTCAACGGCGTCATCAATCCGGGCGAAACGCTGATGCTTGTCGTGCCCGAGGCCGAGGACCTGACGGTCGAGGCGAAGGTTGCGACCCATGACATCGACCAGATCCGTGTCGGCCAGCCGGTCGAAATCCGCTTCAGCGCCTTCAACCAGCGCACCACGCCGGAGGTCGAAGCCGAAGTCGTGACCGTCGCGCCTGATCTCGTCACCGACGAGCGCACCGGCGCCAGCTACTACCCGCTGCGCATCCGGCCGAAAGCAGAGAGCCTCGCCAAGCTGAAGGGCCTTTCGCTCTATCCCGGCATGCCGGCCGAGGTGTTCATCAAGATCGCTGACCGGACGGTAATCTCCTATCTGACCAAGCCCCTTACCGACCAGATGCGGCATGCCTTCCGGGAAGATTGAGGCTGGCGGGAGGGCGGTATCAGACGTTTCCCGGAATTGCTCTAAGGCATGTTGAAATTCCGGTACCCGCCGCGGTTTGTTGATCTCCTCATCCCTGTGCTCGTCACAGGGATCCAGCCAGACCAAGTCCTTGGGCTGAAAGAACTCTTCCCGCGCCGCAGACGCGGCACTGCTGGCTCTCTGTGACAAGCACAGAGATGACGGAAGAGGAGAAATTGCAGTCCTCCGATAGGTTTCTCGCTTTAGTTTAGAAGCGCCGGTGCGACTGCCTCAGCGAAAGCGGATAGCGGGTCGGATGATAGGCTGCCGCGCTGATATTGACGGTACGGTTGTGATTGTCATAGGCGATCTGATCGAGCGTCAGGACGGCCGCCGGCCGCTCGAGTTGGAGCAGGGACGCCTCGAGGTCGGATGCTAGCCGCGCGCTCAAGGTCGATTGTCCGCGCGTCGGGACGATGCCGTAGCGGTTCTCGAATTCGCCGTAAAGCGACCTGTTCTCGACCGTCCAGTCGATGTCGAGAATGCCGGGCGCGAGCGAGGCGGAGAACCAATCCCGCTGCACGACCACCGGTAGATCGTCGAGAAGGCGCAGCCTCTCCAAAAAGACCACTTCGGCGCCGGTCGGCAGCGAAAGCGGTCTTGCGACCTCCGTATCGGCCCGGACAATCTCCGCCTTGAGGAGCCGCATGCCGGGCTTGCGATTGTTTGCATGGGCCGTCTGGGTAAAGCTGCGAACGACTTCCAGTTCGTAAAACGGGGCGGGCGCGGTCACGTAGATGCCCTTTCCGGGCCGCGTCTGCAGGTAGCCGAGATTTTCGAGTTCCTTGATCGCCTGGCGCACGGTGATGCGGCTGACGCCGTAGGCGGCCACCAGCTCCCGCTCGGAAGGGAGCTTATCGTTCACTGCCAGTTCGCGCCGCTCGATCATGCCTCTCAGAAGGTTTCGCAGCTGTGCGTAAAGCGCATCCGGATGGTTGCGATCGATCGGGCTTTCGTCCGGTAGGTTTGCTTGTCGTGCCATGCTCTCTTGTTTCAGCCGCCGGTTTCCGGATGTTCATTTGCATTGCACCCTGCCCGACCGAAGACAAGGGCCAAGCGGCTTTTCGGTTCGCCGGCAGGCGCCGCTGACTATCACTGCGGCCGCAGTGGAAAACGGGGAAAACGGCTTCTGCCCCGAATTGACATAACTGGTTATATCCAGTAGCGATACCACGATCGGAACGGCGGAGTAAAGAATGAAACTGACCTTGATCGGCGGCGGCGGAGTCCGGGCACCCCTTTTTGTCGGTTCGGCGCTCAGGCGCGCGGAGAGAAGCGGCCTGACCGAGATCTGCCTGCAGGACATCAACGAGCGCAAACTCGAGCTTTTCGGACGTATAAGCCAGGAACTGGCGCAGCGCATGCAGTCCCCGGTCCGGATCACCATGGCGGCCGACGCCGAACGCGCGCTCGACGGCGCGCGCTATGTCGTCACGACGGTTCGCCCCGGCAACGAGGATGGGCGTATCAAGGACGAGCGCATTGCGCTGGCCCATGGGGTGCTTGGCCAGGAAACCACCGGTCCCGGCGGCTTTGCCATGGCGCTTCGCAGCATTCCGGTCATCCTGAAATATGCCGAGATCCTGAAGAAGGTCAGTCCCGATGCGTGGCTGTTCAACTTCACCAATCCGGCGGGACTCGTGACTCAGGCCCTGCAGAACGAGGGCTATCATCGCACCGTCGGCATCTGTGATGGGGCGAACGGTGCGCAGGAGGCGCTGGCGCACTGGCACAAGGTGCAGCAGAACGACGTGCGCTGCGAGGTCTATGGGCTCAATCATCTGTCCTTCACCAGGCGCGCGACGATCGACGGCAAGGAAGTCCTTCAGCCTCTGCTCGATGACGACGGCTTTCTTAGCTCCACCTCGCAGCGCATGTTCGATGCGAGCCTCATCAGAAGCCAGCGCAACTGGATCAACGAATATCTCTACTATTACTATTATGCGGAGAAGGCGGTCGAAGCGCTCAAGGCCGATGCGCGCACGCGCGGCGAGGAGGTCAAGGACCTGAACGCAGCGCTGATCACCCGGCTTAGCGCGATCGATTTGAATGCCGACGCGGAGGCGGCGCTCGCCGCCTATTACGCCTACGAGCGGCGTCGCAACGCCACCTATATGCATTATGCGCTGACGGACGCCCCCAGCATGGAAGAGGCCGACCGGCTGGTCGAAGGCCTTGCCGCCGCGGAGACGGGAGAGGAGGGCGAGGGCTATGCCGGCGTCGCGCTCAATCTGGTCGATGCGCTTGAGACCGGCAAACCCTGCTACACCGGTCTCAACGTGCGCAACGAAGGCGCCATCGAAGGCTTGCGGGACGACGATGTCGTCGAGGTGAGCTGTGTGGTCGATGGGGAAGGTATCCGGCCGCTGAAGATCGGTGCGATGCCGGAAGCGCAGTCGCAGATCGTCCACAATGTGAAGCGCTACGAACGGCTGGCCGTGCGGGCGATCAGGGAACGCAGCCGCGATCTTGCGGTCCAGGCGCTCATGGCTCACCCTCTTGTGCTTTCCTATTCGCGCGCCGTGCCACTGGTCGATGAATATCTGGCGGCACACGCGGAATTCGCAGGGGAATGGTCGTGAACGGCGCCGGCCCCGGTTCGCGTCATGACGTGATGGTGGTCGGAGAGTACTACTTCGACCTGATCTTCCGTGGCCTCCCGGAGGTGCCGAAGATCAGCGCCGATCTCTGGGCGGAGGAATTCGAGTGGGTGCCGGGTGCGGCCTATTCGACGGCGCTGGCATTCGCGCGGCTTGGAACGAGTGCCGGGTGGTGGTGCCAGTTCGGCAACGATATCTTCAGTCGCATGATCCTCGAGGAAGCCCGCCGCGAGAATATCGACGATCGCCTCTTCATCCATCTCGACAGGCCGCTGCGCCGCGTGAGTGCAGCCTTTTCTTTTGTGCATGACCGCGGCTTCATCAGCTATGCCGAAGAGCCGGATCCCTTGCCGACGCCGGAGGATCTGGCGCGGATCAGGCCGCGCATACTGCTTCTGCAGGGGTTCTCGCTCGACGCTGAAAGACGGCGGCTGATCGAGGCCGCGCGCGAACTCGGGATCACCGTCTGTTCTGACTGCCAGCATGTCGACTATCGTCTCTCGACCCCCGGAATGGAGGAGATGCTGGGACTGATCGACGTCTTTCTGCCGAACGCATCGGAAGCGAAGGCGCTGACGGACGAGGAGGAAGTGGAGCGTGCGCTATCGTCGATCGCCCGCTTCTGCCCGACCGTCGTGGTCAAGTGCGGAGCGGATGGAGCGATTGCTTCCTCCAAGGGCCGGACGACCCGTGTGCCGGCGCTTGCCGTCGAGGTCTTCGATACGACGGGCGCAGGCGACTGTTTCAACGCCGGCTTCGTTCACGGGCTTCTGACCGAGCCCGACATCGGCGGCGCGATCGAGCTCGGCGTGATCTGCGGCTCGCTGGCGGTGACGGGATATGGCGGCCGCAACCTGCCCTTCAAAGAGGATCTGACGAAATATCGGCGGCGGGAGGCCGCGATATAGCTTGCGTTCACAAGAGAACAAATGAGGGAACGAACATGAAGCATATGTTGAAAACACTCGCAGGCATGACCGTTTTTGCCGTCGCATCGGCCTTTCCGGCAAAGGCGGACACCGTGTCGATGTTCTGTTCGGCGACCGACTACGAACTGTGCGAGAAGGCCGTCCAGAAATGGACGAAAGACACCGGGCACGAGGTGAAGCTCAACCGGATGCCGCAGAACCTCGACGACGCCATTCCGATCTATCAGCAATTGTTCGCGGCCCAGTCGTCCGACATGGACGTCCTCTATATCGACGTCATCTGGCTCGGCATGTTCAAGGATCATCTCCTCGATCTGACCTCTCTCGTACCCGAGAACGAGGTGACGGCGCATTTCGCCTCTGCCGCGGATGCGGCGCGCCTCGACGGCAAGCTCCTGTCGATGCCCTTCTACATCGATACGGGCCTCATGTTCTACCGCAAGGACCTTCTGGAGAAATACGGCAAGCAGCCGCCGCAGACCTGGGACGAACTGACGGCGACTGCCAAGGAGATCCAGGAGGCGGAGCGTAAGGCAGGCAGCCCGGACATCTGGGGCTATTCCTGGCAGGGCAGGAGCTATGAGGGCCTGACCTGCGATGCTCTGGAGTGGATCGCTTCCGCCGGCGGCGGCACCATTCTTTCCGACGACGGAGAGGTGACGATCAACAATCCGCAGACGGAGGCGGCGCTCACCCGTGCCCGCGGCTGGATCGGTACGATCTCGCCCGAGGGGGTCTTGAACTATGACGAGGAAAACTCACGCGCCCTCTTCGAGAGCGGCAATGCCGTCTTCCACCGCAACTGGCCCTATGTCTGGGGAACGTCGCAGGCCGAGGGTGGCAAGCTCGTCGGCAAGGTCGGAGTGAGCGCGCTTCCCGTCGGTGCGGAAGGGCAGAAGTCGAGCGGCGCGCTCGGTACGGCCTATCTCGGCGTTTCCAAATATTCCAAGAAGCCGGAGCTTGCCGCGGAGCTGCTGCGCTATATGGTCGGCGCGGAAGACCAGAAGATGCGCGCGATCGAAGGCGGCTACAATCCGACCGTCGAGGCGCTCTACGAGGACGCCGATGTGCTGGCGAAGATCCCGTTCCTCGGCATGGCGAAGACCGCCTTCGAGGAATCGGTCGCACGTCCGTCGGCTGCGACAGGCAAGAACTATAACCGTGTTTCCCGCACCTTCTACCGGGCCGTTCACGACATCATCTCCGGCAAGGACGATGTCGCCAAGGAACTCGCCGACCTCGAGCGCCGCCTCGAGCGCGACGTGAAGGCGAAATGACGAGAGCGGCGCCCTCGGCTCGGCCGGGGGCGCCTCATCGACCCGGCTGCGTCGGACGCGCTGCCGCGAAAGGCCTGGAAGGAAATGGAATGGCTTCGGTCTCCCTGAAGAATGTCAGCAAGACCTTCGGCACCTATGACGTGATCCGCTCCATCGATCTCGAGATCGAGGACGGGGAGTTCGTCGTCTTCGTCGGCCCATCCGGTTGCGGAAAGTCGACGCTTCTGCGACTGATCGCCGGCCTCGTGCCGGTTTCCGGCGGCGACGTGTTTATCGGCGGCGACCAGGTGACGGACGTGCCGGCGTCCAAACGTGGACTTGCCTTCGTCTTCCAGTCATACGCGCTCTACCCGCATATGAATGTGGCGCGAAACATCGGATTTGCGCTGGAAACGGCGCGGCTCGGCAAGGATGAAATCCGTCGCCGTGTCGCCAGGGTCGCGGATATGCTGAAGATAGGTCACCTGCTCGAGCGTCGGCCGCGCCAGCTTTCCGGCGGTCAGCGGCAACGCGTGGCGATCGGCCGTGCGCTGGTCGGCCAACCGGAAGTCTTCCTCTTCGACGAGCCGCTTTCCAATCTCGACGCGGACCTGCGCATGGAAATGCGCTTCGAGATCGCCAAGCTGCACGCCGACGTCAAGACGACGATGATCTATGTCACCCACGACCAGACGGAAGCGATGACGCTCGCCGACCGGATCGTCATTCTCAACCACGGGCAGATCGAGCAGGTGGGGCGGCCGCGCGAGCTTTACGACCGGCCGGAAAATCGCTTCGTTGCCGGCTTCCTCGGCAGCCCTAGAATGAATTTCGCCCCGCTCGAAGCGACCGGCCCCGCCGCAACGGTTCTGAGGGGGGCTGGCGGCTTCGCCTACGCCGCAGAGTACGTCGCGGCCGAAGGAAGGCCTGCGGAAATCGGCTTGCGGCCGGAGGCTTTGAAGCTTGTCGGTGCCGAAACGAAAGGTGCGATCCGCGGAACCTTCGAGCGCATGGAGGACCTCGGCTATGAATATGCCTGCTATGTGCGGCTCACCGAGACGCTGGTCTGGACGGTTCGTTCGACGGGAAGCCCACCGCAAATCGGCCCCGGCGACCCCGTCGGCCTGAGCTGGCAACCGGAAAGTCTCTACCTCTTCGGAGAGGATGGCCGGCGCATCGATCACCGCGCGAGCGTTCCATTGGCCCTTGGAGCCTCGTCGTGAACGCCGCCCGGCGGATGGAGCGGCAGCAACGCCGCACCGCATGGATATTCCTGCTCCCGTTGCTGCTGACGCTTGTCGCCGTGGCGATATGGCCGCTCGCCCGCAGCATTTTCTTCTCCTTCACCGACGCTTATCTCGACGCCCCTTCGGACTACGGATTCGTGGGTTTCGACAACTTCGTGGAAGTTGCCGAAGATCCGGTGTTCTGGGGCGCGGTCAGGAACACGCTCGTCTTCACGCTCGTATCCGTCGGGTTGGAGACGCTTCTCGGACTTGCGATCGCCTTGCTCCTGCACCGCGCTTTTCTCGGCCGCGGCATCGTGCGGGCGGCGATCCTCATTCCCTGGGCGATGCCGATGGTCGTCTCGGCCAGGATATGGGAATGGATGCTCAACGATCAGTTCGGCCTGATCAACAAGCTCCTGGTCGCGTTGGGACTCGTCGAAAAGGGCGTCGCCTGGACAGCCGATCCTTCGCTGATTCTCGGGACGGTGATCTTCATCGATGTTTGGGTGACGACGCCGTTCATGGTGCTCCTCATTCTCGCCGGCCTGCAACTGATCCCCGAGGAAATCTACGAGGCAGCCGACGTTTCCGGCGTGCCGCACTGGAAACGCTTCTGGTCCATAACCTTGCCGCTCGCGACGCCGGCGATCGGTGTCGCGATACTCTTCCGCACGCTCGACGCGCTCCGCATGTTCGATCTGAGCTACGTGCTTGCGGCCAACAACGAAAACACGATGACGATGTCGATCTATGCGCGCGACCAGCTCATCAGCTTTCAGGACCTCGGCCTTGGAGCCGCTGCTTCCACCTGGGTGTTCATGATCATCGGACTGATCGCCATCGTCATCGTCGGGCTTTTGCGCCTCGATCGGGCGACAGGCTGAGGGGGTATCGATGACGGTGAGCGCAGCCACCACGAGGCGCTATTCGAACGCGACTTACCGGACCTTGCGCCGCGTAAAGACGGCCGGACTCTATGCCGGCGTGGCGGCCGTCCTCGTCTACATGCTGTTTCCCTATTACTGGGCGATCGTCTCCTCGACCAAGACGGGGCAGGCGCTTTACCAGTTCACTCTGCTGCCGGCGCTCGATTTCAGCAACTACAGGCAATTGTTCGACAATCCGGTATTCATGGGCGCGCTCGTCAATTCTGGCGTGGTCGCGCTTGTCAGTACGGCGATCTCCCTCGTCATCGGCATTCTTGCGGCTTACGCGCTCGGCCGCCTGCATTTCCCGCCGGGCCGCATCGTTCTGATCGCCGTTCTCATGATCTCGGTCTTTCCGCAAGTGGTGGTGCTTTCGGGAATGTTCGAGGTGATCGGATGGCTCGGGCTCTACAATCGGCCGTCGGCGCTGATCGTCTCCTATCTCATTCTCACTTTGCCCTTTACGACATGGATCCTGACGAGCTTCATCCGTGACCTGCCGAACGAATTGGAGGAGGCTGCGCTCATCGACGGCTGTTCGCGCCTGCGCATCCTCACCCACGTGCTGCTGCCGCTGATGGGGCCTGCGATTGCCAGCACCGGTCTGCTGTCGTTCATCCTTGCATGGAACGAATTCCTCTTTGCGCTCACCTTTATCCTGACCGACGAGAACCGGACGGTTCCGGTAGCGATCGGCCTTCTGACAGGCAGCAGCCGCTATGAATATCCGTTTGGCCAGATCATGGCCGCGTCCGTCACGGTGACGCTGCCGCTGCTCGTTCTCGTCCTGATCTTCCAGCGCAAGATCGTCGCGGGGTTGACGTCCGGCGCCGTCAAGGGGTGACGACCGCCGCCGCTGGCAACGTCATGCGCCAAATTTGGCATGATCTATTTTCGTGATTGGACTTCCCGACCGGTTGGAGTCACGCTGATCAGGCCTACGAGGTGGAAATTGGGGGACCAACTATCGTTAGAGTAGGAGGTCGCAATGAAGCACCAAGCAATCGAGCAGTTACAGGGCGTCGCCGAGGTCAAGCAGGACCTGCCGCGACGGACGTTATCGCGCAAGGAGCGCCTTGAGCGTTGGGCGGAGCTCCTGGAACGTGATCCTCACAGACGCCTTTCGACGCTGCACGAGACAGAGTATCAGCCAGCGAGAGTCCGCGCGGCCATGCGCGGCGACGGTTCGCCGATCTCCGTCGCCTTCGAGGATCCGGTCCTCCGGACCGCCGGGATGGAGAACGACAGCTACGGTGAAGCCAGGCGGTTCTTCGAGCTGAGCGACGAGCAATTACATAAGGTCATCTGCTATTGCCATTTCGGCGCGACGGTCAGCGCATCGACGGCCGCCCGCCACATCCGCGCAATGCTTGTAGAGAAACAGCCAGGCCTGTTTGCTCGGTTGCGCCAGATGTTCGTCGGCTAGGCAGGCGACGGCATATCGGAGGGTCATGATCGAAGGCGGCCGCCGGAGGAGGCGGGCTGCAGTGCGAAGGCTCATCGCGCTCGCACTGTGGTGCTCCCATCGCCTCCGGCTGGCGGATTGCCTTCGATGCGCGGCGTCGTCGTCTTAGGATCGCAACTCGATCTCAAGGCTTTCGTCGCGTGCAACGCGCCCTCATGTTTGCGATTTTCGCTTCGTGCTCCAAATTCCACTATGTTAAGTGGATCGACGCGGCGCCGGATGGCCGACGCGCCCTGTCGGCCGGGATGACGAACGGAAAAACTATGGCTCAAAGAGCAGGCAACGCGGATCTCCCGCTGCATGGCGGCCGCGTGCCGCGATGGCTCGGCGACCGTATGACGCGCCTCGGCGCGCTGGTCACCGAAGCGGTCGTTCATCACTACGGACGCGACGAGTTTCTGAGGCGGCTTGCGCATCCGTTCTGGTTCCAGTCCTTCGGTGCCGTCATGGGCATGGACTGGCATTCCTCCGGTATCACCACGAGCGTCATCGGTGCATTGAAACGTGGTCTCACCCCGCTTGCCGGCGAGCTGGGCATCCATGTCTGCGGCGGCCGGGGCCAGCACTCCCGCAAGACGCCGGGCGAACTCGTGTCGATTGGCGATCGCGTCGGTTTCGATGGCGGCGCATTGGCAGAAGCGAGCCGCCTCGTCGCCAAGGTCGACAGTGCCGCCGTTCAGGACGGCTTCGATCTCTACCTGCACGGTTTCATCGTCACGGACGATGCCAGGTGGGTGGTCGTCCAGCAGGGCATGAACGGCGACCGCCGGCAGGCGAGGCGCTATCACTGGCTCTCGGAGGGCCTGACAAGCTTCGTCGACGCGCCGCATAGCGCGATCGAAGGCAGAGAACAGGGCGAGATCGTCAATCTTGCCGACCGCCGCGCCGCCGCCTCGCGGACTGCGCAGCTCGATCTCCTCCAGTCCCTCGGGCCCGACGGGCTCCTGCGCGAGGTCGCCCGGATCGAGTCTCGTGGGGCTCCTGTGGCCGCGCCGGCACAGCCGATGCTGCCGCATCTCTTCATGCCCGCCCATCACGACGTGCGCGAAAGCGACGTCAATCTCCGGCGCCTTCACGGCAACTTCGCCGCCGCCGCCGACCGTGGTCCGGAGGATTTCAAGGACCTGCTGCTGGTGCCAGGCGTCGGCGCGCGGACGGTCAAGGCGCTGGCGATGGTCGCGGAGGTGGTCCACGGGACGCCGTGCAGGTTCTCGGACCCCGCCCGCTTTTCGCTCGCCCATGGCGGCAAGGACCGCCATCCGTTCCCGGTACCGTTGAAAGTCTATGACGAGACGATCAGGATCATGAAATCAGCGGTCAGCAAGGGCCGCCTCGGGCGCGAGGAAGAGCTTGCGGCGCTGAAGCGGCTCGACGAGCAGTCGCGCCGGCTGGAGCGCTACGTCACAGGCCCCGACCTCAAGGAGATCGTCGCGGGCGAATTCAGGGACTCCGCGCGTTTCGGCGGGCGCAGCATATTCGGCTTGGAACCGCACGACGACGAGGCAACCGCGGCGGAGCCAAGCAACCGCACGCGGCGCTGAGGCGGAACAATAAGCAGCTCGATCGATTTACACAGCTAGGGCGCGATGAGGGCACACCGCGTTCCCTGCCGCTGAAGATGGCGCTTCGAGGCGCCGCCGGCATGCCAGTTCATGGAGTTTCCGATGACCGCTGCGATGACTACGATCGACCACGACACAATCCGCAATTGGATAGAAGCCCGCAAAGGACAGCCGGCGCGCGTGAAGGGCGCGACCGAAGACGGTGGTGGTCTCCTTCGCGTGGATTTCGGCAAACCGGAAGACACGCTGGAGAAAATTTCCTGGGACGAATTCTTCAAGATCTTCGACGAGGAGAACCTCGCTTTCCTCCATCAGGACATGACTGACGACGGGCAACCCAGCCGCTTCTGTAAATTCATTCACCGGCACTGAACCGAAGAAGGAACTCGAAGAAGGAAGCGGAAGGAGCACTTGAGGCCGGAAACGCCTTACGGCGGAAAGGATCTCGCGATGCTTACGATCAAAAAACCGGAGCCCGCGACGGAGCGCGAAGGGCGCCCTGTCCCTCCCGCAAACGACCCCAAGCCGGCATCTGCAAAGATCAGGAGGCCTGCGACGGACGATTGCGAACGCCTCGATGACCCGAATTCGCTTTTCTGGCGCGGCGTGTGGATGACCGTGTTTTAGATCGAGCAAACTAAGGCCTTTTGAGATTCATCATAGCGCGATGCGCTTGAATTCCTTGAGTGCCGGACTCCAATCTTTCCTCGCCCTCATCCCTGTGCTCGTCACAGGGATCCAGCAGCGCCGCGTCTGCGGCGCGGGAGCGTTCTTTCAGCCCAAGGACTTGGTCTGGCTGGATCCCTGTGACGAGCACAGGGATGAGGAGATCAAACGAGCCGCGGCGGGTATCCGAATCTCAACACGCCTTAGACGGCGCTGCCGCCAAGCGTCTGCTCGATCTCTTCGAGACGCGCCGTCAGGCGCTTGATCTCGTCGCGCTTTTCGGCAACCACGTCTCTCGCTGTTTCGAGCCTGTCGGCTCCGGGCACGGTGCCCACGGCCGTGTGGGTCTCGGTTGCGATGGTGTCGATTTCGGCTTGAAGCCGGGCGATCCGCTCGCGCAGTTCGTCGAGTTGGTTTCCGACCCCTGGCGCGCTCTTCCGATCTCGCTCCCATGCGTCGATCGGCTCGTCGACGCTCGGAGGATCGAGCGGGCGCGCATCAGCCCCCGGGCGCGGTTCTCCATGCTTGTTCGTGCTCATGACTGACCTCCCGTAAGCGTCTTCAACTCTGAAGCGACGTCTATGTTCCGTCGGCGGCCCTTACCCGTCGCAGCAATCGGCGGGCTTCATGGAACTTCCCGCGACGGCCGCCGTTTTCCTCTCGCCACCTGGGAGGGTTCCATGCATTCCGAAGAATACCTCGACCTTCACTACGATCTCTTGAGTCACAGGGCACTCCTGTCATGTGGCCGTAAGGCATATGTCCTGCCGGACATCTACGAGACCAAGGAAATGGCACAGGTCGCGGCCCAGAAATTCGCCTGGGAGAAGCTGGGACTGAAAGAGCGGGCAGCGGGCTGCCGCTCGGCCGCCGATCTCCCCGTCTGGCTGCGCTGACGATTGCGGCGAGCGATCAGAGGCCCTGTCCTTCGCCGAGACCGCGCTCCGTATGCATGGCGGACTGCCAGACCGTGACCGCAGGTCCCTCGGCGCCGAGAACGGGGTCAAGGCTCGGCAGCGGGACCGAGACGATCGCCTTACGGTCGTCCGTGGTCGCAACGCCGCTCTGAATCCCGGCGTCCTGACCCGGCGGATAGCCGCCGACGACCAGGAAATCCACGCTTGCCTCGTTCCGGCGATGGCCCGTACCCGCGGGGAGGAGGATGACGTCGCCGGCTGCGACCTCGATCTCCTGACCGTCCGGCCCTCCGATCATAAGCCGTGCCCGGCCTTCCGCGATCCCGAGAACCTCGTGCGCACCGCAATGGTAATGGTGATGGGCAAAGACGCCGTCGCGCCACAGGCCGCGCCAACCATTGGCCCGGAAGCGTTCCTCTATCCGTGTGGCTCCATTTTCCGTAACGTCGATCGCTTGACGATAGACCAGCACCGGCAGGCGCGGGTTGTTCGGTACGCCGCCGCTTTCCGCGAACATGAGCTCTTCGATTTTCATTGGTATTCTCCTCGGCGCAGGATGTTCTGGTTCCCTGCCGAACCGGAACGAATTCCGCGGCTGTATGTTTCCTTCAATCGTGCTCAGAAAGACTTCGGCCGCGAACCAAGATTGATTCTGGCAAAGAAGGGGACCTTTCATGCCATACAAGCTCTATTACTGGGACGGCATTCCCGGCCGCGGTGAATTCGTGCGCCTTGCGCTGGAGGAGGCCGGCGCGGATTACGTCGACATTGCCCGCCAGCCGGGCGGCACGAATGAGATGCTGAAGCTGATGAAGATGCCCGGTGGAGCAGCAGCTCCCTTCGCTCCCCCGTTCCTCGTCGATGGCGACCTCGTCATAAGCCACGTCGCCAACATACTTTCTTATTTAGGGCCGAGGCTCGGCCTTGTTGCCGAGGACGAGGGGCTTCGAACCTTCACCAATGGCCTGCAGCTGACGATCACCGATTTCATCGCGGAGATTCACGACACGCACCATCCGATCGCCGTGTCGCTCTATTATGAGGACCAGAAGCCTGAAGCGCTGAGGCGGTCGGCCGATTTCCTCTCCGAGCGCCTGCCGAAGTTTCTCGGCTATTTCGAACGCGTGCTCACACAGAATCCCAGGGGCCCGGAACATATGGTCGGGGACCGGCTGAGCTACGTCGATCTTTCGCTTTTCCAGGTGATCGAAGGACTTCGCTATGCCTTTCCCAAGGCGATGGATGCCTATGAGACAAACATCCCCGGACTGGTCGCCTTGCACGATGCCGTTCGTGCACGGCCGAGAATTCTGAGCTACATGGCCTCGGAGCGGCGGCTTGCCTTCAACGAATCCTGCGTCTTCCGCCACTATCCGGAACTCGACCGGCAGTCCTGACCGGTCAACCGATGCGAGCGGCCACCTTGGCGAGATCGCCGACAAACCGGGCGCGTTCCGCTTCGGGGTCGGATCTGCCTCGAATTCTCAGAAGATAGGAGGGGTGGATGGTCACGAGCACGGAGAAGCCCCCGGGGGCCGTCAGAAGCTCGCCGCGGTTTTTGGTGACACCCACGCTTCGCCCGAGCAGGGACATCAGCGCCGTTGCCCCGAGCGCGACGACGATTTCGGGGCGGAGCTCGCCGAGCTCGGCGCCGAGCCACCAGGCGCAGGCCTGAATCTCACCGGCATTCGGCCGCGAATGCAGCCGGCGCTTGCCGCGCTGTTCGAACTTGAAGTGTTTGACGGCATTGGTGAGATAGCATTCCGACCGGTCGATGCCGGCTTCGTGCAGGCACTCGTCCAGGATGCGCCCGGCGGGTCCGACGAACGGGCGCCCGGCAAGGTCCTCGCGGTCGCCGGGCTGTTCGCCGACGAGCACGACACGGGCATCGACCGGGCCCTCGCCGAAGACCAGTTGCGTGGCGTCCTTGTAGAGGTCGCAGCGCTCGCACCTCTCCGCCTGCCGCCGCAGAGAGGCAATCGTCGTTGCCTCGGCGTGTTCGCCGGCAAGGGCCGGGCCAAGTTTCGCAGGCTGTTTCGGCATCGTTCCTCGAGACTCTCCCCCGTCATTCTCGCCGCGAATGTCTAACCGTGAGGCTCAAGGCATGTTCCACTGTCTGCCGATGGCGGTGTCACCGTGCAATGGCGACGACGATGCCAGGGCCGGCCAACGCGCTGCCGTTGACGGTCTCGCCTCCGGACGTTTCGCTCGTGAAGATCGGCTGACCGCGTATTGCGGGAACGGCGTGTGTCTCCTGCAAAAGATTGACGCGCAATTCCAGGCAAGCCTCCCCGAACCGCCAGTCGACGGCGATGATGCCGTCCTTGGTTTCGTATGCACCGCAATCCGGTACGGCGGTGCCGGCGATCAGCGGTACGATGTGCCGCTGCCTTATACCGGCGAGGTCGCGCATATAGGCAAGATGCCGCTCGCCGGCAGGGCTTGTCGCGCGATCCCAACGTAGCTTCGAACCGGCAAAGACATCCGGGTCGAGCGGATCGGGCAGATCATCCATCGTCTTGCCCTCTGGGAGGCCGCCGAAATTTTCGGCTTCGTCCCGGCGTCCCAGCCGGATAGCCGCGGCGATTTCCCCCTGGTAGTCGGAGAAGAAATAGAAGGGCTGCGTCTCGCCGTATTCCTCACCCATGAACAGGAGAGGGATTTGCGGCGTCAGCATGTGCATGGCCGCCAACACGCGCAGGCTGTCCTCCTGGAGGAGCGAAGCGAGACGCTCGCCGAAGGCGCGGTTGCCGATCTGGTCGTGGTTCTGCAGGAAATTCACGCGGCCTTGCGGCGGCACGCGGGCTCGGCTCCCCTCAGGAGAGAAATTGTCTTCCTTTGCCGGCACGGCGAAGCCTTCGGCCAGCGCGCTGCGGATCTTGCCCCAAGGCTCGTCCGCGAAGAGGCGGTAATGGCCCTTGGTTTCGCCGGTCGCCACGACGTGGAGGGCATTGTGAAGATCGTCGTTCCATGCCGCATCGAAGAGCATGCGCGCGCCGCTCGCGTCGCGCTGCAGAAGGCTTCTGCGGCGGTGCGCGTCTTCCAGCACCAGGTGGATTTGCCGCTCGGCGAACGCTTCCCGGACCTCGTGCTCCAGCGCGACGAGAAAATGCGGCTTGGTCGTATCGCGGATCTGTTCGGTCGCATCGAGACGCAATCCGTCGAAACGGAAATCCCCGAGCCAGTAGAGCGCGTTCTCGATGAAATAGCGCCGGACCGCTTCCTCCTCGAAGGCGATCGACGCGCCCCACGGTGTCGGGCGGTCCTTGTTGAAGAAGCGGCTCGCATAGCGGGAAAGGTAATTCCCCTCCGGCCCGAAGTGGTTGTAGACGACATCGAGCAGGACCGTGAGACCGAGCGAATGGGCCGCATCCACGAGCGCCTTCAGGTCATCCGGCCTGCCGTAGGCATTGTGCGGAGCATAGTGCAGCACGCCGTCATAGCCCCAGCCCCGCACACCGGGGAATTGCGCGACGGGCATGATCTCGATCGCGGTGATTCCGGCCCCTGCCAGATGCGGCAAGCGCTCGATTGCAGCTCGGAAGGTGCCCTCCGGCGTGAAGCAGCCGACATGCAACTCGGAAATGACCGCCTCCTCCCAGGGCCTGCCGCGCCAGGAGGAAGCCTGCCATTCATAGGCGGCGTGATCGACGACGATCGACGTACCCGACGCTTCCCGCTCCTGTGCCGAGGAGGCGGGATCGGCCACCTCGGTGCCGTCGGCAAGGCGGAAGCAATAGCGCTCTCCCGCCTTCGCCTCGAGCGTGATTTCGAACCAGCCGCCGTCGAGCGACTGCATCTTATGCGCGGCCCCGCCGAGAACCAGATCGACGTCCCGCTCGTCGGGAGCCCACAAACGAAACCGGCATGTGTCGCCGTCGATGAAATTCGCGCCCCAGCTGTTTCTGAAATGTGCACGGGTCGAACTTGCCGGCATCGATATGTCCCTCGAGATGAAAGGCGAGGAACTGGCCGAGGGCGGGGAAAGTTCCCCCGGCACCCGTTCGGGGGAGAGGAACAAATGCCGGCCTTTTGCGTTGCATCAAAGCTGCCGGGCAAGGCGGTAGAGGGCGCGACTGAATGAACCTGACTTTTTCCGAACTCGATTTCATGAAACCTGAACTCGGTGCAGAATACACCGGCCAGGGGACGCATTTTGCGGTCTTCTCGGCGCACGCGGAGAAGATCGAGCTCTGCCTGTTTTCCGAGGATGGGCGCGAGGAAACGGCGCGCATGCCGCTGCCGAAGCGCGAGGGCGATATCTGGTCCGGTTACATCGAGGGTATCGGTCCCGGCACCCTCTATGGCTACCGCGCCCACGGACCTTACGACCCGCACAATGGTCACCGCTTCAATCCGAACAAGCTGCTGCTCGATCCCTACGCCAAGCTGGTCGCGGGTGAGCTCATCTGGGACGATGCCCTCTTCGGCTATACGATCGGCAGCCCTGAGGGCGATCTTTCCTTCGACGAGCGCGACAGCGCCCCCTTCATGGTGAAGGGCGTCGTTCAGGACCCGACTTTCGACTGGGCGGGCGAAGAAGCGATCCGCCGCCCCTGGACCGAAACGATCATCTACGAGTCGCATGTCCGCGGCATGACCATGACGCATCCCGGCGTGCCGGACGAGCTGCGTGGCACGTTTCTCGGCATGGCGAGCGATCCGATCATCGAGCACCTGACGAAGCTCGGTGTTTCGGCGATCGAATTGATGCCGGTGCAATATTTCCTCGACGACCGCTACCTGGTGGAGCGGAACCTCAAAAACTATTGGGGGTACCAGACGCTCGGATTCTTTGCTCCCCACGATCGCTATCTCAAGGGCGACCGCTTTACCGAATTCAAGACGATGGTGAAGCGGTTTCATTCCGTCGGCATCGAAGTTCTGATGGATGTCGTCTACAACCATACGGCCGAGGGCTCGGAACGCGGCCCGACCTTGAGCTTCCGCGGGCTCGACAATTTCAGCTATTACCGCCAGTCGCCGGACAAGCCGCGCCACACCTACGACACGACGGGCACCGGCAACACGCTCAACGTTGCCCATCCCCTGGTGCTGCGCATGGTCCTCGACAGCCTGCGCTACTGGGTGGGCGTGATGCATATCGACGGCTTCCGCTTCGATCTCGCAAGCACGCTCGGCCGCGAATACATGGAGTTCGATCGCGAAGGCGGCTTTTTCGACGCGATCCGGCAGGATCCGATTCTGGCGGGGGTGAAGCTGATCGCCGAACCCTGGGACGTCGGCGAGGGCGGCTATCAGCTCGGCGGTTTCCCGCCCCCGTTCCGCGAATGGAACGACCGGTTCCGCGACGATGTCCGGCGCTTCTGGAAGGGAGACGGCGGCATGGTTCCGGTGCTTGCCGAGCGCATTCTCGGCTCACCGGTGCAGTTCAGGCATTCGGACCGTGCCGCGACCTCGTCGATCAACCTGGTGAGCGCCCATGACGGCTTCACCCTGATGGACACGGTCTCCTACGGCGAAAAGCACAACGAGGCGAACGGAGAGGAGAACCGGGACGGTCACTCCGACAATCATTCCGACAACATGGGCGCAGAAGGCCCAACCGACAACGGGGAGATCATCGAGGCGCGCAAACGACGGCGGGCGGCCATGCTCGCCACCCTGATGATCAGCCAGGGCGTGCCGATGGTGCTCGGCGGCGACGAGCTGGGAAACAGCCAGCAGGGCAACAACAACGCCTATTGTCAGGATAACGAGATCGGCTGGCTCGATTGGAGCGGAGCGGACGATGGCTTCGTGGATTTCTGCCGCAAGCTCCTCGCCTTCCGCAAGGACCATCCTGTCCTGCGGCAGGAACGATTCCTCGACGGAGAGCCCGACGAGAATGGACGGGTCGAAATAGCCTGGTACAAGGCGGATGGCAGCCCGATGGACGAGGACGCCTGGCACGACGCTGAGCTACGCCTGATATGCGCCTATATCTGCCGCGTCGGGCAGGGCGAAGCTCCGCCGGCCGGCGAGATCGTCCTCGTGCTCAATGCCGGCGGTGATTGCGAGATAGCCCTTCCCCACGGAAATGGAAGCAGGCGCTGGCTACGCGTGCTCGACACGGCAGCCGACGAACCGTTCGGCATGCGCGCCGGCGCGGATCGTGACACTATCCCGGCGCAGAGCGTCGTCGCCTTCGTGCCGCAGGAGGGAGGCAATGGCTAGAGCAACGTCGGTCGACGTGCTCGAATGTCCGCCTTGCGTGATCGCGGATGGTCCGCGGAACCTGGCGGCGGCCGGTCTCGTGCCCGAGGAAACCGGACTCGTCTATGTCAGCGACAGCGAACCGGGCATCCGGCGGCAAAGGCGCGGCAAGGGGTTCGTCTACCGAATGCCGGACGGCTCGATCGTTACCGATCCGTCGATCAAAAGCCGCATAGCGGCGCTGGGCCTGCCGCCTGCCTATGACAACGTCTGGATCTGCCTCGAAGAACGGGGGCATTTGCAGGCCACGGGCTACGATGCGCGCGGACGAAAACAGTACCGCTATCACAGCGAGTGGCAGGCTCTCAGGAGCGCCGACAAATTCGCGCAACTGGTGGAATTCGGCAAGGCATTGCCCAAGATACGCCGCACCATACGGCGCCACATGCAGGGCGACGTGGAAAACATGCAAACCGTGCTCGCTGCGCTGGTGGCCCTGCTGGACGAAGCCCATCTGCGCACCGGCAACCAGGCTTACGTGCAGGCCAATGGGAGCTATGGTGCCACGACGCTGCTGAAGCGGCATCTCAGGCTGGGCGATGGCTTCATAGAGCTGAAATTCATCGGCAAGGGCGGCAAGCGCGTCCAGCGCCTGCTCCGCCGCCCCAAATTGCAGCAGTTGCTCGAAGAGATCGCGGATCTGCCGGGCAGACAGCTTTTCGTTTGGAAGGATGAAAACGACGTCCTGCGGCCGGTCGATTCCGGCCGGCTCAACCGGTACCTTTCAGATGTGGCCGGAACAGCGGTTTCTGCAAAGACATTCCGGACCTGGGGCGGCACTCTCGCGGCTTTCACGGCCGCCCGGACTTCGATCGAACAGGGCGAGTGGCCGACGATCAAACAGATGAGCGAAGCGGCTGCGTCCGTTCTTCACAACACGCCCGCCATCAGCCGGAGCAGCTACATTCATCCCGATGTGCTCGCTCTCGCCGACAAGTCGGCCTCGATCTCGGCAAGGCAGCTTCAGGCGCGCGGGCGCTTGGACAGCGAACTGCGTGTGGAGGAACAGCGCTTGCTGAGCTTTCTTCAGCGCTCGGCGCGCTCCAGGGCGCGGCAGGCAAAATCGGTCGCGGAAGAGCGGCGAGCTCCCAGCTAAGGCCTGTTGAGATTCATCTCGAGTTTTGACGGCTGCTTCAAGATGAATGATGGCGCTCTGATCGCTTTTGTCGGCGCGTAGGGCGGTGCGGCAAGGTTGCCGGGCGCAATATCTCCTCGCTCTCATCTCTGTGCTTGTCACAGAGATGAGAGCAGCGCCGCGTCTGCGGCGCGGGAAGCGTTCTTTCAGCCCAAGGACTTGATCTGGCTGGATCCCTGTGGCGAGCACAGGGGTGAGGAAATCAATCAAGCCGCCGCGGTATCAACAGGCCTTAGCTAGGAGCGGGATGAGGAAAAGTGTGTGCGGTATTCCGCGCGCTTCCCGCTGACCTAGGCAAAGACGCCGCGCAAGCTTACGCGGCGCCCCTCGGCTCGCACGCCCGCAATCGCCTCAACTAAGATCGGTGAGGTTCGGGTTCTGCTGGATAGTGCCGGTATCCGCCGTCTCTATGCGCAGATTGTTTTGTACATTCGTGACCCCGGATACGTTTTCGGCACAGTCCTCGGCGCGGCGTTTCGCCCATTTCGAGCTCACCGACCCGTTGAGCTGTACTTCGCCGTTCGTCACGCTCACTTCGATGTTGGAGGCGTCGAGAGCGCCGTCGTCACTGAGGCGGTCGCTGACATCTTCCTGGATGCGGCCGTCGGTGCGCCTGTAGCCTTTCGGACCCTTGCCCCGGTGCCGGTCCATCTCCCGTCTGCGCTCGGCATCTTCGTCACCGAACCAGGAAGCGACCTCGTCGCTGGCGCGGTCGAGAAAATCGCGGTCGCGGCGATAATCGCGCGTTTCGCCGTAACCTCCATAACCGCGGTAACGGCCCTCGCCGCGATAGCCATAACCGGGCCCGTGATAATCCCTGAAATAACGCTCGCGGCCCCTGCGATCGTAGTCGTCGTCGCTCCAGCGTTCGCGTTCGCTTTCGCCGCCGCGGTAGCTCCCGGTCGGCCATGACATCGAGCTCTCGTAGTCGGCGCCACGCGGCTCGACTTCCTCATCGAAGCGGCTGCGCGCCCGACCGCGGCGCTCGGATCCATAGTTGTAAGGGTCGCGGTGGCGCTCGTTCTCCCAGTCGCGGCGGGCCCAATCGCGACGGCCGTAGGGATCGTATCTGCCATAGTCCGGATGTCTGGGCATGGGCTCTCTCCTGGCTGTTGCTCTTGCTGATGTTGGGCCAAACCCGCGATCGACCCAAAGGGTTCCGCGCTTCGCCCCGTTCCCTGCGCCGGCGGCGGAACAATCACGCACGGTCGGGATTGTCCCGAAAGAGGGGTGTCGCCCCCGCATGCTCAAGGGAGACGAAAATGCCGAACCCGCGTCAGCCGGAGCCAGTACCCGAGCCGCCGCCGCCGGACTTGCCGCCATGGTATCCGGAACCGCCGATCGAAGAGCCTGATCCAGACCGCCTTCCGGATGAAATTCCGGTCCCTAATCCGGACGAAAATCCGGAGCCGCCAAAGCACATATGAAGGTCCCGCGCGGATCTAGCCGGGGGCGGAACAAATGGACGGTCGCGCCGTTTGAAACTCGCCATCAACGAAGTCCAGCGGCGAGGTAAGGGACATGGACGAGCTAAGGGACATGGACAACGAACGGGAAGAGCTCATCAGGCGCAGAGCCTATGCGATCTGGGAGCAGGAAGGGCGGCCGGACGGGCAGCATCAGCGCCACTGGGAGCAGGCGGCCAGAGAAATGCAAGGACCGGAAATGCAAGGATCGGAAATGCAGGGACCGGAAACGCACAGAGACAGCACCGCGCCGGAGAGCGAGGTCCAGGCCAACGGCAGCAGGCGGCGCGAAAAGCAGACCGCGGCGGGGGCTGGGGCACCCGCTTCGCCCGAAGGAAATCCGGCGGCTCGCCCGGACGGTGGGCGCTGAGCGGCCGTCACGGCGGCTTGAGCATTCCCGGGCCGCCGATGAGACGTGCCGATGAAACGTGAAGGAGAAAACAAATGCGTGTATCGGAGATCATGACAAGAGACGTTCATCTTGCAAGCCCCAACGACACCATAACGGCTGTTGCGCGGCAGATGGCGGAAAACGATATCGGCTTCATGCCGGTCGGAGACGACGACCGCCTGATCGGCATGATAACGGACAGAGACATCGTCGTGCGCGGCGTTGCCGATGGTATAGACCCTCAGGCACGGGTGGCCGACATCATGACCACGGACGTGAAATATTGCTTCGACGACGATGAGGTGGACGATGTCGCGCGCAACATGGGCGACATCCAGGTTCGACGGCTGCCCGTCGTGAACCATGACAAGCAGCTGGTCGGGATAGTCTCGCTCGCCGACGCGGCCCGTGAACAACCGCAAATGGCCGGCACCGGCCTGAAGGGCGTGACCGAGCCCGGTGGATCCCACAACCAGTCCAATCGAAGCGGCTGAACGATCTGCCGTTTCGGCACGGGTGGGGGCGCAATGGCGCCCCCTTTTCTCATTTCGCACAAGGGAGGCCAACTATGGCGGGGAAACAGGAAAGCATGCCGGTCCGGACTGGTCTCGCTCCCGGCGGTGGTGCGGAGCCCGACGATCACGTCGCCGATGCCGGCGATGCAGGAAGCGGTGCGCCATATCTCGGCGAGGCGGACCGGGCGCGCCCCGACCCGCCACAGCCGCAGCCGCGCAATTTCAGTGCAGGCGACGGAAAGGCCGCGACGACGCATGCGCCTGCGGAAGCGGGCATCGAAGCGAACGACGCCACTGGCGGCGAATACTGGAATCGCGTGCTCGGCGACAATACGAGCACCGGCACGCTGCGTTTCCTTGCCGCTGTGGGATTGTTCGTTCTGATAGCCGCGGCGCTGTTCTGGCTCGTCGGCTGAAGAGCTTAGGTCGTTTCACTCAATGGTGAAACGACCTAAGAATTTGACATTGCGCAATTCCGGCAGAAGACCGTCACGCGATCTTCTCGGAACTGCTCAAAGTGTCGAACCGTGCTTATTGCTGCTGCGGCTGCTGCGGCGTCGAAGTCTGGAGCTTTTCCTGAACCTTCTGGGCAAGCGCCGGATCACTCTGCGCAGCCTTCAAGATCGTCGTATATTCCTCCACCGACATGTTCGGCGCGGTTTCTACGGCCTTGACCATTTCCTGACTGGCTTCGTTCTGCAGCTTTGCCTTCGCAGCCTCGTCGGTGGTAGCCCCGATTTTCGTGGAGTACTCCTGCCTTACCTTGTCGACCTGAAGATATGCCACTGCGAAGGCCTCGATCTTCTGATCGCTGATCGGGGCGCTCGTGCCGCTGGCGTCGGGTTGGGTCTGTGTCGGCTGCGCCTGTTGCGCCTGCGCGATTTCGAGCGCCGAAGCCGGGCTGAGAAGCATTAAGGTGGAGGCTGCAACGGTCAGCGATGCAACGAGTGTATAGCGAGTAATCATGTTCTGTCCTCCATGACGTGCATGACTTGATCGGCAGCAATACCGCCTTGCTCATTCGCTCCGCCGTCGAAACGACGCAAGCGACTCGGGGAGCATGTACGCCTCGGAAGTGCTCGGTGCGGCGACGAGGGGGCAATTTGCTGACCATTAGGCGGCAGCTTTGTGGCTGCCGCGGGGGCCATGCAGAACAAGATGCAGGGCTTGGAACACGACATACGCTACGGCTATACATCGGTTGAAACGTGGCGCAAACGGTGTCCCATACGACCGGGTACGATCTGCGCCGTTATAAAGGGTCATGCGACATGAAGCACGAAATCATTGAAATCCCCGTGATTTCCGAAGCAATCCGAAGACTGGGCGCGCCAACCTCCGCGTTGACCCGCGTTGGCGGTTTTCTCTATACGTGCGGAATGCCGCCGATCGACCTGAAGACAGGCGAGATCGTCAGGGGGGACATGACCACCCAGGCGCGCGCCTGCATGGACGCGCTTTCGTTCACGCTCCGCCATGCCGGCTCCTCGCTCGACAACGTCTTCAAATCGCTCGTCTTTATCACCGATAACGATTTGGCGGCGGAGATGAATGCGGTCTATCGCGCGTATTTTCCTGGCGGCTTTCCGGCCCGCAGTTGCGTGGCGATCAAGCCCTGGACGCATTTCGATATCGAGATCGAATGTATCGCGACCGTGGGATGATGCGGTCGTTTCTCACAGGAAATCGCAGCCGCTCCCATAAGCGGACTCAATGTTTGCCATTGAGTCCGGCTATTTGCGTTGCGGGCATCATGCCCGCCTAATATGCCTAGAATAAACGCAACAAATGAGGGCGCTATGAAACTGGGCATTTCGAAAATTTCACACGGTCTTGCCGCCACCGTGATCGCTGGCATCATCGGCCTTTCCGCTCACTCGGCTGCCATGGCCGAAACGACGATCCGTCTCGGCCATGTGCTTGCCGACACCCATAGCTGGCACAAGGCCTCGACGGACTTCGCCAAGGAGGTCTCGGAGAAGACGGAAGGCCGCGTCAAGATCGAGATCTTCCCCTCCGGCCAACTCGGCACGGAGAAGGAAGTCATCGAGGGCATGCAGATAGGCACCATCCAGGGCGGCCTGATCGGCAGCGGCTCCTTCCAGTTCGTCGAGCCGAAGTTCGGGATCATCGAGATGCCCTATGCCTGGACCAGTCGCGAGCAGGCCTTCGCCGCGCTCGACGGCAAGCTCGGCACGGCGCTTGCCGATCTGCTTCGGCCGAAAGGCATCGAGGTTCTCGCCTGGTGGGAAAACGGCTTCCGCAACATCACCAACAACAAGCATCCGATCGTCAAGCCGGCCGATCTCGCCGGCATCAAGATCCGCGTAACGCCGGACAAGGTTCGGCTTGCGACGTTCGAACGTCTCGGCGCGCAGCCGGCGCCGCTGGCCTTCGGCGAGCTATACTCGGCCCTGCAGCAGGGCGTGTTCGACGCGCAGGAAAATCCGCTCTCGATCATCGACGCCTCGTCGTTCTACGAAGTACAGAAATACGTTTCGATGACCGGCCACATCTGGGGGGCCGCATGCCTGACCGTGTCGAGCATGACCTGGGCGCAGGTTTCCCCCGAGGACCAGGCCATCGTGAAGGAAGCGGCCGTCAAGTGGGGCAACGCGCAGCGCCAGATGGTTGCCGATAACGAGGTCGCGCTGATCGAGAAGCTGAAATCAAAAGGCATGCAGTTCAACGAGGTGGACAAGGCTGCTTTCGTCGACGCCCTCAAGCCGATCTGGGAAAGCGAGAAGGACGTCTTCGGTCCCGAGCTGCTTGAAGTCATGGACAGCTACCGCAAGTAAGCGGTCGTCCTGCCCGCCGGTTGCGGGCAGGACGTTTCCCATCGCCGGATCATGTCCGTCCCTCCACACCAGCGAGGCTTCCATGCAAGACGCATCGATACCGCGTCCGCGGATTTCCAATGCCATAGACAGCGTAGCCCGCGCGGTGGGCGGCCTGGCCATCGCCACCTTCACCGCCATCATCGTCTACGTCGTCATTTGCCGTTATGCCCTTTCCTTCACACCGCGCTGGTCGGAGGAAATCCCGCGTCTTCTATTGGTTTGGGTGACGTTCATCGGTGCGGTTTCCGCCTTCGTCCGCAACACGCATCTTTGCGCCGGCCTGACGGACCTGCTTGTTGCGCCCGGCCGGTTCCGTTCCTTCGTGGCCGTGCTCGCGCGTCTGGCATCCCTCCTGTTCCTGGTCGTCGTCATCTGGTCCGGATGGAAGATAACCGTGCTGACATGGTCGCATGAAACCACGGTCCTGAGCTGGCCCGCGGGGCTCGTCTATCTCGCGCTGCCGGTCACGGGTGCCATCGCCTTCGTTGCCCTCGTTGCCGCGGAACTGCGCAAATGAGCCTTGCCCTTCTCGTCCTCTTTGCCGTCTTCATTCTCTTGCTCCTGATCGATGCGCCGATCGCGATCGCGCTTGCGCTTTCCTCGGTGGCTTATCTGCTGGTCGGCGATGTCTTGCCGCTGATGGTGGTCGCGCAGCGCATGGTGGCGGGGATCGACAGCTTCACGCTGCTGGCAATCCCGCTTTTCCTGCTCGCCGGTCTGCTCATGGTGCATGGGGGGCTCGCCCCGAGGATCGTCAATCTTTGCGCGGCAGTCGTGGGCCAGCGGACGGGTGGTCTCGCTATCGTGATGATTGCCGCCTGCATGATGTTCGGCTCGCTCTCGGGATCGGGTGTCGCGGACGTGGTGGCGATCGGTTCCATGCTGCTGCCGGCCATGAAGGATCGCGGCTACCATCCGGGTTTCTCCGCCGCAGGTCTCGGCTGCGCCGGTTCGCTTGGCACGGTCATTCCTCCGTCCATAGTCCTGATCGTCTACGGAACGGCGACCGGAACGTCGATCGGGCAGCTTTTCATCCACTCCATCGGCCCAGGCATCCTGCTCGGTTTCGGGCTGATGGTCGTCGCGTGGTGGATTTCCCGCAAGAACGGTTGGAAGGGCGGAGAACCGTTCAGCTGGACTCGGCTGGGCACCGCCCTGCGCGAATCCGTGCTTGCGCTGCTCGCGCCGGTCATCATCGTCGGCGGCATCCGCTTCGGCATCTTCACGCCGACGGAGGCGGCGGGCATCGGCGTCGCCTATGCGCTGCTCGTCGGGGCCCTCATCTATCGCCAGCTGACGCTCGCCAAGGTCTTCAGCCTCCTGCGCGACACGACGGAAATGACCGGTTCCATCCTCATCGTCATCGCGGCCGCCTCCGTCTTCGGCTGGATCCTGACGGTCGAGCAGGTTCCGCAGCTCGTTGTCAATGCCATCACCGGCGCGACCGAGAGCGCCACAGTCGCGCTCATGCTGATGATGGTCGCGGTCCTGGTCCTCGGCACGTTCATGGAATCGATCGCCATCATTCTCATCCTGGCGCCCGTTTTCCTGCCGGTGCTGCGGGTCTTCGAGATCGACCCGGTCTATTTCGGCGTGCTGCTGACCATCAACCTGGCGATCGGCGCCAATACACCGCCACTCGGCATCGACCTGATGGCCGCGTGCCGCACCGGTGGCATACCGATGTCGGCGTCCTTCCGCTACCTGCTGCCGTTCATCGGCGTCATGGCGCTCATCATGTTCCTCCTCGTTCTCTTTCCGGGGCTGATGACACTGATGTCGCTCGGAATGTGAGCCGCTTCGTCCGCAATTGCATTTGAAAGGTGAACCATGTTGTTCGCATCGAACACCCGTGCCAACATCGATCGCTTCTGGTCGACCATCGAGACTTCCGCCGAAATCGGCCAGGGGCGGCCGGGCGGCCTCGCCCGCCTAACGCTGACGGACGATGATCGCAGAATGCGCGACCTGTTCGTCAACTGGTGTCGTGATGCGGGGCTGTGCGTCGAGATCGATGAACTCGGCAATATCTTCGGCCGGCGCGAAGGAAGCGATCCGTCGCTGCCGCCGGTGCTGATCGGCAGCCATCTCGACACCCAGATCAACGGTGGTCGCTTCGATGGGATCGCCGGCGTCCTCTCAGGACTCGAGGTGATCCGTACGCTGAACGACGTCGGTCATGTCACCCGCCGTCCGATCGTCGTCGTCAACTGGACGAATGAAGAGGGAGCGCGCTTCTCGCCGCCCATGGTCGCATCCGGCTGCTTCGTCGGGGCCTATGACGGGGACTGGGTCAAAGAGCTCGTCTCCGACGACGGAGCGCGTTTCGGCGCCGAGCTCGAGCGCATCGGTTACAATGGAAACAAGCCCTGTCGTGCCGGTGAGATCGATGCCTATTACGAATTGCATATCGAGCAGGGGCCGATCCTCGACCTCGAGAATCGCGATGTGGGAGTGGTGACGAGCGGATATCCGAGCTACGGGATGCGGGTGCGCTTTTCGGGCAAGACGGCACATACCGGCCCGACGCCGATGGACCTGCGCCGCAATGCGCTGATCGCGGGCGCACGCTGGCTGACTGCCGTGGACGACATCGGCTGGGATTTTGCCGTCGGCGACGGCAAGGCGACAGGCGCCCGGCTGGCGGCGTGGCCGAACAAACCGGGCATCCTCTCCGACACGGCCCAAGCGATCTGCGACGTTCGCCATCCCGATGCGGCGACCGCGCGCGTCATGGGTGAAAAGATGCGCCGTGCCGTCTTCGAAAGCGCCGCCCGCGCCGGCTGCGACGCGGTCATAGAGGACGAGTGGTTTTGGGGCGGGGACATCTTCGATCACGCGATGGTGGAAGGAATCCGGGCGGAAGCGGTCCGGATGGGCTATGACTGGCGCGACATCCAGTCCCAGGCCGGGCACGATGCCTATTTCCTCGCCCGACGTTGCCCGACAGCGATGATCTTCACGCCCTGCAAGGGCGGCATCACCCACAACAACGAGGAAGACTGCGACCGCGACGATCTTGCGCCGGGCCTCAATGTCCTGTTGCATGCCGTCGTGGCGCGCGCCGACCGCTGATTGATCGGAGCACTTCCAGGAAAAGTGTATAACGGTTTTTCGTCGGGACGCGCACTCAGTGCATTTCCGGGTAGAGCGAGCGCAGCTCCTGCACCAGGTCGATGAAATGTTGCTCGGCGCGGGAATAGTCGCCTTCCGGGTGCGTCACCAAAAACACGTCCGCGCCGAGCGGATAACCCTTGATTTCGAGCGGCCAGAGAAGTCCGCTCGCGACTTCGTCGTGAACCGCCGTCAACGGGAGAATTCCGATCCCGAGACCGGCGACGATCATGCGTCTTACTTCCTCGAGATTGGGGCTTTGCCCGCTGATCCGTTCGCCGAGACCGAGACTTTGGCTGAGGACCGCCATGGGCTCGAGGCCCATGCCTTCGGTGGCGCAGGTAAAGGAAACAAATGACTCCTGCCGCAGTTCCCTCTTCTCCACCTCCTTACGGCCGAAGAGGGGATGCTCAGCGCCGCAATAGACGCTGAATTCCTCGCGAAACAGCAACTGACAATTCAGGCTGAAGACGGGGCGCGACAGGAGACATAATCCTATTCCGCATTTCTCCGTCTGGATCCGCTTGACCGTATCCTGGCTGTTCTGGACCTCCATCACCCAGGTTACGGAGGGAAAGCGCTGATGGTAGAGACGCAGCGCTTCGTTTATGAGCGGGGACTCGAGGTTCGAGATGATCTGGATGCGCACCTCGCCGAACTCTTCGGCGGTCCTTTCCTGCGTAAGCTGGCCGATACGCTCGACGGCTCGGAAGATCTCTCCGCATTCCTCGTAGATTTTCTGCCCCCGGGCCGTCAGCTCGAACTTCCGGCTGCCGCGAAGGACGAGCTGACAGGCCAACTGCTCCTCCAGTCGTTGCAGCGCCTGGCTGACCGATGGCTGACTCATGTTGAGCCGGGCTGCTGCCCGCGTGAGGCTTCGCTCTTCGGCGATCATGAAAAACGACCGCAGGAGATTGAGATTGAGATCTGTCGACATCGTACGGGCCTATCCATTTGCGACTCCACTCACGTGGAGTCGGCACGAGCTGCTGAACCACCGCCCGCATCCCGCGTCTCAATTTCTTGGAATCGATCACCTTCATGTTTTTAGGTCGACTCGACCGAAAAGCATGAACGTGATCTAGAGCACCGACACGTCGAAGCTCAAGAGTGCTTTAATGGCCCACGTAGCCCATTCAGTAGGCCGGCATCAGGCCACCGGTTTGCTTGCGCGGATCGCAAAGCGGTGCTGGCTTCTTCGTGCGAGGCCCTTGAACAGATTCCAATTCTTCGCCTGCATCCGATGTATCTCTCCGAGATCGGTATCGACTGTTATATCGGCGAAGCCGGCGGCCCGCAGCAGCCCGACTACGGCCTCGGCGCGCGCCCCTTGCGAGAAGTGGACGCGGGCAAGAATGCTTCGATGCGTTTCCAGCATCTCCCGCGGCTGGGACGGCGCGTCGGGGCTGAGGAGCCCGACACGCTGCCCCCAGGCGTTGAGCGACGAAAAGAACCCTTCGAGCCGGGTCACATTGACGAAATCGCCATCGACGATCAGCACCCTGCCGCCTGGCTTCAGCACGCGAAGCCATTCCCTGAAGGCGGCGGCCGGATCGACGAGCGTCCATACCAGATGCCGGTTGACGACCACGTCATAATGGTCGTCCGGCTCCATGGTATTTTCCGCATCGCCCATGCGGAAGGAAATATCGCGTCCGCGGCTCTTCGCCTTTTGCCGTGCGCGTTCGAGCATCGGTTCGGACCAGTCCATGCCAGCCACCCGGAAGCCGAGATCGTCGAGAAGGTGCGAGACCACCCCGGTCCCGCTTGCAAGGTCGAGTGCCGAGCGGCCGGCTCCTTCGCCGAGATGGCGCAGGATGAGCCGATGCCAGGCGGCGCGTTCCTCCTCGGAAAAAATCTCGTGGCCGGGAGAGAGATCGAAAGTGGCCGCACGTTCCGACCAATAGGCTTTGATTTCGTCGCGAAGATCATAGTTGGGCCGCGTTGCCACGTCGCTCATTTTCGGTCCCGGTCTCGTCTGTTTGGAAGCGTTCTAAAAGATATATGTTGACCGGTAAAGTCATGAAATATTAGAAGGCATCGAATTTCCATGGAGCAGGGAACGATGAAGCTTTTCAATATCGTGGCCGGTGCCGCCGCGGGTTTCTGCGTGCTCATTTCGAGCGTTGCGCTTGCCGACACCGTCAAGCTGACGGACGTAACCGGTCGCGAGGTCGAGGTCAACGTGCCGGTCGAGCATGTGATCCTCGGCGAGGGGCGCCAGGTCTACTTCGTCGGCGCTCTCGACAAGGACGAGCCGTTCAAGCGCGTCGTCGGCTGGCGCGACGACCTCGCCAAGGCCGACCCGGAAACCTACGCCGCCTATCTCGCGAAGTACCCCGACATTGCCAAGCTCCCGACCTTCGGCGGCATGAAGGACGGAACTTTCGACATCGAACAGGCGGTCGCGCTGAAGCCCGACGTCATGCTGATGAATATCGACGCCAAAACGGCGACGGAGGAGGCTGGTTATATCGAGAAGCTCGAGAAGGTCGGTATCCCGCTCGTCTATGTCGATTTCCGCGAAAAGCCGATGGAGAACACGGAGCCGAGCATGCGCCTCATCGGCAAGCTCTTCGGCAAGGAGGAAAAGGCCGAGGAATTCATCAAGTTCCGTGCCGACAGCATCGCCAAGGTGACCGATGCCCTCGCCAAGGCCAACCCGAAGAAGCCGCTCGTTTTCATGGAGCGCGCCGGCGGTTATTCGGATGACTGCTGCATGTCCTTCGGTAACGAGAATTTCGGCAGGATGGTCGAGTTCGCGGGCGGCGTGAACATGGCGAAGGACATCATTCCCGGCACCTTCGGCACCGTCAATCCGGAGCAGGTCATCGCATCCAATCCCGATCAGATCATCATCACGGGCGGCAACTGGGAAGGTTATGTGCCCGGCGGAGCCTGGGTCGGCGTCGGCTATGGCGCGGACGAGAAGGAGGCGCAGCGTAAGCTCGAAGGTCTCACCGAGCGTCCGGCTTTCACGGGTGTGAAGGCAGTCAAGGACGGCAACGTCCATGCCGTCTGGCATCAGTTCTACAACAACCCCTATCAGTTCGTGGCCATTCAGCAGATGGCAAAGTGGCTTCACCCGGACCTCTTCGGCGATCTCGATCCCGAGGCGACGTTCAAGGAACTGCACGAGCGTTTCCTGCCGCTGCCTTACAAGAGCGGCTACTTCGTCTCCCTGAATGCAAGCCGGTAAGGCTCCGGATCGGAGGGCGAAAGCCCTCCGATCTCCTGTTCGCGAGGTTCTAATGCGAATACCGAGGAAAGTCCTTCCGGTCGCCTGTCGGCCAGATCATTTCGTCTCGCTTATCGGCGGAGGCGAATGATGGCTGCCGTCGCCGAGGAAATCGCAGGCATCGAAGGGCGCGGACGATACCGCGCCCTCGTCTTTCGCCGGCTCGTCATGCTCTCGGGCCTCGTTGCCGCGCTGTTCGTCTCCGTTGCCGTCGACATGGCGCTCGGCCCCGCGAACTATCCGCTTTCCGACGTCCTGACGGCGCTGTTTCATGCCGAGACCGTGAGCGATCAGCTCCGCGTCGTGATCTGGGATATACGCATGCCGATCGCCCTGATGGCGGTCACGGTCGGCGCCTCGCTGTCTCTGGCGGGTGCGCAAATGCAGACGATCCTGGCCAATCCGCTGGCGAGCCCGTTCACGCTCGGCATTTCGGCCGCCGCCGGCTTCGGCGCAGCGCTCGGGCTCGTCGCCGGCGTCGCCGTGTTCCCGGTCGCCGTCCAATATATGGTGCCGGTCAACGCCTTCCTGATGGCGATGGTGGCGGCGCTCTTCATCCATTTCGCCTCCACTATGCGCGGCGTCACCGTCGAGACGATCGTCCTTCTCGGTATCGCGCTCGTCTTCACCTTCAATGCGGCGCTGTCGCTGCTCGAATACCTCGCCTCCGAACAGGCGCTGGCGGCGGTCGTGTTCTGGACTATGGGGAGCCTCACCAAGGCAACCTGGCCGAAGGTCTGGGTCACCGGCGCGGTGCTGCTCGTTGCGGTACCGGTCTTCGCAAGGCGCGCCTGGGCGCTGACCGCGCTGCGGCTCGGCGAGGACAAGGCGGCGAGCTTCGGCATCAATGTCCGCCGGCTCAGGCTCGAAACGATGCTGACGGTCAGTCTGCTCGCGGCGATCCCGGTTTCCTTCGTCGGCACGATCGGTTTCGTCGGCCTGGTCGGGCCGCATATCGCCCGCATGCTCGTCGGCGAAGACCAGCGCTTCTTCCTGCCGGCCTCGGTGCTTTGCGGCGCATTGCTGCTCTCCGTCACCTCGGTCGTCAGCAAGATGCTCATCCCCGGTGCGGTGCTGCCGATCGGCATCATCACCGCGCTCGTCGGCGTCCCCTTCTTCTTCGTGCTGATCTTCACCAACAGGAAGCGCGCATGGTAAGCCTCGCTCTCAAGGATGTCGGTGCAACCTATGGCCGGCGCGTCGTTCTTTCCGACATCAATACCGGGACATTGAAAGGCGGGCATCTTACCGCCGTCATCGGCCCCAACGCGGCCGGGAAGTCGACGCTGTTCAAGCGGATCGCCGGCCTCGCCGCCGGCCCCGGCCTCGTACACCTATCCGACACGGCCAACGGTGCTGAGGCGATCTGCTACATGCCGCAGGACACCGGCGCCAATGCCGTCCTGACGGTCTACGAGTCGGTTCTGCTTTCTGCCAAGCAGGGATCGGGATGGAAGGTGAAGGACGGCGAACTGGCGGAGATCGATCGCGTGCTCGCGGCGCTCAAGATCAACGATCTCGCCTTCCGCGGACTTGGCGAACTATCCGGGGGACAGCGCCAGCTCGTCTCGATCGCACAGGCGCTCGTGCGCAAGCCGGAGGTTCTCCTGATGGACGAGCCGACCTCGGCGCTCGATCTCTTCCGCCAGATCGAGGTGCTCGGCTTCATGAAGCGCCTCGCCGCTCAATCCGGCATGGCGGTACTGATCGCCCTGCACGATCTCAATCATGCGCTGCGCTATTGCGAAGACACGATCGTGATCAGCGGCGGCTCCGTCGTCGCAAGCGGCCCGACGCACACGGTCGTCACGGCCGACATGCTGAAATCCGTCTACCGCGTCGAGGCGCGGGTCGAAGCCTGCTCCCGCGGCCGGCCGGTCATCATCGTCGACGACTCCATCACCTTCGGGTGAAGCGCCGCCGCTTCGGCTGCGGCCTCAAGCGGAGATGAAGGCGAAGGCGCGATCGCGCTCGGACATCTGCGCCACTTCGAGCGGCCAGGAAATGGCAAGCCGCGGGTCGAGCGGATTGAGCCCGCCTTCCGCGTCGGGCGCGTAGGGCTTGTCGTGCAGGTAGACGAGTTCGCAATTCTCGCTCAGCGTCTGGAAGCCATGGGCAAACCCGCCGGAGATCATCATCGAGCGGGCATTCTCGGCACTCAGGATTTCACCGTGCCATTGCAGATAGGTGGGTGAATCCGGCCTGATGTCGACGGCGACGTCGAAAACGGCGCCGGCCAGGCACGAGACGAACTTCGCCTCGTCATGGGGCGGCCGCTGGAAGTGCATGCCACGGATCGTGCCCTTCGCTCGCGTCAGGGTGTGGTTGATCTGCGAGATCGTTCCGTCAGCTCCGAAATCGCGCAATTCGTCCCGGCAGAAGAAGCGTGAGAAAAAGCCGCGTTCGTCACCGGTTTGCTTGCGCTCGACGACCGTGAGGCCGGCGAGAGACGTGGAGAGACGATTGAAGCGCGACATGAATTCCTCGATACAGCGTTTCCGACCGGTGCTTCTTGCACGATCCGGCGTTGACGCGGCAAGCGCTAACTGGAAAAGAGGAAACCGAGACAGCCCTCTACAGCGACGGCGAAATCCGGGAGTTCGAATGTCGGAGTCATCATGATCGAGGTGCATCCCTCGGCTAAGATCAGCCCGCTCTGCGATATCGAGGATTCCGTGCGCGGCACACGGATCGTCGTCGGAGAAGCATCGGTCATCGACAGCTTCGTCAAGGTCAAACCGGTGGGCGGCACCGGCGATCTCACGATCGGCCGCTTCTGTTATGTCAACAGCGGCTGCGTCTTCTACACCGGCAACGGGATAAGCATAGCAGACAATGTCTTGATCGCGGCCAATTGTACCTTCGCTCCGGTCAATCACGCCTATGGCGACCGGGATCGCCTGATCCGGGAACAGGGCTTCCTGCCGAGCCGCGGCGGCATCCTCGTCGAGGAGGATGTCTGGATCGGGGCGAATTCGGTGATCCTGGACGGCGCCCTGTTGCGCAAGGGCTGTGTCATTGCCGCCGGGTCCATCGTGCGCGGCGAGGTCGAAGCCTACACCGTCTGCGGCGGCAATCCGCTGAGGCGCCTGGGGGTGCGCTCGTGATGTTCACGGTTTTCGGCGGCTCCGGTTTCATCGGGCGCAATCTCGTCCGCCGATTGCGCGAAAGGGGTGCCGAGGTGCGTGTTCCTTCCCGCGCCGATATGCCTGCGGCCGGCGAGGACCTCGGCCATGTCATCTATGCCATCGGCCTTACGGCCGATTTCCGCACCCGGCCATTCGACACCATCGAAGCGCATGTCTCGCTCGCAGCGAAGCTCCTGCGTGAGAATGCGTTTTCCTCCTTTCTCTATCTCTCGTCCACTCGAGTCTATGCCGGCAGCGAAGATACGCGCGAGGAAGCCCGGCTGACGGCCTCGCCGCTCGATCCTTCGGATCTCTACAATCTCTCCAAGTTGACGGGGGAAGCGATCTGCCTCGCCTCCGGCCGCGAGAAGGTGCGGGTCGCCCGCTTGTCGAACGTCGTCGGGCCCGGCGAGGCGAAGTCGGACACGTTCCTGGGCGCGCTGTGCCGTGAGGCAGGCAGCGGCCGTATCCAGCTCCAAACCGCGCTCGAATCTAGCAAGGACTATATCTGGATCGACGATGCCGTGGACCTCCTCTTGCGGATCGCGCAGGAGGGCCGCCATTCCGTCTACAACGTCGCAAGCGGCCGTCAGACGAGCCACGCCGAGTGGTGCGCAGCCATCCAATCCCGGACGAAATGCTCCGTGGCTGTGGACGAAGGTGCGCCGACAGTTTCATTCGCATCGATCTCTGTCGACAGGTCGAAGGACGAGTTCGCTTTTGCTGCAGCACCTGTGCTAGAGCGCATCGCAGAAATCCTGGGCGAGGGAGAGCCGGACACCGGTTCCCACCCGCGGCCCTCCACAAGAAGCAGGATCTGACATGGACCCTATCGAACAATTCCGCACCGAGCGGGCGGCCGCGATCGGCGCCTATGGCCGTGACGGCGATTTCCAGGCGCTTTCGAACCGGTGGCGCGAGGCTTCTATGGCGAAGCGCTACGTCTATAATTTCGATTGGCTGGGGCGCCCGATCATCCAATATCCGCAGGATATCGTGGCGATGCAGGAGTTGATCTGGGCGACACGGCCCGATCTGGTGATCGAGACGGGGATCGCGCATGGCGGCTCGCTGATCATGAGCGCCTCGCTGCTCGCGATGCTCGACATGTGCGACGCGATCGAGGCGGGCGTTTCATTCGACCCCAGCCGGTCCAAGCGCAAGGTCATCGGCATCGACATCGACATCCGCCCCCACAACCGCGCGGCGATCGAGAGCCATCCGATGGCGAGCCGCATCCAGATGTTCGAGGGATCTTCCATCGATCCGGACATCGTCGCGCAGGTGCGTGAGGCGTCGGCCGGCTACAGCCGCGTCATGGTATGCCTCGATTCCATGCATACCCACGCGCATGTGCTCGCCGAGCTCGAAGCCTATGCGCCGATGGTGACGGCCGGCTGCTATTGCGTGGTCTTCGACACCCTGGTCGAAGACATGCCCGCGGGTTTCTTCGACGACCGCCCCTGGGACGTGGGCGACAATCCGAAGACCGCGGTGCATGAGTATCTGAAGTCTCATCCTGAGTTCGAGATCGACCGGTCGGTTCAGAACAAGTTGATGGTGACCGTTGCGCCGGATGGCTTCCTGAAGAGGCTTTGATCGGTCCGCTTCCTGTTTGAGGGAGATCGCCGCGGCTGCAAGTATCTTACCTTCCCAGTGCCGACAGCGTTTCCGCCTGCGCATAGCTCGTGGTCACCACTGGCAGGATGAGACGGCTTGGGAAAGCCTCTCCCGAGAAGATGCGCTGTTCTGCTCTGATGAAATCGGAGGCTCTCGCCAAGGTCGGCGGGATGCCGGACTGCGGATTGCGGTCGAAGCGTGGAAAGTTCGACGAGGCGATCTGCAGCCGGAGCCGGCATCCCTTGCGGAACAGGCGGCTAATGTGACCGAGGCGCACGGCGACTTCTTGCGGTTCGCCTCCTGCTTGTCTCGAACGGGACCAGCGCAGGATGCCGTCCACAATGCCGGAGCTTCCGCCATCCGCGCCGACTTCGCAGAGCCGTGCCGTCCAGTCACAGCTTGCGGCTGAGGACGATACCCAGAGGCGTGCTCTGACCAGTCCCGTAACCTCCAGATCTTCACCGAGCGGCTGGCCGGTGAAAATCACGACATCGTCGCGCGCTTCGATCGCGGCCTGGTCCACCGGGCCGGAGTTGCGGCCGAGCAAAAGGCCGGGCAGAAAAGTGGCGCCACCGGCAGTGGGAACCGGCTTCAACGGGTCGGAGATAAAGGAAGCGCTCGCCTGTTCGGCAGGCGTGGAGCCGAGCGAAAACCGGCTGCAATCGAGAATGAGCGACACCTCTATGCTGTCCGGAAGGGGCCAGTCGGGCGCGGCGTGCCAGGTGTTGGATCCGGAGCGGAAGTAGCGGACCACGGGGGATGCCGGTTCCCGCTCCTCGAGAGCGCTGTCGAAGAACCTTAGGGTTTCCTCCGGGAGATCGACGGTGGACGCAGCGTAACCCAGCCACTCCCGGCCCTGCCAGTCGGTCGGGTTGCCGTGCGACCAGGGACCGATGATAAGGCGGTCTGGCATGTACTCGCCTCGGGACCAGCGTGATCTCGCCTTCTCGAAGAGCTCGATCGACCCTTCCACGAAGATGTCGTTCCAGCCGCCGACCACGAGCAGCGCCGCCCGACTTTTCTCAACCCATTCGAGACGGTCGCGGTTGCGCTCGCCGGCGATCGCTTTCGAATCGAGCCAGTCCGCGAGGTATGGTGCAAGCTCGATGATCGCGTCATCGAGGACCGGAAGACGCTCGAAGGCGGCGTGAGGGCTCTCCCGCAAAGTCTGCAACAAAGCCCGGGCACGCTCGCGCATGTCTGCCGGCAAAAAAGAGATACGATGCTGCAGATGATCGGGACCAAGGGATTCGATCACCCAAAGCAGTATGAAGGCGAGTTCCACCGCTCCGCCGCGATACATCCAGGTTTCGCCGTGGCGGGCTGTGGTCAGCTGCGGCGCTATCGCCTTCAGACCTTCCGGGTTTTCCGCAAGAGCGAGGATCTGCGTCGCACCGACATAGGAGGCGCCGAACATCGCAACCGAGCCGTTGCAGAACGGCTGCATACGAAGCCAGCCGATGGTATCCGCCCCATCGCTCGCCTCGGTCTGGAAGGGGGTGAAATCGCCTTCCGAGCCGTAACGCCCTCGCGTATCCTGCACGACGACGGCATAGCCCCGTCCTAGAGCCGTCTGGAACTCCAATGCTGAAATGTACTGGGAGCCGAACGGCGTCTCCCGACGATACGGCGTTCGCTGCAGCAGAACGGGGCACGGCTCTTCCGTCGCGGGTAGCCAGATATCCGTCTTCAGCCTCACGCCATCGCGCATCGGGACATCTATATTGTCGAGCAGGCGGATCGTCGATTGCGTGTGCATCATGTTCACCGTCGGCCGACGAGCCGCTGGCGGAGCTGATCGAAAGACACGGCCAGGATCAAAAGTAAGCCCGTAGCGGCCTGCTGCCAGGACGAGTTGACGTTCATCAGCGTCAAGCCGTTGTTGAGAACGCCGACAATCAACAATCCGATCACGGTACCAAGCATGGTGCCGGTCCCGCCCTTCAGCGAGGTACCTCCGAGAATGACTGCCGTGACGACGGCAAGCTCCAATCCGAGACCCGTGGTTCCGGATGTGGAGCCGAGCTGCGAGGCGCTGATGAGACCGCCGAGCCCGATGAAGGCGCCGGAGAGGAGAAAGCCCGCGAATACCACGCCCTTGGTCCTGATGCCGACGAGGCGGGCAGCGTTTTCATTCGCGCCGATCGCATAGATCGAGCGGCCGAAGACGGAGCGTTTGAGCACGATGCCGACCATGATAGCAACGAGCAGGAAGACGAGCGCCGAGAGCGGAATGTTCAGGAAGGGACGCCAGATAGCCCAGTCGAAATTGGCGATCGGGATATTCCTGCCGCCGCCGATGGACTGCGTGAGGCCGCGAAAGATGGCCAGCGTCCCGAGCGTTGTGATGAGCGCGTTGACACCGATCCTCGTCACCAGAAAGCCGTTGATCAGGCCGATTCCGACGCCGACGAGCATAGCAAGCACGCTGGCCGGCAGAACCCCCAGGCTGTCGATGGTCAAGGCCAGCACGAGGGCGACGAAGGCGACGCCGCTACCGACCGACAGATCGAATTGGCCCGCAATCAGAAGCATTGTGCCTCCCGCGGCAAGAACGCCGGTGATCGAAAGCGCGGTGAAGACATTGACCCAGTTTCCCCAGGTCAGGAAGTAGGGTGAGCTCAGCGAGAAGAAGATGATCTCCGCGACAAGGAATGCGAGCAGGGCGGCCGATTCCGGCGCCCTGCGGATTGCCCTGTTCCGGTTGCGCTCCAGATCGGCCATGGGGAGGGTCTCGGATTGAAGATTATCAGGCATGGACACCGCCTCCTGCGGCTTCAGTCAGGGCTTCAGTCGAAATGCGCTCGTGCGGAATCTCAGCGACCATCCGTCCGCGCACCATGACCAGCGCGCGGCTGGCAACGGCCGTGATGTCCTCGTAATCCGAGCTGGCGACGACGATGGCGTGGCCCTTGGCAGCCAGTCCGGCGAGCACGCGGTAAATTTCCTGGCGGGCGCCGACGTCGACGCCGCGTGTCGGTTCGCTCAGCACGAGGATTTTCGAACCGGCTTCCAGCCACCGGCCTAGCAGAACCTTCTGCTGGTTGCCGCCGGACAGTTCCGTGATCAGTTGTTCGCCGGAAGCGGCGGCCTTGATGTGCAACGTGCGATGCCAGCGGCAATAGGCCTGGCGCAGCTTGCGGCGGTTCACGAAGCCGCGCCTGGCCAGGCGGCCCCAGCTGGGAGCTGAAAGATTTTCCGCAAGCGTCATCGTGCGAAGCACGCCGTCGGCCGCGCGATCCGCCGATAGATGGCCTATGCCAGCCGCAATCGCGTCCGCCGGGTGCCGGAAGTGCCTCGGCGAGCCTTCCACATACAGTGTTCCTTCGTCGAATGCGCGCGCGCCGACCAGCGAACTCGACAATTCCTGAACGCCCGAGCCGACCTTACCGTAGACGCCCAGGATCTCGCCCGGGTGCAACGCAAAGGAAACGTCTGAGAAGGAAGCAGACCCCAGGCCGGTTGCTTTCAGCACCGGAGGAGCGTCGGTCGATGGCGGTACGGCATGTCGCGCATAAGCGACCGCGCGGCCCACCATCGCCTCTATGACCTGGTCCTGAGTGACGTCGCCCGCCGCGCGATCGAGGGAAACGCGGCCGTCGCGCAGGACACACACCCGGTCGGCAAGCGCGAACACTTCGTCGAGCCGGTGGGTGATGTAGAGAATGGCGACGCCGCGTCCCGCAAGACGCCGAATCAACTGGAAGAGTTTGCGTGCCTCCGCGTCCGAGAGGGCCGCGGTCGCCTCGTCGAAAATAATGCATTTCGAGGCGCCTATCGTGGAGCGGGCGATCTCGATGATCTGCCGTTCGCCCAACCGCAGAGAGGCGACCTTCGCCTCCAGTGGAAGTTCGGTGCCAAGCATTTCCAGCGCCTGTCGTGCCAGTTCGCGCATGGACCGGTAATCGACGAGCCCGGCCCGCGTCGGCCATACACCGAGCAGAATGTTCTCCGCCACCGAGAGCGTCGGCGCATCGGCGATCTCCTGGGCGATCAAACGGATTCCCGCCGCGCGCGCATCTCCCACACCGCGAAAGGAGGCAACGGCGCCGTCCACAGAGATCGTGCCGCCGTCGGGCATGTGGTCTCCGGCCAGGATCCGCACGAATGTGGACTTGCCGGCCCCGTTCTCCCCCAGAAGGGCGGTAATCGTTCCTGCCGGCAGATCGAGGTCCACGCCATGGAGAACCTCGATCTGGCCGAACGATTTCCTGATGCCGCGTACGGCGAGGAAATCCGCCGTCATTTGCAGGCAAACTCCGGATAGACCTTGGAGATGTTCTCCGGCGTGATCAGTTCATGCGGAACGAGAATCTGCTGGTTGATCGTCTCGCCCTTGATGGCCTTCACCAGATTGGGAACGATCAGCTCGGCATACCGCTCCGGGAAATAGGCGGCAGTCGCGATGAAATGCGACGCAGTCCAGATCTGGCAATTGTCGGGGTCAAAGTTCTGGACGCCGAGATACAGGTCCTGGTTGCGACCCTGGGTGCGCGCCGCCGCAAGGGCGGCTATGACGACGTCCTCGTTGATGCCGACCGTGATGACCTTGGTGGCGCCGGGAAGAGCCGTCAACGTGTCGGTGAACTGGCGCTGCGCTGCATCGGCCTGCCCGCCGGCACCGGTGTCGATGATGCGAAGGTTCTGTACCGGCCCGCACACCGCTTCGAATGCCTTGCGGATGCCGCCCATGCGCTGGTCGTTGACGACGCCGACGGCCGTCGATTCCAGCGAGACGAAGGCGTCGTACTCGCAGTTGAAGTTTTTGGCGAAGTGCATACCCAGCTCGTGGCCCACGATCTCGCCGGCATAGGAATTGGCGGCACCGACGAAGGCCGTTTCGCAAGGTTTCTGTTCGATGTCGATGGCGATGACCGGCACCTGCGGGCCTTCGGCGCAGATGTTGGCAGCAGCGGCGGCGTCCGCCTGAAAGGTGACGAGGCCGTCGACATTCTGGGTCTTGAACTGGCGGGCGCAGTTGAGTGCCGTCGCTGCGTCGAGCTTGGAGTCGCAGGTGACCAGCTTGAAGCCAGCCGTTGCAGCAGCCTTCTCCATGCCGGCCTGAAGTGCATCGGGGAAGGGGACGCCGAGAATGAGCTGGGTGAATCCGATTGTCAGGCCTTCGGCGCTGCCGGGCTCGATCGCCTGAAACTTGGCGATCTCGGGAGGAAAGGTCGGGGCTGGTGCGTCCAGATTGATCTCCGCCGCGGTCGCCATCGGGCTTGCCAGCCCCATGGTGGCGGCAAAGACCAGGCCGATCAGCCGCCGCGCTCGGATGAAGTTCGTTGATTTTTCTGCAGGCATTTCAGGTCCTCCTCACCTGTTGACTATAGGTTTCTCGCGGGTCTCGAGTTGCAGCTCTCCCGGATTTGTCCGTTCAGCACACCTGGACCACTTGCAGACCGAGAAGTTCGCCGAGTTTTGCGATCTTGCGGGCGATGTGACCGACGCCGACGGCGCAGTGATGCGCCGGTCCCTGCGCGTTCCAGTCCTCCACGAAACGGCGCGCCCCGATATCGAACTTGTAGCGGCTGTTGGTATTCCCGATCTCGAGAATCGGACCAGGCACGGATTGTCCCTCCGCACATAGGAGGACGATCCGGCCCTCACGCTCGATCACGGAAAGAAGCGTCACGGGACCCTGCCTGACGGACATTTCGACGCTGATGCCGGAGCCGACCTTGCCGTGATAAACCTTGAGGGGACGTATCTTCGTTCTGCCTTCCGAAACCTTGATGTGCCCCGGTCCGTCATGCCCCATGAGGACGACGTCGTCGTTGAAGTCCATGGCGTAGTATTCGGTGAAGGATCCGCCCGCGCCGAAGGTGTCCATGATCTTCATCGCCTGGGCGTTCTTGATCTCGTACTCGCCCGCGACCGGAATGCCTGCCGCCGTCAGAAGCGAGCACCCGACGATCACCGATGCGATGAGATCCTCGTATTCATGCCCCGCCACCGATTCGTAATAGTAGGCGAGCGAGCCGAGCTTTTTCTGCTCGGCAAGCTTGCGCAGGGCCACGGCCGTATGCGCTGCCCGGTGCAGTTCGGCGGGATCGCAGTCCGGCTGGATGTCGAACTCGCTCCGGATATTTTCGAGGCAAAGCTCGACCTCCGCCTCGGTCGCCTCGCGCCGGAGCCGCGCGAGCTCGTCGATCTCGACGATCTCGATGTGGGTTCCGAAGGCGGCCGCTTGGGCGGTCAGGTCGGAATAGATGTCGAGCATGCCGTTATAGTACCGGCCCATCACGCCCAGGCGGTTATGTGCCATGACATGGGCGACCCGCGCCGCGTCCATCCAGTCGCCAATCTCCCGATCGACATGCGGATCGCCGTTGAGCATGCCCGTGATCTGGTGGAACGCGATGCCCGACCGCCGGAACACATTGGCGATTTCCGGTACCGGGCAGGCTCCGCAATGGGCGAGCCAGTCACCGGTCATCTTGGTCCTGTCGCCGAGCGCATTAAAGCTGTGGTAGTCGATCGCGGCCGCAGGCTGAAGATTGAGGATCACCACCGGCACGCGGGCTCGCCGGACCACGGGCAGAACGGTGGACGACAGAGCATAGGTAGTGACGTGAAGGAATATGATATCGACATCGGCCTCGCGAAAGCGGTGACCAGCGTCGTATGCCGCCTCGGCAGAGTCGATGAGGCCCAGGTTCACCACCTCGATGTCGGGTCGGGCCAATTTCTCGGCCATCTGTCCGACATAGCCTGTGAGCCGATCCTCCAGGCCCTCAAACTGGGGCCAGTAAGTGGACAGACCGATGCCGAAGAGGCCCACCTTCAAGATGCGGTCCGTCATGAGCGCCCCGCAACCGCAAGGCAAAGATCATGCTCCGGCAGCAGGCTCGTGCCTGCTGCCCCGTGCGGCGATCGGTTCATCATATCTCCTCCGAGGACCGCGCTCTCCCTGCGGCCATGGCGGCTTCCGTTGCCGACAGCCGAAACTTGCATCCCCGGGTAAACCCTAGCATCGCCCATGCGGATTGACATCATGGTCTTTTCCGCAAAAATGATCAGAAGCATATAAAAAGTGATCCTGAGGGGATGCCTTTGGCGGAGAACTATTTCCTCTATCTGCCCGATAACAGGCTGTGTTCGGCCTGGGGGTGCACGGCAGTATCGACCGGGCATACGAAAATACCTCCGCATTCGATCTACCCGCCGATACGTCATCCCGATGACCACCACTTCGACTGGAAAAGAGGGAGGATCCTCCAGGCCTATCAGGTGATCCTGATCGCGGACGGGCGGGGCATGTTCGAATTCGGACGGCGCGGGAAAACGCAACTGGTGGAAGGCGGATCGATCGTTCTCCTGTTCCCCGGCGTCTGGCATCGGTTTGCTCCGGATCCGGAACTGGGCTGGACGGAGAACTGGATAGAATGCCGAAGCGCGGCATTCGACTTTGCGCGTGCGATCGGCCTAATCGACCCGGCGCGCCCCGTCTTGCCCTCGGGGCCGGAATTCGCCGCCATTTTCGATGAGATTCACGACCGTGCTGTCGAAGACGGTTTGAAAAACCAGCCGGTCCTATCGACGCTCGGCCTGCAATTGCTGGCGCTACTTTCACAGCAGCAGGAAGGCGCCTCCGCTGCTCCTGCGGACCGGCTGGTCGAAAGGGCGCGCGTGCTCTTGATGGAACGCTGTGCGGACCAGATGCCGGTCGAGGAAATCGCCCGCGAACTCGGTGTCAGCTATTCCTATTTCCGGAGGGTATTCAAGGAGAAGACGGGAGCCTCACCCAAGCAGCACCAGATGGCGCTCAGGATCCGGCGGACACAGGACATCCTGACCAATACGGATAAGCCTATCAAGGAAATTGCCGCCTTGCTCGGATTTAGCTCGGCCTTTCACCTGTCGACCCAGTTCCAGGATCTGTTGGGATGCAGCCCGTCGGAATACCGGAGGCGATCGGGCAGCCTGGGCGAATGAGGTGCAGCGCGGCAGCCCGGCTCAGATCACCCGCACTTGCGGGATGGCGACGACGAAGCGGCCGCCCCAGGAGCGGATATAGGCGTGGGCGGCGACGATCTCGTCGGTCAGGTTCCAGGGCAGGATGACGACATAGTCGGGTTTTGCGGCCTCGATCCTGGCGGGATCGTAGATCGGAATGTGGCTGCCGGGCGAGAGCTTGCCCTGCTTCAGATCGTTGCGGTCGACGATGAAGTCGATGTCCGACGCGGTGAGCCCGCAGACGTTCAGGAAGGTGTTGCCCTTTGCTGCCGCGCCATAAGCCGCCACGCGCTTGTTTTCGCTTCTGGCGTCCGCGAGAAACGCGCGGAATCCATCGCAGACCGAAGCGATGCGCTTGCCGAAGGCGGCGTAGGTGGGCATCTGCGTGAGCCCGGCGCTTTCCTCCTCGGCCCGCACTTCGGCGAGCTTCTCGGTCGCCGGTCTCGTTCCGGTCACCGGCTGGGCGTAGACGCGCAGCGAGCCGCCATGGGTCGGCAGTTCCTCGACATCGAAGACCTTCAGCCCGCAAGCGGCGAAAATTCGTTCGACGGCCGCGAGCGACAGGTAGGAATAGTGCTCGTGATAGATCGTGTCGAATTGGATGCCTTGGATCAGCCGCAGGAGGTGCGGAAACTCGAAGGTAGCGACGCCGTCCGGCTTCAGGAGGATCGCAAAGCCGCTGACGAAATCGGCGATATCCGGCACATGCGCAAGAACATTGTTGGCGGCGGTGAGATCGGCATGGATGCCGCGGGCGACGAGCGCGTTGGCTGTGTCGCGGCCGAAGAAGGCGACATGGGTCGGCACGTTGCGGCCTTCGGCGATCCTCGCGGCATTGGCCGCCGGCTCGACGCCGAGCACGGGAATCTGCTTGGCCGCGAAATATTGCAGCAGGTAGCCGTCATTCGACGCGACTTCCACCACCTGCGAGCGGCCGTCGAGAGCGAAGCGTTCGGTCATCGCCTCTGCATAACGGCGCGCATGGTCGAGCCAGCTCGTCGAGAATGACGAGAGATAGTGGTAGTCGGCGTTGAAGATTTCGTCGGCCGCGACCGTCTCGGTGGTCTGGACGAGCAGGCATTCGGAACAGACCATCACCTTCAGCGGGAAAGCCTTCTCCCGGGCAATCGCCTCCTCGGTCCGTTCGAGAAACGAGTTGGACCAGGGCGTCGCCCCGAGGTCGGCCACAACGGTTTCAAGCGGGGTCGAGCAGAAGCGGCAGGAGTGGGACATCTTGGGTCAAAGGCCTTTCGTGAATGCTTCTATCTGATCGAGCGTGAGCTGACGCGCAGCTTCGCCGCGACGCCAGCCGTCGTACCAGCGCGCGGTCCACTCGATCGCCTGGCTCTGGGCGAGGCGGGGGCGCCAGGCGAGGGTCTCGCCGGCGAGAGCCGGATCAAGGCCGAGCGTTCGCATCTCGCGCGGTTGCTCGAGCGCCGAGACGTCATCCCATTCGGGGTCGAGCCCCATCGCGGCCTGCACTGCGTTCGCCAAGTCGCGCACGGGGATCGCCGGCTCGGAGGGCGAGGGGCCGAAATTCAGCGCATCGACATCGCTTTCGCCCTTGTAGAGCGCCTCGGCAAAGAGAAAGTAGCCGTTGAGACAATCGAGCACGTGCTGCCAGGGGCGCGTCGCGAGCGGGCTGCGGATGTTGAGCCGGGTGCCGGAAAGCGCGGCGCGCACGACGTCGGGCACCAGCCGGTCGGCGGAAAAGTCGCCGCCGCCGATCACATTGCCGCCGCGCGCCGTGGCGACACGAATGCCGCACTCTCTAAGATAGGCGCTGCGCCAGGTTGCGACGGCCAGCTCGCAGGCTGCCTTGGAGCCCGAATAGGGGTCGTGCCCGCCGAGCGTATCGCTCTCCCGGAAATGCCGTCCGCTCTCGTCGTTGCGATAGACCTTGTCGGTCGTCACAACGAGAACGGCTTTCACGGAAGGCGTCGCACGGACCGCTTCGAGCAGCCGGACCGTGCCCATGACATTGACGTCGAAGGTTTCGGCGGGCGCCGCATAGCCTTCGCGGACCAGCGGCTGCGCCGCCATATGCAGGACGATCTCCGGCTCGCTCTTCCGTGCAATCGTCGCGAGCGCTTCACCGTCGCGCATATCGCCGAATTGCCCGCCCGGGGCTCCGCTCGGATGCAGCAAGTCATGGAGCGACGGCCGGGAGGCGGGCGGAAGGGCATAGCCGGTCACATGCGCGCCCATCTCTTTGAGCCATACAGCCGCCCAGCTCCCCTTGAAGCCCGTATGGCCGGTTAGCAAGACGCGCTTTCCCGCCCAGAATTCCGGATCAGGGAGACGGCTCATGCCCAGATCTTCCAGGGAGCGCGGTTCTGCTGCCAAAGCTCCTCGAGCTGGGTCTTGTCGCGCAGCGTGTCCATCGGGCGCCAGAAACCGCCATGCGGGAAGGCCATCAGCTGCCCGTCACGCGCCAGGCCCTCGAGCGGCGCGCTTTCGAAGGGGACGTGATCTCCCTCTATGCGGTCGAGCACGGAGCGGTTGAGAACGAAGAAGCCGCCATTGATGCGGCCGTTATCGCCGGCCGGTTTCTCGGTAAAGCTCATGACCTGCCCGGCTTCGGTGGCGAGCGCACCATAGCGCCCCGGCGGCACGACGCTCGTCACCGTTGCCTCGCGGCCGTGACCCAGATGGAAATCGGTGAGCGCGCGGATATCGATATCGGCGACGCCGTCGCCATAGGTCAGGCAGAAGGTTTCGCCAAGATAGCCGGCGACGCGCTTCAGGCGTCCGCCGGTCATGGAATCCGGAGCCGTATCGACCAGCGTCACCCGCCAGGGTTCCGCACTGCTGGTGTGATAGGTGGTCTCGCCGGTCGCCAGGTCAAAGGTAACATCAGATGAGTGCAAAACGTAGTTGGAGAAGTATTCCTTGATCATGTAGCCGCGATAGCCGAGGCAGATCACGAAATCCGAAAAGCCGTAATGGCTGTAGATCTTCATGATGTGCCAGAGGATCGGGCGCCCGCCGATCTCGATCATAGGTTTCGGCCTGAGGTGGCTCTCCTCCGAAATGCGGGTGCCGTATCCGCCGGCGAGAATGACCACCTTCATGCCCACGACTTCCCTCTCCATACTGCCTTCGACCGCCATTTCGCGGATTGCCGCGCCGGCGGTTCATTGGAGCATTTTAGCCGCGATTGCAAGAATTGCGGTGGCGGGAACCGGTGTTGGCGCCCTGCAACCTAACCCCAAAGGACTATCGGCGGCGACCGCGGGTCTGCTTGCCGGGTCTAGGGCAAAGGCGCAGAATGCCCGCCGCTGGGGGCAATGGTTCACCGAGGGAGGAGCGAATCATGAACGACATGAGCCTCACCAATCTGCAAAACGGAATAACAATGGTCAGCGCTGCGGCGATCGAGGCATTTGCCGCGCGCCTGCGCGGGCGCATTCTGATTGCAACCGACGCCGCCTATGACGAGGCGCGCACGATCTGGAACGGCATGATCGACCGCAGGCCCGGGCTTATCGTGCAATGCGCCGGAGCTGCCGACGTCGTCAATGCGGTGCGCTTTGCGGCGGAGAACCAATTGCTCGTCGCGGTGCGCGGCGGCGGCCACAACATCGCCGGCAACGCGGTTTGCGACGGCGGCATGGTGATCGACCTCACGCCGATGAAATCGGTGCGGGTCGATGCGACGACGAAGACGGCCTGGGTCGAGCCGGGGGCGACGCTTGCCGATCTCGACATGGAGACGCAGGCCTTCCGCCTTGCTTTGCCGACCGGCATCAACTCGACGACCGGTATTGCCGGCCTGACGCTCGGCGGCGGATTCGGCTGGATCACGCGTAAATTCGGATTGACGATCGACAACCTGCTTTCGGCCGATGTGGTCACGGCGAACGGCGAGCTGGTGCGGGCGAGCCCCACCGAGCACCGCGACCTTTTCTGGGCCATCAGGGGCGGCGGCGGCAATTTCGGAGTCGTGACGGCCTTCGAATTCCGCCTGCACGAACTCGGCCCCGAGGTGCTCTCCGGGCTCGTCGTCCATCCCTTTGCCGAAGCGGAAAGTGTGCTTCAGCAATACAGGCAGGCGCTCGAAGATGCGCCGGACGAACTCACCTGCTGGGTGGTGATGCGCCAGGCGCCGCCTCTGCCCTTCCTTCCGGCCGAATGGCACGGCAAGGAGGTCGTCGTGCTCGCCATGTGCCATTGCGGCGATCTCGAAGCGGGCGAGAAGGCGGTGGCGGGGCTGCGGGCGATCGGCAATCCGATCGCCGACGTGGTATCGCCGCATCCCTTCGTCGGCTGGCAGCAGGCTTTCGACCCCTTACTCGCTCCGGGTGCCCGCAACTACTGGAAGAGCCACGACTTCATGGAGCTTTCCGATCAGGCGATCGGCATTCTCACCGAATCAATCCGGCAGTTGCCGGGCCCGGAATGCGAGATATTCATCGCCCATGTCGGCGGCGCCGCCGGTCGCGTCGCGCCCGAGGAAACCGCTTTCCCGCAGCGCAACTCGCACTTCGTCATGAACGTGCACGGGCGCTGGCGTGACGCGGCGATGGACCCGGCCTGCATCGACTGGGCGCGGCATCTCTTCGAGGCGGCAAAGCCCTATGCCGCCGGCACGGCCTACGTCAATTTCATGCCTGAGGACGAGATGGACCGGGTCGAGGCTGCCTACGGTGCGAATTATGGCCGGCTCGTCGAGATCAAGCGGCAATACGACCCGCTCAATCTCTTCCGGATGAACCAGAACGTCCGGCCGATAGAGGAACGCGGGGCGGCCTGAAGCGGGCGCCCTCGTTCGTAAGGTGACGCCTGGAGGCAGTTCATGAAAGAGGAGACGACCCGCGAAATTCTTCAATGCGCGGCGGAACACGCCGCGCGTTTCCGCGAGAAAATTACGGAGCTGCCGCAGCGGCCGGCGCTATCGTATCCCGCCGCCTTGGAGACCTTTCGTGAAACTCTGCCGGAACGGGGACGCGCCGGTAGCGAGGTGATCGGCGAGCTTGCCGCCAAGGCGGAGCCGGGACTTCACGCGATGACCGGGCCGCGCTTCTTCGGCTGGGTCATCGGCGGTTCGCATGCGGTCGGGGTTGCGGCCGATTGGATGACGAGCGCCTGGGGCCAGAACGCCGGCAACCACCACGCGGCGCCGGCCGCAGCCGCCGCCGAGGCGATCGCGGCCAGCTGGCTGCTCGATCTTCTCGACCTGCCGCGGGAGAGTTCCGTCGGTTTTGCGACCGGGGCGACGCTTGCCAATTTCATCTGCCTTGCCGCAGCGCGCGGAGAGGTGCTGCGGCAGGCCGGATGGGATGTCGAGGCGCAGGGCCTCTTCGGCGCGCCGCCGGTCGCGGTCCTGATCGGCGACGACGCGCATGCGACGGTCTTTTCGGCGCTGCAGTTTCTCGGCTTCGGGCACGACCGCGTCCTTCGCGTCCGGACCGACGACATGGGTCGCATCACCGAACCGGCTTTCGCCGAGGCAGCGGCGCAGGTCTCCGGTCCCTGCATTGCGATACTGCAGGCAGGACAGATCAATACCGGTGCCTTCGACGACTTCGCCGGCATCATGGCGATTGCCCGGGGTTTGGGCGCCTGGATTCATGTCGACGGCGCCTTCGGCCTCTGGGCGCGCGCCACTCCCGGAAAGCGCGGGCTCACCGACGGGATCGACGAAGCCCACTCCTGGGCGACCGATGGGCACAAATGGCTGCAGACGCCCTATGACTGCGGATATGCCATCATCCGCGATCAGGAAGCGCATCGCCGGGCGATGACGATCGCCGCGAGCTACCTGCCGCCGACCACCGAAGGTGAACGGGACCCGAGCCATTTCGTGCCCGAACTGTCGCGCCGAGCCCGCGGTTTTGCCACCTGGGCGATGATCAAGCATCTGGGACGCGAAGGCATTGCCGCCATGGTCGACCGGCACTGCCGCGTCGCCCGCGCCATCGCCGAGCGGCTGAGCGGCGAAGACGGCATAAACGTCCTGAACGAGGTAGCCCTCAATCAGGTCCTTGTGCGCTTCGGAGCGGCAATGCCGGGTGAGGAAGGCGACCGGCTGACCCAGGCGACGATCGCCCGGCTGCAGGCCGACGGCATCCTGTTCGCCGGCGGCGCCGTCTGGCGCGGCCGCAGGGTAATGCGGATGTCGGTCATCTCCTGGCTTACAGACGACCGCGCCGGCGAGGTAGCCGCCGGGGCGATCATCGCCGCCTGGCGCGCGGTTCGTGATGGCACTGAGGTGTAGCGCGCTTTTGCCGGCTCCGAAAGAAGGGCGGCGCGTATCGGAACCTCTCTAGGCCCTTGCGGTTAACAGGCGATGGAGCGGCTAGTTCGCAGCGAAGTCGCTGTGCCGCTTGAGGATCACCCGCCGCTGCAGCGCTCCTGACGTGCAACTCTAGGAGGAGATCACATGTCACCGATGAAATTTCCGGCCGTGACCGCTCTTGCAGCGCTCATGGCCTTCAGCACCGCAACCGCCGCGGCCGCCCAGGCACCCGCTCCCATTCCGCCCACAGGAGAAATGCCCGACCAGGACCCGGGCGTTCAGCCGGATGCTCAGGGCGGTATGCAAGAGGATCAGCCAGACATGATGCGCGAGGACATGGTACGCGGCGACGGGAAGCGCGGCGACCGGATGCGGCACCGCGACCGGATGCGGGGCATGATGATGCACCGGCAGACGATGCACCGCCAGATGATGAAGATCATGTTCGCCATCACCGATGCGGACAATGACGGCGCTCTTTCCTTCGAGGAGATCAGCACCATTCACAAGCGGGTTTTCGACAAGGTCGATATCAACCGCGACGGCAAGGTCACGCCGGAAGAGATACAGGGCTTCTTCCACGATTAGGAAGGCTCCGCTACGCTGGATGAAAGCAGTTTTCCTCCCCGGGACGGTTACGGCCGCCCCGGCCCGTCTCGTGGGGACCCTATGGCATCACTCCAGTTGAAGCGCGTCTACCAGGTGCCCGAGGCATCCGACGGGACGCGCATCCTCGTCGACCGGCTATGGCCGCGCGGCGTCGCCAAGGAAAAGGCCGGGATCGACCTCTGGCTCAAGGACATCGCGCCGAGCGACGCGCTGCGCAAGCGGTTTCATGGGAAGACGCAGGATTGGAATGCGTTCTGCGTCGCCTATGCGGATGAGCTCGAGAGCGGGGCGGCGCAGGCGGCGGTGGCGGAGTTGCGCGAACGGTTGAGAGAGGGGCCGCTGACGCTGCTTTATGCGGCGCGCGACGAGGCGCACAACAATGCGGTTGCGCTGAAGGAGTGGCTGGAGCGGCGAGGGGGATGGGCCTCTTAGATCACTATGATTTCAGGTCGGATCGGCCTAAAATAATAGAGGTAGTCGATTCTGATGAGCAGGGCGGCACGCGGGCGGAAAACCGCACGCAGTTCTCCTCGTCCCGCTCCGAAGACGTGGACAGTGACCACCCTTGTTCACGCAACATTCGGTCCGTGGTTGCCGGTAGCAACCGGGCATGCGGTAGCCGCATAGTAGCCATTCCTTGCATTCGCCGTGCCTGATACCGATCTATGCAATGAAAGCTTCGACCCGTACTCCAACAATAAACGTGGCATACGTCCGCCCGGCCGACCGGCCGCGCCTGCGTGGGCCGCCTTAACGACTAAAGGAGCCAGCAATGCGGGATTCTGCCAAGACCCTGAATGAGATGACGCCTCGCGAGCGCGCAAACCTGATGACCCTCGTCGCGGACGCACTTGAAGCCACCGCGGACGAGGCACAGGAAATCGGCGATGATCGGTTTGCAGCAAACTCGATCAGTCTCGCCAGAATTATCAGCGGTTGCGCCGAAGACGTCGCGACGATGGACTTGCCGGCCGCGGAACTTCTTTTGCAGCACGGTATCTCGCTGATCGCGCTGTTCCGGCGTGAAGCGCCGCCTGTTCTGCATTAAAGCGCTTCACTGTTTCGACGAACGGTGAAGCGCTCCAGGTCGTGTGGCCAAGCGGACCGGCTGACAATGTCAGTGCACGCGACAGCGTGCGGCTCGATCACGGAACTGTGCCCCGGCAGGCCCAGGCGACGTTCGCAAAGGAGCGCGGACCGTCTGGCCGGCCGGCCTCGTAGGCGTCGCGCACGGCGGCACCGGTGCGCGCCCGCTCCTCCGCATCGAGCGTTGCCACATATTTTCCGAGAGGCCCTTCGCCGGCGCCAATCGGCGCCCAGTAGTCGTCGAAGTTCCGGTAGTCCATGCGGATCATCAGCTCGGTTTCCGTAACGTTCGCGAGACCCTGCTCGACGAATGTCCGCTTCATTTCTCCCGGCTGCATCATCGGCTGGAAGCAGTAGCGGGCGCGAAGCTGGCGCCCGCCTTCGCTGAGCGCCGCCACCGTGTCGACCATCATGCGCATGCCGGGCATTCCGCCGAGATGGTCCCACACCGCCGCCGCGACGACGCCACCCGGACGCACCACGCGGCGCATCTCGGCCACGGCCTTGCCCGCTTCGGGTACGAAGTGGAGCACGAGAAGAGCGAAGGCGCGGTCGAAGGTCCGGTCTTCGAACGGCAGGGCGCAGGCATCCGCTTCCCTTATCTTTATGCGCGGATCGGTGTTGCGCCGGGTCGCCTCCTCCACGAAGACGGGCGAATAGTCGATCGCGGCGATCTCTTCGAGCCTGGCGGCCTCGGCGAGCTCGAAGGTGAGACTGCCGGTACCGCAGCCGACATCCAGAACGTTTTCGCCATCGGCGACGCCGGCAAAGTCGATGAATTTCGGCGCAAGCTTGCGGCTCCAGCGGCCCATGAGCTGCTCATAGCCGGCTGCATCATGCACGTTGAAGCTTGATGTCATCAGGGCCTCCCTCGCCGCGGGGGTAATCTAGACCCGTGGGGAGGGGTTGCCAAGGCGGCACGCATCACGCGCGTCGACAAATCGGCGCAGTGCGGGCCGTCATAAACTCCAGTAAATCCCGACAGGCATTAAATGATGACTTGCTCTCCCAGCTCGACCACCCGATTTGCGGGCAGATGGAAGTACTCGGTCGGATCAATCGCCGAGTCCGCCATGGCGATGAAGAGCTTGTCCTGCCACTGCGGCAATCCTGATTGAGAATCCGCTATAAGTTTGCGCCGGCCGAGATAAATGGACGTGGACATTATGTCGAACTTAAAGCCTTCCTTTCGACAGCGCGCCAGGGCTCTTGAGACATTCTGATCGTCCATGAAGCCGAATCTCAACTCCAACAGGCTGAACCGGTCAGACAGCTTTGTAATTGTGTAGCGCTCTTTTTCGGGTACGTACGGGATCCTGGCGGTCTTGATGGTCAGGATGACGTTATGTTTGTGCAGCACGTGATTGTGCTTGATGTTGTGCAACAAAACAGCCGGGGTCGTCTCGGGTGTCGCGGTCAGGAAGATCGCTGTTCCGGGCACGTCGACGGGAGCATGCTCGGACTTTCGTTCCACCATGGCTATGAACCGGCTAAGCGGAATGTCCTGGCGGGCAGTCTTCTCGCGCAGCAGTTTGATACCTTTCCGCCAGGTCCACATCATCGTGATCAAGGCGCCGGCAATGAGGATCGGCACGTAACCACCGTGGTGAACCTTGAACAGGTTGGCGCCAAGGAAGACCAGTTCAAGGCTGAGCAAGGGAAGCAGAGCCGCCGTAGCCGTCAACACGGCCCAGCCCCATTGGCGCCGGACGAACTCGAAGGCAAGGATTGTGTCGATCACCATCGCGCCGGTGATGGATACGCCGTATGCCGGAGCAAGGGATTCGGAACTGCCGAACACCAGCATGAGAGCGAGCACGCCAATCAGGAGGGTCGTGTTGACCAAAGGCAGATATATCTGACCCGTCTGGGTTTCCGAGGTGTAGCAGATCTCGAACCGCGGCAGGAAGCCGAGGTGAATCGCTTGCCGTATGAGCGAAAAGGCTCCGGTGATCACGGACTGGCTGGCGATGATCGTTGCTGCGGTGGCAAGAACCACCATCGGCAACAGGGCCCAGTTCGGGAACATCAGGAAAAACGGGTTCGAGATGGAATCGGGGTGGGATAACACCAGCGCGCCCTGTCCGAGGTAGTTCAACGCAAGGGCGGGGAACACGACCGTAAACCAAGCCGACTGGATGGGCAGCCGGCCGAAGTGGCCGAGATCCGCATAAAGCGCTTCAGCGCCGGTCACGGTAAGGAAGATGGCGCCGAGCACGATAAAGCCGACGAGGCCGGCATCCCATAAGAAGCCAACCGCATAGAGCGGGTTGAAGGCTGAAAGGATCGCCAAATCGTCGCCGATATGCGCAATGCCTGCAGCCGCCATGACGAGAAACCATATCAGGGTGATTGGACCGAAGAAAATCGAGACGGCCCCGGTCCCGCGTGACTGGACGGCAAAAAGCAGCAGGATTATCACGATGGAGATCGGGAGCACGTAGTCTTCAAGTGCCGGCGTCACGAGCTTCAATCCCTCGACGGCCGAGAGCACCGACAGAGCCGGCGTGATCATTGCGTCGCCAATGAATAGGGAGGCACCGAGAACGCCGGCAAAAAACATCATGACCGGATACCGGGTTCCCTTCTTCAGCAGCAGGGCCAGCAGGGACAGAGTGCCGCCCTCACCATCGTTATCGGCACGAAGCAGGAAGAGCACGTATTTAATGGTGACGATGGCTGTAAGCGTCCAGATCACCAACGATACCAGGCCGATAACGTCTTCTCGCCCGACGCCACCTGCCCCGAATGGGCGCAGCGCCTCCCGGAAGGCGTAAAGAGGACTGGTCCCGATATCGCCGTAGACTACGCCGATTGCTCCAATGGTAAGCGCCAGAAACTGCGGCAGATTGTTCGCTTGTGCCGGTGCGTGGTCGAGGGAGTCGGCCATGTATTCTCCCTTGCTGATGGGCGACCTGCTGACGGATATGAAGAGGCTTAATGCCGCCGAGAGTCCAGCAGCCGATTTAACTGAAACGCTTTGCTATTTGTTCCTGCTGATGCTGCTTTTCGATTTTCTAGAATGAAAGCAGATAAATTATACAACTACATGCACATTCCGTCCCTCTGTAAAACATGGATCACGGTCACGCCCTCGAAGAATTTGGGTCGGCCGAAACGAGTTAACAGCAGGAGATCCACGATGAGCATCACCGCCACCCCGACGCCCGGCAAGACGTTGCTGTCCCCGACCGATCATGCGCTCGTCCTCATCGACTACCAGTCGCAGATGGCGTTTGCGACCAAGTCCATCGCGCCGGAACTGCTCCGCAACAATGCGGCCCTCATTTCTCGCGCCGCGGCCGGCTTCGAGGTTCCCACCATCCTCACGACCGTCGCCGAAAAGAGCTTCTCGGGCCCGATGTTTTCGGAAGTCACGGATGCCTTTCCCGGCCAGCGGCTTCTTGACCGCACCTCGATGAACACCTGGGAGGATGCAGCCGTTATCGAGGAGGTGAACCGCATCGGCAAGGACCGGATCGTGTTCGCCGGTCTCTGGACGTCCGTTTGCATCGTTGGCCCAACGCTGTCAGCGCTCGACCAAGGCTTTGAGGTCTATGTTATCACCGATGCCTGCGGCGATGTTTCGCCCGAGGCCCATGAGCGTGCGGTGGAGCGCATGGTGCAGGCCGGCGCCCGTCCGGTGACCTCGGTGCAATATCTTCTCGAATTGCAGCGCGACTGGGCCCGGGCCGACACCTACGAGCTCACGACCGGCATCGCGAAGAAGTGGGGCGGTGCCTATGGCATCGGGATCACCTATGCCAAGACCATGTTCGGTGCCTCCGAGGGCGGTCACGGCTAGCAAAACCCGCCGCAACGCGGCGGCAGGCCAACCGTGGTCCTCGGAAAGTGCGCGCAGCCTTCCGGGGACACGCGGAGCCATCCCGGAATCGATCAAAACGCAGGGAAGGAGACGACCGCATGAAGATCTATCTGCTCTCGCTCGGCGCCGGCCTGCTGGTGGGCGTCGTCTACAGCCTGCTTGGCGTCCGCTCGCCGGCGCCGCCCGTTGTTGCGCTTGTCGGTTTGTTCGGCATGCTGCTCGGCGAGCAGATGCTGCCGATCGCCAAGCGTGCCTTCGCCGGACAAGAGGTGGCTTCCTTCGTCAAGACCGGGTGCGCCGAGCACGTGCTCGGACCGATGCCTCACAATCGGGAGAAAGACTCATGAGCTTCACCCGTCGTCAGACCATCGCCGGCGTCGCCGCTGCGGCGCTCTCCTCGCCATTCCGCGCCTATGCCAAGGAGAATCCCATGCCCAATAATGACCTGATCCTCGTCAACGCCAAGGTGACCACGCTCGATCGGCAAAACCCGTCCGCCGTAGCCATAGCGATCCGCAACGGGCATTTCCTGGCGGTCGGTTCCGAAGCCGAGGCGCGGGCCGCGGCACCCGATGCAACCATCATCGACGTGAAAGGCCGCCGCGTGATCCCGGGGTTGATCGACAGCCACACGCACGTCATCCGTGGTGGGTTGAACTACAATATGGAGTTGCGCTGGGATGGCGTGCCCAGCCTCGCTGAGGCGATGGCGATGCTCAAGGAACAGGTCGGCCGGACGCCTGCGCCGCAATGGGTGCGTGTCGTCGGAGGTTTCACCGAACACCAGTTCGTGGAGAAGCGCCTGCCGACCATCGACGAACTGAACGCAGCCGCGCCGGACACGCCGGTTTTCATCCTTCACCTCTACGATCGGGCGCTGTTGAATGCCGCGGCGCTGCGCGTTGTCGGTTATACGAAGGATACGCCCAATCCACCCGGCGGCGAGATCCTGCGCGATACGGCCGGCAATCCGACCGGCCTTCTGCTCGCCCAGCCGAACGCGACGATCCTCTATTCGACGCTCGCCAAGGGGCCGAAGCTGCCGCCCGAATACCAGCTCAACTCCACCCGCCACTTCATGCGCGAGATCAACGCGCTTGGCGTCACCAGCGTGATCGACGCCGGCGGGGGCTTCCAGAACTACCCCGATGACTATGAGATCGTCGAAAGGCTGCACCGCGACGGCCAGCTTACTGTCCGCATCAGCTACAATCTCTTCACGCAGAAGCCGAAGGAGGAACTCGCCGATTTCTCCTCCTGGGTGAAGCAGGTCTCACCGGGTAAGGGAGACGACAGTTACCGGCATAACGGTGCCGGCGAGATGCTGGTTTACTCGGCGGCCGACTTCGAGGATTTCCGCGTCGAGCGGCCGGAGATGCCCCCGAATATGGAGGCTGACCTCGAACCGGTCATCCGCCTGCTGGCGGAGAATCGCTGGCCTTGGAGGCTCCATGCCACCTATGACGAGACGATCGGCCGCGCGCTCGATGTCTTCGAGAAGGTGAATCGCGACATCCCGTTCTCAGGCATCAACTGGTTCTTCGATCATGCCGAGACGATCAGCGACCGCAATATCGACCGTATCGCCGCGCTTGGCGGCGGCATCGCCGTGCAACATCGCATGGCCTATCAGGGCGAGTATTTCGTCGAACGCTATGGCGCGAAGGCGGCCGAGCGCACCCCGCCGATCCGGCGCATGATGCAGGCGGGGATTCCCGTCGGCGCCGGAACCGACGCGACGCGCGTGGCGAGCTACAATCCCTGGGTCTCGCTCTCCTGGCTGGTGACGTCGAAGACCGTCGGCGGTCTGCGTCTTTATCCGCAAGCCAATCGCCTCGACCGCGAGACCGCGCTTCGGCTCTGGACCGAGGCCAACACCTGGTTCTCCGGCGAGCAAGGCAAGAAAGGTCAGATAAAGGTGGGGCAACTCGCCGATCTGGCTGTGCTCTCCGACGACTATTTCGCTGTGCCGGATGACGACATCGTGCATCTGCGGTCAGTGCTCACCCTTCTTGGCGGCGAGGTTGTGCATGGGGACGGCGATTACACCCCGCTTGCCCCGGAGCTTCCCCAACCGATGCCCGACTGGTCGCCGGTCGGCACCTTCGGCGGCTACCATAAGACGCCGGAGGCGCGCGCCAAGTTGTCGCTGCGCTGCGGATGCGCCAACGGCTGTGCCGTGCATGGCCACGACCACGCCGCTGCGCTCGGTGCCAGTGTTCCCACGGCCGACTCCAGAACGTTCTGGGGTGCGTTTGGCTGCGGCTGTTGGGCGGTGTGACGGTGAAAGGGCCATGCGCTCCTCGAACATCTCGGTTGATCGGGGAGCTCATATCGATTGCTATCTCCAACCCTCGGACGGAGCTCACATGACCGCACACCAATCTGCCGCGGCGAGTAAGGCCGGCCCGCTGAGCTTCGCGGTTTTCCGGGCGCTTTGGATCGCAACCATCGTCTCCAACATTGGCACCTGGATGCACGATGTCGGCGCCGGCTGGCTGATGACCTCGCTGTCGCCGAGTCCTCTGCTGGTCGCGCTCGTGCAGGCAGCGACCACCTTGCCGATGTTTCTGCTCGCGCTGCCGGCCGGCGCACTCGCCGATACTGTCGACCGGCGTCGCATGCTGCTGGCGAGCCAGACGCTCGGTCTGGTTGCCGCGGCAGTGCTGGCCGCGCTGACCTGGCAGGACCTGACGACGCCCTATGTGTTGCTGGCCGCTACATTGGTGCTAGGAATATCCGCCGCCCTTACCGCGCCGGTCTTCCAGGCGATTGTACCGGAACTGGTCGATCAGCCCACACTGCCGGATGCGGTCGCACTCAACAGCCTGGGCATCAATATCGCCCGCGCGATCGGCCCGGCGCTCGGTGGTGTGATCGTTGCCGTGGCCGGGACTCCCGCTGTCTTTGCGCTGAATGCTCTATCGGTCATTGCGGTGCTCGTCGTGCTCGTCAGATGGAAGCGTCCGGCCGACTCCCACGTCTTGCCGCCGGAGCACTTCATCGGCGCGCTGAAGGCCGGATATCGCTATGCCCGGCATGCGCCGGCACTTCGTCTGGTGCTCGTCCGCGCCGTCGGCTTCTTCGTCTTCAGCAGCGCGCTGTGGGCCATGCTGCCGCTGGTCGCACGGCGCGGACTGGGGCTCGACGCAACCGGATATGGCGCGCTGCTCGGCTGCATGGGTGCCGGAGCGGTCGTCGGGGCATTGCTGCTCAAGACGCTGCGCCGGCATATTCCTGCCAATACGCTCTCCATCGGCGCGACGCTGCTCTTTGCTCTCGCCACCCTGTTGCTCGCGATCACGTCGAACGCCTGGGCAGCGGGCGCCGTCATGGCGGTTGCCGGCCTTGCATGGATCGCCATGCTGACATCTCTGAACGTCGCCGCGCAGATGGCCTCGCCCGGCTGGGTGAAGGCGCGAGCGCTTGCTGTCTATCTTCTCGTCTTCCAGGGAGCCATGACGGGCGGCAGCGTCCTGTGGGGCTCGGTCGCCGCACGGACCGATGTCACCACGGCGCTCACCATCGCGGCAATCGGCCAGGCGGCGGCACTCGTTCTCGCGGCGGTCTGGCGTCTTCCCAGGGATGCAGGCGCCGATCTGGCGCCCTCGCACCACTGGGCTGATCCCGTGGTCTCGGTTCAGCCCGGCGGCGATCGCGGACCGGTTCTGGTCGAGATCGAGTATCGGATCGCACCCGAGCGGATGGCCGAGTTTGTCGCAGCCCTGCGTCGCTTCCGATCGGTACGGCAACGTGACGGAGCGATCCGCTGGGATGTGTGGGAAGACGTTGCCGAACCCGGGCGGGTTGTGGAGAGCTTCGTGGTCGAAAGCTGGCTGGAGCATCAGCGCCAGCACGCCCGCGTCACCCATGCCGATCAGATCCACCAGCAGACGCTCAACGCCTTCCATATCGGTGCCCGCCCGCCGGCCGTGCGTCATCTGCTAAGGCCGTTGTAATCGTCGCCCGAGACAAAAGGGTAGGGCGCAAGCCTGCTAGCTAAATGTCGGAAAGTCCCGCTTCCTCGATATCAGCGGCTCCGAGCATCACGAACTGGTTCAGCAGCCACCCCGCGGCCGGGCCTGGAGGGGTATCCCGGCGCCAGATGCCGCCGAACCGGTAGATGCCTCCCCTGTGATCCGGCATGGAAAGCCGGAGCAATGCGCCACTTGCCAGGTCGGGTTGTATGAGTGGGAGAGGCATGTTTCCCCAGCCGATTCCCTCGCGCAACAGCGCGTGCTTCACGCCAAGATCCGCAAGCCGCCATGTACGCGGGCTGTGCACGAAAAAATCCTGGCCTGCGGTGAAAGGGGAACGGTCCGTCAGCACAAGCTGGACATGATCGCGGGCATCGCCTGGCGCTATCCGCTCCATGCGCCCGAGCGGGTGATGGGGTGCCGCCACCGGGACCATTGATACGGAGCCCGCCGCGATGCACTCCACGCCTCGAACACCGGTCGCCAAGGGACCGGAGATTCCGATCATGGCCTTGTGGTCCAGTACCGCCGCGGTCACCGCTCCGAGCGCCTCGACATGCAGTCGCAGCGATACTGTCGGAAAGGCTTCGGCGAAGGCTCGCAGCACCTTGCCCAGCCGCTCCGTCGGCAGCATGACGTCGACGGCCATATCCACTTCTGCTTCCAGGCCGTCGTGCAGCGCCTTGACCTTGGCGCGCAGGCCCTCGATGCCTTCGGCGAGCCCACGCGCTTCGGCGAGCACGGCGCGCCCGGCGGCCGTGAGTTGCGGTTTGCGCGTGCCCTTTCGCTCGAACAGTTCGAGGCCCAGCTGCGCTTCGAGATTGGCCACACCGTAGGTTATGACCGAGACGGCGCGGTTGAGCCTGCGCGCGGCCCCGGCAAAGCTTCCGCTATCGACCACCGCCAGAAAGACGCGGAGCTGCTCGAAGGTCGGAGTTCCTGGATTCGACACTTTCCAACTTTCTGGAACAACACGAAGAAAACCATTCAATTATACTGACCATATCGGCAAGGCCATACTTCCGATAGCCGCCGCGCGGAAGCCCGCGGCAGAGGGAGAAAACCGCGGCACAGGGCGCAGGCCAATCTGGCCGACGACCTGGCGATGTTGGATGAACGATGTTGCCCTCCCCGGGTACCTGGATAGTCCGGCGACGCAGGCCGCTCGCCTTTCCCCCTTAAGACTTCTTGCCCCCGGGTTTCTTTTTCTCGAGGCTTCCCTTGAGCGCCGCCATGAGGTCGATGACGTTCCCGGCGTGGACCGGCTCTCCCTCCTTGCCTTTCGGCTTGGCTACCTTCTTCGCAGACTTCCGCTTGCTTTCTATGATTTCGAGCAGCTTTTCCTGAACGGGATCGCCGACCATGTTGGGATTCCACGGTTTGTTGCGCTCTTCGATCAGCGAGGTGACGAGGTTCATCAGTTTCGGATCGTTATCCGCATCGCCGATATCGGCGAAATAGATCTCCGGCTTGCGCACTTCGTCGCCATAGCGAAGGGTCCAGACGACGATGCCTTTGCCGCACGGTTCCAGCATCACGGCGCGTTCGCGGCGGCCGATCACGAGCCGGGAAATGCCGGCGACCTTCTCGGCTACCATGGCGTCGCGGATCACGCTGAATGCTTCGTGGCCGACCTCGTCCGACGGCGTAAGGTAGTGAGGCTTCTCCAGCCAGATCCATTCGATCGTATCGCGCGGAACGAATTTCTCGATGTCGATCGTCCTCGCACTTTCGAGAGCGACACTCTCCAGCTCCTCGTCCTCGATCACGAGGAAATCGTTTTCACCGCGCTCGTAACCTTTCACCTCGTCGTCTTCGTCGACCTCCTTGCCGGTCACCGCATCGACATACCTGGACACGACGCGGTTGTTGGACTTGCGGTTGAGCGTGTGGAAGCGGACCTTCTCGGACTCGCTGGTCGCCGGCATCATCGAGACGGGGCAGGTGACGAGCGAGAGCTTCAGGTAGCCTTTCCAATATGGGCGTGGGGGCGCCATCGTTCACCTCCCTAGCTGGCGCGGCGACGTTGAGCCGGGGCGCTCTTTGCGGCCGTCTTCGCCTTGGTCTTTGCCGCGCTTTCCTTGCCCGCGCGCTTCTTCGATGCCGCCGGCGGCTTCTTCATCCCGGCGCTCTGGCGGAGCGCCTCGAGCAGATCGTTGGCCTTCGAAACCTTCGGCGGTGCGCGTTTCGGCAGCGACTTGCCTTCGAGCTTGGCCTTGATCAGATCGGCGAGCGCGGCCTCGTAGCGATCGTCGAATTCTTCGGCCGAGAAAGTGCCCTTCTTCATGCCGATGATGTGCTTGGCGAGATCGAGCATCTCGCCCTCGATCTTGATGTCCGGAATCTCCTTGAAGGCCTCCTTGGCGCTCCGGACCTCGTAGTCGAAGTTCAGGGTCGTAGCGATCAGTCCCTTGTCATGCGGTCGAAGCAGCACGGTGCGCATGCGCCGGAAGAGGACCGTTTGGGCGATTGCGGCGACCTTCTTCTTGCGCATGCCTTCCCGAAGCAAGGCAAAGGCATCCGTGCCCATCTTGTCCGGTGTCAGATAATAGGGCTTGTCGAAATAGACCTTGTCGACGTCGTCGCAGGGAATGAATGCCTGGACCCGCAAGGTCTTGTCGCTCTCCGGAACGGCTGAGGCGACTTCCTCCGGCTCGAGCACCACGTATCGCTCGTCGCCGATCTCGTAGCCCTTGACCTGATCTTCCTTTTCCACCGGCTTGCCGGAGACGCTGTCAATGAACTCGCGCCGCACCCGGTTTCCGGTCTCACGGTTGACCGTGTGGAAGGCGATCCGGTCGGAGGTCGACGTCGCGGTATACAGCGCCACCGGCGCAGTCACTTCACCAAATCGGAGATAGCCCTTCCATTGGGCTCGTGCCGAGACTGCCATGGCTAACTCCCTGCATATCCAGGGGAGTCAACCGAATCGCATTCCGCTTTGTTCCGGTACGGGGCAAATCTCTTGGAAGAATTGCGGAGCGAAGCAGAATGGGGATGACGAGGCTCGACAAACGATCGGCTCACAAAGCGTCGTTCAGGAATCTCGTCATCCCCGCTCAGATCAGCCCGCGTCTCTTGGCACCGGCGTGTTGAGCAGTTGCTGCTCCCACAGGAAGGCGATGCCGCTGCCGGCGGCATGCTGCACGAGCACCTCGGAAAGCTCGGCGGCATGCTCTGTCCGGGCCCAGTCGCGCTGCCATTCCGCAGCCACCGCCAGCCAGGTCATCATGTTCGCGCCAGCCATGATCATGCGCTGGATGGCGACCTCGTGGGCCTCGACCGAAGTGCCGCCGGACGCATCGGTGACAACCGTCACGTCCCAACCTTCGCCGAGCGCCTGGATCGCCGGCATCGCAACGCAGATCTCGGTCCACAGGCCCGCGATGATGAGCTGCTTGCGGCCGGTGGCCTTTACCGCGTCCACGACCTTCTCATCCTGCCAGGTGTTGATGAACGTCCGATCGATCACCTCTTGGCCGGGAAACACGTCAGTGATCTGGGGGAAGATGCGGCCGCCCCGATCAGCGATCACGCTCGTCAGAATCGTGGGCACGCCGAAGGCCTTGGCGGCCTTCGCCAGAGCGGCCGCATTGTTGACCACCATTTGCGGCTCGTGGCTGTTCACGTTTGTGAGCTGATAGGGCTGGTGGTCGATCAGAACGAGGACCGAGTCTTCAGGACGAAGAAGCGAATCAAGTCCGTTACGAGGGGTCATCAAGACGTCCTTTCTCTGCCACTATGGACGGCAGCGGGTTTCACGGGAGACATGCGCCAGCGGATGACGTTGCCTGGACGCAATTTGCTGTTCCTTTCGGTGATGCGATAGTGCCATGGTCAGGCAAGCTGTGTCGCGAAATGAGGAACGCCGGAATGGATATCGAAGATCTACAGACATTCGTCGCAGTGGCCGATGCCGGTGGCGTATCGGCCGCCGCGCGCCGGCTCGGCGTCTCCAAATCGATCGTCAGTCGGCGGCTCTTCCGGATTGAAGCGGAGCTTGGCGTTCAGCTTCTTGCACGAACGACCCGTGGCGCCGCGCTCACAGAAGCGGGGATCACGTTCAGAGACCATGCCGCCCGAGCCAGCGCCGAGATCGATGCGGCCAGGGAAACGATCCTCCCCGCCGGTGATTTGCGCGGCCGCCTGAGAGTTGCCACGCCGCTTTCTTTCGGCCCGACCCACTTCGCCCCCGTGCTTGCGGAAATGGCGCAACAACACCCGCAGCTGCACATCCATACCTCCTACAGCGATCGCTTCGTCGATCTCATCTCCGAAGGCTTCGATTGCGCAATCCGGGTTGGTTACCTTCAGGACTCCAACCTGATCGCGAAGCGCATCGGGCCGATCTATGGAAAGCTTGTCGCAAGCCCGGCCTATATCGAAGCGCACGGTTCGCCTGAAACGCTGGAGCAACTGGCCAACCATCAAGCACTCATGCAGGGAACGGAAACCTGGCAGTTCATGGATGGCGGCAGGATTGTCACGGTTCAGCCGCAGGGCAGGTTCAAGGCCGACAACGCCACGGCGCTTGCCGCTGCCGCGGCGGCAGGACTCGGGATCGCCTGGCTCCCCGATTGCATCACACACGAATATGTGGCCTCCGGCGCGCTCGTTCCGGTCATGAGACGCTATCCCCCACCTTCGGCAGGCGCCTATGTCGTCCGACCGCCGGGTCAGCACCCCGCTCGGAAAGTCCGGGTCCTCGTAGAAATGCTGATCGAGTCCTTCGCACGAAATCCGGACGTTTGGGGTCTCGACCGTTAGAACACGGACGGGGCGAAGCCTTATTGAGATTCGGGCTACCCGCCGCGGCTTGTTTGATCCCTCATCCCTGTGCTTGTTGTTTAGCCCGGGGACATAACTGACGGGTGTTCGGGGAGATGGCTGACACGTCATGCTGGCATGGATTTGGCTTCGAAGGGGGTATTCCATGCCGTGGCGAGAGGTATCGACGATGGGAGAGCGGCGGGAGTTTGTGCGACTTGCGCTTGAGGAGGGTGTGAACCGGCGGGAATTGTGCCGGCGGTTCGGGATCAGCCCGGATACCGGTTATAAATGGCTGGCGCGGTGGGAAGCCGGCGACCGGGAGTTGGCGGATCGCTCACGGCGCCCGCATATAAGTCCGATGCGTTGCAACGAAGCGGTAGAGACCGAGGTGCTTGGGGTGCGCGATGCGCATCGGGCATGGGGGGCGCGCAAAATTGTGGGCTATCTGGAACGGCAGGGAACCCACCCGCCGGCGGTTTCGACCGTTCATGCCATCCTCAAGCGCCATGATCGGATCGTAGCACCGCCGGGCGGCGCGCCGGCGTTGCAGCGCTTCGAGAAGGAGGCGCCGAACCAGCTCTGGCAAATGGATTTCAAGGGCTGGGTGCAATTGGCCGACGCCACGCTCTGCCACCCGTTAACGGTGATCGATGACCATTCCCGCTTCGTGCCTTGTCTCATGGCCTGCGCCGATCAGCGAGGCGCGACCGTACGCGGCCATCTGGAGCGGACATTCCGGCGCTACGGGCTGCCGGACGCCATGTTCGTGGATAATGGCGCGCCATGGGGCGATCCGTCAGGCGAGGGCTGGACCGGCCTCGGCGTATGGCTTCTGAAGCTCGGCGTCGCCCTACTGCACAGTCGCCCCTACCATCCGCAGAGCCGTGGCAAGAATGAACGCTTCCATCGCACACTCAAGGCCGAGGTGTTCGCCTTTGACCGTTTCAGGGATCTTGCTGCCGTTCAGCGCGCCTTCGATGCCTGGCGCGAGCTTTACAATTTCGAGCGCCCGCATGGGGCACTCGATCATGACGTGCCGGCCAGCCGCTACCACCCCAGTCCGCGCGCCATGCCGGATCGCCTGCCCGAGCCCGTCTATGACGAGGGCGAGATCGTGCGCAAGGTTTCCGCCACCAAAGCCTATGTCAGCTTCAAAGGCCGGCTATGGAAAGTTCCCAAAGCTTTCTGCGGAGAACGCCTCGCCATCCGCCCGCTCGACCGCGACGGCCACTATGGCGCTTTCTTCGGTGCCCATCACATCGCAACAATCAACTTGACCAACAAGCAATCCGTCAGTGATGTATCCGAACAGGTGTCCGCCATGTCCCCGGGCTAAACACTTGTCACAGGGATCCAGCCAGACCAAGTCCTTGGGCTGAAAGAACTCTTCCCGCACGCAGACGCGGCGCTGCTGGATCTCTGTGACAAGCACAGAGATGAGATTCCATGAGGTGGTCGGATAGCGCCGCGGCAATGCTTTTTGGCTGGCAATTTCAGCCGTTTCGCATGAGCGATAGAATAGTTTGCTATCACTCACATATTATCGGCGTTATGAGTTATAGATAGTGTGGCGGCAAGGTTGAACTGTCCGCCGTTGGGCAGAGTTGAAATGTCACTTTGTGCTTCGACGCGGCACGACAATCAGCCCCGATCTGATCGGCTGATCCGGGTTGCAAGGGAAGATCGGGGCGGGTGAAGGGCACCCCTTCGGCTTTAGATCCCATGAGGAGTGAACAGCGGCCGACGCTCTGGCAGAGTGAGGCTGCATCAAGCACTCGCTCAGGAGGAGCAGTTTATGGAACCTGCATCCATTCATCCAACCGCTGTCCGCACTGATCTTGGCGCAATTTTTGTGTCATTGGAACTGAGCCGATCGACCTGGTTGGTCACTTCGTTGTCGCCGGGCAGCGGCGAGAAGATGTCGAAGCATGTAGTGGACGGTGGCAATGTCGCCGAGCTGCTGGATCGGTTTGAGCAGCTACAACAGAAGGCGCGGTTGCGAACAGGAAAGTCATTTCCGATCGTGACAATCCAAGAGGCAGGGTTGGACGGCTTCTGGATACATCGCGTGCTGGAGGCTAACGGGATCGAGAGTTACGTTGTTGACGCAGCTTCGATCGCTACCTCCCGTCGACGTCGGCGTGCGAAGACCGACAAGATCGATGGAGAGGCTCTAACGCGCGCACTGCTCGCGTTCAAGCGCGGCGAGCCACGTGTATGTGCGATGGTCAGAGCGCCAGATCCGGAGGACGAAGATCGGCGTCGGATTTGCCGGGAACGCAAAGTGTTGATTGCTGAACGGGTCAGACATGTCAATCGCGTCAAGGGTCTACTCTTCGCGCAAGGCGTCAGCGGCTATCAACCGCTCCGTAAGGATCGCCGTAAGCGGCTGGAGGAGCTCCAGACCGGAGACGGGCGCGAGCTACCGAGACACCTCAAGGCTCAAGTAGATCGCGAACTCGACCGGCTCGAGTTGCTGCTAGAACAGATTGCTACAGTGGAGAACGAGCGCAATTCTCTCCTCTCGACACACGAGCAGCCAGCGGTTGAGGCAACCACGCCCGCAGCGATGCTGCTTTCCTTGAAGGGTGTTGATTCTTTGGACCGAAGCACTGTGCCGACATTTTGATAATCGGCGGCAGATTGCTGCCTATGCAGGTTTGACACCGACCCCATGGATGAGCGGGACGATTGACCACGAACAAGGTGTCTCAAAAGCAGGGAATCCCCGGCTGCGCACCACGATGATTCAATTGTCTTGGCTGTGGCTACGCAATCAGCCAGCGTCAGCGCTCAGTCGTTGGTTTGTGGATCGGGTCCAGTCGACTGGTGGACGTTTAAAGAAAGCCGCGATAGTTGCCCTGGCGCGCAAGCTCCTTATCGCGCTGTGGAAGTTTGTCACTGCGGGTTTTGTCATCGAAGGGGCTGTTATGAAGACCGCCTGACGACCAAAAAATGGCCGAACACGCAAATCTTCCAGGACTGATCACTCCTGGCGGATCCAGGTGAGCGAACCGCCTCAAAGTCGGGCTTCAAATGCCGCGCTTTAGATTGGTCCCGTTCTCCTGAGCCTTGCCGCTACGCAAGCGGGATAGTGGTGCTGCCGGACAAAACGGCGACCGTACGTGAGTTTGAACCGGCGACGGAAACGTGCCGCGTCAAGCAAGGTGGCTCAGACCATGGGTTCGATACGAAATTGAAAGAGGCACGCTATGAAACCGTGATTGATCTTGACGGCGAAATCCTCATGTGAGCTTTGAGCCTATGAATGCAGCCGATTATTCCGCCGCATCAAGGCGGGAAAGCGCCTGCCGCCGCCGAGCAATGAGGGAGCTGATGGTCACGAGGCTTCGATCACGAAGTGCGAGGTCGGGGCGGAGCCAGACGTCATGGAAAAGCGGGTCGGTTGTGAACTGCGCCAGGCCGGGCGCCAGGCAATAAGTAATACTTAGTTTATTTCTTGCTTAATTAGACTTTAGTAGCATAGTCTGTCCTCCTTCGCTTTGGGAGGAGCAAGATGGTAGAACGTCTGGAAGCCGACAAAATTTCTAAGCAAACGTCTACTAAGGTGTGGAATATTCACGTTTTTTGCCAGCGGCAGCGCTTGCCTCAAGAGGAGGAGAAGCGCTTGACCAGCCTTTTTGGCGATTTCGCTGAGGCTTCGGAGTTGCTTCACAATGTCAAACGCGCGCCGAGATGGCGGTATTAAAGAGTTGGAGCAGTCCCGGCGATCCTCGCGAGGTTGAACGTCCGCAGTTCGGCGGCACCCGAATAGAGAAAGGCCGCTCGATGGCGGCCTTTAATAGCTTTCAACGAGATACGTGATACCGCACCACGGGGCACAGGTGGCGCAACTTTTTTGTTGTCGTTTAACCCGCGCGTTTGTTTCCTGTTTTGTTTCGGGAGGGTTCCCAGGCATTTTCCGACGCCTGGGAATGTTGGTTTCTAAACCGCAGAGCTAGTTGGCCAGCGACAGAATAGCCTCCGATCGGGGGGAATCACTCGGTTACCAACTTGCGCACAGGTAATATCAGCCGTGGCATCACATAGATTTTGTGCGACACCAGCCACCATCTTGTCTGATCTTTTGATAAAGGCGATGATTTCTCTTTCCATAATCGGACGATGCAGCCGTTGAAGTCAGCCGGTCGATGAAGAAATACCCGGAGAACCGAATTGTTCTCCGGGTTGAGCAGTCGGCCACGAGGAAGGTTGTGCCCAGTCCTATTTAAGCCCGATCACTTCGAGGACGGCACTCTCTAGGAGTTTTATGGGAATCTCGTCTAGTGCGCCTAGTTTCTTCCCCAAATTGGCCTTTGGGATCGTCACGATCTTATCCGACATTGCGTAGCAGCGTTCGGTAAGTCCGTTGGCCTCTGTCGGATCAATTTCGATGCGGAACCAAGGAGCATCGACCCATGTCGTTGTCGTCGGAACTACCACTACGCTATCGAAGGGGATTTCATCGTTTTGAATGATGATTGCCGGTCTAGGCTTGCCCGTGTATGCGCCCTTAGCCGCCATTGTGTAGATCGAGCCGCGCTTAATCGTCATCTGAGATTCCCACGCTATGGGCTTCGATCCAGCGCATTACGTCTTCTTCGTCTTCGCGGTTCGCCCTGATGTTCGCGGCCTGCCTCTCTAGTTCCTTCTTGCGGGCCTTGCGAATGTATTGCAGCGCAGCCTCACGCATCGCCTCACTCGGGGTTTGGTGATTTTGCTCTGCCGCTCTCAGGAATTGCTCCCGCACATCGGGATCGACCCGCGTGCTTGGCAATGTGCTGAAACTCATTTTCGACATTTTGTAACACCTCCCTGCGTTACAGAATATATTACGCTGGCGACGGGTTGTCGCAAGGCCGGAGAGCAAAAAACGTGCTACAGGGATCCACTCATAGAGGCTAATAGATCGCCAAGGACGACAACGTGCGTCGGACACCGCAATCGCCTATTCGCCATGATCCGGGAGTTAATTCCGCCTAGCGTTTTGGACTGTGCTAAGCGTAGTGCCACTCTTTGCGGGGTCAAAGAAACCGGCAAGCACTTGTTTTTGCTTAAGATTTTTGGCGCACCCGACAGGATTCGAACCTGTGACCTTTGGAATCGGAATCCAACACTCTATCCAGCTGAGCTACGGGTGCATCCGTTTGGCGGCAGGGCCGCCGAAGCAGGCTGTGAGCGGTTCTTAGCCTAGCTTGCGCGCCGCTTCAATGGTGATTGACGGAGTTTGCAGCGGAAATTTGCGTTTGGCGGCTGCGGGAAGCGGCTTGCGCGAAGAAAATGCCGCGTCCGTCGACGCGGCATTGGGGCGTTCGTGTCGCCTCACGCCATCTGCATGGCGCCGGGGCCGGGGATGGCCTTGGGGGGCACCTTGCCCATGATGATCATGCCGAGCACCTCGTCCTTGGTCACGTCCTCGGTGCGCGCGTGCCCGACGACCTGGCCGTTCTTCATGACGGAGACGCGGTCGGCGAGGTCGAAGACGTCGTGGATGTCGTGGCTGATCAGGAAGATGCCGATGCCCTCGCGCTTCAATTGCTTGATGAGCTCGCCGACCTGCGCGGTTTCCTGCGGCCCGAGTGCCGCGGTCGGCTCGTCCATGATCAGGATGCGGGCGTCGAAGAGGATGGCGCGGGCGATCGCCACCGATTGCCGCTGTCCGCCGGAAAGCGCCTTCACCGGTTCCTTGAAACGCTGGAAGTTGGGGTTGAGCCGGCCCATCACTTCGCGGGCCTTGGCTTCCATCGCCACGTCGTCCAGCGTGCCCCAGGGGGTGCGCAGTTCGCGGCCGAGATAGAGATTGGCGGCGGCGTCGACATTGTCGGCGACGGCCAGCGTCTGGTAGATCGTCTCGATGCCGTATTTCTTGGCGTCGCGCGGATTGTTGATCTCGGCCGGTTCGCCGTTGATCAGGATCTCACCGGCATCGCGCTTGTAGGCGCCGGAGAGAATCTTGATGAGCGTCGACTTACCGGCGCCGTTATGGCCGAGGAGGGCGACCACCTCGCCGGGGTAGAGATCGACGGAAGCATCGTCCACCGCATGGATGCCGCCGAAGGAGATGGAAATGTTCTTCATTTCCACGAGCGGAGTGCGTTGTTCAGTCATGTTCGAACTCCTGATTATTTTGCGCGGGCGCGGTAGACGGTGTCGAGCCAGACGGCGGTGACGAGCACGACGCCGACGACGATCCGCTGGAAGGGCGTATCGATCCCCAGAAGGACCATGCCCGACTGTAGGGATTGCATGACGAGCGCGCCGATCATCGCCCCGGCAATGGTGCCGACGCCGCCGGCGAGCGAAGTCCCGCCGATGACTGCGGCCGCGATCGTGTAGAGCTCGTCGAGCTCGCCCTGGGCATTGGTCGCCGCGTTGAGGCGCGCCGTCGAGATGGCCGCCGCAATGGCGCAGAGCACGCCCATCAGCGTGAAGATCTTGACGGTGACCCAGCGCGTCTTGATGCCGGCGAGCTCGGCCGCTTCGGGGTTGCCGCCCAGCGCGAAGACGTAGCGGCCGAAGCGAAGGCGGGTGGCGATGAAGGTCATGACGATGCCGACGACGATCGCGACCAAAACGGGAATGGCAATGCCGTGCGAGATCTGCAGGCCGCCGTCCGGCCAGGCGATGCCGTTCGCATCGGAATATCTGCGGGCGATATTGACCGGCCAGTAATAATGGGTGGCGACGGCCACCGCGCCAAGCACCAGAGCGCAGCCGAGGATCGACAGGAAATACTCGGCCCAGACAGGGCGCAGAGGGAAGCCGAAGCGCTTGCGCTGCTTGCGCGAGTTCAAAATGGCGCCGACGATGGCGATACAGGCAAGAAAGCCGACGACCCAGCTTGCCGTCGCGCCGATGGAACCTTCGGTGCCGCCGCCCAGGAGACGGAAGGTGGCGTCCATCGGCGCAACCGTCTGGCCGCTCGTCACGAACCAGGTTGCGCCGCGCCAGACCAGCAGGCCGCCGAGCGTCACGATGAAAGCGGGAACGTTGAGGAAGGCGATGATCGATCCGTGAAGCGCGCCGATGGCGCCGCCGACCGCGATGCCTGAGGCAAGGGTGATCGCCCAGATGGCGGGATGGCCGAGGCCGAGATATTGCGGCAGGACCTGCGCCTGCAGGACGCCCATGATCATGCCGCAGAAGCCGAGGACGGAGCCGACCGAGAGGTCGATATTGCGGGTGACGATGACCAGCACCATGCCGGTCGCCATGACCGCGACGGACGAGGTCTGGACGGTCAGGTTCCACAGGTTGCGCGGTTTCAGGAACAGCCCGTCGAACGGTCCGCCGGTCATCACCTGGAAACCGAGCCATATGATGATCAGCGCGCCGACCATGCCGAGCAGCCGGGTATCGATTTCGGTGGCACGGAAGAAGCGTTTCGCCGGGTTTTCGTCCGTCGTGCGGGCGCGGCCGGCCTGCGTGCCCGGTATCTGATCGGCCCGTGTCTGGTTGGCTTTTGTGATGTCGGCCATGGCCATGCCATCCCCCACTTATCTGTCGATGTCGTTCGATCCGCTTCGCACCTTGCAAGAGCGCCGCAACGGTGTGCGTTGCGGCGCTCTTGAAGACCGGAGATCGGCCATTTCGTTGCGGTTATTTGCAGGCAGCGACGTCGCTCTTGGCGCCCTGGCAGGCTTCTTCCTTGGAAATCCAGCCGGCGTCGATGACGACGTTCAGATTGTCCTTGGTGATCGCCAGCGGCGCGAGAAAGACGGACTTCATGGCGACGCCCTTCGGCCCGCCGTTGAAGGTCTGCACGCCTTCGACTTCGTCCATGGTTTTGCCGCCGGCAAGCGTCACGGCGATTTCGGCTGCCTTCTTGCCGAGCTCGCGGGAGTCCTTCCAGACCGAAACCGTCTGCGTGCCGAGCGCCACGCGGTTCAGCGCAGCCTTGTCGGCATCCTGGCCGGAAACCGGCACCGAGCCCGCAAGGCCCTGGGCGTCGAGTGCCGCGATCGCGCCGCCGGCAGTGCCGTCGTTGGAGGCCACGACCGCGTCGACCTTGTTGTCGTTGGCGGTCAGGAACTGCTCCATGTTCTTCTGGGCGTTTTCCGGCTTCCAGCCATCGGTATAGGCTTCGCCGACATTCTTGATCTTGCCCGCGTCGATCGCTTCCTTCAGGACTTCCAGTTGCCCGGAGAAGAGGAAATCGGCGTTCGGATCGGCGGAGGAGCCCTTGATGAAGACGAAGTTGCCTTCCGGCTTCTGCTTGAATACCTCGCGCGCCTGAAGGCGGCCGACTTCCTTGTTGTCGAAGGTGATGTAGAAGGCGTCGGGATTTTCGATCAGGCGATCATAGCCGACGACCGGAATTCCCTCGGCGGCTGCCTTCTCGATCGCCGGACCGATTGCGTCGGAGTCCTGCGCAAGCACGATGAGCGCGTTGGCGCCCTGGGCGATCAGCGACTCGATATCGGTGAGCTGCTTGGCGGCGGAAGACTGCGCGTCGGCCGAGATATACTTGTCGCCCGAAGCTTCGAGCGCGGCCTTGATGGCGGCCTCGTCGGTCTTCCAGCGCTCTTCCTGGAAATTGGACCAGGAAACGCCGATGACCAGATCCTTGGCGATCGCCGCGGAATGCATGGACGCTATGATGGCAGCCCCCGCCATCAGCTTCAAAATGGATTTCATCCTATCCTCCCAAATGGCCCGGCCGCGCGCACGAACCTCCCGCACGCATCCCCGACGAGCCTCCAGATGCTGCCGCTATCGCGTCGCCGCGTTTTTTCTCGACAGTCGAGAAAATAAATGTCAGAGTTTCCGCAAGCTGTCAACAAGGCCGCCGCAGCGTGTGAATCATTGCCGCAGCGCGTTGAAATCGCTACGGAAAACATGAATGCGCCTTGTCATGTCTTCCGTCAGATGCTTTGGGAGGGGCATGTCTTCGAGGGACCCGCTATCGCTAATGCATGTTTCACTTGTTCGCACCGGTTCAGGGATTGAACATGCGGCACCTTGAAGAGCTGCAGCGCCCTTTGAGCGCCTCGTCGGGCGCGCGGCGCTGCAAGGCGAACCGATGCTGACCAAATCCAGCACCGAGCTTGTGCGTCAGCAGAACAGCGCCCTCGTTCTCGCGGCGCTCCGCCGTAAAGGCTCACTCTCCCATACGGAGATTGCGGCACAGACGGGTCTTGCCTCGGCGACGATCTCCGTCATCACCGCTGAGCTGGAGCGCTCCGGGATCATCGCCAAGACCGAGCAGCACGTCCAGGGCGGCCGCGGCCGCCCGCGGGTTCTCTTCGAGCCGAGACGGGGCTGCGGCTACGTGATCGTCGTGCGCATTTCCTCCGACCTCGTGCAATACTCGCTTGCGGACTATGGCGGCATCCTGCTCGACCGTTTCGAGGATGCGCGCAGCCATGATCTTCGCGGCACTGCCGCTTTCGGGGAGGTTCTGGCAGCAGCGCTCGAACGCCTGCTCGTCCGCTCGAATATCTCGAAGGACGAGGTGCTCGCCATTTCGATCAGCAGCAAGGGGCTCGTGGCCGGCGGTGGCGCGCGGCTCATCTGGTCGCCGGTTTTCGGCAGCGAGCAACTCGACTTCGTGGAACTGCTCCGGCCCGCCTGGCGCGCGAGGATCATGCTCAGCAACGAGTCGCTGCTGGTGGCGCACGCCCTCGCGGTAAGGGAAGAGGAAAGAGAGAGCGGTTTCCATGCGCTTGCCGCCGTCTCGCTCGGTCACAGCATCGGGCTTGGGCTCGCCAGAAGAGGCAAGTCCGGCGAGCTCGATGTCTCGGCGCCGAATTTCGGTCATATGCTGCATCAGGCGTCCGCGGGGCTTTGCCGCTGCGGCAGCTATGGCTGCATCGAAGCGGCCGCGGGCTTCTACGGGATCCTGCGCACGGCCTTCGAGGTGCCCTCCGACACGATACCGGCGAAGTTCGTGCCGCTGTCGGAGATGGACAAGATCGCCGCGAGCGCGCGCCAGGGGAATCGGATGGGCGGCTATGCCTTCCGCCAGGCCGGCTTGGCGCTCGGCAACGGCATTTCGCGGATGCTCAGTCTCTACGAGCCGATGCCGATCTTCGTGACGGGGCCGGGCACGCGCTATTTCGATCTTCTGGAGAAGGGATTGGAGGAGGGCCTCGCGCATTCGCTGCAGGTCCGCCTGCAGGGCATGCCGCAGATAAGGGTGGTCCCGGACGAGCAGCGGCTCGTTTTCGACGGTCATCTCGATCGGGTCCTCGGCGCGATCGACGGCGACATTGCCGCAGCGGGACATCCGTGAGGCGGCCGGTCTGCCGGGTCGGTGTCGCAGAGTTCCGGCTGACGCGAGTGCTGCGCAGTCTTCAATTTACGGTTATTTAGAGTCTCCTTGCCAAGCTGTCTTCGGCGTGGGGGACGGCGATGTTTTCAGTGATTGCATGCATACGCGATGATCATGACTGGCGCCTGATCGTGGTGGCGGCGGTCGTCTGCCTTGCCGGCAGCGTCGCGACGATGCTGCTTCTGGAGCGCGCCCGGCGCAGCGCAGGCAGTCAGCGACACCTCTGGATTGCGGTCTGCGCCTTTGCCTGCGGCGTCGGCGTATGGTCGACGCATTTCATCGCGATGCTCGCCTATGACGGGGGAATCCCCATCGCCTACGGCGTCGGCGGCACGAGCTTTTCCATCGCGGTCGCGATCGCGGCGTCCTGGGTTGCCTTTTTGGTCGGTCTGGCTGGAACCTCGCGCCATGCTCCGGCCGTTGGCGGTTTGTTGCTCGGGCTCGGAATTGCCGCCATGCACGTGAGCGGCATGCGCGCCATCGAGGTCCAGGGACGGGTCGCATTCGACCCGGAAACGAGTTTCGCCGCCGTTCTTCTCGGCACCTTGATCGCCGCGCTCGCCCTGCATTCGTTCCAGATGCTGCGCGGCGTGCGCGGCCTCGCCGCATCCATCCTGCTCCTGGTGGCCGCGATATGCGTCCTGCACTTCACGTCGATGAGCGGCGTCGTCCTGATCCCCGACCCGAGCGTCGCGGCAACGCACGTCTTCGATCCGTTCTGGCTGGCGGGCGGCGTCATCGCCGCATCGACCACGCTCATTCTCATGGCCTTCGGCGCTCTCTTCGTCGACAGGCACCTGACGGACCTCAAGGGGCTCGCCAATGCCTCGCTGGAGGGCATGGTGATCCTTCGCGGCGGAGAGGTCATCGAAGTGAACGAACGCTTCGCCACTCTCTGTGGTCGAAAGCCTGGTGAGCTCGTCGGCAGGCAACGGCGGGAGCTGTTCGCCGAAGCGCCCGAAAGACGGAGCCCGAACGACCTTGGGGCCGGAGAGGGGGCAAGCGAGGGAGAGCTCCTTCACGCGGACGGCGGATACGTGCCCGTCGAAAGGCTCTGCCGAACGATCGAATACAAGGGCAGGCAATGCGACGTGATCTTCGTTCGGGATCTGACGGCGCGCAAGGATGCCGAACGGACGATCGAACATCTCGCTCACCACGATGCGCTGACGGATCTTTCCAACCGAAGCTCCTTTGATCGCCGCCTGAGACAGGCCCTGGCTGCCGCCGTTCACCACAATGACGCGCTGGCGGTTCTGTGTCTCGACCTCGATCGCTTCAAGGCCGTGAACGACATTTTCGGCCATGGGGAAGGCGACCGTATCCTCAGGAAGGTGGCCGACATTCTCCGGGCGGCGGCAGGAGAGGCCGACACGATCGCGCGACTGGGTGGCGACGAGTTCGCCATCGTCCAGACCGGGGCGGCGCAGCCGGAAGCCGCGCGGCAATTGGCGGACCGTATCCTCAAGCTCTTTTCGGAAGAGATGGACACGCGGCGCGATCCGATGGCAGTCGGGGTCAGCATCGGCGTCGCGATCTGTCCGAGCGACGGCACCACCGCCGAGCGGCTCTACGGCAATGCCGATACGGCACTCTATCGGGCGAAGCAAACCGGCAAGGGCATCGCCTGCTTCTTCGACGCCGAAATGGACGCTGCCGTGCGCACGCGCCGGCAGATCGAGAACGATTTGAGGCACGCAGTCGTCAGGCGGCAGCTCTTCCTCGAATATCAGCCGCTTGTCGACGTGCGGGACGACAGGATCGTCGGTTACGAGGCGCTGTTGCGCTGGCGCCATCCCGATCGCGGTCTCGTCGGGCCGAATCTGTTCATTCCGATCGCCGAGGAGAGCGGCTCGATCATTCAGATCGGCGAATGGGTACTGGAAGAGGCCTGCAGGGAGGCGGTGCGCTGGCACGAGCCGCTGCCGGTCTCGGTCAATGTCTCACCGGTACAATTCCTCCTCCCAAACCTTTTCGACCGGATCGAATCAATCCTGCTGCGGACCGGGCTCGAACCGAGGCGGCTCGAACTGGAGATCACCGAAGCCGCGCTGATGCATAACCGCGACGACGTCCTTGCAATTCTTATCCGGCTGCGCCTCCTTGGAGTCCGGATCGTGATGGACGATTTCGGCACTGGGCACTCCTCGCTCAGCAATCTTCAGACGTTCCCGTTCGACAAGCTCAAGATCGACTGCAGCTTCACCGCTTCGCTCGACAAGGATCCGGCAGCCCATGCCATAAGCCGCGCGATCATCGCGCTCGGCCACAGCCTCAACCTTCCGGTCGTCACCGAAGGCGTCGAAACGGAGCGGCAGAGACAGATCATCGTCGACGAGGGTTGCCGGCAGATCCAGGGGTTTCTGACCGGCCGGCCCGGGCTGGCGCCGAGCGTGGACGCGGCCTCATCATCCGCCACGATGCCGCATCGGGTAGGGGCTTGACTCGTCATGAGACAAAAAAGGCCGGGCAGCGCCCGGCCTTTCTCCACGAAAAGGCGGGAGGCGGTCAGGCGATGCTGATCTGGCGCTTTTCCGCAACCGAGCGGACCGCCGCATCGGCGAGCGCCAGGGCGGCAAGGCCGTCCTTGCCCGACGGCGCGATCTCGGCGCCTTTTTCTATTGCGGCGATGAAGCTTTCGATCTCGTTGGCGTAGGCTTCCGTATAGCGCGTCATGAAGAAATCGTGCAGCGGCGGGCGCGTGTAGCCTTCGCCGGTCGCGATCTCGATCGAAACGGGACGCTGGTTCTCAGCGGCGACGGCGCCCTTGGAGCCGTGAACCTCAATACGCTGGTCGTAACCATAGGTGGCACGGCGCGAGTTCGAGATGATCGCCTGCTTGCCGGATGCCGTCTGCAGGATGACCGAGACGCTGTCATAGTCGCCGGCGTCGCCGATCGCCTTGTCGACGAGCACGGCCGCAGTCGCGGTGACGGAAACGGGCTCCTCGCCGAGGAGGAAACGCGCCATGTCGAAATCATGGATCGTCATGTCCCGGAAGATCCCGCCCGAACGCTTGATATAGTCGACCGGCGGCGCACCGGGATCGCGCGAGGTGATCGTCACCATCTCGACCTCGCCGATGCGCCCGTCGTCGATCGCCTTGCGCACGGCCATGAAATGCGGGTCGAAGCGGCGGTTGAAGCCAACCATCAGCTTGGCCCTGGTGTCGGACACGACCTTCAGGCAGGCCCTGACGCGCTCGGCGTCGAGATCGATCGGCTTCTCGCAGAAGATTGCCTTGCCGGCACGGGCGAAGCGCTCGATCAGATCGGCATGAGTATCCGTCGGCGTGCAGATCACCACGGCGTCGATGTCGCCGGCAGCTTCGATCGCATCGATCGTCCGGACTTCGCATCCATAGGCGCCGGCGATCGCTTCCGCGGCGGCCGGAAAGGCGTCCGCCACCGCGACAAGGCGGGCATCGGCATTGCCGCTGATTGCTTTCGCATGAACCTTGCCGATACGCCCGGCGCCCAGAAGACCAAATCTCACTGTCATCACTGTCGTCCTTGAATTCCGGTGCGCGACCGGGTTGGCACACGATGATTGACGCTCATCGCGCGAAGGCGTCGCGGGGCATCCGCGGAGGAACTGGAACGAAACGGCCAATTATTGAATACACGGAATATTTATTCCAATCGCCTTGGCGCCGTCAAGTGTCAACCGCCTGGATGCGCTCGGCGCACTTTCCAAAAGTGGCCGAACGCATCGAACCGAAAAGATGTACCTGCTACCTATTTGCAGAAATATGCAGTAGATGAACTTGCCATAAGTCTCCCCAGAGGAACCAGAATGATCAAATTCATCGATCCGGATCATCCCTTCTATCGTCCCTTGTGGATCCGGCTGCTGATCATCCTGTTCTGCGCTGTATGGACGGCGGTGGAGTTCTACGGGGGGCAGGTGATGTGGGGGACGATCTTTCTGGTCGTGACCGCCTATGCGGGCGCGTCCCTCCTCTTCTTTTACCGGCCGAAGGAGGAGAGCCAGAGCAAAGGCGAAACCGCCGGCGACACGACCGACAGCACGAACTGACGCTTATCCAGTCACCGTCGGCTTTTCGATTCGCCTCAAAGCCTCGTCGATGAGCATGTTGGCGAGCTTCATGCGCAAGGTCGCATTGAGCCGCGCTTCTACGGGCAGCCTGTCGGGATGATTCGAGGCGGCGAAACGCCTTCGCTTGGCCGCGAGCGTCAGCGCGGTTTCCGCTTCTCCGAGCGCGAGCTCGGAAGCGACTTCCGCAAGGCCGGTGCGCTTGAGATAGTCGGGCATGGAGAACGGTTCGGCTCGCTCATCCGCCGCCAGCGCGCGATAGGCCTGTTCTACCGCGCCGCGGGATGCCCAAGCGCGGGCCGAGGTTTCGGCAATGAAGCCCGGCGCCGCGCCGATGATGGTGTCCCGCCATCCGTCCCTTGCCTCGTCCGACAGCTCGTCGTCCTGCTCGGCCTTGAGGCGCTCGAGCACCGAATGGAATACCGACATGCCGAACATCAAGTCTCTCCGGGCAGGCACTTAGTCTTTAGGTTGTAAGGCACTCGATCGTCGTCCTCGGGCTTGACCCGAGGATCCACAGGCCAGGAATGCAGCCTAGAATGATGGATCCTCGGGTCAAGCCCGAGGATGACGTTTGCAGAGAAGCTCGGCGTGCATCACGCCCTGCTCTGTTTCAGGATCAGATCGTAAAGCAGCTTTGCGCTCGGGGGGAGGGCCCGGCCTTCGGCGGTGATCAGCCCATAGGGTTTGATGCGGATCGGAAATTCGGTCGGCAAAATCCGGATCTCGCCGGCTTCCGTGCCGTTGCCCGCCACCAGCCTGGCGACGTCGAGCGCAACGGGAGCGATCGCATTGGTGTTCCGCACGATCGACAGCGTCAGGATGGTCGATGAAGTATTGATGACCGTTGCCGGAAGCCTGACGCCGGCGGAAGCGAAACTGTCTTCGACGGCGCGTCGAAGCAGTGTACCGGGCGGCTGGAACACCCAGTCGTAGCCCGGGAGGTCGTGGGCGCTGGCTGACGCCTTGTCCAACAGCGGGTGTCCCTCCCGGACGATGAGGCAGACCTCCTCGAAACCGATTTCGACCAGGTTGAACAGCCGCGGATTGAGATCGTCGGGGATCCGCCCGACGATGAAATCGTGCCGCGCCGCCAGAAGCTCCCGCGTCAGCACGTTGCTGTTGTCGATCTGCACGTTGATCTCGATCCCGGGATAGGCCGTCGACACCTGGCGGATCGCCGGCACTGCGAGATTGAGCCCCGGGCCGGTGACCGATCCGAGCGAAACCGACCCGCCGCTGCCGGTCTTCAGCTCGTTGATCTCGCGCGCAGCCTCGCGCAACTCGAGGAAGATGGTGCGGGCCCGGCGCGCCAGGGCCTCGCCGTAGCGGGTCAGTTCGACGCCGCGCGCCACCCGCTCGCAGATCGGCGCCTTCACGATCGCTTCGATCTCCGCGAGCATGCGCGATGCCGCCGGCTGCGAAATCCCGAGCGAATCGGCCGCGGCGCTGATGCGCCGATGGTCGTCGATCGCCAGGATGAGCCGCAAGTGGTTGATCTTCAATCCGGAGCGGAAGAGCCCCGTTTCCAGCAGTTCTCCTGTGAGCCCGGCTGCATTCTGCCTGCCATCGAGCATCGCATTCGGTTCCGTTTTCAAGAGTTTCAAAAATCACACTCTTTTAGAGTGGTATATCAAGTTTGGTATGCATGCAAAGCGATATTGTATTTGACAGTTATGGCAATTGATTCCAGTTTCCCAGCATATGCGCCAGCGCATGCGGGAGTATGATAAGACGGGGAGGGCTTCCTTTATCTTGAACCACCGCCGGGGGTCACGCTCCGCGACGGTGGTCGCTGCGCATAGACGGAGGCCCCGCGCCTGCCGGTTCAACACTCAGGGAGAGATCTGATGAAATTCTTTACTTCGCTTCTCGCAGCTGCGGCGATCACGGTCGCCGGCTTCGCTGCGCCGGCAGTCGCCCAGGAAAAGGGCATGGTCGGCATCTCCATGCCGACCAAGACGTCGACGCGCTGGATTTCCGACGGCGAGACCATGGAGAAGCTGTTCAAGGAGGCCGGCTATACGCCGGACCTGCAGTTCGCCGACGATGACATTCCGAACCAGTTGGCGCAGATCGAGAACATGGTGACCAAGGGCGCGAAGGTCCTCGTCATCGGCGCCATCGACGGCACGACGCTCTCCGACATCCTGCAGAAGGCGGCCGATGCCGGCGTCAAGGTCATCGCCTATGACCGCCTGATCCGCGATTCCGGCAATGTCGACTATTACGCCACCTTCGACAACTTCCAGGTCGGCGTGCTGCAGGCGACCTCGCTCGTCGAAGGCCTGAAGCTCGACAGTGCCACCGAACCGAAGAACGTCGAACTTTTCGGCGGCTCGCCGGACGACAACAACGCCTTCTTCTTCTACGACGGCGCGATGTCCGTCCTGCAGCCTCTGATCGACAGCGGCAAGATCGTCGTCAAGTCCGGTCAGATGGGCATGGACCAGGTTGGCACGCTGCGTTGGGATGGCGCCGTGGCCCAGGCCCGCATGGAAAATCTTCTGTCGTCCGCCTATACCGATGCGAAGGTCGATGGCGTTCTGTCGCCCTATGACGGTCTGTCGATCGGCATCATTTCGGCTCTGAAGGGCGTCGGTTACGGCTCCGGCGACATGCCGATGCCGATCGTCACCGGTCAGGACGCCGAACTGCCGTCGGTCAAGTCGATCCTCGCCGGCGAACAGTATTCCACGGTCTTCAAGGACACCCGCGAACTCGCCAAGGTTACCGTCAACATGGTCAACGCGATCATGGATGGCAAGGAGCCGGAGGTCAACGACACGAAGACCTATGAAAACGGCGTCAAGGTCGTTCCGTCCTACCTGCTGAAGCCCGTTTCCGTCGACAAGTCCAACGCCAAGGACGTTCTCGTCGGCTCCGGCTACTACACGGAAGATCAGCTCAACAACTGATGCGGCGAACCGGGAGGGTGCGCGACATGCTCGCGCACCCTCTTAATCCAGGCGGCATGCGTCTCGTGGCAATGTCGCTGTAGCACTTTGGCCCGCCGCGTGGTTTTATTTCGTATCGGAGCCGGTCGAAACAACCGCGCAGCACGGGAGAGCGCCTGCAGTCTCTCCGACTGCAGCTGGAATGGCTGAGTATGGATAATATCATTCTTGAAATGCGGGGCATTACGAAGACGTTTCCGGGCGTCAAGGCCCTGGACAATGTCTCGTTCAAGGTCCGCGAAGGCGAAATCCACGCGCTTGTCGGGGAAAACGGCGCCGGCAAGTCGACCTTGATGAAGGTGCTGAGCGGAGTCTATCCGGCCGGCACCTATGAGGGCGAGATCCATTACGACGGCGAGCTTCGCCAGTTCAGCACGATCTCGGACAGCGAAGAGCTCGGCATCATCATCATCCATCAGGAACTGGCGCTCGTTCCGCTGCTTTCGATCGCCGAGAACATCTTTCTCGGCAACGAGGTGGCCGAAAAGGGCGTGATCCACTGGCCGCAGACCTTTGCCCGCACCCAGGAACTCCTGAAGAAAGTGGGCCTGAACGAGTCCCCCGCGACGCTGATCACCGACATCGGCGTCGGCAAGCAGCAGCTGGTGGAGATTGCCAAGGCGCTTTCGAAGAAAGTCCGCCTGCTGATCCTCGACGAGCCGACCGCATCTCTCAACGAAAACGACTCCGACGCGCTTTTGAAGCTGCTCATGGAGTTCCGCAGCCAGGGCATGACGTCGATCATCATCTCTCACAAGCTCAACGAGATTAAGAAGGTTGCCGACCAGATCACCATCCTGCGCGATGGCGGAACGGTAGAGACGCTCGACTGTCACAAGGAAGACATCAGCGAGGACCGGATCATCAACGGCATGGTCGGCCGCGCCATGGAAGACCGCTATCCGCCGCGCGAACCGAAGATCGGCGACACTCTGCTCGAGGTGAAGAACTGGAACGTCTACCATCAGCATCACCGCGACCGGCAGTTTCTGCATGACGTCAGCTTCAAGGTCCGCGCCGGCGAGGTCGTCGGCATCGCCGGGCTGATGGGCGCCGGCCGCACCGAGACGGCGATGAGCGTTTTCGGCAAGTCCTGGGGCCACAAGATCACCGGCGAAGTGACGATGCATGGGCGGCCGGTGGACGTGAGCACGATTCCCAAGGCCATCAAGGCAGGTCTTGCCTATGTAACGGAGGACCGCAAGCAGCTCGGTCTCGTGCTGATCAACAACATCATGCACAACACCACGCTCGCCAATCTGCATGCGGTCGCATCGAACGGCGTCATCGACGAGCGCAAGGAACGGAAGGTCGCCGCCGAATATCGCTCGAAGCTCCGCATCCGTTCCCATTCGATCTATCAGGAGACGGTCAACCTCTCCGGCGGGAACCAGCAGAAGGTCGTCCTGTCCAAGTGGCTGTTCACCAATCCCGAAGTCCTCATACTCGATGAGCCGACGCGCGGTATCGATATCGGCGCGAAGTATGAGATCTACACCATCATCAACCAGCTCGCGGCCGAGGGCAAAGGCATCCTGATGATCTCGTCGGAGATGCCGGAGCTGCTCGGGACCTGCGATCGCATCTATGTCATGAACGAGGGGCGCATGGTGGCCGAGCTTTCCAAGGAGGAAGCAAGCCAGGAATCGATCATGCGCGCCATCATGCGTTCAGGGGAGAAACACTAATGGTCGCCGATACGAGCACCGAAACCACCAAACCGTCGATCGGTGACTACCTCAGGAACAACATTCGCGAATACGGCCTGCTGGTCGCGCTCGTCATCATCATGCTGTTCTTCCAGTTCGTCACCAACGGCGTCCTGTTCAGGCCCGTCAACATCACGAACCTGGTGCTGCAGAACTCGTTCATCGTCATCATGGCGCTGGGCATGCTGCTGATCATCGTTGCCGGGCACATCGATCTGTCGGTCGGCTCCATCGTGGCCTTCATCGGCGCGATTTCGGCGATCATGCTCGTCAAATGGGGCTTGCCTGCCTTTGTGGTCATTCCCGCCTGCCTGATCGTCGGTGGTATCATGGGCGCGGCGCAGGGCTACTGGGTCGCCTATCAGAAGATTCCTTCCTTCATCGTCACGCTCGCCGGCATGCTGGTGTTCCGGGGAATGACCTATGTGGTCCTCGGCGGCCGCCCGATCGGACCGTTTCCGAAGGACTTCCAGATACTTTCGACCGGATTCGTTCCCGACTTTCTTTACTTCCTCAGCCCGAGCCCGGAGACGATCAAGAACATGGTCGCGCTGGTCGCCGTGCTGTTGCTCGTCGGCTATGCGATCTTTGCCGGGGTTCGCAACCGCCGGATCAACGAGCAGCACGGCACGGAGAACGAGCCGTTCGTCTTCTTCGCGATCCAGATGGCGGTCATCAGCCTGGTGGCACTGTTCCTCGGCTTCCAGCTTTCGACCTATCGGGGCCTGCCCAACGTCCTGGTCGTCATGGGCGTGCTGATCGCCGTCTACACCTTCGTCACCACGCGTTCGACGATCGGCCGCCGGATATACGCGATGGGCGGCAACGAGAAGGCGACCAAGCTCTCCGGCATCAATACCGAACGGCTGACCTTCTACGCCTTCGTGAACATGGGCGCGCTCGCGGCGCTTGCCGGCATGATCATCACGGCGCGTCTGAATTCGGCGACCCCGAAAGCCGGCGTCGGCTTCGAACTCGACGTGATCGCGGCCTGCTTCATCGGCGGGGCGTCCGCCTCGGGTGGCGTCGGCAAGATTACCGGCGCGGTGATCGGCGCTTTCATCATGGGCGTCATGAACAACGGCATGTCCATCATGGGCATCGGCATCGACTACCAGCAATTGATCAAGGGCCTCGTGCTGCTCGCAGCCGTGTTCTTCGACGTCTACAACAAGAACAAGGGCAAGGGCTGACCGGCTTCCGCTCGGCCCCCGATGATCGCAACAGAAAAACGCGGCATGTTTGCCGTAACTGGGTGGCGTGAGCCACTCTCGGGCGAAGCGTTGCTTTTCCGCAAGGAAGGCATCGTGGAAGCCAACTCATCAGGAAGGACAGAACGTGCTGATTTCTCAGGTCAGGAAAGAAGACGGTTCGGTTATCGTCGCCGTGCGGGCCCCGGGCGAGACGGCGCGTGCCGTCAGGGGAGCGGAGAGCGTCTATGCTCTGGCGATGGAAGCGGCCAATAGCGGCAGGAGCCTCGGGGACCTCGTCGACGCCAAGGGCCTTGGCGAAACGATCGATCTCGAGGAAGCCTATTTCCAGGGGCGGCTGCTTTCGCCGATCACGCATCCCGATCCCGCCCACCTGCATCTGACGGGGACCGGGCTCACGCATCTCGGCTCCGCTGCAACGCGCGACGCGATGCACAAGAAGGCGACGGAAGCGGCCGAGGAAACGCTGACCGACTCTATGAAGATGTTCCGCATGGGGCTCGAGGGCGGTAAGCCGAAGTCCGGTGAGAAAGGCGTGCAGCCGGAATGGTTCTACAAGGGCAACGGCACCACGGCTGTGGCCCCGGGCGAGCCGCTCGTGTCTCCGTCCTTCGCCGAGGATGGCGGCGAGGAGCCCGAAATGGCCGGCATCTATGTGATCTCCGACAAGGGCGTCCCCTTCCGGCTCGGCTTTGCGGTTGCCAACGAGTTCTCAGATCACAAGACCGAGCGGGTCAATTATCTGTGGCTCGCACATTCGAAGCTCAGGCAGGCGAGCTTCGGGCCGGAGATCCGCATCGGCGCGGCTCCTGAGGATGTTCGCGGGGCATCGCGCATCCTTCGGGGCGGCAAGGTCCTGTGGGAGAAGCCTTTCCTTTCCGGTGAGGCGAACATGTCGCACAGCTTCGCCAATCTCGAATATCACCATTTCAAATACGGACTCTTCCGCGCACCGGGAGACATCCACGTCCACATGTTCGGCACGGCGACGCTCTCTTTCGGTGACGGCATCCGCGCGGAGGAGGGAGACGTATTCGAGATCGAAGCCAAGGAATTCGGCCTGCCCCTGCGCAATCCGCTGGCGATCGCGGCGGAGGAAGAGGTCGCTGTCCATCAGCTCTGACATATCTCCAATGGCAAGCCCGAGGCCGTGAACCACCACGGCCGCTTGCGGCAAGAAGACAAGGAGGCTGAAGCCCATGACACTTCACCAGAACCTGATAGCCGGCGAATGGGTCGGCGGAGACGGCGTTGCGAACATCAACCCGTCGAACACCGATGATGTCGTCGGAGAATATGCACGTGCGAGCGCCGAAGACGCGAAAGCCGCGATCGCGGCGGCAAAGACCGCCTTTCCCGCGTGGTCGCGCTCCGGCATTCTCGAGCGCCATGCGATCCTGAAGAAGACCGCCGACGAGATCCTGGCCCGCAAGGACGAGCTGGGACGCCTTCTCTCGCGCGAAGAGGGCAAGACGCTCGCCGAGGGTATCGGCGAGACGGTCCGCGCCGGCCAGATTTTCGAATTCTTCGCCGGCGAGACCCTGCGTCTTGCGGGCGAAGTCGTCCCGTCGGTCCGGCCGGGGATCGGCGTCGAGATCACCCGCGAGCCGGCCGGCGTCGTCGGCATCATCACGCCCTGGAATTTCCCGATCGCCATTCCCGCCTGGAAGATCGCCCCGGCGCTCTGCTACGGCAACACCGTTGTCTTCAAGCCGGCCGAGCTGGTTCCGGGCTGTTCGTGGGCGATCGTCGATATTCTCCACCGCGCGGGCCTGCCCAAGGGCGTGTTGAACCTGGTCATGGGCAAGGGATCGGTCGTCGGCCAGGCGATGCTCGACAGCCCGGACGTCCAGGCGATCACCTTCACCGGCTCGACCGCGACCGGAAAACGGGTCGCCGTCGCCTCGGTCGAACACAACCGCAAGTACCAGCTGGAAATGGGCGGCAAGAACCCGTTCGTCGTGCTCGACGATGCCGATCTGTCCGTCGCCGTCGAAGCGGCGGTCAACTCCGCCTTCTTCTCGACCGGCCAGCGCTGCACCGCCTCGTCGCGGATCATCGTCACCGAGGGCATCCATGACCGGTTCGTCGCCGCCATGGGCGAGCGGATCAAGGGTCTCGTCGTCGACGACGCGCTGAAGGCCGGCACCCATATCGGCCCGGTGGTCGATCAGAGCCAGCTCAACCAGGACACCGACTATATCGCCATCGGCAAACAGGAAGGCGCCAAGCTCGCCTTCGGCGGCGAGGTGATCTCGCGCGACACGCCCGGCTTCTATCTGCAGCCGGCGCTGTTCACCGAGGCGACCAACGAGATGCGCATCTCGCGCGAGGAAATCTTCGGACCGGTCGCGGCCGTCATCCGCGTCAAGGATTACGACGAGGCGCTCGCCGTCGCCAACGACACACCGTTCGGTCTGTCTTCGGGCATCGCCACCACCAGCCTGAAGCATGCGACGCATTTCAAGCGCAATGCCGAGGCCGGCATGGTGATGGTCAACCTGCCGACGGCGGGCGTCGATTTCCACGTGCCGTTCGGCGGCCGCAAGGCTTCCTCTTACGGCCCGCGTGAGCAGGGCAAATACGCCGCAGAGTTCTACACCAACGTCAAGACAGCCTACACGCTTGCCTGAAGAAACAGGGCGTGAAGCCGGCGTGTCCAGCCCGCGCAGGGCGCAAGGAAGGAAGAAATGAAGAAGAAAGCTGAGTGGCCGCGCAAGCTCCGTTCGCAGGAGTGGTTCGGCGGTACTGGCAAGAATGCCATCATGCATCGCTCCTGGATGAAGAACCAGGGGCTTCCCGCCGACACCTTCGACGGGCGGCCGATCATCGGCATCTGCAACACCTGGTCCGAGCTCACGCCGTGCAATGCGCATCTGCGCGACCTCGCCGAGCGCGTCAAGCGCGGGGTTTATGAGGCGGGAGGCTTCCCGGTGGAATTCCCGGTCTTCTCGACCGGTGAAAGCACGCTCCGCCCGACGGCGATGATGTTCCGCAATCTGGCGGCGATGGATGTCGAGGAATCGATCCGTGGCAATCCGGTCGATGGCGTCGTCCTGCTCGGCGGCTGCGACAAGACCACGCCCAGCCTGTTGATGGGTGCGGCAAGCGTCGACATTCCGGCGATCGTCGTATCCGGCGGCCCCATGCTCAATGGAAAGTGGCGCGGCAAGGACGTCGGGTCCGGCACGGCGATCTGGCAGTTTTCCGAAATGGTGAAGTCCGGCGAGATGTCGCTGGAGGAGTTCATGGACGCCGAGCAGGGCATGGCCCGTTCCGCGGGAAGCTGTATGACGATGGGCACGGCCTCGACCATGGCGTCGATGGCAGAAGCGCTCGGCATGACGCTTTCGGGCAATGCGGCCATTCCCGCGGTCGATGCGCGCCGCCGGGTGATTTCGCAGCTTACCGGCCGCCGCATTGTCGAGATGGTCAAGGAGGATCTGAAGCCCTCCGACATCCTGACCAAGGAGGCCTTCGAGAACGCCATCCGCGTAAACGGTGCCGTCGGCGGTTCGACCAATGCGGTGCTGCATCTGCTCGCGCTTGCAGGCCGTGTCGGCGTCGATCTTTCGCTGGACGATTGGGACAGGCTCGGCCGCGATGTGCCGACCATCGTCAACCTCCAGCCCTCCGGCAAATACCTGATGGAGGAGTTCTATTATGCCGGCGGTCTGCCGGTCGTGATCAAGGCGGTCGCGGAGATGGGCCTCCTGCACAACGACGCCATCACCGTCAGCGGCGACACGATCTGGAACGACGTCAAGGGCGTCGTGAACTACAACGAGGACGTGATCCTGCCGCGGGAAAAGGCGCTGACGAAATCGGGCGGCATCGCCGTCCTGCGCGGCAATCTGGCACCGCGCGGTGCTGTTCTGAAACCTTCGGCCGCTTCGCCGCACCTTATGCAGCACAAAGGCCGTGCGGTCGTATTCGAAAGCATCGAGGACTATCACGCACGCATCAACCGTGAGGATCTCGACATTGACGAGACCTGCATCATGGTACTGAAATATTGCGGCCCCAAAGGCTATCCGGGCATGGCCGAGGTCGGCAATATGGGCCTGCCGCCGAAGGTTCTGAAGAAGGGGATCAACGACATGATCCGTATTTCGGATGCGCGCATGTCGGGTACGGCCTACGGCACCGTCATCCTTCATACCGCGCCGGAAGCTGCGGAAGGCGGACCCCTGGCGCTCGTCCAGAATGGCGACCTGATCGAGGTCGACATCCCGAACCGCACGCTGCATCTCCATGTTTCCGACGAGGAACTTGCACGACGCCGTGCGGCCTGGGTATCGCCGGTAAAACCGCTCACGGGCGGCTATGGCGGCCTCTATATCAAGACCGTGATGCAGGCTGACGCCGGCGCCGATCTGGATTTCCTAGTCGGCGCGCGTGGATCGGTGGTCGAGCGCGACAGCCACTGATGCCGTGAACCGCGGGCGGAGCGTTCGGGTACGAATCTCCCCGCGACGTCATCACCAGACGGGGCAGCCGCATACTGCCCCGCCTTGAAAAGTTGTATGCCATACGCCAGTTCGTGAAACTTATTCGCGTGTTCGGAATTATCCTCAATCGGGCAATCGCATCCTGTCGCAAGAGGAAGTGAACATGCGGAAGGAAGCCTTCATTCTCTCTGTCGGTCTCATGACGAGTCTGACCTTTATTCCCGGTAATCCCAGCTTTGCCCAAAGCGTCGGAGGCAATGGTGGCCTGAACGTCGGGGTGTCTCTCGGTGGTTCGAGGGGCGTCAACGCCAATGTCGGCGCATCGCTGGGCGGATCCAGAGGTGTCAGCGCCGATGTCGACGCGTCCGTCGGAGGATCGCGCGGGGTCAACACTTCGGCCACGGCATCCGTCGGCGGCAGCCGCGGCGTCAACGCCAATGCCAATGCAAGTGCGGGCGGCAGCCGCGGCCTCAACAGCACTGTCAGCGCAAATGTCGGCGGCGGCAACGGCATCGACGCCGATGCGGACGTCTCGCTCGGTGGCAGCCGCGGTCTCAACGCGAATGTGAGTGCGAATGCCGGCGGCGGAAGCGGAGTCGGACTGGACGTTGGCCTCGGGCTTGGCGGCGGCAGCTCGGGCGGCGGCGGAGGTGGGCCCGGCATCGGTGGCGGCGGTGGCGGACCGGGTGCCGGTGGCGGCGCGGGCGGAATAGGCAACCCCGGCCAAACTCCGATCGCAGCTTTCAACGCCATGTCCCCCAACGAGCGGCGCACGGTGCTGAAGCGCTGCCGTGATGTCGTCAATGGCGGCTATGACCGGGGACTGGTCGCTCTCTGCCGTATCCTGCAGTCCACTGCATCGCGCTGAGTGGAGTTGAAGACCTACCTGGATCATTTCACGGTTTCATTGAAACGGTGAAATGATCCAACCTCTCTCCGATAACACCGTGGGCCAGTTCCGCTTCAATTCTGAGCTTGGCTCTGCCCTTGTTGCTCGACCGTCACGGCCACCTTCAGAGTCTCGGTGCCTGTGCCGTGCACCAGACCCGACACCGGCGCGGCATCGCGGTAGCATAGCCCCGAGGCGATGCGGACATAGCGGTCGTCCGGGCAGACCTTGTTGGCGGGATCGAATCCCACCCAGCCAAGGCCGGCAATGTGCACGTCGGCCCAGGCGTGGCTTGCGGTCTGCTGCGGATGGTCCTCCATCATGAGATAGCCGGAGACGTAGCGTGCGGGCAGGCCAAGGGTCCGCGCGGCAGAGATCAGGATATGGGCATGATCCTGACATACGCCCTTGCCGCGCTCCAGTGCCTCCTCGGCGGAGGTCCCGACCTGGGTCTCACCCTGTTCGTAGCGTACGGTCTCGTGAATGATCGTCATCAGCGCGTGCATGCGCTCGAGTTCAGTGGCGCCTCCGGCGGCTTTCGCGAGCTCGCGGATACGCTTGCCCGGCTTGGTGAGCGGGGTTTCACGGGCGTAGAGCCACAGCGGCACATAGGACTGGTGAGCGCCGAATACGCCGGCCCGGTCTTCCGTTTCGACTTCGCCTTTCGCCTCTATGCAAAGGGTCGTTCGATCCGCGTCGACGCTGACGAGATGCGTGCGGTTGCCGAACTGGTCGTCATAGCTCACTTCGATGGCGGCGCCGTCCACGAGCGTCTTCCAGTTCCGGACGGTCTGGCCCGGCAGATTTACCGGCGTGAGGCGCAGGCGCTGCAATGCGTATTGTACCGGCTCGTCGTAATGATACTCGGTCGTGTGGCTGATTTTCAGATACATCTACGCCCCCTGAAACTCATTGATAGAACCGGTAACCATCGGAGATTTCCCGGCCGAGGCGATTGTTCTGGTTGATGAACTCCTTGAGATATTGGTGTAGCCCCTGATCCATGATTTCCGCGATCGACTGGCTGCGCAGCAAGCCGAGCGTCTGCTCGGCGGTCTCGTGGGCCGCGTGCCGCTCGCCGTATTCGCGCGCGAGATAACCGAGATTGGAGACGAGCTTGTCGTAGCAATAGGCCAGCGAGCGCGGCATGCGGCCGTTTGCGATCAGGAAGTCGGCGATGTTTGCGGGCCGGAGTTCGGCATCATAGACCCAGCCATAGGAGCGGTGCGCGGAAACCGAGCGCAGGATCGATTCCCATTGGACGTTGTCCATGGACGATCCGACCGCGGAGACTGCCGGCAGAAGCACGTAATATTTGACGTCGAGGATGCGGGCGGTGTTGTCGGCTCGCTCGATGAAGGTGCCGATACGAGCGAAGTTGAAGATCTCGTTCCTGAGCATCGTGCCGTGGAAGGCGCCCCGGATAAGCCCGGCCCGCCGCTTGATCGTGTCGATGATCTCCGGCATGTCGGTGGTCCTCGCCCTCCTGGCGAGGATTCCCTTCATCTCGATCCAGCATTCGTTGACCGCTTCCCATGTCTCGCGCGTGAGCGCCGTGCGGACCATGCGGGCGTTGTTGCGGCCGGCCTCGATGCACGACATCACGCTTGACGGGTTGGTGCGGTCACGCAGAAGGAAGTCGATCGCGTCTCCGCTCGTCAATCCTTCGTGGACCTGATCATAGAGTTCGCGCACGTCCGCGCTTTGCAGCACCCCGTCCCAGTCGTCCTCGGCCGCTTCGCTGCGCGTGAGCGACATGCGCAATCCGGCATCGATGAGGCGGGCGCTGTTCTCCGCGCGCTCGATATAGCGGAACATCCAGTAGAGGCCGTTTGCAGTTCTTCCCAGCATGGCCTCAGTCCTCCAGCACCCAGGTATCCTTGGTCCCGCCGCCCTGGCTGGAATTCACCACCAGGGAGCCTTCTTTCAGGGCCACGCGTGTCAGGCCGCCCGGAATGATCTGAACCTTGTCGGAGACGAGCACATAGGGACGCAGATCGACGTGGCGCGGCGCAATGCCCTTGTTGACCATGATGGGCACCGTCGAGAGCGACAATGTCGGCTGGGCAATGTAGTTGCCGGGGCGGGATTTGAGCTTCTCCGCGAAGGCTGCACATTCCTTTTTTGTCGCGGTCGGGCCGACGAGCATGCCGTAGCCGCCGGAGCCGTGAACCTCCTTGACGACGAGCTCGGCGAGATGCTCGAGCACGTATTTGAGGCTCTCCGGTTCCGAGCAGCGCCAGGTGGGCACGTTCTCGAGGAGGGGTTTGCGGCCGGTATAGAATTCGACGATTTCCGGCATGTAGGAATAGATCGCCTTGTCGTCGGAAATGCCGGTGCCGGGGGCATTGGCGATGGTGATATTGCCGGCGCGATAGACATCCATGATCCCCGGTATCCCGAGGGCGGAATCCGGGCGGAAGGTGAGGGGGTCTAGGAAATCGTCGTCGACGCGCCGGTAAAGCACGTCTATCGCCTCGTAGCCGCGTGTCGTGCGCATCTTTACCCTGCCGTCGATGACGCGCAGGTCCGAGCCCTCCACCAGTTCGACGCCCATCATATCCGCGAGGAATGCGTGCTCGTAGAAGGCGGAGTTGTAGATCCCGGGCGTGAGGACGGCAACGCGCGGCTTGCCCTCGCAGCCGGCCGGAGCGAGCGAGGAAAGGCTCTGGCGAAGCAGATTGGGATAGTTCTCCACCGGCCGCACGCGGTTCTGGTGGAAGAGTTCCGGAAACATCTGCATCATGGTTTCCCGGTTTTCCAGCATGTAGCTGACGCCGGACGGCGTGCGGGCATTGTCCTCCAGCACGTAGTATTGGTCTTCGCCGGTGCGTACGATGTCGGTACCGACGATGTGGGTGTAGACGCCGCCCGGCGGCCGGAAGCCGATCATCTGCGGCAGGAAGGTGTCGTTCTTCTCGATCAGTTCGCGCGGGATGCGCCCGGCGCGGATGATCTCCTGCTTGTGGTAGATGTCGTCGAGAAACGCGTTGAGCGCGATGACGCGCTGTTCGATGCCTTGGGCGAGCCGGCGCCATTCGCGCCCGGAGATGATGCGGGGTATGAGATCGAAGGGGATCAGTTTTTCGGAGGAATCCGCGTGTCCGTAGACTGCGAAGGTGATGCCCGTCTTACGAAAAATCTTTTCGGCTTCCTTCGATTTCGCGATGAGCCGGTTTCTGTCCTGACTGGCATACCATTGATGATAAGTCGAATATGGCTGGCGCGGGCTGCTGTCCGCATTGATCATTTCGTCAAATGCCAAAGGCTGGTCCCCTTATTTTCGACCATTTGAATACAACGCAGAGTGCAATGCAAGAAGCGTGCACATTTGCCGCCGAAGAATTTTTGGCGGGTGGCCGCGCGGCCGGATGCGGCCGTTTTCGGCGTTTCCGGGCGAGAACCGGGGCAGCGGCACGCGCAGCCTGGGCTTCGGGCTGCGCAGAAAAAACAGGCTGATGCCCGGATTTTAGGCCCTTGGGATTCGACGAGACGCGTTCAGCAGGTTGTGGAGCGGCGGTTCCGATTCGCTGATGCTATCCATCAGAAAAATTCCTTTGACGGGGCGCCATTGCCGCTCTATCGCGGCAGCGGCGATCCTGCGCGGATCGTCGTGAATCCATTCGCTCAGGAAAGATTTCATGCTCGCCCGCCTGGCCCCGGCCATCTTCGTGCTGCTCTGGTCGACAGGCTGGGTCGTTGCAAAATATGCGGCCATCTTCGCCGATCCGCTGACCTTCCTGGCGCTGCGCTACAGCTTCGCCATTCTGCTCTTCATCGGTTTCTGTCTCCTGAGCGGTGCGCGCTGGCCGCGCTCCGCCACGGCGATCGGCCATGCCGTCGTGTCCGGCATCTTCCTCCACGGCCTCTATCTCGGTGCCGTATGGTGGGCGATCGGGCAGGGTGTGCCCGCGGCGATCTCCGGCATCATTGCCGGCTTGCAGCCCCTGATGACGGCTGCGGTCGCGCCTTGGCTGATCGGCGAGAAGCTGGCGGGTCAGCAGAAGTTGGGTCTTATCCTCGGCTTTTGCGGCATCGCGCTTGCGGTTGCGCCGAAAATGCTGGCGATCGACGCGGCCGCAACGCCGATCCACCTGCTGCCGCTGGCCGTCAACGTTCTCGGTATGGCCGCCGTCACCTACGGGACGCTTTATCAGAAACGTTATCTGCAGACCGGCGACATCCGGTCGATTGCAGCGCTGCAATATGTCGGCGCGCTCCTCGTCACCATCCCCCTGGCGCTCATGCTCGAGGACCTGCGGGTCACCTGGAATATCGAACTTGTCGCGGCGCTCGCCTGGTCGGTCCTGGGCCTCTCCATGGGAGCGATCGCGCTCCTGCTTTATCTCATTCGCCGCGGGCAGGTATCGCGCGCGGCATCGCTCATCTATCTGGTGCCGCCGCTTGCCGCCGGCGAGGCGGCGCTGTTCTTCGGAGAAGCGCTGACCTGGCCGATGATCATCGGCACCGTAATTGCCGTGACAGGGGTCTATCTCACCAACCGAAAGGTCGCGGGGGGAACAGCGGCGAGCGAGCCTGCAAAGGAAATGCCGGCGGTTTGACGAGCTCTATGGCAAGGTGCACTCGCAGCACTGAACGCGCGCCGTCCGGTGACGTCGGCCGCAACTTTCCGTGACCGGCTTCCATTGGACGCCGACCTGTGCCAGCTTACGCGCATGTTCGTCGTCGTCGCGCTCCGGCGCTTCCTGTGTCTGCTCGTCTTGCTCGCGGTCGTGATCGGCCCCGTGAGTGTCGGCGCGGCCACGAGCGCGATGGCTTCGTCGGACATGCAAATGGAGGCCATGGCAAGCACGGATGTCTCCGAGGACATGTCCTGCTGCCCGCAGCAACCGCCCCTAAAGAACGACTGCGGAGGCGCATGCCCTCTGGGGCTGGTCTGCGCCGGCAGCATCCTCGCACACGCGGACCGGGCCGAAGGCTGGAGCGTCTACCGCGACGCGCGCGACGCGTCGCACGCCCTCCTGCAGGACAGCGAACTTTCGTCGGCCACCATCGATCCCCCGGCGCGGCCTCCCAAAGCCTGAATCTCACTCTTCGAATCGACGGAACTGCTCCGCCCGACAGCGGTGGGGTGTCCGACCATCGACGTTTTCCAAGGACGCGGCCGATAGGCCCGTCGGGTGAGAGTTCACATGACTGCAATCCATCTTATGCCGAGAGCAGGCCTCGCCTGCCTTGCCCTGGCGCTTTTCTTCACAAACGCCTACGCCGCCGCTACGGACTACCGGTTCGAGCTCGTCGAGCCCGAGATTGCCGAGGGACCGGAAGCGATCGTCGCCGTCCGTCTCATCGACGAGAGGACGAAAGAGCCGGTTTCCGGCGCGATCATTTTTGCGACCCGGCTCGACATGGCGCCGGAAGGTATGGAGGCGATGACCACCGCCGTCGAAGCCATGCCTTCGACAGAGCCCGGCGTTTACCGGTTCAGGACCAATCTCGGCATGGAAGGCGGCTGGCGCTTCAAACTGGCGGCCAAGCTCCAAGGGGAGGCCGAAACCGTTCAGGGTGAACTCCTTCTGAAGGCGATCCCGTGAAGACGCTCAAATTCCTGGTTCTGGCCGGCTCCCTCGCCCTGGCAGGCGGAGGAGGCTACGTAGCCGGCACAGGCGGCCTTACCCAACAGTTCTTCCTTGGGGCAACTGCACGAGAACCCACGCCGCCTGCGGCAAAGCCGGCGGGCAAGATCATCTACTACCGGCACCCGGACGGGGTGCCGGAATATTCGGCGGCGCCGAAGCAAACCGCGGACGGGCGCCCGTTCGTCGCAGTCCGGCAGAGCGAGGATGTCTCTTTCGAGCCGCTGAAGGCGGTTGCCGAGGGCCCCGCCGCCGGCGAGCGAAAAATCCTCTACTACCGCAACCCCATGGGGCTGCCGGATACCTCCAAGGTGCCGAAAAAGGACTCCATGGGAATGGATTACATTCCCGTTTACGAGGGCGAGGAGGCAGACGGCTCGACCGTGAAGGTGTCTCTCGGCAAGCTCCAGCGGACGGGTGTGAAGACGGCATCGGCGGAGCGTGCCGTCATCGCCCGAAGGGTCCGCGCGCCCGGCATGATCGCCTTCGACGAGCGGCGCATCAGGATCGTCTCGACGCGGGTGGATGCGTTCATCGAAGACGTCGCGGAAATCACGACCGGCGACCGGGTCCAGGAAGGCGAGAACCTCTTCCACTACTATTCGAAGGACGTCGCCAGGGCGGGAGCGGAATACGCCACGGAACTGCGCGGCGGCGTCAAGCCGGGCCTCGAAGTCGGGGGAGCCCTGCAATTGCGCAATCTCGGCGTGCAGGAAGAGACGATCCTTTCGATTGCCAGGGATCGTACGGTCCCGCGGAGCATTGCCTATCTTTCGCCGAGCGACGGCGTCGTCCTGGAACGCAATGCCATCCCGGGCATGATGGCCAAGGCCGGCGACGTCCTGTTCCGCATCGCCGATACCTCCAGCATATGGGTCCTGGCCGACATTCCGGAGTATGATGCCGCGGCCGTGAGAAAAGGTGCTCCGGCCAAGGTCACAGTACGAAACCTTCCGGGCAAGGTCTTCGAGGGCAGCGTCGATCTGATCTATCCCGAGCTTCGCTCGCAGACGCGGACGGCGAGGATCCGGATAGAGCTCCCCAATCCGACGGGGCAGTTCCTCGCCAACATGTATGCCGAGGTCGAGATCGTTACCGGCAAACCGGAGCCCGTCGTGGCGGTCCCGAACAGCGCCGTCATCGACACCGGCAACCGCCAGCTCGTCTTCGTGGACAAGGGCGAAGGCCGCTTCGAGCCGCGCGAGGTCGCGCTCGGGGCACGCGACAGCGAAAGGACCGAGATCACGAAGGGGATCGAAGCCGGCGAGAAGGTCGTGATTTCAGCCAATTTCCTGCTCGACGCCGAAAGCAACCTCAACGCAGCGCTGAATGCGCTTGCCTCGGCGGAGGCGCAGCCATGATCGCAAACGTCATTGCCTGGTCCGCCCGTAATCTCGTGCTCGTCTTCATCGCTGCAGCACTTTCGATCGCCGCCGGGATCCATTCCCTTCGCACGCTCCCGCTGGATGCGATCCCCGATCTCTCCGACGTGCAGGTCATCGTCTTCACGGACTATCCCGGTCAGGCGCCCCAGGTAGTCGAGGACCAGGTGACATATCCGCTGACGACCTCGATGCTGACCGTTCCACGTTCGAAGGTCGTCCGCGGTTTCTCATTCTTCGGAATCTCCTTCGTCTATGTGATCTTCGAGGACGGCACCGACCCCTACTGGGCGCGCAGCCGCGTCCTCGAATATCTGAACGCTGCCTCCAGCCGGTTGCCGCAAGGGGTATCGCCGAGCCTCGGGCCGGATGCGACGGGGGTCGGCTGGGTCTACCAATATGCCTTGGTCGCAAAGGAGCTCTCGCTTGCGGAACTGCGCTCACTTCAGGATTGGGTGGTGCGTTTTGCGGCTTCCAAGGCCGATGGTGTCGCCGAAGTTGCGAGCGTCGGAGGCTTCGTAAAGCAGTATTCGGTCGTCGTGGATCCCGCCAGGCTGCGAGCGCAGAACGTGACGCTAAGAGAGGTCGCGGACGCGGTTCGTGCCAGCAACCGCGACGTCGGCGGCCGGACGGTGGAACTGTCCGAATTCGAGTTCATGGTGCGGGGCAAGGGCTACCTGCAGGGTGTCAGGAGTATCGAGAACATCGTCCTGATGACCGAGGCCGGCATTCCGCTCCGGCTCGGCGACGTCGCCCGGGTGGAGACCGTCCCCGACGAGCGGCGCGGCATCACCGAATTGAACGGCGAGGGAGAGGTCGCGAGCGGCATCGTGCTTCAACGCGCCGGCGAAAACGCCTTGTCGGTCATCGACAGTGTCAAGAAGAGCCTTGCCGAGATCAAGGGCAGCCTCCCCGACGGCACGGAGATCGTAGCCGTCTATGATCGCTCCGAACTGATCAAGGCCGCCATCAAGACGCTGAAAACGACGCTGATTGAGGAGTCGATCGTCGTTGCGCTGGTGACGGTCGCCTTCCTGCTTCACGTCCGCAGCGCCCTCGTCGCCATCATCATGCTGCCGGTCGGCATACTGATCGCTTTCGTGGCGATGCGGGCGCTCGGAATCGGGGCCAACATCATGAGCCTCGGCGGGATCGCCATTGCCATAGGCGCAATGATCGATGCGGCGATCGTCATGATCGAGAACGCCCACAAGCACCTGGAACGCGCCGCGCCCGAAAAACCCCGCACGGAGGTCCTGATCAAGGCGGCCGGCGAAGTCGGTCCGGCGCTGTTCTTCAGCCTGCTGATCATCACAGTTTCCTTCCTGCCGATCTTCACGCTGGAATCGCAGGAAGGACGCCTGTTCGGGCCTCTCACATTCACCAAGACCTTCGCGATGGCGGCGGCCGCCCTTCTGTCGGTCACGCTCGTGCCGGCGCTGATGGTCGTGTTCGTGCGCGGCCGCATCGTGCCGGAGCATAGAAATCCCCTCAACCGCTTTCTGTTCTGGATTTACCGGCCGGTGATTTCGGGCGTCCTCAGGGCCAAGACGATAACGATCCTGCTCGCCGTGGCGGCGCTGGCGGCAACGGTCTGGCCAGCCCGTCAGATCGGCAGCGAATTCATGCCGGCATTGGACGAGGGTACGCTGATGTACATGCCGACGACCCTGCCCGGCCTGTCCGTGACCAAGGCCGCCGAACTCCTCCAGGTGCAAGACCGCATCATCAAGTCTTTCCCCGAGGTCGAGACGGTGTTCGGCAAGGCGGGCAGGGCCATGACTGCCACCGATCCCGCGCCGATGGAGATGTTCGAGACGATCATTACCCTGAAGCCCAAATCCGAATGGCGGCCCGGCGTGACCATCGAAACGCTGAAACAGGAGATGGATGCCGCACTGCAGTTTCCCGGCGTTTCCAATGCCTGGACGATGCCGATCCGCGCTCGCATCGACATGTTGTCGACCGGCATCCGCACCCCGGTCGGCGTCAAGGTCCACGGCACCGATCTTCGCGAGATGGAGCGCGTCGCCCGGGACATCGAAACCGTTCTGAAGTCGGTTCCCGGCACATCCAGCGCCTATGCGGAACGGGTCATCGGTGGTTATTATCTCGACATCGTTCCGGACCGGATGGCGCTCGGCCGATACGGCCTGAGCATCGACGACGTGCAGCAGGTCATAGGCATGGCGCTCGGCTCGGAAGTCCTGACCTCGACGGTCGAGGGCCGGGAGCGCTACGGCGTGGCCGTGCGCTATCCCCGGGCTTCGCGCAGCGATCCACAGTCGATCGCGCGCGAGGTCCATGTTTCGCTTCCGGCCGGCGGCAGCGTGCCGCTCGGCGAAGTGGCGGAGGTGAAGTTGACCCGCGGTGCAACGGGCATCCGCACCGAGAACGGTCAGCTCTCCGTCTATGTCTTCGTGGACATCGCCGATCGTGATCTCGGCGGTTACGTGGCGGAGGCGAAGGAAGCCGTCGCCGGGAGCGTAGGGATGCCGGCGGGCTATTCGCTCGCCTGGAGCGGCCAGTACGAATATCTTGAGCGGGCCAAGGCGCGGCTGGCAATCGTCGTGCCGCTGACGCTCGCGCTGATCTTCCTGCTGCTCTACCTTAACTTCAAGGCGCTGACGGAGACGCTGATCGTGATGCTGTCGCTGCCTTTTGCGCTCGTCGGCGGCATCTGGCTGATGTGGTGGATGGAATTCAACTCGTCGGTTGCGGTCGCGGTGGGCTTCATCGCCCTTGCCGGGGTGGCCGCAGAGACCGGGGTCATCATGCTGATCTATCTCGATCAGGCATTGCGGGAGCGGCGCGCGGCTTGCGCGGCCGAGGGGCGTTCCCTGACGCATTCCGATCTGCAGGAGGCCATCATGGTGGGGGCGGTCGAGCGGGTCCGGCCGAAGATGATGACCGTCGTCGCCATCATGGCGGGGCTTGTGCCGATCCTTTGGAGCACCGGGTCGGGGTCGGAGGTCATGCAGCGGATCGCCGTCCCGATGATCGGCGGAATGGTATCCTCGACGATCCTCACCTTGGTGGTCATTCCGGCCGTTTACGGCTTGGTGAAGGGCTGGCGGCTGTCCTCGTCGAGCGCACCGAAGAAAGTCAGTCAATTCAATGCCGCACAACCAATGTTCAAAGGAGAGCAACCATGAGAAGAAGAGAGTTTCTGTTTTCCGCGGCCGCGGCCGCGTCGGCTTGGACGATCGGGCCTGCCTTTGCGGCCGGCCGGGAAATGGTCGTCTACAAGGATCCCAATTGCGGTTGCTGCCATGCATGGGCCGAGGCGATGAAGGGAGCCGGCTTTACGGTAGGCATAAAGGACGTCGACGATCTGTCTGCGGTAAAGCAGCGCTATGCGATACCGGATGAGATGCAAGGCTGCCATACGGCCGTCGTCGGCGGCTACTACGTGGAGGGCCATGTACCGCTCGATGCCGTGGAAAGGCTCCTCGCCGAGCGCCCGGACATTGCCGGCATCGCGGTCCCGGGCATGCCCGTCGGATCGTTGGGCATGGGGGACGACCCTCGCGCATCCTATGACGTGTACGCGGTGAAGAGAGACGGCACCAGCGCGATCTATCAGTCCGTCAGACCCAAAGGCTGACTGACGCAGGTGACGCAGGGCAGTGTCGAAACGGCGGGCATCTACCCGCCGTTCCACGACGTCGTGACGCCTTAACGCTGATGGCCGCGACCGTCGGCACGCTGCGGTCGATTGCCGCCGCCATTACGCTCGCCCGACTGTTCGCTCCCACGGCGGCCGGCCTGCTGCGGCCCGGGCCGCCCATGGTGCTTCTGCGCCTTGTGATTGCGGTGGCCCTCCGGCCGTCCGTCCGCCGGTCCATGCCCGGCAGAACGCTGGTCGCGGCGCTCGTGCGGGCGCTCGTCGCGCAGCAGTTCATCGCCGGCGAATCCGCCGGCTGCCGCCTGGCGCTGCGGCCGATCGCGGCGGGGTCCGCCCTGGCGCTGTCCTGCGCCATTGCCGCGAGGCTGGCCGTTACCACGAGGCTGACCGTTGCCGCGACCGCCACGTCCCTTGGAGGGGCGGGCCTGGTCGGCGGGCGCTTCGCCGCTGGCGACGGCGATCTGGATGCCCATCAGCTTTTCGATGTCACGCAACAGGCGGATTTCGTCCGGCGCGCAGAAGGCGATCGCGATGCCGTCGCGGCCGTTACGGGCCGTGCGGCCGATACGGTGCACATAGGCGTCGGGCACTTCCGGCAGGTCGTAGTTGTAGACGTGGGTGACGCCTGGAATGTCGATCCCGCGGGCGGCCACATCCGTCGCCACGAGCACGCGGATCTCACCGTCGCGGAATGCCTTCAGCGCGCGCTCCCGCTGGCCCTGGCTCTTGTTGCCATGGATCGAGGCGGCCTTGAAGCCGACATGGTCGAGATGCTTCATCAGCTTCTCGGCGCCATGCTTGGTGCGGCTGAAAATCAGCGACAGCCCATCGGGATTGGCAGTCAGCGTCTGCTTCAGGATCGTCGTCTTCAGGTCCTTGCCGGGGACGAAATGCACATATTGTTCGACCTTGTCGGCGGCCTTGCCCGGAGGCGAGACTTCGACCTTGACCGGATCGGTCAGGTATTCGCCGGCAAGCTCGGCAATCAGCTTCGGCATGGTTGCGGAGAAGAGCAGCGTCTGACGATTCTTCGGCACCAGCTTGGAAATCTTGCGCAGGTCGTGGATGAAGCCGAGATCGAGCATCTGGTCAGCCTCGTCGAGAACGAGGTAGCGAGCCTGTGTCAGCGTCACCGCCTTGCGAGAAACGAGGTCGAGCAGGCGGCCGGGGGTCGCGACGAGAATGTCGACGCCACGGGCGAGCTGTTCGGTCTGCTTGTTGATCGAAACGCCACCGACGACGAGGCCGATCTTGAGCGGGCTCTTCTTTACGAAAAGCTTCAGGTTGGCCGCGATCTGGTTCACCAGTTCGCGGGTGGGGGCGAGTACGAGCGCGCGGATGTTGCGCGGATCGGGACGTCTGCCATCGGCGACGAGCTTTTCGATCATCGGCAGGCCGAAAGCAGCGGTCTTGCCGGTGCCCGTCTGCGCAAGGCCGATGAGGTCATGGTCTTTCAGGACCAGCGGAATGGCTTGAGCCTGGATGGGAGTCGGCTTTTCGAAACCATTGGCGGAGAGTGTCGCCACGATGTGCTCGGAGAGGCCAAGCTCTTTGAAAGTGGACAATGCATATACCTTTCGGGGCGCCAAACGCTCTCGCCGGAACGGCAGGATGCGGTTCCGGTGTCATCTGGCGTCAAGAACCCCGCGTGAATTGGGAACTTGTGGGTTAATAGAAAATCGTCAGGCGCCTGTGCTGCCGCGGAGGGCGGCGATGTTTCGCGCTTTTCCTTCTTCACGGCTTCGAAGTGATGCCGAGGGCGCGCTCACGCGGCGGCCGGAAGGTGACGCAGGCCTTAGATCGTTGTTTTGCGCCGGAAAGTCAAGCTGCATCTTTTCGCAGCTGCGAAGGCAGCGCCGTCTTACACGCCGGCAGGCGCAAACCGTTGCCCCGGCGAAGGCCGAATGAGCACACGCCGAGATCCGCGGCGATAGCCGGCAAAGAAGCAGCGCGTCACGTATGTTCCCCTTGCAGAAGAGGGGCCTGAGCGTACAATCTTGCCGCTTGGCCTCGCCGATTGTCGGCTGCCGACGGGCTGGTGATGCGAGCAGGCCACGGCGACACGGAATGCGCGGATATTCGGTGGCAAGGAACCTGACGCGGCTTCAGCCGTTCTGTCCGTGAGCCTCGCCAACCTATCTGCCATCGACACGGGGAGACAATAGTGCGGAACCGGATCTGGATACTGACAGCCGATGGAAACACGGCGCGCATCGTGAAGGACGTGAACCTGCTGAAGGATGGCAGGCAGCAGCCGGAGGAGGAGACATTCCAAATCGAGACCAAGCGTCGTCAGGACATCATGGCCGACAGGCCCGGACGCAGCCATTCGTCGGTCGGTCACGGCCGCTCGGCGATGGAGTATAGCAGCGACCCCGTACGGGAGGAGCAGCATCGCTTCGCCATGGAGATCGCCGGGAAGCTCGACCACTATGCCCACGACCATGCCTTCGAGAACCTCGTGATCTGCGCGGCGCCCAGGACGCTCGGCGACCTGAGGAAGCTGCTCTCGCACCAGGTCAAGGAAAAGACACTTGCCGAAATCGACCGCAATTGCGTCGCCGTCCCCACCGATCAGTTGATCGCGACGGTCAAGTCCGTGGTCTTTCCGGGATAAGCCCGCCCGGATCCGGGAAATCAGGATTTGTCGCCGCGCAGCATCTCCCGCTTGCCGGCAAAGCCGGGGCGGCGCTCGACCGTGAAGCCCGCGGCCGTCAGGTTGCGGCGGACGAAGCCGGCTGCGGCATAGGTCGCGAAGCTGCCGCCTGAGACGGTCCTGTCGAACACCAGCCGCATCAGCTCTTCCGACCACATGTCCGGATTGCGCGAGGGGGCGAAACCGTCGAGATACCAGGCGTCGAAGTCCGGAGGCGACGCTGAAACGCCGTCGAGCGCCGCGCCGATCACGACGGTGAGCCGTACCTGCCCGGTAAAGGCGATGTCTACCTGGCCGGCCGGGTTCGTGGGCCAATTGGCAACGAGCGCCTGACGCTCCTCGTCGATTTCCTGCCAATGCGCCAGCGCGCGTTCGATCTCGCCGGTTTGCATGGGAAAGCGCTCGAAGGAAACGAAATGGAGGCTCCCCGCCGCGGGCGACTGTTTCCATCGGCGCCAGGTTTCGCAGAAATTGAGCCCCGTGCCGAAGCCGAGTTCGCCGATCGTGAATGTGCCGCCCGCTTCCCAGCGTTCCGGCAGCCGGTTGCCGGCAAGAAAGACGTGGCCGCATTCGAGCCGCCCGTCGGTGCGGCAATAAAAGTGATCGCCAAATTCCTTCGAATAGGGCATATCGCCCTCGTGCCATTCGAGGTTTTGCCGCGAGGGTGAAGGGCTCTGGCCGGGATCGGTTCCTGTCATGGTGAACCCGATAATTCTCCGGCCCGGGAAGGTCAATCGATGTGCGAAGTTTTGATCGTGGGCGGCGGCGTCATGGGGCTCTGGGCCGCCGTGATGGCTGCCCGCGCCGGCTTCACGACGCGGCTTCTCGAGCGCAGGCTGATCGGTTCCGGCGCGAGCGGCGGTCTCCTCGGCGCGCTCATGCCGCATATGCCCGACCGCTGGAACGACAAGAAGCAGTTCCAGTTCGATGCCCTGGTGTCGCTCGAAGGCGAGATCGCCGCCCTTGAAACAGCCACGGGCCTCTCGGCAGGCTATCGTCGCTCTGGCCGTGTCATGCCCCTTGGCAAGCCGCATCTGCGGGAGATCGCCCTTGGTCGCGAGCAGGATGCGGCGCAGAATTGGCACACTCCGGCATGCCGCTTTCATTGGCAAGTCCGCGACGCCGATGCACTCGGTTGGCCGACTGCCGATGCGGCGCCCTTCGGTGTCGTCTATGACACGCTGGCCGCCCGGCTGGCGCCGCGCAGCCTGCTTGCGATGCTGCGGGTCGCATTGGAGCAATTTCCGCATGTCCGGCTCGAGGAAGGGGCGGAAGTCGTCTCGCTCGATCCGGCGCGCGGCCGGATTTCACTCGCGGACGGGCGCGATTTGACCTGCGATCGCCTGATCCTCGCCGCGGGCGTCGAAAGCTTCTCCTTCATCGACGGTTTGACCGAGCCGCGGCGGGCACCGAGCGGCGGTGCGGTCAAAGGCCAGGCGGCGCTGCTTCGCGCCGATATCGATCCGGCTTTGCCCATCATCTTTGCCGACGGGCTGTATGTCGTCCCGCATGAAAGCGGCCAGGTGGCGGTCGGCAGCACGAGCGAGAACCGGTTCGAGGAACCCTATTCCACCGATGGCCAACTCGATGCCCTGCTTGCCCGCGCAACGGCTCTTGCGCCCGCTTTGCGCGGCGCCCCGGTGGTCGAGCGCTGGGCGGGCCTGCGCCCCAGATCTACGGGGCGCGAACCCATGGTCGGCCGTCACCCCGATCACGAAAGGGTCTTCGTGTTGACGGGCGGCTTCAAGGTGAGCTTCGGACTGGCGCATGCTCTGGCGCGATCCGCGGTCGACGAGATTGCCGGCCGTCCAGCCAGCGCGCTCCCCGAAACTTTCCAATGTGCGCACCACATTGCGGCATTGCGATAGGCGAGGCGGCTTCACGACCCCGTCATGGCCTGCGCAATTCGTCAATCTGTCACGCAAATCACTTAACACGCCGTCATTGGATCTCGAACGGGATGCGGGCGGAGCGCACGTTTCCCTATTCCGCTTTCACGGACTTCCGGAGCTTGCGCCATGCGCTATGCGATCTGTTTCACCCCGCCGATGGGAGACCCGCTTTCTGCGGCGGCTGCCAGTTGGCTCGGCCGCAGCGTCTATTCCGGGGAGGCCGTGGAACTGCCGTCGATTGCCGGCCTTGCGGTTTCGGAGATGGCCTTTTACACGGCCGTTCCACGCCGCTTCGGCTTTCATGCAATGATCATGGCGCCCTTCCGCCTGAGGCCGGACATGGACGAAGCGCAATTGCTCAAGGCCATGATGCTTTTCACGAGCGGGGAGACGCCGTTCCAGATCGACCGGCTGGAGGTTGCGCGCCTCAGCCAGTGCTGGGGGTTGATGCCAGAGATGCCCAGCCAGTCGATGCATCTGCTCGCCGCCCGAGTCCTGCAGGCGCTCGACCGGTTTCGCGCTCCGCTGAGTGAGGACGATATCGAGCGGGCGGACCCGGACAGGCTCACGGCTCCGCAATTCACCAACCTGCATCGCTGGGGCGATCCCCATGTGATGGACGAATATCGTTTCCACATGCCGCTGACCGGCCCTCTGAACGCCGATGTGGGGCGGCGGGTTGAGGCCCCCTTGCGCGGATTGTTCGAACCGCTGCTGACCGAGCCGCTCCTGATCGGCAGCCTCGCCCTGTTCATCGAGCACGAGCCCGGAGCGCCGATGCGCGTGCATTCGCAGCATCCGCTTGGAAAGATTTCCGCGCGCCCGCGGGCCAAGGCAGGACTCTCGATCGGGCAGCGCCCCGGCACGGACACTCTTGCCACGCCGCCGGTCGCGGTGACCGCCTCGCTCCCCGGCAGGCCGTAACCTCGGAATCGCCATTTTTCTCATCTCGACAATCCGGTGCGGGATGCTACCGTTCCGGAAAAGTCGAAGGGTGAAATCATGTCCGAGAATTCCTATCCGCGCGACCTCGTCGGTTACGGGCGCAGGCCGCCTGAGGTGCGTTGGCCGGGCGACGCCAATATCGCCGTGCAGTTCGTGCTGAACTATGAGGAGGGCGGCGAAAGCTGCATTCTCGACGGCGATCCGGCGTCCGAGTGTCTGCTGTCGGAGATCGTCGGCGCTCAGCCATGGGCTGGACAGCGCAACCTCAATATGGAGTCGATCTACGAGTATGGCGCCCGCGCCGGCTTCTGGCGGTTGTGGCGGATGTTCACGAGCCGGGGCGTGACGCTGACGGTCTATGGCGTGACGCTCGCCATGGCACGCAATCCGGAAGCCGTCGCCGCCATGAAGGAGGCGGGCTGGGAGATCGCCAGCCACGGCCTGCGCTGGCTCGAATACAAGGACGTTCCGGAAGACATCGAGCGCCAGCACATCCGCGAGGTCGTGCGGCTGCACACCGAACTGACCGGCGAGCGTCCGCTCGGCATCTACCAGGGCAAGCCCTCGGCAAATACGCTGAAACTCGTGCTGGAGGAGGGCGGTTTCCTCTATTCCTGCGATTCCTACGCGGACGAGCTTCCCTATTGGGTCCCCGGACCGACGCCCGGCAATCCGCATCTCATCATCCCCTATACGCTCGACGCCAACGACATGCGCTTTGCGACCAATCAGGGCTTCAATTCCGGCGACCAGTTCTTCACCTATCTCAAGGACACGTTCGACGTGCTCTATGCGGAGGGCAGGGAAGGCAGCCCGAAGATGATGAATATCGGCCTGCACTGCCGTCTGGTCGGGCGGCCCGGTCGCGCCGCGGCGCTTGCGCGGTTCATCGACTATGTGATGTCCCACGACAAGGTCTGGGTGCCGCGCCGCATCGACATCGCGCGCCACTGGTACGAACACCACAAGCCCAACGGTACGCGCTGATGTCGGAGCGCGACGATTTCATCCGGCGCTTCGGCGGCATCTTCGAGCACTCGCCCTGGGTCGCGGAACGCGCCTATGATCGCGCGGCTTCTTCCGGATTGACCGCTGGCAACGTCCATTCGGCGCTCTGCAACGCCTTCCGCGCGGCTTCCCCGGCCGAACGGCTTCGGGTATTGCGGGCTCATCCTGATCTTGCAGGCAAGCTGGCGGTGGCGGGCGAGCTCACGGCCGATTCGAAAGCCGAGCAGGCGTCTGCCGGTCTCGACCGGCTCTCCCCCGAAGAGCATTCGCGCTTCACCGGGCTGAACACGACCTACACCAAGAAATTCGGCTTTCCCTTCATCATCGCGGTGAAGGGGCTGACGAAGGAAGACATCCTCGCCGCTTTCGAGAGGCGCATTGACAATTCCAAGGAAGAGGAATTTGAAACGGCCTGTGCCGAGGTGGAGCGGATCGCCCGCCTGCGGCTCCGATCCATGCTTCCGGGAGACGACAATGCCTGACACCATTCCTGATCTGTCCGTCTGTGCGGCCGGGACGCCACGTTTCGCGTCCGGGCCTTCGCGCGTCAACGCGCAGAGAGCCGGAACGGCAGGCTGATGTCGCATATGCTTTCGATCGAGCCTCTGACCAGGGAGGCTTTCGCGCCGTTCGGCAGCGTCATCGAGGTCGACCCGGCCTCGATGCGCTTCATCAATGGCGGCAATACCGAACGGTTTCACGCGCTCGCGCGCGTCGATGCGGCGGGAGAGGGTGCCGGCGTCATCATCAACATCTTTCGCGGGCAGCCCCGGGTATTTCCCTATTCCGTGACGATGATGGAGCGCCATCCGCTCGGCAGCCAGAGCTTTTCGCCGCTCCGGGACCGGCCGTGGCTGGTTGTAGTCGCCGAGGATCAAGGCGACCGTCCGGGCCGGCCGAGGGTCTTCATTGCGGATGGCAGGCAGGGCGTCAACTACGGCCGCAATGTCTGGCATCATCCGCTGATGTCAGTGGGCGCCGTCAGCGAGTTCATCGTCGTCGACCGCGAGGGGCCGGGCAACAACCTGGAAGAGTTCCACTACGACGAGGCTTTCGTCATTCCCGATCCATCAAGCGGGGAATTGCGATGAGCAAGACCTACTCACGGATTTGTAAAGAAATCCAGGACGCCAAAGAAAACGACATAAGCTATTGGAGCATGTATAAGTATCCTAGCCCAGTTCGGAATCGATAAACCTGTATAGTCTATAATGTAGTCGACTATCGTCAAAGAGATAATAACCAGTAAAACAGAAAGCAAAGGATACCAGGTCATCGGCTCATCCAGCTCCCGGTAACGGCAAGTCGCGCTTCTGCCACATTCATCGCTCTGCATCTGTAGGTTGTCAAATTATATTTCGGTTTTTTAGCCGTTGTGTCAACCTTTCGATAGAGGGTTTTCAATGTTTCATGGAAACACTGAGCGCTCCAAGAATCTAAAAGCTGCGCACTTCCAGACGGAAAGCCGTTACAACGCTTTCCCTGGAAGTGCTCTATATGCGCGGGTCGTAAATCGTAAAGAGGTATGTCGGCCGCCAGCTCTGAAATCCAAATCTACTGCATGTTTCCTTTAATCGTATCCGATTAAAGGACAAAAACATGCAGCAGATCAAAGTGCTACAGCGACCTTTGCGCGTCTGATAAGACGCGCGGCGCTGTAGTCGAAGCGTTCGGCTTTCCATGGCGCGCACCCGGAGGCGGCAGCCGCAATAAAGGCGGCCAGGCGCCAGCGGAAGAAGGTCCGGAGCGCCGGCGCCGGTCCGGGCGCACGGTGTTCCAGCCGAGTCAGGGCAAATGTCGTCACAGTGCCGGAAACAGCGCTTTTCCGCGTTCGCCAATGATGTTCCTGTCAGCCTCGCGCAGGAACCCGGCGGAAACGAGCGCCGCTTTCTGCGGACAGCGCGGCCCGCGATGCAGGACAGGGGTTGCTTCTCGAAGGAAGAGAAGGCTAGCTTCCTCCACAATCACAGGACTTGCGAGAGGGAGATGCATGAGCAAGTCAGGCCGCCTGACGACCCACGTTCTCGACACCGCGCTCGGCAGACCCGCCCACGGGCTGAAGATCGATCTCTACCGGCTCGAAGGCGATGCGCGGCACCTGATCCGTACGGTCCATACCAATAGCGACGGCCGTGTCGATGGACCGCTCATGGAGGGGGCCGGGTTCGCGACCGGGACCTACGAACTGGTCTTCCATGCCGGCGACTATTTTAGGTCCGCGGGCGTGAAGCTTCCGGACCCCGCCTTTCTCGAACTCGTTCCCCTGCGCTTCGGCATTGCAGATGCCGACAGCCACTACCATGTGCCGCTGCTGCTCTCGCCTTACGGCTATTCCACGTATCGCGGCAGTTGATAACGCGTCGGCGGAAAAGCACGCTGGCAGACGTGACGGATGAAGACCAGGACCCCCGAAGCCTCTGCAAGTACTTAGAGTCTGTAGACAACTCATGGCTACGCATCGCTTCGGCGAGCAGGCGCCATGCGCTGCATCTCAAGTCAGGGTCATGCCGCCATCGACATGAAGCTCGACCCCATTGACAAAGCTTCCCGCATCGGAGGCGAGGAAAAGTGCGGCGCGCGCCAACTCTTCCGGCCGGCCAAGCCGGCCCGCGGGGATCAAGGAAGCCATGCGGTCTTCGAAAGCCGGCCGCTCGGCCTCCGATACGCCCAACTTGGCGAGGATTTCGGTCTCGACCGGTCCCGGGCTCAGGATGTTTACGCGAATCCTGCGCGACTTGAATTCGAGTGCCCAGTTTTTAGCAAAGGCGGCGGTTGCTGCCTTTGAACCGGCATAGACGGTGTGATCCGGAAGAATTTTAGTGGCCGCGAGCGAGCTTGTAACGATGATGCTTCCACCGTCGCGAATGAGAGGGGCGATCGTCTGCACGCCGAAAAACACGCCGCGCGTATTGATTGCGAAATGCCGGTCATAGTCTTCCGGAGTCACCTCCGCGGAGGGAGTGAGATTGATGACCGCAGCATTGGCCATGTAGATGTCGTCCGCCAGCCTGCGATGGTCGCCAAGGTCGGCCGCGTCGCCCACGAAGCCGATGGCCGACGGACCGATTTCTTGCACGGCGCGATCGACAACATCCCGTCGCCGTCCGGTAATGATGACCTTCGCCCCTTCTTCCGCGAACAGACGAGCAGTCGCCTTGCCGATCCCGCTATTACCGCCGGTGATGACGGCGACCTTGTCTTTGAGGTGGTGCATTGTTTATCTCCTTTCGACTGGAAACTAGATAAACGGCGCCGCCCGGGATAATTAGATCATGGGCGGGCACATGAGCTGTGCCGCGGAGGCGCAATTGCCGAACCTTCTCAACGAAATTTCCGGGTTGATGGCTTTTGTGCGGACGGTAGAGGCCGGATCGTTCAGCGCTGCGGCCCGCGACCTGGGAACAACACCGTCGGCGGTGTCGAAAGGTGTTGCACGCCTCGAAAAGAAAATCGGTACCCGGCTCTTCCTGCGATCCACGCGCGCCCTGATGCTTACCCAGGATGGTCAGTTGTTCTTCGACCGCGTTGCGCCGCTGTTGCGGGACTTGGGGGCAAGTGAAGAGGCGATCAGATCAGACATTGCACCCTCCGGCCGCTTGCGCATCAGCATGCCGAACGAAATGGCCCCCCTGTTGCTGCCTCGTCTCTTCGGAAGTTTCGCAGCCGACTATCCGAACCTGCATATTGAAGTCGGACTGACAGACCGGTTTGTCGATCTGATCAGGGAGGACTACGATGTCGCGTTGCGCGTCGGGAATTCCGCTCCGGGGGATTATATGGTTCGTCATCTGGCTGACCTGCCGATGACGATTGTCGGGTCTCCGGCCTTTCTGAAAACCTGGGGAAATCCTGCGACCGCCGAAGCGCTGGCAGCTCTGCCCTTCGCCCGCTATGCGCTGGGCGGCATCACTCAGCCAATGCGTCTGCCGGACGGGAGGAGTTTCATACCCTCGGGGCGCGTCGATTGCGACTCAGGAACCGCACTCATTCAGGCTGCGCTCAGTGGGCTCGGAGCGGCCTATCTTTTGCGGTGTCTGGTAGCGAAAGACCTGGAAGGAGGCAGGCTTGTTGCACTCGCGACAGGTTTTTCGTTCCCCAGCGCTCCATTTAGTGCCCTGCACGCCTTTGGAGGCACGGTGCCGTTGCGTGTAAAACTCGTCTGCGATTTTATCGCCCGAGAGGCAAAAGCCATCGCCGTAATCTGAGCAGCCGATGCCGGTTGGTCAAACTCCTGCTTCCGCCCTCTCGCGCACCGTCGGGGGCAAGGTCTCCCATACCCTGATCAGTTCGCCGATGGAACGGACCTCCATCTTACGCATTACGTTGGCACGGTGCAGCTTGACCGTGACCTCGCTGATGCCAAGGTCGAAGGCGATTTGCTTGTTGAGGCGTCCGCGCGTCACCACCTCGCGCAGGACTTCCCGTTCGCGCCGCGTCAGTGTCTTCAAACGTTCAACATTGCGCTTGACCACGATCGCTTCCGCTCGCCGGGTTTGATCCAACGCGATAGCGGCTATGACCGCATCGAGCAACGTCCGGTCCGACACGGGCTTGGTAAGGAAATCCACCGCGCCGTCCTTCATCGCTTGAACCGTCATCGGGATGTCGCCGCGACCGGTCAGGAAAATGATGGGCTTGGCAATGCCGCGCTCGGCCAGATGGTGCTGGAGATCGAGCCCGCTTTCTCCTGGCATGTGGACGTCAAGAATCAGGCAGCCCGGGCCATCCAATATGTCAACGGCGTTGAGCAGTTCCTGCGTCGAGGCGAAACTGACGGGCTGGAAGCCCGCCGAGAGGATCAACTCGGACAAACCCTCGCGCACGGCTGCGTCGTCATCGACGACGACGACAATTGGTTCGGCTGAACCTTTTTTGCGTTGTGATAACAGGGGGGCTGATGTTCCAGCCGACTGGCTAAGTCTCATGTCACCCTCTATCTCTCGATTTTCGCAACGCCCTGCAAACAGCGACCAGCAGGTCAGGAGCGTCGAAGGGCTTGCGGAAAAAGCCGTTAACGCCCTGGGCGCCACCCTGGTCAGCGATTTCGTGGCGACCTGTAGTCAGGAATACCGGCAACTCCGGACACGCACTCTTCACCCGGTCACGAAGTTCGAAGCCATTTATGCCGGGCATCCCGATGTCGGTTATGAGCAGGTCCAGATTCGATAGTCCGTGATCGAGCAGGCCACTCGCCGAGCCAAAGCAACAGGCGGTATATCCAGCGGATTCCAGAAGCTCTTCCAGCGAGTCAAGCAGCCTTGGATCGTCGTCGACAACCGCGATCATCGGTCTTGTTTTGTGCATGTCGGGAATGCCTCCTGCATCGTACGCTCCAGGAGTTCGCCGAGCGCCCCCTCGATGCTGCTGCGTCGTCGACAATGAAAGCACATACCCCGTCGTCATGTCGCCCCCTTCGCTACAATTGGTAAGGTGAAAACGAACCTCGCGCCGCGCGGTTCGTTTCTCTCCGCCCACAAACGTCCGCCGTGTGCTTCGACGATCGAGCGACTGATGGCGAGACCCATGCCCATTCCATTTTCCTTCGTCGTGAAGAAAGGCTCGAAAATGCGCTCGGGAAACGCGATCCCGTTTCCGTTGTCGCCTATCTCGATCCGCACTTCGTCGTCCACCTGATGCATGTGCACATCGACAGTTTTGTTGTCCTCAACGGGATCCATTGCCTCCATGCCGTTGCGAATGAGATTGACGAGGACCTGCTGTACCTGGATCCGGTCGACTTTAACCGGCGAAAGGTTTGTTTCCACGTCGATGTTGAGCCGGATGCGACGTCGCAAGGCTTCGGCGGCGATCAGACTACACGCTTCCGAGATAACGTCCGAAAGAACCAGAATGCGTCTATTCTCCACCGACTGCTTGAAGAGGGCTCGAATCCGGCTGACGACGTCCGCCGCTGACTTGGCGTCGCGGATGACGCGTTCGGTCGTGATCTTGGCGCGTTCGATGTTGACGGGGTCTGCCGAAAGCCATCGGTAGCATGCGTGCGAATTGGCGACGATCGCCGCCAAGGGTTGGTTTACTTCATGTGCGATGGAAGCCGACAGTTCGGCAAGGCTCGCTGCCTGGCCGGCGCGCTCAAGCCGTTCTTGTGCCAGTCGCAATTCTTCCTGCATCCGAACCTCTCGGTCGACATCCAGACAAATAACATTCCATTGCACGATGGCGCCTTTCTCGTCGCGCATCGGCGCCGCGCGCGTCTCGATCCAGCGATATTCGCCGTCGAAACGCCGCAGACGATGTTTTCTGCGATAAGGTTCTCCGCTTTCCAACGAACGCGCATACTGCTCCTTGACGCCCGCAAGGTCATCCGGATGGACGCCGGCATCGAGCGTTGCATCCAGTCGGGATTTCGCCCCGCCGTCGAGTTCTTCAAGCTCATAACCAAGGAAATCACGGAGCTGCTGGCTTCGATAGACCGGCTCCCCATTTGGCGCAGCGCAATCGATCATGGCCGGCAGGGTTTCCACCAGTTGCCAGAGGAAGCGTTCCCTCTCGCGCAATGCCTCCTGCGCGCGCATCTCCTCTTCGATGTCGATTGAAGCAAAGTACCACTGTACGATCGGGCCGTCCGCACTCCGCAAAGGCTGAGCGCGCGCCTCAATCCAGCGATAGTTGCCGTCCTTCAGGCGCCGGCGAAACCGATTGACGAAGGGTTGGCCGGTCGCAAAGCCTTGCCTTGCCCGTGCAAACATTGTTGGAAAGTCGTCGGGGTGAGCCACTTCCCGGGCCAGTGCATCGAAATCCTTGATCTGCGCCCCCGGCGCGCCAGCCTGATCCTGATATCGCTTGCTGACATAGGTCAGTTCGCCCGTTGGCGCGAAGCTTAAGGTGCTGAAGGGCACGGCCTCGATCATCTGCTCCAGCTGCTGCTTGCTGTTCCGCAGCGCTTCTTCCACCTGCATAATGTCGTCGATGTCGTGCGAGAGGCCGTACCACTGGAGGATACGTCCCTCCTCATCGCGCATCGGCTCAGCGCTACCCTCCACCCAGCGATAGACGCCGTCGGCGCGTCGCAGTCGATACTTCATGGAGAATCGTTCGCCGGTCGCAACGCTGTGAAACAACGCGTTGCTCATGCGCGTTTCGTCGTCCGGATGCACGACAGCGCCAATGATAGCAGCCAGAGGATGAACGCCTTCAACATTCGCGTTAACGACGTCCGGCCCCAGAAAATCGATCAGTCGCTGATTTAGAAAGTTCGGGACACCGTCGGGCGTCAACCGCCAGAGATAGCTGGGAACCATGTTCACGAGCTGCGAGAATTCCCGCTCGCGTGCGCGCAGAGCCTCTTCGGCCCTCTTCCGCTCTGTGATATCGATAAAGCCGACGAGGCTCTTGTCGGCAATGGCGCCGGGCTGGGCAGTGGCGAAAACGACGTCCATGACGCTGCCGTCCATCCGCGCCACTCTGGTTTCTTCCTGGAAGACCTCTTCGCCGCGATAGCGTGCTTCGATGGAGCGACGGATGGTGGCAAGGGCCGGCTGCCAGTAGCGAGTGATCGAGCCGCCCATTTCTTCCCGGCTGTTTGCGCGGAACATGTCGATGACATGCTGGTTGACCTCTTCGACCTCCAGCGCTTCCAGCGCGTGGCTGAGGAATTCGGGGTTCTCGTCAATGTAAGTTTCGAGACTGACGACGCCCTGTGCCCGCAATTCTTTGAACATCGGGATAAGCTTGCCTGCATCTATCTGGGCAAGACCGATCGGCATATAGTGGAAGAGTTCGCGGTAGCGACGCTCGCTCTGCTTGAGCGCCTCTTGCATTCGGACCTCATCATCGATGTCGATGGAGATTGCAAACCATTGCAAGATGGTTCCGCTGTCATCCCGCAAAGGTTCGGCCCTGCCATCGACCCACCGATAGGCGCCGTCCGCACGCCGCATGCGATATTTTATGGAGTACGGTTCGCCCGTAGCCAGGGACCGGCGAACGGCTTGCAGCAAGCTATCGGCATCATCGGGATGGACGAGGGTCTGCACGGCCGTCACCAGCCGGCTTGCATTCGGCTTTTCCAACTGTTGCAGGTCAAGCCCGAAGAAATCAGTAAGACGCTTGTTGAAGAACGTCGGCTCGCCTTCGGGGGTCAGCCGCCGGATATGAACTGGGACCATGTTCACGATCTGAGAGAGTTCCCGCTCTCTCTCCCGCAAGGTAGCCACGCTTTGTTGCAGATTCGACAATGCCAGTTGATGCTGGCGGGATATGGCGGCGACGATGAGCGCTGAAAATGCCGAAATTGCCAAGAAAAGCTGCAGCATGAACTGCTTGTGGCGCTGGGTCTCGTCGTCGCCGGCAAACGGGCTGGTTCCGGATATCGTGAATATCGCCGTGATCAGTGTGAGGAGGACCAGGACGACGACCGCACCCTTGACCTCGAAGCGCACCGCGGCCCAAAGAAGTGGCGGCATGATGATGTATGCAAAGGGTAAGTAGCCGCTGAGCGAAAGGGCGGCGACTCCAAGAAAAATCAGCCCAAGAACGCAGGCTTCTGCCAATCTGGCGGCCGAAAGCTCGGTCTTGTCGCGCCAGTTCTGGACCACGACAAATGCCAGCGGTGCAACGATCAAGACACCAGTGGCGTCTCCAATCCACCAGAGCGGCCAGGCGCCGGTGAAGGTTTGCGATAATATGCCGAACCAGGCGAGTGTCGCACTTCCGACGGTGGCGCTCACCACCGGTGCAACTCCAGCACCCAGCACGACGAAAGCGAGAACCTCCCGCAAGGTTTCCAATCGAATCGATCGCTTTAAGGCCCAATTGACCAGCGAGGCACCGATCACTGCCTCTAGGGCATTGCCGACATATATCAGCATGGCGGCAGGGAACGGGCTGTGGAACCACAGGACATTGCTTAGCATTTCGGCGAAACATCCCGCCAGAAGCCACCACGGCCAGCTCTGCCTTTGGACAAGAGCGAGCGTGGCAATGAAGAGCCCGCTAGGAGCCCAAAAGGAGATCCCGGTCCCAGGGACGATTGCCAGGGCGTGCGCAAAACCGCAGCCCAGGACGTAGGCTACGATAAAGAGAGCCAGATGCCGGGGGTGGGGACGATACGGCCAGATGAGCATCATCGGCTGCTCCGACAAAACAAATGAAACATAAGATCAACAGCGTTAGAGCGAATTAGCTTTGAGAGGGTGCTGGCGGTTATGCGCGCACCCTACTGCATGTTTCCTTTAATCGTATCCGATTAAAGGACAAAAACATGCAGCAGATCAAAGTGCTACAGCGACCTTTGCGCGTCTGATAAGACGCGCGGCGCTGTAGTCTGGCGGCTGTGCGGCCGCAACTTGCGGAAATCCATGTTTGGGCGCTCCTTGAGAAATAGCGCCGAGCCTCAATGGGCCCGCGACGTTGATCACGAAGGCTATGGGAAATGCCAAGCACCAGTTCGCCAGACGAGTGATGCCTCCTCAGGGCGATGATTTTCCGCGATGGTCGAAATCGAATGCCGGCGAAGCAGCAGAGCGCTGCGCAAATGACGATCCCAATGACCACGCCGGACATTTATCGCGCACGAGAATTCGACCGAGCGGCGACACCGGGCGATCGCCGCACGCGGATGCGTCAGCAGCAATAGCTCTACAGCGGCAGCAATCGTTCTGGCGCAGCCGCAGATCGCTTTCGATAGATCATTAGAGGACACACCGGCATCGAGTGTGTCGCGATCGACTTTCACCCCGCTTCCACCACGAAGCGGAAGCCATCCACGACATAGAACAGAGGAGCGTTCAAAGATGAACCAGATGAGCAGCAACACTCAGGAGGCAAGCATGAAACGGGAAAACGCCTCATATGTCGGTAGACCCGCACCCGAGGAGCTGGTGCCGTCACGCTACGCGGTGCAAATCGGCGAGATTGAAGTCCTGGTGATCAGCGATGGGGTGCTACCGCTTCCAACCGCGATGCTGGGCCATAACGCCGATCCGGCCGCCCGTGCCGCGTGGTTGGGCGACATGTTTCTGCCGCAGGACGCGTTCGACTGGGCGCTGAACGTCGTCGTGGTCCGTAGCGGCGAGCAGACCATTCTCATCGACGCAGGCCTGGGACTCGACCCCGACTTGAACTTGCCCCGTGCTGGGCAGCTGATGAAGCGGCTGGCGGCCGCCGGCATCGACCTCGCATCCGTGACCGACGTGGTACTGACCCACATGCACATGGATCACGTTGGCGGACTGCTGGTCGACGGGGTGAAGGAGCAGCTGAATCCGGACCTGCGGATCCACGTTGCCGCTGCCGAGGTCAAATTCTGGGAGTCGCCCGATTTCACCCACGCGGTCATGCCGGAGGGGTTCCCGGACGCGCTTCGGGCGGCCGCCAAGCGGTTCGTCAAAGATTATCAGAGCCACCTGCGGCTGTTCGAGGACGAGCGTGAGGTGGCGCCGGGCGTGGTCGTGTCTCGTACCGGCGGGCATACCCCGGGACACAGCGTGGTCCGCGTGGCATCGGGCAACGACCGTCTGATGTTTGCCGGCGACGCCGTGTTCGCGGTCGGATTCGACCACCCCGACTGGCACAACGGTTTCGAACACGACCCCGAGGAGGCAGCTCGCGTCCGCGTCCGGCTTTTACAGGAGCTGGCGGCGACCGGTGAACTGCTGGTGGCAACGCATATGCCGTTTCCTTCCGTCGGCCATGTCGCGGTCGATGGCGACACCTTTCGTTGGGTGCCGGTCTTCTGGGACTACTGACCGCTTGTGGAATTGAGGTCGAACCAGAACGTGCAACTTTGAAGGCCGTGTTCAGGACGGCCTTCAATCCCTGGCGTCAACGGGCTTTCTCAAATTCACCTATCGAGCGACGCGCACCGTATGGGCCCTCGCAAATGGAGCCTCTCATGAAAATCGTGATCATCGGCGGAACCGGCCTGATCGGTTCGAAGACTGCAGAGCGCTTGCGCAAGAAAGGGTATGAGGTCATTGCCGCTGCCCCGAAAACCGGCGTCAACACCCTCACCGGCGAGGGCTTGGCGGACGCACTGAGGAATACCGAGGTGGTTATCGACCTCGCGAACTCGCCCTCCTTCGAGGACAACGCCGTGCTCGAATTCTTTCAGAAAGCGGGCAGGAATCTGATGGCGGCGGAAATGACAGCCGGCGTAAAGCACCATGTCGCCCTCTCCATCGTCGGCGCAGATCGGCTGCCGGATAGCGGCTATCTTCGAGCCAAGATTGCTCAGGAAAAGATCATCCGGGCAGCCGGCATACCCTATACGATCGTGCGCTCCACACAGTTCATGGAGTTTCTCGGCGGTATCGCCGAGGCGGGCACGGTCAATGGCACTGCTCGCCTGTCGACGGGTTCGTTACAGCCGATAGCGTCCGAAGACGTCGCCGATTTCGTGACGGACGCGGCCCTTGCCGCGCCGGCTGACGACATCATCGAAATCTGCGGGCCCGAGCGCGCTCGTCTTTGCGATTTCGCCGCGCGCTATCTCAAGGCGATCGGAGATTCCCGCACCGTCATCGCAGATCCGGATGCCCGGTATTTTGGGACAAAACTGGAAGAGGGTTCACTCGTCTCCGACAAGCACCCTCGCGTCGGCCGTATCGGTTTCGATGAGTGGTTTGCGACGACACCCAGAAAGTAACGATCGGCGCACGGGCGGTCTATTGGGCAGCCCGGTGCCCCCAGTCACGAAAGGATGGAAGACATGATCAAGACATTGCATTTTGCCGTGGTGTTGGCGGCTCTCCTATCAGGGACGGCGCTCGCACATGATTCGTCAGGTGGCGATCAGGGCGCGAAGGTTACGCTCGTCTATGAGCATGAATTGCCGAACGTTCCTGGCAAGAGCGTGAAGGGCGTTCTCGTCGAGTACGCTCCGGGCGGCTTTTCGGAGGGCCATACACATCCAGTATCCGCCTTCATTTACGCTACCGTTCTCGAGGGCGCCATCCGCAGCCAGGTCAATGACGGTCCCGTTACAGTTTACAGCGCTGGTGAAAGCTTTTCGGAATTGCCAGGCGATCGCCACGGAGTCAGCGAAAACACCAGCACTACCAAGCCGGCAAAGCTGCTCGCCGTCTTTGTGGTCGATACCGCTGAAACGGAACTGACCTTCCCGATCAAGGAATAGACTATCAGGCCGGGCCTCCAGTGTTGGCGCCCGGCCGCGTCTTTGATTCAACCACAATCGAGGATTTGTGCCATGTTTGGTGATGACAACTCGGTACCGCTTGTCCTGGTCAACGTTCTGGGGGTTGCCGGGATCGTCGTCTGGCACATCCAGGGCGGCACCCGACCGACGGGCCGTCTGATCGCCCAGATTCTGTTCTTCAGCGTCATGAGCGTGGTGCTTTACCTTGGGGGTATCGCTCCGTATCGGCCTGATGCCGTCCATTTGCAGGGCATTGGAGCGCTGCTTTCAAAATCGGCCAGAATCCTGTGGTGGGCCCATCTCGCCTGGGCCGTCATCGGTTTCATCCAGATCTACGTCAGGTTGAACCGAAGGCCGCGGGAAGCACACCTCATCCAGGATATGGCCATTGCCGCCATCTATCTTGGTGTGGCGCTTTCCGTTATAGGTTTCGTCTTCGGCATGCCGGTCGGCACCTTGGTCACGACGTCGGGTGTCATCGCCGTTATCTTCGGCCTTGCGTTACAAAATACGCTCGGCGATGTCTTCTCCGGCATCGCGCTGACACTCGGCAGAGCCTATGCGATAGGGGACTGGATTGAGTTGACCGACGGAACCGAGGGCCGCGTCATCGAAACCAATTGGCGCTCCACCAACCTGTTGAGCGCTACGCACAATGTCGTCGTGCTGCCGAACAGCGTCTTGGCAAAGCAGGGCATGACAAATCTCAGCCGCCCCGACGAGACGCACCTGATCACGTTACGTGTGCGCGTCGCGGCAACGCAAAGGCCGCGCGTCGTCGAGGAAATCATGCGGTCCGCGCTGCAATCCAGTGTCCTGATCAATAAGAGCCCGCCGCCGGTCGCCGCCCTGAAAGCAATCGACGCCATCGCCATCGAAGTCGAGCTTCAATTCCGCGTAGACAACGTCGCAATTCGAACTCCTGCCAAGAATGAGATCGTCGACCTCCTTCATGACCGATGCGAAGCAAACGGGCTTTCGCTCGCTATACCGGCTGAAAGCCTTGCTTTCATGCCTCCACCGACCGACAGCCAATATCTGGCGACGCTCTCCTCCCGGCCGGTCCGGGTCACCGCCTCATAAGATCGTAGCCAGCTGTGGGTTCAGGCGCACTGGATGGACGTGAGGGATCGTTGAAATAGCTATCTCGCTTGCGACTCAGCTGACTATCCGGATGCTGTGGCATATCGTGCATCATACCCGAATGGGAGCAGATCGGATTCAAGGCAGATTTCGCCGGGATATTAGCCATGGGGAAAGCGCCATCATTCCCTAGATCACGATGTTTTTAGGTCGGGTCGACCCAAAAACATTGAACGTGATCGTTCCAAGAAGTTGATGCGCGGGATGCGGGCGGAAGACCGCACACACTTTTCCTCATCCCGCTCTAAGGCCTTGTTGAGATTTGGATTTCCTGCCGCGGCTTGTTTGATCTCCTCATCCCTGTGACAAGCACACCAGGGCATATACTGATCTCTCACGGGACCATTGCCTTGGGGCAGATAACCGGTTTTGACTTCGCATGCCCAAAACGATGCCACGGGCAGAACGCAGAAGCGGAAGCGAGGGCCCGCCGCAAATATTCTCCCCCCTTGTGGGGGAGATGGCCGGCAGGCCAGAGGGGGTCTGCTCTCCCGCTCGCCCATCAGGACTACGTGACGCAGTCGTATGACCGCATCTTCGGAATGCCGCAGGGTATCCTCCCGGCAAATCGTCTTCGGCGGCATGCAGAGTTTGGCGTTCAACCCCCTCTGGCCTGCCGGCCATCTCCCCCACAAGGGGGGAGACAACAAGCGGCTTGACCTCACCTATGAATCTCAACAGGCCTTAGTCTAGTGCAGGAAGTCCAGCCGAACTACGCAGGTCACCGATGTTGGGAGGCCGTCGCGGCAAATGCACTGCGGATGGCCTGTTTGGTGAGCATCGGTGCAACCTGCAAAAAAGCGGTCTGGCGATTGTCGGGCTCTCTAACGCGCCAATCTTGACTGGTTCGAGCGGGTAACTTCGTGACGGTCCCTTCGCCAACCCCGGCCTGTCTGCGATGTCGTACGTGCATGCCACGGATCGAGATGCCAGTGGTGCACGCAAAGGTCCGGACAGAAGCTTATCTGTGAATTGACGGGGTGCCTCATGAGCAGGCCGGATGTGGCGAACTGCGCTCTTGCTCAGAGCGCAGTTCGTGCCTTGAAGCGATCAGAGGTCCGTCACGCGCTCCGGATCGGCGGAAGCCAGCGCCGCGGCACGCTCGGGCTTCGGCGGATAGATCCAGACAGTGTTGATCTCCTGCTTCGTCGCCTTCGCTTTTTCGCCGACCATCTCCACCTCGCGATCCCAGCCCCGGGTGAAGAGGGCTCCGGCATCGCCGAGGTCAAGGCAGGTGACATAGGCTTTCTGATGATATTGCCGTGGCGGTACGCCTAACAGTTCGGCAGCGGCATTGTTGCCCGCGAAGGCGCCCATGCGTGTGGCGTGCTGGCACGACATCAGTGCGTAGTTGCCGCAGTCGTCGCAGGCAGCGCGCGCGGCATCCCCGGTGGCGAAGACGCCTGGCACGGACGGTACACGCAGGCAGCCGTCGACCAGCAGCCGGTCGAACTTGTCACGTTCGCCGGGAATTCTAGTGGTGACCGGATTGGCCCGCATGCCTGCCGCCCAGATCACCGTCATGGTTTCGATATGCTCGCCAGTACTCAGCGTGACTCCGGACTTGTCGAGCGATGAAACTCCGGCGTTGAGCCGCGTCTCTACGCCGAGCCTGCGCAGCGCGTCCTCAATGATCGGGCGAGCGCCTTCACCCATGTCAGGGGCGACCGTGCTGCTGCGGTCGATGATGATGACGCGCGGATTGGCGGTTTTGTCGAATAGGGTCCGCAGCCGCGAAGGCATCTCGGTCGCCGCCTCGATACCTGTGAAGCCGGCGCCGGCAACGACGATGGTGTCACGCGCGGCCGAGGCCGGCATCTTCGCAAGCTCGTGGAGATGGCGATCGAGGGCAATGGCGTCATCGACATTGTCGATGCTGAAGGCGTATTCGGCGAGGCCCGGAATATTCGGACGGAACAACCGGCTGCCGGTGGCGAGCACAAGGCGATGATACTGAAGGGTCTTTCGTTCACCCTCGGCGTTGACGACCTCTACGGTGCCGGCCTTCGTATCAACCGCCTCAACACTACCCTGCACGTAGGCGATATCGACGGCGTCAAATACATTCTGCAAAGGCGCCGTCAGGGTCTCGGGGTTCGGCTCGTAAAGCCGTGGGCGGATGACAAGCGTCGGTTCCGGGGATACCAGCGCGATTTCAAGCTCTTCGGGCGAGACGCCTTCGATATCGCGCAGACGGGCTGCGGAAAGTGCGGCGTACATGCCGGCGAAACCGGCGCCTACAATCACAAGTCTCATAATGTTTACTCCGTGTCCTGTGGTTTCGAAGGGCGCGCGCCGCCGTTGCCGCTCCGGATGGGAGACGATCGATGGCGCGCGGGTTGGTGAAGTGATGTTGCTCAGGCCCTGACGAAGGCCAGTATGTCGGCGTTGACGATATCTGCATGGGTCGTGCACAGCCCATGCGGCAGCTTCTCGTAGATCTTCAGTGTCGCGGCCTTAATCAGCTTCGCCGATAACGGAGAGGAGGTGCCGATCGGAACGATCTGGTCGTCATCGCCATGCAACACCAACGTCGGCACGGAGATGCTCTTCAGGTCTTCGGTGAAATCCGTCTCCGAGAATGCCTTGATACCTTCGTAATGCGCTTTGGCGCCGCCCATCATGCCCTGACGCCACCAATTTGAGATGACCGCTTGCGAAGGTTCGGCACCCGGGCGGTTGTAGCCGTAGAATGGACCACTCGGAAAATCGCGATAGAACTGCGAACGATTGGCGGCCAGTTGGCTGCGTAGTCCGTCGAATACTTCGAGCGGTAGACCGCCGGGATTGGCGGCGGTCTTCAGCATCAAGGGCGGCACTGCCGCAATCATAATGAGTTTGGCAACGCGGTTCTTGCCAAAGCGCGCGACATACCGCGCGGCTTCACCGCCGCCGGTCGAGTGACCGACATGGATCGCGTTACGAAGATCGAGGTGGTCGATCAGTGCGGCGACGTCGGAGACGTAGTGATCCATGTCGTGACCCTCGCTCGCCTGGCTTGATCGGCCATGACCGCGGCGATCGTGAGCGATCACGCGAAAGCCTCTGCCGAGGAAGAAGAGCATTTGATTATCCCAATCATCAGAGCTGAGCGGCCAGCCATGGTGAAAGACGATGGGTTGCGCGGACTTCGGTCCCCAGTCCTTGTAGAAAATCTGAACGCCGTCGCTGGTTGTAATGGAGGTCATTGCATTGATCCTTTGCACATATTTGTTTTACGCCGCCCATCGAAGTGAAGGGGCAGTGGCTAAAATCGGCCATGCTGGCCACTCCAGGTCGCCGCACCGCGATCGACCCGCAGTCCGAGCCCAGACCATCCCGTGTTTCGCCAGGATCAATTGGCATGGGCGCAACGATGGTTTAGCGGAGCAGAACTGCGGCTGCGCCAGAGGGATTGGCGCCATTAAAGCGCAATTGCGGTTAAGCGATCGCGCCGACGCACATAGGCCGGTCCCTGTCGGTCAGCTTTCGAAAGAGTGGTTGAGACTGGAGGCGCAGGAAAAACGGGAATGCGGCCGAGCCATACCCGCGGGCGTGCGGGCATAGTCGTCACGCGGTCGAGCCGATTGAATCGTAGAAAAACGCGCTGTTTCGGAATGTAAAACGAGGACGAGAGGAACTTAACCGTCAGCCGTGGCTGCGCCGCCACTCGGTCGGTGTTTCGCCGGTCAATTTGCGGAACGCAGCTGCAAATGCTGTTTGCGAGTTATAACCGAGAGAGGCTGCGACCGAGGCGACCGAATTTGCAGGATTGCGCAGCATGTTTATGGCTTGCTCAAGCCGATATTGACGCAGCCAGTTGTGCGGTGAGAGCCCCGTGCTTTCCTTGAAAGCGCGACAGAAATGAAAACGTGACAGCCCGGAATCAGCTGCGAGGGCGGCGAGGGAGACGTCCGCATCGGCGTCGGACCGCAATCGATCGATGGCCCGGCGCAGCACATTCGGTGCTAGGCCGCCGACCGCCGGTTGATAGCTCGGCGCCTTGCCCGTATGTGCAGCCAGCAGGCGCGTGGCCAGAAGATCAGTCAGCTGTTGCCTGAAAAGCGTATCCAGTGCCCTATTGCCTTCCAGGACATCGGCTGCGCTCAGGAGCAACCGAGATGTAATGGGGTCCGGATGCGCCGTTCGCTCCAGAAGATCGGTCGGCGTGAAACTATCGGTTGCCTCGGCAATGCGTGTCAGTGTCGTGTGAGGGAGATAGAGCTGAACGACATCAACCGGCTTCGGAATATCCCAGCGGGAGCTCGATCCAGCCGGGATGATTATCACAACCCCACGACGAAACGTGCCACTCTCGACCGACCTTCCGGACCGCCGTTCCATGCGCTGTATCGTGCCGTTGTAAGCCATGACGACGTGGTCGGTCATGGGCTCGACGACGTCATGCAGGGGGCCATGGTTCCAATGAGCAATTGCACCGCCGGAGGGATCCGCCGCGAGATGAATAGGTGCTGTCCGCAGAACGCGCGACATCTCGGTTGCAGGTGTGTGATCGGCAACCCGCACGCCGTCTGCGGTCGCGTCGGCTGAATCATCTGCCTCGCTCTCGCGGGAATTGCAGGAGCAAGGCGCGCTCATAATTGCGCGCTCGTTGACTGACGCTGCTCACATATGACCCCGCCAACAATCGCAGGATCATTGGGGATGCGCGTGTGATGGCCGACACTGTCAGTCCTGCTACCCATGAGATCCCCAATGTCGCGGTGCTTTGGTTTTTCGCGCGTTGTGACGCAGGGAAAATATAAGAACGCCCGGAGGGGGGAAATCTATTCTCCAGGATAGGTTGCCTTAGCGATTGGACCTCGTTCTCGATCACGCGGTCTTCAGCGTCCCGCGATGCGACACTCGCGGCAAGCACTACAGCGCCGCGCGTCTTATCAGACGCGCAAAGGTCGCTGTAGTACTTTGATCTGCTGCATGTTTTTGCCCTTTAATCGGATAGGATTAAAGGAAACATGCAGTAGACGGCCTATTGCGAGGGTGTTCACCCTCTCGCCCGTTTGCTGAACGTGCGGTTCCGCTCTAAGTCTTTGAAGCTACGCACTTCCGATGGAAAACCGCTACACGCTTTCCTGAAGTGCTCTAATCCGCAATGATGTCGCGGGCGACCTCGGTGATGCGGCGTTTGCCGCAGAGCGCCATGGTCGTGTCCATCTCCTTGCGGATGATGTCGAGCGCGAGTGTCACGCCTTCCTTGCCGAGCGCGCCGAGGCCGTGGAGGAAGGGGCGGCCGATATAGGTGCCTTTGGCACCGAGCGCGATCGCCTTCAGGACGTCGGAACGAATGCCGCCGTCGAGGTGTACCTCGATCTGGTCGCCACGGCCTCGACGATGCGCGGCAGCATGCTGATCGAGGAATGCGCGCCATCGAGCTGGCGGCCGCCGTGGTTCGAGACGATGATTGCGTCGGCGCCGGTCTTCTCCGCCATTTTTGCGTCTTCCGGATCGAGAATGCCCTTGAGGATCAGCGGACCAGCGCCAGCCGCACAAATTCCTGCCTCTCTCCCATGACCGGCACCTCTTTCCACGGCATGGACAACCTCCTCTCGAAGCCAACCCATGCCATTATGAGCGTGTCAGCCATCTCCCCGAACACCTGTCAGTCATGTGTCCGGGCTAGACAACGAGCACAGGGATGAGGCGATCAAACCAGCGGTGACGGGGAACACCAGACAGGATCCCCGACAGTCTTCAGTCAACTCTCGACATGATGTCTTCTACAAGCGATGGGTGTCTCCCTGAATAACCGGCGTTATCGACTGTGGTCCATCCACCGTTCCCGTCATCGACAATACGGCTCCGCATTCCCCCCGCCTTCGCAATGACGTCGTAGTCCTGACCGGCATCCGCGGGATAGGAAAATGTCATTACAAGTGGTTCCAGGCCGACGTTGACAGAACGATGGATCCAAAAGGGTGGCACATAGCACATAGTCCTCGCGCGCATCTCGATCGTGCGAATCTCGCCATGGGGCGATTCCAGCAGCATCACGCCTACCCCAGCCTCGCCATAATACATTTCCGGCCGATTGGGCCTCGCATGGATGTGGCCCCGCGTCATGAAATACTCGTCACCGATCTTCCCAGGCTCCATGCGCGTGACGCCGATGATGATGTCACCCCCATTGGCCGATGGCTTGTAGTCCGTAACCTCATAGGCGACATCATCACCGCGGGTTTCGATAAGCGCTTGATATGCGCTCTCGTCCCGATACAGCCCTGCAAGATCCCGGAAGGTTTTGACATAGCGGTTCGTCGCGCCCTTCAACTGGCCTGTTGCAACATCGACCTGACAGACTCCCGGCTCAAACAATATCAACACTTTTCTCCTGTTCTCTAATTTCGTAGCAAAACTACCAAAAAAAATTGCGAGCGCAAGTCCCCAGCGCCTGCTGCAGGCGAAACGTGGGCATTCGCGCCTTGTTGCAGCGCACGATTTGTCACTTATGTGGTATAGTATCAAAAATGGGGGTTAATTTTGCTTGACCAATGTCGAAGTCTGTAATTAAACTACGGAATGGAAGCCGAAACCGCTTCCTGTCTCATGGAAATCGGAGGAGTTACCCATGAAGAAATCAATCGCAGGATGCATGTTGGCCCTCATGGCGAGCGTTGCTTCCGCTGGCATCGCAAACGCCGCCGACTGCAAGGTTGGCATCGCCATGTACACGCTTGGCGCACCTTATTTCGCCGCTCAGGTGGCGGCAGCGGAAGATCAGGCCAAAAAGGCCGGTTGTGAAGTTACCAGCGCCGACGGCCAGAACGACATGACCAAACAGATCGCGGACGTGGAAGACATGGTGGCGCGCGGCGTTAATCTGTTGATCCTCAACCCGCGCGATCCGGAAGGCCTTGTCGCGGCCGCAGACGCTGCAACGGCAGCTGGCGTGAAGGTCGTCGTCATGGACTCCTCCATCAACACGAAGGCCAACGTCGTCACCCAGGTTCGCTCTTCCAATGACCAGAACGGTGTGCTTGTCGGCCAATGGCTTGCCAATGCCATGAAGGGCAAGCCGATGAAGATCATCCTTCTATCGGGCGACAAGGGTAACGAAGTGGGCCGCGATCGGCGCCTCGGCGTTTTCAAGGGCCTTGTCGAAGGCCAATTGGTCAACGACGGCAAGGTCAGTTTCGAAGTCGTGGGCCAGGGCTGGGGTGGCTGGGCCCATGAAGGTGGCCTCGCCGCGATGGAAGACCTCCTGACTGCGCATCCGGACGCCAATGTCGTTCTTGGCGAAAACGACTCGATGGTGCTTGGCGCCATGAAGGCTCTCGAGGCACAAGGCAAGACAGATGTTCTCGCGCTTGCCGCTGCGGACGGCCAGAAGGAAGCATTGGCACTGATCAAAGAAGGCAAATACGGGGCAACCGGGCTTAACGACCCGGACCTGGTCGCGCGTACCGCGGTCGATGTCGGGCTCAAAGCAGTCAACGGCGAACTGCCAGCCGACTTCCCGAAGCTCAATCTGACGACACCGGCCGTCATCACCAAAGAAAACGTCGACAAATATTATCGCGCCGACGCCGTTTTCTGATCTGCTCCTCCCAGGAGGCTGCAAAGCCGCCGCGGACTGGACAACGGGGCTCCTGCCTCGTTGTCTGCAGCCATTGTTAGGAGGGCCATGGTGACCGAACTTGCCAATCTGAAATCAATCTCCAAGTCCTTCGGGGGCATTCACGCGCTTCGGTCCGTGAATTTCGACGTGCGGCCGGGGGAGGTTCATGCCCTTCTCGGCGAAAACGGTGCTGGAAAATCCACCCTTATGCGCGTTCTGGGTGGCGAGATTATCCCCAGCCAGGGAGAGGTCGTCATTAATGGAAAGCGGACCGAGCTTCGCGATCCTCGAGACGCACGCGCACTTGGCATCGTCGTGATCCACCAGGAGCTTGCCCTTGCCCCTGATCTCAGCGTGGCAGAGAACATTTTTCTCGGAGAGCTACCGACCCTTATTTCCCGATTCAGCCTGCGAAGACGCGCAAAACAGCTGATCGACCGTCTGGGTTTCGATATCGATCCCGGGCGCCTTGTCGGCACCCTGTCCGTCGCCCACCAGCAGGTGGTCGAGATCGCCAAGGCGCTTTCGCAGGACATCAAGATCATCGTCTTCGACGAACCGACCGCAGTGCTCGGTGCTCAGGATGCGATGAAACTGCACCAGATCATCCGGGGCCTGCGCGATCGTGGAGTCGGCATCGTCTATATTTCGCATCGCCTCGATGAAGTGTTCGATATCGCGGATCGAATGACAGTAATGAAGGATGGGGAGACGGTCGGAACAGTCGCGACGACGGACGTCAAGATCGACGATATCATTCGCATGATGGTCGGCCGGCCAATCGCCAACATGTTCCCGGAGCGCTCGCAGCGCACCATCGGCGCCGAACTGCTCAACGTGAAAAAACTCAATGCGGGCCGGATGGTTCGCGATGTCAGCTTTTCTGTCCGCGCCGGCGAGATCGTCGGGCTTGGAGGCCTGATCGGATCAGGCCGCACGGAAGTCGCACGCGCGATTTTCGGCGCTGATCCGCTGGACAGCGGCACGATCAGCCTCAAAGGGAAGGCCCTCAAACTCAAATCGCCCAGAGACGCGGTGAAGGCCGGTATCGGGCTCGTCCCGGAAGACCGCAAGGAGCACGGCGTCGTCATCGACAAGCCGATCCGCGTCAATGCAACGATGGCCAGGATGTCGTCGGTCGTGAATGCCTTGGGCTTCCTCAAGCCAGCCTTGGAGCGCACCGACGTCACCGCACTTGGCAAGAGCTTGCGGCTCAAGGCTTCCAGTATCGATGCACCGGTTTCCAGTCTGTCGGGCGGCAATCAGCAGAAGGTCGTGCTGGCGAAATGGTTTCACGCCGGTGGCGACGTTATCATTCTGGACGAACCCACACGCGGCGTCGATGTCGGCGCGAAGGCCGAAATCTATGCTCTGATCAACAAGCTCGCCGAAGACGGCAAGGCAGTTCTGGTGATTTCCTCAGAACATCAGGAACTCTTTGGTCTTTGCGATCGCGTTCTGGCAATGGGCCAGGGGCAGATCCGAGGCGAACTGACACCCAGCAACTACTCGGAAGAAAATCTGCTTGGCCTGTCGATGATGGGCGGAGCCAGAGCGAGCAACCAAGGCAGCCAGGTATGACCCACACAACAGACACAGTGATGCCGCAGGAACAGAAGGGTTTTGTCGACTATCACTCCATCGTTCAGCGTTTCGGGACCCTGGCGATCTTTCTCGTGCTCGTCGCCGTAGCGACCTGGTGGTCGGACAGTTTTCTCACTCGCGGCAACCTCCTCAACGTATTGCGGCAGGTTGCCTCGACAGCCGGCATCATGGCCGTCGGCATGCTGTTCGTCATCCTGACGCGCGGCATTGACCTTTCGGTTGGATCGGTCATGGCCCTGGGTTCCGTACTCACGGGCTACTTCTGCGCGATGTTAGGCTATGGCACCGGGGCCACCATTTTTCTTGTCTTGTTGTGCGGCGCTGCCTGCGGCCTGGTAACGGGCGGTTTCATCGCGTATCTCAGGCTGCCGTCCTTTGTCATGTCGCTTGCCATGATGGCAGTCGCGCGCGGCCTTTCCCTGATCATTTCCGAGGGGCGACCAATTCCGCTCAGCGATGCGGGCGCAGCTTTCAGCAGTTTCGGTTCCGGCTTCGTGCTGGGCATTCCCCAACCAGTCATTTTGATGTTCGCAATCTATATCGCCGGCGGTGTCGTCCTCAACTTCACCCGGTTCGGACGCGTCATTACGGCAATCGGTTCCAACGAGGAGGCTGTCCGACTCTCCGGTATCGCCGTCCCGCGCTATATCGTCGCCGTCTATGTGATCTCCGGTTTGCTCGCCGGTTTGGCAGGTATCATCGCCGCGAGCCGCACAGGCGTCGGCTCTGCTCAGGTCGGCATCGGGGCCGAACTCAATGTGATCGCCGCCGTCGTCATCGGCGGGGCGAGCCTGATGGGCGGGAAGGGCGGCGTCATCAACACGCTGCTTGGCGCTTTGGTCATGGGAATTATCACCAACATCATGAACCTTGCAGGCGTACCCGGCTATCACCAGCAGGTTTATATGGGAGCGATCATCGTCGTTGCCATGCTGTTGCAGTACAGCACCGGCTCTCTGAAGCGATGAAATCATTCTCCGGCAGATAACGACGTAACAGTTACAGAGCCCAGCTTAATGAGACGGGCGGCATGAAGGCCGCCCTTCGACCGGTCCACGTCGCGAAAATTCTCGCATGTGATTAATTGTCACGACAGCTGTCCTAGCAAAGGTAACCAAATGACGCAGATGCTAACAGGAGACGCCATGCGAGCCATCGTGCTCCATGCCCCGGGCGATATACGGCTTGAAAAGCGGCCAAAGCCGGTGGCCGGCCCCGGAGAGGTCCTGCTGCGCGTCGCATCCGTCGGCGTGTGTGGGTCGGATCTGCCCCGCATGCTGGTCAAGGGCGCATGGAAGATGCCTCTCATCACAGGCCACGAGTTTTCCGGCCATATCCATGCGCTCGGTGAAAACGTCGAAGGCTGGGAAATCGGCGAGCTGACCGCTATTGCGCCGCTGATGCCGTGCAATCAATGCATAGAATGCAAGACAGGCAATTTTTCCCGATGCCGCGACTATGATTACTTCGGTAGCCGCCGCGACGGCGCTTATGCGGAATTTGTCGCCGTCCCCGTCGAAAATCTCATCAAGACACCGCAGCACGTCGATCCCAGGGCTATCGCCATGACCGACCCTGCCTCGATCGCTCTCCATGCCATCTGGAAGGGCGGCGGTATAACGGCCGGCCAGACCGGGGCCGTCGTCGGGTGCGGCCCGATCGGCCTGTTCGCGATCCAGTGGATGCGCATCATGGGGGCCTCGAGGGTGATCGCCGTCGATGTCACGGAAGAGAAACTCGCCTTGGCGCGTCAGGCGGGCGCCGATCTATGCATCCTGTCTGCCGATTTTGCCGACAACAAGGAACGAGCCGATCTTGTGATCGAGGCCGTCGGTATCGATTCGACGATCAACGCTGCCGTCATGCTGGCTGCGCCGGGCGGACATGTCACGTTTATCGGGATACCTGTCCCCGATGTGAAGCTGTCGAACGCGACGTTCCAGAGATTCCTGCGTCAGGAAGTTTCACTGCACGGCTCGTGGAACAGTTTCGGTGCGCCTTTTCCCGGCCCGCAGTGGACGACAACCGTCCAAAAATTCGCGACCGGGGAACTGAAGTGGGAATTCATGATCTCGCATGATCTCGACCTTGCCGAACTGCCTGGTATCTTTCAGCGCTTCGCGGCGAAGGACCTGCACTTCTCGAAAGTGCTGTTCCGCCCCTGATCGTTCGGGAGACGGTGGGGCAAACAGGGAGGCAAGGTTAGGGATGGTCGCAGTTCTCAGTCTGGATTTTGGAACCGGCGGCGCGAGGGCAGCGATCTTCGACACGCAGACGAACCACATCGTTGCGCGTGGCGAGGCGCCTTACAGAACGCAGCATCTTCCGCCCAACCGCGCCGAGCAGAATCCTGAAGACTGGATGACCGCGCTCGTCTCGCTCGTCCCCGATGTCGTTGCAAAGGCGGGTTCGCCCGATATCGCTGCGGTTTGTGTAGCGACCTTCGCCTCGACGGTTGTACTCTGCGACCGGTCTGGCAAGCCGATTGCCCCTGCCGTCCTCTGGATGGACGCACGCGCGGCCGACGAAGCCGCGTTCACTGAAACCGTGGACCACCCCATTCTCGCAGACAGCGGTGGTTCGGATGCGGTCGAGTGGCTGGTCCCGAAAGCCATGTGGTTCGCGCGCCGAAAGCCGGACCTCTGGGCGCGCACGGAAGTCATTTGCGAGGCTCTGGATTTCGTCAATCACAGGTTAACCGGTGTATGGTCCGGCTCTCTGATGAATGCCACATGCAAGTGGAACTACGATAGCCGGAACCGCAAATTCTGCGAGGATCTCTATGCTCTGCTCGGCGTGCCGGACCTTGGTGCCAAGCTTCCGCAGCGAATTGTGGACATCGGGGACGTCGTCGCTCCCATGCTTCCCGAGATGGCACGTACGCTTGGCATTCCGGGTAATCCTGTCGTGGTGCAGGGTGGCATAGACGCGCATATGGGAACATTCGGTGCCGACGCGGTGACGCCAGGCTCCATGCTGTTCATCGGCGGGACATCGAATGTCCACCTCACGCAGGTACCGGATGACGGGCGTAATATCCGCGGGGTCTGGGGTCCTTACCCCAACGCCTTGACGCCCGGCTTGCGAATGATAGAGGGCGGCCAGGTCTCGGCTGGTTCCATTCTTCAGTGGCTGAGCAACACCATCTTCGGGCTTGATGATGCCGGCTTCCGATCACTTTGCGCGGCCGCTGACGCAATCGAGCCGGATTCCACCGGGCTCCTGGCGCTGGATTATTGGATGGGCAACCGTACACCCTACCGGGATGCACGGCTGCGGGGCGCCTTTTTGGGTTTGTCGCTGTCTCACGACCGGGCCAGCATCTACCGTGCTGCTGTGACTGCGGTCGCACTCGGGGCGGCCAATGTCGTCTTCGATCTGGAAAAGCAAGGGGTGGCGATCGACCGGATCGTCATGTCTGGCGGCATCATGAAAAACCGTCTCTGGCTCGAGGCGACCATCGATGCAATAGGTAAGCCCGTGGAGCTTGCGCTCGATGACAACCTGTCGCTGCATGGCGGCGCCGTCGCCTGTACGGTGGCGCTTGGACTGTTTCCAGACCTGACGACCGCGGCGCATGCGTTGCGCGCGCCTGTCGTGAAAAGAACGCCCGATTTCAATCGTCATAGACAATATCTCGCTATGCTTGCCGACTACCGCGAAGCAACGGATGTCCTGACGCCCGTCTTCCATAGGCTTTCCGGTAACGTCGAAAGCACACGGACGGAGAGAGTATGAAAGACGAAAGCGAACGCGTCAGCAATCGCCTGCCGATGGACGAAAGCCGCGAGCACCTGATGGTCAAGGTTGCGCGCATGACCTACCAGCAGGAACTGAATCAGTCGGAAATCGCTGCTGAGACCGGGTTGAACCGCTGGCAGGTTAGCCGTCTCCTGCAGGAGGCGCGCGACCTCGGCATCGTGCGCATCGAAATCATTCCACGCTCGCCGCGCCGCCCCGACCTGGAAACCGCCTTGCAACAAACCTTCAACCTGAACGATTCCGTCGTGGTTTCCAGCGACGGCGAACAGGCGCAGAGTTTGGACACCGTCGCTCAAGCCGCCGGCCAGTACATTGCTTCTATCAAATCAAATGGCGCAACCGTGGGCGTTTCCTGGGGGCGTACGATGGGCGCCGTTGCCCATTGGCTTCCGCTTCAATGGAGCGATGGCGGCGAGGTCGTACAGATCAATGGAACGGTCGCACCCATTTCCGGCGTCACGTATCATAACGATGTCGCCGGGATCTTCGCACGCAAGGCAGGTGCCCGCCTTGTGCCGCTGCCAGTGCCGGCAATTGTCGGCCAGCGCGTCACCCGTGAGGTGCTCGAACGCGACCGGATCGTCGCCGATGTTCTGACCAAGGCGCGGTCGGCACAAATTCTCATTTTTTCTTGCGGAAGCCTGAGCGAGGAATCGGTCCTTGTCCGCTCGGGCAACATTTTGAGGGACGAACTGGCCACGCTTCTTTCAAAAGGTGCGGTGGGCGATGTCCTTGGCCGTTTCATCGATGGCAATGGCGAGATCGTCGACGCGGAATTGGATGCCCGCACGATCGGCCTTTCGCTTTCCGATCTGAAGACGAGTGGAAAGGCTATCGGCATCGCGGCCGGTAGCGAAAAATTCAACGTCGTCCTTGGCGTGCTTCGCGCCGGCCTGGTCAATGTCCTCGTCACCGACGAGGCAACAGCGACATTCGCATTGGAGCACGCATGAGTGTCGACCATTCTCAAGGCTCTCTGCCCAATATCGCCCGTAACCGGCTACCGCGCTCGGACCCGAGATTTTCGAGGGTCACGCCATCGACCGGCCCCGGGTGAAGGGGGCTCCGGCTTCCCCGAGGTCAAGGCAGGTGACATAGGCTCTCTGATGATATTGCCGTTTGCTGATCGGGCGGTTCCGCTCTAAGCCTTTGAAGCTACGCACTTCCGATGGAAAACCGCTACACGCTTCCTGCACCTGCTACTCGGCGATGATGTCGCGGCCGACCTCGGTGATGCGGCGTTTGCCGCAGAGCGCCATGGTCGTGTCCATCTCCTTGCGGATGATGTCGAGCGCGAGTGTCACGCCTTCCTTGCCGAGCGCGCCGAGGCCGTAGAGGAAGGGGCGGCCGATATAGGTGCCTTTCGCACCGAGCGCGATCGCCTTCAGGACGTCCTGGCCGGAACGAATGCCGCCGTCGAGGTGTACCTCGATCTGGTCGCCGACGGCCTCGACGATGCGCGGCAGCATGCTGATCGAGGAATGCGCGCCGTCGAGCTGGCGGCCGCCGTGGTTCGAGACGATGATTGCGTCGGCGCCGGTCTTCGCCGCCATTTTTGCGTCTTCCGGATCGAGAATGCCCTTGAGGATCAGCGGACCGCCCCAGCGCTCCTTGATCCACTCGACGTCCTTCCAGGAAAGCTGCGGGTCGAACTGCTCGTTCGTCCAGGCCTGAAGCGAGGAGAGGTCGGCGACGCTCTTGGCGTGGCCGACGATGTTGCGGAAGGTGCGGCGGTTGGTGCCGAGCATCTTCATGCACCAGCCGGGCCGCGTCGCCATCATCCAGAGGTGTTTCGGCGTCAGTCGCGGCGGCGCGGACAGGCCGTTGCGAAGGTCCTTATGGCGCTGGCCGAGGATCTGCAGGTCGAGCGTCAGGACGAGCGCGGAACACTTCGCGGCCTTGGCCCGGTCGATCAGATCGAGCACGAACTCGCGCTCGCGCATGACATAGAGCTGGAACCAGAACGGCTTCGTCGTCACCGAGGCGACGTCCTCGATCGAGCAGATGCTCATGGTCGAGAGCGTGAAGGGAACGCCGAACGCCTCGGCCGCCTGAGCCGCCAGCATCTCGCCGTCGGCATGCTGCATGCCCGTCAGGCCGGTGGGGGCGAGCGCGACCGGCATCGAGACCTTCTGTCCGATCATCGTCGTTTCGAGCGACCGGTCGGACATGTCGACCAGCACCCGCTGGCGCAGCTTGATCCCGGCGAAATCCTCCTCGTTGGCGCGGTAGGTTCCCTCCGTCCATGCGCCGCTGTCCGCATAATCGAAGAAAAGCTTCGGCACGCGCCGTCTGGCCAGGGCCTTCAGGTCCCGTATTTCGAGAATCTGCGTCATGGATCGGCCTCATCGAGTGAATGACAGCCGAGCCCTTATCATGATTTCGGAGAGCTTGTAATAGTTGCAGAAAGCGAGAGGTCAAAAAATCTTACCTCTCGTTTTCATCTCTGCTCAGGCTGCGCCAAGGGTTGATTTGCAGGGCTTGCCGGCGACGTAGGTCTCGACGACGGCGCGGTCGTCGCCCATCGTCTGCAGGAGAAAGAGTTCGTCGGCCAGCGAATTGACCACTTCGGCTCTGAGCGCCATTGCAGGCGTTGCCGCCATGTCGAGTACCGCAATGTCCGCATCGGTGCCGGGCTCCAGCGTGCCGATACGGTCGGCGAGAGACAGCGCCTCGGCATTGCCGCGGGTCATCATGTAGAAGCTGTCGAAGGGGTTCAGCCTTTCGCCCTGCAACTGCAGGATCTTGTAGGCCTCGTCGAGCGTCTTAAGCATCGAGTAGCTGGTGCCGCCGCCGATGTCCGAGGCGACGGAAACGCGCACCGGTTTTTGCCGGCGCTTGAGCGCCCGCAGGGGAAAAAGGCCGGAGCCGAGGAAGAGATTGGACGTCGGGCAGAAGACGGCGACCGAGCCGGTCTCGCTCATCGCATCCGCCTCGCGCTCGGAGAGGTGGATGCAATGTCCGAACAGGCTTTTCGGACCCAGCAGCCCGTAGCGGGCGTAGACGTCGGTATAGTCGGTCGCCTCCGGATAGAGTTCCGAGGTGTAGGCGATTTCGTCACGGTTCTCGGAGAGATGCGTTTGCACATGCAGGTCGGGAAATTCGCCGACGAGAGATTTCGCGACCTCCATCTGCTCCGGCGTGGAAGTGATGGCGAAACGGGGGGTGATAGCCACATGGTTGCGGCCTTTGCCGTGCCAGTCGGCGATGACGGCGCGGGTCTCGTCATAGCTCATCTCCGGCGTGTCGAGCAGGCCCTGCGGCGCATTGCGGTCCATCATCACCTTGCCTGCGACCATGCACATGCCGCGCTTCAGGCTCTCGGCGAAGAAGGCGTCGGCGGAGGTCTTGTGCACCGAACAGTAGGCCGTCGCCGTCGTCGTGCCGTGGCGGATCATCTCGTCGAAGAAATGGCGGGCGATCCGCTCCGCATGCGCCGTCTCGACGAAACGGCATTCCTCGGGAAAGGTGTAGGTGTTCAGCCATTCGAGCAGATCGGCCGCGTAGGAGGCCATCACCTGCATCTGCGGAAAATGCAGATGCGTGTCGATGAGGCCCGGCACGATCAGGTGCGGGCGGTGGTCGATCTCGGGGACCTCCTCAGGCGCTGCCGCCTTGACCGCTGCATAGGAGCCGGATGCCTTGATCACCCCGTTCTCGACGAGAAGCGCGCCGTCGCTTTCGTAGGCATAGGCAGCACTGTCGTCGATACCTTGAGGTTCGCGATGGAAGCTCAGCAGGCGGCCGCGAATGAGGGTGGATGTCATCGTGTCTCCCCGACGGCGCTTTCGAACCAGGCCGTCACCAGCCTGCGCTCTTCCGCCGTCATGTCGCTTATGTTGCCGGGCGGCATGGCATGGCTGCGCCCCGCCTGGATATAGATTTCCCGCGCGCGGGCAGCAATCTCGGCGTCGCTTTCGAGCGTGACGCCGTTCGGAGCCCGCACAATTCCTTCATAGACCGGCTCGGCCGCGTGGCACATGCTGCAGCGCGTCGAGATCGTCTCCTTGATTGCGGGAAAATGCGCGTTTTCGGCAAAGCGCCGGAAGGCCGGTGCCGTGTCGGCCCGTTCTTCTCCCGTCAGTATTTTCGGCGCGGTCGAGAGCCACATGATCAGGATGAACAGGAGCGTGGTGACAAGCCAGGTCCAGGTGGGCCTGCCCTTGCGCGCATGCGTGGTGTTGAACCAATGACGGATCGTAACGCCCATCAGGAAGACGAGCGCTGCGATGATCCAGTTGAAGGCCGTCGCGAAGGCGAGCGGATAATGGTTCGAGAGCATGAAGAAGATGACGGGCAGCGTCAGGTAGTTGTTGTGCAGCGAGCGCTGCTTCGCCTGGGCGCCGAGCCTTGGATCCGGCATGCGGCCGGCGATCAGGTCGGCGACGACGATCTTCTGGTTGGGGATGATGATCAGGAAGACGTTGGCCGACATGATCGTGGCGGTGAAGGCGCCGAGATGCAGGAAGGCGGCGCGGCCGGTGAAGACCTGGGTATAGCCCCAGGCCATGGCGACCAGTACCAGATAGAGCAGCGCCATCAGTCCCCAGGTGCTTTTCCCGATCGGTGACTTGCAGAGAAGGTCATAGAGGACCCAGCCGAGACCGAGCGAGGCAAGCGAGATCAGGATCGCGGTCGTCGCCGAAATGTCCAGGACATGCCGGTCTATGAGAAAGAGGTCGGCGCCGCCATAATAGACGATGCAGAGCATGGCGAAGCCCGAGAGCCAGGTCGCGTAGGACTCCCACTTGAACCAGGTGAGGTGCTCCGGCATGGCGGCTGGCGCCACCAGATATTTCTGGATGTGATAGAAACCCCCGCCATGGACCTGCCATTCCTCGCCATAGGCGCCCGGGGGCAGATGGTCGCGTTTTACGAGACCGAGATCGAGCGCGATGAAATAGAAGGACGAGCCGATCCAGGCGATGGCGGTGACCACATGCAGCCAGCGTACGGCGAAGGCCAGCCATTCCCAGACAATGGCGAATTCATACATTCGGATCCCCTCGTTCTCTCCGTTGACGCAGCTTGCGAGAAAAAGCCGAAACGGGAAAGGGGCGTTCTCGGCAATCCACGCTACAGGCTTAGGCGCCGCAATCCTGATTGAACTCTGAAAGAATCCAGTCGCGAAAATTGCGGATCTTCGGGACGTTGCGTCGGGCATGCGGATAGACCAGCCAATAGTCGTGGCCATCGCTGCCGCGCAAATCGAAGGGTTGATAAAGCCGACCGAGCGCGACGTCATCGGTATAGAATTGAGGAGTGAGGATCGCAACGCCTTGCCCGGCGATTGCGGCGCCTGCCTCGAAGGACTGGGCGCCGAGCCGTGTCGGAACCCGACCGTCGAGGTCCGCGTCGCGGACGCCGGCAGCGCGAAACCACAGCGGCCACCAGCGGTCTTGAGGGTCGATGATGCGGAGCTTCAGGAGGTCCCGCGGTTCATTCACGCCGCCGATCGTCGAGGCGAGCGCGGGACTGAGCATTGGCGTAAATTCTACTTTCATCAGTCGATGGCTGACGAGACCCGGCCAAACGCCCAACCCGGACCGGATTGCCACGTCCACTGCCTCTTTGCTGAAATCGATCATCGCATCATTCGCCGACAGCCGGACGGCCATGTTGGGCTGGGCGAGTTGGAACGTGCCGATATGGCGGGCGAGCCATTGCGAGGCGAAGGTCGCGGTCGAACTGATGAGCAGGGTGGACGCTGCATCGCCGCGCGCGGAGGCGACCGCCTCCTGCATCAGTTCGAAGGCTTCCGTCACCTTCGGCGCCAGACGTTGGCCGACTTCGGTCAGTGCAATCTGGCGGGGACGCCTCAGGAACAGCGGCTCGCCGACGCTCTCTTCGATGAGTTTGATCTGGTAGCTGACGGCCGTCTGGGTCATGCCGAGCTCGTTGCCGGCCTTGGTGAAGCTGCCGAGCCGGGCTGCGGCTTCGAAGACCCTCAGCGCATTCAGCGGGAACTGCTTCGACATCTTCATGGATAAGTTCTCTTGATGCATACAGACGGATGTTCGATTGGAATCCGAGCATCTATCGGGGCATGCTGCAAGTCAACTTCACCGCTTGCCAAAGGTGTTCAGATGTCTTGCGATACATTGGAATATACTGAAAGAAAGCCGATTCTCCCAGTGAACGGGATCATCCGGTTTGCCGCTTCGGCACTGCGCCGCATAAGAGGCCGGAGCTTAAGCCTCGACCTTGAATCCACATCCGAATACATGAAAAAGGACTTGGGGTTACTCGACGGCCGCATGGCACGGCAGGACGACGACATGCTGCGGTAGAGGGGCTGTTCATTCGAACTGTTCGCTACAGTTCAAGGCCTGTTGAGATTCGGGATACCCGCTGTGGCTTGTTTGATCTCCTCATCCCTGTGCTCGTCACAGGGATCCAGCCAGACCAAGTCCTTGGGCTGAAAGAACTCATCCCGCGCCGCAGACGCGGCGCTGCTCTCATCTGTGACGAGCACAGAGATGAGGGTGAGGAGAGATTGCAGTCTTCCATCTCGCAGCAGCCGTCATAAACTCAAGATGAATCTCAACGGGCCCTAGCCCGGATGCGGGCGGAAAACCGCGCACACTTTTCCTCATCCCGCTCTAAGCCGTTCCACCGCCATCAGGACACGTTCGGGCGTTGCCGGCGTATCGAGCCGGGGGCACTCGCGATAGCCGGCGACGCTGGCGACGGCCATCGACAGGGCCTCGACCACCGAAATCGGCAGCATGAGGGGCGGCTCTCCCACGGCCTTCGATCTGCCGATCGTCTCTTCGGCGTTTTCCGACCATTCGGCCAGGCGCACGTTGAAGATCTTCGGCCGATCCGAGGCAAGGGGTATCTTGTAGGTCGAGGGCGCATGCGTCCTCAGGCGCCCCTTCTCATCCCACCAGAGCTCTTCCGTCGTGAGCCAGCCCATGCCCTGAACGAAGCCGCCCTCGATCTGGCCGAGATCGATCGCCGGGTTGAGGGAACGGCCGACGTCGTGCAGCACGTCGACGCGATCGACCATGTATTCGCCTGTCAGCGTATCGATCGAGACCTCGGAAACGGCCGCGCCATAGGCAAAGTAGTAGAAGGGCGTGCCGCGGCCGGCGGCCCGATCCCAATGGATGCCAGGCGTCGCATAGAAGCCGGCGGCGGAGAGCTGGACACGTGCACCGTAGGCCTCCTGCACGAACTGCGCAAAGGGCACGAGATCGTCGCCGATCCGGACATGATTGGCCATGAAGGTGACGTTCTCGGCCGTCGTCTGCCAACGCTCGGCCGCAAAGGCGACGAGCCGCTCCTTGATCTGACGCGCGGCATCGAAGGCGGCCATGCCGTTGAGGTCGGAGCCGGAGGAGGCGGCTGTCGCAGACGTATTCGGCACCTTGCCGGTCGTCGTCGCGGTTATTTTCACCCGGTCGATATCGATCTGGAAACTGTCTGCAAGGACCTGCGCCACTTTCGTATAGACGCCCTGGCCCATCTCGGTGCCGCCGTGGTTGAGGTGAACCGAGCCGTCCGTGTAGATGTGGACGAGGGCGCCGGCCTGGTTGAGGTGGGTGAGGGTGAAGGAGATGCCGAACTTCACCGGCGTCAATGCAATCCCCTTGCGGATCACCCGGCTCGACCTGTTGAATTCGATGATCGCCGCCCGGCGCGCCTGATAGTCGGCGCTCGCTTCCAACTCATCGACGATCCGGCCGATGATGTTGTCTTCGATCTTCTGGTGATAGGGCGTGACGTTGCGGCCGGAATGCGCGTCGCCATAGAAGTTCAGCTTGCGGATTTCGAGCGGGTCCTTCCCGAGCGCGTAAGCGATCTCCTCGATGATCCGCTCGCCGCCGAGCATGCCCTGCGGCCCGCCGAAGCCGCGAAAGGCCGTGTTGGAAACCGTATTGGTCTTAAGCGGTTGAGAGGTGAGCTTCACATGCGGATAGAAGTAGGCGTTGTCCGCATGGAAAAGGGCGCGGTCGGTGACCGGGCCGGAGAGATCGGCGGAGAAACCGCATCGCGCGGCATAATTCGCCTGGACCGCCCGGATGCGTCCCTCCTCGTCGAAGCCGACATCGTAATTTACCAGGAAATCGTGCCGCTTGCCGGTGGCGGTCATGTCGTCGTCCCGGTCCGGGCGGAACTTGACGGCGCGGCGAAGCTTGCGCGCGGCGACGGCGGCGAGTGCCGCAAACTGGTTGCCCTGCGTTTCCTTGCCGCCGAAGCCGCCGCCCATGCGGCGGACATTCACCGTGATGGCGTTGGAGGGAACGCCGAGCACCTGCGCGACCATACGCTGGACTTCGCTCGGATGCTGCGTCGATACCCAGACGGTCATTTCGTCATCCTCGCCGGGAATCGCGAGCGCGATATGGCCTTCCAGATAGAAGTGCTCCTGGCCACCGATTCGCATGTGCCCCTGGATGCGGCGAGGCGCCCGCTCGAGCTCGCCTTCGGCGTCGCCGCGCTCGAGCGTCAGCGGCGGGGTCACCAGCTCGCCGCCGGTTGCCACGGCATCGATGACATCGATCGCCGGCAGGAAGTCACGATAGGTCATCCTGGCGAGCCGCGCGGCGCGGCGGGCGACGTCGCGCGTTTCGGCGATGACCGCGAAGGCCGGCTGGCCATGGAACTCCACCCGCCCGTCGGCAAGCACCGGCTCGTCGTGCAGATGGGTGGGGCTGATGTCGTTGGAATGCGGCATGTCCCTGGCCGTGAGCACGCAGACGACGCCGGGCACGGCGGCGACGGCGGCGAGGTCCATCTCCAGGATTTCCGCATGCGCCCGGTCCGTGAGGCCGAGCGCGCCATGCAGGGTGCCGGCGGGTTCCGGCATATCGTCGATATAATCGGCGGTGCCCGCCACATGCTTGTGGGCGCTGTCGTGACGGAGCGGTGCGTGCATCGGTCCGGTGATTGTGGCGCGGCTTTCCAGGGTGGACTTATCCATGCCGGAGCCTCCTGACGAGGAATTTGCCCCTCATCCGCCTGCCGGCACCTCCTCCCCGCAGGCGGGGCGAAGGGATAAGCGGTGCGCGCTCGTCCTCTCTGCGAGCCCGTTCGTCGACTGGGAGGAAGGAAGCGGCGTACTCGTCCCCTCTTCCCGCAAGCCAACCGGTCAGGGGCAATTCCGATCCGCCAATATCGCGACAGGTGCTCATGCCACTTCCTCGAACCGCTGCAACTGCACCGTCTCTCCGATGCTCTCGAGGAAGAAGCGCATCAGCAGGTTTTTTGCCGCAAGCATGCGATAGGCACCGGTGGCCCGCCAGTCGGTGATCGGCTGATAGTCGGTCTCGAAGGCGGCCTGCGCAGTACGGACCGTCTCCTCCGTCCAGGCCTGACCGATCAGCGCTGCTTCGACGGTCTTCGCCCGCTTTGGAGTTGCCGCCATACCGCCGAAGGCTATCCGTGCGGTTTTCACCCGGTCGCCGTCAAGCGAGATGCGGAAGGCGCCGAGCAGGGCGGAAATGTCCTCGTCGCGGCGCTTCGAGATCTTGTAGGCGGCAAAGCGCTCGTCCGCGGGCAGAGCCGGGACGAAGAGGCTCTCGACGAATTCACCGGGCCTGCGATCCTGCTTGCCATAGGCGATGAAGAAATCCTCGAGCGGCAGCGTCCGCTGGCCGTCCTTCGAGCGCAGGGTAACCGTCGCGCCGAGAACGATCAGGGGCGGCGGGCTGTCGCCGATCGGCGAGCCATTGGCGATATTGCCGCCGATCGTGCCCATGTTGCGCACCTGGTCGCCGCCGATGCGGTCGAGCAGCCGGCCGAATGACGGATAGGCTGAAGACAGGGCCTCGTGCGCCGCCGTATAGCTGACGCCTGCACCGATCGTCAGGCCTGCTGTCGAGCTTTCGATCCGCTGCAGTTCGGCAATGCCATTGATGAAGACCACCGGATTGACCGAGCGCATCTGCTTCGTCACCCAGAGCCCGACATCGGTGCAACCGGCGACGATCGTCGCGCCTGGATGATCAGCGAGAACACCTGCCAGGTCCGCAGCGTCGACGGGTACGATCAGACAGTCCGCGCCGCTGCGGACAACGATCGTCTCCGTCTGCCCCATCGCATGAAGGCGCGCCGTAACCGCTTCCCGCGTGCGGGTGACCGGGTCGATGAGAGCGGCCGGGCGCTCCGCGGCCGCAGCCTCCGCCGCGCGCACGATCGGTTCGTAGCCGGTGCAGCGACAGAGATTGCCCTGCAGCGCCTTTTCTATCGCCGCGCGGCTCGGGTTTTCATCGGCAAGCCAGAGCCCGTAAAGCGACATCACGATCCCCGGAGTGCAGAAGCCGCATTGGGAGCCGTGAAAATCCACCAGTGCCTGCTGCACCGGATGCAATGTGCCGTCTGCGGCAGCCAGGTGCTCGACCGTCACCACATGGGTGGCATTCAGCGAGCCTGTGAAGCGGATGCAGGCGTTGACGCTTTCATAGACGAGTTTTTTCGCTCCGCTGGCATCCTCGGCGAGCCGGCCCACGAGCACCGTGCAGGCGCCGCAGTCGCCTTCCGCGCAGCCTTCCTTGGTGCCGGTGAGGCGGCGCTCCAGCCTCAGGAAATCGAGCAGCGTCGAGGTCGGCGCGACGTCGGAAAGGGCGATCTCGGAGTCGTTCAGGATGAAGCGGATGCTGTCGGATGCCTGTGCCATGCCACTTCCTTGTCCCTCAACCGGCTTCTCCCTCAGTCGTCGGCTACTGCGCCGTCCAGCCGCCATCCATCGAGACATGCGTCCCGGTGATCTGGGCGGCATCGTCGCCTGCAAGATAAAGCGCCAGGGAGGCAACCTGTTCGACGGTGATGAACTTTTTCGTCGGCTGTCCCTTGAGCATCACCTCGTTGATCACCTGCTCCTCGGTGATGCCGCGCGTTCTCGCCTGATCCGGTATCTGCTTTTCGACGAGCGGCGTCAGAACGTAGCCGGGGCAGATCGAGTTCACGGTGATACCGCTCTCCGCCACCTCCAGCGCCACGGTCTTCGTCAACCCCATGATACCATGCTTGGCGGCGACATAGGCGGACTTGAAGGGGGAGGCCACGAGGCCATGAGCGGACGCGATATTGATGATCCGGCCCCAGCCCTTCTTCTTCATCGGCGGAATGGCGCCACGAATGGTGTGAAAGGAAGCGGAGAGATTGACGGCGATGATCCGGTCCCATTGCTCGACCGGAAAATCCTCGATCTTTTCAACGAACTGCACGCCGGCATTGTTGACGAGGATATCGGCGCCGCCGAAGCGATCGGCAACCATCGCCATCATGCCGGCGATTTCGGAGGGCTTGGTCATGTCGGCCGGGTGATGAAGCACCGTACCGGAGCTCAGGCCTGCGACTTCGTCCGTGACGGTCCTGATCTCGTCCGGCGCACCGAAGCCGTTCAGGACGATATTGGCACCGGTCTTCGCCAGGGTCCGGGCGATCGCCAATCCGATGCCGCTCGTGGAACCCGTTATCACCGCAGTCTTGGTCATTCCCGCTCTCTCCGTCCTGATGCCGCACAGGTCTTTTGCGACGCAACAGCGTCAGCCTACGCGCAAATGCGCGGCAGTGACAATTGTGTTTTTCCGCCCGGCAAAGCAGAGTCCGTATCCGCGGGAGCGCCTAGCGAAAATTGCGTTTTGTTTTCGTTTGACATTCGTTTTTCTATCGTATTGAAGTCGTTCGAATGTCGCCCTCGAGGAAGGGCGAGAGGGGCGGAGTGAGGAAAGCGTATGCGGGCTTCCGCTCGCATTCCGGTCGGTCCTTTCAATCGCGTGCCGAGGAGGGGCATATGGGCGGATATATTCTCGCGATCGATCAGGGCACGACGTCCACGCGCGCGATCGTTTTCGACGGCAACCAGAAAATCGCGGGCGTCGGGCAGAAAGAGTTCAAGCAGCACTTTCCGAAGTCAGGCTGGGTGGAGCACGATCCGGAGGAGATCTGGCAGACGGTCGTCAGCACGGTCAAGGAAGCGATCGAGAAGTCCGGCATCACCGCGAACGATATTGCCGCGATCGGCATCACCAACCAGCGGGAGACGGTTGTCGTCTGGGATCGCGAGACCGGCAAGCCGATCCACAATGCCATCGTCTGGCAGGACCGCCGCACTGCCGCCTTCTGCGACAAGCTCAAGAAGAAGGGACTGGAAAAGACCTTCGTGAAGAAGACCGGTCTGCTGCTCGATCCCTATTTTTCGGGAACGAAGCTCAACTGGCTGCTTTCCAATGTGAAGGGCGCGCAGGCGCGCGCAGCCAAAGGCGAACTCTGCTTCGGCACCATCGACACCTTCCTGATCTGGCGGCTGACGGGCGGCAAGTGCTTCTGCACCGACGCGACGAATGCCTCGCGCACCCTCCTATACAATATCGCCGAGAATGCCTGGGACGACGAGCTCACCGAGATCCTGCGCGTGCCGAAGGAGATGCTGCCGGAAGTGAAGGACTGCGCGGCCGACTTCGGCGTCACGGATCCGTCTCTCTTCGGCGCGGCGATCCCGATCCTCGGCGTTGCCGGCGACCAGCAGGCGGCAACGATCGGTCAAGCCTGTTTCAAGCCGGGCATGCTGAAATCGACCTACGGTACGGGCTGCTTCGCCTTGCTCAACACCGGCAAGGACATGGTCCGCTCGAAGAACCGCCTTCTGACCACCATTGCCTACCGCTTCGACGGCGAAACGACCTATGCGCTCGAAGGCTCGATCTTCGTGGCCGGTGCTGCCGTGCAATGGTTGCGCGACGGGCTCAAGGTGATCAAGGCGGCGCCCGATACGGGCTCGCTCGCCGAGAGCGCCGATCCCTCGCAGGAGGTCTATCTCGTGCCGGCCTTCACCGGCCTCGGAGCGCCCCATTGGGATCCGGATGCGCGGGGCGCGATCTTCGGCATGACGCGCAATACCGGCCCGGCAGAGTTCGCGCGGGCGGCACTCGAGGCCGTCTGCTACCAGACCCGCGACCTGCTCGAGGCCATGCACAAGGATTGGCGCCGCAACGGCAATGACACGGTCCTGCGCGTCGATGGCGGCATGGTCGCCTCAGACTGGACGATGCAGCGCCTGTCGGACCTGCTCGACGCTCCGGTCGACCGCCCGGTCATCCTCGAAACCACCGCGCTCGGCGTCGCCTGGCTTGCCGGCAGCCGCGCCGGCGTCTGGCCAAACCAGGAGGCGTTCGCCAAGTCCTGGGCCCGCGACCGCCGCTTCGAGCCGCATATGGACGAGGCCACGCGCAAGGTGAAGCTCAAGGGCTGGCGCAGCGCAGTCAAGCGGACGTTGATTGCTGCCTGAGTGTTGAACCTTCCACGTTGCGCTTCAGCGCTGCGGCAGAAGCCCTTCCCAACGATCCTCATTCCTGTGACAAGCACAGGGATAAGGGAAGGAAACACACGCCCGGACCCATATCCATGGAAATATATGGGAGCCCGCGCTCTGCGCGTGCTGCCGTCCGCGACCTTTGCGCGTCGTCATGTCCACCCAAGTTTCCCCTTGACTGATTCATAGCTCGTTGACTATACATCAACCCATAGTCAACCGGGTATATGTCCCAAATGTCCGACGCGCACGACATGCTCTTCAGAACGCTTGCCGATCCGACTCGGCGGGCTCTCTTCGAGCGGCTGTGCCGCGAAGGGGAGAGGACGGTCGGGGCTCTGACGGCTCGCGCCGGTGTCTCGCAGCCGGTCGTCTCCAAGCATCTCGGCGTCCTGAAGCAGGCTGGATTGGTGCGCGACCGCCACGAAGGCCGCCACACCTATTATAGCGCGCAACTCGGTGCGCTCGCGCCGCTGGTCGACTGGACGCGTGAGATGGCCGGGTTCTGGCAGAGCCGCTTCGACGATCTCGAAGATCTACTGAAAAGGATGGACCAATGAACGAAACACGTTCCGTCGTCGTCGAGCGGGAGATCGCTCATCCGCCGGAGAAGATCTGGCGCGCGCTCACCCAACCACACCTGATGGAGGAGTGGCTGATGAAGAACGACTTCAGTCCTGTCGTCGGGCACCGTTTCAACCTGCGCGGTGAGTGGGGTGGCGTGTTGGACTGCGAGGTCCTCGTCGTGGAGCTGAACAAAAGACTGAGCTACGCCTGGAATTTCGCCCATGAGGATCCGGCCTACGACTTGAAGAGCGTGGTGACCTTCACCCTCGTCCCGACAAGCACCGGAACCCAGTTGCGCATGGAGCAGGTTGGATTCCGGCCGGATCAGCGACAGGCCTATGGCGGCGCCAAGGCCGGATGGCAGCAGTTCTTCGAAAATCTGGAGCGCGTTCTCGCGGGTTTGAACTGAAACCCGCCTGCCGGGCCGGTCGGGGCGGGCTCGCTTCATGTCAATGGGAGATCATTCAATGGATTGGAACGCCTGGATACGTCAGATCCACCGGTGGTTATCCATCGTCTTCACGGTAACCGTCATCGCCAACTTCGCCGCCATGGGATTGGGAGAACCTCCTGCATGGGTGGTCTATTCCCCGCTGCTCCCGCTCTTCCTGCTGCTTTTCACCGGCCTCTATATGTTCGTGCTACCCTATGCCGCGAGGTGGCGCAGCGGCAGGCCCGCGGCGCAGTGAGGTGAAGAGATGGCCAGCAAGACCCCGGTGAAGAGCGAGAATGTTGCAAAGAAGGCGGCCGCCAAGCCGGCCTCGGGACAGCCGACCCTGCTCTCGGGCGGCAACCCGCAGATCGCGAAGGGCTATGGCGACGCCCCCGTGCAGGCCTACATCACGGCCATGCCGGGCTGGAAGAGCGATGTCGGGCGCCGCCTCGATGCTCTGATTGTGGAGGCCGTTCCCGGCGTGCACAAGGCGGTCAAGTGGAACTCGCCTTTCTACGGCGTCGAAGACGATGCCTGGTTCCTCAGCTTTCATTGCTTCACCAAATACATCAAGGTGACGTTCTTCCGCGGCGCTGCGCTCGATCCAGTCCCGGCCGGCAAGTCCAAATATCCGGAAGTACGTTACCTCGACATTTACGAGGGCCAGCTCGACGAAGCTCAATTCTCCGCCTGGGTCAGGCAGGCCAGCCGATTGCCCGGCGAACGTATGTGAGCGACCATCAGGAAAGTGACGGCAATGGACAACAGGACCAGCGGTTCGAACGGAGAAGAAGCGTCTCCCTCCAAACTGATCGATGCGAAAATCGATGCGCTTGACGATTGGCGCGGCGAGACGCTCGCCCGGATCCGGAAACTCATCCGGCAGGCCGACCCGGAAGTGATCGAGGAAGTGAAGTGGAGAGGCGTCCCTGTGTGGGAACACGCCGGGATAATCTGCACCGGCGAGGTCTACAAGGCGGTCGTGAAGACGACCTTCGCCAAAGGTGCCTCGCTGGAAGACCCTTCAGGCCTTTTCAACTCCAGCCTGGAAGGCAATACGCGGCGTGCCATCGATTTTCATGAGGGCGAGGAGATCGACGAAGAGGCGTTCATCGCGCTCATTCGTGCCGCGGTGGCGCTGAATACGTCAGCACGCACAAGCGCCCGTTCGCGAGGGAAGCCGAAGAGCGCCTGACTCCGATGGACGTCGGCCGGAAACAGTGCGTTTCCCAAAGGCGCATTTGCGGCCTGGTCCTGCGCCGATTATCTCTAGCGCAACGCTAGATCTCGCAGGAAGCCAGCCATGGAACTCGGACTCTATACATTCGCCGACGTCGATCCGAATGCAGCCGACAAGGGAGCCGAGGGGCGCCGGCGTCTTGCCGATCTCCTGGAGGAGATCGAGCTTGCCGATCAGGTGGGCCTCGACGTTTTCGGCCTCGGCGAGCATCACCGGCCGGACTATGCGGCGTCGGCACCCGCAGTGATCCTCGCGGCGGCTGCCGCGCGCACCAGCCGCATCCGGCTGACAAGCGCGGTGACGGTGTTGAGCTCCGACGATCCCGTCCGCGTCTTCCAGCAATTCGCCACCCTCGACCTCCTGTCGAACGGACGCGCCGAGATCATGGCGGGACGTGGCTCCTTCATCGAATCATTCCCGCTCTTCGGCCAGTCGCTCGACGATTACGACCAGCTTTTCTCCGAAAAGCTCGATCTGCTTTTGGCGCTGCGCGATAGTGAAAGGGTCACCTGGTCGGGTGCGCTGAGATCTCCGATCAACGATCGCGGCGTTTATCCGCGCCCGTTGCAGGACCCGCTGCCGCTCTGGATCGCGGTCGGCGGCACGCCGCAGTCGGTTGCGCGTGCCGGTGCGCTCGGTGTGCCGATGGCGCTGGCGATCATCGGCGGCGAACCGGCACGCTTTGCGCCGCTCTTCCAGCTCTACCGCGAAGCTGCGCGCCGCTCGGGGCAGGATCCGTCGAAGCTGAAGACGAGCATCAACGTCCACGGCTTCATCGCGGATACCACGCAAGAAGCTGCAGATCAGTTCTATGGGCCGCAAGCCGAGGTGATGAACCGCATCGGACGCGAACGCGGCTGGGGGCCGACCAACCGCGCCCACTTCGATCAGGCGATCAGCCCGACGGGCAATCTCTTCCTCGGCGATCCGGAAACGGTTGCCAGGAAGATCGTTGCGCATCGGAAGCTCTTCGGAATTGACCGCTTCCTGCTGCAGATGGCGATCGGTCCGATGCCGCATGACCGGATCCTGCACGGCATCGAACTTTACGGCACCAAGGTCGCGCCTCTGGTACGCGAGATGCTGGCGGAGGAGCGCGCTTCTTAAGCCGCGTCGCCACTGGCATATGCGGCGTCGTAGCGCTAAAAGTGGCCGCGAAAGCGAGACATCGATGACCCTCAACAACGACGAAGACCTCGAAAGGCTGAAGGAAATCGGCCGCATTTGTGCCAATGCGCTCCAGGCGATGGGCGAGGCGCTGGAACCCGGCATCACCACGGCGGAGCTCGACGCGATCGGCCGCAAGGTGCTGGAGGATGCCGGCGCCCGTTCGGCACCCGAGCTTTGCTATGATTTTCCCGGCGCGACCTGCATCAGCGTCAACGAGGAAATTGCTCACGGCATACCCGGCCGCCGGGTGATCCAGCCGGGCGATCTCGTCAATATCGACGTTTCGGCCGAGAAAGGCGGGCTCTTCGCGGATACCGGGGCGTCCTTTCCCGTGCCGCCGGTCAAGACCGAGATCGACCGGCTCTGCCGCGACGGCAAGCGGGCGATGTGGGTGGGCCTGAAACAGGTCAAGCCGGGCCAGTCGCTTGCCGCGATCGGGAATTCGATCGGCGAGTTCGCGCGCAAGAACCGCTATTCCCTCGTCGCCAATCTGGCGAGCCACGGCATCGGCCGGTCGCTGCACGAGGAACCGAGCGAAATTGCAACTTGGCCGGACCCATCCGAGCGGCGGCGGATGACCGAGGGCATGGTCTTCACGGTCGAACCCTTCCTGTCGATGGGGGCGCAATGGGCCGAAGGCGGCGACGACGACTGGACCCTCTACAGCGAACCGCGCGCACCGACTGTCCAATATGAGCACACGGTGGTCGTCACCCGCAGCGGGCCGCTGGTCGTGACGCTGCCGGGTTAGGGCTCGTCCGAACGAGGCACCGGCCCCTCAGCCGCTCGAGGGGGAATGGTGGCCGTGAGGCTTGTCCCTTCTCCCCGTCAGGGACGGGGAGAAGGTCGCGGCAGCGGGATGAGGGGCCGCACCTCGGCGCCTGTCGAAGGGATCCGCCCCTCCGCCTGCCGACACCTTCTCCCCGCAGGCGGGGCGAAGGGACAAGTGGCTTGGCCCTCGCCCGCTGTCACTAGCGATCGTTCGATTCCATCAATGAACCGTTCAATTATAATGATTTGCCGCTCTCTTGCTGCGATGCAATAAGAGGGCATGAGCACTCTCCAGAGACGGCAGGACCGTAGCGAACCAGGGTCGAGGCACTCGACAGAGCCGAGCGGCTTCGAGTCCGCCGGCAGCGGCTCGAGCGGAAGTCTCGCAGCGACCGCGATCGCCGGTGCGGTCGCCATGGCGGTAGCCATGGGCTTCGGCCGGTTCTCCTATACGCCCATTCTGCCGGCGATGATGACCGACACCGGCCTTTCGCCTGCTGATGCGGGCCTGGTCGCCTCGGCGAATTTCATCGGATATCTCGCAGGCGCGGTACTTGCCGGCTATGGCTGGGCGCACGGCCGCGAACGCGGGGTCGGTCTCGCGGCGCTCGTCGCGACGACCCTGCTGCTGGCCGCCATGGGACTTACATCCTCGGTGCTCGCCTATTCCATCATCCGCTTTCTTGCGGGTCTGGCGAGCGCCTTTGCGATGATCTTCATCTCGGGGATCGTGCTGGGGCAGGGGCTCGCCGCCAGGTCCGAGCACGTACCGTCGGTGCATTTCGGCGGCGTCGGTTTTGGCATCGCGCTTTCCTCTATCGCCGTCTGGGTTGCGCCGCTCGCAGGTGTCGCGGGCCTTTCGATGTCGCAGGCCGACTGGTTCGTGGGCGCGCTGGTTGCGCTGGCGGGCACTGTCCTGGTCGCCGCGCTGCTGCCGGCGAGCCGTCATGCCGCCAATGGCGGCCGACCGGAGGTGCCGCTCGTCCGTTCGCGGCCGCTCATGGCGATGACGCTCACCTATGGGTTTTTCGGCTTCGGCTACGTGATCACCGCCACCTTCCTCGTCGCCATGGCGCGCGACGCAAGCGGCGGCCACAGCGTCGAGTTCCTTGCCTGGCTGATCACCGGCGTCAGCGCTGCGCTGTCGGTCTATCTCTGGCGTTTCGCCGTGCCGCGCTTCGGGCTGGCCGGCGTCTATGCGATCGGCCTGCTGGTCGAGGCGGTCGGCCTCGTGCTGACGGTCTCCTTGCCCTCGCCTTATGCGCCGCTCGTCGGCGGGCTGATGCTGGGCGCCACCTTCATGATGGTCACGGCCTATGGCCTGCAGATCGGCCGGCAACTCGCCCCCGAAAGCCCGCGCCGGGCACTCGCCTTCATGACCGCCGCCTTCGGGATCGGCCAGATCGTCGGGCCGCTTGTCGCCGGCTGGCTCGCGGAGCGGACCGGAAGCTATGCTTTGCCGACCTTGGTCGCGGCCTTCGTTCTCATGATCTGCGGGATCGTCGTTCTCGCCGAATTGCGCAGGATAAATGAAGCCCTGGCACGATGACGGGTCCTCACTAAGCCGGGCAGACAGCGTCGGCAGCCACATGAAATAACAGTAACATTCGCATTCCGTAATTGTTGCGCAATGTGAATTGCCCTAGTTTCGGCGCATCAGGAGGCAAGTCCTTGACCTCCCCGAAACGAGAGTGCCGTCCCTTGTTCCAATCCTTCTTCCCCAAGCCGAAGCTGTTTTTCATATCTTCCGCCGTCTGGAGCCTGCTCGCCGTCCTTGCCTGGTATGCCGGGGGGCGGGACATTGGCGCCTACCTGGGCTTGCCGCCGCTTCCTCCAGGACAGGAACCCGTCATCGGCGTGTCCGTTTTCTGGTCCACCCCTTTTCTTTGGTTTTACATCTATTATGCGGTGGTCGCAGGGTTATTCGCAGCGTTCTGGTTCGCCTACAGCCCGCATCGGTGGCAGTATTGGTCGGTACTCGGCACGGCGCTGATCATTTTCAATACCTATTTTTCGGTTCAGGTCAGCGTCGCGATCAACGCGTGGTACGGCCCTTTCTATGATTTGATCCAGCAGGCGCTGGCGCGTACGGCGCCGGTCACCGCAGGGCAGCTCTATTCGGGAATGATCGGATTTTCGGGAATAGCCTTCGTGGCGGTGACGGTCGGTGTGCTCAACCTCTTTTTCGTCAGCCATTACATCTTTCGCTGGCGCACGGCTATGAACGAATTTTATGTCGCGCATTGGCCCAGACTGCGCCACGTCGAAGGCGCATCGCAGCGTGTGCAAGAGGACACGATGCGTTTCTCCAGCACAGTCGAGAGGCTGGGTGTTGGTCTCGTCAGCTCTATCATGACGCTGATTGCCTTTCTCCCGGTTCTCTTCAAGTTTTCCGAACAGGTGAACGTCCTGCCCATTGTCGGCGAGATACCGCACGCCCTTGTCTGGGCGGCCGTATTCTGGTCGGTCTTTGGTACGGTTTTCCTGGCCGCAGTCGGCATCAAGCTTCCGGGACTGGAATTTCGCAATCAGCGCGTCGAAGCCGCATACCGGAAGGAACTGGTCTATGGCGAGGACCACGAAGACCGTGCCGATCCGATAACGCTCGCACAGCTCTTCGACAATGTCAGGCGCAACTATTTTCGCCTGTATTTCCATTACATGTACTTCAATATTGCCCGCATTTTCTACCTGCAGGCCGACAATCTCTTCGGCACTTTCGTGCTGGTCCCGGCAATCGTGGCGGGAAAGCTCACACTCGGCGTCATGAACCAGGTCCTGAATGTGTTCGGGCAGGTGCGGGAGTCCTTCCAGTATCTCGTCAATTCCTGGACGACGATCGTCGAGCTCCTGTCGATCTACAAACGACTTAAAGCCTTCGAGTCGGTATTGGTCGACGAGCCGCTGCCGGAAATCGACCGGCAGTTCATCGACGCTGGCGGTAAGGAAGAGCTGGCTCTGTAACGGCGGGCATCAGAAGGCGGAGCGATCCGCCTTCCTTCTCGCAGCCTCGATAATCGGCAACGCTTCGGCATAGCTCACGCAGGCGACGTCCGGCTTGCTGCAGGTTTCCGAGAGAAAGCGATCGAGCGCCCGCCAATACGCGCCGCCGTTCATTTCCACGAAGTGGAAGCCGAGCTGAAGAGGGATTCGCTCGCCTTCATATTCCTTCCGGAAGGCATTGCGGAACGCCGCAAGCGTCCGCTCCTCAAAGCGGGCGCTGTCGCGTTTGTTCTCGACTCCCATCGAATGGCGGACGAAGAGATTGTAGTCCATGCCGATAACCGGCCGGTGGGAAGGACCTTCGGGAATGAGCGGCAGGCCGAAGCGCGGCAGACCGCCGGCGAAGCTGGGCCAGCCGGGCCCTTTGGTCACGAGGCTAGCATCATAGCTGAAACCGAACGCCTCGAGTGCAGGCACCAGGCCGTCGCTGAGTGACAGGTAGGGTGCGCGAAAGCCCTTGATGCCGTTCTTCGCGAAATCGGCCCAGCCTTCCGGCTCGGCCTCCGGCTTGCCGGCTTTCTTCCAGGCTTCGGCGAGCGCCACGCGGAAGGCGGAAAACTCCCGCTCCCAATCGGCCTTGCTCCAGCCTTTGCCGTCGAAATGGCCGCAGGCGTGGCTGCCGAGGTCGTGACCTTCGCGATGCGCCTGCCAGATGTGGCCGACGCGGACCGCGATCTCTTCGCGGCTTTGTGCGAAGCCGACATTCGAACGTCCCTGCTTCTGTCCGGGCGCCCGGTAGGTCTGCTTCCCGTCGGCCTTCGTCATCAGGAAGGTGCAGGAGAGGAAATAGGTGAAATGCGCGCCCGTTCGCCTTGCCATGGCAAGGCTTTTCTCCCAAAGCGCGTTGTCGTGCGCGCCGTCGAAGGAGATGACGACGAGCTGTTTGCCGCTCGGCGACGGGGGTGCCGGCGGCGGATCGGCGAGGGCGAGAGCGGGAAAAAGAGCGAGTGATAAAGCCAGAGAAATACGAATCATGTTTCAACTGTGACGTTTGGTTTCGTCGCAGTTGTCCGCAAATTGCGGCAATCCTTTGATTGGGCTGGAAAATAGGCGCTATCGCAGGTAGTGCGTAGTTAGGTGGACCGGCAAAGCGCGGCGCTGTAGCGGTCCGACATCTCGAACAAGCGGTGACCCATGGCCATACTCGTTCTCGGCATCATCATATTTCTCGGCATGCACCTCGTCCGCGTGGTTGCGCCCGGCTTTCGTGCCGGCATCATCGACAGCCGTGGCAAGGGCACATGGATGGGGCTCTATACGATCGTCAGCCTCGTCGGCCTCTGTCTGATCATCTACGGCTTCGGTCAGGCGCGTGGCGAAACGGGCATGCTCTACGATCCGCCGATATTCCTGCGCCATATCGCCCTTCTGCTGATGCTCGTCGCCTTCATCGTGCTTGCCGCCGGCTTCCTGCCGGCGGGCCGCATCGCCGTCGCGCTGAAGCATCCGCAGGTCCTCTCGATCAAGATATGGGCGCTGGCGCACCTCCTTGCGAATGGCGAGACGTCCTCGGTCCTGCTCTTCGGTTCCTTTCTCGCCTGGGCGGTGATTCTGCGCATCTCGCTGAAACGGCGCGAGCGCGCGGGCGAGAAGGTGCTTCCCGTGTTCAAATCGGCGCGCAACGACGTCCTGGCGGTCGTTATCGGCCTCGTCGCCTTTGTGCTCTTCGTCTGGAAGCTGCATGAGCTTCTGATAGGCGTTCAGCCGGTCGTCCTCTAAATGTCGATCTCCCCCTTACATCAGGCGCAAAATCGGGTAGAACGCGCCAACTTCTTCAGATCAGGGCCGGGTGGCCGGGACGGGACATGGTAAACCAGGACGACAGCTTTATCCGCGAGGTCAACGACGAACTCCGTTCGGACCAGATGAAGGCCGTCTGGACGCGCTTCGGCGGCATCATCATCGGGATTGCCGTTCTGATCGTGCTCGGCACCGTCGGCAAGGTCGGATACGATTACTGGCAGGAAGCCTCCTCGTCGCAATCGGGCGACACCTTCCTGGCGGCGCTCAACCTTGCCCGGGAGAACAAGTCGGACGAGGCGCTCGCCGCTCTGACGGAACTCGAGAAGGACGGTTACGGATCCTATCCGGTTCTGGCGCAGCTGCGCGTTGCGACGCTGCAGGCGCAAAAGGGTGAAACGGATGCGGCAGTCGCCGCGTTCTCCGGGATCGGCAGGGATACGCGTATTCCGGCCGCGCTCCGCGATGCGGCTCGGCTGCGGGCGGCTTATCTGCTTATCGATGCGGGAACCTACGAGCAGGTGTCATCCGAGGTCGAGCAACTGGCCGTTCCGCAGAATGCCATGCGTCATTCGGCGCGCGAGGCGCTCGGCCTTTCGGCCTACAAGGCCGGCGACTATGCCAAGGCGAAGAGCTGGTTCCAGCAGATCGTCGACGATGCGCAAAGCCCGCGCGGCATCATGAATCGGGCGCAGATGCTGCTGGATGTGATCGCGTCGACAGGCAAGGCCTGACGCTAGAAGCATGTCGCCCAAAAGTGCGCAGCGGTTTTGGGATGACGACATGCACAAGAAAAGCATGTCGCCCGAAGTGCCTAGCGGTTTTCGGATAGCGGCATGCACAAAAACAGAAACTTAAAGCGCGTCGCGTGAGTTCCACTGAACGCGAGGCGCTTTAGCACGGATGTCAAGATGAGCTTCACCGTCGCCATTATCGGGCGCCCCAATGTCGGCAAGTCCACCTTGTTCAACCGCCTGGTTGGCAAGAAGCTGGCGCTCGTCGACGATACGCCGGGGGTAACCCGCGACCGGCGTCCGGGCGACGCGAAGCTGGTCGACCTCAAGTTCCGCATCATCGATACGGCCGGTCTCGAGGAATCGTCACCCGACAGCCTGCAGGGGCGGATGTGGGCGCAGACCGAGGCGGCCATCGACGAGGCGGATCTGTCGCTCTTCGTCGTCGATGCCAAGGCCGGCCTGACGCCGGCAGATCAGACGCTCGCCGAAATGCTGCGCCGCCGGGGCAAGCCCGTCGTCGTCGTCGCCAACAAATCCGAGGCGCGCGGCTCCGAGGGCGGCTTCTACGACGCCTTCACGCTCGGCCTCGGCGAACCCTGCCCGATCTCGGCCGAACACGGCCAGGGCATGCTCGATCTGCGCGACGCGATCGTCGCCGCCCTCGGCGAGGAGAGGGCGTTCCCGCCGGCGGAAGACGTTGCCGAGACGAATGTGGATATCCGCCCCGTTGCCGGTGAAGGTACCGAGGACGAAGAGGTCGAGCCCGCCTATGACGAGACCAAGCCGCTCCGGGTGGCGATCGTCGGCCGGCCGAATGCCGGAAAGTCGACTCTGATCAACCGGTTCCTTGGCGAAGACCGGCTGCTGACGGGGCCGGAGGCGGGCATTACCCGCGACTCCATCTCCGTCGAATGGGACTGGCGCGGCCGCACGATAAAGATGTTCGATACGGCCGGCATGCGCCGCAAGGCGAAGGTTCAGGAGAAGCTCGAAAAGCTCTCGGTTGCGGATGCGCTGCGGGCGATCCGCTTCGCCGAGACCGTCGTCATCGTCTTCGACGCCACGGTCCCTTTCGAGAAGCAGGACCTGCAGATCGTCGATCTGGTGCTGCGCGAGGGGCGTGCAGCCGTGCTTGCCTTCAACAAATGGGATCTCGTCGAGAACTGGCAGGCACTGCTTGTAGACTTGCGCGAAAAGACCGAGCGGCTGTTGCCGCAGGCGCGCGGCATCCGTGCAGTGCCGATTTCCGGGCACACCGGTTATGGCCTCGACCGGCTCATGCAGGCCATCATCGAAACGGACAAGGTCTGGAACCGGCGCATCTCCACGGCGCGCCTCAACCGGTGGCTGGAATCGCAGCAGGTGCAGCATCCCCCGCCGGCCGTCTCGGGCCGCCGCCTCAAGCTCAAATACATGACGCAGGTCAAGGCGCGGCCACCGGGTTTCATGATTTCCTGCACACGCCCCGAGGCGGTGCCGGAGTCCTACACCCGCTACCTCATCAACGGTTTGCGAAACGACTTCGACCTGCCGGGCGTGCCGATCCGCGTGCATTTCCGAGCGTCGGAGAATCCCTTCGAGTCGAAGGCGCGCAAAAGGCGCTGAGAGCTCCGGCGGCAGCAGAAGAACTCACGATTCGTTTCGCACTGCGGCGCTTGTTGATGCGATATGCGGCGCTAATTAGAGTAAATCTATGTAGCAGGTGAATTGAGTTCCTTGCCGCCACTTTAGGCTTGATCTATAACTGAATCCTAGGATGCCGAAGTAAGCGAGCCGTGGCAGATTGGCTCGGCAGGCTGGGAAACGGCACATGGCTCTCGAGATTTGGACGATCCGCGTGATCGGGATCGATGTGTCTGGGTCGCGGTCGCGGATAAGATCGCGTGCTTTTTTCGTTTTGCCGCGAGCCTTCTTCTCGAAAGCGATGTTCTCATGCTGACAAAAAAAGGAAAGTACGGTTTGAAGGCGATGGTCGATCTTGCCCAGCTTCAGCCGGGCGAAACGGCTTTCATCACGGAAATCGCCCTTCGCAACAACTTGCCGAAGAAGTTTCTCGACACGATCATGCTCGAACTCAGGAATGCCGGCTTTCTTCGCTCGAAGAAAGGCCCCGGCGGCGGTTACGCGCTGGCGCGGCCCGCATCCGAGATCCGCGTCGGTCAGGTGATCCGCACGCTCGACGGACCGCTGGCGCCGATCCGTTGTGCGAGCCGCACGGCCTATGAAGTCTGCGACGACTGTTCGGACCCGGAAACCTGTCACGTGCGCCGTTCGATGATCGTCGTGCGCGATGCCGTGGCCGACATCCTCGACAACATGACGCTCGCGCAATTTGCAGCAAGCGAGAGAGAAGCCGCCGTAGCCCCGCTTCTCAGCGAAGCGGGCTGAGTGCGCGGCCCCCTCGATACGTCTTATAAGCCGGGCTCATGCCCGTTACATCGGTATAACGCACTCCTCCCCAACGCCTCATTCCTGTGCCCTGTCACAGCATCCGGACAGCTCAAGTCCTTGGGCTGAAAAGACTCTTCCGCGCCGCAGACACGGCGCTGCTGGATCCCTGTGACAAGCACAGGGATGAGGGTGGAGGTGCGGTCCGTCGATCCGTCCTACAAGCCGGGCTTCCATACCCGCAGCAGACATTGGTGTAAGGCCACTCCTCTCCAACGCCTCATTCCTGTGCCTGTCACAGGAATCCAGCCAGCCCAAGTCCTTGGGCTGAAAAGACTGCTCCGTGCCGCAGACGCTGCGCTGCTCTCATCCCTGTGACGAGCACAGGGATGAGAGCGGAGGGTGCGGTCCTCTCGATACGTCTTATAAGCGGGGCTCATGCCCGTAGCAGACATCGGTCTAACGCCACTCCTCTCCAACTCCTCATTCCTGTGCCTGTCACAGGAATCCAACCAGCCCAAGTCCTTGGGCTGAAAAGGCTTTTCCGCGCCGCAGACGCGGCGCTGCTCTCATCCCTGTGACAAGCACAGGCATGCGAGCGGAGGGCGCTGTCCCCCGCGGCAGACATGGTTAACGTCCACTCCTTGAAGTCATCAATGCGACCGTTCGTCCTCACAGCAACCCGCTGCGCGGCTTTACGCCCTTGAGGTGGTAGTTGCCGACGAGGTGATGTTTCCAGCGCACCGGGTCCTGCAGCGTGTGGGCGCGGGCGTTGCGCCAATAGCGGTCGAGATTGAGCGCGACTTTGGCAGAGGCGGAGCAGGCGAGATCGAAAAGCGCATTGGCTGCCTCCAGTGCGGCCTCGGCGGCAAGGGCCTTGGCGGCGGTAACCGAGAGGCTGGCTTCGACCGCGTGTTCCTCGGTCGGATCGACCTGAGCGGTATCGACCTTGCGACCGGCATGCTCGATGAGCGCGGTGGCCGCCTCGAGGCGTATTGCGACTTCGCCGACCCTGGCGGTCGTCAAAGCATCCTCCGATGCCCGCTCCAGGCCGTTGCCCTTGGCAGCTGCCGCGTCTCGGACGAGATCGAGGGTCTCCCGGAAGGCCGCCCGCGCGATTCCGAGATCGACGCCGGCATGGATGATCTGGCCGACGGAACCGATCGTATTCGGTCGCTCGAAGCCGCGGTGATGCGGCACGACAGAACCGAGATCCACATGAACGTTCTCAAGAACCGCGGTGCCGCTGCCGGTGACGCGCTGTCCGAAACTGTCCCAGTCGTCGATGATCCGGACGCCGTCCGCTGCGCGCGGAACGAACGAAATGGTCATGCGGTCGGCGGCGTCGAGCGCGGAGATCGCGAGCCAGTCGGCGAAGAGAACGCCCGTACAATATTGCTTCCGGCCGTTGATGCGGTAGCCGGCGCCATTCCCGGTGATCCGGGTTTTGTCGTCGCCGATGATCTTGTCGCCGCTTTCCGAAAGTGCGCTGCCGAATCGGTCGCCTGCCATGGCGCGACCGAAGAAGAACTGTTTCTGCTCTTCGGTGGCATGCTGACGCAGCGCCTCGAGGACGTAAAAGTGGCCTTGCGGGATCTGACCAATGGAGCTGTCGGCCTCCGACAGGATCGCCGTGATCTCGGCAAGCACGACGTTGGAGACGTCGATGCCCTCGTATTCCGATGGAATGCTGATCGCCAGCAGTCCCGATTGGGCCAACTGGTCGAGTTCGTCGTGAGGAAGGACGCGCTCCAGGTCGCGCTCGCTGGCGCGGTCGGAGAACCGGAGCGCCAACTCCCTTGCAATCGCCAGGGCCTCTTCCTCGCTCTCGATGCGGTGCGGCGTCGGCTTGGTCTTTCCGGCGAATTGCGAGATGTTCCCCATCCTTGTCCCTCCGTGGAGCATTGCCGCCGCCCTCTAGTATGGAGCAGACGCTATTTTCTTCCAGCCCCTCCCGGAAGCGGTCACGCAGGTGGGCGCTCGGTAGGGGTGATTGCCTGGAGTAAGAAAATTCCCTTGCAAAACAGCGGGGTATGCGTGTCGACGGCGTGCCGTTGCCGTCCCCTCGACAAAATAGCTTGCCGTTGGCCAACTTTGCAATAGAATATAAAAATTATAGATTACTCCGAAAAGGATGACCACCATAAGCCGAAACGTTGCCGCATGTTTCTTACGTCGGAGTCGATTTCAGGGTACAACATGCAAGAACTGGAAGTCCTGCAGCGGCCATTGCGCGCGCTAGGCGGTATTCGGCCGGAGAATTATTTCGCGTGAAGCGGGAAGGAGGCGGTGCAAGGCGTTCTTTGGCTGGCGCGTCGATCCGGAAAATCCCGACGGGCGAGCGGTATACGACCCCGTGAAATTCACCAGAGCTTTTGTGTGTCTCGAAGTCCTGCTTAAGAGTTGCCCAGATCACGGAGCGACAGCCAGCTCGCGAAAGGAGCTCACATGACCGTTCTTGGATTGTTTGCCGACAGGTCAGCGACGGCCGCCTCGTCCTCGAAGCCGGAGATTGCGATCGTCGGCCGTGGATTTTCCGGCATCATGATGGCGATCGCGCTGATGAAGTCGATGCGGGGATCTTTCCACCTCACCATGTACGACCCGCATCCATCGATCAGCGGCGGCCAGGCCTTCTCCGCGGCGCAGCGCTGCGAGATTCTCAACAGCCGGGTGCGCGACCTCTCGGTCGCGGCCGGCCAGCCCGACGATTTCAACGACTGGCTTTGCGCCAACGATGAGTTCCGAACAGCCGTTCCGGCGGCAATTCCGGGCTTTCGGCAGATTTTCGTGCCGAAAGGCATCTTCAGCGACTACGTGCATCAGCGCTTTTCCGAGGCGCTTGCCCGACGTTCCGACATCACCGTGAGGTTCTCCCACGAGCAGGTCACAGGCTTGCGGAAACTCGCAAGTGGTCGCTTCAGCCTTGTGCGTGACGGCGGACATGACGCATGCGACATCGTCATTCTTGCAACGGGCTTCGGCGTGCATCCACGCGACCTCGAGGTTTCTGACGAGGAGCGACCGCTTATGCGGACGCGCCGCCTCGTCGACCCGCGCCACGCGGTCCTGCTCGGCAGCGGCATTCGCGTGGTCGACCAGCTTTTCCAGATGCGCGATAACGGTTATGCGGGAAAAGTCACGCTCGTTTCGCTCCACGGCTTCCTGCCGCAGGCGCATACGCAGCTCGCAGCAGCCCCGAGTTTCCCCGTCGATCCGATGCCGCAGGGCCTGCGCCGGATCGTTCGGTTCGTGCGTCAGGCCTGCGCCGAAGCCGAAGCGAAGGGGCAAAGCTGGCAGTCTGCCATGAACGGCCTGCGCCGGCGGGCGCGCTCGCTCTGGCAATCGCTCTCGGCGCAGGAAAAGCGGCAGTTCAACCGTCACCTGCGGGCCATCTACGACAGCCACAGAAACCGCCTCCCGGCGGCTGTCCATGCGCGGCTGCAGCAGGAACTTGCCGAGGGGCGGACCGTGCTTCGCCGCGGGCGGGCGGGGCGGCGCCTGCCGGAAGGCATCATGGTGCGCTGGGCGGGGCAGCATGCCGAGGAACTGCTCAGGGCCGATCAGGTGATCGAATGCCGCTGTTCCGCCCCGGACCTTGGTACACCGTTGCTCCGGAGTCTTTTTGCGGGCGGGCTTGCCGAACCCGATGAACTCGAGCTCGGCATAGCGGTCAGTCCGACGGGAGAAGTCTTGAGCCCGTGTGGACGCACGCCGAACCTCTTCGCGATCGGTCCGCTCGGATTGGGGAGCCTGCCCGACATCGACCTCGTACCTGAGATCGTCACCCAGACCTATGCGGCAGCAAGGCTTATCGCGACAGGCAAGCGACTGGCGCTGAAAGCCGGATAGACGCGACCTCGGCGGCCGGATTGGTGGTCGACGAATGCCGATCACCCGGACCGCTGTGGGCAGTAGCGGCCAGGCAAATTCACACGGTAGACTCAACGACGGCACGGTCGTCGCTGCGCAGCAGGTCTTCGATATGATGGATGCCGTCGACCATTACAGCACGCGCCCGACGGTCGCAATCATCGGCGGCGGCTTCACCGGTGCCGTGGTCGCGACGCACCTGGCGCGGGATCGCGCCATGGATGGCTGGCAGATTGCCGTCTTCGAGCCGCGGGAGCGGCTGGGATACGGCCTTGCATATGATACCGCGGAGCCCGCGCATCGCGTCAATGTCCCGGCCGCGCGCATGAGCATCGATCCGGACGATCCCGACCATTTCATGCGCTGGCTCGAGCTTCGGGGCGAACCGCGCGACGATCCCGAGGCGCTTGCCCGCGACGGCCATCTCTATCCCGCCCGGCAGCTCTTCGGTCGCTATGTCGCCGAGGCGATCGCGCCATTCCTGGAACACGGGCGCATCGCACACCATCGGGAGAGGGTGATCGCCGTCGAGCGTCAGGGAGCGGCCTGGGCAGTTCGCGGCGACGGCGGGACGCTAAGCCGTGCCGACGTGCTGGTGGTGGCGACCACGCATCCGGCCCCGGAGGCGCCCGCGGGCATCGGCGCTGTCCTCGCCGGGCACCCACGGTACGTACCGGATTCGACCGAGCCGGATGCGCTCGACAGGATCCGGTCCGGTGACCGCGTGCTGATCATCGGCACGGGACTGACTTCCGCCGACGTGATCGCCACTCTGCGCAGGCGCGGGCACAAAGGGCCGATCACCGCCTTTTCCCGCAGGGGTCTGCGTTCGCGTGGACATGCCGACCGGGCGCAGGACCCCTATGGCGACTTCGTCTCGCGGCCTTGGAGATCGGCAGCGAAGTTGCTCTCCCAGGTGCGCCGGACGATCCTCGATGCGGAAGCGGAAGGCTTTACATGGCATGCGGTCCTCGATGCGCTCAGAGCACAAGGCGGTGAGATCTGGCGCAATCTGCCCATGACCGAGCGGCGGCGGCTTGTCCGTCACGTGCGGCCTTTCTGGGATGTGCACCGTTTTCGTGTGGCTCCGCAAATCGATGCGGTCGTGAGCGCGGGGCTGAGGGACGGCGATATACGCGTCCTCGCCGGTTCGATCGCTCATATTGCGCGCGTCGGCAAGAATGTCGCGGTTACTTTCCGGAGGCGGCGGGCCGGCGGAACGGAAGAAGGGGAATTCGACGCCGTGGTGATCACCACCGGCCCGGCGCACCGGTCGATCCTGCAAAGCCAGTCCTGGCTGGAGTCGCTCGGAGCCGCAGGCTATCTGCGCCCCGACACGGTCGGACTGGGCCTCGCCTGCAGCGAAACCAGCAGGGCGCTCGACAGCGAAGGCAGGGAGGTGGACGACCTCTTCGTCGCCGGTCCTCTCGCCCGCGGCACCTTTGGCGAACTCATGGGCCTGCCGCAGGTCAACGACCACGCCATTTTCGTGGCGGCGCAGATAGCCGCGCTGGCGCAGGCGCGCCGGGTGCACCGGGGCGCGCGTCCGCACTCGGCCGCGGCACCGGCCGGCTGACGCCCGTCCCGGCAACGCCGATGCAACTTCTGCGGCAGCATGCCTGCGGCATCGCTTACGCTTTCCGCGATTCTGCACTATATTGGGATGCGTTGATTTTTCGACGAAAGGTGGAGCGGGCGAGGTGGTTTGCAGCTATCCGCCTGCGCCCGCAGACGAGAAACCGTGAGGTATCGACGGCGAATGGCCCGCATCCTCATCCTGTTGTTCAGTCTCCTGTCGGCCTTCGCATTTCCTGTCACGCCGGTGCCCGGAGCCGAGCGCACGGCGCTCGTCCTGCACGTCAACGGCGCCATAAGCCCCGCCGCGGCAGAATATGTGACGCGCGGCCTTCAGCAGGCCAGGGATCGGGGCGCCGCGCTGGTGGTCCTGCAGATGGACACGCCCGGCGGACTGGATACGTCGATGCGCGACATCATACGCGCCATCCTCGATTCGCCTGTGCCGGTCGCGAGTTTCGTCTCTCCCAGCGGAGCGCGGGCGGCAAGCGCCGGCACCTATATCCTTTATGCGAGCCACATTGCGGCCATGGCGCCGGGGACGAATCTGGGCGCCGCGACGCCGATCGCCATCGGCGGAGGATTGTTTGGCAATGACGAGCAGGAAGGCGAGGAAAAGCCTGGCGATCCGGACAAGCCGGAGCCTCGCAAACCGGCCAATGCCGGCGAAGCGAAACTCATCAACGATGCGGTCGCCTATATCCGCGGCCTCGCGGAATTGCGCAACCGCAACGTCGACTGGGCGGAGCGGGCCGTGCGCGAGGCCGCGAGCCTTTCCTCCGCCGCAGCCGCGCGCGAGCAGGTCATCGACTTCACCGCCGTCAGCGTCGACGACCTCTTGAAGCAGGCCCACGGCCGCGCCGTCCGCATCGGCCAATCCGACGTCCGGCTCGATACGTCCGGGCTCGCCATAGAGGATCTGCCGCCGGACTGGCGGACGCGCCTGCTGTCGGTGATCACCAATCCGAACGTCGCACTCCTCCTGATGATGGTCGGAATCTACGGGCTCATCTTCGAGTTTCTCGCGCCCGGCACAGTGGTGCCGGGTACAATCGGCGGCATAAGCCTCCTGCTCGGTCTCTACGCGCTTGCGGTGCTGCCGGTGAGCTATGCCGGCGTCGGCCTCATCCTCCTCGGGGCGGGGCTGCTGGTGGCGGAAGCGCATGCGCCGTCTTTCGGCGTGCTCGGCCTCGGCGGTACCGTGGCCCTGGTGCTGGGCGCTGCCATTCTCTTCGATACGGATATGCCCGGACTGCAGGTGTCCTGGCCTGCACTGAGCGGTATTGCGATAGCCAGCCTCGCGTTCAGCCTGCTGGTCGCCCGTCTCGCCCTTGTTTCGCGTCGGCACAAGGTCGCCACCGGGGCGGAAGAGATGATCGGCATTTCCGGCAAGGTCGACAGTTGGGCGGGAGCGGACGGCTACGTGATTGCCCACGGCGAGCGGTGGAGAGCCGTCAGCAATGAATCGCTTGGCCCGGGAGAGGACGTCATGGTCGTCGGCCGTGAGGGCCTCACGCTCAAGGTGGCGCGCAACGCTGCGCCCGGAGGAGATGGAGACCGCTCATGACCTGGCTTGGAAATCTTGCGCCCTTTGCCGCCGCGCTCCTGTTCCTGCTGATCGTCGTCGCCTACGCGATCAGAATCCTCAGGGAATATGAACGCGGCGTGATCTTCACGCTCGGCCGTTTCACCGGCGTCAAGGGGCCGGGGCTGATCCTGCTCCTTCCCTATGTGCAGCAGATGGTGCGCGTCGATCTCAGGACCCGTGTTCTCGACGTGCCCAGCCAGGACGTTATCTCGCGCGACAATGTTTCGGTGCGGGTCAGTGCAGTGATCTATTTCCGGGTCATCGACGCGGAGAAATCGACGATCCAGGTCGAGGATTTCATGGCCGCGACGAGCCAGCTCGCCCAGACGACGCTGAGATCCGTACTCGGCAAGCACGATCTGGACGAGATGCTGGCGGAGCGCGACCGTCTGAACGAGGACATTCAAAAGATCCTCGACGTGCAGACCGACGCATGGGGCATCAAGGTCGCTACTGTCGAGATCAAGCATGTAGACATCAACGAATCGATGATCCGGGCGATCGCGCGCCAGGCCGAGGCAGAACGCGAAAGGCGCGCCAAGGTCATCAATGCCGAGGGCGAGCAGCAGGCCGCGGCGAAACTGCTGGAAGCGGCCGAAATTCTCGCCCGGAAACCGCAGGCGATGCAATTGCGCTATCTCAGCACCTTGAATGTCATCGCCGGCGAAAAGAACTCGACGATAATCTTCCCGTTCCCGATGGAGATCGCCGACATGCTGGCGACGAAGAAGGAGGGTTCCTCCTAGAGCGGGATGAGGAAAAGTGTGTGCGGTTTTCCGCCCGCATCCCGCTCTAACTTTTTGGAATCGATCACGTTCATGTTTAGGTCGACCCGACCTAAAAACATCGTGATCTAAGGCCTGTTGAGATTCATAGGTGAGGTCAAGCCGCTTGTCGTCTCCCCCACAAGGGGGGAGAATATATGCGGCGGGCCCTCGCTTCCGCTTCTGCGTTCTGCCCGTGGCATCGTTTTGGGCATGCGAAGTCAAAACCGGTTATCTGCCCCAAGGCAATGGCCGTGAGAGGATCAGATGTGTATATGCCCTAGTGTGCTTGTCACAGGGATGAGGAGAGCAAACAAGCCGCTGCGGGTTGCCCGAATCTCAACAGGCCTTAGAGCGGGATGAGGAAAAGTGTGTGTGGTTCCGTCGGAAGTGCGCAGTTTCAAACAGGCAGGTCGAAAATGCCGAAGAAAAGTGCGGGCGTTCTGCTTTATCGATACGAGGCGGGCAACCTCCTGGTTCTGCTCGTCCATCCGGGCGGGCCTTTCTGGATGAACAGGGACCTCGGGGCCTGGTCGATCCCGAAGGGTGAGTATGATGCCGATGAAGAGCCGGAAACCGCTGCGCGCCGGGAGTTCCTCGAGGAGACCGGCATCGCGATAACGGGCCCCTTGGAGTTTCTCGGCGAGGAGCGCCAGAAGGGCGGCAAGCTCGTCACGGCCTATGCGCATGAGAGTGAATTCGACGTAGCCAGCCTGCGCAGCAACGTGTTCGAGACAGAGTGGCCGCCGCGGAGCGGCAGAATGCAGGTCTTCCCGGAGGTCGACCGCGCCGGATGGTTCACGCTCGAGGAGGCGCGCAGCAAGATAAATGTTTCGCAACGGCCGTTCATCGATCGGCTGGAGGCATCGCGGAACGCCAACCGCTCCGCGGGCTCCGCCTCCTGAGCGGTTGCGTTCACCCGGTCTGCATCAATGGGCAGCGCGCAGGCCCGGTTGCGAGACCTCCCTCCGGCGGAAGGCCACCTGGATCACGTCGGAACGGCAAGGTGCCGCGTCTACACCCGGCACGATCTCGACAGGAACTCCAAGGCCTTCAAGCGCTGCGATCTCCTTGACGGTACCGGCAAGCGCCATCGGGTTCCCGGACCGAAGGCGCACAACGCGCTTCCCTTCCCCGACGAGAGCCGCGATGTCTCTGCTTCGACCCTTGGCGCTCGGCGCGACGGGGACGCGCCTTGCCTCCCGGCGCGCCAGTTCCAGGACGTCGTCGGGGATCCATTCGTCAAAGAAGATCACGTCGGCGGCTTGCAGGGCGCGAACCGCCTTCAGGGTGAGGAGTTCCGCGTCGCCGGGTCCGGCGCCGACGATGGTGACGCGGCCGGTGGCGGAGGGGCGCGTGACCAGACGATCCACCTCCGCCATCAGCCGCGTCTCTACACCCTCCTCCGGTGCATCCAGAAAGACCCGGTCGACGAAGCGCTCCCAGAAGGCGCGGCGCGTGGAACCGGGTTTCAGGCGCGCGTTCACGCGGTCGCGGATCGCCTGCGCCACCGTCGCCCAATGTTTGAGAGCCGGCGGCAGCAGGGCTTCGATCCGCCGGCGGATCGCCTGTGCCAGGATCGGTGCCGCGCCGTCGGTCGAGATCGCGACGACCACGGGCGAGCGGTTCACGATCGATCCGAACTGGAACGCGCAGAAGGCCGGTTTGTCGATGACGTTGACGGGCACGCCGGCGCTCCGCCCGGCACGGAAGAATGCTTCCGCGTCGGACTGATCGTCGCAATCGGCAATGGCGATAGCCGCGTCGCGAAAAACACCCTCATGCCACGCCTGGTCGTGGTGAATGATCAAGCCGTGCTCATGCGCGGGCCCACGGGCGAGGAGGTCGAGGAAGAGGTCACTCAGCGACGCACGTGGCGCGTAGACGTGAACTTCGGCGCCGCAGGCCGCCAGCAGCTCGGCCTTCCAGGAGGCCGCATCGCTGCCGCCGGCGACGACGGCCTGTTTGCCGTTCAGGGGCCAGAAGAGCGGCAGCGTCGCGAGTGCGGCCACTCGTTGAGGCTTTTGGGCCAGATTACTCCGCAGCGAGGGTGAGGCAGCCATTTATGATTCCCTTGATCTCGGCGCGGCAGGAGCCGCAATTGGTGCCGGCGCTGAGCCTCTCGCCCACCGCTTCGACGCTGTGGCAACCGTCGCGGACGGCGGCAGTGATCTGGTTGACGCCGACGCTGAAGCACGAGCAGACGGTCGCGCCTGGATCGGGCGTGTCGGCGCCCGGGCGGCCGGCGGTTACCGCGAAGCGCCTGGCGAGATTGTGGTGTGAAGCGCCGAGCTGCGATACCGCCCAGCTGCGCGCGACGGCGACCGGCCGCGGAGAAAGGAACAGGGTAGCGAGCAGCCGGTCCCCTTCGAAAAAGGCCAGGCGAAGCTCGCCGGAGGTGCGGTCCGTATAGCCGATCGGTTCGATCCCGGCGGCGATCGCAAAGGCCTTCCGGCACCAGTCGAGCCAGTCGGCATTCGTTTCGGCGAAGGCGAGTTCCACCCGCCACCCGCCCTCGGCCCTGGCGAGCGCCCAATAGGCGGCGTCGAGTTCCTGAGGTTTACGCGCCGAAACCGCGAAGCCATAGGCGGCGGCCGCAAAGCGGCTCGCACGGACCGGCATGTTCTTCGACGCCGGCTGGCCGGAGACCGGGTCGGTGACCGGCGCCACCAGCGCATCGATCCGCGCCTTGGAGGCGAACTGGTCGTTCCAGTGCATGGGCACGAAGAGATTGCCTTCCGCCTGCCGGTCGGTGACCAGCGCCCGGACGATCGCCGCCCCGTGCGGACTTTCCAGGGTGACGAGGTCGGCGTCGCTGATGCCGGCGCCCTGTGCGTCACGCGGATGAATCTCGACGAAGGGCTCGGCGAGATGGCACGACAGCCGGGCGCTCTTGCCCGTGCGCGTCATGGTATGCCAGTGGTCGCGCACCCGGCCGGTGTTGAGCGTGAAGGGGAAGGCATCGATAGCACTTCTTGGCTGTGGCACCTCGACCGCGACCAGGCGCGCGCGGCCATCCGGATGATAGAATGCGCCCTCGGCAAAGAACCGCTTCTTCTGCGGCGCGCTGCCCTGGGGCTGCGGCCACTGAAACGGCCTCAGTCCGTCATAGGCAGGGCCGTCGATCTCCGCATGGGCGCTGATGTCGAAATCGCGGCGTCCTTCGTTTTCGAACCCCGAAAGCGCGGCATGCTCGGCGAAGATCTCGGCTGGTGAACCATGGGTGAAGGCCGCGGCGAAGCCCATGCGCCTTCCGACTTCGGCGAGTTGCCACCAGTCGGGCCGCGCTTCGCCGGGGGCTGCGAGAAAGGGGCGCTGGCGCGAGATGCGGCGCTCGGAATTGGTGACCGTACCGTCCTTCTCGCCCCAGCCGAGCGAGGGCAGGAGCACGTGGGCGTGGCGGGCCGTGTCGGTATCTCTCACGATGTCGGAGACGACCACGAAGGGACAGGCTTTGATCGCCGCTTCGACGGCATCGGCGTCGGGCATCGAGACGACCGGGTTCGTCGCCATGATCCACAGCGCCTTGATGCGCCCGTCTGCGACCGCGCGGAACATGTCCACCGCCTTGAGGCCGGGCTTGCTCGCCACAGAGGGCGCGCCCCAGAAGCGCCGTACCTGATCCCGGTGGAGCGATTTCTCGATGTCCATATGGGCGGCAAGCATATTTGCCAGCCCCCCGACCTCCCGCCCGCCCATCGCATTGGGCTGCCCGGTCAGCGAGAAGGGTCCCATGCCCGGCCGGCCGATGCGGCCGGTCGCGAGATGGCAGTTGATGATGGCATTGACCTTGTCGGTCCCGGCGGCAGACTGGTTGACGCCTTGACTATAGCAGGTCACGACCTTTTCGGTCGTTTCGAAGAGCCGGAAGAAGGCGCGAAGCTGCGCCACAGTCAGCCCGGTCGCCGTGGAGAGTGCGGGAAGATCGAGCCTTGATGCGGCCGTGACGGCCTCGTCGAAGCCGCTCGTGTAATTCGAGATATAGTTCCGGTCGACCGCACCGCTTGCGGCGAGATGGGCAAGCAGGCCGTTGAAGAGGGCGACGTCTCCGTCGGGCGCGATCGCCAGATGCATGTCGGCGATGTCCGCGGTCATCGTGCGCCGGGGGTCGATGACGACGATCTTCATCTCCGGGCGGTTTGCCTTGGCTGCGGAGAGACGCTGATAGAGAACCGGATGGCACCAGGCCAGATTGGAGCCCGTCAGCACCACGAGTTCGGCGAGCTCCAGGTCCTCGTAAGCGCCCGGCACCGTGTCGGAACCGAAGGCCCGGCGGTGGCCCGCGACGGAGGAGGACATGCAGAGCCGGGAATTCGTGTCGATATTCGCCGAGCCGATGAAACCCTTCATCAACTTGTTGGCGATGTAATAGTCCTCCGTCAGCAATTGTCCCGAGACGTAGAAGGCAACCGAATCGGGACCGTGCTCGGCGATACTGCGCGAAAAGCGTTCGGCAACGAGGTCGAGCGCCTCGCTCCAGCCTGCGCGACGGCCGCCGATTTCCGGGTGAAGGAGGCGGCCGTCGAGATCGAGGGTCTCGGCGAGCGCCGACCCTTTCGAACAGAGCCTGCCGAAATTGGCGGGATGTTCCGGATCGCCCTTGACGCTCACTGCGCCGTCATCCCCCACACGGGCAATGACGCCGCAGCCCACGCCGCAATAGGGACAGGTGGTCTTGACCTCTTGCGCCATTCTTATTCCGCCGCTGCCAGTGCGAGGCTCTCGAGAGCGACGAACAATGCGCCATTGTCGTTGCGGATGGGGATCGTGCGCACCTCGCCCTCGTCGGCACCGAGCGCCTTGCCGGTCTCGAGCGAGATCACCCAATTGTGCAGCGGGCAGGTGACGGCCGTGCCGTGCACGATCCCCTGGGAAAGAGGGCCGCCCTTGTGCGGGCAATGGTCCTCGATAGCGAAGACCTCGTCATGGGCGGTCCGGAAGACCGCGATCTTGCCTGTGGGCGTCCTGACGCAGCGGGCGCCGCGCAGCGGGATGTCGTTGATATCGCCAATTGCAATCCAGTTCATCGTCATCGATTACTCCGCTGCCTGATTGAAGCCGACCGTCGCCATCGGCCGGAACTCGTGCTTGTCCTTGCCGGAGACCCGTTCCGACCAAGGGTCGACCTGGGCGAATTTCTGGCTGAAGACGAAGCGGTCGAAATAGGCCTTGCGCTTTTCCGCATCGTCCATGATCTGTCGGCGGATCTCGTCGAGGCCGACGCGCTTTGCCCATTTGTAGATGCGCTCGAGGTAGCGGGCCTGCTCGCGATACATCTGCGTCAGCGCGACGATATGTTCGAGCGCCTCGTCCTCGGTCCTGACCAGACCCAGAACCTCGGTGCCCTTGATGTCGAGGCCGGCGGCACCTGCGAAATGGATCTCGAAGCCGGAGTCGACGCAGATGACGCCGACGTCCTTGCAGGTCGCCTCCGCGCAATTGCGCGGGCAGCCGGAGACGGCCATCTTCAGCTTGGCCGGCGTCCAGGAGCCCCACATGAATTTCTCGATGCGGATGCCGAGGCCGGTCGAATCCTGCGTGCCGAAGCGGCACCAATCGGAGCCGACGCAGGTCTTCACCGTTCTGAGCCCCTTGGCGTAGGCCTGACCCGAAACGAAGCCCGCCTGGCCGAGATCGGCCCAGACGGCGGGCAGGTCCTCCTTCTCGATGCCGAGCAGGTCGATGCGCTGACCGCCGGTCACCTTCACCAGCGGCACGTTGAACTTGTCGACGACATCGGCGATGGCGCGAAGTTCCTTCGAATTGGTGACGCCGCCCCACATGCGGGGTACGACGGAATAGGTGCCGTCCTTCTGGATATTGGCGTGGACACGCTCGTTGATGAAGCGCGACTGGTAATCGTCGGCATATTCATCCGGCCAATCGCAGACGAGGTAATAATTGAGGGCGGGGCGACACTTCGCGCAGCCGCAGGAGGTCTTCCATTCCAGTTCCTGCATGACGGCGGGAATGGATTTCAGCTTCTTCGCCTTGATCAGGCGCCGCACGTCGTCATGGCCGAGATCGGTGCAGTTGCACATCGGCTGCACCGCAGCCGGATTGTAGGTGTCGCCGAGCGTCAGCGACATGATCTGCTCGACCAGGCCGGTGCAGGAACCGCAGGAGGCGGAAGCCTTGGTGTGGGCGCGCACGTCGTCGAGCGAGGTCAGGCCCTTGGAGGTGATCGCTCCGACGATCTTGCCCTTGCACACGCCGTTGCAGCCGCAGATTTCCGCATCATCCGGCAAGGCTGCAACGGCCGCCGTAGGGTCCAGCGGAGATCCCCCCTGATAGGCCTGGCCGAAGATAAGGGTGTCGCGCATTTCGGAGATGTCCGTCCCGCGCTTCAAAAGGTCGTTGAACCAGGCAGCGTCGGCAGTGTCCCCATAGAGCACGGTACCGATGATGCGGTTGTCTTTCAGTACCAGCCGCTTGTAGATGCCGGCAGTGGCATCACGCAGCACGATCTCCTCGCGTCCGTCGGCATCGGCGAAGTCGCCGACCGAATAGAGGTTGATGCCCGTCACCTTCAGTTTCGTCGGCGTGTCGGAATGCGCGAAGGCGGCGCGACGGTCGCCGGCGAGGTGGGAGGCGGCGACGCGCGCCATTTCGTAAAGGGGCGCGACGAGGCCGTAGACCATGCCGCCGACTTCGGCACACTCGCCGAGCGCCATGATGTCCCCGTCGGACGTCTGCATTCCGGCGTCGACGACGATGCCGCGATTGACGGCGAGCCCGGCTTCCTTGGCAAGACCGGCATTCGGCCGGATACCGACGGCCATCACGACCAGCGTCGCCGGAATGATCCGGCCATCGTCGAGTTCGATGCCCTCGACCTTCTCCTCGCCGAGGATGCGCTTCGTGTTCGCCTTTGTGACGACCTTGATGCCGCGCTCTTCGACGGCCTTCTGCAGGAGGTAGCCTGCGGCCGGATCGAGCTGGCGTTCCATCAGTGTCGGCATGACATGCAGAACGGTGACGTCCATGCCGCGTGCCTGAAGACCTGCTGCCGCCTCCAGCCCGAGCAGGCCGCCACCGATGACGACGGCCTTTTCGCGAGATTGCGCCGCGAGCAGCATCGCCTGCACGTCGTCCAGGTCGCGATAGGTGATGACGCCGCGCAGTTCCTTGCCCGGCACGGGGATGATGAAGGGCACCGAACCGGTGGCGATCACCAGCTTGTCATAGCTTTCCGTGACGCCGTGGTCGGAGGTGACGGTCTTGGCGTCGCGATCGATCGCAATGATCTTGTGGCCCTTGTAGAGGGTGATGCCGTGCTTGATGTACCATCCGTCGCCATGGATGATGATCTCCTCATACTCCTTCTCGCCGGATAGCACCGGCGAGAGCATGATGCGGTCGTAATTGACGCGCGGCTCGGCGTTGAAGATCGTTACGGCATAACGCCCGGGCGCCTTTTCGAAGAGCTCTTCCAGCATCCGGCCCGGAGCCATGCCGTTGCCGACGATGACGAGTTTCTCGCGTGCAGTTTCAGTCATGTGGTCACTCCGCAGCTTCTACGAAGCGGGCGCTCATAGAAAAATTCGAGCAGTGCTTCGCGGCAGTTCAGGTCGGTTCGATTTGGCCGGCCGAAACCGGCATAAAAAAACGCCGCTCGGAAATTGCGCTCCGGGACCGGGAGGAAACCCTTACGGAGGCAAAGACCTTGCGACGTCGGTGTCTTCGGCAGGCGTATGCGGCGCCTGAGCTCGCTTCAATCGCCATTGACCGAAGCAGTTGTAGGAATGCAAATGCTGTGCCAGATCTCCGCCCTTCGGCTATTGCCTTGAAAACTCTGAAGAAGACGGAAAACGCCCTTTGTCGCGAAGTAAGCCGTTTGCTTTAAAAGTAAGCCGTTTGCACTCGGTGATGAAATTTTGTGCCGTTCGCAATGATCAGCCGATTGGTGCACCGGTCTCGCCGCGCCCTTTCTTGTGCCAGCGCAGTCATCCTCGGCGTGACCCTGGTCAAGGATGACGCGCGGAGGAGCCCAGGATCGCGGGCCGAGGATGGATCGACTGCCGGGCTCTCCGAGATCCGGACGGTCCGAAAATTTATTTAGGAATAGATTGTTCGCGCGAATTGAGCCGTCGCGATATGAAAGCCGTCGAGATTTTCTCTGTTTTGAAGGCCATCGAGCGACGATTCATCGCTTGACGCCATTCGTTCATTTGTGAATATATTATTCAAACTTGTGAAAGTCCGGAGGCGGAGTCCGGAATAGGGAGGACAGCATGAAAACCTTGATCGCTGCGGCCGCGATGGCTGCATTGTCGTTCTGCGGCATTGCCAACGCGCAGGAATACAGCCTGCGATTCTCGACCTCGCAGGTGAATCCCAACGAGCCCATCATCAAGGCGATGAAGACCTATGCCGAGCGTGTCGGTGAGCGTTCCGGCGGACGCATCGCCATTACCGTCATGACGGGCGATCAGCTCGGCGCGCAAAAAAAGGTCAATGAGATGGTGATGAGCGGCGCAAGCCTGCTCAGCGCCACCGATTATGGTCAGCTAGGCCAGTTCGTGCCGGATCTGTCGATCCTCGCCGGCCCCTATGTCTATCCGGATCTGGCGGCGACGGACCGTCTCTTCGCTTCGGATCTCTACAAGGACCTTTCCGGCAAGCTGGAGGCGCGGGGCATCAAGATCATCATGCCGAACGGCCTGTTCGGCTATCGTCACATCATCGCCAACAAGCCGGTTCGCTCACCCGCGGACCTGGCCGGCGTCACCATTCGCGTCCCCTCGTCGCCGATCATGATGGCGACCTTCGGCAACTACGGAGCAAGGCCGACGGAATTGCCGTGGGGAGATGTCTACAATGCGTTGCAGACCGGAGTCGTCGACGCGGCCGAGGGTCCCTTCGGCTCGATCGCCGGGGCGAAGCTGAACGAGACCCGCAAGGTCATTTCGAAGACCGGCCACCAGATCATGTTCACGGCCTGGGTGGCCTCCAGCCAGTTCTTCAACAGCCTGCCCGAAGACCTGCAGAAGATCCTCCTGGAGGAAGGACAGACGATTGCCAAGGAACTGACGCAGATGACGCTGGAGACGGACGATGCCTATGCAAAGCAGCTCGCCGCCTCCGGCGTGGAGATCGTGACGGATGTCGACATTCCGTCATTCATCGAGGCCTCGCGTGCTGCCTATGAGAAGGTGCCGAACATCACGCCCGGCATCTATGATCAGGTGCAGAAGGCGATGGCAGAGTAGGAGACGCCGGTTTCGAAGAATTAGAGCGGGATGTGGGCGGAAGACCGCGTACACTTTTCTTCACCCCGCTCTTGGACGCAGCTGCCGCGGGGCCGCGTCTTCGCCGGCGTGATCGCGCCCCGAATGCCAAACGGGCCTGCATCGACGCCAGTTCGGATTGCCCCTTAACAATCGAGGCATCATGGAAAGCTCACGCTCGCCGGAGGAGACAATTCCTCTCTTCAGCCTGCGCCGCGCCGATGAGGCAATCGGCGTCGCGGCGCTCCTCGTCATCGTCTTCTCGATCCTCTGGGGGGTCGTCAGCCGTTATGTCTTTCCGCAGCCGGCCGCCTGGACCTATGAACTCGCGATGATGGTCTTCGCCTATCTCGTCTTCTTCGGTGCCGTCGCGGGCGTCCGTCTCGGCACGCATGCGGCGATCGACGTGCTTGTCGCGGCCCTCCCGGACAGCTGGCGGAAAGCCGTCGCCTGGTTCAACTATCTGCTGCTGGCGCTCTTCTTCATCGTCATGACCATCCTCTTCGCCTGGCAGGCCTGGACCTCACGCAATGTGCATACGATCGCACTCGATCTGTCGCGCAGCCTGTCCTATGCGCCTCTGGCGCTCGCCTCCGCCGGGATGTTCGTCCAGCATCTGATCGTCGAGAGGCCCTGGGTCGCCCGTCAGCACCGCAATTTGGAATCGCTGATATGACCCTGTTCCATCTGGCCGGCCCCTCGCTTCTCGTCGTCGTCCTGTTTCTGCTGTCGACGCCGATCACCTGGGCCATGGCGATCGGAGCGTTCGCCTTCTTCCTCATCAATATGGACATGATCCCGCTCGCCAATTTCGCGCAGGAAATGGCTGAAGGCAGTCAATACGTGTCCTTGTTGGCGCTGCCGCTGTTCGTTCTTGCCGGCTGCATCATGAACGCCTCGGGCATCACGCGGCGTCTATTGGCGCTTGCGGACGTGCTCGTCGGCCACATGACGGGCGCGCTGGCGCAGATGTGCACCGTGCTCGGCACCTTGCTCGGCGGACTTACCGCATCTGCCAATGCCGATGCGGCGATGCTCGCCAAGACGCTCGGCGTCGAGATGTCGCAACGGGGCTACAGCCGGGCCTTCGCCGCGGTCATCACATCGTCGGCGGCCATCATCACGAGCCTCATTCCGCCGTCGATCGGCCTTATCGTCTATGGTTTTCTGGCGGAGACGTCCATCGGCCGGCTCTTCGCAGCGGGTGTCATACCTGGCCTCGTGCTGGCGACCGGGCTCATGGTCACCACCTATTTCATCGCCCGCAAGCGTGGTTACAAGCCGTTGCGCAAGGAGCGTGCCACCCGCGCAGAGGGCGTCCGGGCGCTGATCGACGGGCTCTGGGCGCTGTCGATCCCGGTGGTGATCTTCGCCGGTACGCGATACGGTCTTTTCACCACCACCGAAGCCGGTGCGGTGGTGGTCGTCTACGTGCTCTTCGTCGCCGTGTTCGGCTACCGCGAATTCACCTTCCGCCAGATCCCGGAGGTTCTTGCCGAGGCCGTGCGCGATTCGGCCGTGGTCATGATCATGATCTGCGCGGCGGCAGCCTTCGGTTTCTATCTCGCCTGGGAGCAGGTGCCGCAGGCCATGTCCGGCTGGCTCGGCGAAGCCACCGACAATCCGCTCCTGATGCTGCTCCTCATCAACGTCCTGCTGATCGTCATCGGCACGGCGATCGAGGGGTCGGCGGCGCTGATCATCCTGACGCCGATGCTGATCCCGATCATCGACGGCGTGGGCATCGATCGCGTGCATTTCGGCGTCGTCTTCATCACAAACCTGACCATCGCCGGCATCACGCCGCCGGTCGGGGGATTGATGTACATCTCGTCCATGGTGCTGAAAGTGCCGATGATGGCCTATGCCCGCGAGGTGCTGCCTTACCTGGCGATGATGATGGTCATTCTCGTCATGCTGAGCATGTTCCCGCAGCTGTCGCTTTGGCTGCCGAACCTGGTCTATGGGACGACGGCGGTCCAATAGCGCGACGAAATACGACCTCTGCGCCACGGTGGCGCAGAGGTCGGAAACGGCCCTGGTAATCCCGGCCTTCCTACGCAGGTACTGATCATGGATGAGTTCACGCCCACCGTCGGAGTTTCTTCGACACGTCCCGCCGACATGCCGGAAGACCATTCCGCTTTGCCCGTCTGGAACGCCGAAAACTGGTTCTACGAGGATTGGCCCGTCGGTCAGCGCATCCGGTCGTTACGCCGGACGATCGGCGAGAGCGATAGCCATCTCTTCAATACCCTGGTCGTCGACATCCATCCTTATGTCCAGGACCAGATGTTTGCGGAGCGGGAAGGCATCTTCGGCCGTCGCCTCGTTGCCGGCGCCTTCGTGTTCTCGGCCGGTCTCGGCCTCGTCGCTACCAACTGCGTCAACGCCTTTTCCTATGGCTACGACAAACTGCGGTTCATCAAGCCGGTCTTCATAGGCGACACGATCTATACGATCCGCACCAACATGGAAAAAACGCCCCGCTACAAGGACCTTGGGCTCATCCGCGCCAGCTACCAGGTCTTCAAGAACGAGGGCGAGCTGGTGCTCTACTGCGAGCATCTGCAAACGGTGAAATACAAGAACCCGGCGGATTTTGCCGGCAAGACCGAGAAGTAGAGAACAGAGACCGAAGAAAACGAGCTTCCGCTTGCCGGCGTCGTCGTAATCGACATGAGCTCGTTTCTCGGCATCCTGCTGCGCGCCGTTTCTCGTGGCGCAGGCATTATCCTCAATCGCTCGCCGACATATCCACCAACCGCATATACTCATGCGAACACGGAATAAAAACGTTTATATTTTTCGTTGAAATCGTTTTTATCAGCTGATACGGCTTTCGTCGGGAGGCCGATCATGGAAAACACGCAGTCGCCGCGCGCACGGCCGGGGATCAAGGCTTTGGCCGAGGCTACGGGCTATTCCATTGCGACCGTGTCGAAGGCGCTCAACGGCTCTCCCATGGTTGCGCCGGCCACGAAGGCGCTCATCCATCGCGCCGCTGCAGACATCGGCTATCGTGCCAACGCCCGCGGCATGGCGCTGAGGACCGGCCGGACCTGCCAGGCTGCCGTGCTCATGCCGGTAACGGCTGCGCGCGACTATGAATGGGACGGCGTCGAATATACCCAGATCCTCAGCGGCATCAGTCAGGCGCTGGAAGGCAGCGACTATCGGATGTCGGTCCACGTCGTGCGCAATGTGGAGGACGGCTGCGAGGTGGCGCGCCGGATCATCGATGAGGGTCTGGCGGACGGACTGATATTCTCAGGCATACGCGCGGACGACCCGCGCATCGATCTTCTGGTCGAGAGCCGGTTTCCCTTCGTCTCTCTTGGTCGCTGTCGGAAGCCCCTCGACTACGCGCATGTGGACATCGACAACGAATGGGCGGCCCATGCGGCGACCGCCCGGCTGATTGCCGGCGGACACCGGCGGATCGCGCTCGTTAATCCGCTCCGGCATCTCTCCTACGCCGAGGACAGGGTGGACGGCTTCATGCGGGCTTTTCGCGAGGCGGGCCTATCGCCGTCCGACGATCTGATCGCCGAAGGCGACCTATCTACCCATTTCGGCCGCGAGAGCGCGCTCGGGCTTCTCGACGCGGCGCGGCCGCCGACGGCCTTCGTCTGCAGCAACGAGTCGACCACGCTCGGCGTGCTTTCGGGCCTGGGCTCGCGTGGACGGCGGATCGGCGTCGATGTCGACGTGGTCGCCTATGACGACATCAATGTCAGCGCCTATTTCACGCCGCCGATCACGACCTTCTATCAGCCCATCGAAGTTCTCGGGCGAACCCTCGGGGAGTTCCTGCTGCGGCGCATGGCGGGAGAGGATGCGCGGACGTTGAAACAGGTTTTCAGGCCAAGGCTGATCGAGAGGCAGCCCGACAGTCTCGGCGGGCGGCTACCTCACAGCGTTTGAGAAACGACTTTTACAACGGAGGAGAACAATATGAAAAAATTGATGATTGCACTGGCGGTTGCGGTTCTGGCCTCGGGCGGGGCCTTGGCCGCCGATCTCGGCGGGAAGCTGCTGAAGGTCGGCTCGGACACGACCTCGCCGCCGATGGAGAGCGTCGATCCTGCGACCGGCCAGATCGTCGGTTTCGATATCGATGTGGTGAATGCGATCTGCGCCAAGATCAATTGTCAGGCGGAATTCGTGACCACCGGTTGGGACGGCATCTTCGCAGCGCTCGACCAGGGCAACTTCGATCTCGTTGCCTCGGGCGTGTCGATTACCGAGGAACGCAAGAAGGCCATGGACTTCTCGGATCCCTACATCGTCAACAGCCAGGCGGTACTGATGCGGGTCGAGGACCAGGGCGTGTCGCTGGAGGACTTCAAGTCGAAGGGCAAGAAGCTCTCCGCCCAGGCCAACACCACGGATGCGCAGGTCGCCGAGGGGGTGGTCGGCAAAGAAAACGTCGTCGCCTATGACAGCTTCAGCGCCGCGATCATCGCGCTCAAGAACAAAGATGTCGATGGCGTCGTCATCAACGGGGCCAATGCTGCCGCTTACGAACGCGAGTTCGTCGGCGAACTCGTGGTGGCGATCCGGGATCTCGAATCCGATCCGCTCGGCCTCGTCTTCCGCAAGGGCGATGCCAATGTCGCCGCCTTCAACGAAGGTCTGAAGATGATCCGCGACGACGGCACGCTGGATCAGCTCGTCAACAAATACTGGGGCGTGAAGTAACCTCATCCGAGCACCCCCGGAGCGGTCTGCGCTCCGGGGCCGAATTTCTGCGCAGGATCCCCGGGAGGGATGAATGTCGTTCCTGAGAAGCGTGCGGCCCAGCAATCTGATCATTCTGACAGCGCTGCCGTTCATCATCTATCTTTTCGCCTCCTCCGGAGACTACCAACGTTCGCTGAGAGCCATTCTCGGAGTCGAGAACGGCTCGTCCGCCTTCGTACCGGGTTTCCTTGCTCTGCTCGTCGCCTTTGGCTCGGGTGTCGCCGTTCTCGTCTTTTCCCGAGCCAAGGCGCCGCGGCCGCGGCTGGCGCTCGCTGCCGCCGTACTCAATCTCGCTGCGGCGGCCACCGTGCTTCTGAGCGACGCCGTTCACCCCTACCTTGCGTCGGTCGTCGCCAATGCCGTCGACTCCTTCACGTCCGATCTCGTTGTGAAGGGGCTTAGCCCTCGGCAACTCACGGACGCCGCGGACATGACCCTGCGCGGCATCGAGGCCGTGCTTTTTCCGGCCTATTTCGCGCTGACACTGCTCGGCTTCATGCTTTTCTTCGGTGCCGGCAAGGCATTCACGCCGGAAAGCATCATGCGCCGCTTGGGAGCGTTAAGCATCGGCCTCGTCAACGGTGCGGGGCTCCTGTTCATCCTCTTCTTTGCGCATATCGCCTTTGCCGCCGGCGTGGCGACGACGGTTCGCGCAGCCATTGCCGCCTATCTTCTCGCCGCGATCATCGGCCTCATCTGGGTCGGATTGCTTCAGTTGCATTATACGGCGCGCACCAGCATCATCTTCGCGCTCGCGACCCTCGGCCTGACGCTCGTCGCCGCCTGGTTCCTGTTGCAGCCTCGCACGGCCTATGTGCTTGCGGGGCGGCTCGACGGCACGGTCGCGATCGTCAGCAACACGCCGTCCGGCCTCATAGGCGCGGTGCGCTTCGGCCAATATCCGGGCGCGCCCGGTGAAGAGGCGGCGGTGCGAACCTTCCTTGGCCCGGCGGAGGCAGTCGCGGCGATGGAAAAGAACGAGGTGACGGCGGCGCTTCTGCCGTCGGCAGCCGTACCCGGGGGCTTGCCGCTCCTTTGGGAAACGGCGGCCTTGAACGATCGCGACCGGGCCGCAGGCATCACTTTCGCCGTCCTGGCAATTATCCTCGGTCTGCTCACCTTCGGCGGCTATCTGCACCGCCGTCATCCCCTGGCGATCGGCTCGGAGTTCGTCGTCGACACGATTCGCGGCATTCCGATGCTGGTGATCGTGCTCTATGTCGGCCTGCCCTTAAGCGGGGCGCTGAAGGATGCGACACAAGGCGTGCTCGATCCGCCGAACCTGATGCGCGGCATCGTCGCCATGGCGCTCGCCTATTCCGCCTATCTGGCGGAAATCTTCCGCTCCGGCATCAATGCGATCCCGATCGGCCAGATCGAAGCGGCGCGCAGCATCGGGCTCAACCGGTGGCAGACGGCGCGGCTGGTGGTCCTGCCGCAGGCGTTCCGGATCATCATTCCACCGCTCGGCAACGAGCTGATCGCGATCCTCAAGGACACGTCGCTCCTGTCGATTCTGTCGATCCGCGACATCACCCAGCGCATGCGCGAGTTCCAGTCGGCGAGTTTCCTGCCCTTTGCGCCCTATAACTCGGCAGCCATCTTCTACATCTTCCTGACGCTCGCGGCGGCGAGCCTCATCAACATGATCGAGCGGAAATATGACATCAAGCATCGATAGGAGAGGGGAAGAGGGTGCGCGCACGGTGCTGATCACCGGCGCATCGCGGGGCCTTGGTCAGGAACTTGGACGGCAATATGCAGCCGCCGGCTGGCGGGTGATCGCCTGCGGCCGTCAACCTTCGGCGGGGAATGGGGAAACCGGCATCGAACGTCGGATACTCGACGTCACGGACGCCAGCTCGATGGCGGCGCTTGCCGAAAGCCTCGGCGAGCGGCCGATCGATGTCCTCATCAACAATGCCGCAATCCGCGGCGATACAGGCGGACTGTCGACCGTGGAGCCCGAGGATTTCCTGGAGGTGATGCGCGTCAATGCCCTGGCGCCGATCCTGATCGTGCGGGCGCTGCTCCGCAATCTCCTGGCTGGCGGCGATCGCATCGTCGCCAATATCAGCAGCCGCGCAGGATCGCTTGCCGAGGGCACGCTCGACGACGACGAAGGAGACTATGCCTATCGTTGTTCGAAAGCGGCGCTGAACATGGCAACGATCAAGCTCGCCCAGGATCTGCGCCCGCACGGTGTCACCGTGCTGTCGCTCCACCCCGGCTGGGTCAGAACCGATATGGGCGGCCCTCAGGCGAGTGTGCCGGTTGCGGAGAGTGCCGCAGGCCTGAAGGCGATCGTAGGCAGGACCGGGCTCGCCGAGAGCGGCAGCTTCCGGGCCTTCGACGGCAGAACGGTATCGTGGTGAAGCGAGTGGAACGATGACGACGAGCGAGATCAAGAACGTGCAGGGAATAGCAGCGATCGAGGCCCTGCTTGCCGCCGAATACGGCATCGCGGGAGAAATCCTGGCGCTGCCCGGCGAGCACGATCTCAATTTCCGCATTCAGGCGAGCGACGGTCGCGCGTTCCTGCTGAAGCTGCATGCCCTCGGCGCGCCCGAGGAGCTCGACATGCAGATCGCGGTTCTCGACCATCTCGCGCGCGAGGCGACGGAGCTGCCTGTCGCGAAGGCCCTGCCGAGCCGCTCCGGCGCCTCGTTCACCCGCGTCGAATTCAATGGAGAGCGCGTCGCACGTCTTCTGACGTGGCTGCCCGGGGAAACCTGGGCACGAGCCGCCAACCGCTCGAGCAACAGCGTCGAGACCCTTGGGGCGCTGCTCGGCAAGCTCGACCGCAGCCTCGCCGGTTTCTCTCATCCCGGGACCAGGAGAGAGTACGCCTGGGATATAGCCCGGGCGGAGATGCACCTCGCCAATGTCGATCTGATCGAGGGTATGGAGAAGCGGCGAGCGGTTCGCGCGATCCTCGAGCACTTCGTCTCCACGGTGCTGCCGCGCCTTAAGGCTTGCCCCCGGCAGGTCATCCATAATGATGCCAATGACTATAACGTCCTCGTCGGCGCCGACGGCTGCGTCAGCGGACTGCTCGACTTCGGCGATATGGTCGAGAGCAATCGCGTGGTGGAAGTGGCGGTCGCTTCCGCCTATGCGCTGATCGGTTCGCCGGATCCGATCGGCGCCATCGCGCGGCTGGCTGGCGGCTATCACGGCGTCAATCCGCTCGGCGAAACGGAGGCCGAGCTGATCTTCGATCTCGTGCGCACCCGCTATGCCGTCAGCATGTGCATGGCGGCGAGGCAGATCCGCGACAACCCCGAAAACACCTATCTGCTCGTCAGCCAGGAGGACGTCTGGCGGGAACTGAGACGCCTCGAGCAAGATAACCGGCCCTTTGCCATCGCCCGCCTTCGCGACGCCTGCGGTTTTGCACCGATTCCGAAGGCCGCGCGGGTGGTGCGGTGGCTGGAGAGCAATGCTCATGATTTTTCGGGCGTCATCAAGCCGGGCATCGCAAGACCGAAACCAGCCGTCTTCGATTTTTCCGCGAACAGCTCCGAGACCTGGGCAGGTCTCGACAAGGACGTGGCGCAAGCGCGCATCGAAGCACATATTCGTGCGGAGGGGGCGGATTTCGGCCTTGGCCTCTACGGAGAGGACAGAGCGGTCTACAAGGGTGACGCTTACCAGGCGACTGCAAGCCTGCGCCGCACGATTCACCTTGGCATCGATCTCTTCGCTCCCGCCAACGAGCCGGTGCATGCACCCTTCGCCGGCAAGGTCGCATTTTACCATGACGACGCGGTCCCTTACGGTTTCGGACCGACCATTCTGCTCGAACATAGGACGGGCGAGGGCGACGCGTTCTGGACGCTCTACGGACATCTCTCCCGTGAAAGCGCCTCACGGCTGTCGATCGGCCAGCCGGTCGCCAGGGGCGAAGCTTTCGCGGCCATGGGGAATCGCGCCGAAAACGGCGGGTGGGTTCCGCATCTGCATTTCCAGATCGTCACCGATCATCTCGGCCTCGAGGGTCGCATGCACGGCGTCGGCGTCAAAGAGCAGTGGCAGGTCTGGCGAGAGATCAGCCCCGATCCGAGCGTCGTGCTCGGCCTTTCCGTTCCGGCGTCGGTGATCGTCGAGCGCGGCAAGGCGTTCCTGGTGCGCGAACGCCAGCGCCGCATCGGTCGCTCCCTAAGCATCGCCTACGGCTCGGCGCCTCTCAAGATCGTTGCCGGCGAGGGCGCCTACCTGATCGATGACGAGGGCACGCGCTGGCTCGACATGGTCAACAATGTCTGCCACGTCGGCCATTGCCATCCGCGCGTCGTCAAGGCGGCGCAGATGCAGATGGCGCGGCTCAATACCAATTCGCGCTATCTGCATGACGGTCTGGTGGAATATTCGCGCCGGCTTGCGGCGCTCTTCCCTGATCCGCTGAACGTCTGCTTCTTCGTCAATTCCGGCAGTGAGGCCAACGATCTCGCGATCCGGCTGGCGCGCGCCTATACCGGCAACCGCGACGTCATTACCGTCGATCACGCCTATCACGGCCATCTGACAAGCCTGATCGATGTCAGTCCCTATAAATTCGCGGGCAAGAGCGGGGAAGGGCGGCCGGCGCATGTGCGGGTCGCCGAAATGCCGGACCTCTATCGTGGACGCTATCGCTATGGCGATACAGACGCGGGGCGCAAATATGCCGAGGACGTGAAGCGTCAGATCGATGCTCTGGCGGCGGAAGGGCGCAAACCCGCGCTCTTCTTCAGTGAGGGCATCCTCGGCACGGGCGGTCAACTGGTGCTCCCGGAAGGCTATCTCAGAGGGGCCTATGCGCATGTGCGTGCGGCCGGTGGGTTGTGCCTCGCTGACGAGGTCCAGGTGGGGTTCGGCCGTGTCGGCAGTCATATGTGGGCGCATGAAACGCAAGGAGTCGTGCCCGACATAGTCACCATGGGCAAGCCGATCGGCAACGGCCACCCGATGGCGGCGGTGGTGACCACCGAGGCGATTGCCGCGGCCTTTGCAAACGGAATGGAATATTTCAACACGTTCGGCGGAAACCCGGTATCGGCCGAGATCGGCCTCGCCGTGCTCGACATCATCCGCGATGAGCGCCTCATGCACCATTGTGCGGTCGTCGGAAACCGTCTGATGGATGGAGCGCGCGAACTCGCCAGCCGCCATACGATCATCGGCGACGTGCGCGGTTACGGTCTCTTCAACGGAATCGAGCTCGTGCGTGATCCCGACACCCTTGAGCCGGCCGCAGCGGAGCTCGACTTCGTCATTGCCGAAATGAAGGAGAGGCACCGCATCCTGCTGTCGAGCGAGGGGCCGCAGCACAACGTGCTGAAAATCAAGCCGCCTGCGCCCTTCAGCGCAGACGATTGCGACCGTTTCCTCGAGGCCCTCGACGCGGTGCTGGCGCAGGTAAAGGCCGCCCGATGGAAGTTTCCTCTTTACAACAAAGTTAAACGTTTTTATTCCATAAAAAAACGTTTAACGAACTGATGAGCAAGCGGTTGATCAGCCGCCTGCCGGGAGGGGAGCTTGGCCACAATTCGCATCGACAATCTTCGCAAGTCCTTCGGCTCCCATGAAATTTTGAAGGGCATCGATCTCGAGATCGCCGACGGCGAGTTCGTCTGCTTTCTGGGGCCGTCCGGCTGCGGCAAGAGCACGCTCCTGCGCTCGATCGCCGGACTTGAAAATCTCGACGGGGGATCGATCCGACTCGGCGACCGCGACATCACCGATCTGCCGTCCGCCAGGCGCGACATCGCCATGGTCTTCCAGAATTACGCGCTCTATCCGCATATGAACGTGCGCAAGAACCTTTCCTTCGGCCTTGCGCTGAACGGCATGAAGCGAAACGAGATCGACCGGCGTGTCAACAATGCGGCCGAAATTCTGAGGATCACGGAGCTCCTGGGCCGCAAGCCCCGCCAGCTTTCCGGCGGCCAGCGTCAGCGTGTGGCGATCGGCAGGGCGATCGTGCGCGAGCCGAAGCTCTTCCTGCTAGACGAGCCGCTCTCCAATCTCGATGCCGGTTTAAGAGTGACGATGCGCGTCGAACTGGCGGCGCTGCACGAACGCCTCGGCGTGACGATGATCTATGTGACGCATGATCAGGTGGAGGCCATGACCCTCTCCGATCGGGTCGTGGTGCTCGACAAGGGACGCGTCAGCCAGTTCGGCACGCCGCTCGAACTGTTCTATCGTCCGGCAAATCTCTTCGTCGCCGGCTTCATCGGTTCACCGCGGATGAACTTCCTGCCGGCGGGTGTCGCGGAGCAGGTTGCGACCCGCGTGACGCTTGCCGGAGGCGGCTTATCGCGGCCGGTGACGCTCGATACCTGTTCGTCCGAGCCGCTCAACCGGGATCGTCCGGTCACCCTCGGAATTCGCCCCGACAAGCTCGAATTGACTTCGCCGGAGGAGGCGCATCTCGCCGGCACGGTGAGGCTCGTCGAGCGGCTCGGCACGGAAAGTCACGTTCATATCGGTGTCGAGGGCGGTGGTGATCTGACCGCCGTGGTGCGCGGCACCCATCCGGTCGCGAGCCGAGATCAAGTTCATCTCCGCCTGCCCCCCGAGCACTGCCATCTGTTCGATGCCGAAGGCACGGCGATCGCGAGGCGGCTCGATCCGGAAACGAAGGCACTTATCGATAACGAGAAGGCAAGGGGCGCGCGTGCGCCGGTTTTGGAGGAGAGACATGCCTGATATGAAAACGACGATCATCGGAGCGCTTTTGGCCCTGTCGGTTGCCGGCGCGGCGACTGCGCGCGCAGAGGAGGTCTTGCGTTTCGCGACCTGGGACACGGGCGAGAGCCTTGCCATCCAGCAGGCGATCGCCAAAAAATTCGAAGAGAAGCACCCCGGCGTGAAGGTTCAGGTCGAACCCTATGCCGAGGGTTACGACCAGAAGCTCGTCGCCGCCTTCGGAGCGGGCAATCCGCCCGATGTCATGTATATGTGGAACTTCCCGCAATACGACACGTCGCTGATGCCGCTCGATGAGCTGATCGCGCGCGATTCGGCCGAGATCAAGCCGGACGATTTTCGGGAAGGCCTGATGAACACGACGCGTATCGAGGGCAAGACCTACGGCATGCCCTCGGGATTCACCACCCAGGTGGTCTTCTACAACAAGGAAATGTTCGCAAAGGCGGGTGTCGAAGAGCCGAAGGAGGGCTGGACCTGGGACGATCTGCGCGCAAAGGCAGCCAAGTTCCGCGACGAGGCCGGCAAGGTCTACGGGTTCGCCGTCGACGCCAAGCCGGACCCCTATGATTTCGAGCAGTTCCTGTGGTCGAACGGCACGAAATACATCTCCGACGACGGCAAGGAGATCGATGGCTACATGAATAGCGACGCGGCCGCCGCCGTGCTCGGCATGTTCGCCGACATGGCCAGGAAAGAGGAAGCCGTGACGCTGCACCTCGGGGACGAAACGGGGGGTGACACGCTGTTCCAGGGCGGCAAGATCGCCATGTTCCAGAGCGCCATGTGGGACAAGGCAGATATCGATGCCGCCGGCTTCAGCTATGGCGTCGCGCCGCTGCCGACATTCGGCGACCGTCCCGCCCATTCGGCACTCGGCGTTTCGGCGATCTCCATCGCCAAGGACGCCGCCCATCCCGACCTCGCCTGGGAATTCGTGAAGTTCTTCTCCTCGCCCGACTCGGTCGCGATGCGCGTCAACGACCTGCCGGTGCGCAAGAGCGTGGCCGAGGCGAAAGGGATGACGAAGGACCCTGTGTACAAGCCCTTCTTCGATATTCTCGCCAACTCCAACACCGAAAGGCACGCCTATCTGAAGAACGCCAACTGGGGCAAGATTCAGGACAATCTGGCGCGCGCCATCGAGGCGACGATGATCGACCAGGGCAATGCCAAGGCCCATCTCGACGATGCGGTCAAGCGCTCCAAGCGCCTGCTGAAGTAAGGAGTGCGGGGGATGGACATGGCTGCCCATACGGGACCGAAGGCGGAGGTCGTTCGGCGCAGACGAGCGAATGCCGGGCGGCATCTTGCGCCGTTCCTGTTCATCTCCCCATGGATACTGGGGTTCCTCTTCTTCACCCTCGGCCCACTCTGCTTCTCGCTGACGATGAGCTTTTTCGACTGGCCCGTCGTCGGCGAGCGCACCTTCGTCGGACTCGACAACTACCGCTCGATGTTCATGGAGGACCCGCAATTCCGGGAAAGCCTCTGGATCACGGTGAAGTTCGCGGCGATCTACGTGCCGTTCAACATCGTCATGTCGTTCCTGCTGGCGCTGTTGCTGCACCATGCGACTTTCGCCAGCGGCTTCTTTCGCACGGTGTTCTATTTGCCGAGCGTGATCTCGGGCGTTGCGCTTGTGACGATCTGGAGCTGGATCTACAGCAGGGAATACGGACTGTTGAACTTCATGCTCTCGCTCGTCGGCATCGATGGACCGAACTGGCTCGGCGATCCCAGCCTGGCGCTGGTCGCCATCATCGTCGCAAGCCTCTGGGGCCTCGGCGGTACGATGCTGATCCTTCTCACCGGTCTCAAGGCCATTCCGAAAGAGCTCTACGAGGCCGCGACCGTCTCGGGGGTTCCGGGTTGGGCGCAGATGGTGTTCATCACGCTGCCGATGCTCGGGCCGATGCTGATCTTCACCTTCATCACCTCGATCATCTCCGCATTCCAGCAGCTGACGATAGCGCTTCTGCTGACGAAGGGCGGCCCTCTCGGCTCCACCTATTTCTTTGCCATGTACATCTACGACAACGCCTTCAAATATTTCGACATGGGGTACGCCGCCGCCGGCTCCTGGGTGATGTTCGTCATCGTGTTGACGCTCAGCCTCGTCGTCATGCGCTGGTCCGCCGCATGGGTCTATTACGAGGGCGAGGTCCGGCCGGCCGATGGAGACCGCGATGCGTAAGACCGTCCTCTATGCGACGCTGATCCTGCTGTCGGCCCTGTTCATCGCGCCGTTCTACTGGACCTTCATGACGGCGGTCAAAAGCACGGCGGAGCTATATCGGTTCCCACCGGTCCTTTGGCCGTCCGAGTGGCACTGGGAGAATTTTGCAGCCGCCTGGAACAAGCAGCCCTTCGGCACCTATCTTTCGAACTCGCTGATCGTCGTCGTCCTTTCGACGATCGGCCAGCTTCTTTCGAGTTCGCTCGTCGCCTTCGGCTTCGCCCGCTTCCGGTTTCCTGGACGCGACGCCCTGTTCGTGCTGCTGCTCGCGACCATGATGATACCCTGGGACGTGAAGATGATTCCGCTCTACATGGAGTTCAACATGCTGGGCTGGATCAACACGCTCAAACCCCTGATCGTGCCCGCCTATTTCGCCGACGCCTTCTTCGTTTTCCTGCTTCGCCAATACATCATGACGATACCGATGGAGATCGACGAAGCAGCCCGCATGGACGGAGCGAACAGCTTCGACATCTACTGGCGCATCCATCTGCCTCTGATGCTGCCGGCCCTGGTGCTGGTCGGTACCTTCCATTTCATGAATGCGTGGAACGACTATCTGGGGCCGTTGATCTTCCTCAACGATCAGTCGAAGTACACGCTCACCCTCGGGCTTTCGATGTTCAAGGGCCTGCATGAGATCGACGTCACCTCGATCGCAGCGATCACCGTCATCCTCTGCCTGCCGCCGCTCGCCCTCTTCTTCCTGGCGCAGCGCTATGTCATGGATGGAGCCGTCGGCTCTTCGGTGAAGGGATAGGCAATGCTGTTCGATATCGACCATGTTCCCTTCAGCCGAAAGGGGCGCTTCCTGACGCTGTCGACGATGCGTGTTCCCGGTCGTGACGGCGAGCGTGCGCTTTACCTCAGACGCGTCAGCGGCGGCGACGAGCGTCCTTCGCTCGGACGGCTGTGTCGTGTCGAGTTCCTGGACGGGGAAGGCCGGCCGGCGGCGACGCGCTTCCAACTGTCGCCGGATCAGCTTGTGGCGCGGACCGGCGAAGGCATCGTCCGCTTCGTCATCGGAGACGGCGAGCGGTTGCACATTCGCGGCGAAAATGCCGGCGTGCGTTTCCATGTCGAAGGATCGCGCTACGATTATGTCTACCGCACGCCCGGCGGCGAATGGTGCCTCGTTGCAGCGGGTGAGAACATGAAATTCATTCCGCGGGGCCGTCTTGGTGAACTCGCCGTTTCCGGCAAGTGGGACAGGGACCGGTCCACCGATGTTTCCTTTACGCTTTCGGGCGAGGGGACATTCGAGGGCAATGTCGATTTCTTTCGCGCCCTCCCGCCGCCGGAAGGACCCGGCAGCTTCGAGGAGGCACATGCAGCCGTTACAGCCGAGTTCGGTGCCTGGTATCGATCGATCCCGGCGGGTGTCCCCGGACAGGAGGAAGCGCAACGGCTCGCGGCCTATCTCCTGTGGGCGAATACCGTGCCGGCCGAAGGCGTGCTGACGCGGCCGGCGATCTACATGTCGAAAAACGGCATGATCAACATCTGGAGCTGGGACAATGTTTTCTCGGCACTCGGCGTTGCCGCCTTCGACGAAGAGCTCGCCTTCGGCCAGTTCGCAGCGATCTTCGACCATCAGGACGCTTCCGGCCTGCTGCCGGACTACGTCAACGACCGCGAAGCGCTCTTCGCCTTCACCAAGCCCCCCGTTCACGGCTGGGCCGTCTCCTGCATGGCGCGCGAAAATCCCGGTTTCCTGACGCCGGAACGCCGAGCCTATCTGCGCGATGCGATCGGCAGGCAGGTCTCCTACTGGCTGACCCACGGCCGCGCCGGCAACAATGTGTTGCCGAGCTACTTCCACGGCAATGACAGCGGCTGGGATAATGCGAGCTTCTTTGCCGAAGGCGGCCCGGTTCTGTCACCCGACCTTCCGGTCTTCCTCATCCTGGCCTGCGAGGCGCTTGCCAACCTGCTGGAGGATGATCCGGGAAAAGCAGCCCGATGGTTGCGTATCGCCGACGAACTTCAAGCGCTCCTCGTCGGCACGCTCTGGACCGGCGAGACTTTTGCCGCGCGTCTTGCCGCCGATCCCGAACGAATTCTTCCGGGCGAGAGCCTGATCCAGTTCATGCCGCTGCTGCTGGGCTCCCGCTTGCCGGCAGCAATGTGCCGCCAGCTCGTCGCCCGGCTGGTCGAAGGCGCGTTCATCACCGATTGGGGCCCGGCGACGGAGAGCCCCCGGAGTCCCTTTTACGAGGACGATGGTTACTGGCGCGGACCCATCTGGGCGCCGACGACCTATCTCCTGTGGGATGGACTGCGCCGCCAAGGCGAGGGTGCATTGGCGCGGGAAATCGCGCAGAAGTTCTGTGCACTTGCCAACGCACACGGTATGGCCGAAAACTTCGACGCGCGCTCGGGCAGGGGCCTTCGGGACCGGGCATTCGCCTGGACGTCCGCAGTCTATCTGCTGCTGGCGCAATCCCTCCGCGACGAAAAACCGGTGAAGAGTTGAAGCCGTCATGCAGCGACCGACCATAAAGACGATAGCGCGGGAAACGGGACTGTCGATTGCGACGGTCTCCAAGGCCCTGAAGCATTCTCCGCAGGTTCGCCCGGAGACCAGGGCCGTCGTGCTCGATGCGGCCGAGCGCGTGGGCTACGAGCTCAATCTTCATGGCGTGCAGCTGCGCACCGGCAAGACCTATCAGGTTGCCGCCATCATGACGGCGCCGGGCCCGAAGGAAAACGAATGGGAGGGCGTGGAATATGCGCAACTCCTCAGCGGTATTTCCTGGGCGCTGGAAGAAAGCCCCTATCGCGTCTCGCTCTACGCCGTGCGCGACTTCGAGGAAAGCCAGGAAACGATCAGTCAGATCGTTTCGATGAAGAAGGCGGACAGCATCATCATCTCGGGCACGCGCGCCGACGATCCGCGGATCCGCTTGATGCAGGAAGCGGAGTTCCCCTTCGTGACCTACGGCATGAGCATCCACAATGCGCCGCATGCCTATGTCGATGCCGACAACGAGCAGATGATCCGCCTGTCCGTGGCGCGGTTGATCGAGCGCGGCCACAGGCGTATCGCGCTGCTCAATCCGAAAGAGCAGTTCGCCTATGGCGTCGTCCGTCTGGAAAGCTACCGCAAAGCGCTCGAAAAGGCAGGCCTGCCCTACGATCCCGCCCTCGTCGCTCATGGTCGGCTGACGCCGGCATTCGGCCGGGAGAATGTGGTGACCATGTCTGCGCTTGCCGATCCGCCCACCGCCTATATCTGTGCCAACGAAGCCACCGCGCTCGGGGCCTTTTCCGGCTTCCACGCGCGCGGGCTGGTGCATGGGCGTGACGCGGTCATCAATGCGACCGACGACTTGAACGTCAGCCACTATTTCGCACCGCCGATCACGAGCTACTACCTGCCGATCGGCGAGCCGAGCGCGCTGCTCGGCAAGTTCATCCTGCGGCGGATGGAGGGAGAGCCGCCCGAGGCCCTGCAGACGCTCCTGATGCCGGATCTCATCGAGCGCTCGGACGACCGGCTGAGGCCGGAACGATGACCGGCCAAGATGCCGCAACGCTCCGGCGCGCAATATAAACGTTTACATCAGCCAGACCGGATCGCAATTGTCGCGACGGTTTCTCCGCCGACAATCGAAATACGACAAAGGACTTTACCTTGCACATGCCGCTGACTAGCCCCAATCACTTCAACTCCGACGCACGGACGCCTGACAGGCTTGAGCTCGGCGTGTGCTACTACCCGGAACAATGGCCGCGCGGGAAATGGGCGGAGGACGCCCGGCGAATGGTCGAGCTCGGCCTCTCCTGGGTTCGCATCGGTGAGTTCGCCTGGGCGAAAATAGAGCCGCGGTCGGGCGAATTTCATTGGGAATGGCTGGACGAGGCGATCGATGTTCTGGGCAAGGCCGGCCTCAAGGTCATCCTCGGCACGCCGACGGCGGCCCCGCCGAAATGGCTCGTGAACCGCTATCCCGAGATTCTGCCGGTGGACGCGACCGGAGCGGTGCGCAAATTCGGCGCGCGACGCCACTATTGCTTCTCGAGCCGGCGTTACCGCTCCGAGGCGGCGCGCATCACCGAGGCGATGGCGCGCCGCTATGGCGAACACATCTATGTCCATGCCTGGCAGACGGACAATGAATATGGCGACCACGACACGATCTACAGCTATTCCGCCGAGGCGGTCGGGGCGTTCCGCTTGTGGCTGGCCGAACGCTACGGCTCGATCGATGAGCTGAACCGCGCCTGGGGCACCTCATTTTGGTCGATGCGCTACGATAGCTTCGAGGAAATCGACCTGCCGAACAATCTCGTGGAGGAGCCGAGCCCCACCCACGGGGTGGATTTCATCCGCTTCTCTTCCGATCAGGTGAAGAGCTTCAACAAGGCGCAGGTCGACATCATCCGGGCGCATTCGCCCGGGCGACCGGTGACGCACAACTTCATGTCGCAGAACACCGATTTCGATCATTACAGGGTGGGCGAGGACATCGACATCGCCTCCTGGGACGTCTATCCGATGGGCGGCCTGCTCAACGGACGCCTCGCAGCGAAGGACAAGGAGCATTATCTCCGGGTCGGGGATCCCGACCAGCCGGCCTTCAACCACGATCTCTACCGCGCCGTCGGCCGCGGCCGCGTCTGGGTCATGGAGCAGCAACCGGGGCCGGTGAACTGGGCGGCGCACAACCAGTCCCCCGCCGACGGCATGGTGCGGCTCTGGACGTGGCTCGCCTATGCCCATGGGGTCGACATGGTTTCCTATTTCCGCTGGCGGCAGGCGCCTTTCGCGCAGGAACAGTTTCACGCGGGCCTCCTTCTTCCAAACAGCGACGCGGATCAGGGCTATCTTGAAGTCGCCGAAGTCGTCGCTGAAATGAAGCGCCTGCCCGAGGGAGAGGTGCGTGGCAAGGCGCAGGTCGCGATTCTTCTCGACTATGAATCTCGCTGGGCGACACGCGTCCTGCCGCAGGGGCGGAGCTATTCCGCTTCGGCGGTTGCGCTCGACTGGTATTCGACGGCGGCCCGCCTCGGCGTCGATGTGGATTTCATCGGCCAGCACTCGGACCTCGACGGATACAAGCTGATCCTCGCGCCGGATCTCGTCATTGCCGAGGAGGCTTTCGTGGAGCGGCTCGCGCGAGCGGATGCCAAGGTGGTCTTCGGTGCGCGCAGCGGCAGCAAGACGAGGGACATGCACATCCCCGAGGGACTACCACCAGGACCGCTGGCGAAGCTCATCGATGTCAGCGTCTCGCGGGTCGAGTCGCTGCCGGAGTTTCACAGCGAAACCGTTCTCTATGGCAACGAGGCCTACGAGGCGGGCGGTTGGCGCGAGACCGTCAGGACGAACGAGACCGTTCTCGCAAGCTTCGACGGGGAGTATCGTAACGGCACGCCGGCGCTCGTCGGCAACGACAAGGCACGCTACCTGGCGGTTGCGGCCAACGGGGCATTGCTCGACAAGGTGATCGGCGACGCGCTCGGCTGGGCTGGGTTGGAAAGCCTGCCCGACCTCGGCGATCTTCGCGTGACGCGCCGTGGCAATCTCCGTTTCGCCTTCAATTTCGGCCGGATCCCCGCGGAGGTGCCCGCGGGCGCCTCGGCCGAGTTCTACGTGGGAGGCCGCACGCTAAAACCCGTCGATGTTGCGATCTGGAAAGAATGAACCCCGGAGCATCGATGTAGCCGACCTTTCGGCGAGGTCACATCGTCGTGAGCTTGGATTGCACTTGATGACTTGTCGTGCCGTTCGCCCTAGGTCGAACGCATGACTATGCTCGTTATTACGCTCCTTGCACTCCTCGGTTTCCACTCGGCGGCAGCCGCGCAGGATCAGTCCGTCACCACCTTGCTGACGAGCCTGGAGACCAGGGACGAGTTGAAACCGCTGAAGACTGTGGTCGTTGCCAGGGACGGTGAGACGATCGCCGAGAAGGGTTATCGCGGCCACACGCCCTCGGAGTCGACCAACATCAAGTCGGCGTCGAAATCGATCGTGTCCGCACTTGTGGGCATCGCGATCGACAAGGGTCTGCTCGACGGCCCGGAGCAGAAGATCGCGCCGCTCCTGAAGGAAGACCTCCCGTCGCAGGCCGACCCCCGGATCAACGACATCACCATCGGCAACCTGCTTTCGATGCAGGCGGGATTGGGGCGGATGTCCGGACCGAACTACGGCCGCTGGGTGTCTAGCCGCAATTGGGTTCGTTTCGCACTGGCACAGCCATTCGACGACGAGCCCGGAGGGCGGATGCTTTATTCGACCGCCTCGACCCATCTGCTCTCGGCAATACTGACCAAGGTCGGCGGCAGGCCGACACTGGCGCTTGCGCGCGAATGGCTCGATCCGGTCGAGGGTTTCCGGATCGGTGCCTGGGAGCGGGATCCCCAGGGCATTTATCTCGGCGGCAACCAGATGGCGATGAGCGCGCGGTCGCTGCTTGCCTTCGGCGAGCTCTATCGCAATCGCGGCCGCACCGCGGACGGACGGCAGGTCGTCCCGGCCGATTGGGTCGAGCTTTCCTGGCAGCCGCGCACCGCCTCCCGTTTTACCGGCGACGGCTATGGATATGGCTGGTTCACGCGCCGGATCGGCGACGAGGATGTGTATTACGCTTGGGGTTATGGCGGCCAGATGCTCTACATAGTGCCGTCCCTGAACCTGACGGTGGTCATGACGTCGGATGAAAGCGGCCCCTCGGCACGCAACGGCTATCGCGACGCCCTGCACGGGGTTCTGGCGGAGATCATCTCCACCGCCAAAGCGGATTGAGGCAGGATGGTTCTGCCCTGAGGGTATTAAACAAGAATATTAGGAAGAAGCGGTAAGGGCGCGTCAACCCTTGATGAATTGACGCGCCCTTACGACTGACTGTTGGCCAGCGGGTTTTGCTATGCCGTTGGCTGCTTCGTCTTCCGGAGATAGGGAAGCACGGTGTCGAAAGAGCCGAAACGCTGCACGGCGTCCTCGTTGGAGACGGCGGCCGTGATGATGACGTCCTCGCCCTGCTGCCAGTTGGCGGGCGTTGCCACCTGATGCTTGGCAGTGAGCTGGATCGAGTCGATGGCGCGCAGTATCTCGTTGAAGTTGCGGCCGGTGGTCATAGGATAGGTGAGGATCAGCTTGATCTTCTTGTCGGGGCCGATGACGTAGACCGAGCGCACCGTGGCATTGTCAGCCGGGGTGCGGCCTTCGGACGTCTCTCCGGCGCCGGCCGGCAGCATGTCGTAAAGCTTTGCCACCTTCAGATCGCGGTCGCCGATCAGCGGGTAGTCGACCTCGAAGCCGGTCGCGACCTTGATGTCGTTCTTCCACTTGGAGTGGCTCTCGACCGGATCGACCGAGATCCCGATGATCTTGACCCCGCGTTTGCGGAACTCCGGCTCGATCCCCGCCATGGCGCCGAGTTCCGTCGTGCAGACGGGGGTGAAGTTCTTCGGATGGGAGAAGAGGACAGCCCAGCCGTCGCCGATCCATTCATGGAAATTGATCGTGCCCTGCGTTGTCTCGGCGGTGAAATCAGGGGCGGTATCGTTGATGCGCAGACTCATGGCGTGTTCCCTCCTGTACGACGAAATTTCGCTAAGAATAACGCAATCTCCGCCGTTTTCGAGGAGGAAACGAGCGATTGACGGCGGCAGAAGGAATGACTGCATCATAGCTTGCCAATCTGCGGGTATATTTTTGCCGGCTGGCCTAAAAGATAGGTCTTACAAGCCTTTGCGCGGTCGCGTTGACATCGGTCTGCTACAGCCGCATAGATAGCGCATTCCGAGGGGAGCACTAGACGGTGCTGAGATGGCGTTGAGCCGGACCCTTGAACCTGATCCGGGTCATGCCGGCGTAGGAACGGAAAGAAGGCCGCCAGCGGCAAGTTCGCCTTTTCATCGCCTTTTCCTGGATCTCCGTGATGTTCCGTCTGGAGATCGATCGATGACGTCCATTGCCGTACCACTCGCAAGCATCATCTGCCCTCGTGCGAAGGAGGACTGCGCATGACGGCGATCGCGCTCAGCATCGCCGGCTCGGACTCGGGCGGCGGCGCCGGCATTCAAGCGGACCTCAAGACGTTTTCAGCGCTCGGCGTTTACGGCGCCAGCGTCATCACTGCGATCACGGCCCAGAACACCAGGGGTGTGACGGCCGTCGAGGATGTTTCCGCTGAAATCGTGTCGGCGCAGATGGACGCCGTCTTCTCCGACCTCGACGTGAAGGCCGTCAAGATCGGCATGGTCTCGCGTCGGGAAACGATCGCCGCCATTGCTGATGGATTGCGCCGGTTCGGGAAACTGGCCGTCGTGGATCCCGTCATGGTGGCTACCTCCGGCGATGCGCTGCTTCGTCCGGATGCCGTTGCCGCGCTCATCGAAGAACTGTTGCCGCTGGCGCTCGTCGTCACGCCCAATCTTGCCGAGGCCGCGCTCATGACTGGGCGCGCAATCGCCGGGGACGAGGCGGAGATGGCGCGCCAGGCGGAAGCGATCATGCGGACGGGCGCACATGCGGTTCTGGTCAAGGGCGGGCACCTGAAGGGCCAGGAGGCCACAGACCTCTTCTTCGACGGCGACACTCTTGTCCGCCTTCCCGCCGGGCGGATCGAGACGCGCAACGACCACGGCACCGGCTGCACGCTTTCGGCAGCCATTGCCGCCAGCCTTGCGAAAGGCGTGCCGCTGATCGAAGCGGCGAGCGCAGCCAAGGCGTATCTGCATGCCGCAATCTCAGCAGCCGACAGCCTGGAGATAGGTCAGGGGCGCGGTCCGGTTCATCACTTCCACCGATGGTGGAAAGATTGACTGCCGGGTGACGGCTCGGGGCGCTGAAGTGCCTCGCTATCGCCACGGTTGTTCAGCAGCATGACCGCTCCATGGCTTCGATTGGCAATCGGTTTTCGCGATATGCACTTTCTTACCCGCCGGCTGGAGGCTTTCAACCGTGACGACCTGCCGGATTGGCGGCGGTCGCCAAGCAGGGCGCGGCGTGCTCTTTCGATCCTGCCGTCGCTGGTCGAATATTCGCTCTTCTACGCGCTGGCACTGATTGCCCTTACGGCGGTCATTGCGTTAATGGCAGCCGCTTGGATCGTCGATCGCCGCAGGGTCTGACGGCGAAAGGCCGCGCACACAAGTGGCGCGGCCGCGGTCGCCTCAAGCGGCGGTGTTTTCCGTGGTCGTATTCTCGACGTAATATTTGCCGTAGCGATGGCGATATTTCTCCGCCCCGTCGAAGTCGCTGTATTTGCCGAGTTCGTTCATATCCGTCTTGTTGAGGATGACGCCCAGCACCTTCGAATTGATCAACGGTTCCGAGTGGAGCAGATCGCGTACGAGCCGCGAAGGCGTCCTTCCCCATTCGACCACGAAGAGAATGCCGTCGGCCAGCGGCGCGAAGGCCTTCGCGTCGACGACAGGGGCGAGTGCGGCAAGATCGACGACGACATAATCGAAGGCGTTGCGGGCGTTCTCGATAAGGTTCGCCATGGCCGGCGAGGCGAGCAGTTCGTTGCTCTGATGCCGCTGATGCGAGGCGCCGCCGGCCGGAAGGATTGCGAGCTTGGTGCGCTGGTCCACCTTGATTCCGGCGGGCCAGGTGGCTTCTCCGGTCAGCGTTTCGACGAGCCCGGTGCGCGGGGCGGGCGTGATCATCTGCGTCAGTCCCGGCTTGCGTATATCGGCATCGATGAGCAGGGTGCGCTTGCCGCTCGCCGCCAGTAGTGCGGCGAAGTTCGCGGCAATGATCGATTTTCCCTCGTCCGGAAGGGCCGATGCAATGGCGATCACGCGGCTTTCGCTGCCGGCCAGCATCTGGTCGCAGGCAAGCTTGGCGTTGCGGAAGGTTTCCGCGAAGGTCGAACGCGGCGCATCGACGACGATGCGCGAAAGTCGTTGGAACGGCATCGTATCGTCCACCGCTTCGTCGTGTCTTTTCACCGAGCCGAAATGCGCATGGACCAGTTGTGCCTTCTTCTTCATGCGCGTTCCGAGCAGCGGAACGTAGCCGAGCGAGCGATGGCCGAGGATCGAGCGTATGTCGCCCTCCAGGCGGAAAGTCCGTTCGCGGAATTCGAGGAAGGCCGCGTAAGCGCCGCCGACCATCATGCCGAGCACGGCCGAGAGCGCGAGAGTCATGGTTTTCTTGGGGCTCGACGGCGACACGGGCACGCCGGCCTCGGAGATGACGCGAGCCTTGGCGATCGGGAAGGATTGCTGCTGCGTCGCCTGTTCGTAGCGCCCGAGATAGGACTCGTAGAGCGTCTTCAGAGCCGCTGCCTTCTGTTCGAGCTCCCTTAATTGCACGAGTTGCTCGCTGGCGTCGGAGGTCTTGCCGGCAATGCCTTGGATGCTCTTCCTGAGCGATTCCTCGCGCGACTGGGCGACCTCGTATTCGTTCTTGTAGCTTGCGGTGAGTTGCTGCAGTTCCTGGTAGATCTGCCGCGCGACATCCTCCTGCTCGGCGCGGAGCGATACCGCCTGCGGGTGGTCGGCGCCGAAATTGTCCGAGACTTCCCGCTCGCGCTTGCCGACGGTGAGATAGCGCGTCCTCAGGTCACGGATCACCGAATTGTCACCCTCCTTGGAGGAAATGGTGGCGTTCTTGACCGCGTTCTCCGGTCCCTGGTCGACGATCGACTTGTATTGGTCGTAACGGGCCGACGCACTTGCCGTATCGGCCTGGGCGACGATGAGCTGGCTGTTGAGGTCGGCCATCTGCTGCTCGGACATCAACTCGCCCCGCGCAGCCGTCAGACCGTTTTCGGCCCTAAAATGCGCGACTTCGAGCGCGGCGGCCTGCGAGCGCTGCTGGAGGTCCGTAAGCCGTTCCTGCAGCCAGACGGATGCGCGCTCGGTCGCCTCGAAATTGGCGTTCAACTGATCGGTCAGATAGGCACTTGCGTAGCCGCGCGCGATGGTCGCCGCGAGCAAGGGGTCGCTCGAGCGAAAGGCAACGGCCACGACCGAGCTGCGCGAGACACGCTCGACCGCGAGCGATTGCTGTATGATCGCGGCCGCCTTCTGCCGCCGTCCGTTGCGCGCTGCCTCCTCCGTGACATCCGGCCCGCCCGAAAACAGCCCGGTTGCCGTCTTCAGCCATTCCTTGACCATGTCGACCGGGGAGCGCGGCGGATTGAGGATGGTATCGTTTTCCGAAAGCTTGAGCTTGTCTACGACGCGCAGGGCGAGTTCGCCGGACTTCAGGATCTCGACCGCGCTCGCAATCTGGGTATCGAGCATCTGGCTGTTTACCGGGGTAGGTTCTTCCTCGGCGTATTTGGACAGGTTTTCGTCGAGAAGGATCTGCGTCATCGACGTGTAATAGGGCGTGGCAAACAGGAGATAAGCGGCCCCCAGCGCAATGAAGAGCACGACGAATGCGGCCACAAGCCGGGCACGACGAAAGACTGCGGCGACAAGCCGGTCGAGGTCGATAAAGCCGTCTGACTGTTCTTCGCTGGGCATGATGCTGCTCAATGGAACGCTTCTTTGTTTCATGGGGGCCGTTCTGTTCATCTTCTTCTCCGGTCCTTGTTCCGGCAGTCCCGCAGGACTGCCGGAAGCCGCCGCTTATGCCGCCCGGATGCGGCTTTCGTGAGACAGAACCATGTCGCGGACGGATTCGAAAACGATATCGCCGATGTCCGCACGAGCAAGGGCGAAGGCGACATTGGCTTCGATGAAGCCCTGCTTCGAGCCGCAGTCGAAGGTGCGGCCTTCATAGGGATGCGCGTGGAAGGACTGGGATTGCGAAAGCGTCAGCATGCCATCGGTCAACTGGATCTCATTGCCGGCGCCGCGCGTCTGATGGGCCAGAATCGAGAAGATTTCCGGCTGAAGGATGTAGCGACCATTGAGATAGTAGTTGGACGGTGCCTTTCCGGCGGCGGGCTTTTCGACCATCTCGGTTACGGAGAAACCGTGCCGGACCGTCTCGCCCTTGCCGACGATGCCGTATTTCGATGCTTCCTCGGCGGCGCATTGCTCGACGCCGACGACGTTGCCGCCAACCTCGTGATAGAGGTCCATGAGGCCGGCCACGCAACCGCGCGCGCCGAAGGAGACCATGTCCGGCAGCAGAAGCGCGAAGGGCTCGTCGCCGATCAGGTCACGCGCACACCATACCGCGTGCCCGAGGCCGAGGGGGGCCTGCTGACGGGTAAAGCTGACCGAGCCGGCTGCCGGCAACATGGCCTCGAGTTCGGAAATCTGCGCGCTTTTGCCGGAGCGTGAAAGCGACGAGATGAGCTCCGGCGCGTCGTCGAAATGGTCCTCGATCACCTGCTTGTTCCGGCTGGTGACGAAGACGATATGTTCGATTCCGGCCTGGCGGGCCTCGTCCACGGCATACTGAACGACTGGCCGGTCGACGATCGTCAACATCTCCTTGGGCACTGCCTTCGTCGCCGGAAGGAACCTCGTTCCGTTTCCGGCAACCGGGATTACTGCTTTTCTGACGGTCCTGACGCGGTCCATTTTATCATCCTTTGCTTATGTGGGGGTCGTTGCCCAGCGGGGATCTTTCAGCCGCCGCCGTCACGGGGGCGGCACGGGGGGCCGAATGGGAGGAGGGATGCACGAAACGCGCGGCAAGGCGGCGCAATCGGGCAGCGATCGGCATGCTGAGATGCCGGAGCGCAAACGGGTCGGCCAGAGCGGTCTTGAGCGCGCCGGCCAACGATCTCTTTTTCAACTGCTCGACGAGGACCAGGAACGAGCGAGCTTCGCGGAAGCCGCGCATGCGCCTGTGCTGCATTTTCTGAGCCAGGCCGTCGAGCGCGTAGCGGCGCAGGAACGCCTCGTCGGCGGCGATCATCGCGTCTATGTGATCGAGCCTCAACACACGCGAGATGGAACCCTCGCGGATATGATAGATGTAGCCGGCGGACGGCTCGACCGCGCAGCGCCCGCCACAGGCAAGGGCCGAGGCCAGCAGGATGTAGTCCTCGCCGATGCGCAGCGTCTCGTCGAAGCGAAGCTGCTGGTTTTCCAGGAAGCGGCGCTCGAAGATCGGTTTCATGTAGCCGAAATTGTGCTCGGATCGAAAGAGCACGTTGGACTCGATGAAGGCGGGAAGCGTGAGCTGCGGCAGCCGGGCGAGTTCGGCTTCGGAGAACATCCTGAGACTGCGTCCGTCCAGCGAGACGACGTCGAGATTGTCGACGGCGATCTGCGCCCCGGCCGCGTCCGCTCGCTCGATCATCCGCCTGAGCCGGTCCGGCCGGACTGTATCGTCCGAATCGAGAACGGCGATCCACCGGCCGCGCGCCGCCCCGATGCCGGCATTGCGTGCGCCGCCCGGACCGCGGTTGCGATCAAGGGCGATCATGCGGACCCGGGGATCCGGGATCGCCGCCACGAGCGCGGGCGTCGCATCTGCCGAACAATCGTCGACCACGACGACCTCGACGGTTACACCTTCCTGCGCCAGTGCGCTTTCGATCGCGCGCACGATCGTATCCGCGGAATTATAGGCGGCCACGACGAATGTGACGTCGGGGACCTTGTCGATCGCCGGAGGGTTCATGCCGAGGTCACCTCGCGGGCTCCGTATTGTTCGATTTCCTTAAGCCCCAGCAGGCCGCTGATGACGCCGGCATGCAGTACGGCGCGTAGCGCAAAGCGGTTCCGCCTTGCGGCCGAAGGAAAGCAGAGGACCGCGGCAGTTGCGCAAAAGCAGGATTTTGCCCCGGCAAGGGCGATATTCCAGGCCTGTCGCAAGCCATGGGCTTTCTCGGCGAGAAGGCGTCCATGGGTCTGTCCGGAGCGGAAACGACGCTTCGCGAGCCAGGCAAGCGAGGCCCTGTTTTCCGGTACCGGCTCATGCACCCATGCTTCCGGCGAAAAGGCGATCGTTCCGCCGGCGCAGTGCATCCCGGTGAAGAAATCCGTGTCCTCGCCGCCGCTCTTGCCGAGTGAAAGCTTGAAGCGCCGGCCAAGGAGCGAAGCCGCATCGCGCCTGAGCAGCGCATTGCAGGTGTATCCGGTCCGGATCTCACCTTTTACCCAGACCGGCAGTGTCGAGTGGAAATCGCCGCTGCGCATCCAGCCGGGGGCCGCAGGCCCGTAGTGCGCCCTGACCGGGCCGAGCACGGCGGCGGCTCCCGTGGTGCGCGCCGTTTCCAGAAGGCGGGTCAACCAGTCGCCGGAAACGGTCTCGTCGTCATCCAGGAAGGCGAGGAAGTCGCCGGTGCTGTTGTCGAGGCAGCAATTGCGGGCGATCGAGATATTCGAGTGAGGGCAGTGAACGTAGAGGATGTCGAACGGCATCTCCGGCCGAAGTCCTTCGACCAGAGCCCTGGCGCTCGGTTCCGCGTCGTTGTCGGCCACGATCACGCGCAACCTGGCGCGCTCCGGCACGTTCATCGCAGCCAGCGAGCGAAGCGTTTCGGCAAGCTCCGGCCGGCGGTACGTGCAGACGCCGATGTCGATGTGAAGAGTTTCATTCGGCATCAGGCCACCCTGCGGCGGAAGTCGAGGAGTTCCCGCCAGAACCCGGCGGACCAGGCAAGGTGCATGACCATGGCTGCAACGGCGGCGAGCGGTCCATAAGGATTACGCTGGCCGAGCGCCATCCAGACGCCATAGCCGAGGCATGCGGCAGCCCAAACCCCGACTGGCACCACGGCCATCCAGTTGACGATCGCGAGAAGCGCGCCGAAAGCGATGGGTGCCACCGCAAGCGGCAGCATCTGCCTGAGCCCCGGCATTGCGCGATGCTTGAGGAAGTTCTTTGCCCGGCCGCGGCCGTAGCCGAAATATTGCCAGAACAGCGGGACGAGCTTGGCACGCGGATAGTAGACCATGCTCGTCTTGTCGGTCATCCAGATCCGGTAGCCGGCCTTTCCGAGGCGATAGTCGAGTTCGGCGTCCTCGTTGTGGCTGAAGCTCTCGTCATAGCCCCCGACAGCCTTGAAGGCTTCGATGCGCATCAATGCATGGTGACCGTGCTCGGCCCAGTGACCGACGGCACCGGTGCGGTGCTTCGAACCGCCATTGCCGAGCTTGGAGTTCTGCGCGAAGGCCGTTGCCTTCTGGAAGGTGCTGAAACCGACGGTCTGCATGGCGACCACGACCGAGTCTGCGCCGGTCGCCAGCGCGTCCTCGACGAGCCGCTCGCAATAATCGTCCGGATAGGTACCGTGGGCGTCGATGCGGATCAGGTAGTCGCTGCCGGCGCCGAGTTCGGCGACCGCACGATTCACCGCTGCGCTTTGTATGCGCTTCGGATTGTCGAGGAAGAGCACCCGTGGATCCTCAGTGGCAAGGCGCCGGGCGATCTCCCGCGTTCCGTCCGTGCTGCCGCCGTCGGCAATGACGACCCGCGCGTTCAACGGTGTGAGTGACGGGCGCAGCTTTTCGATCAGCGCCTCGATATGCGAGGCCTCGTTGAGACAGGGTATGACGATAAGGCTCGACGTGGACGTCAGTTCATCTGAGCTCATAGAAATCCACCTTCTTTGTGGCTGGAACCTGCCATCGCGACTACGGGAACGGTCTGCGGCGCCTGCAGCGTGAGCGTTGCCAGCTGCCGCACCAGAGCTTCGCAATCCGTCCGGTCGAACACCCAGGATCCCGGATTGCAGCGGCTGATACGCTCCGCGGCGTCGGCATAGCAATTTGGCGTCAGCGGACCGAGAACCGTGGCGAGGCTCTCGACGTCGGCTCCCTCGAGAACGAGGCCGATGCTCCGCACGGACAGGAAACGAGCGGTCTCCGTCCCCTTCATGGCGATCGGGATTCGGCCGTGGCGGCAGCCTTCGTAAAGCCTGTTCGGCAGCAGCCAGGCAGAATTCTGGCCCTCCTCGAAGAAGTCGATCGCCCAGGTGAAATGGACCTCGCCATAGATTTCCGCCAGGTCTTCGGGATTGCGATAGGCGCCTTCGAACCGCATGAAGGGCTCGTTGCGAACGAAGCCGTCGAAATCGTCGAATTCGGAATAGGCGGGCCTGCCGCGCATGACGATCTCGAAGCGGCCCTCCATCTTGCGCGAGAATTCGGCGAGAAGGGCGAGCGACCTGCGGCAGCGAAGCGCTCCGAACCAGCCGATCTTCCAGGGTGCGCCGGGCGGCGGGCTCTCGGCCGGTGAGGCCGTCCGCCGCTCGACCGTGCCGTCGATTTCGAGCACCTTGTTTTCCAGAAGCATCGGCGGAGCGCCGATGCCGGAAAGGGGCCGGAAATAATGCTCGATGAAGGCGGGGGAACTGGTGATCAACAGGCGCGCATCCTTGCCGAGTTGGCCTTCGGCCGCGCGCAGCATCCGCCCGACGATATCCTTGCGCAGCATGAGGCGGTGGATATCGAGGCATTCGTAGACGATGGGAACCGTGCCGCCGAAGAACGCGACCGCTCTCCTCGCCACGGCAAGCATCTCCAGATTGCGGGCGATGATGACATCGGGCTTGCGGAGATGGCCGAGCTGGCGTTGCAGCGACAGACACGCGCGGGCGACGGCACCGATTCGCTGAGCGAAACGGCCGTCGGCGGTGGTTCCGAGTTCGATCGGCTCGACGCCGTCGATGGCCGCCAGCGGATTGTCGCCGCGGCGGAAGCCGGCGAGCGTCACGCGTGCGCCGCCCGCGACGAGCGTCAGGGTTCTCCGGCGCACTGCGGGATCGGCAAGATCCTGTGCCAGATAGAGTATCTGCAGCATGAAAACGTCCGTTTTCCTGCCCAGCCCGGGGCCGAGCTTAGTTCAATTCTTTGTGCACTGCAACAAAATGGATAAATTACACAGTTACCGGCCATTCACTCGGATTGCGCCCGCTCCAGCTGGCAGGCGACCGACTCGGCGAACTGGCATTCGTCGCCGGCAGCCGTGAAGGCGACTCGATCGACCTGGAGCTTTGTCGGCTCCTTGTAGGAGAAGGTGCCCATCCAGTCGGTGAGCGTGTCCGTACCCCAGAGGCTGAAGAAGATCTTCTGGGCGTTTACCGGGATCTTCGCCGGATCGGTCACTTCGTGAACCAGTTCGCCGTTGACGTAGTACCGGATGCGGTTCTTTTCCCAGACGAATGCGTAATCGTTGAAACCCTGGTTGGCGCCGCCCGGAACGTCGGCGAGAAATTCGTTGCCGCCCGTTGCCGATACATACTGGTTGATCTGGACCTTCGCGGTGTTCTTTCCGAGAACCTCGAAATCGATCTCGTCATGCGGCTTCTTGTCGGCGGGGCCGATATAGGTGAAGAAGGCCGAGTTCAGGCCGGAACCGTCGGCCGCCTTTATCCGCGCCTCGTAGGTGCCGTAGCCGAAGCGCTTGCGCGTCTGGATTTCGCCGCAGGCGAAGTTGCGCTCCTTTACCTTCTTCTCCTCGAAGGTCAGCTCCAGAATGCCATCGACGGTCTTCACCTGCTTCTTCGACCAGGTGCAATTCTGATGCCCGCCATTGTTCCATCCGTCCGAGACGAACCAGACGCGGGTGTCGAGGGTGTCGAAATCGTCCTTGAAGGACTTGCCGTTGGCGCCTTCCTGGGCGGCCGCCGCGGTCGCGAGGCCGGCGAGAGGGAGCGTTGCGATGAAAGCGAGACGGGCAAAGCGTCTGTAGCGATCGATTGTCATTGTCGTTACCTTTGCTGGGGCGAATAGCCTGCCTGCGCGCCTTGCGGCGGCTGCGTGGCCATTCGTTTCGCACCTGCTCGGCTGCCGGTAAGCACTGCGAGCAGGTCCGGCGACAAGCGCCGTACGAGATTGTGGGACGCGACGAGGATCGCAATGGCGATGAACGGCGCGGTGAAATAGAAGAGCGGATAATAGCTGAGCCCGGTGCGGTTCCAGATCATCCAGAACAACACGAGCAGCGGATAGTGGCCGCAGAAGATCCAGAAGCTCAGTCCACTCCCGCGACCCAATTTTTCACCGAAGCGCGTGCGCACGAGCAGCTCCGAGATCGCCCAGGAGCCGATGATGCCCGCAATCGACGTCAGGCGAAGTGCCATGTCGAGCCAAAGCGGGAAATCCGGGCCGGTGTAATAGAGGCCGACGGCGATCACGACTGCGATCGCGAGGAACCCAGCCGCGATCGGTGCCGCGAAGCGATCGAGCATTTTGATGTTCACGCCATGCAGGCTGGCATAGATTCCAGCCGAGAAGCCGAACAGGATCGACTTCTTGAGAAAGATCCCGTTTGGCAGCGGCAGGATCGCATAGGCGAGCAGTGCAAGGAGCGTCACGCGCGGATAACGGCTCACCAGCAATGCCAGAAGCGGCGACAGCAGGATACAGAGCATGAGGTCGCGCAGGAAATATAGGGGCAGGTTGACGGGTGTTGCCTCGACCGCGAAGGCCATGCTCAGCCACTGGCGCGGGGTCGCATTGATCGTGTCGGGCAGATAGCCGAAGCCGAGGCCCTGGCGCTGAATGGCGTAGACGACCACAAAGAAGGAGCCGCTCCAGATAAGGAACGGCAGGAGAACGGTCCGCGCCTTGGTCTTCAGCGTCTTCCAATAGTCGAAATCGGCAAGGCCTCTGCGAAAGAGAAGATAGCCGGAGATCGCGCTGAGGCAGGGCACACCGATGCGGAACAGGCTTTCGCCGAGAAAGACGCGAAGCCAGTCCAACATGCCGTAGTTGCCCAGAAAGGGACTCCACTGCGGATTGTACGGGACGTGCACGAATACGATGCCGGAGATCAGCAGAATACGCATCAGGTTGATGCGCGCCGAGACATTCGCGTCCATACTCACGATATCAGTCACTCCCTATCGGGCAGCGCCTCGCGGCAGCCGTTTCAACAGAGCAGACCTCAGCCCGCAGGAAGAGAAACTAGGGCACTCCCGAAGAAAAAATATGGCGTTGCAGCAGAAAAGCGAACAGAATCATGCTGCAGTGCACCTAAACCGCGAGCTCCCGCAAAAACCGACGGCCGCGGGAAGGGGTCCGCTTTCCTGAAAAATCCCGGTTTCGCGGCATGTTGCAGAAATTGCGCCCCGCAATATTTTGGGGCAATCGCCGGTTGAACGACGCAACTGTGAATTTTTAAAGTTGGGCGCGTTTTCTTGGAGGATGGACCGCGATTGAGGCAAGCTCCGGGCGAAATGCGGCAAGGTTGGGGCGCATATCGGGAGCTGTGGCCCGTTGAGATTCGGGATATCCGGCGGCTTGTTTGATTTCCTCATCAGAGGGATCCAGTCAGGCCAAGTCCTTGGGCTGAGAGACCTCTTCCGCGCCGCAGACGCGGCGCTGCTGGAGCTCTGTGACAAGCACAGAGATGACGGGCGGAGCAGAGGTTCGGCAGAGCCAGGCCATAGGCCGTTCCAAGGGCGCACGGTCCGACCTTAAATTATCGTGATTCAGCGATCCTTTGGCTTTGCGGAGACGGTCTTGGTGTCGCCTTCGCGAAGCGGCTTCGCCAGCTCGTCGATCTCGCTCTGGCGTTTCGCCGCCACCGAAGGGTCCTTCGATTTGAGCGAGGGCACGAAGATCGCCGCCAGAATACCGATCGGCCCAAGAAGGCAGCCGATCAGCAGCCACAGCAGACTATGACCGCCTCTGACCGCCGCAACGACGGCGGTAACAATGGCGCACAGGATCCAGAATTCTAAGATCATTGGCTCTCGTTTGCAGCCTTCAACAACTCGGCTTTCGGTTGACCCGGCCGACGCGCGCCGCGCAGGCATGCTCGGGCTGTGCGCGCCAGATTCCAGCACCGTTCGATTTGGCAGTTTGCTGCGCCGATGCATAGAGGCCTTTGTTGTCCGTGTCGCGATCGACTGCATTGCCGGACTCGATCAGCCAGCGGTTCACGTCCTTGCCATCGGCCCGGAAACACGTTCCGACGAAGCGGCCATAACGATCGCGGCCGGCAAATTCGCAGCGAGTCGGACGGGATGCCGACAAGAATGCATCCAGGGCCGAGGCCGATTCCTTGCCGCACCGATAATCTGCTCCTCTTTCATCGAGGCAGACCTGCCACTCTTCCGGCGCGTCCACACTGTTAAGTTGGACGCGTTCGCCCGCGATTTCAATAGTATCGCCGTCGATCACCGAGGCTTGACCGATGATCGGCTCTGCGGCCCCGGCGTCATGGGTCATGAGAAGCGCGGCCAGAACGGCGCCGATGGTCCGCGTGCTGGCAGAGCCCAGTCGTGCCGAGTGCGGCGCTCGCCTGCCGCCGGCAGCTACAGCGCTTTTGATGCGGGTCATTCCCCATCCCCGTTCAGCCGAAACACCCGAACAGGCTAACCCAGGTGGGCGCCATTCACATCCTTCAAAACTATGGGTGAATGCCACCGCGGCGTGCATATCGGCGTGACTGATCACGTGTATTCGCGCGACTGTTGCTCGTCAGGCGGAATGATTCGCGATGCCGCGGGGTCAAAAGACGAACATATAGAGCAGGATAATGACGATGAGGGGAACGCCCATCAACCAAAGGATAATGCCTTTCATCTCGAACATCCATGTTGTTGCCGTCGAACGGTAACGCGGCGTGCCGCAAACCGTTCCCGCGGCCGCGCCCTGGCGGCAACAAAAGGGCGGGTTGACCCGTCACTTTTTCTTCCGCAGTCGGGCTCGTCTGGCTACTCGGCGGCTCCCGCGGGAGCGGCTCTCGGCTTGCGTGCTCGCGCCATGTCCAGGAGCCTCCGCAACAGCGATCGCTCCGTCAGAAGGATCAGAACCGTGTAGATCACGCTGCCGATGGCCGTTCCGGCGATCAATTGCAAGACGGCGTTCGGCACATGTGCGCCGAAATACTCGAGCAGGAAACGGACGACGAGCGCCATCAGCAGCGCCGCGATCATCGGCCGGCTGGATATGAACAAACCCTTGAGGAAGGGCGTGCTGTCGGCACGGAACACCACCCAGGAGTATCCGACAAGCGTTACGGCATTGACGATGCACAGCCAGATCATCGCCTCGACCAGCGAGCCGTCGATGGCACCGTAGGCGACCGCGCCTGTTGTCGCAACCGCGCGAATCAGCGCCCACCAGAACAGGACGGCTCCCTGGCCGACCCCCTTGAGATAGGGGATGAACGTGCTGCAGGGGGTGAGAATGCCTTTCGATAGTGCGAGAAGTCCGAGGACCGGCCAGGCATAGGCCCACTGGCTCCCGAAAAGTACGAGCATCGCCGGCTCGGCAAGTGCCCAGAGGCCGAACATCATCGGCGCCAGCAGGACGGTGGTCACCTGAGTGCTGAGCATCAGCGCCTGTGAACGCCGCTCGCGATCATGCATCATCTGGCCGAAGGTTGGGAACAGCACCCCCATGACGGCGGAGAGGACGACCTGGTTCGGGATGCTCGCGAACCGGTTCGCCGCCGAATAGGCGCCTGCGTCGGACAGCCCGAGATAGCGGGATATCACCACCATCGGGGACTGGAAGGTGATGAAGTTCGCGATCTCGGAGCCCATCATGCCGAAACTGAAGCGGCTGAGCGCCAGAACGCGTTGCAGCGAGAATACGAAGCGCGGTGCGTAACGGGAAACGGCATAGAGGCCGGACAGGCGCACCAGCGCGGAGACGAAAAGCTGAGCGAGCAGCGACCATATGCCGAAACCGAGCAGCGCCAGAAGAACGGCAATAACGGCACCGAGTGATTCGGAGATCATGCTCCAGACGGCATCCTTGCGGAAATTCATCCTCCGGACAAGCAGCGAATAGGCAACGTCGCCGCCGAGCTGCAGCGGGATCAGCAGACTCATGATCCTTAGCAGGTAGGCAGCCTCCGGCGCGCCGAGCAGCGTGGCCAGGGGCTTGGCAAAAACGAACAGTCCGAGCGCCATCACGAGCGCGATGGCGAGGTTTGCCCAGAAAACCGAGTGCACGGTTTCCATCTCCTCATCCTGCTGGATGACGAGTGCGGAGGTGAGGCCGGCGCCGCCGATCATGGCGAGGAACTGCACCACGGTGAGCGCAACCGCGACGGCGCCGAATTCCTCGGGAGACAGAATGCGGGCCAGAATCGGCACCGTGACAAATTTAAGCCCGAATGTCCCTGTCTTGGAAAGAACGCTCCAGCCGACGTTGCGCGTTACGGTTTTTGCGTTAACGGTTGGGGTCATTGGCGAGGATTCCGTGAAAGTCCTTTGAAGGAGGAATGCAAAGGACAAACTCTAGATATACGGCCGCGACCCGGTGGGAGGAGACCACGCAGACTCTTTTTAGAGAAACCGCAGGGGCGAAAAGATGGCGAAGCTCACAGTTGTCATTCCGTACTACCAGAAGCAACCCGGAATTCTCCGGCGCGCTCTGGCATCCGTTTTTGCTCAGACGCTCGAGGATTTCCACGTTCTCGTGATCGACGACGAATCCCCCTATCCGATAGCGGACGAGCTTGCCGGGCTCGCTCAGGAAGAAAGAGAGCGCATCACCGTCATCCGCCAACCTAACGGCGGGCCGGGTGGTGCGCGCAATACCGGTCTCGATAATGTTCCTGCCGACAGCGACTTCGTCGCTTTCCTCGATTCCGACGACGTCTGGACGCCGGATCATCTCCTGAACGCCTACCAAAGCATGACGCGTTTCGACGCCGATTGCTATTGGGCCTCGATCACGGGCGGCGACGCCTTCTACTATCATTTCGGGGTCGCGGATCTCGAAAAGAGCGAGACGGTCACGCGCCTCTCGGAAAGCCCGCTCGTCGTCGAGCTCCCCGAACTTCAGGACGTCATGCTGAAGAACTGGAGCTTTCTCCACATGTCCTGCATGGTGATCGGGCGCAAGCTCTTCGAAAAGGTACGTTTCGAGGCCACGCTCAAGCTTGCGGCCGAGGATGTGCTCTTCTTCTGCGACTGCGTGCTCGCATCCAAGCGCGTGGTGCTTTGCGATGCAGCGGGCGCGGTGCGTGGCGAAGGGCTCAACATCTTTCATTCGATCGATAACGACTCGCCTCAGTTCCTGAAGCAGCAGTTCAATACCTGGGTTGCACTCGACACGCTCGAAGGCCGATATCGTAACCGGCCGAAGGCGATGGAGGCGATCCGATCCTACAAGCATACCGCGCGGCGGCAGGCGCTATGGAGCCAGGCACGCCGGATAAAGCGCAGGAAACTGCCGCAGTTCGATCTTCTTGCCCGCTGGCTCTGGCGAGACCCGCGATTGATCGGCAGCGCCGCCGAGTTGGCGGTTGGAAAACTATCCCGCTAACCTCCCTCGGCCCGATCGGACACGCGCTGCTTGCGCTGACAACACCCGAAATCAAGCGACGACAATCGCCGCGGCGCATGTCAGGTCGCCTCACAATGCAAACGGAGACGGTCATGAAGCCGTATTATTGGGAATCCCAGCACGGAAATTTCGGTGACGACCTCAACCTGTGGCTTTGGGATTTCCTGCTGCCCGGTTTTCGCGAGGTCCACCCCGAGACGCTGCTCGTGGGGGTCGGAACGGTCTTGAACCGCGCTCTGCTGCCCGAGGCTACGCATAAGCTCGTCATTGGCAGCGGTTTCGGCTACGGCACGCTTCCCGACATGAGCGACCCTAAGGAGTGGGATATCCGCTCGGTCCGCGGCCCGCTGACGGCTGCGAAGGTCGGCGTGGCTCCCGAGCTCGGTATCATCGATCCTGCGGTGATGGTCGCCGACCTTCCGGAGTTTCAAGACCTTCGAAAGATATATAAGCGGAGCTTCGTACCCCACTGGGAATCGGCGATCGCCGGATTGTGGCCCGCGATCTGCGACGCGGTCGGGCTCAACTATATCGACCCGCGTGGCGAGGCCAAGGACGTCATCCGAAAGATCGGCCAGTCGGAGCTTATCGTCGCCGAATCCATGCACGGCGCCATCTTAGCCGACGCGTTCCGCGTTCCCTGGACCGCGGTCAGCACGTCGCACAGTATCAACAGCTTCAAGTGGAACGACTGGGCCCAGACCCTCGGCGTCACCTACCGCCCCCGGCGGGTGCCGGTGTCGACGCGGGCGGAGGCCATGATCAAGGGTGCCCGTTTCTGGGGCATGGATTTCCAGGCGAAGGAACCGCAGCCGGAGGACCCGAACCGCCGGCAGATCGACGGAGACCTGGCGGTCGCCGAGCGTGAACCACGCCAGACTTCATTGCGCGCTGCCGCCAAGCGAGCGCTCGCCGCGCCGGCGACGCTGGCGCTGTGGCAGGCAAGCCGGGCGGCGCCGCAATTGAGCAAGGACAGTGCGCTGGCAGAGCGCAAGGAGCGTTTCCGCACGGTGCTCGACGGCATACGCCGGGACTATTTTTGAGGCTGATCCACGGCAAGAGTCTCGAGCAGATAGCGCACGTCGCCCTTTCCACCGAGAGCGAGGGGCGCCGGCGAACCGGACGGACGAAAACGTTCGGTCTTGTCCGCAAGGATCCCGCCGATGATCGCCGGCAGTGCCGCCGGGTGGGTCAGGGCGTATCCGATTGCACGCCCGAAGCCCTGCTGGTTCTTGAGATCGAGAAAATGCCGTAGTTCGTAGCGGTCGCGAATGTGGCGCTCGTGCCGGCGGACCGCCGCTTCGGCGTCGCTGCTCAGTCGGCTCCCTGCGAGAATTGCACGATCTGCCTCATAGAGACGCTTGAGGTCGATCGTCCGGTGACTGCCGCTCAGCGAGTTGCCGCGGACGACGGCGGCATAGCCGCAACTGCGGATGATCTTGTAGCGTGCGCCATTGGCGAGCGCGCGAGCGTATAGATCGTAATCTTCGCCGAGGCGCAGCGTCTCGTTGTAGCGCAGCCCATGCTGGTCGAGGAAGGTGCGCCGCATCAGCGGCTTCAGAAAGCCTATTTCGCCGCGCCGCACGCCGCGCCGCGAGATGTTTCCTTCGACGAAGCCGACGAGATCGATGAGCCGGGGGCTAGGGGCGAATCGGTCGATCCTGCCATGCGCGGTTGCCGCCTGCGCGGCATCGATGAAGGCGATGTTGTCGGCGATGAAGTCCCAGCCGTCCTGCGAAAGCAATTGGCCCAGGCGTCCCGGAAAGAAGAAATCATCCGCGTCGAGCACGCCGATAAGCGGAGAATGCGAGATCGCAATCGCATGATTGCGTGCGGCCGCGGGGCCGCGGTTTTCTTCGAAGCGAACGACTTTCAGCCGCCCCGTTCCGTCATCCGCAGCGCGTGCGACCGAAGCGCTGTCATCGGTCGAGCCGTCATCGATGACGACGACTTCTGCCGTCTCCGGTTCGGCAAGCGCCGAAGCGACCGCGCGCGCTATGGTGTCGGCGGCATTCTTCGCGGCAATGATGATGCAGACGTCCGTCGGCGCGGCTGCGGTCATGTGAGGCCTCCAGCGAGTTATCGGCTGTCGCGCCTCAAGGGCGCGAAGTTGCCGGAACCATGCCGTGCGATCATGTCGCAAACGCGTCAGGCGAAAATTTTTTTTTGCAAGTGCGAAGGAGAGCGGCGCAAGCCGCTCAGGAATTGAGATGATGAGGCCGGTTCAGTCTTCGCAGCGAGACCTTCCCCGGCTGCTTCTCATCGTTGGCGGCCTCGGCCGTCACGAACTGCTTCTGTGAAGAAAGCCTGCGGCGCTCGCGCGCCTCTTTCCATACGAGGAACAGGACGGCGATGAAGTAGCCGACCTGAATGAGGACCGCGCAGATCAGGGTCTGGATCGCCGTCGAGGCGAGCGATCCATTGAGGTAATAAGTTGCAACGGCAAAAGCCGCCAAAGCGCCGATCATGCTCAGAAAAACACGCGGTGCGAACATGGCGCTAACCTACCTTCGGGTCTGCGACTGGGAACCTCATAAGAGTTGGTGCCCTCTCCTCCTGCTTAGCCACTATATTAGCGCCCGCTTTTCTCTTCAACCAGGAAACGCTACTTTGTTGCAGCGGAGCATAAGTCGGAAATCTTTCCGCCGTCTTTAAGCATTCGACTCAATTCGCACAATTCAAACGGGTGTGATCGCGGATAAGTTCCCCATTTCCGGGGCAGTTTACCGCCTAGAATGGGTGCACAGGGAACACGGCTGCAGTGCCCCTAAAATTGCCCGGGCTTTCGGAAAGCTGCCTCGGGTTCTGCCTCTAGGGGCGTGTGCCGGCCCTTTTTCCCAATCAACTTTTGTTACACGTGTTTGAGCCGGTAGCCCGAGCAACTGTGCGCCGCAACAAAATGTTGCAATGCAAAAACCGCCGCGGAAAGTTGCCGCGCGTCAATTTCGTGCGCCAGCGGGTCCGCTGCCCGCCAGTGCAGAATGATGCGTCTATTAACAATACTTTATAATCCGAAATAACTAGTCCCCGACGATGTTTCCGGTTTGCGATGCCGCGGGGAACTATCCTAGCCCTGATTTGCGCTCTCCGAAATTAACTCTTCGTAATATTTCGCGACTTTCGCCGGCTCCAACCGTCTGCGGGAAGGGCAACGGAGGGCTGCCATCATTCCGCCTTCAAAAAACAAATTCTGACCATACACTCACGTTAGATGAGCCCGCGTCCCACGGGACCGACAATCGCCAACGTAAATGGAGTCACCTCTATGAAGTCCGCGACTCGCTCGGCCAGTTCGCCGTTTTTTATCCCCGAGGAAACCGGGGCAGTCCGACCGATCGGGGGTATGGCAAAACGCAGTTTCGACATTCTTGCCGCCTCCGTGGCCCTCCTTCTCTTCAGCCCGCTCTTTTTGCTCATCATGGCCCTCGTCAAGTTCTCGGACGGCGGCAGTGTCTTTTATGGGCATCGCCGAATCGGTCACAACGGCCAATCCTTCAAGTGCCTGAAATTCCGTACGATGATGGAAAAGGGCGACCAGGTCCTCGAAGAGTTTTTCAGGATCAATCCGGACGCCTATGAAGAATGGCGTACGACCCGCAAGCTTCAGAACGATCCGCGCGTGACCGTTGTCGGGGCAGTCCTGCGTAAGCTCAGCCTCGACGAGTTGCCGCAGCTCCTCAACATCATTCGCGGTGAAATGAGCGTCGTCGGCCCCCGTCCGGTGGTCGAAGACGAACTCGAACTCTATGATTCGGCAGCCGTCTTCTATCTGCGGTCGCGTCCCGGACTGACGGGGCTCTGGCAGATCAGCGGCCGCAACGACGTCTCCTACGCCACGCGCGTCGCTTTCGACACGCAATATGTCCAGAACTGGTCGCTTTTCGCCGACCTTGTCATTGTCTTCAAGACGATCCCTGCCGTCTGCCTCTCCCGCGGCAGCTACTGAAATCTCGGCGCCGGCCCGGCCCGGGCAACGTCGAGCAACGGAAATATCCAAAAATGCAATCGAATAGACGCTCAGGGAAATCCGCTCGTTCCCGCATGGCTTCCTGTTTTACCCGCCTGGCGCTCCTTGCTGCACTCGCAGCCTCAGGGGCGTCGCTGGCGCGGGCCGATGAGTACCGGCTCGGCGTTATGGACAAGCTCCGGGTTCGCGTGGCCGAGTGGCAAACCGCCGAGGGGGCGGTCCGCGACTGGTCGGCCGTCAGCGGCGACTATACGGTGGGTCCGTCCGGCAATCTTTCCCTGCCCTTCGTCGGCGATTTGCCTGCCTCCGGCAAGACGACGTCGGAGGTCGCCGAAGAGATCGGCGTCAAGATGCAGAAGCTTTTCGGCCTCAGGGATCGCCCCTCCGCGTCGGTGGAGATGGCGCAATATCGTCCGGTCTATCTCTCCGGCGAGGTGCAGACGCCCGGAGAATACCCCTATGCTCCCAATTTGACGGTATTGAAGGCCGTCAGTCTCGGGGGAGGGCTGCGGCGGGCGGATAACGGCCAGCGATTCGCGCGCGACTACATCAATGCCAGCGGGGAATCCGCGGTGCAGGTTGCGGAACGCAGCCGCCTGCTCATTCGCCGCGCGCGACTGCTGGCCGAAATCGGCAAGCGCGACACAATCCCCATGCCCGAGGAGCTCAAGAACGTTCCGGACGCCGACAAGCTGCTCGCCAGCGAGACCGCGCTTATGGTATCGCGTGACAAGCGCCAGAAGCGTCAGCTCGATGCGCTCGCCGATCTGAGATCCCTTCTTCAAAGCGAGATAGAAGCGCTCGCAAAGAAAGCCGAAACGCAGGCCCGCCAGCTCGAGCTTGCCACCGAGGATCGCGACAAGGTCGACAGCCTTGCCGAAAAAGGGCTGGCGCTCAGCCAGCGCAAACTGTCCCTCGAGCAGCGGGTCGCGGACGTTCAGGCGTCGCTGCTGGACATCGACACCGCATCCCTCAAGGCAAAGCAGGATGCGAGCAAGGCGGCGCAGGACGAAACGAACCTCCGCAACGACTGGGATGCTCAGCTTGCTCAGGAACTGCAGAACACCGAAGCCGAGCTGGACACGCTGACGTTGAAGCTCGGCACCAGTCGGGATCTCATGACCGAGGCGCTGCTGCAGTCGGCGGATGCGGCCCAGCTCGAAGAGCAGGCGGCCGAGATCACCTATTCGATCATTCGCGACAAGGACGGCAAGCCGACCGAGATCGCCGCCGACGAGAACACACCCGTGCTGCCCGGCGATGTCATCAAGGTGAATACTGCACTGGCAATGCGGTGAGGCAGGCATGAGGATATCCAAGGCGAGCCTTGTCAGACCTGGAGCGAATGAAGTCTACGGCATCTTCGCCCTGGCCTTGTCGCTCTTCGTCTTCGCCTATTCGGCGCGCTTCGGACAGGTTTCTATCCTCGCCTATTATGGCCTGTGGCTGCCGCTCGTCCTCGTGGACTACCGCAAGGTTCTCGGCAACTACGCCAGCTATCTCTGGATATTCGCCTTCACCATCTTCGCCTGCATTACGATCTTCTGGTCGGCGGCCCCGTCCTTGTCGCTGCGCACCGGAATACAATATCTGAGCCATGTCGTCTGCGCGCTCATCGCAATGCGCACGATCGACATCCGCACGCTGACGCGCGGCATGATTGCGGGCGCGGCAATCGTGCTCCTCTATTCGCTGCTCTTCGGAACCTATCATTACGATCCGCTGGACGGTACCTACAGCTTCGTTGGAGCCTTCGCGTCGAAGAACCAGTTGGGCTTCTACGCCTCGCTCGGCATCTATTTCGCCTTCGCGGCCGTGTTTGTGCTCGGGGAAAAGGGGCTGTGGATGGGCGCGGCAGGGGTTGCCGGATTGCTTGCCGCCTATTGCCTGCTGACGTCGCAATCGGCGACCTCCGTGTTGACGACCGCGGCCGTCATCGGCCTCTGCCTCGGGATGCGGGCGATCACCGCCTTGCGTCCCGCGAGCAGGAAGCTCCTCTTCATTGCCGCATCGGTGTTCGGCGGCGTTGCCGCCGTCGCGATGATCTATGCCGGCGGCGTCGATCTGATCCTCGGCGCCTTCGGCAAGGATTCGACGCTCACCGGGCGCACCTATCTCTGGCAGCAGGGCATCGAGGCGGCGAAGGCGTCGCCACTCTTCGGCGTCGGCTATCAGGCCTATTGGGTGCAGGGTTTCTCCGAGGCCGAGCGGCTATGGGAGGAGTTCTATATCGGTTCGCGCGCCGGGTTCCATTTCCACAACACCTTCATCGAAGCGGTCGTCGAGACGGGCTTGATCGGCCTAATGCTGTTGACCATGGTGCTGGTCATAGCATTCTTCGGACAGTTGAAGCGCCTGCTTTCGGAGGATCGCGATCCGGAGTCGATGGTACTCTTCGGTGTCGGCGCGCTGCTCTTCGTGCGTGCCTTCGTCGAGATCGATATTCTCACTCCCTATCACGTCGGATCCTTCCTCCTGTACTTCACGGCCGGCAAACTGACGATCCCGCGTCGCCGGCGGGCAGCGACGTTGCTCTGGCCGGCAGGATTCCATCAGGCCTCCTACGGGCGGTCTTTCGGCCCGATGGTGCCGCGGCCGGGAGACAGCCGTTGAAGACGATCTACGGCATTCAATATCTTCGCGCGGCGGCGGCAATCGCCGTCGTGCTTTTTCATGCGGCGGAAAAGACCGGCCATCATTTCACGATCGGAGCCGCCGGCGTCGATGTGTTCTTCGTCATCAGCGGCTTCATCATGTGGGTCATCAGCGACCGCCGGTCCGTGACACCCGTGGAATTCATCGCCGATCGTGCCCGTCGCATCGTGCCGGTCTATTGGCTCGCCACCGCCGTGATGGTCGTGGGGGCACTGGCGGGTCTGTTCCCCAATCTGGTGCTGACACTGGAACATGTGCTGGCATCGCTGTTCTTCGTGCCCGCGCGCTCGCCGAGCAGCGGAGAGATTTGGCCTGTGCTCGTGCAGGGCTGGACGCTCAATTTCGAGATGCTCTTCTACGCGGTCTTCGCCGGCTCGCTGTTCATGCCGCGCAACTGGCGGCTGCCAGTCGTCACAGGGCTGTTCCTTGCGTTGGTGATCGCGGGCCACGTGGTCGCCTTCGACAATGCAGTGATGCTGACCTATACGCGACCGGTCATTCTGGAATTCGTCGCCGGCATGATCATCGGCGAGTTCTGGCTGAAGGGCAGGGTACCGCCGCTCGCCGCCGGTTCCGCGCTGTTCGCCTGCTCGCTCGGCGGCTTCGCTCTCATCGGTGTGCTCGGTCTCCCATTCGACGAACTGACGACCGGGCCGCTGGCGGTGCTGCTCGTCATCGGCGTGCTCTCTCTGGAGGCGAACGGCTGCGTGCGGGCGCTGTCGCTGCCGGGGCTACTCGGCGACGCCTCCTATTCGATCTATCTCTGGCACACTTTTGCGATTTCGGTCGTGGCCAAGTTGGGCCTTGCGATCGGTCTCGGCGCGCCTGCAACGATGTTTGCGGCGGTCCTTTTGGGAACGCTCATAGGCATCGCGGCTTACATGATGCTCGAGCGCCCGCTGCTGCGGCGCGGCCGCGCCCGGCCGGTCACGGCAGACCTGGCAGGCCGAGCGGCCGAATAGAGCGCCTCCAGGAAAAGTCTGAACGGTTTGGAAAGAAGACCGGGCTGCCCATCGTTCCGACAGCCATGGTCGCTGGTCGGGAAAGTCAGCCGCCCTGATTTCTGCGCGAGTGCCAGTTCCAGGCCGATTCGGTAATCGCTGCGAGATCGTATTGCGGCTCCCAGCCGAGAACCTGACGCGCCCTGTCATTGTTGGCGACAAGTGTGGTCGAATCGCCTTGGCGCCGCTCGGCGTAACCGATGTTGAACGGTCGCTTGGCCACTTTTTCGATCGCGTCCAGCAGCTCCTTCACCGTGGTACCGGTGCCGGTCCCGAGATTGAGCGCGACGCTCTCGCCGCCCTCCAAAAGATAGTCGACCGCGCGCACATGGGCATCCGCCAGATCGAGGACGTGGATATAGTCCCGCACGCACGTTCCGTCGCGCGTGTCGTAGTCGGTCCCGAAGACCTTGAAACCCTCGCGCCGCCCAAGTGCAGCATCGATCGCGAGTGGGATCGCATGGGTTTCCGGCTCATGCCACTCGCCGATGCGGCCCTCGAAGTCGGCACCCGCGGCATTGAAGTAGCGCAGGATGACCGAGCGCAGGCCCCTGTAGAGACCGTAGTCCTTCAGTGCCTGCTCGCAGATCCACTTGGTGCGGCCATAGGGATTGATCGGCGCCTGCTTATGGCTCTCGTCCATCGGTACGCTGTCGGGCAGTCCGTAGGTCGCGCACGTCGATGAAAAGACGAAGGCGTCGATGCCCGCGGCAAGCGCCGCAGACAAGAGGGTCAGCGTGCCGATGACGTTGTTGTCATAGAAGGCGGCCGGGTCCTTGACCGACTCGCCGACCTCGATCATGGCCGCGAAGTGCAGGATCGCCCGCGGCTTGTGCCGCGCAAGAACCTCGTCAAGACGCTGCCTGTCACGGATGTCGCCCTTTTCGAGAACGCCCCATTTGACGAATTCCTCGTGGCCGTTGGAGAGGTTGTCGTAAACGACGGGTTGGTAACCCTTTGCCGCAAGCTGAAGGCAGGTATGCGAGCCGATATAGCCGGCGCCGCCGACCACGAGAATGTTGTTGTTCTGCACGGGCAACCTCTGAGGATGATTTCTGAAATTCGACAGGGCAGGCTTTGCAATGAATAGCGGCGAAATTTCCAACACATTATGAAAGTTCTGCAAAATCGCGGCATTTTCAACAGCTTCGCGGCGGGAAACGCGGAATGAACCGACGATCAATCCTGGATGCCACATGCCATCCGCGCATGAAGCGGCGTGATCCGGCAAACTGTTGCAAACTTGCAGCACGCCGGCTCTTCCTGCAGGAAGATACAATATTGGCGCTTGGCGTGCGGGGCCTCCTCAACTATAAGCGGTCCTCCGGCAATCAGATCAGGGAGGTTACGATGCAGGCATTTTCTTCTCCCTACGGGGCGGATCCACGATCCTGACCCTGTGACGCAGGCGTTCGCGCTTCTTCGCAGCAGGCAGGAATTGTCATCGCCCTACCGCTTCTTCTTAGAAGCCGGCGATCCGCTGATGCCGTTCTGACCCTTTCCCCAACGGCATTTTCATGCTTTCCAAATATTGAGGCCGGTGCGCTCGTCACCGGGCAACACCTATGGCATTTACTCGTTTCACGGCGCGCAATCGCGCCTTCCGCAGCGTTTTTCGATTCTCCTGGGCCCATTGGCAGAAGCAGCCGGTGCGGCTTGCGGCTCTTCTGTTCGCTGTGCTGCTTTCGACGCTTGCCGATGTGCTTACGCCACTCTACTCCGGCCGGCTGGTCGACGCGGTGATTTCAGGTGCGGCGAGCGACGAGGTCGCCTGGAATGCCGCGATGGCGGCCTTCATGATGTTGATGGCCCTGTCGTTCGGTGCCATCATCCTCAGGCATGTGACCTTCATGGGCATCGTCAGCCTCACGCTGAAGATGATATCGGACATCGCCGCGGATGCATTTCATCACATCCAGCGGTTCTCCAGTGACTGGCATGCCAACAGCTTTGCCGGTTCGACGGTCCGCAAGGTGACGCGCGGAATGTGGGCGCTCGATCTCTTGAACGATACGCTCCTCGTCGCGCTTTTCCCTTCTATCGTGATGCTGGTGGGTTCCACGGCGCTGATGGCCTGGTACTGGCCGATGATGGGGGTTATCGTCGGTCTCGGCTCGATCGCCTTCATCGCAGTTACCGTTTCCCTGTCGCTCGGCTATGTGGCGCCGATGGCGAGCCTTGCCAACAGCTGGGACACGCGGCTCGGCGGCGCGCTCGCCGATGCGGTCAGCTGCAACACGGTCGTCAAGGCTTTCGGTGCGGAAGGCCGCGAAGACGCGCGCCTCGCCAGGGTTCTCCGCAAATGGGAGAACCGGACGCGTCGCACCTGGTCGCGCGGCACGCTCAACGGTACGGCGCAGGGCGCAATGCTGCTCGTCCTGCGCGCGGCCGTGATCGGCTTTGCTCTCCTGCTGTGGGCGAGAGGGCAGGCGACCGCAGGCGACATAACCTTCGTGCTCACCTCGTTCTTCATCCTGCAGGGCTATCTGCGGGAGGTGGGCATGCATATCCGCAACCTGCAGCGCTCGATCAACGACATGGAGGAGCTCGTCGCCATTCACGGCCAGCCGCTCGGCGTCGAGGACCGGCCGGGGGCAAAGCCCATCCGCATCACCGAGGGCGAGATCGAGTTCCGCGATGTGACTTTCCACTATGGAGCCCATCGCGCGCCTCTCTACGAGGGATTCTCGGTCAACATCGCGGCCGGCGAGCGTGTCGGTCTCGTCGGGCATTCCGGTTCCGGCAAGACGACGTTTATCAAGCTGATCCAGCGTCTCCATGATTTGAATGCCGGCGAGATCCGCATCGACGGGCAGAATATCGCCGACTTCACCCAGGCGTCGCTGCGCCAGCAGATCGCCATCGTGCAGCAGGAGCCGGTCCTGTTTCACCGCTCGCTTGCCGAGAATATCGCCTATGCACGGCCGGGAGCGACGCAACGCGACGTCGAGGAGGCGGCAAGGCTTGCGAGCGCGCATGACTTCATCGCCGCCTTGCCGAAGGGCTATGGGACGCTGGTCGGCGAACGTGGCGTGAAGCTCTCCGGCGGCGAGCGCCAGCGGGTGGCGATTGCCCGCGCCTTTCTGGCGGATGCACCCATCCTCATCCTGGACGAGGCGACGTCGAGCCTCGATTCGGAGTCCGAGGTGCTGATCCAGCAGGCGATGGAGCGGCTGATGACGGGGCGCACCACGCTTGTGGTCGCACACCGGCTTTCGACCGTGCGTGCGCTGGACCGCCTGCTGGTCTTCGATCGCGGCCGCATTGCGGAAGAAGGCGACCACGGGGCGCTCATCCGCGTCAAGGGCGGCATCTATCGCAGTCTCTTCGAAAGACAGGCGCTGGAACTGACGAAGGGCCTCATCCTCAGCGAGGGATGAGGTCGCGAGCCCGGCCAAGGGCCGGTCGACCGCTGCGAGCAAAGATGCAGCGATCGACCGGCCGGTTCACAGGGTTTGGCCGATACGCCGCAGCAATTTCAATAGGTTAAAGGTCTTGCGCCAGCGACGACGTGCCAAATGCCAGGCCAAAAATGATCGCGCGCAAGTTTCGCTCGGCGGTCCGCCGGGGCACTTGCCTAGTAAGGTTCCTCTCTGTGGGCTTCAGGATGCAGTTACTCTTGCTGCGGCAAGGGAAGCAACGTTTTCGTCCTGCTCTTGATCGGCTTCTCGCCCGGAACATGGGACATGGTCTTCGTCTGGCTCTGCAGCCCGTCGTCCGTAACCCTGGTCTTCGTCTGTGACTTGCTGAACGTTCCTTTATCCATGGCCTGAGCCTTTGATCGCCCCTGCAATTGCGAGGGATTCTCGTTTATCTTCGTCTGGCTCTTTGCCTTTCCTTCCGAGGTTGCTGCGCTTCCGCCCACGCCAATCGACGACGTCGTTCCGTCATCGGTTCTGCACGTGCCCGCCGTTCCGATCGTGCTGGCCGAGGTGCCACCGGCCGTAGCACTTCCGCCAGATCCGACAGTCCCGGCCGCATCGCAGTCCTGAGCGTGCACTGGTACGAAGGCAGCCGTTGCCGACACGACGACGAAAGATGCAAGTATCGTTCTTCGAAGCATGACAGCTCCTTTCATTTCTTCGGCTTGATGGTTGCGCAGGTTCCATCCGACCGGCGCGTAATGGTCGTGCCGTCGGGGCGGGTCACGCTCGCGGTCGCAAAGCTATCTCCGCCCGAGGATCCGCTCGTCACCGAGGATGAGGAACTGCTGCTGGCAGACCCACCGCTCGCTGTCGTGCCGCCGCCAACCGTCGTCGACGAGGATACGCTGCCGGACCCGGCTGTGACTGACGACGAAACGCCGCCTCCTTCCGACTGTTCTTGTTCGATGACCATGCAGGTCGAACCGTCGTCAAGTTTGACCTCTTTCGACGCGGCATGGTCAGGGGCGGCCATAGCAGCCGCGAACAGTGCCGCGACAACCGGGAGAAAATATGAACTGGAGGTCATCGGGCCTCCTCCTTATGGAAACGCTGGCTTCGGAAGGGTGCTCCGAAGCCAGCCGATTAACGTCAGCAGGACGGCCTGTTGCCCTTGGAGCCATCCTTTTTGGCGAGGCCAGGAGGACAATTCTTATTGCTCTCATCATCCTGGGCGGCGTCGCGGGCGCTGTTTTCATCGCCTTGGACACTGCCGGTGGTCTCATCCGATGTTCCGCCACCCGATCCAGCGGCTGAACCACCGGTTCCAACGGAGCTGCTGGAGCTTCCGCCGCCTGCGGAAGAGCCGCCAGTGCCAAGGGTCGAAGCGGAGCCGGCGCTACCCGAGCCGGCGGCTGATCCGCCCGTTCCCACGGAGCTGCTTGACGTACCGCCGCCGGCCGAAGATCCGCCCGTTCCCAGTGTCGATGCAGAGCCGGACTGGCAATCGCTGGTGTTCGGATCGCAACCGCTGCCAGCCGAGCTTCCGCCCGTTCCGACGGTGCTGCTTGAGGTGCCGCCGCCGGCGCTGGTGCCGCCGGTGCCGATCGTTGTGCTAGATTGCGCGAACGCGCCCAGCGTGGTGCCCGCGAGAAGGCCTGCCGCGAGGGCCGTCCTGATAAAATACCGCATTGGAGTTCCTTTCCTGACGTTGATGTCCTTGAGGCTGCAACCTGCCTACCAACCCAAACCAGCATGACGTGTTCCGGGCTGGGACTTCGGACCGAAGGGACGCCGGCGCATAGTCTGGAAGCCGATCGGACCTTGGTCCATTCGGCGCGTGCATAGGTCCGAGCGGCGATTGCGAATGGAACGCGGCTGGCGTGTTATTCGTTTTGCACGCTTGGTTTTTCGCGGAACACTTCTCAACAAACTGATGGTGCTTGCCCTGGAGGGGGGCAATCGCCGCTGCAGCAGTGCACGGCGGCGCCGATTTCCAGCGTGTCGCCGTCAGTCATGGTCGCGTGACCGGTGATTGGATCTGCAGAAAATGCGGAATGAGCATGGAAGAGCCAGTGCGGCGCCTATCGAGCGACGCGAATTCATCTATTCCCGAAGTATGAATCCGGTGGAACAGACGGCCACTCTTGGAGTTTTGTCGGAACACGTCCGTGTGAAAGAGGAAGGTTTGTGCCATGTCGCCCTCAACTTCATCCGTCCATGTCGTTGCTCCGGATGACCACATTCTAACGATCCAAGAGGCATTGGAGCCTTTGTACATGAGACTCGAGCAGGAGGCGGAGGCCAAGTTGCTGGAGGCTGCGGTGTCTGCAGGCTGGTCAGCCGAGGAAGCACTTGAAGCGATCGACGAACTAAAACGGCATGAACTGGAGGCAATGGCCACCCAGCACTAGATCACGATGATTCTAGGTCGGGTCGACCTTAAATCATGAACAATTCCAATACATAAGAGCGGAAGGCGGCGGAAAACCCCACAAACTTTTTCCTCATCCCCCTCTCAGCTACTTTTAGGTCGTCTGGCTGGCGGATTTGGAGCACCGGAACAGCTCCAGTTTCTCGGCGAGTTCGGCAACCGATACCGGTTTGCCGATCGTTGCGAGCGCTGTGTGTGGGTACTCGGCGGCAATCGCTTCCTGGCCGGTGACGAAGATGCTCGGGATGCCGCGTTGGCGAAGCCACTTTGCGGCAGCCGGGCCGGTGCGACCGTCGGCCAGATCGATATCCACCAGCACCCCGTCGGCGTCGATCGTCTCTATCCTGCCAACCAGGTCGGCGAAGCTGCTGGCGGAGCCTGCAAAGACATACCCCAGATCCTCGATCATCGCCTCAATGTGAAAGACGATCAGCGGATTGTCTTCAAGATAGAATATCCGCAACGGCGACGCGGAAGATTCCATGCGCCCAACCTCCTATGCCTCCCTAAGCGGCACGCGCGGAAGCGGGCCCGATAGGGTGCAACGCAATCCCTGTGGATGAAACAGGATGATCGGCGGCGTGCCAAACAGACTGTTCAACGCCGAGCGGATGTACCTCGTTCCATATCCGCTCCTCGTCGGCTCCGACACTGGCGGGCCTCCGCTCTCGATCCATTCAAGGGTCAGCACGTCGTCGTCTTGCGAAACGGACCATTGCAGGCTGATCCGGCCCTCCGGCTGGGAGAGGGCGCCGTATTTAAGCGCGTTGGTCGCCAACTCATGGAGGCAAAGCGCGAGCGTAGTCGCGGCATCCGGGCGCAGCAGGACCGTTGGACCTGTGAAGACAAGGCGATCCGTGCCCTTTGCGCGATACGGACTGAGGGTCAGTTCAACGACGCTGGAGAATTCGACCGCTTCACCGTCCGCCTGAAAGACCGCCGAATGTACGTTGGCAAGCGCCGCGAGCCGGCCCGCGAAATCGTCGGCGAACTCATCGAGTGAAACAGCGCGCCGCCGGGTCATCTGGAAGATGGAGGAAATGCTGGCCAGGATGTTCTTTACCCGATGATTGAGCTCGCGTCGGAGTTCGATCTCGCGCTCGATGCGGTCGCGTATGTCGCGTTGACGCAGCCGCGCCAGCAGAATCGACTGGATACCGCTCAGCAATTCCAAAGTCGTGACAGGACGCTGGTAATAGAGCTGGCGTGAGCGGGGCCAGGCTGCCGACAGCTCGGCGCGGACGCGGGCTTGAGGCGCGGCGCGGTCCAGTAGGATAACGAGGGGCATCTCGGACCATTCAGGCTGGTCGATCAGATGGCGGCGGATAACCTCCAGTACCTCCGGATTGAGCGCCTCGTGGGTCGCGACAAGAACGCCTGGGCCTTGCTCCAACAGCGCCGTCAGCTCTTCCACGCCCTCCGCCCGCCTGACGGCCACGCCATTTTGGGCCAGGAGCGTTTCCAAATGCTCGGCGTCGCGCCGATAAGGCGCCATCGCCAACACCCAGTCGAGAGGGCTGTCATTTCCATCCACGAGCGATTACGCCTCCGGAAGCGGATTGTACGGGATCACCCCGACGCCTGAGCTTTGAATGAACAATTCGCGCACATCGAGATCGTGTGGCCCATGCCGCTTCTTTACGACCGTGATGCTGCGCCGAAGCCTGCCCTCGTGTTCCGCGATGCGCAGCAGAAGCACCGTGTCACCCAGGAAGCTCACATCGACGTCGATGCCTATGCCCTGGCCGAGCAGACCGTGCTGCGCGACGATGAGGATGGTGAGCACGCCGGCGCGGGCGAGATATTTGAGGAGCGACTGTATGTCGCGAACGGCCTTCTCACGATGTGGCAGGGAATTCAAATATCCGGTGAAGCTGTCGATGACGACGACCTTCACCTTCTCGCCGCTCACCGATTGCTGGACGATCTGGCCGAACTCTCCCGGCGAGATCTCGTTGGGATTGAAGTCGCGGATGATCAGCCGGTCATCCTGATGGAACTGACGCAGATCCATACCCAGCCCCTCGGAGCGCCGGAAGAATGTCTCGATGCGCTCCTCGAACAGGAAGAGCCCAACACTTTCACCGCGCTTGAGGGCTGCGGTCGCATAGAGCGACGCCATCGTCGATTTGCCGGTGCCCGCCTGGCCTATGACGAGCGTTGTCGTTCCCGATTCCTGCCCGCCGCCGAACATTTCGTCGAGGGCATCGACACCGGACTTGATCAACTGCGGCTTGACGGTTCTCGCCGCCTCACCCGGTACGATTCGCGGGAACACGACGACCCCTTCGCCCTCGCGAATTGCCATGTCGTGATAGCCATCGGCGACGGGAACGCCACGCATCTTGCTGACTTCGATGCGGCGGCGCACGCCCCCATATTCCTCGAGCGACTTGTCCAGGCGAATGACCCCGTGGGCAATGCCGTCGACCTCTTCGCCCGTTCGATCCGTCTCATATGTTTGCGTATCGAGCAGCAGAGCCACGATATTGCGCTGTGCGAGGAACGCTTTGAAAGCGATCAGCTCGCGTCGGAAGCGGGGTGAGTCGCCGGTAATCAGCCGTATTTCCAGGAGCGAGTCATAAACCAATCGGCTGGGCTTGTGATCTTCGATTGCGCTTTCGATCGTCTTTCTCGTTTCGTCCAAACGGAGTTCAGTCGTCTGGAAGATCGTCTGGTCGGCGGCGCGGTTGATTGAGTCGGAAGCGGAGAGTTCCTCCACCCTTATGCCATCGAGCGTCCAGCCGTGCGACAGCGCGATCGACTCCAACTCGGCTCTGGTCTGAGACAGACTGACATAGATGCAGCGCTCGCCTCGCGCGACACCCGCGCGGAGGAATTGCAGGGCCGCGGTCGTCTTGCCCGACCCCGGTGCGCCCTGGACGATGTAGAGATTTGATGCTGGCAAGCCGCCGCGGAGGATTTCGTCCAGCCCGGAGATACCAGAGCTCACTACTGTCTGCTTCTTGCGCTCTGCCACGTTCACCTCTCGATGATGTTCAACATTGAAGACGAGAATGAAAGTTAGGGCGTCCGGGTATGATTTCGAGTTCGAACTGAGAACAAGCTGAGGCAAACCGTAGTTGCGGCCACACACCGCCTTTCCGGAGCTCCGCAACGGAGAGCCGATTGCCGCCGGACCGAACGACTTCAAATGCGATCAGCGCCGAGACTTTGAAGAAGACGATGAAGTCAGTACGCGGCAGCTGCGCCCTGGATGCCAGTCTGCTGCCTCTAGTGGAATCGCCGGTCGGGTTCGCGCGAGGTCGGCTGCCGACCACATGAACGAGACAAGTCTTCAAACCGCCGCCTGGTTGCGTCCGGTGTCGCTAGCGCCGTCGTCGACCGTGAACAATGACCGTCGCTAAGAGGCGTGCGGGGTCCTAGGCCTTCGCATGCAGGGCGGCCGCCTTGGAGCGCTTCAGCGTGGTGGCGACCGAGACCTTGACGCCGAATTCGGAGGGCCGGTGGGCCTTGCCCTTACGGAAGCATTCGACCTCCGACGCATGCAGTCCCTAGCTTACGGCCGCGCTGGCGCTGCCGCATCGCAAGGCAAGCTTGTGAACGGTTTATCGCTGTCGCAATCCTACCAGCCGAGCCCCTCGGATATTTTCCTTGCGGCGTTCTTCAATAGGGCGATGTAACGCGGAATGTCGCTGTCCTGTGTCCGAAACGCTGGAGCGGCGATGTTCACGGCAGCGATGACCGAGCCGTCGAAGGCGAGCACCGGGACGGATACCGACACAAGCTGATCACTGACCTCGCCGCGGCTGACGCAATGACCGACCTCGCGAACGCGTTTCAGCTCCGCCTCCAGTTTGGCGCGGGTCGTGATGGTCCGGGCGGTGAAGCGCTCGAGCTTGTCGGGAATCATCTGCGCCTGGACCTGCGGCGGCAGGTAGGCGAGTAGAACCTTATAAGAACCCGCATGAAGCGGTCGGCGCCTTCCGATCATCGAATGCACCCGAAGATCCCGAGTCGGCTCGAACTTGGCGATGCAGAGGGACTCGCCGTTGTCGATGATCCTCAACTGGGTCGTTTCATTTACCTTCTGCCCGAGCTCCTCCAGGATCGGGTTTGCGATTCTGACCAGGTCGACCTGCGTCGACGCGGCCGTGCCGAGCACGATGGCGGTGTTTCCGAGGCGATAGGTGCCGCTACTACTCTTCCTGACCAGTCCTCGGCATTCCATTGTGCGTAACATTCGCAAGATTCTCGGCTTGGTCTCGCCAATGTTTCTGGCGATGTCGGCCAGCCTGCAGTCCGGATTCTTCGCGACGTCGAGAAGGACGTCGATGCAGACGTCAACCGATTGTACCGTCGAGCTTTTGTCTTGTTTTCGCCCATCGTTCATGGGGGGTTTCCGTAAAGTTGGTTTCCGGTTTTAGGGCCGGAATTCACTGTTACGATGAGCGTAACACGCTCGTTTTCCGTTTGACAATGGGCGTCCGGGAAACCTACGCTTTTTTCCAAGAGAGGCTCAGAACCGCTCGTCAGGCTGGCATCAGACCGGCAGGAAACCTCCAACTGGGATTTAACAACATGACCGCAAACATATTGACGCGAGCAGCCGTCGCTCTGCTAGGCACGATCGCCATCCCTGTACTCGCCACCGCGCAGGAGAAGACCCCCCTGACGATCGGCATGTCGACGACGCCCACTACCCTCGATCCGCATGAGGACAGCTCCGCGCCAAACAACGCGACGTCCCGGCATATCTGGGACAGTCTCGTCAACCTGACGGGCACGTCGGCCAACAACCCGGAACTGGCGACCGAATGGAAGGCCGTCGACGACACCCACTGGGAGTTCAAGCTGCGCAAAGGCGTGAAGTTTCACGATGGAAGCGAATTCAATGCCGACGACGTCGTCGCCTCGCTGCTGCGGGCCCGCGACAAGCCGAGCCAAGGTTTTGCGTCCTACACTCGCAGCATCGCGAACGTCAGCGTCAAGGACCCATTCACCGTCATCGTCGAGACGAAGGTTCCCGATCCACTGATCCTCAATTCTGTCAGCCGCATCCGCATCATCAGTGCCGACTGCAAGGACGCGTCGGTCCAGGACTTCGACAGCGGCAAGTGTGCGATTGGGACTGGGGCCTATTCCTTCGTCTCCTATACGCCGGGCGGCGACCTGACGATGAAGCGGAACGAGGAATATTTCGCCGGCGCGTCGCACTGGGCGAACGTCACCCTGCGCTTCCTGCCCGACGACGGCGCCCGGCTGGCGTCGCTTCTGTCGAATGAGATCGACATTATCGAAGCCCTTCCGGCCGACGGCATGGCGCGTGTCGAGGCGAGCGAAAACCTCCAGGTCATTAACGGCCAGTCCTCGCGCCTCGTCTATCTCGGCATGGATGTGAGCCGCGATGCCTCGCCCTTCATCAAGGCGACGGACGGTTCGGACCTCGGCAAGAACCCGCTCAAGGACATCCGCGTCCGCCGCGCCATGCTGATGTCGATCAATCGCCCTGCCATCGTTGACCGCGTCATGCAGAAGAACGGCACCGTCGCCGACCAATTCGTCGCCGACGGCTATGCCGGCCATAGCGACAAGGTCGAGAGCGTCACCTATGATCCGGCCGCCGCGAAGGCGCTCCTGACAGAGGCGGGCTATCCGGAGGGCTTCAGCCTGACGCTGCACGGCCCCTCCGGCCGCTACGTCAAGGATGCCGAGGTGCTTCAGGCCGTCGGCCAGATGTTCACGCGCATCGGCATCCAGTCCAAGGTCGAGGTGATGCCCTGGGCCATGTATTCGGAAGCCTATGCAGAAGGCCAGTACAGCACCTATCTCGGCTCGTGGGGAGTCAACACCGGCGAGACGACCAATCCGACGGTCGCCCTGGTCGCTACGCGCGACGAGGCGAAGGGAACCGGGCGCTATAATGGCGGCGGTGTGTCGGACCCGAAGATCGACGAGGTGCTCGCCCGCGCGAGCTCGACCCTTGACGAGGCGGAGCGCGTTCCGCTGCTGCAGGAGCTGTCAAAGCAGACCTTCGACAATCTCTGGATTCTTCCCATGCATTACGAAAACGTCGTGCTCGGCGCCCGCAAAACGATCGCCTACACGCCGCGTGGCGACAAATACACGCTCGCCTATGAAGTGAAGCCCGCAAATTGACGGCGGGCCTGGGGACCGTGTGAGGCGGCCCCCCATTCTTGACTTTCCAGGAGACAATCATGCAGGAACTCGGAACGGGCGATGCCAATGCCCGGGCGAAGGCGATCTATGACTTCGGCCAGACGGCGATTTTCGCGTCGCAGGTCGACCCGCGCCTTCATATGCTGCTCTACGTCCCGCCAACGGCTGCCGATGGACGCAAACTCGACCTTCTGGTCGCCGTGCACGGCACGGGCCGCACCTCGGCCATCGACTTCCGCGACGGTTTCGCCGAATTCGGCCTCTACAACGATTGCGCAATCCTGTGCCCGATCTTCCCCGTCGGCGTGCTCGGCGACGGCGCGCGCTCCGGCTACAAGTTCATCGAGGAAGGCGCAATCCGCTATGACCGCGTCGTTCTCGCCATGGTCGAGGAAGTCGCTGCCAAATATGGGCAGGACTGGTCGACCTTCGCCATGTTCGGCTTCTCCGGCGGCGGGCATTTCACCCATCGGTTTGCCATTCTTCATCCGGAAAAGCTCTGGGCCGCGTCGATCGGTGCGCCTGGCTCGGTTACGCTTCTCGATCCGACGCGCGACTGGTGGGTCGGCATTCGCGACCTGGAGACCCGTTTCGGCCGGCCGTTTCAGCCGCAGGAACTTGCGAAGATTCCGGTGCAAATGGTCGTCGGCGACGCCGATCTGGAGACTTGGGAGATCACCCACCAGCCCGGCGGGCGGTATTACATGGAGGGCGCGAACGATGCCGGCGCGACGCGCCCCGAGCGTCTGGCGGCGCTTGCGAAATCGTTCCGCGATGCCGGCGTAAATGTGAGCTTCGAGCGTGTGCCGGGCGTCTCCCACGACCGGATCAAGGTGCTGGGCCACGTCAAGGCCTTCCTCGCAAAGGTATTGAAGGACCGTCGCGCAAGATGAGAAATGCAACCATTGTCGCGCCGCAGCCCGAGGCGGTGGAAGCGGGTGCTCATGTGCTCGAGCGCGGCGGCAATGCCATCGACGCCGCGCTCGCCTGCGCCTTCGTCCAGGGCGTCGTCGATCCGCAAATGGCAGGCATCGGCGGGTTCGGCTCCATGCATGTGCACATGCCGAAGAAGGGTGTGCACGAGATCCTCGAATTCTACGCTCGCGCCCCCTTGAAGGCGACACCGGACATGTGGCTGGGCGCGATCAAGCATCAGAGCCGGGACGGCTTCGGTTACGTCCTGGAAGGCAATGTCTCTGATATCGGCTACCTTGCGGTCTGTACGCCCGGGTCTCTCAAGGGCTATGAGACGGCGCTCAGAGACTACGGCACGTTCGACTGGGCGGACCTCATCGCGCCAGCGATCCGCTATGCCCGCGACGGCTTCATGATCCGCAGCCACATGCACTGGTATTGGACCAAGGACCAGTCGAACGACGGCTTCGCCAATACGTCTGAAAAGCTGCGCTATTCCGCCACCGGTCGGCGCGTCTATTTCCATGAGGACGGCAATATTCGCAATGTTGGGGAAATGCTCGTCAACACGGACATGGCGCAGACGCTCGAACGCATCGCGCGCAGCGGCGGATCCGACGTCTTCTACCATGGCGAGATCGCCGAGCAGATCGCCGAGGATTTCAAGGTCAATGGAGGCCTGATCGGCCGGCAGGATCTCGCGCGCTACGAGCTGTCGCGCGTGAAACCCGTCTGGGGCGAATATCGCGGGCACCGCATTGCCACATCGCCTCCGCCGGGTTCCGGCTTCCCGATGCTCGAACTCTTGCACATCATGGAACAGTTCGACGTCGGCGCGATGCAGCACGGCAGCGCCGAGCACATCCGCATCCTGTTCGAGGCCATGAAGCGGATGACGATCGACAAGGACGCCCATATGGGCGATCCCGCCTATGTCGAAGTGCCATACGAGAAGCTGCTGTCGCGCGACCATGCAGCCGCCCTGGCCGCGTCGATCAAGGCCGGTGAAAGAGCCAATGTCTCGCGCCTCGACCGGTCGCAGCGCGAGACGACCCATATCTCGGTTATCGACAAGGACGGTAACGCCGTCGCCATGACCCACACGCTGGGCAGCCCGTCCGGCGCGATCACGGATGGCCTCGGTTTCATGTACAACGGCACCATGAGCCGCTTCAATCCGGTTCCAGGGAAGCCCGGTTCAATCGCTCCCGGTAAGCGCCGGCCGAGTTCCGCCGCGCCGACCATCGTCTTCAAGGACGAAGAACCCAGCATCGTGATCGGTGCACCGGGCGGGAGCTATATCGCCCCGGCCGTCGCACAATGCCTGATGAACATGATCGACTTCGGCATGCCGGTGCTCGAGGCGGTCGTCGCGCCGCGGATCGTCGGCGTGTCGAACACCATCGACATCTGCAACCGCATCCGCCATTCGGTGGAGGACGAACTGCGTGCGGAAGGGTATCAAGTGGCGCGGTCGCCTCAGACCTACGCCTTCGCGGCGGTCCACGCGATCAGGATCGAAAACGGCGTCTCCAAGGGAGCCGCAGATCCGCAACGCGACGGGATGGCAATATCTGTCGCCTAGGTCACGACGATTTTAGCGCGGATCGACCTAAAATCATGAAGGTGATCGATTCTATTGGGTCAGAGCGGAGTGCGGGCGGAAAACCGCTCGAAGCGAAACCGCTTCGGCGTTGGACAATGCGGTAAAAACAGGGGCCTGGAGCAGTCAATGGTCACATCGATAATCAGGCGGTTGATACAGGCGGTGTTCGTCGTCGTCGCGATGACGGTGATCGTATTCATCGGCGTAAACGTGATCGGCAATCCGGTCGATATCCTGATCAACCCCGACGCCAACCAGGCCGAGCGCGCCCGTGTGATCGCCCATTATGGCCTCGACCAGCCGCTCTGGCGGCAATATCTCCTGTTCCTGCAAGGTCTGCTGCACGGTGATTTCGGCGACAGCTTCGTCTATGGCCGCCCGGCCATGGGGCTCATCCTGGAACGGCTGCCGGCAACGCTCGAACTGGCGATCTCGGCTTTGACGATCGCGCTCGTCTTCGGTCTGCCGCTTGGTCTTTACGCCGGTCTCTATCCGAAACGGGTCTCGTCGAAGCTGATCATGAGCGGCTCGATCCTCGGATTTTCACTGCCGACATTCTGGGTCGGCCTGATGCTGATCATGGTCTTCTCGGTCGAGCTGGGCTGGCTGCCGACCAACGGGCGCGGCCAGACGCTGGAGCTGTTCGGCGTGCAATGGTCGTTTCTGACCGGCGAGGGGATCAGGCATCTCCTCCTGCCCGCCTTCAACCTCGCTCTGTTCAAGACGTCCCTCATCCTGCGGCTGACCCGCGCCGGGGTGCAGGAGGTCCTGCCCCAGGATTATGTCAAGTTCGCCCGGGCGAAGGGTTTGCGCGAGCGCCGGGTGATCGCCGTGCACGTGCTCAAGAACCTGATGATCCCCGTCGTTACGATCATCGGCCTCGAATTCGGCTCGCTCATCGCCTTTTCGGTTGTAACCGAAAGCATCTTCGCCTGGCCGGGCATGGGCAAGCTGATCATCGACTCGATCAACCTGCTCGATCGGCCCGTCATCGTCGCCTACCTGATGATGATGGTTCTCCTCTTCGTCGTCCTGAACTTCATCATCGACGTCTGTTACACCATCCTGGATCCGCGGGTCCGGCTGGATTCAAAGGCTTAGACGCATGGCCGAACACAATATGCAAGAGACGGACAAAGCGCTTCCGGAACCCGGCCGCTTTTCCAAAAACCTCGCCGATTTCTTCGCCTCGCCGGCGGCGGCGATCGGCTTCGTTACCCTCCTCGCCATCTGTTGCCTGGCGCTCCTTGCGCCCTGGATATCGCCGCAGAACCCCTACGACCTGATGCAGTTGGACATCATGGACGGGCGCCTGGCGCCGGGTTCGGAATCCATGACCGGCTTCGTCTATCACCTCGGCACCGACAGTCAGGGCCGCGACATCCTGTCCGGCATCCTCTATGGCCTCCGCACTTCGCTGTTGGTCGGCGTGCTCTCTGCCTTCGCGGCCGCCATCATTGGAACGACGGCGGGGCTGTTCGCCGCCTATATGGGGCGCCGGACGGAAATCGTGATCATGCGCCTAGTCGACTTGCAGCTGTCGTTCCCGACCATCCTGATGGCGCTGATGATGCTGGCGGTCCTCGGCAAGGGAGTGCTCAATGTCGTCATCGCGCTGATCGTCGCCGAATGGGCGACCTATGCGCGCACCGTCCGCGCCACCGCCCTCGTCGAGCGCGAGAAGGAATATATCGAGGCCGCGCGCATGCTCCGCTTGCCGGGCTGGCGCATTCTCTTTCGGCATCTGCTGCCGAACTGTCTCGCCCCCGTGATCGTGATCGCGACGATGCAGGTGGCGCGCGCCATCGGCCTGGAAGCGACGCTTTCCTTCCTCGGCCTCGGCGCCTCCGTCACCGAACCCTCGCTCGGCATGCTGATCTCGACCGGTTACCAGTATCTGCTGACGGGCCTCTACTGGATCAGCTTCTTCCCCGGCATCGCGCTCCTGGTCACCATCGTCGCCATCAATCTGGTCGGCGATCGCCTTCGCGACGTGCTCAATCCGAGGAACGCATCATGACCGCGCTCTTGCAGGTACGCAATCTGGTCACCGAGTTCGGCGGCGGCAAGCGGCGGTCCGGCGTCCGGGCGGTCAACGATGTGTCCTTTTCCGTTGAACGCGGCCGCGTGCTCGGCCTCGTGGGAGAGTCCGGCTCCGGAAAATCCGTCACCGGTTTCTCGATCATCCGGCTTCTGGAGCGGCCCGGCCGCATTGCCTCGGGCGAGATCCTATTCGACGGCGTCGATATCAGCCGGAATTCGGAAGAGGAGATGCGTCGTCTCCGCGGCAAACGGATCGCGATGGTGTTCCAGGATCCCACGATGACGCTTAACCCCGTTCTGTCGGTCGGCACGCAGATGATCGAGGCCGTGCTGGCCCATGAGAGCGTGTCGAAGGATATGGCCCGGCAGCGCGCCCGGGACGCCTTGGGCCTTGTCGGCATCCCGAGCCCCGAGGAGCGGCTCGCGGCCTATCCCCACCAGTTTTCCGGCGGCATGCGCCAGCGGGTGGCCATTGCCATCGCGCTCCTGCACAAGCCGGACCTCATCATCGCCGACGAACCGACGACTGCGCTCGACGTGACGATCCAGAGCCAGATCATCGCGGAGTTCCAGAAGCTCACCGAGGAGGCAAGGACTGCGGTGATCTGGATCACCCACGACCTCGCCATCGTTTCGCGGCTGGCCGACGACATTGCCGTCATGTATGCCGGCCGGCTGGTGGAGACCGGCCCCGTCACCGAGGTTCTCAACGATCCCCGCCATCCCTACACCGCAGGCCTGATCGCCTCCGTTCCGTCGCAGAACGAACGCGGGGAGCGCTTGCGCCAGATCAACGGCATGACGCCAGCCCTCAACCGCCTTCCGCAGGGCTGCAGCTTCCGCACGCGCTGCGGGCGGGCGGACGACGGCTGTCTCGTCATACCGGAGCTGGCACCTGCGGGCGACCGATCCTTCCGCTGCATCCATCCCGTGACGAAAGTATCCGCATCATGAAGGCTGTCGAGCCCCCCCTGATCGAGGCCAGGACGATAACGCAGCGTTTCGGCGCCAGGCCGGACCTTGCCGCGAGGATCGCGCTCAGCCTGAAGCTGGCAAAGTCCGCCCCGGTCGTTCATGCGCTGGATGGCGTCAGCCTAAGCATTCGCAGCGGCGAAGTCGTCGGCCTCGTCGGGGAAAGCGGCTGCGGAAAATCGACCCTCGGCCGCGTCATCGCCGGTGTCGCGGCCCCGACCGACGGCAGCGTCTTCTGGAAGGGGGTTGACCGTAAGACAATGTCCGCCGCCGAGCAGAAGGAGGCCGGCCTCGCCACGCAGATGATCTTCCAGAACCCGATGGCGGCCCTCAATCCGCGCATGACGATCGAAGAGCTCGTCTGGGAGGCGCCGAAGACGCACGGCCTGGCAACCGCGGCGGAACGCGCCTCCTACGTAGACAACTACCTGACGCTGGCCGGCTTCGACCCGTCCATGAAGACGCGCTATCCGCACCAGTTCTCGGGTGGTCAGCGCCAGAGGGTCAACATCGCGCGGGCGCTGGCCGTGCAGCCGAAATTCCTCGTCTGCGACGAAAGCGTCGCCGCCCTTGACGTCTCCATCCAGGCTCAGGTGATCAACCTGTTCATGGACCTGCGGGACCGGCTGGACCTGACCTACCTCTTCGTCAGCCATGATCTCGGGGTGGTGGAGCACATTTCCGACCGCGTCGCGATCATGTATCTCGGCCGGATCGTCGAGGAAGCGCTCGTCGAGGATGTCTTTAGACGTCCCAACCATCCCTACACGCAGGCCCTCCTGGCGGAAGTTCCCCGTATCGAAACGGGCAAGCGGCGTTTCAAGGCCGTGGAAGGCGAACTTCCCAGCCCACTCGATCCGCCCAAGGGCTGTCATTTCCATCCCCGTTGTCCATTCGCCATGGAGCGCTGCCGCGTGGAAGTCCCGGTCCGCAAGGAAGTGGCGCCGAAACACCTGTCGGCCTGCCATCTGAACGGCTGACCCGGCCGCGGTCGCATCCGCAAATTCAACTCGAGGCAGGAGGTCAGCCGTGGCTGAGAAGCTTTCCCATTCCGGCGTCAATGACGTGGCGTCGCTGATTGCGGCTATCGTCGATGAAAACGACGCGCGTTTCATCGATATCCGCAGGCGCATCCACGAATATCCCGAAATCGCCTTCGAGGAGGTCCGGACGGCTGCCCTCGTCGCGGAGACCTTGGCAAGCCTCGGGATCGAGCACCAGACCGGCGTCGGTCGCACCGGCGTCGTCGGGCACATCCGCGGCAAGAGGCCCGGTCCCACCCTGATGATCCGCGCGGACATGGACGCTCTTCCGATGCAGGAGGAGACGGGGCTTGCCTATGCGAGCAAGATCCCGAACCGCATGCATGCCTGCGGCCACGATCTCCACACCGCGACGGTCCTTGCCGTCGGCGCCGTGCTGAAGCGCCTGGAGGACCGGTTGACCGGCAACGTCCGCCTCATCTTTCAGCCGGCGGAGGAGGCTGTCGGCGGCGCCAAGGAAATGATCGCCGACGGGGTGATGGAAGGCGTCGACATGGCGCTGAGCCTGCATAACCGGCCGGAAATACCCGTCGGTCAGTTCGGCATCGTGCACGGCTATGCGAATGCCGCGGTCGATTCATTCGACATCACCGTGCACGGGAAGGGCGGACATGCGGCCCGTCCCTACGCCGCCGTCGATCCGATCGTCATCGCGGCCCAGTTGATCGGACAGTTGCAGACCATCGTGTCGCGGGATGTGCGGGCGCTCGACGCTTGCGTCGTGACAGTCGGCTCAATCCACGCCGGCGAGGCCCGGAACATCATCCCCGAACGGTGCGAACTGAAGGGAACCGTGCGAAGCCGGCAGCCGGAGGCGCGCGATACGGTGGAGGCCGGTCTGCGCCGGCTCTGCGAGGGCGTCGGGTTGAGCTTCAGGGCGGCCTGCGAGCTTGCCTATAGACGCGGCACACCGCCCATCTTCAACGATGAGAGCATGCTTCAGCGCACCGTAAGCGCGATCAATTCGCAGCTCGGCGATGTGGCGTTCGACTTTGAACCGAGCATGGGAGGTGAGGATTTTGGGCTGATTGCGCAAATGGTCCCGTCGTTCCGGCTGCTCGTAGGGTCCTCCCAGCCGGGCCGGTCGGACAAGGTGCATAATCCCGACTATCAGCCCGATGAGCGATCCATCGCCTTCGGAACGCTGGCTCTGGCGCGAACCGCGGCCGATCTCCTGAGCTGACTAGCTGTGGAGCCTCAACAGGTTGTCCTCGATCAATCCGAGGCGACTGATGGGTGTTTTGGATTTTAGGCTGCGATGCGGGCGATGCCAATCGTATCGGTGCAGCCAGACGGCAGCTCGGCTGCCCGGCGATCTGACGTCGTGTAGGCTCTGGCATTGGCCCTCTCTGAGCGCGGTCTGGATGAAGCGTTCGGCCTTACTATTTGTCTTGGGCGTGTAGGGCTTGGTTCGGGCGTGTTTGAGGCCGAGGGCTAGGCCACCTCAAGCTGAGAGTCTTTCGCCCCTTGCGCGCTCAACGGCGCGGGAGCCTTGCTTTGCAGGTGGGAAGCGTTAAGTCGACGCGCCACAATATCGTGGTTGAGCCACTGAATGGGGCCGGAGGGATCTGAGGACGCGCCAAAAATCAGCTGCCCGGTCGCCTCCACCACGAGAGCACTCAGGAGGTCGCTGATCATTGCCTTGCTGTCCCGATGCATCTGCGTGATCTCGTTGGACGTGCCGATGGTCAGATCGGCCTGCGCTTGGCTGTTCGCCATCGGCCACGCCGAGAAGTCGTAAAACGGTCGCATGGCTTCGTTGGCCTGCATATCGGCAATTTTTTGGAACACATCCTTCATCGTGAAGCCGTCTGCCAGAAGCTTCTGACATGCCTGCCATTGGTCCTCTGCCCATTGGCCACCGTTCTCTTTCCGCAAGGCGAGTAGCAGCGGTATCAGCGGAAGTTCGATACCCGTGAATACGTCGGAGGAATTGGTCCGGATTTCGGGACAGTTATAGACGGTTGCCTTGACACCCGCTGCCCAGGCTTCTTGCGCGATGCGTTCGAGCCGCATCTTGGCGTAACCCTGGGTGTAGTTGGTGTAGGTCTGCCAACGATAGCTTCCGTCAATCAGGATTGCCGTTCCATGGTAACCGTAGGCGGTGTACCGGACCTGAGCACCAGATGCCTCTGCGCGCTCACGGATCGCCGCGCTGAAGTCGATAAGATGTCGAAAGGTAATTGCGGTGACTTCGTCGAAATTCTGCAGGATGAGCTTGCCCATATCGCTGTCGAGCAGCGCTTGCGAAGACATGTGGCGGGGACCACGTCCCTTGTAGATTCGATTGGCAACAGCCAGGAATACCTTCGCTTTCGGGATGCCGCCGGCCATTGTATGGGCGAAGAAGACATTGCGGCCGTCGGCAATCATGCCGTCGAGAACGGCCATGACCTGTGAAAGCGCATTGGTGAACCGTGAGGTGGCGATGTCCCGGCACTGCTCAATGTAGTCCCAGTCGAGCCTCTCAAGTTCCCAGCTCTCCAGCGTCATTGTTGCGAGGAGATCCGTCGGAGTAGGGCCTCCTGTCGGAGCGTCGAGATCGAACCCGGCCATAAGAGGTATGTTGATAATCCTGCCGCCCAGTCGTTCCTCGGCGGCAGAGAGTTCCTCGGCGTTCAAAGGCCGAAGTGCGTTGTTCTCGTCGCGCCGCCCGACCGTGATGCCCACGATCTCCATTCCAGCCCGCCGTGCTTCGTCGAGCAAGCCGGTCGCATATCCGCGACCGAATAGTTCACCGAAGAGGACGAAAACATCACCTTTACGAAAGACGCTGTTTTCGGCGATGCGGTTCAATGCGACCGGGTTTTCCATGCAATCAGCTCTTTGGTCCGTTGGTCGTCGAGCGGTGGCTCAGACGAGCTTCGATAATCACATGACCGCACTGACTCCTAATGGGAAGTAATTTTAAGTGACCGTTCATTTCAAAACGTGAAAGACTTCTCGGTGTCTGAACCGAATAATGCAGTCCGAACGGTAGCCCCGGCCGGACAAACTTATGTCTTCCCGCACCGGTCGGCCATTCACAAGCCGTCCTCTTTGGCCTAAAAAGCGCGCAGTAGATCTCCGGTCGCAGCCTACCCGGTCAAAACAAGGACACCTGTCATGAAGACAATTGTAATCTGCTCCGGCGGATTGGATTCCGTTTCGCTTGCGCACAAGGTCGCGGCTGAACAGGAGCTTTTCGGCCTCCTGTCGTTCGATTACGGCCAACGGCACCGCAAGGAACTGGATTTCGCCGCCGCCTGCGCCAGGCGCCTGGGCGTCCCGCACCAGATCATCGACATCCGCGAGATCGGCCGCCACCTCACCGGATCGGCGCTCACCGACGACGTGGACGTCCCGGACGGACACTATGCCGAAGAGACGATGAAGGCGACGGTGGTGCCGAACCGCAACGCCATCATGCTTGCCATCGCCTTCGGGGTCGCTGCAGCCCGCAAGGCGGATGCCGTCGCGACCGCCGTGCATGGCGGCGACCACTTCATCTATCCCGATTGCCGGCCGGGCTTCATCGATGCTTTCCAGGCGATGCAGAACCGCGCGCTCGATGGCTATGCGGATGTCGCGCTCTATGCGCCCTTTGTGAACGTCTCGAAGGCGGACATCGTCGCGGACGGAGCAAGGCACGATACGCCCTTTGCCGAGACCTGGTCCTGCTATAAGGGCGGTGTCCGCCATTGCGGGCGCTGCGGCACCTGCGTCGAACGCCGTGAAGCCTTTCACCTCGCGGGCGTCCCTGATCCAACGGAGTATGACGATCCGGACTTCTGGGTCGCGGCGACCGGCTCCTTCGTTGCCGAAGAGGTGAAATGATGTTTCGCATCACCAAGGAATTCCATTTCTCCGCCTCGCACCAGCTGAAGAGCCTGCCGGCCGAGCATCAATGCGCGCGGCTGCATGGGCACAACTACATCGTCGAGGTCGAGCTTTCCGGCGAAACGCTGAACGAGCATGGATTCGTGCGCGACTACCACGAGCTCGCGCCACTGAAGCAATATATCGACGAGTGCTTCGACCACCGCCATCTGAACGACGTGCTCGGGCACGATCGGGTGACGGCGGAATGCCTGGCGCAGCATTTCTACGAATGGTGCCAGGTTCGGCTGCCCGAGACGACAGCCGTTCGCGTCAGCGAGACGGCGAAGACCTGGGCGGAATATCGGCCATGATCCACACCCGATCGAACGAAATCCGCGTCAGCGAGATATTCGGACCCACGATCCAGGGGGAGGGGGTGCTGATCGGCCTGCCGACGGTATTCGTCAGGAGCGGCGGCTGCGATTACCGCTGTTCCTGGTGCGACAGCCTCCATGCCGTCGACAGCAGCTACCGGCATGAATGGCAAACGATGTCGACCGAGGAGGTTTGGCAGGAAATCGTTCGGCTTTCGGGCGGTGAAGCCGTGATGGTTTCGCTATCGGGCGGCAACCCGGCAATACAGCCGTTCGGCGATCTGATCGGCCGCGGGCACGAAAAAGGCTATCGATTCGCCCTGGAAACGCAAGGTTCGGTCGCTCGCGACTGGTTCGCCGCTCTCGACGTGCTGGTGCTCAGTCCTAAGCCGCCCTCGAGCGGGATGGAGACCGACTGGGAAGCCTTGGACGACTGTCTCCGCAGTGCTGGAAACAAGCCGCAGACGGTATTGAAATTCGTGGTCTTCGATGAAGCGGACTATGCCTATGCAATGACAGCTGCCGCGCGCCATCCGCATCTTCCCGTCTATCTGCAGCCCGGCAACCATACTCCGCCGCCCGCGGAGGAGGCGGACGCGCCGATCGATATCGACGGCGTGATGGAGCGGATGCGCTGGTTGGTCGATAGAGTTGTTGCCGACAGGTGGTTCGAGGCGCGGGTCCTGCCGCAACTGCATGTCCTCATCTGGGGCAACAGGCGGGGCGTTTGAAGCAGCAGTCGCGCGTCTTATCAGGCCGCAGCACTTCGATCCGGACTCAAGGCGCACCGCGTGCGGCCACCTCCAGGCCCGAAACACCTCCGCCGAGGCGAACCGGCTTCAGGGCCGGAGCTTCGGCGTCCTTGACGAGATGGATCACGCGGGAGAACTGCACTCCGTTTCGCGGCGTTCGGCCGATCTTGATCACCGCGGTCTCCCGCAGGTCGGCCTCGAAGATCGAAAGGGCCCGTTTCAGGGCATCGGCGTCCATGGTCTCCAGCGCTTCGTCGATGACCACCCAACGGGGTTTCTGCACGAGGAGCCGGGCAAAGGCCAGGAGGCGCTGCTCGTCGTCGCCGAGTTCGCGTTCCCAACGGGCCTCGCGATCGAGCGACGTCGCAAGATGGTCGAGCCCGACCTTCGAAAGCGCAGTCACGAGCACCTTGTCGGGGAAACTGTCGGCGTGCGGATAAGCAAGGGCGTCGCGCAGTCGGCCGCGGGGGAAATAAGGCGCGCGAGGAATGAAGGCCACGGCTTCGCCGGCCGGCATTCCCACACGGCCGCTTCCCCAGGGCCAGAGCCCGGCGAGCGCACGGAAGACCAGCGTCTTCCCGGCACGCGGATCGCCGATGATGTTGACCCGCTGGCCGGGGGCGATCTCGATACGAGACTCCGCCAGCCTGGTTCGCCCAGAGCGGGAGACCACCTCCAGGTTCTCGAACGTCATGGTGGCACTCTCGTTCTCGACGAATTCGATACGCTTTTCATCGCCGTGCAGCGTGTCTGCCGTGATCAGCGCGCGGCGAAAGGCGGCAACGCGCAGCAGCGTTGCACGCCAATCCGTGATCGCGCTGACATTGGCGACGAACCACTTCAACGACGAGTGCACCTGGTTGAACGCCCCCACCGCCATCATAAGGCCGCCGAAGCTGATGTTTCCCGCGAAGTAGACTGGCGCTGCAACGAGAATGGGTGCGACGACCGTGACCCAGCCGTAGCCGTCCTGTACCCAGGCAAGATTGATCTCGGCTCGGAATATGTTGCGCGTGGCGTCGAGCACGGAGGAAAGGTCGAGTTGCAGGCGCCGTCGCTCCCCAGCCTCGCCGCCCGCAAGCGAGATGCCGTCGATATGCTCGTTGGCGTGCATCATCGAGAAGCGAAGATCGGCTTCGCGGGCGTAGCGCTCGCCGTTCAGAACGATCAGCCGGCGGCCGACGAGCCAACTCAGCCACGACGCGGAGCCGGCGTAGAGGATTGCAGCCCACACCATATAGCCGGGAATTTCCAGCGACCGTTCGCCGATCTGGAAGGCAAAGCCCGCTGAAAGGGACCAGAGGACGCCAACGAACGAAATGAGCAGGATCGACGATTGCAAAAGCCCGAATCCGAGGCTGGTCGTGAGATCGGCAAGGTGGCCGGCATCCTCCTGCATGCGCTGATCCGGGTTCACGCCGATCGTGCCGGCATTGGCCAGCCGGAAGGCACGCCGCGGCCGCATCCATTCGCCGATCAAGTCCAATGTCAATCCTTCGCGCAGCCTCAAGCGCACCATCTGGTTGAGCCACTGCTGGGCGACGTTGAACACCAGGAGGACCCCGGCGAGGAGGACGAACAGCATGAGCTGATAGAAGAAGCTGTTGAGATCACGCCGCTCGATCGCGTCGAAGAAGGGCCGGTACCAGCGATTGAGAACGATCTGCCCGATGGCGGTGACGATGATTATGGTGAAGCTGCCGGCTGCCAGCCACAGGATAGGCTTCAAAACCGGCGAGTCGACGAAGGCGTGCCGCATCATCTCGAACTGCTGCCAGATACTGCTGCCTTCCGATGGGGCGGCGGGCGTTCGGGCCTGAGTCTCATTACCGGTTTGGTTCTTCATCTCCAATTCCTTCCCCTCGGCGCACACCGCATCCCAAACTAATCCGACGGTCGGTACGCGCGGCCATTGGGCCCACGCGAAGCGCGAACGGACAGATCCGGGACGTTGTGTTTGCGGTCGCCTCTGTGGCTTGAACAATCTGCCGGCCAGGGCGAGTGCCGTATGGCAGCGCCCGGTTTCATGCTCGGCGGCGGCGACCCGCCAAGTGGAAATTCAGTGCCGAGCAGCAGTCGGTACGAAGCAAATAAGCCGTTAAAAATCTGTAATGCAGCTAAATTAGAAATCCCCATACGTTCAATGTATGGATAACGGCGCCGCCTGAAAACCGGATTTTGGTCCGTTCCGAGGAAGTCAGACCCCACCGGCCTTGCGCAACGGCATCGGCGAGCATGCAGCCGCGACCTGCGACCCTTTGAATGTATTCGAGATTTCTTTTCCATTTGTCGCATGGGAAACGCCTGACCGGCCCGGCGGGCTTTCCAGTAAACTTTTGTGATCTGCCGGGCCCAGCCGTTATCGCCGCCCTCATCCGCGCCTCGCTCGCAGTTGCCTGGCACGATTCTCGGCCTGATCGCCGAATCGAGACATCGCAACCCCACGGTGCCGAAACCGACATTCCAGTGGCCGACTGGCGCTTCCGGTGCACAAGAGCGATTTCGGCTTGTCCATGTTACAACGATGACATAAAACGTTACCGCCGTCCTGCAGCACCGCGCGTCTCACGCGCACAAAGGTGGCTGCAGCACTTTCATCTGCTGCATGTTTTTCCCTTGAATCGCGGTTCAGGGGGCATGCAGTGACGCGTGTCGACCCGTACTCAACAGCAAAATTCGTAAGAATTTTCATGCCAAGAGAAGGAGACATTTATGTCTATTTCACCCTCCAACATTGGCGACAAGGAAGCCGCTCCGATGCCCAACGGCGACATCGCCGCTCGCGTCAAGGCCGCGCGTGAAGCGGTCGGCTACAGCATCGAGGATCTCGCGGTCACCTGCGGCCTCGCCGTCGTCGAAATCAACGATATCGAGAATGGCACGGACTTCAGTCCAGCGAAGCTCAAGCGCGTCGCCGGCGCACTACAGGTGCCGCTTTCCCATTTCCTGCCCACAGAAATGTGAGGTCGGCGGCAGTAGAAAAAAGGGTGCGCCGTTCCGCACCCCCTGCCGCAACCGCTCAGCACCGTGATCCATTTGTAATCTAGCACCGGCCGGCTCACACGCCGGCCGGTCTGCCATTAAACGGGTGGAGGCCTTCGATCTTATGGATGAGCTGCGTGCCGTCGAAGGGTTTTGCCAGGCGAGGCAGGGCACGAAATCGTTCAGGCAAGTCAAGCGCCGTATAACCGGTCAACAGAAGCACCGGCACCTCGCGCTCCATGAGTTCGTCGACAAGCGGATAGGCGAACTCGCCGCGCAGATTGAGATCGAGAGTAGCGATATCGAACGGATGCGCGCGGGCGGCGGAGATCGACTGAGCGAGGCTCGTGAATGGGCCGATCACCGAGTAGCCGGCAGCGACGAGATCAGCTTCAATCTGCAGTGCGACAAGAAACTCGTCCTCCACGACGAGCACCCGACATTGGTCTCCGTGGTTCATCCGGGGGCTCCGCGCGGATAGGGAACATCGATCGTGCATACCAGCCCTTGCGGCGCGAACTCGAGATGCACTTCACCGCCAAGATCCGAGGCGAGAACCCGCTCGAGCAGCAGACGGCCGAAGCCATTATGCTCGGGCGCAACAACGGCCGGTCCGCCCGTCTCGCTCCAGCAGATCCGCAGCCGCTCACTTGCCACGTCGATCATCCACTCGATATCAACTCTTCCGCTTTTGACGGAGAGTGCCCCATGTTTAGCGGCGTTTGTTGCAAGCTCGTGCGCCGCCATGCCGAGGGTCAGCGCATGCTTGGGCGGCAGCATCGCCGGCGGGCCCGCAAGGGTCACATTCGTCCTGCTGTCGTCGTGATACGGCGACAATTCGTCGAACAGCACGGTTTTCAGGGAGACGCCCGACCAGCTCGCCTCCGCCAGGCGCGTATGGGTCTGCGCGAGCGCCCTTATGCGTGCATCGAAGGAACGGTGTGCCGTTTTGGCGTCCGGATTGGTCGAGAATGTCTGCCGTGCGATCGACCCGACGATCGCCAGCGTGTTCTTCACGCGGTGGCTGAGCTCGGCGACGAGGAGATTGCGCTGCGCTTCGGCCTCCCTGCGCTCCGTGATGTCCATGCAGACGCCGGTCAAACGCCTTTTGGGGCCGTTGCGCGGCGAAAGCTGTCCAAAAGCCTCCATCCACCGGATGGTCCCGTCGGGGAGTTGAGCACGGTAGACGACGTGGTAGTCTCCGTCTGTCTCGATCGCCCTGGCCATCTCGCGCTCGATCAAGGGAAGATCGTCCGGGTGTATGTCCCGCTTGAAGTCGTCCAGCGTTCCTCCGAACGATCCGGGCTCAATACGGTGAAGCGCCTCCAGCCCCGGCGACCAGATCACCTCACCCGTTTCGAGGTTCCACTCCCAGGCGCCCATATGTCCGGCATCCAGTGCGAGCTGCAGGCGACGTTCGCTTTCCTGGAGCGCCTCCTCCGCCTGCTTGCGTCCGGTGATGTCGACAGCGGCAGCGACAGCTCCGACCACTTCGCCTGTGACGTCGCGCAGCGGAGTCGCGTTGCCGAAGATATGACGGGAGCTTCCGTCGTCGAAGCGCACCTCCTCCTCGAAATTCTGAACCTCTTCGCCGCGAGCCGCCCTTTGTACGGGTAGCTCCTCCGGCGACAATGCGCGCCCTTCCGAGAAAACGCGGAAGTTGGTGGGGTGCTCGCCGGGAGGCGCCGACATCGACAGATTGCTGTCGTGCGGCAGCCGCAAAATCTCGTAGGAGCTGTTATTGCCGCTGATGACGCGGCAATCGGGCGTGCGTGCAATCCAGATCAACGCCGGCACGGCCTCCATGATCGCCGCCAACTCGGCCGCGCGCGCCCTTTCGTTCGCCTCGTTGCGGCGCAGCTGTTCCTCCGCCTGGCGCCGTGCATGTTCGGCTCTCATGCGCTGGATGCTGAATCCGAGTTGTCGCGCTATGGTGAGCGCCATGCCGATCTCGGATTCCGCAAACCGGTGTGGCCGGTCGTAGTAGGTCATGAATTTGCCGATCAGCCTGCCTTCCGTGACGAGCGGGAAGAAGCCGAGCGCGGCGATGCCTTCGCCGACTATGCTCTCCTTCAGCTCTCGCGAGAATTCCGCGTCGTCGACATTCTCGACGAAGATCGGCTCAGGTTCGTTCGCTCCCGTAATCCAAGGGGAGTGTCCGTCGACAGCGCGCTGATAATAGTCCGAAAGGCCGCGCGCGGCGACGAACCGCATGGTCCCCGCCTCATCGAAGAGCAAAATTGAGGCGCGGTCGCAATTCAACGCGCCCTGAATGGCGTCGAGTGTCGCCTCGTAGACCTCTTCTATCCGTTTGGTACGCTGCACCCTTTCGGTCAGACGGTACAACGCGGCCTGCTCACGAAAGCGGGCAGCCAGTGCCTGTGCTGCGCTTTTCGTCTCGGTGATGTCGCGGGCGATCTTGGAAGCGCCGATGATGCGGCCGGTGGCATCCCTGACGGGGGAAACGGTAAGCGAAATGTCCACCAGAGTCCCGTCCTTGCGCCGGCGCTTGGTCTCGAAGTGGTCGACCAGTTCGCCTCTGCGAATGCGTTCGAGGATGCCGGGCTCCTCGCTCAGGCGTTCTGGCGGTATGAGAATGGTGATCGACTCGCCGATAACTTCTTCGGCCGCATAGCCAAAAAGCCGCTGCGCGCCGCGGTTCCAGCTGGTGATGATCCCGTCCAGGTTCTTCGCGACGATGGCATCGTCGGAAGATTCGACGATCGCGGCGAGATAGCGGGAACTGCGCTCCATATCCTTCGCGCCACTGAGGTCCATGAGGACATTGACGGCTCCGGTCACTGCGCCCGTGTCGTCGAAGATCGGCGTCGGATGCGGCAGAAGCGGGACCGAGGCGCCGTCCGGCCGGACCGCCACCACTTCTTCACCCCTGACCGGCTGTCCTTCTTTCAATGTGCGCGCCATTGGGCACTCGTCGTGCGGGAGGGGTGAGCCATCCGGCCGCCTCAGTTGCCAACTGACGCACCAGCGATCCTTGCCGAGCTCCGGCTCGCGCCCAGCAACGGCTGCAGCCGCGGCGTTGCAGTAGGTGACGATGCCCTCGGCGTCGGTCGCATAAACGGGCACCGCAAGGGCGTCGAGCACGGCGCGGTAATCGGGCGTGTCTGAAGTCTTGATATCGTCAATCGTCGTTTTGGGTAGAATTTCTGCGCCGTGCATGTTCCCTCCGCAGCCGCCGCCAACTTCAAAGAACGCAGCCATCGCTGCTTTGTTCCGCGCCCGTCCCCCAAACTCTTGGGGGTTATTAAAGCGACAGCCCCGTCTAGATTAGGCCTGAGGACGCGATCAGCGGCCGGGGTGAGCGGAGGAAACCGAACATCAAACTGGAGACATTTCGATGAGCAAAACCGTATTGAACGCCGTGGGAACGCCGCTTTACTACAGCGGCAGTTCAACTGCGTGGTTCTCCGCCACCGGCTCAGGCCCCACACTCCATGGCACTGCCGGCAACGATTCCATGTGGGGCGACAGCTCCGTGAACGTCACCATGATCGGCGGTAGGGGCGACGACATCTACTATCTCTATTCGTCGATTAACCGGGCGTATGAGACGGCCGGCGAGGGCGTGGACACGATAAGCACGTGGATGAGCTACACACTGCCGGCGAACTTCGAGAACCTCACGGTTACCGGAAGCGGCCGGTTCGCATTCGGCAACGAGACGGACAACATCATAAAGGGTGGGTCTGGAACGCAGACGATCGACGGCCGCGGCGGCAACGATGTCCTGATCGGCGTGGGCGGTGCCGACACCTTTGTGTTTGCGCGAGGCAATGGAAGCGACCTGATCACCGATTTCAACTATGATGACGTCGTACGCCTCGACGGCTACGGCTTCACGTCGTTCGAGCAGATATTGTCCAATGTGGCTCAGGAAGGCGCCGATCTCCGGCTCCATCTCGCCGATGGCGAGAGTCTGGTATTCGCGAACACCACCGCCGACGAATTGCAGGCGCACCAGTTCAGACTAAGCCTCGACCGTTCCGTCCTGTCTCAGACTTTCTCGGACGAGTTCAATACGCTTCAGCTCCGAAACGGTACAAGCGGGGTCTGGGATGCCAAATTCTGGTGGGCGCCGGAAAAGGGAGCGACGCTTTCCAGCAACGGCGAGCAGCAATGGTATATCAATCCGAGCTACGAGCCGACCGCTTCCGTCAATCCCTTCTCCGTCAACAACGGCGTGCTGACGATCACGGCCGCGCCAGCGTCGGAGGCGATCCAGGCCGAGATCAACGGCTATGATTACACGTCCGGAATGCTGACGACCTACTCGTCCTTTGCCCAGACCTACGGCTATTTCGAAATGCGCGCGGACATGCCGGACGACCAGGGCGCCTGGCCGGCCTTCTGGCTGCTGCCCGCCGACGGTTCCTGGCCGCCGGAACTCGACGTCGTGGAAATGCGCGGACAGGACTCGAATACGGTCATCGCCACGGTGCATTCCAATGAAACGGGCTCGAGAACGAGCATCGAAAATGCGGTGAAGGTCGCCGATGCGAGCGGCTTTCACACATACGGGGTGCTTTGGACGGAAGAGGAGATCGTCTGGTATTTCGACGATGCGGCGATCGCGCGCGCCGATACCCCTTCCGACATGCACGACCCGATGTACATGCTCGTCAACCTGGCGGTGGGCGGCATCGCCGGCACGCCGCGTGACGGGCTCGCCGACGGGTCCGAAATGAAGATCGACTACATCAAGGCCTATTCGCTCGACGCGGACTGGCAGATATGAACCAGGGAGTTCAAAGGCCGGCAATCCTGGGGCGCCGCGCGCGGCAGGATGCCGGCCTTCGACCGGCTATTTCTGAATGCAGGTATCCGCGGTCTCCTTGGTGCATTCGTCGAGGCCGGTAAAGACCGGGTCTTCGACCGGTTTGCCGGCGATCAGGTCCAGCATGACCTGCGGGGCCTTGTAGCCCATCTCGAATGGCCGCTGCCCGACGAGAGCGGTGACTAATCCTTCCCTGGCGATCGCGACTTCCTCGCCGATCGTATCCGCAGCGCCGATGACGAATTCGTTCTTGGCGATCTTGTCGGCCATCGGCTTGAACAGATCGCGATAGGGTTGTGGCGCGCCGAACAACGGCCATCCTCCCATGATCCCGAAAGCATCGAGGTCGGGATTGGCGGCAAGGATGTCGGTCATCGCCTGCACGCCCTTGGCGCCGTCGTCATTGGTGAAGACCGGGCAGCCTGCCACTTCCGTCCAGTTGCCTTCGCCCTTGAGTTCCGCCAGGCCCTTCTGGCCGGTCAGGGCGTCCCGCATGCCCTGGGCGCGGCGCAGAATGTTGTCGGCGCCGGGATTTCCCTCGATGGTGCAAATCTTGCCGCCATCGGGCTTGGCCTTCTTGATGTATTCGCCGATTCGGTAGCCCATCAGATAGTTGTCGGTCCCGAGATAGGTCTTGCGCAGGGCAGAGTCTTCGGCGGCGAGATCCGCATCCACGGTCATGACCGGAACCGATGGATTGGCGGTCTTCAACGTCTGGGCGATGAGCTTCGCATTGGATGGTGAGATGGCGATTGCGGCGGTTTCAGCCTTGCCCAGCATGTCCTGGACGATCTGCGCCTCGCCGGCCTCATCCGAGGTCGAAGCCGGACCCGTGTAGAAGCACTCGTATTCCGAGTCCGGATTTTCCTTGTTCCACTTCTGGCAACCCTGATTGATCGCTTCGAAGAAGGGATTGTCCAGCCCCTTCACCACGATGACGAGCTGTTTCTTCTGGGCCATGGCCGTTCCGGCGCTGAGTGCCAGAGCGGCAACGGCAAGCAATAGTGCCTTCCTCATTCCTTCCTCCCTTGAAACAAGCGGACACGCGCGTGCCCGCGCCTTGAAATATGAGAATTTCGGGTAGGCGGCGGCGTCGCGCAGCCGTCGATCCATCGAGGCAATGAAGAGCGGCCGGTCGCGCGCGGATCGTCAAGCAGCGCCGCGATGAGGTGCCGCCTGACCCTGCCCGTGCCCCGGGGACAAGGATCAGCATGCTCTCCTCCCAGCACTAGCTAATATCCGCGCGAACAGCACGTCAACGACTATTTGTATGACAATATGAGTTTCCGCGTATGTGCGGAGCGATTTGTAGGACTATTGATTGACGCTTTCCCGCGCATTTGCGTAAATGGGAACGGTCGCCTTGCCGGGAGAGCGCGAAAGCGGGACAAGCGATCGAGGAGGCGGCCCGCTGCTTCGGGAGGCTAGACGGCTGTGGCAGTTCTCGAACTCGTTAACATTTCCAAGCATTTCGGCGCCATTCAGGCGGTCAGCGACGTGTCGCTCTCGCTCGACCGCGGCGAGGTGGTCGGGCTCATGGGCGACAACGGCGCCGGCAAGTCGACGCTGGTCAAGATGATGGCCGGCAACTTCCGGCCGAGCCATGGAACGATCCGGCTCGACGGTGCGGAACTCGTGATGCATCGCCCGGTGGAGGCGCGGCAGCACGGCATCGAGATCGTGTATCAGGATCTGGCCCTCTGCGACAACCTCACGGCCGCGGCGAATGTCTTTCTCGGGCGGGAGATCAGGCGTGGCATCGGGCCGCTGCGCATACTCGACTACAAGGCGATGTACCGCCGAGCCGGCGAGATTTTCAGGGAGCTGAAGTCGGAGACGCCGCCGCGCAACCTGGTCAGGCAGATGTCGGGCGGTCAGCGGCAGGCGGTCGCAATCGCGCGGACGATGCTTTCAGAGGCCAAGATCGTGCTCATGGACGAACCGACGGCAGCCATTTCGGTGCGGCAGGTGGCCGAGGTGCTGAACCTGATCCGAGAGTTGCGCGACCGGGGCATCGCCGTCGTGCTGATCAGCCACCGTATGCCGGACGTCTTTACAGTCGCCGACCGGGTCATCGTCATGCGGCGGGGCAGGAAGGTCGCCGACAAGCCGATTGCCGCGAGTTCGCCGGAGGAGGTGACGGGCCTGATCACCGGCGCCATCGAACAGGTGTGAATCAATCGGAAAGAAAGCGAAGGTCGACAATGGCAATTACGCTCGATCGGGCAGTCGGACAGAGAGATCGGGGATGGCTCTCGTTCCTGTTGGCCAGCCAGGCATTCTGGGTCCTGGTGGCGGTCATCCTCGCCTGCCTCTTCCTCTCGGTTGCCACCGACTCCTTCGCCACGGCCAAAAACCTCTACAACATCACGCGCAATTTCACCTTCGTCGCGATCATCGCGCTCGGAATGACGCTGGTCATCATTACCGGCGGCATCGATCTGTCGGTTGGGTCGGTCCTCTGCCTGTGCAGCATGGTGCTGGCCGTGGTCATGCATGCCGGCTACGGCATCGAGGTGGGTATTGCCGCCTCGATCGGCACGGCGCTGGTCGCAGGCGCGTTCAACGGCGTCATGATCGCCTATCTCGGCTTTCCGCCTTTCGTGATCACCCTCGGCATGCTCTCGATCGCGCGCAGCCTGGCGATGGTCGCATCCAACAATACGGTCGTCTTCGAGTTCGGCCCGGACCACGACACGCTCCTGGCTCTTGGCGGCGGCGCCTGGTTCCTCGGCATCGCCAATCCGGTGCTCTACATGATCGTCCTGGCACTCCTCACCGGCTTCGTTCTGCGCTGGACGAAGTTCGGCCGCTACGTCTTCGCCATCGGCGGCAACGAGCATGCCGCGACGCTCACCGGCGTTCCGGTGAAAAGGATCAAGGTTGCCGTATACATGATCTCCGCGCTCGCGGCCGGCATCGCAGGCATCATCCAGACCGGCTGGCTCGGGGCCGTGACGACCAATATCGGCGCAGGAATGGAACTTCAGGTCATCGCCGCTGCCGTCATCGGCGGCGCCAATCTTGCCGGCGGCGCCGGCACGGCTTCCGGCGCCCTGATCGGAGCTGCGCTGATCGAGGTGATCCGCAACAGCCTCGGCCTGCTCGGGATCAACGCATTCTGGCAGGGCGCCTTCATCGGCGGCGCCATCGTGCTCGCGGTGCTCTTCGACCGGATCCGAAACTTCCGCCAAAGCGAATAGACGAGGGGAAGGCGGGCCCGGCGCGGCCCGCATTCAAGAACCGGTTCGCCGGCTCAGCCTTTGGCGAGGATGCGCCGCATCTCTTCCATGGCGGCTTCGCGCTGCGGGTCGCGTCCGTCGGCGTAGGGCAGGGGGAACGGAACGGTGACGTCCGGCTCGACGCCGCGCCCCTCCAGCCGCACGCCGTCGTCGATCACCGCATCGGAAACCGCAAGCTCCAGCATGCTGTCGTCCGGCAGGAGATAGGCGCGGCCGGCGAGAAGCGCGCCCGCCGTGCGCGTCCCGACGAGCGGGATTCCATTGGCCTTCAGCGCATAGGCGAAGAGTTCGAGGCCGCTTCTCGATCCCTCGTCTATGATGGCGACGACCGGGCGGCGCCAGCGGACATTGGCGAGCATATCCTTGCCGCTGCGCGAGATCAGCCTGAAGTTCGGCGTATCGCCGACGAAGAGCTCCGCCGCGTCGGGCGGGCCGCCGCCCCAGCGTCCGCGCAGGTCGATGACGACGCCATCGGCGTCCTTGAGACGGCCGGTCGCCAGTTCCCGTGCCGCGATATCGAGTCCGTCGGGACTGGAGAGCGTCCAAAGACGGAGATAACCGATGCGCCGCCCATCGCTCTCATTGACGGACACACTGTTCTCGATTGCCTTCTCGAATGTGGGCAAAGGCCGCAGCCGCTCGACCGCGACACTGGCCGTGAAGGGTTGTGCGCCGGCATTGCGGCGCAGGCGGATCTCCACCTTTTGCCCGATCCTGTCGCGGAAGGATTCGATTTCGCGATACGGCGCGCCATCAACGGATAGAACCTCGTCGCCCACCCGGATACCCGCCTTGTCCGCAGGCGAGCCGTCATAGACGTCGCTGACGAACGGGAGGCCGTTTTCCATCCGGGTAACCAAGCCGACCCCGGCATAGCTGGCCCTGCCATCCGGCGGGAACACCCGCTTCATGTCGTGGCGGATAGCGTAACGGAATATGTCGGCGAGTTCGTAATAGGCAATCGAATCCTGCGTGAAGCGGGCCGTGTGCGACGCGTCGAGGCTCGCGAGGATTCTCTCGACCGCCGCATCGACCCGGGGCTCCGTGCTCTTCGCGTTCAGCGGGTCGCCGCCATCGAGTTCCTGCCGTACCGCTGCGTCGAAGCCGTCGAGCGCGGAGGGATCGTGAAAGTTGTCGGCGACAAGCGTGACGACGCGGTCGAATATCGGATGACCCGAGCGCGGCAGGTCGAGGCCGAAGCCTTGGGCAGGAACGAGGAGAAGCAGGAACCCGGCCAGCAGGCCCTCGGGCATCTTCGCGTGCATGGATCGATCTCCGTTCTCTGGGGATCATACCGGCATATCGGCGGCTGCAGCGAGGCCTCTCACAACAACATTCCGTGAGATCGGCGAGAGCGGCATATTCTCTCTTTTTCCTGGAACTTACCCATCGCCAAAGTTGTAGGTCAGGCTGCCGTTGACATGCGTTGCTGGCAGCGCGCCTCGGTGGCACATAGCGCAGGGCTCAGAGAGCTATCGCCGTTGCGAGCAATACGAGGCTGACGAGGCCGAGAACGGCCCGCACGACATGGGATCGCTCCCAGCGGTCCCGCAGGACGGTCCAGTCCGTGCTTTCCGAGGCCGTAGAGGCGCGCGGGGCGCCGAAAGCGAAAAAGCGCGCGCCCGTTCCTCCCAGCTGCGTATACTTGAGCCAGAAGTTGTTCACGGGATGCGTCAGGATCCAATACACCGCATGCATCGCCAGCAGGCCGGCGAATGCGCCGACGGTCAGCCAGAAGGCGGTCGTCGCGCTCGGCATCAGGAAGAGGAGAGCGGCAGTGAGAAGCAGGGCCGCCGGCTCTGCAGCGCCCCCGAAGGTGAAGCCCGGATAGTAGATTGCCTGCATCGCCAGATATTGTTCCCTTGGCAATCGCAATTTGCCGGGCAATTCGAGCGCATGGGCAAGGGCCAGTGCCGTTGCTATCGCGACCAGAACGATCGTGAGTACTTCTACCGTCACGAGCATTGAGTCGATCCGATTTGTCTGCTGCAGGTTCCTCGACGCTGCGTGTTCTGCGAAGACCCGCGGCGCCGTAGGGTTGTGGCCCGAACTGCGGAGCGCCGATTCAGTTCCATCAACCTTCGGGCTCAGCTTCGGCTTCCGGTCTGCCGCAGGTGGCCGAACCGGAAGCGGCCCGGGGCGGCCGCACGCACCATCATCATCTCGCCGATCGTTTCATGCGTCATCAGCCCGACGAGGCGGTTGGAGCCGTCCAGGACGGCGATGGCCGGCGAATGGGATTCCTGCATGAGCCGCAGGCTTTCCTCAAGGCGTTTGCGATGATGGATCGTCGGTAGGCCGCGGCGCATCGCGGCGACCACCGGTGTCGACGGGCCTTTCTCCTTCAGAGCGCGGATCATGTCGTCGCGCGTCAGCAGTCCCTCGAAGTGGCCCGCGGCATCGACCACCGGAAATTCGCGCTGCGTGGTGGCAAGCAGCGTGTCGATGGCGTCGTCGATGGTCGCCGAGCGGTCGAGGGTCGCGAATTCGGTGATCATTACGTCTGAGATCATCACGCTGCCGGAGATCTCGCGGATCTGGGCGTTTTGGGCTTCCGCCGTTGCGGCCAGATAGACGAAGATGGCGATGAAGATAAGCAGAGGATTGTAGAACAGGCCGACGAAGCCGAAGACGAAGGCAAGGCCCTGGCCGATCGTTGCGGCGATCTGGGTCGCACGCGACCAGGTGAGCCGCGCGGCGAGTGCGGCCCGCAACACGCGGCCGCCGTCCATCGGGAAGGCGGGGATCATATTGAAGAGCACGAGGAAAACATTGACGCCGGCGAGCCGTGCCAGAAAGCCGCTCTGGGGGTCTTCGACGCCCGCTATCTGCTCCAGGCCCGCCGAACTGCCGAGGATGGCGATGAGCACCGCGGCAATCGCCACATTGACCAGAGGGCCGGCGATGGCGATTACGAATTCCTGGCCGGGCTCTTCCGGCATGCGCTCGAGTCTAGCGACGCCGCCGATCGGCAGCAGCGTTATGTCCGGCGTCTTGATCCCGAAACGCCGCGCCGCGGCGATGTGGCCGAACTCGTGGAGCACGACGCAGACGAAGACGGCGACGATGAAAGCAATCCCCTCCATCGCTGCCGGTGTCCCGCCGATCCGGTAGTGCATCAGCCATATCCAGATCAGAAGCAGCGCGAAGGTCACGTGCACGCGAATTGCCGTGCCGGCAATCGTTCCGATGCTGAAGGACCAAGCCATGAGCGATATGCTCCGTCCAGTTCTCAGGCCCGCTGAGGATGCGCCGTTTCATCATGACAGTTGCGGCAGCGCCACACGATCGCAGGTGCCCTTAGCCCTCTAATCGGTTGGCCGGGGGATCGTTCCGCAGTCCTCGGTGAAACGCCGTGCACTTCCGGATTCCCGCAGGCTAAAGCCGAAAAAACACGCAAGCTGCACCATGTGTATCGGAAATCTTGATATAAAACAAAACTCTTGAAATAAAAAATCATACAATTTAGCTTCATCCAAAATCGACTTCAATAAATGAGGAAACATCATGCGAGCGAAGGCTACCCTTAATCGGGAATATACAATCTCGTCCGTCGACAAGCGGGTCTACGGCTCGTTCCTGGAGCACATGGGCCGTGCCGTTTATACGGGGATCTATGAGCCCGGCCACGAAAACGCGGATAAGGACGGCTTTCGAACCGATGTTTTGGATATGGTGCGCGATCTCGATATGCCGATCGTCCGCTATCCCGGCGGCAACTTCGTTTCCGCCTATCGCTGGGAGGACGGGATCGGGCCGCGCGAGGAGCGTCCGGTGCGCCTCGATCTCGCCTGGCGCACGCGCGAAACCAACCAGGTCGGGGTCAACGAGTTCGCCGATTGGGCGAAGCTCGCGGGTACCGAGATGATGCTGGCGATGAATCTCGGTTCGCGCGGTCTCGACGACGCTCGCAACTTCCTCGAATACTGCAATCATCCCGGCGGCACCTATTGGAGCGATCTGCGCGCAAAGCATGGCTACAAGGAGCCGCACAATGTGCGCATCTGGTGCCTCGGTAACGAGATGGACGGACCTTGGCAGGTCGGTCACAAGAGTGCGGCCGAATACGGCCATCTCGCCAACGAGGTAAGCAAGGCCTTCAAATATTTCGACAAGACGCTGGAGACCGTCGTCTGCGGCTCCTCGAACGACAAGATGAAGACCTACCCGGAATGGGAGGCGACGGTTCTCGAGGCGAGCTATGACAGCGTCGACTACATCTCGCTGCACAAATATTTCGGCAACGAGGAGCAGGACACCCTCAACTACTATGCTAAGGCGATCGAACTGGACCGGTACATCGTGACGATCGGCGGCGTGATCGACTACATCAAGGCGAAGAAGCGTTCGAAGCGCGACGTCAAGATCTGCTTCGACGAGTGGAACGTCTGGTATCACGACCGCAAGGAGGATGGCGAGCGGATTGCCAGCTGGGACTGGCCGGAAGCGCCGCCGCTGCTGGAAGAGCTCTACAATCTCGAGGATGCGATCTTCGTCGGCTCTCTGCTGAACGTCTTCATCCGGAGATCGGACCGCGTCAAGATCGCCTGCATGGCACAGCTCGTCAATGTCATCGCGCCGATCCTCACCAAGGCCGGCGGTCCCGCCTGGCGGCAGTCGATCTACTATCCGCTTCAATATGCCTCGAAATACGGCCGCGGCACCGCGCTCACCGTGGCGCAGTCCGGCCCCACCTACGATTGCGAGGTGGCTCAGGACGTGCCCTATCTGGATCTGTCGGCGGTGCTGCACGAGGACGGCAAGTCGATCGCCGTCTTCGCGATCAACCGCAGCCTCGACGAGCCGCTCGGCCTCACCGTCGATCTTCAGGGCTTCAAGGGGGCGAAGATCGTCGAGCACCAGATGCTCGCGGGCGACGACCTGAAGGCGCGTAACTCGGTCGAGGATCAGAACCGCATCGTTCCCAAGGCCGGCAAGGAACTCGCCATAGACGATACGGGGACGCTGGTCGGCTCGCTGCCGCCGCGCTCCTACCACTTCGTCCTCTTGTCCGTCGCTTCTGCATAAGCCTTTCAGGCCCGGGCGGCCGGGTGACGCCCGGGCCAGAATTCACTATCGGGGAGGTTCAATGTCCGGAATCAAATTGACCGGCGTCAGCAAGTCGTTCGGCGCCGTGAAGGTGATCCATGGTGTCGATATCGAAATAGGGCAGGGCGAATTCGCTGTCTTCGTCGGGCCCTCGGGCTGCGGGAAGTCGACACTGTTGCGCATGATCGCAGGGCTGGAGGAGACCACCGGCGGCGAAATCAGGATCGATGCCGAGGACGTCACCCACAAGGAGCCATCGAAGCGCGGCGTCGCCATGGTCTTCCAGTCCTATGCGCTCTATCCGCACCTCTCCGTATTCGACAATATGGCGTTCAGCCTTTCCATCGCCCGCCGGCCGAAGGCGGAGATCGAGAAGAAGGTCAAGGCAGCCGCGGAAATCCTTCGGCTCTCGGACTATCTGAACAGTAAGCCGAGCCAGCTTTCGGGCGGCCAGCGTCAGCGGGTCGCAATCGGACGCGCAATCGTGCGCGAGCCGCGGGTCTTCCTTTTCGACGAGCCGCTTTCAAACCTCGATGCCGAGCTCAGGGTCAAGATGCGCATGGAGATCGCCCGGCTGCACCGCCAGATCGGGGCGACGATGGTCTATGTCACCCACGATCAGGTCGAAGCGATGACGCTGGCCGACAGGATCGTGGTGCTTAAGGCCGGCGTGGTTCAACAAACAGGAGCGCCCCTCGCGCTTTATCGCAATCCGGACAACATGTTCGTTGCGGGCTTCATCGGATCGCCGGGGATGAACTTCCTGAAGGCCCGGGTCGTTCCCGGCAGCGGCGACAGGCTCACGATCGAGCTCTACGACGCCCCCGGGGTTCCGCTCGAAATTCCGGCAAAGGCAGGTCTCGCCGCGGGCGAAGAGATTTTCATTGGGGTGAGGCCGGAGCACATCACGCTCGGCGAACGGGAAGGCGGCGTCGGCCTGGACGTGACGGCCGAGTTCATCGAGGAACTCGGCGGGACCGGCTACCTGCATGCCCTTACGGCGACGGGGGAGGAAATGACCATCGAGTGCCGCGGCAATGAGCGGCCGCAACCCAAGCAGGCGGTCCGCCTGACCTTGGCACCCGAGGAGATGTTCGCCTTCGAGGGAAGCGGCGAGCGGCTCCGTTGAAAAGCGGCTTCGGATGGGAGGACATCCGGGCGAGGAGCAATTCGGCGCAAGCCGATGGATTGAACTTCAAAACAGGAGGAGAGAGACGTGAAGAAGCTACTGAAACTTGCCCTTGCGGGTGCGCTGGCGATCCTGCCTTCGGCAGTTGCCCATGCACAGACGGACATTACCTGGTGGGACTTCCTCAGCGGCGGCGATGGCGTCCGCATGAAGGCGCTCATCAAGGAGTTCAACGACACGCACCCGGACATCCGCATCAACGCGACCACGCTCGAATGGGGCGTACCCTTCTACAGCAAGGTCCAGACGGCGGCGGCCGTCGGCCAGCAGCCCGACATCATGACCTATCATCTGTCACGCTTCCCGCTTGCCATTCCCTCCGGCGTTCTGCGGCCGCTGGCACCTGAGGAACTCGAGGCAGCAGGCATCAAGAAGGAAAACTATGTCGAAGCGAGCTGGAACTCGGCTTCTGGCGACGGCAAGACCTATGGCGTTCCCTTCGACGTCCATTCGGTTGTGCTCTACTACAACAAGAACATCCTGAAGGAGGCGGGCCTGCTCGGCGATGACGGCCTGCCGAAGGGCCTGGACGGCCTCGACAACTTCAACGCCGCCCTCGAAAAGATCAAGGCGACCGGCAAGGTCCAGTACCCGCTTTCGCTCCACACCGACGAAGGCGGCTCGATGTGGCGCGTGTTCTACACGCTCCTTTCCCAGCAGGGCGCCAAGTTCATCGAAGGCGAGGAGATCCTGCCGGGGGAGGCCGGCGTCAAGGCGCTGACATCGATGGCCAACTGGGTTTCGTCCGGCTATTCGCCGCAGCTCATATCCTATGAGGCTTCGATCGCTCTCTTCACCTCCGGCAAGGCGGCCATGCACATCAACGGCGTTTGGGAAGTGCCGACGATGGTCGATCTCGAGAAGAACAACAATCTCGGCTTCGAATGGGGCGCTATCCAAATCCCGGTTCTGATGGGACAGCCTGCGACCTGGGCGGACTCCCATGCCTTTGCCGTTCCGAACAGCGAAGAAAAACCGATCTCGCCGGAGAAGCTGAAAGCCGTTCTCCAGATCATTGCCTGGATGAACGAACACAGCATCTCCTGGGCCGGCGCCGGCCACATTCCGGCCTACAAACCGGTGACCGAGAGCGCCGAATTCAAGGCCATGCAGCCGAATTCGACCTACGTAAAGCTCGCCGACACCGCGGTCTTCGATCCCGTCTCGCCCCTGGCAGGCGTTGGCGGACCGATCTACGAAGCGACGCAGAATTTTATCGTGCCTGCCTTGAACGGCCAGCTCGATCCGGCGGATGCCATCGAGCAGATGCGTGAAGAACTGAAGAGCCAAATGTAACGCGTCATTAATGAACCGGCCGGCCACTGCGCCGGCCGGTGGTTCCTACATTCGGCAATGGGAGGACTATTTCGGTGATGACGAGCGAGAGACGGAGCAAGACGCTGACCGCGGTTCTGATGATCACACCGTTCGTGATCACCTATCTGACGGTCTTCGCCTATCCCGTCTACAAGATGTTCGCCTTGAGCTTTACCAACGCGCCGCTGATCGGCGCAGGCGAGTGGGTCGGCTTCGACAATTATCTGAAGCTGCTCAACCAGAAACTGTTCTTCACATCGGTGTGGAACACCGGCTATTTCGTCGTGCTCACCGTCATACCCAACACGCTGATCGGCCTCGGTCTGGCGCTGATGGTCGTACGCCTCAAAGGCTGGCTGCAGAGCCTCATCCTGGTGCTGTTCTTCCTGCCCTATATCCTGCCGGTCTCGGTCGTCACGCAGATCTGGGAGTGGGTGCTCGACCAGCAGTTCGGGATTGCGCAACATGTCATCGAATTCGTCACCGGCAGGCGCATCAGTGTCTTTCGCGACCCCTTATGGGCAATGCCCATGGTGGCCCTCGTCACCATCTGGTGGACCAACGGGTTCAATCTTCTGCTTTTCATTGCCGGCCTGCGCAACATTCCGGCCGACTATTACGAGGCGGCAATGCTGGACGGCGCGACGCGCTGGCAATGCTTCAAGCGCATCACATGGCCGCTGATCTGGCCGGTCACCGCGCTCGTCCTGACACTGCAACTCATCCTGCAGCTCAAGATTTTCGATCAGGTCTATCTGATGACGGAAGGCGGTCCCTTCAACTCGACCTACGTCCTGCTTCAGCTCGTCTATCGCGAGGCCTTCCGCCTCAACCACGGCGGGCTCGGCTCGGCTGTGGCGGTCTTCCTGTTCCTGATCATCGTGACCGTATCGGTGCTTCAGTACCAGCTTCTGCGCGTGAGGGGGCGCTGAGCGATGCAACGGAAATCCATCGGCAATATCCTTCTTCTGCTTCTTACCCTGTGCGTCGCGTGCATGTGGGCCTTTCCCCTCTACTGGGCGGCGGTGACGTCGATGAAGCCGGAACAGGAGGTCATCAGCAAGACGACCTTCATCCCCGACGTCTTCAACTTCTCGGCCTATTACTTCGCTCTGTTCGAGACCAATCTCGCAACCTGGTACGTGAACTCGCTCGTCACCTCGATCACGGTCACCGTGGTCGTGATCCTGATCAGCGTCATGTGCGCCTATGCGCTGTCGCAGATCGTCTTTCCGGGCCGGCGGCTCCTTTACGGGATCGTTCTCGCGAGTTTCATGGTTCCATCCCAGGCCCTCGTCGTTTCGCAATTCGTGCTGATGTACCGCTTCGGCCTGATCAACAGCTGGGGCGGCATCATCCTGCCACAGCTCATCGTCCCGGTGGTCGTGATCGTCTACAAGCAATTTTTCGATTCCGTGCCGAAGGAACTGCGCGAGGCGGCAAAGCTCGACGGCTGCGGCGATTTCCAGATCCTGTTCCGGCTTTATCTTCCGCTCAACTGGGGGATCACGACGGCGCTGGCGATCATCACCTACATCATGGCCTGGAACGCCTTTCTCTGGCCGTTCCTCGTCACGAATTCGGAGGAGATGATGACGGTGACCGTCGGCATCACGCAGGTCGACGACGCCTTCGGCGTGAAATATGCACGCGACATGGCCGTCGCCATTCTCGCGGCCATGCCGGTCGCGCTCGCCTATCTGCTCTTCCAGAAGAGGGTGACGCAGGCGCTCATGCTGTCGTCCGGCATCAAGGGCTGAGCCGACGATCCGCGGCGGTTTCGGCCGCCTCGGATCGGAATTCGTGAAACGAAACAATGCGACAATTGGCGCAGCGGCGTGTTATCAGCGCAGATCACGCCTGAGCCGGAGCGGCAGTAGCAGAGTATGGAGACGAAGCTTCTTACAGTGGACCCGATCAAGGATGCGGATGTCGTCCAGGCCTTGGGCTCGGCAACGCGCATCGAGATCCTCAACCTTCTGCGCCTGAAGGGGCCTCTGAACGTCAACGAGATCGCGACCCATATGGGCCTGCCGCAATCGACGACGGCAACCAACCTCAAGTCGCTGGAGAGAGCCGGCCTCATCCAGACGCATACGATGAAGGCGACCAAGGGCAATCAGAAGATCTGTTCCAGCATCTACGGCGAGATCCTCATCCGTTTCGACGACCGCACCAATCTTTCGGACGACGTCGTGACCGTCAGCATGCCGATCGGCCTTTTCACCGAATTCGAGGTGGAAGCGCCCTGCGGACTCTGTTCGGTCAACAACGTCATAGGCATGCTCGACGTCCAGGAAGTCTTTCTCGATCCGCAGCGCATGCAGGCCGCACTGCTCTGGTTCACGCGCGGCTATGTCGAATACAAGTTTCCGAACAATGCCAAGGTCACGGGACGGACGGTCCGCAAGATCGAGTTCTCCGCCGAACTGAGTTCCGAGACGCCGGCCACCAACGCCAACTGGCCGTCCGACATCTCGATCTGGGTCAACGGCATCAAGGCCGGCTACTGGACGTCGCCCGGCGATTACGGCGACCGACGGGGCATGTATTCGCCGGCCTGGTGGAAGCTCAGCGGCTCGCAATACGGCAGGCTCAAGACATGGACCATCGACGACCGCGGTACATGGATCGACGGCGCGATGGTGTCGACTCAGACGATAAATTCCCTCGGCATACCGGATCATCATTCGATACGGTTCCGGATAGGTATCGACGAGAAGGCGGAGAACCCCGGAGGGCTCAACATCTTCGGCAAGGGTTTCGGCGATTTCGACCAGGACATCGTCATGACGATCTATTTCTAGGGTTCCGGTGTCGGGCTCAGGTAGCGCCGTGTTCGTGGCCTCTACAAGCCAGGTCCGGAGGCGACCGATGCAGTGCGATGCCCAAGTTCTTCTAATGGCTCGCGCAAGATCTTGTCGTTTGTGAAATGCGCACAGGGCTCATATGCATGTCTCGTCCGTTTGCCTCTTCCGGTTGTTGTGCGCCGGGCACGCGCCGTAGCGCATCCGGGCTGATGGACGGCCGCATCCGCGGTGCGGCAGAGATCCACACGAACACGAGGTCTAGACAACTGTCATGACGAAGATTTCCGCCACGAAATTCGCAATGGCTGCGGCTGCTTTGCTCTGCTGCGGAGCCGGCGCGCACGCCGCCGACCAAGGCAAGGAAGGAGAGCTTGCACGCGTAGTGGACGAGACGATCCGGCCGCTGATGAAGGAGCATGGCGTTCCGGGAATGGCGATCGCGGTCACCGTCCGCGGAAAGAAGTACATCTTCAATTATGGCCTGGCGTCGAGAGAGAGCGGGCAGAAGGTCACCGACGAAACGATGTTCGAGATCGGCTCGATCAGCAAGACCTTCACGGCGACGCTCGCATCCTATGCCGAAGCGCGTGGGGATCTGGCTCTGTCCGATCCTGCCGGCAAATATCTGCCCGCGCTCGCCGGGACCCGTTTCGACGACATCAGCCTTCTCGATCTCGGGACCTATACTGCCGGCGGACTGCCATTGCAGTTTCCCGATTCCGTTACCGATCAGGAGAGCATGATCGACTACTACAGGGGTTGGCGCCCGACCTATGCCGCCGGGACGCACAGGCTCTACTCGAACCCGAGCATCGGCCTCTTCGGCTATCTCGCCGCAAAGAGCATGGGTGAGCCCTTCGCCGATCTGATGGAGAAGAGCATATTCCCGGCATTCGGCCTGACGAGCACCTTCATAGCCGTTCCGCAGGACCGGGCGGACGACTATGCCTATGGTTATTCGAAAGCCGGCAAGCCGATCCGCGTCACGCGCGGCGTTCTCGACTCGGAAGCCTATGGCGTAAAGACGACCGCTGCCGATCTGATCCGCTTCGTTGAGGCGAACATCGATGGAACGGGCCTGGACGAGCCGATCCGGCGCGCGATCGCCGCAACGCACACCGGATACTTTAAGGTCGGCGCCATGACGCAGGGGCTCGGCTGGGAGATGTATCTCTATCCGACGAAGCTCGACGATCTGCTTGCCGGCAATTCCAGCTGGATGGCGCTCGAGCCGCACAAGGTCAGCAAGCTCGTTCCGCCCGGGGCGCCCCAGGAAAACGTGTGGATCAACAAGACCGGCTCGACCAACGGTTTCGGTGCCTATGCAGCCTTCGTCCCTGCCGAGCGCATCGGCATCGCGATGCTGGCGAACAGGAATTACCCGATTCCTGCCCGCGTGAAAGCCGCATACCAGATACTGTCGACGCTCGAGAGCGACCCCGGATCGGCGGACGCCCGCTGAAGCCGGCCGCGATCGTACCGCGCTCCAATCGGGTGGCGGTGCTAGACCCGCATGACGAGAAGTGCGGTCCTCGACGCGTCGGTATTCAATAAGCTCTTGGGGGTACAAACAGGCAGATCGTCTTCCCATAGGCTTTGCCCGCCGCAGAGCACCAGTGGTACTCGCCGTCCGGCGACATTCGAACCCTGCTGTCGGCATAGGGGAGGACTTCGCCAGTAGCTCTGACGATATAGCCTTGCGGTCGCTCGCTGATCGCGGTCTGCGCGACCTTGCGGCAATCCATTGTTGAACAGCAGGCGCTCGGATACTGCCAACCGCTAGGAGCGTCGTGGGCAAAGGCCGTCATTGCGGACAGCCCGGCGAGTAGGAAGAGAAATCCGCGCATGGGGTCTCCTTTCAGGAGCAGTCACCAATCCGGACTGCGGCCGGCAGGTTCGCTACGGCGGCCGTGCGTCCAAGCGCAGAACCCGCCTAGCACTTTGCGTGCTCCATGACATTGGCCCGCAATCGGCTCTGATTTAAGGAATCATGCAGCAAGCTTCAAACCTGCGGATCGGTAAAATGATCCACCGCGGCGGGGCTTATGTCAGCCGCGACTTTCGTCCCCATTGACGAGAAAGTCGTCGCTTACGCCCTCGACCAGCTCCATGGGCCAGACTGCGTTTAACAGCGCTTGCGGATAATGGTCCTTGAAAGCAGGCATCGTCGACAGCAGCGTTTCCGCAAGGGCTATGCCGAGGTCGCGCAGCGACAGGCGGAAGCAGGTGAGCGGCGGCGAGAGAAAGTGTGCATGCGGGCTGTAGCGCCCGATCACCGCAATGTCGCGGCCCGGCCTGACGCCCGCTTCGGAGAGGCCCTGGTAAAAACCGATGGCGATCGTCTCATTAACGAGCAGGGCAGCCGTCGGCCGGTCCTTAAGGGCCAGAAGTTCGCGCGCGATCTGATAGCCGCCGGTCTCGTTCGGCGTCGATCGGAAGATCAATTCTTCCTCCAGGGGAAGGCCATGCGCGGCAAGCGCTTCGCGGCAGCGGTCGACGAAGACATAACCGAGGTTGGCATCGTCGTGCGGACGAGTGACCGCGATGCGGCGATGTCCGCGCGCAACCAGACGGTCGATGGCGATCTGCGCCATCCCCTCGAAATCGAGGTCGAGCCAGGGGCGGCCGGCATCCGTCAGGCTTCGGCCGAGCGTTACGAAGGGGATATTGCGTTCGGCCAGAAACTCTATGCGCGGATCGTGACGCCGGGTTGCCGAAAGGATCAACCCGTCGGCAAAACCGCGCGCGACGACGCGGCGCAGGTAATCGGTCGGATCTTCCTCGGACGAGCAGAGCAGGGCGACAAGGTCGAGCTTGTGCCTGGCGAAAACTGCCTGCACGCCGTCGAAGACGCTCATGAAGAACGTGTCGCCCTGACCGGTGATCTCCGTTCCGGTCTGCATCATGAAGCCGATGATGTTGGTGGTGCCCTGCCTCAGGCTGCGGCCGGACTGGTTCGCCACATAACCGAGCCTTTCAGCCGCCTCCAGGACACGCCTGCGAGTCTCCTCATTGACGTCGGGGCGGCCGTTCAGTGCACGCGAAACGGTTCCGATCGAAATATCGAGATGCTGCGCCAGGCGCCGAATTCCCTTCATGCGAAGCGCTTTTCCTCTCTGATCACCGGTCAACCCAGTCACACCGACCCGCAATCGACGCGACCGATATACTGTGAAGTTGAACCGGGCAGGCGGCCATAAGCAGCCCGCAATTTCCCTGACATCGACCGAGCTTTCCGAATCCCTATTGACATGTTTCGGAAAGTCCGCATAGTTCCGTAAACGTTTACGGTGGCCGAAACAAGCCGGAAACGCAGGTTTGTGGGAGGAGAATGGTGATTTTGCGCGCAGTTCTGTGCGGGTGCGGAGCTATGGCCAAAGGTTGGCTCAAGGCGATCGCCGCGGACCGCGAACTCCAGTCGGCAATCAGGATCGTCGGGCTCGTCGACGTGAACCCCGAAGCGGCTCGTGCGCTCGCGGCGGAGTTCGAGATCGAAGGCGCCGTTATCGGTTCAGACCTCGATGCGATCTTGACGGAAGCGGCCCCCGACATCCTCTTCGACATCGTCGTACCAACGGCGCGCCGCGACGTGGTCGCCACCGCACTCGGGCATGGCTGTCATGTGCTGAGCGAAAAGCCGATGGCGGCCTCGCTCGAGGCCGGCCGCGAGCTGATCGAACTCGCCAGGAATGCGGGCAGGGTTCATGCAATCGTGCAGAACCGCCGCTTCATTTCCGGCATTCGCCGCATACGCCGCTTCATCGAAAGCGGCGCGATCGGCAACCTGACGAGCATCCACTGCGACTTCTTCATCGGCGCGCATTTCGGTGGTTTTCGCGAAGAGATGGAGCATGTGCTGCTCCTCGACATGGCGATCCACACCTTCGATGCCGCCCGGTTCATCGCTGACAAGACGCCGCTCGCCGTATATTGCCACGAAGAAAACCCACAGGGCTCCTGGTACGCGCACGGCGCGGCCGCCACTGCGATATTCGAGCTTTCCGACGAAGTGACTTTCACCTATCGCGGTTCCTGGTGTGCCGAAGGCGCCAATACGAGTTGGGAGAGCGAGTGGCGGATCATCGGCACCAAAGGCACGCTGCTCTGGGATGGCGCCGAGGCGCTGAGCGCGAACCGTGTCGCCGGCAGCGAGGGCCTCCTCCGTTCGCTCGCTCCGATCGAAGTTCCCGAACCCGCCGATCCGCGTGAGACGCACGGGCATGCCAGCGTCATCGCCGATTTCGTCGCGGCGGTCCGCTCCGGCACCAAGCCTGAAACGGCGGGCGACGACAATATCAACAGCCTTGCCATGGTCTTCGCGGCGATCGAAAGCGCCCGCACCCGGCAACGCGTGACAATCTGAAGTGAGGCATCTGATGAGCAATCCAGCCAAATCCATCCGCGTCGGCACCATGGTCAGCGCCACGAAGGGCGAAGCCGCGAAGCGCATAGGCGAGATCGCCGATCTGGGGTTCGAAAGTTTCGAACCCTTCTTCTGGCAGACCACCAACGGCCAGGACCTTGCCGAGCTCGGCAAGCGCTGCCGAGACGCAATCGGCGACCGTGACATCACGATCTCGACGCTCGGCATGTTCGGCAATCCGCTGGAGGAGACCGACATCGATTTGCAGAGCCTGCAGGGCTGGAAGGACTGCATCGACAACGCCCACCATTTCGGCGCGACATGCGTAGCCGGCTTTACCGGACGCATCCGCAACCGGCCGCTGACCGACAGCCTGCCGCGCTACCGCAAGATCTGGCGCGAGCTCGCCCAGCGCGCCGCCGACAAGGGCGTGACGATCGCCTTCGAGAATTGCGCCATGGACGGCAACTGGGCGACCGGCGACTGGAACATCGCTCACAATCCGGACGCCTGGGAACTCATCTTCAACGAGACGCCCGACGATAACATCGGTCTGGAGTGGGAGCCTTGCCACCAGATGGTCTATCTGATCGACCCGCTGCCGCAGATCCGCAAATGGGCGCCCAAGATATTCCACGTGCACGGCAAGGACGCGACGATCCGCTGGGACGTCATCCGCGAGCACGGCATCTTCGGCAAGGAAAAGTTCGTCTTCATGCGCACGCCCGGGTTCGGCGACAGCAATTGGACCGACATCATCTCGGAACTCCGGCTCGCCGGCTGGTCCGGTTCGATCGACATCGAAGGCTGGCATGACCCGGTATATCGCGATGCGCTGGAAATGACGGGCCAGGTGCACGCTCTGAATTACCTGAAAGGCTGCCGCGGCGGCGACTTCGTCGCCGATCCGTCCTGAGACATGCCCGACGGCCGGCACGGGGGGCGCCGGCCCTCGGAAAAACCCGAAAGAGGAGGAGTCCATGGGTATCCCTAAATATGCAATGCTGGGCGCATTCGCCCTTGCCAGTGTTGCCTTGCCGGCCGTTTCGGCAAGCGCCGAGGATGTAACGATCAGTGTCTGGTCGCTGGACCGGGACATCCAGCCGGCACCGAACTTGATAAAAGATTTCAACAAGCTGAACACCGGTATTAAAGTGGAGTATCGGCAGATTCAGTTCGACGACGTGGTCAGCGAAGCGATGCGAGCCGACGGGGCAGGCGCCGGACATCATCGCTGTCGACAATCCCGAACACGCGCTCTTTGCGTCCCGCGGTGCATTTCTCGATCTGAGCGAGATGATCGCGAAGTCCTCGGTCGTCAAGCCGGAGAACTACTTCGAGGGGCCACTCGCCTCCGTGACCTGGGACGGGAAATATTACGGCGTCCCCAAGGCGACCAACACGATCGCCCTTTACTACAACAAGGACATGTTCAAGGCCAAGGGCCTGGACCCGAACAAGCCTCCGCAAACCTGGGACGAACTCGTCGAGGCGGCGCGCAAGCTGACCGACCCGGCTCAGAACATCTACGGCATCACCTTCTCGGCCAAAGCCAACGAGGAGGGGACATTCCAGTTCCTCCCCTGGGCGCAGATGGCCGGCGGCGGTTACGACAACATCAACGCCGAGGGCGCGGTCAAGGCGCTCGACGTCTGGAAAACGATCATCGACGAGAAGCTCGCCTCACCGGACACGCTGACACGCGGCCAATGGGACGCCACCGGTACCTTCAATTCCGGCAACGCGGCCATGGCGATCTCCGGTCCCTGGGAAATCGATCGTATGCTCGAGGAAGCGAAGTTCGATTGGGGCGTAGCGCTGCTGCCCGTACCGGAAGTCGGCAGTGAACGCTCATCGGCCATGGGCGATTTCAACTGGGCGGTCTTCGCGAACACCGAGCATCCGGAAGAAGCCTTCAAGGTCCTCGAATATTTCGTTTCTCAGGACGACCGGATGTTCAAGGACTTCGGGCAACTGCCGCCGCGCTCCGACATCGCCATTCCGGCAACCGGCGAGCCGAAAAAGGACGCGGCTCTCCAGGTCTTCGTGGAACAGCTGAAATATGCGAAGCCCCGCGGCCCCCATCCCGCATGGCCGAAGATCTCCAAAGCTATTCAGGACGCCATCCAGGCGGCGCTTACCGGGCAGATGAGTTCTAAGGAAGCGCTCGACCAGGCGGCCGAGAAGATAAAGGCGGTTCTCGGCTGAGCCCGCAAGCGCTTTTCCTGGAATGATCTAAACGGCAAATGGAATTCACTGGTGGATTGTAGCGACGATCCGCCCAGGATTTTCTCCCGAGAGAGGCGATCCCCGGCTTCGGCCGGGGTCGCCGCGGGCATAGGCCACGCAAGACCCGGCCAAGGGACAGGTGATCGCCAATGAAAAGAATTCTATCGAGCATTACGGATGGCAGGGGCTTCGATATCGGCCTTGTGAGCTTGCCGCTCGCATTCCTGTTCGTCCTCTCCGGACTGCCCCTAGTCTACAATGTCGTGATGAGCTTCCAGGAAGTCGACATGTTCAGCCTCGGCAGCTTTTCGCGGCCGTTCGTGGGCTTCAAGAATTATATCGACCTTTTCGCTCAACCCGAAACCTGGCCCATTCTCCTCAACACGGCCATCTTCGTGACCGCCTCGATCGCCGGGCAGTTCCTCATAGGCTTCGGTCTCGCGCTGTTCTTCTGGGTCAATTTCCCCGGTGCGTCGTGGCTGCGCGGCCTCTTCCTCGTCTCCTGGGTCATGCCGGGCCTCGTGGTCGGCGCCATCTGGAACTGGATTCTCTCGGGCGATTTCGGCGTCCTCAATTTTCTGCTGCGGGAAACAGGCGTGATTTCCGGCAACATCTTCTGGCGTTCGGACCCGAACTATTCGCTCTGGGCCGTGATCATCGCCAATATCTGGCTCGGCACGTCATTCAACATGATCCTGCTTTCGGTCGGCCTGTCAGGTATTCCGAAGGACCTCTACGAGGCGGCCGAGCTCGACGGTGCCAATGGGTTCCAGCGCTTCTGGACGATCACTCTGCCGATGATGCGCTCGACGATCGGTGCCATTGTCGCGCTCGGGCTCATCTTCACTTTGCAGCAATTCGATCTCTTCGCCGCCATCACGTCCGGAGGGCCGAACAATACCTCCAATGTCACGCAATACTGGGCCTGGGACCTTTCTTTCCGCCAGTATGATTTCGCCAAGGGCGCGACGATCTCGGTGATCATGATCGTCTTCGTGATGTTCGCCTCCGTCGTCTATGTCCGCTCAACGCGCCATGAGGTCAGAGGATGAGTGACACTTTCCGCAACCGGTTGATGCTGGCTGTCGCGCTCGTGCTCGCCGCCATCTATCTCTTCCCGCTCTACTGGATGTACATCACCGCCCTGAAGACCGGGTCGGCGATGTTTGCGACCCCGCCGAAATTCTGGCCGAGCGAGCCGCAATGGAGCATCTACGCCTTCGTCTGGGAGAGCCGCAACATGGCGCGGTATCTCTGGAATTCGCTCGTCATCGCTTTCGGCTCGGTGGCACTGATCGCCGTGCTCGGCGTCGGTTGCGCCTATGTGCTCGCGCGCTACCGCAACGTCTGGGTGGACATCGGGCTGTTTCTCATCCTGATGCTTCAGGTGTTGCCCGCATCGCTGATGGTGACGCCGATTTTCGTCGGCTTCTCGCAAGTGGGCCTCCTCGATACGCCGCGTCTCGCCGTGATCCTGGCGATCGCTGCCAAAAGCATGCCCTTCTTCGTGGTCCTCGTCCGCGCGACCTTCATGAGCGTGCCGATGGAGCTCGAAGAGGCAGCGCTCGTCGACGGCAATTCGCGGATCGGCGCCTTCTTCAACATCGTGCTGCCGCTCGCCCGGAACGGCATTCTCGTCAGCGCGATCCTGATCTTCATGCAGGCCTTCGGCGAATTCGTCTATTCGAAATCGATGATCCAGGCCGTCGAGCTGCAGCCCGCAAGTGTCGGCCTCAACACCTTCATGGGGCCGAATACCAATGAATGGAACAATATCATGGCCTATGCCACGATCTATGTGACGCCCATCCTTGCCGCTTTCATCCTCTTGCAGCGCCGCATCGTTTCCGGCCTCACTTCAGGAGCCCTCAAATGACCCTTCAGATCGAGCTCAACGGCGTCAACAAATTCTACGGTTCCTACCACGCACTCAAGGACATCGATCTCGCGATAGAGGAGGGGACCTTCGTTGCCCTTGTCGGGCCTTCCGGCTGCGGCAAGTCCACGCTCCTGCGGTCTCTGGCCGGGCTCGAGAAGATTTCGGCCGGTGAGATGAAGATCGCCGGGGCGCGGATGAACGACGTTCCGCCGCGCAAGCGCGACGTCGCAATGGTCTTCCAGTCCTATGCGCTCTATCCCCATATGACGGTGGAGGAGAATCTGACCTACAGCCTGCGCATACGCGGCGTGAAAAAATCGGAGGCGCTGAAGGCGGCGGCCGAAGTGGCGACGACCACCGGTCTTTCCCACCTCATGAAGCGCTATCCTCGCGAACTCTCCGGCGGGCAACGCCAGCGGGTCGCGATGAGCCGCGCCATCATCCGTCATCCCAAGGCATTCCTCTTCGACGAGCCCTTGTCCAATCTCGATGCGGCGCTGCGCGTGCATATGCGCAAGGAGATCCGGGCGCTGCATGACCGGCTGGGGGCGACCTCCGTCTATGTGACCCACGATCAGATCGAGGCAATGACCATGGCGGACCATGTCGTCGTCATGCGCGACGGGGTCATCGAGCAGCAGGGCCGCCCGCTCGATCTCTACGACAGACCGGCCAACCGCTTCGTTGCAGGTTTCATCGGCTCGCCGGCGATGAACTTCATTCCGGCGGTCGTGGAGGCGGACGGCAGCCATTTGGCTCTCGACCTCGGCGCCACAAGGGCGAGGTTCTCGCTCATCGACCCGGTTCGGCCGGGGGCATCGGTCACGGTGGGCATTCGGCCGGAACACATCCGCATCGTCGGCGCCGGGCAGGGTGCATTCGATATTCCCGTCGGCGTCGTGGAGTCGACCGGCTCGGCCACCTACATTACCTCCGCGACCCAGCCGGAACTGATGGTCGTGGAGACCGGACGCTCCGCTGCATCGGGCGGGGAGCTTATCGGCCTGGCGATAGACCCGAAGCAATTGCATATCTTCGATGCCGAAACGGGCAAGCGCCTCGAACCCAAAAAAGCGCAATTTGACGCCCAAATTACGCCTCGCGCCGCCACTCATCCCGCTGCCGCGACTTTCTCCCCGTCGTGACGGGGAGAAGGGCAAGCGGCTGCGTCACAGTCCTCTCAGCGGCTTGTAAGTGAGACAGGGGGTCCGCGAGTCCCCTTCGCCCGCCTGCGGGGAGAAGGTGGCCGGCAGGCCGGATGAGGGGCCATCGCTTCGCTAACTTTCCCGCCCCCTCAGATCCATGATCAACCGCTCCTGACCGACGCGGATCACGTGTTCCATCGCGTTGCGCGCGCCTTCCTCGTCGCGGCGCCGGATTTCCTCGACGATGCGGATATGCGCGATCGCGACGCGGTCGATCTCCGTTTCATCGGCTGTCGGGCTGGTAAGCTGAAAAACGCCCATCAGCGCCGCCTCGATCAGGCTGCCGACCGTCCGCATGAACGGATTGAGCGAGGCTTCCAGGAGGCGGAGGTGGAATTCGAGATCTGCGAGCGCCAGCGTGTGGGGGCTGTGGCCGGCATCGCCCATCGCGACGGCAAGCCGCATCATCCGGGCGATGTCCGCGTCGCTGGCGCGGCGCGCCGCCAGTGCCGCCGCATAGGGTTCGAGGGCTAACCGCACCTCGCTCACATGACGCAGGAAATCCTCGTCGACACCGGCGCCGAAATGCCAGGTTAGCACGTCGCTGTCGAAGAGGTTCCAGTGCGCCCGGGGCAGCACGCGCGTGCCGATGCGGGCGCGGGCGACGACGAGGCCTTTGGCGGCAAGCGTCTTCATCGCTTCGCGCAGTACGGTGCGCGATACGTTGAAGCGCGCGGCGAGATCCGTGTCGCCCGGCAGCGTCTCGCCGATCGCAAACTCGCCGCCGACCACCGCCTGGCCAAGCTCCTCGACGACGAGCCTGTGGCTCGTGCGTTTGCCGCGTTGGCTTCCGAAGATTCCCGGCATGGCGCGCGAACCCCGCGGCTACGCCCGCTGCCGTTCGGGGCGCGACAGGTGGATGATCCCCTTCTGCAACAGGATGAAGGCAAAGAGCAGGAGACCGATCAGGATCTTCGTCCACCAGCTCGAAAGCGTGCCGTCGAACGTGATGTATGTCTGGATGAGACCCTGGATGAGGATGCCGACCAACGTTCCGGCAACGAAGCCGGATCCGCCGGTAAGCAGTGTCCCGCCGATGACGACGGCGGTGATGGCGTCCAGCTCGACGCCGACGGCGGCCAGCGAGTATCCGGCGGAGGTATAGAGCGAGAAGACGATGCCCGACAGGCCGGCGAGCAGCCCGGACAGCGCGTAGATCCGGATCGTGGTGGCGGCGACCGGAACGCCCATGAGCTTTGCCGTCGCCGTGCCGCCGCCGAGCGCATAGATATTCGTGCCGAAGCGGGTCCGGTGGGCGATGAGAATGCCGACCGCGAAGACGAACAGCATCAGGCCGCCTATGAGGGTGATGCGCCCGCCGCCGGGCAACTTGAAATAGAGGCTCTTCAAGGTCGCGTAGAAGGGGTGCTTGATCGGAATGGAGTCGATCGACAGTACGAAGGCCATGCCGCGGGCGAGGAACATGCCGGCGAGCGTAACGATGAAAGCCGGCATTTCGAGATAGTGGATGATCGCCCCCATCAGCGCTCCGAACAGCGTCGTGATGGCCAGCAGCAACGCGAAGGCGACGAGCGGATGCATGCCGCCATGCTCGAGTACGACGGCCAGAAACACACCGGCAAATGCGATCACAGCGCCGATCGACAGATCGATGCCGCCCGAGAGGATGACGAAGGTCATGCCGACGGCGGCGATGCCCAGAAAGGCATTGTCGGTCAGAAGGTTTCCGATCACGCGGGTCGAGAGCATGTTCGGATACTGCGAGACGCAGAGCGCGTAACTTAAGACAAAGATCAAGATCGTCGCCGTAAGTGGAAGATATTTCTGCTTCATTTCGCTTCTCGCTCGGTCGGCTTGCCGGCTGCCTTCGGGATACTCAGAAACGAGACCCCCGTGCGGAAGCGCGGTGACTGGAGCACCAGGATGAAGATGATGATGGCCGCTTTGATGATGAGGTTGAACTCGGGCGGGAAGCCGGACAGGAGAATGCCGGTATTGATCGCCTGGATGATGACGGCGCCCAGCACCGACGCCGCAATGCTGAAACGGCCGCCGAGCAGCGATGTGCCGCCGACGACCACCGCGAGAATCGCGTCGAGTTCCAGCCAGAGACCGGCATTGTTGGCGTCGGCGCCCCGGATGTCGGCGGCGGCGATGATGCCGGCAATCGCGGCGCAGAGACCCGAGAGCACGTAAGCGGCCACGAGCAGGACGGGGGTGAGCACGCCCGAGAGCGTGCTTGCCTGCCGGTTGATGCCGATCGCTTCGATCAGCATGCCGAGCGCCGTCCGCCGAACGAGAAGGGCGACGAGCAGGCCGAAAACCAGCCAGATCACGATCGGCATGGGCAGGCCGGCAAAGGAACCGCTGCCGATGAAGATCAGGCCGGGATCATTGAAGGTTAGAATGGTTCCCTCGGTGATGAGCTGCGCTATGCCGCGCCCCGCCACCATCAGGACGAGAGTCGCGATGATCGGTTGGATGTCGAGGACGGCGACCAGAACCCCGTTCCAGATGCCGCAGACAATGCCGACCGCGAGCGTGGCGAGGAGGGTCTCGGCAAGCGAATGCCCGGACGTGATCAGCGAGGCGGCAACCGCGCCGCAGATCGCCATCACCGCGCCGACGGAAAGATCGATCCCCTTGGTGGCGATGACGACGGTCATGCCGATCGCCAGAAGAACGACGGGCGCGCCGCGGTTGAGGATGTCGATCATACTTCCATACAGACGACCATTCTGGATCTGAAGGTTTAGGAAACCGGGAAAGACGATTGAAATCGCTATGACAATGGCCGCCAATGCGATGAGCTGCGGCAGCAGGCGGCCGGCATAGGTCCGCATGATCGGAATCAAGATGCTTCCCTCCCGTTGGTCGCAGCGATCGCTTCGACGATCCGATGGGCAGTCAATTGAGCGCCCTCGAGTTCGGCGACGTGGGCGTGGTCGCGAAGGACCACGACCCGCGTGCTGTAGGCGACGAGTTCTTCTATTTCCGAGGAGATGACGATGAGCGACATGCCCTTCTCGCGCAGGCTCTCGATGAGCCTGATGATTTCGGCATGCGCCCCGACGTCGATGCCGCGCGTCGGCTCGTCGAGGATGAGCAGTTCCGGTTCAGTCGCGAGCCAGCGCGCCAGAACGGCCTTTTGCTGATTGCCGCCGGAAAGCAGCCTGATCGGTTTCTCGCGATCCGCCGTGCGGATATCGAGTGCCCGGATGTAGTGGTCCGCGAGCCGGTTCTGCTCCGCGCGCGGGATCGGGCGGGTCCAGCCGCGCCTTGCCTGCAGGGCAAGCACGATGTTCTCGCGCACGGACAGGTCGCCGACGATGCCGGCAGTCTTGCGGTCCTCGGGGCAGAAGCCGAACTTCTGCCGGATTGCGGCACGCGGCGAGGAAAGATCGACGGTCTGGCCGTCGATCTCGGCCGTACCGCTATCGGCGCGATGGGCGCCGAAGAGGATTTCGGCGGTTTCCGTCCGCCCTGAGCCGAGCAGGCCTGCCATGCCGACGACCTCGCCGGCGCGGACATCGAGATCGAAGGGGTCGATCTTTCCGCGGCGGCCAAAGTCTCGGAAACGGTAGCGTGGCTCACCCGCGACCGCGTCGGAATGGGCGGAATGGATCTCTGTCGCCAGTTCCCGACCGATCATCATTGCGATCAGCTCGCGCCGGTCGAGATCGGCCGCATTGCGCGTGCCGACCAACTGCCCGTTCCGCAGAACGGTGATGCGATCGGAGATGGCGTAGACCTGTTCCAGGAAGTGGGTGATGAAGATGATGCCGAGCCCGCGTTCCTTGAGACGGCGTACGATGCGGAAGAGCATCTCCACCTCGTGCGCGTCGAGGCTTGCGGTCGGCTCGTCCAGGATCAGAACCTTGCCGGAAAGATCCACAGCCCGGGCGATGGCCACGACCTGCTGGATCGCCACGGAATAGCTCGCGAGATCCCGGGTGACATCGATATCGAGTTCGTATTCCGCGAGCAGCTCTCGCGCCTTGCGATTCATGGTGCGCGTGTCCACCATGCCGAAGCGGCGGGGCTGCCGTCCGAGAAAGAGGTTCTCGGCAACGGTGAGGTTCGGCAGCAGGTTGACTTCCTGGTAAACGGTCCCGATGCCCAGCCTCTGGGCATCGAACGTGTCGCGCGGGTCGGCCTCGGCTCCGTCGAGCAGCATGCTGCCGCCATCCCGGCGGTAGGCGCCCGTCAGGCATTTGACAAGCGTCGATTTGCCGGCGCCATTCTCCCCGAGGAGCGCGTGAACCTCGCCGCGCCGCAGGTGAAAATCTACCCTGTCGAGCGCCTTCGTGCCGGGAAAGCCCTTCTCGATCCTTGTGGCCGAAAGGATATTGTCACTGCTGGTCTGCATGGCTGCCGTCTCTGGAATGCCGCCCGACGAACGAGCGGGCGTCCGTTCGATGGAATGGCCCGCGGCGGCTGCCGCGGGTTCTGGCGCACTGCGCTCGGCCCGAAAATCGGTGCCGATTTTCGGGCCGAGCGCTGAGCGGGATCAGTAGCCGAGGCCCTTCTTTTCTTCGTAGACCTTCATCGGGTCGTCGGCCTGTGTGTAGAGTTTCGATTCCGTCTGGATCCATTTCGGCGGCTCTTTGCCGTCCTTGAGGAAGGCAGCAAGCGCATCGAAGGCGGGGCCCGCCATGTTCGGCGTGAGCTCGACCGTCGCATTGGCTTCGCCGGCAGCCATTGCCTGGAAGATATCCGGAACAGCGTCGATCGAGACGACGAGGATGTCCTTGCCCGGCTTCAGACCGGCTTCCTTGATCGCCTGAATCGCGCCCACCGCCATGTCGTCGTTATGGGCGTAGAGCGCACAGATGTTCTTGCCACCGTCCTCGGCTTTCAGGAAGCTTTCCATCACTTCCTTGCCCTTGGTCCGGGTGAAGTCGCCGGTCTGGCTGCGGACGATCTTCAGATTGTCGTTGCCGGAAAGCGCCTGCTCGAAGCCCTTCTTGCGGTCGATCGCCGGCGAGGAGCCGGTGGTGCCCTGGAGTTCGACGACGTTGCACGGCTTGCCCGCGACGGTATCGACAAGCCATTTGCCGGCCACGCTGCCTTCGTGGACGAGATCGGAGGTGACCGCCGTCAGATAGAGATTGTCGGAGGCATCGACGGTGCGATCGAGCAGGATGACCGGAATCTCCGCGTCCTTGGCCTCCTCGAGAACTTCATCCCAGCCGGTTGCGACGACGGGAGCAAGCAGGATGGCATTCACCCCCTGCGCGATAAAAGAACGGATCGCCTTGATCTGGTTTTCCTGCTTCTGCTGCGCGTCGGCGAATTTTAGGTCGATGCCGCGCTCTTCCGCCTGCTGCTTCGTCAGCGTCGTTTCGGCTGCACGCCAGCCGGATTCCGATCCGATCTGAGAAAAGCCGACGACGAGTTCGGCGGCCGAAGCGCTGCCGAAAGTGCAGGCAGCAAGGATCGTTGCACTCGCAAGTGCCTTCACGATTTTCATGATTTCCTCCCAAAGAAAGCTGCTCTTCCATGCAGCTGACCGAGAAAAAATCATACTATATTACTTTTGTAAACTCACTTTTGTTGGCGGCGCGCCGGGCCGGTGGATTCGCCCACAGATCGTGCAGTGCGCGACATCCCGAAGGCACCTCCTCAAAGGACCGCCAATGTGCGGTTCGGAATGGCCCCGCGGTAGAGCTCCTGGATTCGCACTTTGTTTTCCAGCGCGATGATGATGTCTTCGCTGAAGTCCACACCGTGAAGCGCTGCGATCTCGGGAAGCCCCCCCGGCGTGAAGACATTGGCTTCCAGCACCTTGTCGCCGACTATATCGAGCCCGACCAGGAACATGCCGTCTTCGATGAGCTTGGGACGAAGCCGTTCCGCGATCTCGAGGATCTCAGGCGTAACCGTCGCGGCTTCGGGCGTGCCGCTCACATGCATGTTCGAGCGTACGTCGCCCTTGGCAGGAACGCGCCGGAAGGCGGCATAGACGCCGTCGCGCTCGAGCGGCCTGCCGTTCAACAGGAACAGACGAATATCGCCGGCGACCGCGTCGGGAATGTAGTTCTGCGCGATCAGGTAACCGCCGCCGCTGGCGACCTCGAAGATCTGGTTGAGATTGGCCTCGTCCTTGGAGTTGATCTTGAAGACGTTCTTGCCGCCGGATCCTTGCAAGGGTTTCAGGATAGCCCCGCCCGGATGATTCTCGATGAAGCCGCGGATTTCCTCGATGCTTCTCGAGATCAGGCTGGTTGGCCGGATGATCTCGGGGAACTCCTGAAAATAGAGCTTGTTCTGCGCGAGCGACAACCCGTCCGGGTCGTTTACGACCAGAATGCCGCGCGCGGCGGCGAGCCGCCCAAAATTCGTGCCGACATAAACCGCCCAGGGCCGCGTGTCCGCGTCTTCGGAAGGGTCGTTCCGCAGAAAGAGTACCTGCACCTCACGCAGATCGACTGTGCTGATCTGCGCCTGCTCGCCCTTGAGCGCTGTGAGCAGCGTCTCCGGCTTCTTCGGCTTCGTGCCTTTCAGCGTCGTTGCGCGGATCAGCAGACTGTCATCCTGGCGCAGCACGAAATCGCCCGGCGTGACGTAGCAGACCTCGTGACCGCGCGCGAGTGCGGCAAGCGCCAGCCATGTCGTCGTATAATAGGGGGCTTCGCCTTCGATCGAGTTGACGAAAAAAGCGATGCGCATGTGGGCCGCTCCTATTGCCGCAGCATATCGAGTGGAGCCATCCGCCCGCGCGCTCTGGCAAGCCGCGACGGCGCTTCCGGACCATCCAGAAACATAGGCCGAACCGAAGGACCGCCGAGCAGCCCGCGGGCATGCAGTTCCTGCATGACGGCAAAATGGGAAGCGGCGATCTTGCCCATCCAGAAGGGCTCGAGCGCGCCCCCTGCTGCGAGATGATCGAGCAGCTGCAGAAGTCCCCGCAGGTAGATCGCGTCCTTGACGAGACCACCGCCGCGATAAACGCGCAGAACAACATTGAAGGCGTCCGGCCTCTGGAATCCGTGTTCGTGGACGAGCAGGCGGTAGACCTCCGGCAAGGACGCGCCATCGATCATCGCGGCGCAGGCGAGCACGCGGGCGGCGAGGAGACGCAGCCGCTCGCTGGTCATTCCCCCCGAAAGATATTCCGCGAAGACCGCAAGGCCCTCCTGCATTCCTTCATACCCGGCAAGACCGGAGCGAAACAGGCGAAGCCCCTGCGCCGATCCATTGAAGTAGGTCAGGAGGTGAACGCCGATCTCGTGGCTGAGGATCGGATCGACGCGATCAGGCTCCATGATCGTGCTGCGCGCGATCAGGAGCCGCCTTCCCGAAACCAGCAACCCGGCGGGAAGATCGTCCCGCACCTCCACGAGCGCTTCGAAGCCCGCGTAGCGCTGGGCATATTCGGCAATCATCTCGCCCGCCCGCATTTCGACGAAATGGCTGCCGGCACGGCGTTCGGCGGGTGCTTGCGGGTGCGCGGCGACCTTCTGGGAGCGGGCGAGGATCTCTTCGGCCGCGTTGAGGAGGTTCGGCTCGACGGGACCGTACAGTGCACGGCCGAACTCGATGAACTTCCCCGTTTCACGGGCGGAGAGCATCGTCAGCTGCAGATCGAGTTCCTGCTGCTTTTCACGGTAGAGCTGGTAGAGCACCGGGTCTTCGAGGTGATCGAAGGGGATCGAGAACAGCGTCTTCTTTGCGGCTTCGATCTCGATGATCAAAGGCCGGTAGAGGAAACGCGGCGCGCGCGCGAAGTCGCTTGCCGCGAATTCGCTCCAGGCGGCTTCCGCGTTTATCGGCGTGACCGCGAGAAGAAAATCGAAGCTCGAGGCGACTTCGTCGATGCTGCGGTCGGTGCGCTCCACGGCATCGATGAATGCCTTCCTGCCGAGCGCGCGATGGGTCGGAAATTCGAGGCTGCGCGTCGAGCGGGCGAAGGCAGAGAAGGCGTGCAAGGTGGCATCGAAGATGCTCGCGATCAGTCGCTCGCGCACTTCCGGGAAGATCCGGCCGGAATTGTGCTGCCGGTAGACCGGTGCGAAACGAACCCGCATCGAAGGGAATGGCAGATCGAGCGTCTCTCCCTCCAGTGCGGATTCCTGCGGCCATTCATGGAGCTCGACCCGCGGCGTTCGGAACTTCGCGGGGATCGCTTCGACGGCGTCGACGAATGCCATTGCTGCGGCTCGGATATTTCCCTCGGCGCCGGCCATCACTTCGACCTTGAAGGGCGGCAGCAAAGGAGCATTGTCGGTCAGGAGCTCATCCTGGGCGAGTTCGTCCATTTCGAGCACCATGAAGGCGCCGAAGCGACGCTCGAGCAGTTTTCCGACGGCGGCGACGATAGGTTTCGCCGTGGCAGCGTCCGGTGCGAGCAGGTGAGAGGCGTTCGCGCGGACCACTTCGCGCGCCACAGGTGCCTCGTCGCTGCCTGATAAATGCACGCAGAGAAAGGGCAGGGCGCGGTCGATGTGGAGGCGTCCGCCGCCTTCGAACTCCTTGCGCACGGCTCTGCCTGCCTCGACTGCGGCCAACGCATCCGCCAGCCAGTCGGGTGGATCGGCCTCTAACTGGATGGGTGCGCGCGCAAGCTTCATCGACCTCGCTCCAAAGCGTCGATAAGTGCCGGCAGCGTCGAGGCGAGCAATCTTCTGAGCGCTAAGAGCACCTCGGGGCGCGGCTCGCCCGTCCATTCCTCCATGAAGACCTTCTTGAATTCGACGGCAATGGCGCAGCCCGTGTCGGGGAAGTGCTCATGGATGAAGCGCGTCTGCTCGCCTCGCCCCTGGAAGGCGATGTTTTCGCGCACGTCCAATGGTCCGCCGGGAAAATCGAAGGAGCGAAGCGCCGCCATGAAGCTGTCGACCACATGCGCCCATTGTCTGCGGTCCATCGAGATGGTGCCGATATTGATGTCCGGCGCATCGGTCGAAAGCGTCGGCTCCGCTTCAGGCCCGGCACGGCGGTGATTGTAGCTGTGGACGTCGAGGACGACGAAGCGTCCGTGGCAGCGTTCGATACCGGCAAGGAACGATGCCAGCATCTCATAATACTCGTCGTGCACGGAAAGGGATGCATCGACGAAGGCCTGCGGCGGTTCTTCCGCCCATACTTGAAGACCCCAGGCCTGTTCCGGCCGCAGGTAGACTGCGCCGCCGCGGGGACGGTTGACGTCGACTTCGAACCGCGAACGATGGACGATGATCCGGTTGGCGAAGTCGCGGATCAGGAACTCGGTGAAGGGGTCCTCCTCCCGCAGGCGTTCTTCTTCGGAAATAGCGAACATGCGCCGCACTGCGGCGCGCGTGGCATGACCGTCATGAATGGCGGTCGCGACGACGGGTGTATCGCCACGGTGCTGGGTCCACCAGGCGGATGTGGCGGGGGGCGTTAGATCCACCAACAGTTCTGAGGCAAGATTCATGTCCATCGCTTCCGCAGGCGCGTTCACGGATTACAATTCCGGATCGCGATTTCGGTTCCAAGCGCCTCAGGCACGATTGATCGTCGGAAGGAGGAGTTCCACTTCGCGCTGCATCTGCGGCGACAGCGTCTCGATGTTGCTCTTCCAGAAGTCCTCCGCCTCCTCGGGCTCGTTTTCCCAATTCCTGATCGAGGTCTGGTTATCGTCGATCACTACCCGGCGATGGCCGCCGAGGCGCAGGTACTCGGTCGCAAGTTTACGTGCGTTCGTCAGTTCCATGGCTGTACTCCAGGTCTTGAGATTTCGGGACGCCAGCCGGCTGCCACATATTCGAAAACGCTCCGGGCTCTTGGACGTTCCCGGTACATTGCGACTTTAATCTTGCTCCCGGCTCTTCCGGCCCGGAAGAAAAATCCGGTTTGACACCAATGACTAAGCCACCGGTCTCATGACGTCAGAAGCCGGTAGGCCAAATAGGCGACGACGAGACTTGCGCTGAAGCCGAGCGCCATGACGAACCCGTTTCTGACCAACAGTCCGAGGCCGAAGATGGCAACAATGGTCATTGGAACGTTCGTTAGAAAGGGGACGAATTCGAGAAGGGGAACGGGTACGGCCAAGAGGATGCAAATCAAGCCGGCGAGCCGGTCGAAGGGCCGCTGAGTCAAGGGGCGCAGTCCGCGGGTCAGCCATGGATCCAGCCAGAGAGACCACTTTTTGATCGTCCTGCCCGTCCCTTCGACAAGCCGGCGAGGGAGGGTCTTCCGGCGCAGAAACCGCGGCATCCAGATATGCCGCTGGCCGGCGACGATCTGCAGCGAAACGAAGGCGACGACCGCCGCGAGCAGCGTGGACGCTGCCGGGATCACCCCGGCCGGAGAGAGGTTTGCGCCTGCCGCCAGGACCAGAACGGCGCCGAAACTCCGATCGCCGATCAGGAGCAGCAATTCGCCGAGCGACAAAGACGGTTGCCGGGCCGCACCGGCGACGAGCGCATCGGCGAGAGCACCGATCGATGGAGCGTCCTTCCTGTCGCGCCGGCCGCCTGTTCGGATGGCATCGGTGGGGCGAGCCTTCATGAACCGATAACGCCTGACGCGATCGCATTGTTCGCGTCAGACGTGGTCCGTCAGGGGCGTGGCAGAAAATCTTATCCGCCGTCCGATGCGCTCCTCATGCCGCCTCGAGGCCGACTTTCTTGGGCTCGCCTTGCGGGGTGGGGGCGGTCTGCCTCAGGACACCCGGAAGGTTCTGGTAAATATCGAGATAATCGCGTGTCATCCGTTCGGTGGTGAACCGTCTCTCGAAGCTCTCGCGAACCTTGCGCCTGTCGAGTTCCAGCACGCGTTCGAGGCTTTCGACCGCTTGCTCGACCGTGTCGACCAGGATCCCCGACACACCGTCGTCGATCACCTCCGGCGCCGAGCCATAGCGGAAGGCAAGCACCGGAGTGCCGCAGGCCATCGCCTCGATCATCACCAGGCCGAAAGGTTCCGGCCAGTTTATCGGAAAAAGGAGTGCTGCCGCATTGCCGAGGAAGTCCGCCTTCTGGCTTTCGTCTATCTCGCCGATGTATTCGACATTGGAATGGCTTGCGATGAGAGGTTCGACGACTGCTTCCCAATAGGCGCGGTCCTGGGCGTCGATCTTCGCAGCGATCTTCAGAGGCATGCCGGACCGTGCGGCGATTTCGATCGCGCGGTCGGGACCCTTCTCCGGTGCAATGCGCCCGAGGAATGCCAGATATTCGCCAGATCGTCCTTCCCGCAGCGACAAGATCGTCGGGTCCAGTCCATGCAGCACAGTGCCCCTCCAGTTGACCGGAGGCATCGGCACTCGCTGATGCTGCGATATCGAGACCAAGGGGATATCCGGGAAGGCCAGATAGAAAGGCTGCAGATCGGGCAGATCGAGGCGTGTATGAAGTGTCGTCACCGTCCTGTCGGCGAAATCTCTGATCAGGGGAAAATGCAGGAATTCGATATGGAAATGCAGAACGTCGAATTGAGGCGCGCGACGGCGGACCTCTTCCAGCATCGCGATGTGATGGGGAAGGAAATCCTGCACTCGCGGATTGAGCCTGAGCGCGACATCGCAACAGGGCACCAGCTCGGCACTTGTAAGCGAATCGCCGCTGGCAAAAAGGGTCACGTCATTGCCCAGTCTTACGAGTTCTTCGGTAAGGCAATGGACGATTCGCTCCGTGCCTCCGTAAAGTTTCGGCGGGACGCGTTCTGCAAGGGGTGCGATCTGCGCAATTTTCATCGCTCAACTCCTGATATCGAGGGGCGTCGGCAGGACGTCCCTCGGCGATAAGAAGGATGTTCTCACCCCTGCACAATTGTCGGAGAGCCGCTCTTGTTCCGGAGTGCCAGCTGTGCTTGCAGAGTTGGGCCGCGCGCGCACACCTGCGGCTGCATGGGCGCCGGCCATGCAGCCGCAGGGAAGCCCCGAGCGCCGCTTCTGGTAGAGACGATGTGATGAGCAGAACCGATAGTTTTATGATGATGTCGATCAGTGAAGAGACCTGAGCGCCCATGACCGCAGCTTACGCCGGCCTCTTCCTCGTCGCCTTTGGGGCGGCCACCGTCCTGCCGTTCCAGTCCGAACCGTTGCTGGTGGGGCTGCTCGCTTCCGGCAAGTTCTCGCTCGTGGCACTTATTGCCGTGGCGAGCGCCGGCAATATCCTCGGAGCCGTATGCAACTGGTTCCTCGGGAGGTTCATCGACCGTTTTCACGACAGGCCGTGGTTCCCGGTGAAGGAGGCGTCGCTGGAGAGGGCAGGCGGATGGTACCGGCGATATGGCCGCTGGACACTCCTTTTCTCCTGGATGCCCCTTTTCGGCGACGCCTTTACCGTGATCGCCGGCGTGTTGCGTGAGCCGCTCTGGTCCTTCCTGATCCTCGTCGCCATCGCCAAGACAGGCCGATACGTCTTCCTTGCGGCGGCCACCCTCGGCGCTAAATCCGTTCTAGGCTTCTGATGCGCTTACGTCAGCTATATCCGGACGCCTCTCAGTCTCAGAGAATTGGCGATTACGCTCACCGAGGATAACGCCATTGCCGCCGCCGCGATGATCGGTGAGAGCAGGAGACCGAAGGCAGGATAGAGAATGCCTGCGGCGACCGGGACTCCCGCAGCGTTGTATAAGAAGGCGAAAAACAGGTTCTGCCGGATGTTCTTCATCGTCGCATGGCTCAACTGCCGTGCCCGTGCGGTTCCCTGGAGGTCTCCTTTGAGGAGGGTCACGCCTGCGCTTTCGATCGCCACGTCCGTCCCGGTACCCATAGCAATCCCGACATCGGCCGCGGCGAGCGCGGGCGCGTCGTTGACACCGTCCCCAGCCATGGCGACGATACGCCCCTGCTGACGCAGGCGCGCAACGATTTCGCTTTTGCGATCCGGAAGCACCTCGGCCTCGACCTCTTCGATCCCGAGCTTGCGCGCGACGGCATTGGCGGTCGTCCTGTTGTCCCCGGTGAGCATGACGACTCGGATACCTTCATTCATCAATGTTCGCATGGCGTCGGGGGTCGTCGCCTTGATGGGATCGGAAATCGCGAAGAGACCGCCGACGCGCCCCTCGATGGCCACGAAGATGACGGTTGCTCCTTCGCCGCGAAGCCGTTCGGCTTCGTTCGTGAGGGCCGACACATCGACGGCTTCTTCTTCCATGATCCGGTGACTGCCGATGATAAGCTTCCGGCTGTCGACCGAACCCGTGACGCCTTCGCCGACCGGGCTGTCGAAATCCTCCGCCTTGCCGAGGGACAGGCCGCGCGCCGCCGCGGCGTCGACGATTGCTTCTGCCAGCGGATGCTCGCTCGCCCTTTCGAGGCTTGCGGCCAATCGGAGAAGCTCGTCCTCGGGCAGCCCTTCGGTCGCGACGATCGACGTCACCCTGGGCTTGCCCTCGGTGAGCGTTCCTGTCTTGTCGACCACCAGCGTGTCCACTTTCTCGAACCGCTCCAGTGCCTCCGCATTCTTGATGAGCACGCCAAGCCGCGCTCCGCGCCCTACGCCGACCATGATCGACATCGGCGTGGCAAGACCGAGGGCGCAGGGGCAGGCGATGATGAGCACAGCGACAGCGGCGACAAGGCCATGAGTGAGCCGCGGCTCCGGTCCGAACCACATCCAGGTGGCGAAGGCGGTGACGGCGATCGCGATGACGGCTGGGACGAACCAGCCGGAGACCTCATCGGCCAAACGCTGGATAGGCGCGCGCGAGCGCTGCGCTTCGCCGACCATCCGCACGATCCGCGACAGCATGGTATCGCGTCCCACCTTGTCCGCCTCCATGACGAAGCCACCCGTCTTGTTCATCGTACCGCCTATGAGGTGAGCGCCGGCTTCTTTGGTGACCGGCATGGATTCGCCCGTGATCATCGACTCGTCCACCGAACTGCGGCCTTCGATGAGGGTGCCGTCCACAGGCACTTTCTCGCCCGGCCGTACGCGCAGCCGATCACCGACGGACACGGCTTCCAGCGGTACGTCCACTTCGTTCCCTTCACCTTCGATGCGGCGAGCGGTCTTGGGCGCGAGGTCGAGCAACGCCCTTATGGCGCCGCCCGTCTGTTCCCGGGCGCGCAACTCCAGAACCTGGCCGAGAAGCACCAGCACCGTAATCACGGCAGCCGCTTCGAAATAGACCGCAACCGCTCCGCCGCCGGAACGGTACGTTGCCGGGAACAGGCCGGGCGCTGTTGTTGCGACGACACTGTAGACCCAGGCCGCTCCCGTGCCCATGGCGATCAGCGTGAACATGTTGAGGTGTCGCGCGATGATGGACCGCCATGCCCTTTCGAAGAATGGCCAGCCGCCCCACAGGACCACCGGCGTGGCAAGGACAAGCTGCAGCCAGTTCGACGTTTGGTGTGTGAGCAACATATGAAGATCGAAGAGGTGGCCGCCCATCTCCAGTGTCAGCACAGGCATCGCCAGGACGAGGCTGATCCAGAACCGCCGACGCATGTCGGCGAGTTCCGGGCTCGGACCTGTTTCGGCGGTCACGATTTCCGGCTCCAGCGCCATGCCGCAGATCGGGCAGTTCCCGGGGCCGACCAATCTCACCTGCGGATGCATGGGGCAGGTGTAGATCGCTCCCTCTGTCTGATTGGCGACCGCATGCTTTTGCGCGCGAGCCGGGTTCTCGTCCTGGGCATTATGGTGGTGATGGTGGTGTCGATCCCCATGCTCTTGTTGACCTTCCATCAAAGTCTCCGTTCCGAATTGGACGCTATTTCAGCGAGGCGACGCCGAAGCGGGGATTGACCTCCGTATTCACTTGGGCGGACCCGTTCGCGATTTCCTCGATGATCGGGCAGTCCGGCCGATCGTCGCCGTGGCAATGGCCCGCGAGATGCTTGAGAGTTCGCGTCATTTCCTGGATGGCGGCTATCTTGCGTTCCAGTTCCGCGATGTGTTCGAGGGCGACCGCCTTGACGTCGGAACTCGCCCTGGACCGATCGCGCCAGAGAGCAAGGAGTTCCTTGATCTGCTCCACCGAGAATCCCAGATCGCGTGCCCGGCGCACGAAGCGAAGCGTATGGACGTCGTTGTCGCCGTAAGTCCGATAACTGGACGCGGTTCGAAGGGCGGGACTGATAAGCCCGATCTGTTCGTAGTAGCGGATCATTTTGGAGGAGACGCCGCTGGCTTTGGAGGCTTCGCCGATATTCATCTGTTTCTCCTTTTCTGCGAGCGTGGCTTGCGGCCGCAGCCGATCGCCCTCGCATCTACGTCTTCAGGCCGGGTTGACCGATTTCAGCCGCAGCGCATTGCCGAGGACGAAAACGCTCGACATCGCCATGGCCGCTGCCGCGAAAATCGGCGAAAGCAGGATGCCATTCACCGGGTAAAGGACGCCGGCTGCGACCGGTATGAGACTGACGTTGTAGGCGAATGCCCAGAACAGATTCTGCTTGATGTTCAGGATCGTCGCCTTGCTTAGCGCGATCGCCTTCGCAACGCCGTTCAGGTCGCCGGACATCAGCACGACGTCGGCGCTTTCTATCGCGATGTCGGTTCCCGTCCCGACTGCGATGCCGACATCCGCTTCGGCGAGAGCCGGCGCATCATTGATGCCGTCGCCGATGAACGCGACCGACCGGCCGCCCTGCCGAAGCTTTCTGATCGCCTCGACCTTGCCTTCCGGCAAGACCTCGGCGACGACCTCGTCGATGCCGAGCTTTCTGGCGATCGCCTCGGCGGTGCGGCGGTTGTCCCCGGTGATCATCGCCACCTTGAGGCCGAGCTCGTGCAGGGACCTGATCGCCTGAGGCGTCGTTTCCTTGACCGGATCCGACACTGCGATGATCGCCGCCAGCCGTCCGTCGATGGCCGCATAGAGCGGCGACTTACCGCTGGCGCCGAGCCGCTCGGCCTCGGTTGAGAAACCGGAAACGTCGATCCCGTTCGTGGCGAGCGCGCGGTCCGCGCCGACCAGCACCTGCCGCCCGGATACCGATCCGCTTACGCCAAAGCCGGGCGTCGCTTCGAAGCCGTTGACCGCGGCCGTTGCGATCCCTTTGGACTTTGCCGCCGACACGATGGCCTCCGCGATCGGGTGCTCGGAAAGCGTTTCGAGACTCGCGACGAGGAAAAGCACTTCGTCGGCCTCGAAGCCCTCTGCAGCGACGAGGTCGGTCAGTTCCGGGCGGCCCTTCGTCAAAGTCCCGGTCTTGTCGAGCGCGACCACATTGGCATCGCGCAGGCTCTGGAGAGCCTCTCCCTTGCGGAACAGGATGCCGAGTTCGGCGGCGCGGCCGGTACCGACCATGATCGAGGTCGGCGTCGCCAGGCCCATCGCACAGGGGCAGGCGATGATCAGGACCGCTACGGCATTCACGAGGGCGAATGAGAGCGCAGGCGAGGGGCCGAAAGTATACCAGGCGGCAAAAGTCAGCACCGCTGCGAGAATTACCGCCGGAACGAACCATCCGGTAACCCTGTCGACCAGGGCCTGGATCGGCAGCTTCGAGCCTTGGGCGGTTTCGACCAAGTTGATGATCTGCGCAAGCAGCGTGTCGCTGCCGACCTTGGTGGCCTTGAAGGTAATGGACCCGGTCTTGTTGATCGTGCCGCCGACCACTGCGCTGTCGGCCGTCTTCTGGACGGGAAGGGGTTCACCGGTGATCATCGATTCGTCGACATAGGAGCTGCCGTCGATGACCGTACCGTCCACAGGGATCTTCTCACCCGGCCGAATGCGGATGACGTCACCGGCAACGACCTCGCTGATTTGCGCCTCGACGAATTCGCCGCCGCGCAAGACGAAAGCCGTCTTCGGCTGCAGGCCGACGAGCCGCTTGATCGCCTGGCTCGTGCGACCCTTCGCCCGTGCTTCCAGATAGCGGCCGAGGAGAACCAGGGTGACGATGACGGCGGCCGCCTCGTAGTAGACATTCGCCGTTCCCGAAGGCAGAACTCGGGGAACGAAGGTCGCAACGACCGAATAGCCCCATGCGGCCGTGGTCCCGAGGACGACAAGCGAGTTCATGTCGGGCGTCCAGCGCAGAAGATTCGGCACGCCCTTCCGGAAGAATCGCAGCGCCGGTCCGAAGAGGACGAGCGTGGCGAGCACAAACTGAAGGTACAGGTTGTTTCGCATGCCGATCGTGCCCATGATGAACTCATGGACGCCCGGAATGAAGTGTGACCCCATTTCGAGCAGGAAGAGCGGAAGGGTCATCAGCGCCGAGATCGTCACCGCGGATTTGAGAGAGCCGAGCTCGGCTGCGCGATGGTCCTCGTCTCCTGCCGAAGCCTCGGCAGGCTTGGCCTTGCGAACCTCGTATCCGGCACCCCGGACCGCAGCTTCGAGGACGGACAGATCGACGGTCCCGGAAATCAAGCGCACGGTCGCCTTCTCCGTCGCAAGATTAACGGCTGCATCCGCAACGCCGGGGACGGCCTTCAGCGCCTTCTCTACGCGAGAAACACAGGAGGCGCAGGTGATGCCCTCGATCTGGAGTTCCTCAGTGGCGATCCTCGGCGCGTAGCCGGCATTCTCGATCGCGTGGAGAACCGCAAGCGTGTCCGGTTCTCCATCGAACTGAACCGTTGCCCGTTCCGTCGCCAGGTTGACATTCGCGGACGCGACGCCCGGCACCGCGATGATCGCCTTTTCGACGCGTCGGACGCAGGAGGCACAGGTCATGCCCTCGATGCCGAAGTCGGTGGAAACCGGAAGCGGTGCGGATTTTTCGATCTTTTTCAGTGCAGTCATCGGAACGTCCTTTCCAAACTGCACCCTTCATATTCCTTCCAATAATGGGAAGGTCAAGCGTCTTTGTGCGTTTTCTTCCGGGCGCACAAACCGTAGGGGGAGGCTTAGAGCAGTTCCAGGAAAGTGAGGACGGTTTTCGGCCCGGAAGCGCGTCGCTCTAAAGATTTAGAGCAGTTCAGTGCTTCAATGAAACACTGAACTGCTCTAGCGTTGCACGGAGTTCAGGCCCCTCGGCTGCAGCAGGCGTTGCTGGCGGACGCCTTGTAGCCGGCATCCTCGATGGCGGCGACAAAGGCAGCGGAACCAATGTCGGACTCGATAGATGCGGTTTTCGCCAGGAGGTCGACGGTGACCTTGGCGTTCGGATCGACCGATTTCACCGCCTTCTCGACGGTGCCGGCGCAGTGGCTGCAGGTCATATCGGATATGCTGAGACTGTACATGGAAACACCCTTGCTTCACGAAACCGCCACAGCATGCATCTTCCAACGATGTCAGGGTCAAGGCAGCGCCAGGATTTTGTTTTCGGGCGCTGCGGCGCGTTCGCCGGCGGGTCAGCGCCGATGCCGGCCGGTGCTCCATGCAAGAGCCAGCTGGCCGGCATTCATCCAACCGCGTCAGTGGCGAGACCACCCGGGAGCTGCAAACGGCTTCGACTTAGGCGCCGTCAGCCAGCCCGGCTCGGATGGCCGTTGGCTTCATTCGACGACGCAATCGTCAGACTTCGCGGCGGCTGCCTGCTCGCCTGACTGCTGAGCTTCGGCGTCCTGCTGCGACGTAGCGAGGTTCTTGTCTCCTCCGCCCTGTTGGTTAGCCAGAGGCATCGTCTGACCGTCCTTGCTGGCAGCATTGTTCTCGGTTTCCAGCGGGGCCTTGGTTCCGTCCTTGGCTATCCCCGGCTTTTCAGCATTGATGGAAGCGGTGGTGTCCGTTGAAGTCCCATCTTTGCAGGCGGCCGTGGCTGAACCGGATGCGAGGCCCGCAATCGAAATTGCTGTAAAGATCGTAGCGAGTACCCTCATTGTAATCTCCTTTATCTCCGAACCAGATGTGTGAAAACAAATCGGCAGGCCGATCGTTCCATGGCTTGCGCGGATCAAGGATTTGAAGGTCAGGAACCGTGATCTCACTTCGGACTTGTCGATCTGCGTCAGGTCGGCTACGCATTAATTTGATTATTGTAGGAAGATTGAAATATGGAAGAGCGACAAGCCCGATCGTCGTTCGCCGCCCTGTCGCAGGAGACGCGCCTGGGAATTGTGAGAACACTCGTCGTCGCGGGACCGGTCGGCATGGCTGCGGGTGCGATAGCAGAAAAGATGGGCGTCTCACCCTCGAACGTCTCCTTCCACCTGAAGGAGCTGGAGCGGACCGGATTGATCACGCAGAGGCGCGAATCGCGCTCGATCGTCTACAGCGCCAGCTACGACGCCCTTGCCGATCTTGTGAAGTTCCTGATGGAGGACTGTTGTGTCGGACACGCCAGCGTACGTGCATCACTGAACGGGCCAAACCCGTGTCGCGTGGCATCCTCCACGCCGGCCGAAGGCGGGAACGGCTGATATGAAGTCCGGGGTCCCCGCGGGCATCGTCGCCGCACTCGGCGTCACCCAGATCATCGGCTATGGCACGCTCTATTACAGCTTCAGCATCCTTGCGCCCGCAATGGCACACGACCTCGGCCTGACCGTCGAGCAAGTGTTCGGCGTGTTTTCCGCTTCGCTGCTGGTGGGCGGCCTATCGGCTCCGCTCGTTGGAAGATGGATGGACCGGTTCGGCGCCGCGACGATCATGACTTCCGGCTCGGCCGTCTCCGCTCTGGCTCTTTTGCTATGCGCCTGGTCTCCCTCGACGGCTGTGTTTGCCATCGCCATAGTCCTCCTGGAAGTGGCCTCCGGCATGGTGCAATATCAGGCAGCCTTTGCGGCACTTGTGGAAATCCGTCCCAAGGCGGCTTCACGCAGCATCACCTATCTGACGTTGATCGGGGGCTTCGCTTCGACGATCTTCTGGCCGATTGCCGCGAGTCTTGGAGAGTTTCTCTCGTGGCGAGAAATCTACATTGCTTATGCGGTGTTGAACCTGCTTGTCTGTCTCCCGCTGCATCGCTGGATCATGCGAAGCCGGACGCCTGCAGCGATCGAATCTGCCGGCCTGAACCGGGAAGCGATTGCCGGCGCGCTTCCGGCACAGGCAAGGCGGCGTGGCATGCTTCTTGTCTCGTTGGCCTTTGCCCTACAGGGGTTCACACTTTCCGCGATACTGACGCATATGGTTCCGATGCTGGGAACGATCGGCTTCGGGGCGGCAGCCGTGATGATCGGCTCGCTCTTCGGACCGTCACAGGTTCTAAGCAGGCTCATCAACATGACATTCGGCGCAAACTTGCTGCCGCCCATGCTCGCGACCCTGTCGGCCACGCTCATCGTGGCGGGTGTCGTCGTCCTCGGTCTTTCCGGAACCTGGTTGCCAGGGGCTGTGGCCTTCGCGATCTGTCTCGGTCTCGGATCGGGCATCAACAGCATTGCGCAGGGATCGCTTCCGCTCTGGCTGTTCGGATCGGCCGGCTATGGTGCGATTACGGGAAGAATGGCCGCCGCACGGCTGGCGGCAGGCGCGTTGGCACCCTTTGTCTTCTCCGTCCTGATGGAACGTTTCGGCACCGATGTCGCCTTGTTGGCCAATGCCTGCCTCGGCGCGGTAGGTATGGGAGCCTTCCTGGCGGTAGCATCGGCCGCCAAACGTCGGCCGGACGCTCTCACGCTTTGACGGAAAACCGTAAACCACTTTCCTGGTGCGATTGCCCGAGATGCGGACATTTATCGCGCAATTTTGACAATGAAGTCAGATTAGGTGAGGGGACTTGGAGTCCAGTCACCGTCTACCCAAGGAGGTCAGCTCTTGGGTAGACGGCATTTGGAAACACAAGCGCTGCTCACCCGGCCGGGTGAAAGCTCTCGAACAACGGTGCGACATCCGGCTCCTCCCAGATCGCTTCGGCCGGGTCTTGCGACACATGAGGGTGCGAAGGTTCAGTCGGTGAACTCGGCGACCACCCCTGGCTTGACCATCGCCGCAAGTTCCTCCGCGTCCCAATTCGTCAGGCGAACGCACCCGTGTGACTGAGCTTTATCGATCAAGGACGGTTCGGGCGTGCCGTGGATTCCATAGGTAGGCTCCGTCAGATCGATCCAGACGGTTCCCACCGGGTTATTGGGGCCTTTGGGAAGCGTCAGGGCCTTGTCGTTGTCGCCCTGCTTGAAGTTGACGTCGGGGTCGTATTCGTAAGGGGGCATTCGCGCGACCCCCTTGACCTTGTGGATGCCCGTGGGGGAGGGGGACCCTTCGCTGCCGATGGAGGCGGGATACGCAGCGAGCGGCGAACCATCTTCGGCGAATGCCAGAACTTGCCCCGTTCGCTTGCGCACTTCTATCCTTTTGACCGCGCCTTCCTTTGCGACGCCGGGCTTTGCAATCCAAACTGTCTCACCGACGGTAAACGACGCACCTGGATTCAGCGCCTTCAGAAGGTCGATGTCCATGTGAAACCGCTCGGACAATCTCTCCTCGACGCTCGTATAGCCCAGGTGATCCATCTTGGCCTGCTTGGAATAGTCGTCGGGGATCTCGTCGACGAGATCCTTGGTGTCCTCTTCCGTGATGGCATAGGACTGGATGACAGGCTGGTCCTGCGGAAGCCGGCTGACGACCTCAGGGTCCAGCTTTCCATCGACAGGAAGACGCTGCATGGCCTCGAATCCCGCGACGGCCTTGGTGACATTCTCGCCGTAGTAGCCGTCGATCACCCCGGGAGAGGACCCCGCGCGATCCAGAAGAATCTGGAGATGGACGATGGCCGGATCCGGGTGAGGCGGTTCCTTCGGCGGCCGTTCCGGCGCGATCGAGGCAATCGAAGCATTGTTGATGGCTTCCGGCTGAAGGTCTTCAGCACTGGCGGTGAAATGGAGGCCCAATGACAGGGCGGCTGCGACAAGGATGATGTTCTTCATGAACATCAAATGGACAGCCCGCCCGACTTGTTCCGCCCACTGATTTCCTTGCCCCTTGGCAGTGGATGCGGCGTGCATCTTGCACGCCGCACGGCGCAAGGCCGTCAGAGAGCCGCTTTGATCTTCTCGGCGGCTTCAGGCGAGACCCACTTCGACCACATGTCCTCGTTCTCTTCGAGGAAGCGCTTCGCACCTTCTTCACCACTGGCCTGATTGTCGGTCATCCAGGCCATGAGTTGGCTGACGGTCTCGTTGCTCCAGGAGCGCTTGGTCAGATAGTCCATGACCTCGGGGCCGACCCGCTCGGAGAAGGGCTTGGCAACCAGCGTCACGATCGTGTCGACCGGCCATGCATTCGGCTTGGGGTCGGGGCAATCCGCTACGGTGTTGCAGCGTTTCCATTCGGCCGCGTCATGGGGCACGCCGGGGTCCAGCTTGACCATCTTGTATTTGCCGAGGAGGGCGGTAGGAGACCAGTAATAGGTAAGAAGACCCTCCTCGCGTTCATAGGCCTTGGCGATGGCGCCGTCCAGGCCGGCGGCAGAGCCGGTGTCGACCAGGGTGAAGCCGGCCTTCTCGCCGTCGAAGGCGCTAAAAAGCTGCGTCGTCACCACCGTGCCGCCCCAGCCCTGCGGCCCGTTCAGGATCGCGCCCTTGCTGGGGTCCTCGGAGGCAGGAAAGAGCTCGGGGTGCTTCAGCGCGTCGCCGATCGTCTTGATGTCGGGGTGTGCGTCGGCGAGGTATTGGGGGATCCACCACCCCTGTACGCCGCCGTCCGGCAGCGGGGAACCGACCGTGACGATACGACCGTCGTCCTGGCCTTTCTTTACGACATCGGGCAGGAGGTCGATCCATGCTTCGGGCGCGATATCGGGTTGGCCCTTTTCCGCCATGGAAGTGATTGTCGGCACGGTATCGCCGATCGTGATCTCGGCACTGCAGCCATAGCCTTCATTGAGAATGAACTTGTCGAGGTTGGAGAGGACCTCGGCACTCTGCCAGTTCATGCTGGCAATGGTGACGCTCCCGCACTCGGCGGCATTCGATACCGATGCTCCTGCGAGGAGGCCAAGCATCAGACATGTCGACGCAAGCAGTTTTTCCATTACACTGTTCCCTTTTCTTTTTTGCGGCGTCCTATCGGAAGAGCAGGGTGCCGCGTATACCCGCTCCTGCCTCGCTCGTTCTTTATCCTCCTTTGTCGCTATCCGGAGTAGCCATGCCGGGCGAAGAAGCGGTCAAGCTCTCTCTGCTCCGGTGCTTGTCCGGTGAATATCTCCACATATTCCGGGATGCGCTTCATCCGCACGGATACGTCTTCCTTCGTCTGCATCGAGATATAGCCGATCTGCACGAGATAGATCGTGCGCGCACGCACATCGGCCCTCGCCTCGTCATGCCCGAACCGCAGGAACATGCGCGTGAGCGCGTCGAGTCGCTGCTGATCGGCGCTTTGGACTTCCGCAAGAATTTCAGGCGACTGCAGGGCCCAGCTTCGCACCGCGAACTCGAACTGCGAATCGAACAGGCTGCCATCAAGCCAGCAGTCGAAAACGTTGAGCATCGCTTCGGCAATCGTCTCGGCATAGGCCTCGGACTGTCTTACCAGATTGCCGGTATTCTTTTCGCGCCAGCGCGACACGAGCCTGTCGAGCAGTTCCTCGCGGTCCTTGAAAAACCAATAGAAGCTCGTCCGCGACAGATTGAGCTTCTTCGCAAGCGGCTGGATCTTCACCGCATCGATGCCGGCATCGAGCAGGGATTCGTAGGCCGCTCCAAGCCAGACATCCGGGGAACCGCGCCAGCCGCTGTCGCTCGTGATCTGCTCCATCGTCGCTATTTAGCAAATCGAAGGATACCCCGCAAGAAAAATGTACATCAGTGTCGTCGGCCCTGACTGCAATGCCTGATTTATTGACACATATGTACATTTCCACTTAGGCTGCTGACACGACCAAGCCGGAGCCCCCAGATGCCGAACGACCCCCTCCTTCAACCGTACCAGCTGAAGCACCTGACGCTGCGTAACCGCATCATCGTGACGGCACACGAGCCGGCCTATCCGGAGGACGGCATGCCGAAGGAGCGCTATCGAGCCTATACGGTGGAGCGCGCGCGGGGCGGCGTGGCGATGACGATGACCGCCGGTTCGGCGGCCGTCTCGAAGGACAGCCCGCCGGTCTTCAACAATCTGCTCGCCTACAGGGACGAGATCGTGCCGTGGATCAGGGAGATGACCGACGCCGTGCACGAGGAGGGGGCGGCGATCATGATCCAGCTCACCCATCTCGGCCGGCGCACGCGGTGGGACAAGGGAGACTGGCTTCCGGTCGTCGCTCCCTCGCATCACCGCGAAGCGGCGCATCGCGCCTTCCCCAAGAAGATCGAAGACTGGGATATCGACAGGATCATCAAGGATTTTGCCGATGCGGCGGAGCGCATGAAGGCCGGCGGAATGGATGGCGTCGAACTCGAGGCCTATGGTCACCTCATCGACCAGTTCGCCTCGCCATTGACGAACGAACTCGATGGTCCCTACGGCGGCTCGCTCGACAACCGCATGCGCTTCTGTTTCGACGTCCTGAAGGCGGTCCGGGCACGTGTCGGAGACGAGTTCATCCTGGGCGTGCGATACACGGCCGATGAATGCCTTCCCGGGGGGACGGACAAGGCGGAAGGCCTTGAGATCTCGAAACGCCTCAAGGAAAGCGGACTTATCGACTACCTGAACATCATTCGCGGCCATATCGATACCGACCCCGGACTGACGGATGTGATCCCTATTCAGGGCATGGCCAATTCGCCGCATCTCGACTTCGCCGGCGAGATACGCGCAGCGACGAACTTCCCGACCTTCCATGCGGCGAAAATCCCTGACGTCGCGACCGCGCGCCACGCGATTGCGTCCGGCAAGGTCGACATGGTCGGGATGACCCGCGCCCACATGACCGATCCGCACATCGTCCGCAAGATCATCGAGAAGCGGGAGGACGACATTCGCCCCTGCGTCGGTGCGAACTACTGTCTCGACCGCATCTACCAGGGGGGCGCCGCCTATTGCATCCACAATGCTGCGACCGGACGCGAGCTGACGATGCCGCACAGCATCGCGAAGGCGCACTGTCGCAGGAAAGTGGTCGTCGTCGGGACCGGACCGGCCGGTCTCGAGGCGGCACGCGTGGCGGGGGAGCGTGGCCACGAGGTGGTTGTGTTCGAGGCGGCGAGCGATCCGGGCGGCCAGATCCGCCTGACTGCGCAGAGCCCGCGCCGGCGGGAAATGATCAGCATCATAGACTGGCGCATGAGCCAGTGCGAGAAACTTGGCGTCACCTTCCATTTCAACACATGGGCGGAAGCGGAGGCCATTCAGGCGGAAAATCCTGACGTCGTCATCATCGCCACCGGCGGGCTTCCGCATACGGAGGTGCTGTCGAGGGGCAACGAGCTCGTCGTGTCCGCCTGGGACATCATTTCCGGCGACGCAAAGCCGGGCACCAACGTCCTGATCTTCGATGACGCTGGCGACCACGCCGCTCTGCAGGCCGCCGAATTTCTCGCCAATGCCGGCGCCAGGGTCGAGATCATGACGCCCGACCGCTCCTTCGCGCCGGAGGTCATGGCGATGAACCTCGTGCCTTACATGCGTTCCCTGCAGAAGCTCGATGTGACATTTACCGTCACCTACCGTCTGGAAGCGGTAGAGAAGAGCGGCAATCAACTGGTCGCCCATGTCGGCAGCGACTACGGGGGTATCTCCAAACAGCGGACTTTCGACCAGGTGGTCGTCAATCATGGGACCATCCCGCTCGATGAACTCTATTTCGAGCTGAAGCCCTTCTCCAGCAATCTGGGCGAGATCGCGCACGACCAAATGATCGCCGGGGAACCGCAATCGGTCGTCCGCAACGCCGAGGGCAAGTTCCAGCTCTTCCGTATCGGCGACGCGGTCGCGGCGCGCAACACCCACGCCGCGATCTACGACGCTCTCCGCCTTCTCAAGGATATCTGACGCCAGGCAGGTCCCCAGACCTTTCATTCCTAGAAGGACCTATCAATGTCACCTCGCAGCGATGCCCTTCAGTTGTTCATCGCCAGTGCGTTTGAAGCGTTCGATCATTTCGCGCAGGCTCCGCAATCGCGCCGCTCGATCCTGCAGATTTCTTCTGTGCTCGAGGTGCCGGCCGTGGAAAGGCGGGGCCACGGAAGCCGCCTGCCGGTGTGTTCCCACCTTGAGACGGCGCTCTCCATCGAAACGGAACACGGGCCGCTGCGACGTCTCATCGACCGGTTCAGGGCAGTCGAGCCCTTTCTCGCATGGCGCCGGCGCACCGGTTGCGACGGTTCCGAGAGCGCGAATTTCCTCGAGGGCCATGCGAACGCGATGATCGTCGGACCTGGCGGTCTCGAAGAGCGCAGCGATGTCTGGCTCGGAGTTACATTGATGGCGCCGCATGTGCGTTATCCGGACCATGAGCACGCGCCTGAGGAGGTCTATCTCGTTCTGTCGAAGGGAGAATTCCGGCAGGGGGAGGGAGAATGGTTTTCACCGGGCCTCGGCGGCTCGTTCTACAACGAGCCGGGCATCAGGCACGCAATGCGATCGGTCGACACGCCGCTACTGGCATTCTGGGCATTACTGGCGAAGCCGTCTTAGGGCCTTGTGAGATTCGGGACCCAACGCTACTTGTTTGATCTCCTCATCCCTGTGCTCGTCACAGGGATCCAGCCAGACCAAGTCCTTAGTCTGAAAGAACTCTCCCCGCGCCGCGGACGCGGCGCTGCTGGATCGTGCGCCGAGCATGGCGCGTGGTGCGCAAGCACCGATTGGCCGGGGTGGTATCCGTCCGATGACTTGGAGGTGAAAGTCCTCTGCGAGCCCTGGTGACGGGAACCGCTAGCCGAACAGCAAGGGCGTCGTCGCGAGGCGGGGTCTGAAGGAAGCTGTAAGCAAAGTGCCGGCCTGACGAACAGGAAGCTCATAGGAGGCGGCTGCATCCGGGCGAGGGAGCGATCCAGTCCAAAGCCCAATGTCACCCGGAGGGTGTGGTCGTAGATGGGCCAGGTATATGGCACGAAGGTCACGCGCCTTACCTCGGGAGGCCTGTCGTCCTGCCGCCTGTTTCAGGTGTGCTACCGGCATCGAGAGATGTTGGGATGGGAGGGCAGGAGTCAGCAGAGGCCGTAGTAGCCGCAACCGAGCGGTGAAGGGCTGAACATGGAGTGCCGGACGGAGCAAGGTCTTTCGATGATGGCAACAGAAGCAGAAGATGGGGTTGAGAGGCCCCATGCCCACGCCGAGAACCGCGGCCGGAAGTCGCGAGGACAGGCATTGGGTGCATCAAACATCACGGCAGGGCCCCCACGCTCACGACCGGAGGCAGACGAGCGACTGATGGAGACGATCCTCAGCCGCGAGAACATGATGGCGGCCTTGCGCCGGGTGGTGGCGAACAAGGGCGCGCCGGGCATCGACAAGATGTCCGTCGAGCAGTTGAAGCCATATCTCCTTGAACACTGGCCGCGCATCAGGGAAGAACTGCTGGCGGACCGTTACAGGCCGGCGCCGGTGCGCGGGGTGGAAATCCCCAAAACCGGTGGCAAAGGGATGCGGCAATTGGGCATCCCGACGGCATTGGACCGGCTCATTCAGCAGGCGATGCATCAGGTGCTGATGCCGATCTTCGACCCGGACTTCTCCGCTTCTTCCTACGGCTTCCGGCCGGGGCGGAGCGCCCATGACGCGGTACTGGCCGCCCGGTCGCACGCGACCGACGGCCGCCGCTTTGTGGTCGATCTCGATCTGGAGAAGTTCTTCGACCGGGTGAACCACGACGTGCTGATGGCTCGCGTGGCGCGCAAGGTCACGGACAAGCGGGCGTTACGGCTGATCCGCCGCTACCTGCAGGCCGGGTTGATGACGGGCGGGATCGCGATGGCTCGCAGCGAGGGGACGCCGCAAGGCGGCCCGCTTTCGCCGCTGCTGTCGAATATCCTGCTCGACGATCTCGATAAGGAACTGGAGAGGCGCGGGCATGCCTTCTGCCGCTACGCCGACGATTGCAATGTCTATGTGCGATCGCAGCGTGCAGGCGAGCGGGTCATGGCTTCGCTCACCCGCTTCCTTGCCGAACGGCTGAAGCTCGCGGTCAACGGCGCCAAGAGTGCCGTCGACCGACCGTGGAGGCGCAACTTCCTTGGCTACACCATGACTGCCAACGAGAGGCCGCGTCTGCAGATTGCGGTCTCGAGCGTGAAGCGGTTCAAGGGTAAGCTAAAGCCGGTGTTGCGCGCCGGGCGCGGCCGCACCCTAGCCGCCACCGTCAAAGACCTCACCCCGATCCTGCGCGGCTGGATCGCCTACTTCCGGCTGAGCGAAGCGGAAAGGGTTGCCAGGGACCTGGACGGCTGGCTGCGGCGCAAACTGCGCTGCATCCTGTGGCGGCAATGGAAGCGACCGGCCACCCGGTTTATGCGGATGATGCAACACGGCCTGACGGAACAGCATGCGCGTGACGCGACCGGAAACGGCCGCGGCCCTTGGTGGAACTCCGGGGAACGCCACATGAACTATGCCATCCGTCGAGCCTTCTTCGACCAACTCGGACTGATCTCGCTCCAGAGGGAACTCCGACGCCTAAACCACGCTGCATGAACCGCCGTGTACGGAACCGTACGCACGGTGGTGTGGGAGGAGGGACGCCGCAAGGCTCCCTCCTACCCGATTCTGTGACAAGCACAGAGATGAGGGCGAGGAGAAGCGCCATCATCCATCTCGCAGCAGCCGTCATAGACTCCAGATGAATCTCGACGGCCTCAGAACGCGAGGGCGCAAGCGTCTTTTAACGCCGGAACTCAGTGAATGTTGAATTCGCCGTCCACCTGCCGCCACTCGTTCGGGCCGATCAGCCGTTTGTGGGTGAATCGCACGGAGTGGAGTGGCCCGTCGAGATTGGTCTGCCAGAAATCGAGGAACTTTCGCATCTGGGGAAATTCCGGTGCGAGGTCGTAATCCTGCCAGACATAGGTCTGCAGGACGGATTCGAAATCGGGAATGCGGTAGAGGATATGCGCGGTTGTGAGACCGTAACCGTTGAGCTGGCGCTCGAGATCCGATGAAAATCGCATGCTTCATCTCCGTTACATATCATTCGCCGGCTCCCGGCTGATCTTGCGGGGCGCCCCGGCATGACCTTAACGTCACAGCGAAATTCGGGTTCCTTTCCAGTCTGTTAGCAGCCGCGTCGAAGCGCTGCTAATTTTTTTGCCGGGGCCTCTTGAAATCTATTTTTAGCCCAACCAGATCATCCCGCGCGAAGTGCTCGAACGAGGCTTCGCACCCGTCCGGATTGGTCATCCGGTCCGGGATGGGGAACAAGATCATCAATGTTTGTCCATGGAGGAAAACATGGCGTTTCGACCGCTTCATGATCGTATTCTCGTCCGCCGCGTCGAGTCCGAAGAGAAGACCAAAGGCGGCATCATCATCCCCGACACTGCCAAGGAGAAGCCCCAGGAAGGCGAAGTCCTCGCTGTAGGTCCCGGCGCGCGCAGCGAACAGGGTCAGATCCAGCCGCTCGACGTCAAGGTGGGCGACCGCATCCTGTTCGGCAAGTGGTCCGGCACCGAGATCAAGATCGACGGCGAAGATCTGCTGATCATGAAGGAAAGCGATGTCATGGGAATCATCGAGGCGCAGGCCGCCGAGAAGATAGCCGCCTGATAATTCGAAGATACAGTCAACAAGCTGCCTATTAAGGAGTGAAGAAATGGCTGCGAAGGAAGTCAAATTCCAGACCGACGCACGCGAGCGCATGCTGCGTGGTGTCGACGTGCTGGCCAATGCCGTAAAGGTAACCCTCGGTCCGAAGGGCCGTAACGTCGTTATCGACAAGTCGTTCGGTGCGCCGCGGATCACCAAGGACGGTGTCTCCGTCGCCAAGGAGATCGAACTCGAGGACAAGTTCGAGAATATGGGCGCGCAGATGCTGCGCGAAGTCGCTTCCAAGACCAACGACCTTGCCGGGGACGGAACGACGACCGCTACGGTGCTCGCACAGGCAATCGTCCGGGAAGGTGCCAAGGCCGTCGCCTCGGGCATGAACCCGATGGACTTGAAGCGCGGCATCGATCTCGCAGTCGATGCGGTCGTGAAGGAATTGAAGAACAACGCCAGGAAGATCTCCAAAAATTCCGAGATCGCTCAGGTCGGCACCATTTCCGCCAATGGCGACACCGAGATCGGACGCTATCTCGCCGAGGCCATGGAGAAGGTCGGCAATGAAGGGGTGATCACGGTCGAGGAGGCCAAGACGGCCGAGACGGAACTCGAGGTCGTCGAGGGCATGCAGTTCGACCGCGGCTATCTCTCTCCCTATTTCATCACCAATCAGGACAAGATGCGCGTGGAACTGGAGGATCCCTATATCCTCATCCACGAAAAGAAGCTTTCGAACCTGCAGGCCATGCTGCCGGTGCTCGAAGCGGTCGTCCAGTCCGGCAAGCCGCTCCTCATCATCGCCGAGGATGTGGAAGGCGAGGCGCTCGCCACCCTCGTCGTCAACAAGTTGCGCGGCGGCCTCAAGGTTGCTGCCGTCAAGGCGCCCGGCTTCGGCGACCGCCGCAAGGCCATGCTGGAAGACATCGCCATCGTGACCGGCGGCACCGTCGTTTCGGAAGACCTCGGCATCAAGCTTGAAAGCGTCACGCTCGACATGCTGGGCCGGGCCAAGAAAGTCTCGATCGAGAAGGAGAACACCACCATCATCGACGGTGCGGGTTCGAAAGCCGAGATCGAGGGCCGTACCACGCAGATCCGCGCCCAGATCGAGGAAACGACCTCCGACTATGATCGCGAGAAGCTGCAGGAACGCCTTGCCAAGCTCGCCGGCGGCGTCGCAGTCATCCGCGTAGGTGGCTCTACCGAAGTCGAGGTGAAGGAAAAGAAGGACCGCGTCGACGACGCGTTGCATGCGACGCGGGCGGCAGTCGAGGAAGGGATACTGCCCGGCGGCGGCGTCGCGTTGTTGCGGGCGGTCAAGGCTCTCGACGGCCTTGAGACCGCCAACAACGATCAGCGCGTCGGGGTCGATCTCGTGCGCCGCGCTATCGAAGCTCCCGTCCGCCAGATTGCGGAAAACGCTGGAGCCGAGGGCTCTATCATCGTCGGCAAGCTGCGCGAGAAGACGGAGTTCTCCTATGGTTGGAATGCCCAGACCAACGAATATGGCGATCTCTATGCCATGGGCGTCATCGACCCGGCCAAGGTCGTCCGCACCGCGCTTCAGGACGCAGCTTCGGTTGCCGGTCTTCTCGTCACGACCGAAGCCATGATCGCCGAAAAGCCCAAGAAGGAAGCCTCACCGGCGCTTCCGGCCGGCGGCGGCATGGACTTTTAAGCGATCGACCGGGCCCGCCCTTGCCCTCGGGGGGCGGGCCTCCCTTCCAAGGGCAAGTTCCCTAAGTCTTTGCTAAGACTGCCATACCGCTCCAAGGTATCGGAAGTTTCCCTCATCCCTGTGCTCGTCACAGGGATGAGGGAATCAAACAAGCCGCCCCGGGTACCCCAAATCTGGTCGACCCGACCTAAAATCGCCCCTCGCTAGTCCTGATTTCGGAACGCCGCCTCTCCGGCGTCCGACACCTCGACCCACTTCTTGTCCGGCTCGGCGTCTTTGACGTAGCTGTCGTGCCAGTTCCACCATTTGTAGGTCGGGGTCTGCGGATAGCCTTCGGGCGAATCCTCCCAGACTTCCTGCCGGCCGAGCGGCGTGATGTCGAGGTAATTCCACGTGCTGCCCATCTGCTCGTCGCCGCGATTGTTGATGAAGTAGGTACGGAAAACGCGGTCGCCGTCGCGATAGAACACGTTCGTGCCGTGCCACTCGTCCACCCCGAAATCGGCGTCGAAGCTGTCCGTCACGGTAAACCAGGGGATCTGCCATCCCATGCGCGCCTTCAGCCGGGCGATGTCTGCCTGGGGTGCCCGCGAGACGAAGACGAGGGTTGTGTCACGGGCGTTCAGGTGGGCGAGGTGCGCAACCTGATCGGCCACCATGGAGCAGCCTCTGCAGGCGTGGTCGGGCCAGCCGAAAACGCCCGGTTCGAAAAAGGCGCGGTAGACGATCAGCTGACGCCGACCGTCGAACAGGTCGACGAGGCTGACCCTGCCCGCGGGGCCTTCGAACGCATATTCCTTCTCTACAGCCATCCACGGCATCCGCCGGCGCTCGGCGGCAAGCGCGTCGCGCGCCCGGGTCAGGGCCTTTTCCTTGACGAGCAGCTGTTCGCGCGCAGCCTCCCAGGCCTGCGGCGGGACGACGGGTGGCGTGTGCATTGGTTTCGTCATGGCTCGGCACCTCCAGTTTGTGCGCTTCGGCAATCTGTACGCATTGGCGCCTCCTCGAGGCGCGATCCCGATCGCGCCATGGCCTGGCTGTCGGGCTTGAAGTAGTTTGGCACCGGAACGCCGATGATGGGAGTAACAAGTGTGGCGCCATTTCATTGGAGCTGCTGGTGCCCGCGTGACATTCCGACATATCGCGTGAGGTCGCCTGGGACATGTCGATCGAGCGGGACTGACCTAGATTACGCTGGTGCATTTGAAAGAACGTGGCCGCGAATGATCGTATTCCTGGACTTCGAAGCATCCTCTCTGAGCAAGAAAAGCTTCCCCATAGAGGTCGCCTGGGTCTTCCAGGACGGCCGATCGCGTTCCTATCTGATACGTCCGGCTCCGGATTGGATCGACTGGTCCGCCGAAGCCGAGGAGGTCCACGGCATATCGAGGGATCTGCTTCGCGCGGAGGGGCTCCCTGTCGCGTTCGTCGCCGAAGAAATGATCCGTGAACTGGCCGGACACCGCCTTTATGCCAGCGCACCCTCCTGGGACGGCAAATGGCTGAGCGTGCTGTTGAGAGCTGCCGGGCTGCCAAGGCATGCTCTACGGCTGAAAAGGTCCGACGAGGCCTTCCTCGACGCGGCACGGCGCAAGATGGGCGGCAGGTTTTCGGATCAGGAGATATCGGACCTGGTCCTCGGCGTCATCGGCGCAACCGGGCCGCCGCCCGTCCATAGAGCCCTTCCCGATGCATGCCTGGAACTGGATCGGTTGAGGCTGGTCAGCAAGGCGGCGGCGGAGCGCGCCGGATCCCTGTAGCTCGCGCGCAGCCTCCCAGGCCTGCGGCGCCGCGGCGGCTTTACATTTCTTTACATTCGCCCAGAACGGTCGAAACGTTGCCCGGTTAGCTTTCCTCCATCGCAGCAGGTGCTGCGGAGCAAAGGAGACTGGCAATGGAAAACGAAGACAAGGACCTGTCGGGCCCGGGCGCCGGCAAAGCCGTTTCGAAAGGATGGGGACGGCACGCCGCGATCGGCGGCCTCGCAGCCGTCGCGGCCGTCAGCGCGGTCGGATTTGCAGCCGCGCGTAGCGACGATTTCGGCGTCGGCATGGGCCGTTTCGGTATTGGCGGCCATGTTATGCACGCGCATATGGGAGGTGGCGGCTTTATGGAACACCGGATCGGCACCATGCTCGACGAACTCGATGCAACACCCGAACAGGAAGACAAGCTTTGGGACATCATCGACGATGCCCGCGCCGAGATCAGGCCCACGTTCCGGGACTTCCGCGAGACGCGCGAAGAGGTTATCGAACTCCTGGGCGCGCCGTCCATCGACCGGGCCGCCGCCGAGAAACTTCGCAGCGAACGCATTGCAGCCATTGACGAAGCCTCCCGCAAGATGACGACCGCGCTGCTCGACGCGGCCGAGGTGCTGACGCCGGAGCAACGCGCCAAGCTCGTCGAGCATTTGAAGAAGCGCAGGGGCCACGGCCGGTGGTAAGTATGAGTCGGGCGGAAGATTGAGCGGAGCGCAGGGATGGCGGAACGGGTCTTGATTGTTGACGACGACACGCGCCTGTCCGCCATGCTCTCCGACTATCTCTCCGGAAATGGCTACACCGTTCATACCGCGGCGACCGCCACGGCGGGCATCGCCGAACTCGGGCGCCGCACCCCTGACGTCGTCATCCTCGACGTCATGCTGCCGGATTTCGACGGCTTCGAAACCTGCCGACGCATACGCGCGGTCTCGGACGTCCCCGTCTTGATGCTCACGGCCAAAGGCGAGGAGACGGATCGCATCGTCGGGCTGGAGCTCGGGGCCGACGATTATCTGCCCAAGCCCTTCAATCCGCGCGAGCTTCTGGCGCGGCTGAAGGCGATCCTGCGCCGCCGAAACGGCAGCGCCGCGGTTGCGCGGACCCTTCGCTTCGGACAGATGGAGATCGATCCCGGCTCCCGCTGCGTCAGGATCGACGGCCGCGAGTGTACGCTGACCAGCTACCAGTTCGACCTGCTTGTGGCGCTGGCCGAAAATCCCGGCCGCACGCTCTCGCGCGAACAGTTGATGGATGCGGTCAAGGGCGAGGAGCTGGATGCTTTCGACCGGTCGATCGACGTCCACATCTCGCGCATAAGGGCGGCGATCGAGAGCGACCCCAAGCATCCGAGGCGCATCATTACCGTGCGCGGCGCCGGCTATGTCTTCGCCCGCTATCAGGACGATATGAGATAGAGCGATGCGCAGCCGGCTGTTCCTGAAAATCTACCTGACACTGCTCGCGAGCCTTGCCGCGGTTGCCGTCGCCAGCGCCGCATTCGTTTGGTTGGGGCAGGGCGAGGAGGAATCCGGTTGGCAAAGCCAGCGCGCCCGGTTCGTCGCCGCACTCATTCCGCCACACATGGACACCCGGGCCGTCGAGGCGACCATCGAGCGGTTTTCACGGGCCTTCGGCGCCGACATCGCCGTATACGACCCGCGGGGCAGGCTGATCGCAAGCGTCGGCCGCCCGCTTCCGCGCGACATTCTCGACCAGCCTTGGCGCCACGGCCCGGGCAATTTTCACACCATGGTGACCGAACTGCCCGACGGCCGTACCGTGGCTGCGCGCATGGAGCGGCCCTTGCGTCCGTCCGGCCGCAATCCGCTCGCCTACCTGGCTTTGATCGCCGGTGTCATCGGGCTGGCCGCCTATCCGGTGGTGCGTCACCTGACCCGCCGGCTGGAGCGGCTGCGCGCGGGCGTGGATGCCTGGGGCAAGGGCGATTTCGTGGCACGCGTGCCGGAGGACGGCAGCGACGAGGTGGCGGCGGTGGCCAAGAGCTTCAACAGGGCCGCCGACCAGGTCGAGCGGCTGATCAAGTCGCGCCGGGCCTTGCTCGCCAATGCCAGCCATGAATTGCGCTCGCCGCTTGCGCGCCTGCGCATGGCGATCGACCTCTACGAGCAGGCGCCGAACGACGATCGCAAGCAGGAAATCATCCGCAACCTTTCCGAGCTGGACACGCTGATCGAGGAGATACTGCTCGCAAGCAGGCTGGACCACGTCGAGAACCTCGATGCGCTGGAGTCCATCGACCTTCTGGCTCTCGTCTCGGAAGAGGGTGCACACAATGATGTCGAGGTTTCGGGTACGCCTGCGATCGTCGCAGGCGATGCTCGCCTGCTTCGCAGGCTCGTGCGCAACCTCCTGCAGAACGCGCTGCACCACGGCGGTCCACCTGTCACAGCCGCTGTCGCGCAGGCGGACGGTGCTGCGATCCTTAGGGTCCGCGATCACGGGCCCGGCATAGCGGATAGCGAGAGGCATCGCGTTTTCGAGCCATTCTATCGCCCGTCGGGACGTAGCGAGGCCGCCGGCGGCTGGGGTTTGGGATTGGCGCTGGTGCGCCAGATCGCCGAACGTCACGGCGGCGGCGTCCGCTACGAATCTCCGCCTGACGGCGGTGCCTGCTTCGTCGTGACGCTGCCTGTGCACAGCAAAGCAACCCTGTGAGGGATCGGTAAGGCGCCGGGGTCACGATCCGTCCATAATTCGGAGAGAGGGGCCGGACACTCTTACTTTGAACGATCAGGCATCTCGACGCGGCAGTTGGACTGCGGCAAAGTGGCGATGTAGGCTTATGTGCAAAGTGGTGCTACGCTGAGCCGTTATCCGACCTCGTGCAAGTACACGCTGCCGCCCACACGAGCCGTCAATTCACCAAACTATATATTTTGCAAATATTCGAGCAATGCTAGCGTCCGCGAAGCTTGGGTTAGCTGTAGATTGAAGAAGAGGGGACAGCCATGGGCGGGAAAGCGCTTGCGGATACGACGGCCCACATTCGTCGTTTGCAGCGGGGCTTATCGCCACCCGTTGTTGCAGAGGTGTTTTCGGATGATACGCGACTGGTCGGCCGATGGTGGAACAAACCGTTCGAGTATGATTTGCCGCCGCTGAAGGATCATGTGCTTTCTGCGAAATATTCCGGGCAGGGCATGGCCTCGGTCAAGATCGGCGGTCAGACGATTTCCGCTCCCGCGGCGATGGGGACGATCACTTTGGCACCAAGAGGCCACGGTGGGTTTTGGCGGGCCGACGGCCCTGTCGAGGTCTCGAACATTTTCCTGGGCCACAAGCGCCTTCTAGCCAGCGCGGATCAGGTGGGAAATGGCCGGGAGCCCGAGCTGCTTGACCGCGTCAACTTCAACGATCCCAAACTGTTCGCCATCATGGCTTTGATCAATGACGAGATAAATTCGGGAGACGCGATCTCCCACTTGTACATCGATCAGCTCCTCGACCTTGTCTGTCTTCAGCTCCTCAGGGCTCATTCCGCAACTTCAATGCCTATCTCGCCTGGACCGCAGCGTGGTCTTTCGGGTTGGCAGGTCAAGCGTGTAACCGGCTATATGCGCGAAAATATGGCGGAGGATATCCGGATTCAGGAACTGGCGGACCTGGTAAACTTGACCCGATTCCACTTCTGTACGGCCTTCCGTATGGCCACCGGACAGACGCCATACGGATGGTTGACTCGCCAGCGCATCGCCTACGCCAAGACGCTGCTGAGAGATATGAAGCTGCGCGTCAACGATATCGCTCTTGCCGTGGGCTATGAAACACAATCCGCTTTTGCCGCTAGCTTTCGGAAAGCGGTGGGGATCACACCGACCGAGTTTCGCCGTCGGCTCTGACATCTTGAACCGGTCTCATCGGCGGAATGCTTCAGCAATGCCTGTGTTTGCGGCAGCTTGTTTTGACGGCTGATGGCTGACTCTCGCCGCAGTTCTTGATCGTCACAGCAACATCCGAACAATTCCGAAAGACCGGAACAGTGAACTCGCCGCACACGTCCTATTCTCTCTCGCCATTACTGAGCCGAAGGGGACCTTTCATGACTGACGAAACAGCAGAATTGCATCCGCCTGGTCTTACCATGTCACGCCGAGAAGCGCTTCAGGCAACCGCCGGGGCCGTGGCATTTGCCGCGCTGCCGCTCCCAGCCGAGGCAGCAGCGGATTCAACCGCAACGCCCGCGCCTCCCACGCACACGTTGCCGTTGGAAGTGACCGTGAATGGTCGAGTCCATCAGCTGGTTGTCGATCCCCGCTTGTCAGTTCTGGATATGCTGAGGGAGAGGCTCTCTCTGACCGGCACCAAAAAGGGGTGCAACCAGGGTGCGTGCGGGGCCTGCACGGTGCTGATAGACGGCCAGCGCGTCAATGCGTGCCTGGCGCTCGCCGTCATGTATGACGGCGCGAAGATCACGACCATCGAGGGCGTCGCAGAAGGAGAGGCGCTGCATCCGCTGCAGGTGGCCTTCATCGAGCATGACGCGTTTCAATGCGGCTATTGCACATCGGGACAGATCATGTCGGGGCTCGGCTGCATCAGCGAGGGTCATGCATCCTCGGCCGAGGAGATCAGCTACTGGATGAGCGGCAACATCTGTCGCTGCGGCGCCTATCCCGGGATCGTTGCGGCCGTCGCCCAGGCTGCCAAGGAGGATCGCACATGAGACCCTTCGAATTTCAACGGGCGGCCAGCGAGTCCGAAGCGATCGCCGCAGCCGCTGCCGGAGCCAGATATCTTGCCGGCGGGACGACCCTCGTCGACTTGATGCGCGAGGAGGTGGAGACGCCGGAAAAGATCGTGGACATCAATCGCCTGCCGCTGAATTACGTCCGGGCCACGGATGAGGCGATCGTCATCGGCGCGCTGGCCCGCATGTCCGAGGTCGCCGTCAATCAGGACGTGCGCAGATTGCAGCCGCTCATCCCGGAGACGTTGACCGAGGGTGCATCGCCGCAGCTCCGCAATGTGGCGTCGATCGGCGGCAATCTGCTGCAGCGGGTCCGCTGTCCCTATTTCCGCATGCTGGACGCGCCTTGCAACAAGCGCGTACCGGGTTCGGGATGCTCGGCAATCGACGGCCTGAACGCTGGCCATGCAATTCTCGGCACCAGCGAGCACTGCGTCGCCGCACATCCATCCGATCTGGCCGTTTCTCTCGTCGCGCTGGGAGCGACGCTCTCCTTGAAGGGGCCGCGCGGCGAGCGAACCATTCCGGTAGAGGAGCTCTTCCGGCTTCCCGAGTCGACGCCTCATCTCGAGCACACGCTGGAACCAGGCGAACTCATCGTGGAGGTCCACATTCCAAACGGTCCCTATGCGAGAAAAGCGCGCTATTTGAAGGTCAGGGACCGATCCTCCTACGAGTTTGCCCTCGTATCGGCGGCAGCCGCTCTTCACGTGGAGAACGGAATAATCAAAGAGGTCCGCATCGCCGCGGGGGGCGTGGGCACCCGCCCGTGGCGCATGAACGCTGTCGAGCAGGCGCTGGTGGGAAAACCCGCCGCTCGCGCCAGCTACGAGATCGCGGCGGCGGTTTCGACCGAGGAAACACGTCCTCTCTCCCACAACGGTTTCAAGGTGAAGCTCCTTCCCGCAACGATCGTACGAGCACTCGAAATGGCAGGAGATGTGGCATGACGACGGTTATCGGTAAATCCTTGTCGCGCATCGACGGCCGCCTGAAGGTCACTGGCCAGGCCACATACGCCGCCGAGTTCAACCAGGAAGGCCAAGCCCACGCAGTCATCGTGGGCAGTACTGTCGGGCTCGGTCGAATAGAATCGATTGACAGCGCAGCAGTTGAGAAAATGCCGGGCGTCGTGGCTGTCATAAGCCACCTCAACGCGCAGAGGCTTGCCTACAACGAACACCGCGGCCCTATCGATCCGCCGGTGGGAGAACGGCTTCACGTACTGCAGGGCTCCGAAGTACGCTTCTTCGGAGAACCGGTCGCCATCGTCGTCGCCGAAACGCTCGATCAGGCGGAGCATGCGGCCAACGCGCTCAAGGTCACCTACTCCGCCCGCCAGCCCCAGGTCGATGCACATGCCGGCGAGCGGGTCATCCCGGCCGTCGCGCGTCGGCCGGGTGCCCGGGCCGAAGCCGATGTCGCCCGCGGAGACGCCGACAAGGCGCTCGAAAGCGCGGCCGTGAAGGTCGAGGCGGAATATGTCATCGCGCGCGAGAACCACAATCCGATGGAGCCGCACGCGACGATCGCCGCCTGGAACGGCGACCGCCTGACGCTCTGGAGCAAAAGCCAGTTTGTCGTCAACGAGCAGGCGGAGATCGCCGCCATTTTCGGGCTTCCGCCGGGGAGTGTGCAGGTGAACTGTCCGTTCATCGGCGGCGCGTTCGGCACCAGCCTGAGAACCTGGCCGCACGTCACCCTGGCGGCTCTGGCCGCGCGGCACGTCAACCGTCCGGTGAAGCTCGTGCTCACCCGCAAACAGATGTTTTTTGCCACGGGGCACAGGCCTTACACGCTACAGCGCATCGCCTTGGGGGCGCAGCCCGACGGCAAGCTCATCGGTATCGTCCACGAAGGGGCAGGGGAGACGAGCCGTTACGAGGAATTTATGGAGGCGCTCACGTCCGTGACGAACTTTATGTATTCCTGTCCGAACGTGCGCACAAGCTATCGTCTCATTCCCCTGGACGCCAGCACACCGACCTATATGCGGGGCCCCGGCGAGGCGAGCGGTATCCACGCGCTCGAATGTGCGGTCGACGAACTGGCCTATAAGCTTCAGATGGACCCGATCGACTTGCGGCGGATCAACGAGCCGCAGATCGACGAAGGGCGGCAGGTGCCGTTCTCCAGCCGATCGATGCTGAAATGCTACGATCTCGGAGCCGAGCGCTTTGGCTGGAGCCGCCGGACGCCCGAGCCGGGCTCGATGCGGGACGGGCGCCTTCTGATCGGCTATGGAATGGCCAACGCCTCTTATCCATGCCTGTTTGCCTCGGCAAACGCCCGAGTAAGACTTCTCCCCGACGGGGCGGTGGAGGTGGAGGCGGCGGCAAGCGACATGGGGCCGGGCACCTACACCTCGATGTCGCAGGTCGCCGCGGAATATCTGGGAATTCCGGTCGAGAGAATCCGGTTTTCCCTTGGCCGCTCCGATTTTCCGGCGACGCCGCCCCATGGCGGGTCGATGACCATGGCTTCTGTCGGCTCCGCGATCAGAGCCGCATGCCTCGATCTTCAGGCGAAGGCGGTCGTGCTTGCGGCAAAAGGCGGCGGCAATGCGGGGCTCGCCGGGCAATCGCCGGAAGCGCTGGAATGGCGCGATGGCATGCTGTTCGTGAAAGGCCGGTCCGATCGAGGCGTCACCTATGCCGACCTCCTGTCCTATGGCGGGGAGAGACCGCTCGTCGGGGAGGGGACTGCCGCCCGTGACGCCGAAACCGGACAGAAATATTCCATGCATTCATTCGGCGCGGTCTTCGCCGAAGTCGCCATCGATCCCGACGTGAAGACGATCAAGGTCAGGCGAGCCCTGGGCGCCTACGGAGTCGGCCGGGTCGTGAACCCGAAGCTTGCGACGAGCCAGTGCATCGGCGGCATGATCGGCGGCATCGGCATGGCCATCATGGAGCGAACAGTGCTCGACAGGCGCAACGGACGTCCGATCAATGCGCACATGGCCGATTATCTCGTGCCGGTGAACCTCGATACGCCGCATATCGAAGCCCACTTCGTCGATGAGGAGGACACGATCGTCAATCCGCTGGGGGTGAAGGGGCTCGGTGAAATCGCGCTTGTGGGAATGTCGGCGGCGGTTTCGAACGCCATTCATCACGCCACCGGAAGGCGGGTGCATGAACTGCCGATCATGATCGAGAGCCTGCTGTAGAATGTAGCCGCTTTCCTTCCTCATTCCTGTCCGCGTCACAGGAATGAGGATCGCGGCTTCGATGCTGCCTCTGCTTCCTTCACGCCGAACCGCCGGGCGGCACGGCCTCCACCGGCTCCAATTTTCCGCTGAAGAGCGGCCGCCCGGCATAGAGGCCGCCGACCAATTCGAGCTCGAGCCGCTTCTCGTCCCGCTGCCGAACCTTCTCGATGATTTCGGCGACCTCCGGCAGATCCGCTCCCAACGCCTCCAGTGCTTTCTGCCCGAGAACCAGCGAGGATTCGAACGTCTCACGGATGTGGAAATCGGCGCCCGCGGTGATGAGATCCAGTGCGTGCCGCCGGTCAGAGGCACGCGCGAGAACCGGAATGAGAGGGAACTCGGCCTTGATGAGCTCGACGATTTTCGTGGCGTCGTCCGCCTTGTCCACGCAGACCACAATCGCACTGGCGCGCTCGGCGCCCGCCGCATGGAGGATGTCGAGGCGCTTGCCATCACCGTAATAGACCTTGAAATCGAATTCGCGCGCGGTGTTGATCATCTCCACGTCGGTATCGATGATGGAGATGACGTGACCTCGTGTCAGAAGGACCTGGCTCACGATCTGGCCGACACGGCCGAAACCGATGATCAGGACATTGCCGCTGAGGTTCTCGGGCCGCTCGACGCCGTCCGTCGAGAGCGGAATGTTCCTTTCCACGAGACGCAGCGCCGCGATCAGCAGCGGCGTCACCATCATCGATACGATGATGATCGCCGTCAGTATGGCGTTCTCTTCGCCGCTGATGATGCCGGTGCCGAGGGCCGCGGCATAGAGCACGAAGGCGAACTCGCCGCCCTGAGCCATGAAAACCGCACGCTCGATCGCCTCCCAATTGGACGCCCTGAAGAGCCGCGCCACAAGGTAGATGACGATGGCTTTCACGACCATGTAGGCGGCCACGTAGAAGAGGATCATCGCCCAGTTCCGGGCGATGACGCCGAGATCGAGCGACATCCCGACCGCTAGAAAGAAAAGGCCGAGCAGAATGCCCCGGAACGGTTCGACATCGGCCTCGAGCTGATGCCTGAACGTCGACTCCGACAGCAGGACACCGGCGAGGAAGGCGCCCATCGCCATGGAGAGACCGCCGAGCTGCATGACATAGGCTGACCCGAGCACGACCATCAGTGCTGCCGCCGTCATCACCTCCCTGGCTTCGACGCTTGCAATGAGGCCGAAAAGCGGATTAAGCAGATAACGCCCGGCGAGGACCAGGCCTGCAATCGAAGCAAGTCCGATCGCGATCGAAAGCCAGTCGATCCCCCCGGACGCGGCAACGCTTCCGGGCACGATCGGCGCGAGGAAGGCGACCAGCGCAAGCAAGGGAACGATGGCCATATCCTCCACCAGGAGAATCGACACGATGCGTTGCCCCTTCGGCGCCGCTATCTCTCGGCGTTCCTCCAGCAACTGCATGACGATCGCAGTCGAGGTGAGCACGAAGCCGGCGCCGGCGACGAAGGAGGGGGCTACCGGGAAGCCGGTCAGAACGCCGACGCCCGTCAGAAGCAGCGCGCAAAGGGCGACCTGTACGATGCCGAGCCCGAAAATCTCCCGGCGAAGCCCCCAGAGGCGCGAGGGCCGCATCTCCAGTCCGATGATGAAGAGGAACATCACCACGCCCAATTCGGCGACGTGAAGAATGGATGACGGCTCCTGAAGCAGCCGAAGCCCGAAGGGGCCGATTGCAATCCCGGCGGCGAGATAACCGAGAACAGAGCCGAGCCCGATGCGCTTGAAAAGCGGAGCCGCGACGACGGCCGCTCCAAGCAGGGCGATAACCGGCAGCAGGTCTATGCCGTGGGACTCAGCAGCCATGTTTCGCTCCGAATTTCCAGATGACGAGCGCCTCGTAGAGCGGCGCCAGCGACCGTTGAGACCCCGACATCCTTCCACTCAACTTGCTTTGAATCAAGCTCGATCGCTTTAGACAGAACCTCGAGAAGCAGGACACTTTAACTTTGCGGTGTAAGCGGCGAGCGTAGCGCCGTCGGGCATGCCTTGCGCCTCGCATGACGCTCCGGCAGGCTCTCGGCGATGACGGTGGCCGCTCAGGCCGGCCGATCGCCGGCGAGCGATCTGCGACGTTCATCCATATCGATCTGGGAGTAGGTGCGTCTCATGAGGCATATCTTCAACATGATAACCCATTTGCATCTACCGAAAGTCGCATTGGTCCGTGAACAAACAACTATAGATAGTAAAATCAGATAACGCATGTTATGGAACATCCGAGCGGTTCGGTCGGTCGAATGAAAGTATCAGACTTTCCACGCCGCGCTCGATGACGTCTCGATACGGCAGAAACCCTGCGGACAGCGAACCACGAATAGCTATTTTGTTCTCTTTAGCGTGACAGATGAAGCATTTGCAGTCTTGCGGAAAAATGGAAGGAACCACGTTCAGCACATAGGAGCGAAGCATAGCCTTCCCAAAGCCCTTCCCTATGAAACGCTCCTCACCAATAAATAGGTCGACGGCTACGCCGTCGTGCTCGCCTATCTGAGACGCGAAATCGGGATAGTTGCGAAGCGAATAGCACTGCAACATTCCAAAAGGCTCACCATTATATCGGGCTATATGACAATGGGTGGGATGGCTTGGGCTCAGGCGCTCAGAATACTTCCCCTGAACTTCCTCGATCGTTATCGGCGTCTTCTGATAGTGAGCACGCATATGAGGCCTATTTAGCCATTCACATAACATCAGAAAATCTGCTTCGGTCAGTGACCTGAATTCAATCATCCGGTTGTACCTTCAGGTCGGTAGCGCCGATTTCATAGAACGCCTGTGATTACAGGACTTTCCAGGCACTCATTCACCCAGATTCGGAGCCGAAACTGCAATCTTTTGAGCTTTGGTGTCGAATTAACGGGATATGCTTGATCGTCGTTCGCGGCAACTAGCGACCTGAGAGCTTGAACTCCGAAGTGACTTCCAGCGAGCGGTCCTGGCGCGCTTCGACGCTTTCGGGCTGACGGTGTGTGAGCAAGGCGCGGTCACGCTCGCGGATCAGTTCGGTTATTTGTTGCTCGTAGGCGGTGAAAATTGCCGTCAGCCAACGGTTCACGAGATAAGACGGCCGCGGCATCTGCACGTCGAAGCGCGGCAAAAGAGCGATCGTGCCTTCCGCGCCGAGCCAGTCATCGCCGACCACCCACTGGTTCACCGTGAAAAGCCGCAGAAGGCGCCCATGAGCGTCGACCCCAACAGCCGCGAGATGGTGGATCGGCCCTTGCGGTCCTTGCGGTCGCAAGAAGCAGTGGAAATGGCCGTGTTCTTCCGCCCCCTCTTCAGCCGGGTGGCAGTGATAGAACCACTGCGCGCCGCTCATCGGGTCGAACACATCGCCGGTCGGGTAGTGGTCCCAGGCCTTGATTTCAGCCGTGTCGCGAAAGGTCTCGCTGAGCACGTTGAGGCCGCCCTTGGCGAGCAAGGTTTCGCAGTAGGCGATCTCGCGGCGCGCGAGTTCTACGGCTTCCTCAGCCATTTCCCTGTACCGGCAAGGGAGCGGGCGGCGGAGGCGGCGGAAGCTTCTTCCCCTCGGTCGGCAGGGGAGCCGGCGGCGGCGGAGGCGCGAGCTTGGGTGCCGCTGCCGTTGAGGGCGCTCCGGCGGCACAAGGCATAGAGGGCATTGGCGCGGGCGGTGGAGGTGGTGCTGCGAGCGGAGCGCCGGCGGCGCAAGGCTCTGCTGCCGCGCAAGGCGCGGCAGCAGAGCACGGGGCACCTGCGGCACAGGGTGCTGCCCCTCCTGCCGAACCGGAGGTCGCTGCCGGCTGGGCGCGCGGAACGGGATGATTGTGGTGATCGACTGCCACAGCGGCGGTCGCCGCCGCCAGCGCTGCACCGAAAAGAAGCGTGTTCCTTGTCGTCATTTCGTCTTGAACCCGTCGAGACCGAAAAGCGGACGCATCCAGATGCCGACGAATGAGCCGACAAAGGCAGTTGCAAACCACAGCCAGCCATGCAGGCTGCCCGAAGCGATGCCGGAGAACAGCGCGCCTATATTGCAGCCGAAGGAAAGCCTTGCGCCATAGCCCATCAACAAACCGCCGACGACGGCCGCGAGCATGGAGCCAAGCGGGATTTTCGCTTTCGGCGCGAACTTTCCGGCAAGACTCGCGGCGGCTGCCGCGCCAAGAACGATACCGAAATTCATCACCGATGTAACGTCGGCGAGCACGCTTGCACTGAGCGCCGCTTGCGGCCCCGGCCAGTTCCAGAACTCCCACGTCGCGACCGGAACGCCGACCGCTTGCGCCGCCTTGGCGCCCCACAGTCCGAAGCCGAACGTGACCGACCAGGGATGGCCGGCAAGGAGCAGCGTGGCGACGTTGAGCAGAGCCATGAGCAGCCCTGCCCCCACCAGGGGCCATGGACCGTAAAGCAGCCACGTCCAACCCGGACGCGACGGTTCCGGCTCCCTTTCGATGTTGCCATGCGCCCGCCGCTCGATCAGCGCCGTCGCCAGGGCGACGAGGCCGAGGCCTGCGAGCGTCGCCAGGATCGCAGTGCCGGTCCCGAGCTGCCGGCCGAGATCGATCGTGCCGAAGGATGGAAGCGTCAGCCACCACGGAAGATGTGCCGAGCCGATGAGCGCGCCGACGATGAAGAAGGTAAGCGTTACGAGCATGCGGGCCGAACCGCCGCCGACCGTGAACAGTGTGCCCGAACCGCAGCCGCCGCCAAGCTGCATGCCCAACCCGAACATGGCAGCCCCGACGAGTACCGAAACCCCGACCGGCGCCAGCGCGCCGACGAGCGGCTGGCCACCGAGGCTGCCCGCCGAGATCAGCGGGATCATGGCCAATGCCGCCACGCCGATCATCAGCATCTGGGCGCGGATGCCGCGCCCGCGGCGCTCGACCACCATCCGGCGCCACCCGCCTGTGAAGCCGAAGGAGCCGTGATAAAGGGCGACCCCCAACAGACCGCCGACGACGAAGAGGGTCGCCTGCCGCAGATCGATCAACTGCGCGATGACGAGAAAGCCTATCAGCAGTGCGCCGCCGGCTACGAGCGCCGGCCCACGGTCGACAACCGCCGACGGCAAATATCGCGAACGATCAAAGGAAATGTCGGTCATTTCGAAATCCTGCCGCCTATGCGGCATTGGTCAAATCGCCAATGTCCGCAGCTTGCGGACATTGGCCTGTTCTTCCGTTACCGCGGATCGGTCCCGGTCCGTTGGCGTCAGGTGCCCGACTTGTTCTCGACCGGGCGCGACGGATCGGCCGTCCATTCGGCCATCGAGCCGTCATACATGGTGGTGTTCTTGTTGCCTAGCACCTCGGACAGGGCGAACCATGTTACGGATGCCCAATGCCCTGTGTTGCAGAAGGTGATGTTTTCCTCCTCCGCAGCCAGACCGGCGGCCTCGGTCAGGGCCTTCACAGTCTCGGGGCGGGCGAAGAGCGCGTGGTCCTGGCTGTAGAGCTTGGAGTGCTCGATGTTGATCGACCCCGGAATCGTGCCGTTGGCGCGCACGACCGGGCTCTTCGACTTGCCCTCGTGCTGCTCGGCCGGTCGGCCATCGATGAGCTTGACACCGGCCTTAAGCGCGGCAGCGACTTCCTCGGTCGTCGCCAGCAGCTCTTCCTGCGGCTCGGCGTGGAACGTCGCCGGTTCGGGCTTTACAGCCTCGGCAGAGCGTGTCCCGCCGGCGGCGTCGTATTGCCGCCACCCGCCGTCGAGGATCGAAACTTCCTCATGGCCAAGATATTTGAACGTCCAATAGACGCGGGTCGCGCCACCAAACTCGGTCGAATCGGTACCCCAGGGCACGATGACGACGTGGTCGTCATTATCGATGCCGAGATCGCCGATCAACTTGGTGATCTGCTCGAGCGGCGGCAGCATGCTGGGGATGCCACCCACCTCGGTGCGCCAGCCGGCGCTCGCATAAGGGGCGACTACCGCGCCCTGGATATAGGGCTTGTCGCCAAGTTCGGTCTCGGCGACCTTGTCGCGGATGTCGAGGACGACGACGTCTTTATCGCCGGCATTCGCCTTGACCCATTCGGCGTCGACGAGCGGGCTTATGTCGGCAGCGAGCGCGGGCGAGGCAAGGACGGACAGCGTGAATGCTAATGATGCGATGCGCATTTTCCTGAGGCTCCCGAATTCGTTTGTCGAACCTCGTCTACCCCGCGATCCGGGCCGAGTCAGGACATGGCTTGGCCGGAGATCCGCTGACTTTGGAAAATCTTTCTGTTTGGAAAAACTTTCTGTGCGGTAACAGTGATGCGCGAAGCCGCGCCGAGGACGCCCCGCCCGGAGCGTCCGCTGCTCCTGTGCAGCTGCATTGTCTCGAGTCGTCTCCTCAGAACTTGTGGCTCAAGCGCAGCGAACCGGCATGACTGTTGTAGGTATCCGAGGACGCGCTTTCGGGCGGAAAACCGTTACACACTTTTCCCGCAAGTGCTTCAGTCTTGGCTCTTCAATACATAACTGGATTGAGCGTGACGTAGACAGGCGAACCCGCTTCGAACCGTGTGCTGCCACGCGCGACCAGCCAGCCATCCGCACGCTCCAGGCGCGCAACGATCCGCAGCGTTGGCGAAGCATTCACGCTGGCGGGCGGGGACAAGGAAAATGCTATCGACGTTGACGTGCCGTCGCTTTTGATGCGCGTTTCCGTGGCGCGACGTCGCGCTTCGTCCTGAATGGCAGGATCCTCGAGGTAAATTTCTAGATGACCTTCCGGGACCGCGCCGCCCTCGAATGTGACTGCGCCACGAATATCCGGCGATTGCGCAGCGACTGGCCCGGCGATCGCGGCGACGGCCGCAGCTCCGACGGTCATCAATACTGTGCGGCGGTCGGTCGGGCGCTTCATCACACACTCTCCATGGACGCCCTGCGAAACCCGAAAGGATGCACGACGGCGTAGATGGGGCGCCTGAAAGCGCCCCATCCACTATCAGGTTAGATAATAATGAAGTCGGCCGCCGAAAGCTTCAGATTTGTGCTCAGCTGCGCATATTGAATCGCCGCGATTTCTCCGGCGCCATCGGCGTCATAGGACAAGACGCCGCTATCGGCATCGTAGATGATGCGATCGTCGGCGTCATGAGCGACGCCCCCCGCACTCCCGTAAAATGCACCCAGAGCGAGAGCGCCTTCGCCCCCCACGCTCTCGAAGATGAGGTTGTCCAGCAGGATCGTATCGTCGATGACATTGAAGTCCTTGATCCAGTCGACATTGCCGTTTCCAAGCGCCGTCGAGAAGCGGAATGTATCCTCTCCCGCGCCGCCGGTGAGCGTGTCGGCCGCCAGACCGCCGTCCAGCAGATCGCTGCCTCCGCCGCCAATGAGCGTGTCGGATCCCGCAACACCCGGCTGGGCCGGCTGAGGGGGGAACTCGACCGATACGTTCAACTCATATGTCGAGCCTGCCGGGACGGCTTCCGCCCAGCCATCGCCCGGCGCCGTCGGTGACCAGCTGCCTTCCAGTATGTAATAGGTGCCGGTCTCCTGAGCCACGAATACCAGGCTGGAATCCCGGTTGCTTGTAGAGCCGTGGTCGCCGCCGCCGTCATCGTTCTGAGCGACGATGTTGCCGGCGCTGTCGAGCAGCCTGACCCAGCTGTCATGGACATTCGGATCGGCAATTCCGTCAATGTCGATCGTAATGACCGTACCGGCCGCCAGATCGATCTTGTAGTACCCGCCCTGACCGTTTCCGGTGGCGTTGACGGTGGTATGAAGGATCGTTGTCGAATCGAAGATATCGGGGTCGCTGGTCAGAGAAAAGTTGTTGGAAATGTCGAACGCGGCTGCGATAGAGTTGTTCGCCGCGTCCGGTCCAAGCGTGGCGTAGCCGCTTCCCATGCCCGGACGTGGCGGCGCGTCCCCCTGATAGGCAAAATCGCCGAGCAGGGTGTCGTCGCCGCGGCCGCCGTCGATCGTGTCGTTTCCTCCTTGGCCGGTCAACACATTGGCTGCGCCGTTGCCGGTCAGTCGGTCGCCAAATCCCGACCCTGCAAGATTCTCGATGGAGACATATGTATCTCCGCCGGACCTGCCTCCAGCGAGACCAAGCCTCAAGCCGCTCGTTGCGTCAGCGTAGTCCGCCGTGTCGCTGCCGGCGCCGCCGTTCAATCTGTCGGCGCCGCCGCCGCCGGTCAGCGTATCGTCGCCAGCACTGCCGGAGAGCTCATTGGCCAGGGCATTGCCGATGAGATGGTCATCGAACGACGACCCGGCGGCATTTTCAAAGCCGACGAGAATATCGTGCCGGATGACTGCGCCTCGGCCGACGATTTGCACCGGACCATCACCGTCGCCGCCGCTGGCCGTGCCGTTGGCAAGATCGATCGTCACGCCGTCCGGGCTGCCCGCATAGACGACCGTGTCGATACCGGAACCACCATCCAGATAGTCCTGACCGGCGCCACCGATGACCGTGTCGTTGCCGGCTTCGCCATACAGGATATCGCCATCGTTGCCGCCATCCAGAATGTCATTGCCGTCGCCGCCATTGAAATAATCACCGCCGCCTTGGCCCCAGAAATGATTTGCGGCGGATGTGCCGATGAAGCGGTCGATGCGGTCATCGGAACCGATGAGGTTTTCGATGCTGTAGAAAGTGTCGCCTGAGGCGGTGCCGCCGCTGGCGACATTCGTGGCAAGGTTGACGAGCAGTTGGAAAGGGCTCTCCTTGCTGAAATCGACAGTATCGACGCCTGCCCCGCCCCTGAATATGTCCACGCCGTCCTGGCCGCTCAGCACATCGTCGCCGGCGCCCCCGTCGAGAATATCGTTGCCCTGGCCGCCAAGAATGGTGTCGTTCCCGCCGCCGCCGTAGAGCGTATCGTTGCCATCCTCGCTTTCGGTCTGGTCTTCAAGATCTTCGACATCGATCGTGTTGTTGATATCGCGGCTGGCGAGCGAGTCGCGGCCGCCGATGATCAGGTCGTCTCCTCCCCGGCCGAAAATCGTGTCGTCGCCGGCGCCGCCGTCGAGCGTATCATTTCCGTTGCCGCCGAAGATGATGCTGGTCATCGTGTTGTCCCCGGCGCTGGGCGGAGACGCGCCGCCGCCGCCGCCCGGCTGGGTTGTCGACTCGTCGGCGTAGATGATGTTTTCGACGTTGGCGATTTTCCTGATTTTCAGGTTCCTGGACAGGAGGATGACCGTGTCGTTGCCGCCATTGGCCTCCTCACGAACGATGTCCTCCAGCGAATCGACGAAATAAGTATCGTCGCCGCCGTTGCCAGCCATGCGGTCGCCGCCGCTGCGGCCGTCCAGGGTGTTGGCGCCGTCATTGCCGATCAGGATGTCGTCAAACCTGCTGCCGATCCCCGTCTCGATGTAATAGTCGGCCGCATCCGCATTGTGTCCGGCGAAGATCGACACATTATTGCTGTGACCGTTGACACTTGAGAACTGTCCGGCGCGCAAGTCGAGGATCGTACCCGCGGTCGAGCCGGAGAAGTCGATCGTGTCGGCCCCGCCGGTGTCATGAATGGCAAAACCGATGTCGTGCTGCATGCCGGAGGAGGTCAATTGGTAGCCGTACTGCGTGCTCCCGAAGCCGTAGACATTGTCCCCTGTGTTGAGGTCGATGTGCTGATAGGTACGCACTCCATTCTCGTCGACGGTTGAGAAAAAGCGGCGGATGACGGCCTCGATGTCGGCCATGAGCGGGGTCGAGGCAGACCAGCGGCTGGTTTCCCCGACATCGATCCCATCGAAATAGGACATGACGCTGTATTGCTGGCGATCATAGGTCCAGGTCGCATTGTTCAGGTAGTTGATCTGCACGCCGCCGGGACCGCTGTAATTGTAGAGCCCGGGATGGTTCAGCCCGAATTCATGGCCGAACTCATGGATAAAGGAATCGAAGACATAGCCGCCGATATCCGTCTTATTGGGTTCCGTGTCGTGGAAACGCTGACCGATGCTGACATAACGGTTGCTCGAATAGGCGCTGCCATCGTCCTCCTCGCCGAGCTCGGGGCTGACGACCTCCATCCAGTCCGTCGTGCTGTCGAACGGTGTGTCGTCGACGATCTCGAACTTCAGTGGGGTGACGGATGCCCACATCTGCAAGGCGCCTATCGCGGCGGCTTTGTATTCGGGGTGATCGTTGAGCTCGTAAACGTTGATCCTCAGCGTTCCCGCAGCCATTTCCGGCGTCAGACTGCGGGGCAACGCCCCAAGGTAGTCGAGAAAAGACTCATAGTCCTCGCTCTTGCCGTAAGGGTTATCCGGCGTCTGATCGTTGATCCACCAATTGTCGCTGGTCCGGCTAGGGTTCGGCATCGTAAGCTTCCCTCTCTGACGATTGTGCGCATTTACGGCTGTGCCGTTCTGCAGCTGCCAATTTTCCACCCCGCACGCATGGCGTGCGCCTGCCCGTCAGCCCCACCCGAAATAATGAGATTGGAAACTTCGACTTGTCACCCCCACAAAGGCGGGGGTGACGTCACGTTAGCCGGCTCGGCGGTCAGTGCGGAACGGTAGCCGCTGCACTCTGCGATACACGCCGCCAGCCCTGTGTGCGGGCAAGAAGAAGCCGCGATACAAACGCGTGAAGAAGTTTTGCCGCGACATTGGTGTAGAAGATCATCATGCCCATCGCGGCCGCCGGGGCTATGTCGCCCGCATCGTCCATGTTCAGGATCGCAACCGAGGCGAGCTTGGTGTCCGTGGCATAGAGGAACACGACCGCCGAGACCGTCGTCATGGCGTTGACGAAGAGATAGATCGCGATCTCCAGCACGGCAGGGAGGCAAACCGGCAGTGTGACCCGGAAGAAGAGCTTGTAGAAAGGAATCTTCAGAGAACCCGCCACCGCCTCGAATTCCGGGTCCAGCTGCTTCAGCGCAGTGAGCGCCGTCAGATGGGCGACGGTGTAGAAATGCGTGACCGTGCACAGCACCAGGATCGTCATCGTGCCGTAGATGCCGTGAAGCGGGTTTGCGGCACTGTTGAAGAAGAAGATATAGGCAAGACCCAGCACCATGCCCGGCACGGCCATCGGAAGCATGGCGAGCATATGGAATGTCGCCCGGCCGAGCCCGAAGCCCTTGGTCTTTTCGACCATGTAGGCGCCGGTGAACACGATCAGTGAGCCGATGACAGCCGTCATGAGAGCGAGCCGGATCGAATTGTAATAGGAGTCCCAGCCGCCGCCATCCATGAGATCGAAGGCATAGTTGCGCAGCGACAGGCTGAGATCGTAGGGCCAGAACTTCACGAGCGCCGCGACCTGGCACATGCCGATCATGCCGAGCACGAAGACTGCGACCAGCGTGCAGAAAGCAAAGCATGCCGCATCGAAGCCGCGCCGCGGTTTCGGCTCATAGGGTACGGCGCGCGCAGACAGCAGGGCCACTTGCCGGCGCTGTGTCAGGCGATCCACCGCGAAGGCCAGAAATGCCGGAACGAGCAGAATGACCGAGACGACGGCGCCCATTTCGAAATTTTGCTGGCCGATGACCTGCTTGTAGATATCGACGGCAAGCATGCCATATTGCCCGCCGATGACCTTGGGCAGGCCGAAATCGGTTATGACCAGCGTGAAGACGACGAAGGCGGCGGAGATCAAACCGTATCGGGCGCCGGGCACGGTCACCGTCCAGAAGGTCCGCCACTTGCTTGCGCGAAGCGACGTCGCCGCCTCGTAGTGACGGGCGTCGGCGACCGAGAGCGCCGTCGATATGATCAGAAAGGCGTGCGGCAGCGTGAAGAATACCGAGCCCACGACGATGCCGAGCGGCCCATAGATCGAATGGCCGAGCAGCAGATCCCTGAAGACGCCCTGGTTGCCGAACAGGTACACGAGCGCGATGCCCGGCAAGAGGGACGGAACGAGGATCGGGATCGTGACGATGAGCTTGAACAGCCCCTTCCCCGGCATTCGGCTCCTGTTCAGGGCATAGGCCAGCCCGAAAGCGACGACGAGCGTGACTGCGGTGCTGATCAGCGCCATCGTCACCGAATTCTTGATCGAACGGACCAGAGAAGGCGTTGAAAAATACTCGGCGAAGTTGGAGAGCCCGGTCGAGCGCGAGGGCCGCAGCATCACCCGGCGGAAATTGTTGCTGTCATATTCCTCCCACGCGGTACCGCGCACCAGCTGCGAACCGGCAAGGAAGTGCGTCTCGTCGCTCGTGCCGCGGATGCGATATCTGACCGGGCTGCGGAAGCTGAAATCCGGGAAAAGCTTCGCCGCCTGCAGCCGCCCGTCGGCGCTGGCCTTGAGGTCGCTTTCCGGGAAGGCGGCGACGGCGGCATTGAGCGCCGCGGCGGTAACGGGATCGCTCCACCCCTGCCCGCTTTGGTCGCTCACCTGGAACTCGAACTGGTGGAGATCGAACGTGTAGGTGGAGAACGACTTCGACAGCATCACGAAGAGCGGTAGCGCAAGTGCAACAACCAGATAGATGCCGACGACGAGCATGACTGCGCGTTTGAGCCAGTCATCGCCGGAAATTTGCTGGCGAACGGCTCGGCCGGGCGGAAGGAAATCGACAGCAAGCGTCATTCGCGTCAGGCCTTTGCAAAAAGGAGCAGGCGTTCCTGCGGGATTTCGACCTGGATGGCGCTGCCGATCTCGATGCTCAGGCGGCGAACCGCGTTCGTCGAGAAGTCCGCCACGAGCGCCTTCTCTTTCAGGCGCGGGGCCGAGAGCCGTGTGCGCCAGAACATGCCGAGAAACTCCATATCCTCCACATGCGCGTCGATGAGATTGTCCGCATTGCCCACGGCATCGAGCCCGGTCGCCCGATGGGCGGCGGCGCCGTGCGGGATGATATCGGCCGGCCGGACAGCGGCTACGACCGATGCACCTGATGGCAGCCGGTGCTCGGCACAGGCAAATCGCGTGTGCCCGATCTCGACCTGCGCCCCCTTCCCGACCGTTGCGGGGAACTGATTGGTCTCTCCGATGAAGTCGGCGACGAAGAGTGTCTTCGGGTGGCGATAGATCTCGGTCGGCGTACCTACCTGTTCGATGCCGCCTTGGTTCATGACGACGATTCGGTCGGCCATGGAGAGCGCCTCTTCCTGATCGTGCGTGACCATGATCGTGGTGACGCCGAGTTTGCGCTGCAGTTCCTTGATCTCGTGTCTCAGATGCACGCGCACCTTGGCGTCGAGCGCCGACAGGGGCTCGTCGAGAAGCAGCAGCCCCGGCGAGATCGCCATGGCGCGGGCAAGAGCCACGCGCTGCTGCTGTCCGCCGGATAGCTGGGCCGGGTATTTCCGGCCCTGGCTGCTCAAACCGACGAGCTCCAGAAGCTCAGAGACGCGTGAGGCGATTTCGCGCCGCGGGCGGCCGATATTCTCGAGCCCGAAGGCGATGTTCTTCTCGATGGTAAGATTCGGGAAGAGCGCATAGGACTGAAAGACGATGCCATAGTCCCGCTGCGCCGGCGGCAACCGCGAAATATCCTGCCCGCCTTGGCAAATGGTGCCCCGCGACTGGATGTCGAGGCCGGCGATGGCCCGCAGTAGCGTGGTCTTTCCGCAGCCGGAAGGTCCGAGGAAACAGATGAATTCGCCCTCCTTCACCTGAAGGTCGATGTCGCGCAGCGCGACGAAATCGCCATAGGCCTTCCAGAGGCCGTCGATTTCGAGGAATGGCCGTCCTTCGATCTGACGGGTAGCGGAGGCGGGCATGGCCGGCTCCGCGGGGGCTGTTGCATGTTTCATCCGCAAGCTCCTGGGCAATATGCATTCGATGAGACTTGACGGGAACGCTCGTGGCCAAGCGCCGAACGTTCCCGGGAGATGCATGCGGATCAGGACTTGGGCTCGGATTTCGCGTCGTAACGCTTCTGCCATTCCTTCAGAATGCGGGCGCGGTTGTTTGCGGCCCACTCGAAGTCGTTCTTGATCATCTTGTCGGCGACGTCGTCGGGAAGGTTCTCGATAGGCTTTGCGACCCCGGGATAAGCCACGACGGCATAGCCGACATTGTACATCTCGTTGGCTTCCTTGCTGATCGACCAGTCGACCAGCGTTTTCGCCGCCTCGAGATTGGCCGTCCCGGCGATGATCGCCGTGGCCTCGGCTTCCCAACCCGATCCTTCGGAAGGAAAGATGATATCGATGGGCGCGCCCGACGTCTTGGCCTTGGCGCCCGGGAATTCGAAGGATACGCCGATGACGGTTTCGCCTGATGCCGCCATCTTGCAAGGCTTGGAGCCCGAATGAGTATAGGCGGCGATGTTCTCGTGCAGAGCGTCCATGAAAGACCAGGCTTCCTCTTCGCCGAACGTCTGAAGCCAGGCGGAGACGTCGAGGAAGCCTGTGCCGGAGGAATTGGGGTTGGGCATCACGACATGGCCCTTGTATTCGGGCTTCGTGAGATCCTTCCAGCTGGTCGGCGGCGTCAGGCCGAGCTTCCCGGCCTCCACCGTATTGTAACAGAGAGCCGCCACATATGCGTCCATGCCCACCCAGCTCGGCGGCTTGTCGCCGTCCACGAATCTCGGGTCGAGCGCCTCTACGTTCTTCGGAGAATAAGGTTCGAGCATGCCCTCTGACTTCAGCAGCAGCAGCGATGTCGCAGCCACGCCCCAGACCACGTCGGCCTGCGGATTGTCTTTCTCCGCCAGAAGCTTGGCCGTCATGACGCCGGTGGAGTCGCGGACCCAATTGATCTTGATGTCGGGGTGGGCCCTTTCGAATGTCTCCTTGTAACGGTCGAGGTCGACCGCTTCGATGGACGTGTAGACCGTGAGCTCGGTTTCGGCATAGGCGGCGGAAGATGCGAGGATGAGGGCAGTCGTTGTGCTCAGGAAGATCTTTGAAAACGGCATGCTAATTCCCCTTTTTGTTGGCATTCGAATTGGCAAGCTCTCGCGGCGGCAACGGCGACTTGCGCGCCCTGAAGTCCGCCCTGCCTGGGAAATCTGCGGGGGATAGATCGATAAGTAAAATCTATTTATTTTATATAAGCATTGCCTCAGCTTATATTGCGTCGCAATGCTCATCGAAATGAAAAGGAGCGGCCAGGGCCGCTCCTTCCTCTACTGCGGGAGGCAGATCCCTTACGGCCAAGGGAGCGAGAAAGTCTTGACGTTGGTGAAGCTTTTCATCGCCTCGATCACGCCTTCCTTGTAGCCGTTTCCGGAGTCCTTGATTCCGCCGAAGGGCGACATTTCAATGCGATAGCCGGGCACTTCCCAGATGTTGACCGTTCCGACCTTCAGACCGGCTATATATTTCTGCATCCTGCGGTAATCATTGGTGCAGACGCCGGAGGAGAGGCCGAAGGCCGTGGAGTTCGACAGGGTGATCGTTGCGTCATCGTCGTCGGGAACCCGCACGATCGGAACGATCGGACCGAATGTCTCCTCCAGCACGAGGTCCGACTGATGCGGCACCCGATCGACGACGATCGGTGGCAGGAGCGCGCCGCTTCTCCCGGGATGGTAGAGAATGTCGGCCCCCTCCTCCGCCGCACGCATCACCCTCTCCTCGAAAAGTGCCGCCGCCTTTTCGTGAATGACGGTCCCGAGATCGGTAGACCGGTCCATCGGATCCCCGAAACGCAAGCGTTTCGCCCGTTCGAGAACCAAAGGCACGAAACGGTCCGCGACGCTCTCCTGGCAAAGAATGCGTTTGACTGCCGTGCAGCGCTGGCCGGAATTTTTCGTGGCCCCGGCGACCGCAAGGTCGGCGGCCCGGGCGAGGTCGTCGTCGGACAGGTCGTTGAGGATGATCAACGGGTCGTTGCCGCCGAGTTCGAGTACCTGGCGTTTGTAGTGCGCATTGGCGGCGATCAGTTTCCCGACAGGAACGCTGCCCGTGAAGGTGACGAGATCGACATGCGGGTTTGTGATCATTTCCATGCCGATATCGGCAGGCCAGCCGGTGACGACCGAAAGCATTTCCGGCGGCAGGCCGGCCTCGTAAAGAATGTCGGCGAGCAGCAGCGCCGTCATCGGCGTGAGCTCGGTCGGCTTCACCACCACGCAGTTGTTGGTCGCAATCGCCGGCGCGACCTTGTGCGCCACCATGTTCAACGGGTGATTGAACGGGGTGATCGCCGAAATTGCGGTCAGGGGTTCGCGCATCGTAAAAATCTTGCGCGCCTTTCCGTGGGGCGTGAGGTCGCAGGAGAAGATCTCGCCGTCGTCGCGGATGCACATCTGGCCGGCAAGCGTAAAGACGTCGAAGGCGCGCCCGACTTCATAGAGCGAGTCCGCCTTCGAGATGCCGAGTTCCAGCGTGATGACGTCGGAAATCTCCTCCTTGCGGGCGGCCAGCGCCTCCGCGGTCGCCAGCAGGATTTTCTGACGCTCGTAGCGCGTGAGCTTCGGCTGATAGGCGGCCGCGATCGCAAAAGCCTCTCTTGCGTGTTCGGCGCGGCCGGCGGGTACGGTGCCGACGACAGTGTCGTTCCAGGGATAGCGGACTTCTACGCGGTCGTCCGTGTCGACAAGGCGGCCGGCTATTCGCATCGGTTCGTGGCGCACCGCGATTGTGACCTCCGCCTTCGTCATAGCCCGCCCTCCGCACCGGCCTCGGCCGCCGCCGTGACCGCGTAGAAAAACGCATCGAAGTTGCGAAGACGGGGAGCGTTCGGGAGTTCGGGCAGCACGCGGTTGACGATGAAGGGAACCTCCTGCTCGGTCAGCCCGCCATGGGAGCGCAACGGTTCGTCGAGTGCGGCCAGGTCGTGCCGGTGCTCGCTGGTGCCGAGCGTCTTGTTTTCGGATGAGACGAGTACGATGTCGCCGATGCGGTCTTCCGGCAGCTCGAAGCGCCGGCACGCCTCCTCGCGGTCGAGCACGACGTCGATGCCTTGGATCGCTTTCAGCCTTGCCATGATCTTGCTGCGGTCGCATCCGTCCGGAAGATAGGCGGTGGCAAAGGACCCGAGCGCGCCGTGATGCACGACATAGGGGTCGGTGATCGGCAGGATGACGCGGGCTGCATCCTTGCCCAGCCATTCGTCGAGCAGGTCCTGAACATAGATGACGTCGGGTGAGCCGTCCGCCTTGTGCTTCGGCTTCATGCCGTGATCGGCGGTGACCACGATGGCTGCTCCGAGCCCGTCCAGTTCGGCGAGATATCGGTCGAACATTTCGTAGAAGGAATTGGCTTCCGGGACGCCGGGAGCATATTTGTGCTGAACATAGTCGGTCGTCGTCAGATACATGATGTCGGGACGAAACTCCCTGAGCAGCTTGACGCCCGCAGCGAAGACGAATTCCGAAAGCGCTGCCGAATAGACCTCGGGAACCGGCCGGCCGAGCCAGGCGGAAGCATTGTCGATTCCGTGCTCCGCGCGGGTCGGCTTGTCCGATTTTTCGGACGAGAAGCAGACGGCGCGTTCTTCGTCGAAACGGAGCCCTTTTCCGAGCAGCGCCCGCAGCTTGTCCTTCGCCGTGACGACCGCGACCCGGGCGCCTGCATCATAGAAGGCCTGGAAAATGGTGGGCGCGCGCAGAAACTTCGGATCATTCATCATCACCTCTTCGCCCGTCGACGGCTCGTAGAGGTAGTTCCCGCAAATTCCGTGCGCCGCCGGCGGGCTGCCGGTTGCAATCGAGAGATTGTTGGGATTGGTAAAGCTCGGGATGACGCTGTGCGCCAGCCGCACGGCGCCCCGTTCCTTGATGCGTTTCAGCGTGGGCATCAGCCCGGCGTCGATCGCTGCATCGAGATAGGCCGGCTCGCATCCGTCGAGGCAGACCGCAATTGCCGGCACGCGGGGCCATGGATAGCGGCGGCCATTCACCGTCACCGAAATCTTGGACATCTGGTTCATTGTTGTGCTCCTGGAGGGGTGATCGGTCAGGCGGCGAGGCGGGCGCGCTCGGCGAGCGCGAGCGCCGGCGGGGTGGCGGTGTCGACCCTCATCTCAGCGAGGCTCTCGGCGGCGGCGGCGACCACCTTTTGCATCACATGCGAGTCCATCTGGCCGATGCAGCCGATCCGGAAGCTGTCGACGACGGTGAGCTTGCCTGGATAGATGATGAAGCCCCTCGCCTTCATCAGTTCGTAGAAGCGCTCGAAACTGAAGTTCGGATGGGCGGGGCTGAAGAAGGTCACGATAATGGGCGAGAGCCATTCGTCACCAAGCAGTGTCTCGAAGCCGAGCTGGCGCATGCCGGCGACCATGACGTCGCGGTTGTTCGCGTAACGCGCGCCGCGTCCGGCAACGCCGCCTTCCTTGCGATGCAGCCGCAGCGCCGCGAGAAAGGCGGCGACGACATGGGTCGGCGGAGTAAAGCGCCATTGGCCCGTCTTGTTCATGTAGGCCCATTGCGCATGGACGTCGAGACTCAAGGAATGGCTGCGGTCCTTCGCAGCCTCCAGTTCCGATTTTCGCGCGATCACAAAGCCGAAACCCGGAACGCCTTCGATGCATTTGTTGGCGGAGGAAACGATCGCCTCGTAGCGGAAATCACCGACACCTGCGGGCACTGCGCCGAAGGCGCTCATGCTGTCGACCAGCAGCTTGCGGCCGCGGCTGTAGACTGCCTCCGAAATCTCCTCGAGAGGATTGAGAATGCCCGAACTCGTCTCGCAATGGACGACCACGACATGGGTGATTGCCGGATCTGCATCGAGAGCGGCCGCAACCTCGCTGCCGCGCGGGGGCATATAGTCGCCCTTGTCGATCGAGACGTGAGCACGGCCGAGATATTTGAGCGTCTGGGCGATGCGCTGACCGTAGGCTCCGTTCATCAGCACCAGAACCTTGCCATCGCGGGGAATGAAGCTGCCGAGCATGGCTTCCACGGAGAAGGAGCCGCTGCCCTGCATGGGGACGCAATCGTATTGGCCGCTCTCGTCTCCGGCAATCGCAAGCAGTTCGCGACGCAACTCGGCCGTCATGCCCCGGAAGTCACCGTCCCATGACCCCCAGTCGCGCAGCATCGCCTCCTTTACGGAAAAGGCGGTGGTCAGCGGTCCAGGCGTCAGCAGGTACGGCTCACCCAATCTCGGCGTTTCGAGAACGTCATTCGTCTTTGCATCTGCGGGCATCTGGTTTCTTTCCTTTGAGAACTGCCGGGACAGGGCGAGGATGGCGATCTCGAATGTATCTGTAAAATCGATATTTCATATCGATACATCGATTTAGCTTATCACCCTTTGACGAGCGCAAGCCGGCTCTCGAGCAGATCCCCTCGCTGCTTCAAGATCGGATAGGCGAGCGTGGCCAGGAGGGAGTTCACCTCCTTGAGTGCCCGCGCGACTTCGAGGTGCATGTTGCTGGACTCGACGCTTTCCGCGCGCCCTGCCCGCAATCTCGCCAGATGCCGTTCGTGACTTTCCCGCACGAGCGCGCGTACCCGCTCCTTCTCCCGGACGAGCTTTCGCGCCATCGCCGGGTCATCCGACACCAGCAGGTTGAATGCGAGACGCATGTTGTCGCGCACGCTGGCGTGAAGCGCCTTGAGCTCGGTCCAGCCCTCGTCGGAGAAGTTGTTGCCGTTCTCCAGCTTGTCGCGGGCGATTTCGACCAGGGTCTTGGATACGATGTCGCCGGCATGTTCGAGATTGATGGCGATGTCGATGAGTTCTACACCCCGCCGCGACTGACGCTCGTCGAGCACGCCGCGATGGATTGCTGCGAGATAGAGCTTGATGTCGCGGTGGGCGCGGTTGACATATCCGTCGAGCCGGCGGATTTCCTCGATCTTCGCCGGGCTCGGATGCTCCAGAAGCTCCATCACCGGACAAAGCATCCGCTCGACCACTTCGCCCATGAACAGCACCTCGCGCGTCGCGGCGGCGAGGGCCGCGTCGGGGCTGTCGAGCAGAGCCTGGTCGAGCGCGCTGATTCGTCGCGCAAGTGTGTCGCTGTCTTCGGAGCTCTTGAGATCCGATTTGATGAGCGACGTTACGGCGCTGGCGGCAAGCTGCGAAAGCGGCAGGCAAACGATCACGAGGCAGGCGTTGAAGGCCAGATGGAAATGAACGAGCTGCTCCGCCGGGGTAGCGCCAAGATGTTGAAGTTCTGCCGACAAGGGGCCGATCACCAGCAAGGCGATCGCGGCGCCGAAAGCCCGGAAGAGGAGATTGCCGGCGGCGACGCGCCGCGCCTCGGCTGAAAACCCGCGCGTCAGCCACATGGCGATCAACCCGCTGCCGAGATTGGCTCCGAGGATCAGCGGCAGGCCTCCCTCGACCGGCAAAAGTCCCTGTGCGGCAAAACCGAGGATGAGGATCAGGACCGCGACGCTCGAATGCACGATCCAGGTGAAGAGCATCGCAGCCGCGAAGGCCGTCACCTGGTCCTTCGCGAGATAGCCGACGACGGCGGGCAACACGTCGCTCTGCTTCAACGGCAAGGTCGCCTCGCCGATAAGCTTCAGCGACATGAGGACGAAGCCGATGCCGAGCAGCATGCGGCCGAGTTCGCGGGGCTTGTCGCTTCTGCCCTTCAGGTAAAGCAGCCCGCCGGCCGCAAGCAGGAGCGGCGACAGCCAACCCAGGTCGAACGAAAGAACACGAACCACCAGCGCCGAGCCGAGATCCGCTCCCAGCAGGACGGCAAGGCTGGTGTTCAGGGTAAGATAGCCGCTCGCCGAAAGACCGGAGGCGAGCATTGCCACGGCGGTCGAGCTTTGCAACAGGACTGCAAGGAACGTGCCGCTCGCGGCGGCGTAAATGCGTCGCTCCCCTCCCCTGGCAAGCACACGCGTCAACGACGTGCCATAGGCGTTCTCGACGCCGCTGCGGACGAGATGCACCGCGTAGAGCAGCAGTACGGTCGCGCCGGCGAGATGCAGCGAGAGGGCAACGAGAGTCATTTTCAATCGCTCCGGAAACCAATCCGAAGACCGTCACTTTTCCCTTTACATAAATCAAATCGTTCGTTTCTATCGTTTGATTAGATAAGCTTATGATTGGGAGGGCCCATGCGTTACGTCCAGCTTCGCGCGTTCCACAATGTTGCGGTTTGTGGAGGCTTCTCCCGTGCGGCAGAGGCGCTGTTCCTCACGCAGCCGGCCGTGTCGGATCAGGTGCGCAAGCTGGAAGAGGAATATGACGTGCTCCTCTTCAACCGGAACAAGAAACAGGTGAAGCTGACCCAGGCCGGTCACCAGCTGCTGGAAATCACCCGCCGCATGTTCGACACCGAGCAGCAGGCGCTCGATCTGCTTTCGGAATCGCGCGCATTGCGGGCCGGCACGCTTCGCATCGTCGCCGACGCCGCCCACCATCTGCTTCACATCCTCGCGGCCTTTCGTCAGAAATATCCGTCGGTTCAGATCTCGCTGAGGGCCGGCAACACGGAAACGGTCATCACCAGCCTCTATTCCTACGAGGCCGACATCGGCGTGCTCGGCGAGGTTCCCGAAAGCCGGGAGTTCGACATCGTCAAGCTGAACTCGACGCCGATCATCGCTTTCGCATCGACCGAACATCCGATCGCCCGGCGCAGCACCGTCAGTCTCGAGGAACTCTCGGGCCAACCGCTGGTGATGCGCGAGCGCGGTTCGAAGACGCGGCAGAAGCTCGAGGATTTCGCAGCCGCCGCCGGCGTCGCCCTGAAGCCCGCCATCGAAGCGGAAGGCCGGGAGGCCGTGCGGGAGATCGTCGCGGCCGGTGCCGGGGTAGGCTTCGTCTCTGCCGCGGAATTCGGCCGGGACGGACGTCTCGCGCCGATCGAGATCGTGGGCGCAGAAATGCTGATGGACGAGGCGTTGATCTGCCTGAAGGAGCGCAGCGGCGGAAAGCTCGTGCGCGCCTTCTTCGAGATTGCCCGCTCGCTGGCGGAGAGGTGAATGGAGCAGCCCGCTTCAGGCGGCGGCTCGCGGCTTCCCGACATCCGCCCGCACGCGCTCCGACTTCGGGTCATAGGGGCACTTCAGGTGAGCGGTTGCCGGGTGGCGCTCACCGGCAAGATCGATCTCGAAACGCCCGCTTGCGATGAACTCCCGATCGACCCCTCCACGATCCTCGATGAGACCGAGTGCGACCGAGCGGCCAAGCGTGTGGCCATAGGCGCCTGAGCGGACTTCGCCGACAGGTTTGCCGTCACGCAGGATGAGTTCCCCGCCCCAAAGCATCGGCTCGGGATCATCCAGGGTGAACTGCACGATGCGTCTGACAGGGGCGCCGGCCTGCTTTGCCCGCATCAAAGCCTCGCGGCCGATGAAGCCGCCCGGCTTGTCGAACGATACGGCGAAGGCGAGCCCCGCTTCGTGAGGATTGATGTCGGGCGTCAATTCGCGACTCCAGGCGCGAAAGCCTTTCTCGATGCGGAGCGCCTCGAGAGCGTAATAGCCGCAATCGACGAGCCCTAGATCGCGCCCCGCCTGGTGCAGCGCCTCGTAAACGCCCACGGCAAATTCACTGGGCACGATCAGTTCCCAGCCGAGTTCGCCGACATAGGTCATTCGGTTGGCGTAGGCCGTCGCATAGCCGATGTCGATCTCACGGATGGTCGCAAAGGGAAAGCCCGCATTCGAGAGGTCAGCGGAGGTGATCCGCCCGAGTATGTCGCGCGCATTCGGTCCCATCAGCGCCAGCACCGCGTAAGCCGAGGTCACGTCGGTGAGGGTGACATGGGCGTCCGGTGAGTTGTTCCTGCGGATCCAGTCGGCGTCGTGCACCGCCTGCGCGGATCCGGTGACGATGAGGAACCGGTCGGCGGCGAGCCGCATCACCGTCAGGTCGCTTTCATAGCCGCCCCGTTCGTTGAGCATGCCCGTATAGACCGACCGGCCGATCCCGAAATCGACGTCCGCGGCGCAGATGCGGTTGAGCGTCTTCGCTGCGTCCCGCCCCTGCACAAGCAGTTTGGCAAATGAAGTTTGATCAAATATCCCAGCAGCTTGTCGCGTCGCGTTCATCTCCCGCTTTACCGCCTCATGCCAGTTCTGCCGACCGAAGGCATAGTCCGTTTCCGATCTTTGGCCTGCTTCGGCAAACCAGTTCGCGCGCTCCCATCCCATCTTCGAACCGAAGCATGCACCCTTGGAGGCAAGCCGGTCGTAGAGCGGCGAGCGCCGGAATGGACGCGCCGTGTGCAGCTCGCGGTTCGGCCATGGCATCGCATAGTGCAGTCCGAGCGTTTCCTTCACCCGGTCGTGCAGCCAGCGCGGGTTGTTGTTGAAGCTCGCGAAGCGGCGAATGTCGACCGGCCAGAGATCCATCGTCGGCGCACCATTGACGATCCATTCGGCGAGAGCCCGCCCGGCGCCCCCGGCGCTGGCGATGCCCATGGAGTTGAAGCCTGCGCCGACATAGAAATTCCGCAGTTCCGGCGCCTCGCCGAGAATGAAATTATTGTCCGGCGTGAAGCTCTCCGGGCCGTTGTAGAATTTCCTGACCTCGGTCGTTTCGAGCTGCGGCACGCGCACGAGCGCGTTCTGCATCAGAATCTCGAACTGGTCCCAATCATCGGCCAGCAAGGCGAATTCGAAGTCGTCCGGAATGCCGTTCATGCCCCAGGGCTTGGCTTCCGGCTCGAAGCCGCCCATGACGAGACCTCCGACTTCCTCCTTGAAATAGATGTAGCCGTCCGGGTCGCGCAGCACCGGCAGGTCCGGATGCACCCCCTCGATCTTGCCGGTAACGATATACATGTGCTCGGCCGAGTGCAGGGGGACCGTCACGCCGCACATCAGCCCGACCTTGCGCGCCCACTGGCCGGCGCAATTGACGACGATTTCGGCGGCGATATCGCCCCGGTCGGTCTCGACGCCACGCACCGTCCCGTCCTTGACCGTGATGCCCGTCACGCGCACGCGCTCGATAATGCGGGCGCCGCGGTTGCGCGCCCCCTTCGCCAGCGACTGGGTGAGGTCCGTCGGATTGGCCTTGCCGTCTCCCGGAAGCCAGACGGCTCCGACGAGATCGTCCATCGCCATCACCGGCCAGAGATCGGCGGCTTCCCGCGGTGAGATCACCTCGACGGCAACCCCTTGCGCCCGCGCCGAGGCTGCGGTCCGCTTCAGCACGGTCATGCGATCGCTCGTGCGCGCCACGGCGAGCGAGCCGCAATTCTTCCAGCCCGTCGCAAGGCCCGTCTCTGCCTCCAGCTCACTGTAGAGCTGCGTCGAATATCGGATGAGGCCGGTCATGTTGGCATGGCTGCGCAACTGCCCGACAAGGCCGGCCGCATGCCAGGTGGTCCCGCCGCTGAGTTGCCCCTGCTCCAGCAGGACCACGTCGGTCCAGCCGAGCTTCGTGAGATGATAGGCGACCGAGCAGCCTATGATGCCGCCGCCGATGATGACGACCCGCGCCTGTGTTGGAAATTCCTGCCCCATGAACCGACCTCCCAATGGACTGGTGTCAGCATAGTCACGGAGTCACAGAATGCAACAACAAATGCAACAAAATGCAACATCACTCTGCGGCGACGACGAGGCGCGGGCCCTTTCGCCCGAGTGCTTCCGAGATCGTCGGGGGCGGCGGCGTATCCACGATCACACCGGCCGCCTGATGGAACCCGGGTATGCGAAGGGGAGTCAGCCGTCCGAACTTTGAACTGTCGAGGACGAAGTAGGCCTTGCCCGCCATCGCGATCATGCGCGAGCGCTGCTCGGCGCCATTGCGGGTGAAGTCGGTAACCTCGCCGTCAGGAGAAAGTCCTCCCCCGCCCAGAAAGGCGATGTCCACTCGGAAGCGGCCGATTGCCTCCAGCGCGTCGAGGCCCACTGCCGCCTCCTCGGCAGGGTCGATCTCGCCGCCCAGCATATGCACCCGGACTTGCGGCTGGCGGCACATGTGCAGCGCGATGGCGAGGCCGGTGGTGCAGACGGTCAGGTCACGCAGACCGCTCAATGCATGCGCGACGGCCAGCGTCGTCGTGCCGGAATCGAGGAAGACCACCATGCCGTCCTTCACCAGTTCGGCCGCCTTGCGGCCGATCGCTGCCTTTGCAGCGGCGTTTTCCCCGCTTCGCAGGACCAGCGCCGGCTCGGTTGCTTCGAACAGTGTGGCGCCGCCATGCACGACATCGAGCTGGCCGCGATCCGCCAGCAACTTCATGTCCCGGCGGATCGTTTCGCGCGAGACGTCGAAATAGGCGGCAAGCTCGGCAATGCTCACCGAGCCTTCGGAAGCGACGCGCCTCAATATTTCTTCGTGGCGGCGGGGCGCGAGCGCCCGGGTGTTCGGCAATTTGGGCATGCGGACAATGTTGCAATATTTGTGGCGCGCCGCAAGACACGTCGCGGACGTTGAAGCGCGCGGTGCGGGACGGCTGCGATGCGGTGCTTAATTTGCGATTTGTGGTGTTTTGTGAGACGTAAGGCGGCACGGCGAAACTGAGGTCATGCGGCCTGAACGACGGTCACGGCAATCATATGGAAGACGTCGGCCGCACTGCAGCCGCGCGAAAGATCGTTGGCGGGCCGAGAAAGTCCCTGGAGGATCGGGCCGATTGCCGTCGCGCCGCCGATCCGTTGGGCGATCTTGTAGCCGATATTGGCCGCGTCCAGGTTCGGGAACACGAAGACATTGGCCTCCCCGCGCAGCGCCGAATGCGGCGCCTTGGTCAGACAGACGGCCTCGACGAAGGCGCTGTCGAACTGCAATTCGCCGTCGATGATAAGATCGGGCTCGGCGCGCCGCGCCATGCCGGTCGCCTCGACGACCTTCGAAACGCGCTCGTGAGCGGCACTGCCTCCTGTCGAGAAAGAGAGCATCGCGACTTTCGCGCGTTCTCCTGCAAGCATTTCATAGGACTTGGCCGACATGCGCGCGATGTCGGCGAGACCGGCTGCGTCCGGGTCCACGACCAGGCCGCAATCCGCAAAGACGAAGGCGCCCTTCCTCGCGTGATGGGGCTCGCAGAGCATCATGAGGAAGAAACTGGAGACGAGCCCGACGCCGGGCGCCCTGCCGATCACTTGCAATGCGGCACGAACCGTGTCTGCGGTCGTCGCGACCGCGCCGCCGACAGTCCCATCGGCTATTCCTTCGCGCACCATCATCGCGGCGAAGGTCAGCGGTGAAAGGACGGCCTCCCGAGCCGCGGCCGCATCGACGCCTTTGCTCTTTCTGCGTTCGAGATAGGCGGTCGCAAAATCATCGGTAAGCGGAGAGCACGCCGGGTCCTCGATCCGGAATTCCTGCGGGATCGCGTCCAGGGCTGTGAGCCTCTGCGTGATCACCTCGCGATTTCCGACCAGCGTAATCGCCGCCAGGCCTTCCCGCCTCGCCTGCACGGCGCCGGCGACGATCCGGGGGTCCTCGCCTTCGGGAAGGACGATGTGCCGCGGCGCTTTCCTTGCGGCGTCGATGATGCGATCGAGAGGTTTCATCAGCTGTGTCCCAGATAGTACATGCCGGCAAGGATGAAGACGGCGATGAACAGCGTTTCGGCCACGACGAGCGCAACGGCATCTCCGCCAACTTCGAGGACGCGGCGCAGCGACGTCTTCATGCCGACGGCGACGATGCCCGCCAGCAGCGCCCATCTCGATATAACCATCCCGACCTCGCTTGCGAGCACTGGCACCAGCCCGGCGGAATTGAAGCCCGCGAGAACGAGGAACGCCAGGACGAAGCCCGGCACGAGCGGCGCGCGCTTTCCGATCGATGCGCCCTCCTGCGGAACGCTGCGCAGGACGAGGGAAAAGATCAGGACGACCGGCGCCAGCATCGTCACCCGGATCAGCTTGACGAGCGTCGCGGTCTCGCCCGCTTCCGGCGAGACCGAAAAGCCGGCTCCCACCACTTGGGCGACATCATGGATCGTGCCGCCGAAAAAGATACCGGTGGCCTGACCGTCGAGCCCGAGATACTCGGCGACGATCGGATAACCGATCATCGCAAGCGTGCTGAGCACGGTCACCGACAGCACGGTGAAGATCAGATTGCGCTCGGAAAACTCGTTGCGGGGCAGCACGGCGGCGATGGCCATCGCGGCCGAGGCGCCGCAAATGGCGACCGCGCCGCTGGTGAGAAGCGCGAGACGCCACCCCCGGCCAAGCAGCCGGGCAGCCACGAGGCCGAACAGGATGGTTGCCACGATCGCCGAGACGAGCAGCAGAATGGTGCCGCCGCCGAGGCCGATCAGAAGATCTACGCTGATGCGCATGCCGAGCAGCGCCACACCGATCCTCAAGACCAGCTTTGCCGAAAGCTCGATGCCCGCGACGCAACGTCCTTCTTCCGCCAGGAAGTGGAAGGCGATCCCCAGCAGCAGCGCCATCAGCATCGCCGGCGCCCCGTAATGCTCCGACAGGAACTGGGCAGCCATGGCGACGGCGGCCGTCACCAGCAGACCCGGTCCATAGGTCGACAGGACGACCGACAGGGATTGCTTCCGTCGCTCGGTTTTGGAGATCGCGTCCATCTTTTCTTCCCGTTGAATGAGCTCGGCGGTGATCACCGCCGAGCGAGCCGCGAGAGTCTCTTACATACGTCGCTGGGTGCGCATGTCGGCGCGATCGATGCCGGCCACCGCTACCGGCTTCTTCATCGCATCGCGGCGGAAAGGCTCGCCGAGTTCCTGGTTGAGGACGACCTCGACAAAGGTGGTGATCCCCTTGGCCTGGTCCTCGATCGCCTTTGCAAGCGCCTCGGTGAGTGCGGCCGGCGTGTCGACCGTCACACCCTTGAGGCCGCAGCCATCTGCAACCTTGGCGTAGCTCAGGTTCGGATTGAGCTCGGTGCCGACGAAGTTGTTGTCGTACCAGAGCGTCGTATTCCGCTTCTCCGCTCCCCACTGGTAGTTGCGGAAGATCACCATGGTGATCGCCGGCCAGCCTTCACGGCCGATCGACGTCATCTCGTTCATCGAGATGCCGAAAGCGCCGTCGCCGGCAAAGCCGACCACCGGCACGTCCGGGCAGCCGATCTTGGCGCCGACGATCGACGGGAAACCATAGCCGCAGGGGCCGAACATGCCCGGCGCCAGATATTTCCTGCCCTGCTCGAAGCTCGGATAGGCGTTCCCGATCGCGCAGTTGTTGCCGATGTCGGTGGAGATGATCGCCTCCTTCGGAAGCACGGCCTGGATCGCCCGCCAGACCTGGCGAGGCGACATGCGATCGGGCTCGCGCTGGCGTGCGCCGACGTTCCACTCCGTGCCCGGATCGTCATCCTCATGGTCCATCGACGAGAGCTGCTGCAGCCAGGCCGAGCGCGTCTGGTGGACCAGCGCCTTGCGCTCCTCGCGGCTCGCGTCGCCGGCGGCGGGCGCAAGCTGCTGAAGAATCTGCTGCGCCACCTGTTTCGCGTCACCGCAAATTCCGACCGTCACCTTCTTGGTCAGGCCGATCCGGTCGGCATTGATGTCGACCTGGATGATCGCCGCATCCTTCGGCCAATAGTCGATGCCATAGCCGGGCAGTGTCGAGAACGGATTGAGCCGCGTACCCAATGCCAGCACGACGTCTGCCTTGCTGATCAGTTCCATCGCCGCCTTCGAGCCGTTGTAGCCCAAGGGCCCGACCGACAGCCGGTGGCTGCCGGGAAAGGCGTCGTTGTGCTGATAGCCGCAGCACACCGGCGCATCCAGCTTCTCCGCAAGTGCCATGGATTCCTGGATGGCGTTGCCGATGACGACGCCGGCGCCGTTGAGAATGACCGGGAACTTCGCTTCCGAAAGCAGCCGCGCGGCTTGGGCGATGGCCGCAGGGCCGCCGGCCGGCCGCTCGAAGCGGACGATGCGCGGAAGGTCCACGTCGATCACGTGAGTCCAGAAGTCCCGCGGGATGTTGATCTGCGCCGGTGCGCAACCGCGCCATGCCTGCTCGATGACCCGGTTGAGGACTTCGGGAATGCGGCTCGGATCGCGCACTTCCTCCTGATAGCAGACCATCTCCTCGAACATCGCCATCTGGTCGACTTCCTGGAAGCCGCCCTGGCCGATGGTCTTGTTGGCGGCCTGCGGCGTGACCATGAGCAGCGGCGTATGGTTCCAGTAGGCCGTCTTCATCGCCGTGATGAAACCGGTCACACCGGGGCCGTTCTGGCCGATCGCCATCGACATCGTACCGGTCGCCCGGCTGAAGCCGTCGGCCATCATGCCGGCATTGGTCTCGTGGGCACAGTCCCAGAACCGGATGCCCGCCTTCGGAAACAGGTCCGATACGGGCATCATCGCCGAGCCGATGATCCCGAACGCATGCTCGATGCCGTGCATCTGCAGGACTTTTACAAACGCCTCTTCGGTCGTCATTTTCATGTCATGTTCCTTTCGCGTTGAGGGTAAGGCCGACCGGGCGGCTAAAGAATTTCATCCTTGAGGTAGTACCAGCGATACATGCCCCACTGGCCGAGGCGTCTGAAAGGCGTGAGCAGGCCATGGCTCGGCAGCGGCGACGTGAAGATCGGCAGATCGAGTGCGCCGCCCTTGCCCGCCACCATCTGGGCCATGCGGCGGCCGGCCTGGGCGGAATACATGACGCCGTTGCCGCCATAGCCCATCGCATAGAACAGCGGCTGTTTCGGATCGGGCCGGAAGATCCGCGGCATCATGTCGTGGCTGACATCGACCCAGCCCCACCAGGAATAGTCGATCGTGATCCCATTCAGGATCGGGAACTTTCGGTAGAGCCCTTCGAGCAGCCGATCGAGATGTTTGAGGTTGACCGCGTCCCGGCCGGTGATGGCGCTGCGGCTGCCGATCTGCACGCGGCCGTCCGGCATCATCCGGTAATAGTGGCGCAGCGTGCGCGTATCGGTCAGCGGGATCCGCGTCTTGAAGTTCAGTTCAGCGCGTTCTTCCTCGGTCAGCGGGCGCGTTACGATCGAGTTGGAGAGGATCGGCATCAGCCGGTGCCGCGTCAGCGAATGCAGGTCCGGCGAGGTATAGCCCGCCGTCGCAATGCAGACGGCGCGCGCACGAACGGTGCCGCCCGGCGTAGTAAGATGATAGGCGCCGTTCTTCCAGTCGCAGCCGAGAACGGGGCTGGCCGTGTGGACCCGCGCACCGAGCTTGCGTGCCAGATTGAGGTAGCCGAAGGCGAGCTTGGCCGCGTGGATGCCCATGCCGTCCGGTTCGTACATCGCCCCCCTCGCCTCCTCGTCGCGTACGAAGTCGCGGTGGACCTCATCGCGGCCGACGATGCGCGAGCGGTAGCCGAAAACCTCGTTGAGAAGCCGCGACTCGGCTTCGAGCGCCGGCATCACCTTGTCCCGATGGGCGATATAGAGGTGGCCGCCGTCCTGAGGGTCGCAGTCGATTTCGGGCGAGCGGATCAGGTCCCGGAAGAGATCGAAGGCTTCGCTGATTTCACCATGCAGCCTTTTGGCCACATCGACGCCCCAGCGCTCGATCCATTGCGAACGCTTGAGCCGGCCGGCGGAAATCTGCGCCTGACCGCCATTGCGGGTGCTGCAGCCCCAGGCGACGCCATTGGCTTCGAGCACCGTCGCCTTGATGCCATGCTCCTGGGCCAGATGGATCGCGCAGGAGAGCCCCGTATATCCGGAGCCGACGATAGCGACGTCGACGTCCATATCGCCTGTAACGGGCCCATCGTCGGCAGGCGGAGTGCCGGCCGTGCCGATCCAGTAGGTCGGCGCATAGTCCTTGCCGTCGCCCGGATTGGGCGCGCGGATCGGATCATAGGTCGGATCGAAGGGCTTCCGCGATGCGATCGGTCTGGCCAGTTGGTGTTCCATGTCGTGATCCTGCCCTGGAGGCTCTCAGTATCTCGGCTGCGGTTCGATGAGCGGTCGGTTTTTTCGGAATGCCTGCTTGCGGACGATCTTTCCGTCGCGAAGCGTGAAGAGATCGCAGCCTTCCGCGACGATGCGCGTACCGTCCTCATTGGTCCCCGAGAACGTCCACTCGGAGACGGCGCGATCACCGTGGACGAAGTGGCTGTGATGATCCCAATGGGCATCCCGCATTGCCGTCCATACGCCGGAGAAGGCATCGGTGATCGCCTCGGCGCCGGCGATGCGCTTGCCGCAGGCCTCCGGGCCGGCAACGGCGTTGAAGACGCAATCGGCGGCGAAAAAGGCCATGACGTTGTCGATGTCGTGTCTGTTGAAGGCGTCGAAAAGCTTTGCAAGATCTTCGGCGGTCATGTCGAAATTCCTTTGTTCATGCCTGGGCATGGCTTCGCCGGGCGGGCGGCCGTAGGCCCGTTGAAATGCTTGAGAAGAGGTTGTCCGGGGCGGCCGACTAGGTCCGAGCGGCTGCCGTCACACTTTGCCCTTCCAGGGAATGAGCGCCTTTTCGAGGTAGCGGATCATGAGATCGAAGGCGAAGGCGAAGACGCCGATGACGACGATGCCCATGATGACCGTATCGCTGGCGAGGTATTCGGCGGCATTCAGCACCATGAAGCCGAGGCCACGATGGGCGGCCACCATTTCGGCGGCGACGAGCGTGGTCCAGCCGACGCCGATCCCGATACGCATGCCGGTGAATATCTCCGGCAGTGCAGCCTTCAGGATCACATGTCCGATCACCTGGGCTCGCGTCGCGCCCATCGCGTAAGCCGCATGGATCTGTTCCGTCGAGACCGAGCGGACACCGGCTCTGGCGGCGATCGCCATTGGCGCGAAGATCGCCAGATAGATCAGGAACACTTTCGGGAATTCACCGATGCCGAGCCAGATGATGATCAACGGCAGATAGGCGAGCGGCGGCAGCGGCCGGTAGAATTCGATAATCGGGTCGAAGAGACCGCGCACCACCCGGTTGACGCCCATGAGGATGCCGACGGGAACGGCCGTGACGAGTGCCAGCAGGAAAGCTCCGAGCACGCGGCCGAGACTTGCCAGCGTATGCTGTGCCAAAGTGGAGTTCGAGACGCCTTCGGTAAGCGCGATCACGAACTTGTCCCAGACCGCAAGCGGCGACGGCAGGAACAACGGCTTGATCCAGCCCATTTCGGTCACGAGCAGCCAGAGCGCGATGAACGCAAGGGCCGTGAGCAGGCTGATGTGGCCGCTCATGCCGTCGCCCGGCGCACCGTAGATCCTGCCCGGGCGAACCGGTTTGCTCTTTGCGACACCCTCAAGCATGGAGGAGCTCCGGGTTGCCGGACTGGAGCTCGTCGCCATAGATGATGCCGAGGATTTCTTCACGCATGTCGATGAAGTCGCGGCTGGATTTGATTGCGCGTGCATTGCCGTTCTCCAGGAAGCGTTTGTTGAAATCGAGCTCGTAGGTATGGGTGATGCGGCCCGGACGGGGCGACATCACGATCAGCCTGGAGCCGAGGAACAGCGCCTCCTCGACGCTGTGGGTGATGAAGAAGAACATCTTGTTGGTGAGTTGCCACACTTCCAGCAGCAATTCCTGGATGGTCTCGCGCGTCAGAGCATCGAGGGCAGCCATCGGCTCGTCCATAAGCAGCATCGCCGGATCGCAGGTGAGCGCGCGGGCGATGCCGACACGCTGCTGCATGCCGCCGGAGAGGTGATAAATCATGTGCCGGTGGAAATCCTGCAGCCCGACAAGGGCCAGATTTCTCGTCGCCAGGTCCCTGCGGGTCGCCTTGTCGACACCCCTGAGCTTCAATCCGAACTCGGTATTGTCGATAACGTTGAGCCACGGGAGCAGCGCGTGCTTCTGGAAGACGACACCGCGGTCGGCGCCGGGGCCGGTAATGCGGCGGTCTCCCAGCATGATTTCCCCGTCGCTCGGCGCCATGAAGCCCGCCATCAGGTTGAGGAGCGTGGTCTTGCCGCAGCCCGATGCACCGAGGGCGACGACGAAATCGCCGCTTTTGATTTCGAGATTCACGCCCTTGAGCGCGATGACCGCCTGGTCCGAATAGAGACCGGGATAGGTCAGACTGACATTGCTGACGTTGAGCGTTTCCATGTCGCAGGCCTTCCTGGAAAGTGCTGTGTCGAGGGTATCAGCGGCGCTCCCAGCCGCGCACGGCGCGGGCGGGAGCGCGCGTCGTCTGCTACTTGGCGGCTTCTTTCGCATAGGCGCTGTTGACGAAGGGTGCGTAGTCGTCGAGCGCGGTATCGATCTGTTTCTGAGCGACCAGGAAGTTGGCGCTCGCCTCCAGCGCCCGGACAGCGCCGCCGCCAAGCCACTTATCGGAGACCTGTTCGTCGGCGGTCGGGAAGGACAGGAGGTCCAGTGCCTGGACGATACCCTCGGCGTCGCCGCCGATCAGCTTGACCATGCCCTGGACCTGCGGCGAGTCGGCCTTCCAGCCGCTGCCATTCGCCTTGTAATCGGCATAGGCGTCCGCGAGCACCTTGGTGAAGGCGGCCATGAATTTGGGGTTTTCCTCGGCCCATTCCTTGTCGGCCACGAGCCCGTCGAAGGTCGGCACGCTCGCGGCGCCGATCGCCTCGGAATCGGAGATGACCTTGCCGCTCTTCAGGAGTTCCGACAGCGCCGGCGGCCAGACATAGGCGGCATCGATATCGCCGCGCTGCCAGGCAGCGACGATCTGCGGCGGCTTCATGTTGAGGATGTTCACTTCCCTCGGATCGGTTTTCCATACCTGTTCGAGGCCGACCAGCAGATGGAAGTGCGAAGTCGAGACGAAGGGGACACCGACATTCTTTCCCTTCAGGTCTTCCGGCTTTTCGATGCCGGATCCTTCTCGTGCGACGAGCGCTTCCGACTTGCCGATATTGTCAAGGATCCAGAAGAGTTCGAGCTCGACGCCGCGGGACGCTGCGGCTGTCGTTCCGGTCGAGCCGATGACGCCGATCGGCACGTTTCCGGAGGCGAGCGCCGTCGAGATGTCACCGCCGGAGCTGAACTGGCGCCAATCGATCGTATAGCCGGCTTCCTTCGCTGCGGCATCGAAACGACCGTCGGCAATCGCCGAGATGAACGGACCGACGATCTGCTGATAGCCCACGACGACGCTGGTTTCCGCTTGGGCGGCGAAGGAAGTGAGGACGCCGGCGGCGATGGCCACGGCTCCGGACAAGTGCTTGAAACTTCTAAGGTGGATCATGTCGTTACCCTCTTTGGTTATGTCGCCCCGCTTTTTGCGGGGTCGCGCCGTACATTGAATGACGGTCTTGCTTGCTGAATAGAAATAGGCCCACGCCTCGGATTGCCTTATATCCAGATAGGAAGTTAGATGAGTCCAGTTGGACGAGGTGAACAATGGCTGGCTCGACCGTCTCCGAAACGATCTTCTTCCTCGACCGGGCCAGCCAAACGGGCCTGCAGGCGCAGATCCGCGAAACGATCGTTTCGGCCGTATTGTCGGGCCGCCTGGCGCCGGGCGCCCAATTGCCCTCCAGCCGCAAGCTTGCGGCCTATCTGAATATTTCGCGGATCACCGTGACGCTCGCCTATCAGGAACTCGCTTCCCAGGGCTATGTGGAGGCGGCGAACCGGAGCGGCTACCGTGTGGCCGGCAAGCCCCCGACGACAGCCATCGCGATGCAGGCCGCCCATGCTGCGGCCGATGTCATCGACTGGTCGGCCAAGTTGCGCTCGACCTTCATCGTCGCCAAGCAGATGCGTAAGCCCCTCGACTGGCGAGCCTACCCTTATCCGTTCCTATACGGTCAGATGGACCCGTCGCTGTTCGACCTCACGGCCTGGCGCGACTGCGCGCGACGGGCGCTGGCGCGCGAGGATTTCGAGCTGATGGCGGGCGACTTCGCGGCGGCGGACGACATCCAGCTTGTCAACTACATCTGCTCGCGCACATTGCCGGGCCGCGGCATCCGCGCAAACCCCGACGAGATCCTGGTGACGGTGGGCGCGCAGAACGCCCTCTGGATCGTCATCCAGCTCCTGTTGCGTCAGGGCGCCCATGCGGTCTGCGAGAACCCCTGCCATCCCGACATGAGTGCATCGCTTCGCTTGAGCGGCGCCGGGGTCACCTTCGTCGACGTGGACAGGGACGGCCTGCCGCCCGCCGCGCTTCCGGAAGAGGTCGATGCCGTGTTCGTCACGCCCAGCCATCATTCGCCGACCGGCGCGACTATGCCGATCGAGCGGCGGGCGGCCTTGCTCGAGGCGGCCGCCTCCAAGGACTTCATAATTGTCGAGGACGATTACGAGTTCGAGATGAGCTTTCTGGCGCCCCCCTCCCCGGCCCTCAAGGCCTTCGACCGCAGCGGCCGGGTCTTCTACATCGGCAGTTTCTCCAAGTCGCTGTTTCCCGGCCTGCGTCTCGGCTATCTGGTGGCGCCGGCTGCCGTGATCCGGGAGGCGCGGGCACTACGGGCCTTGATGTTGCGGCATCCGCCGGGACACCTCCAGAGAACGGCCGCCTATTTCCTGGCGCTCGGACACTATGATGCGGTGCTGCACCGCATGCGCGAGGAGTATCATCGCCGCCACATCATCATGGACGCTGCCCTCCGGGACGCCGGATTGAAGATCGCCGGATCTGCGGCTTTCGGCGGCACGTCCTTCTGGATCGAGGGGCCGGAAGGTCTCGATGCGGACTTGCTGATGAACGCTTTGCGAAAGGACGGCGTGCTGATCGAATCCGGGTCGCCCTTCTTCCCGAAGGACGACGGCCCATGCCGCTTCTTCCGCATGGGCTACTCGTCGATCGCGCGCAACCGCATAGCCGACGGCGTGGCCCTGACTGCGGCGCGGATTGCGGAGCGGGGTTAGAATGAGCCTTGCAGCGGGATGTTCGTGGAGGACGACGCTAATGAAGCTCTGCGCCCAATGCGTCGCCTTGAGAGTGCTTGAAGATTGATGAAATGGCTCGAGCGCGGAGAGCGTCCTGCTTTGGCGGCATGTTGAAGAGCCGACCATACTCGCGCGTGAACTGGGAAACGCTTTCATAGCCCACTTCGAATGCCGCGTTGCTTGCCGAGAAGGCTTGGTCGAGCATGAGACGTCGTGCTTCGATGAGACGCAGTCGCTTCTGATACTGTCCCGGCGTCAACGAGGTCATCATCTTGAAGTGCTTGTGAAATGCGGTGAGGCTCATCGCCGCTGCCGCTGCGAGGCGTTCGACAGGCACGCGCGAGCGATACTCGGTCCTGAGTATCGCTATGGCGGCAGCCAGGCGGCCGGCATAACTGTCGGGGTCGGCAAGCGTCCGCAGCGCCGGACCATGCGGACCCGATAGGAGCCAGTAATGCAGTTCCCGCATGATGCCGGGCCGCAGAATCGGCACCGCGTCCGGTCGGTCCAGAAGATGCATCAGGCGCGACGCGCAATCGAGCATCGCTCCTTCGGTATCTTCCGCGAACAGCGTTTGAATTCCCGATGGACGTAGTGAGCAAGTATCGCCGATCTGGGCCGCGACTTCGCGCAGGAGCGCCATCTCCAGTTCCACGGCGATCGCAAGATAGGGCGCACCCGAGCTCGCCTCGACGATCCGTCCGACCACAGGCATGTCGGCCGCCACGATGACGGATTGTCCTCCGTAGAATACACGTTCCTCGCTTCCCACTATCATGCGCTTCGCGCCTTGCAGCACGAAACAGACGAGTGGCCGGTAGACGGAGTGCAGGTCGCCGGCCGGATCTTCAACGCACATCGTGCGCAACCCTGGCACGGTGGTGATGGCCAATCCGTCGCGGTTCGCGTGGCAGCGTGCATAGGTGCGGACAGCTTGCTTGAGCGCATTCATATCACTTGTTCCTGCTTTTCGGTCTGAACGTAGCACGTCAGCGAGGGAGTTTCACCGCCCCTGCAGGATAAGGCAAGTTATGCGCAGGCCATGGCAAGCTTCCATGCTCGCGTTCGCTGTAAAAAACTCCTGACAACGTGGATGCAGATCCTCTTGCTTTCGGATGCCCGCCAACGAACTGGGCAGACCTATGGGGAGAGCAACGGTCCGCAGATAGAGGTGGAGAAAGTCAAAGTGAAAACGACGGGAAACACAATTCTCATTACCGGCGGCGGCTCCGGGATTGGCCGGAAGTTGGCCCAGCGTTTCAACGCGCTCGGAAACACCGTGATTGTAGCAGGCCGGCGCATGGAGACGCTGGAGGAAACGATCGCCGGCCGCCAGGACATGTACGCAGTGGCGGTCGACGTTGACGATCGCGACCACATCAGGGAATTCGCCGGGCGCGTGCTGACCGAGCACCCGGCGCTGAACGTACTGGTCAATAATGCCGGCATCATGCGTCGCGAGGACCTGTCCGGGAAGCGGGACGTGCGTGACGCAGAGCAGACGATCACCACTAATCTTCTGGCACCGATCCGGCTGACGAACGAGTTGATCGATCATCTCATCAGGCAGTCGGATGCGACCATCGTCAATGTGAGCTCCGGTCTTGCCTTCGTGCCGATGAGCAGCACGCCGACCTACAACGCCACGAAGGCGGCGATTCATTCATATACGGTCTCGCTGCGCGAACAGCTCAAGGGAAAGGTCGAGGTCATCGAGCTTGCACCGCCTGGGGTGCAAACCGACCTCACGCCCGGCCAATCCACGCGCGAAGGCTATATGCCCTTAGCCGCCTTTATCGACGAGACGATGACGCTGTTCCTCCAGCAACCGACGCCCCGAGAGATTCTGGTGGAACGGGTCGGCTTCCTGCGCTGGGCGGAGCGAAACGGGAACTTCGACAAGGCCGTCGAGATGCTCGGTGCAGCTGAGTGAGACGCTCTCGTTTGATGCCGCGATGAAGCGTGCGCCTTTGAACTCAACGTCCATGGGACCCTCGGTCGACGCAGCGTCGACTCAATCGCCGAAAAGGAGATGAAAATGACAGATAACCAGAATGTGTCGGGTACCAATGCGGTGTCGCGGCGCAAGCTGCTTGCCGGAGCTGGTGTTCTTGCCACATCGGCCGCCATGGCAGGCTTGGCTCAAGCACAGTCCGCGGCCACGCCGGACGGAACGGTGCCGGGAACTGCCGGCAGTCCACGAGTTGCACTTGTAACTGGCTCGTCCAGAGGAATAGGTGCGGCAACGGCACGACAGCTAGGCCGCGACGGCTATCGAGTGGTCGTAAATTGCGTGGCGAACAGGGATCTGGCAGCCCAGGTCGCGCGCGACATCGAGGCCAGCGGAAGCCAGGCTATTTGGCGGCAGGCGGATGTGCGGGATCCCGCAGCCGTGCGAGCGCTGTTCGATGCCGGCGAAGAGGCGTTCGGCGGCATCGACGTCGTGGTGGCCAACGCCGGGGTCATGCATCTGGCGCCCTTCGCCGATATGTCCGACGAAGACGTCAACCACATGTTCGACGTCAACATCCTCGGGAGCTTCCACACGTTGCGCGAAGCGGCGCGGCGCGTTCGCGACGGTGGCCGGATATTCGCCCTTTCCTCCACCATCACCAGGTTTCGCACGGAAACCTACGGACCTTACGCGGCCTCGAAAATGGCTCAGGAATTGTATGCCACCGTTTTGGCGAAGGAGCTGGCGGGACGGAACATCTCCGTCAATGCGATTGCTCCGGGCGTGGTCAACACGACACTGTTCACCGACGGCAAAACTGAAGCGGAGCTCGCTGGTTTTGTAAATCGCACGCCGCATGGACGGCTCGGCGAGCCGGACGACATCGCCAATGTCATTTCGCTCTTGTGCAGTGGCGATGCCTCTTGGGTGCACGGTCAAGTCGTATACGCGAATGGTGGCATTGCGTAGATGGCGTGCGGTAGCGATCTGCTTCCGCGAGGTGGTCAACGATATCATGGCTTCCGTCGCCCGACATCTGGGCGCGGAGGTGCCGCTGCCAAGAGTGATGGTCATCGAGATCGGTTCGTCCCCGGCGGTGCCGGCCAGCCCCGCATCCCGACGCCACCGCCGACACATGCCAACGCTTTTCGCTCTGCGTGAACAAAGGGTGCGCAGCCTTCCGCTGGCGAAACACCTTGGACATAGCCAAAGGAAACGATGATGCACTTGAAAGGGTTTCCAGCCGTCGGCGCCTTGACTGCGGGCAAGATATTGAGAAGGACCGTGGGAGTAGGGTTGCTTCTGGGCCTCATCCTGGTCGGCGTCGCGCGAGCCCATCACGGCTTCGACGGGCGGTACGATCTCGCCAAACCCGTCTGGGTCGAGGGGTTGGTGGTCGAGGCGTATTTCGGCAATCCACACTCCGAACTTACCGTCGAGATCTCCAGCGATTTGTCCATGCCTGCGCCCCTGCCCGACCTTGGTCCTGCAGCCAGCTTTCTCGACGCGCAATCGCTGACGGTTCCTGAAGACGTCGTTGGACAGACTGTTGTCCTCGAACTGCCGCCGACGACTCAATATTCATCGCTCGGCGACCGCATCGCTAGAGGAGACCGGATTGCTGCGGTCGCTGTACGGAATTGCGACCCGCCACGCCAACTCAACGTCCAGTGGCTGCAGCTGCCGGACGGTGAGGTGGAGAGCCGTACCGTCGCAATGAGCTATATGGTCAAAGAATGCTGACTGAGATCCTCGATGTTGTCGCCGGTTCGTCGCAGATCGGCTATCTCCGCGCCAGCCGGGTTGCCTATGCCTCGGTCAACGCTGCACATATCGTCGGGATCAGCTTGCTCGTAGGTGCAATCGTCAGCTCCGACCTGAGAACCGCGGGCTTGTGGAAGGCGGATCGTTGGCGGGAGGGGTTGGCGACATGCGTGCCGGTTGCCGCTTTCGGGCTGGCGCTCGCGCTGATTTCCGGCATGATGCTGTTTTCCATCCGAGGTGGAGCCTACATCGCGGACCCGGCCTTCCAGCTCAAGGTGCTGCTCCTGGCGGCAGGGCTGGTGAATGTATTCGCTTTCCGGCGGGCAATGGCGAAACGGAAAGACAAAGCGCCGTCGACAGCGATGCGGTTGAGCGCCATTTCGTCCATGGTGATCTGGATCAGCGCTATCTTCGCGGGGCGCTGGATCGCCTTCACAAATTGATGCGCAAGGGACCAAACCCATGAAACAGACGCGCAGAACTGTCCTACAGTCATTGCTGGCCGCACCGCCAGCAATGATTTTCACCGGATCGTCCGCCCATGTTTGGGCGCAGCTCTCGGCACTCCCTCTCACGCCTGCATGCGAAACGGGATCGGAGTCCACGCCGCAGCAGACGCAAGGTCCATTCTATCGCCCTAACGCGCCGCAAAGAAACGATCTCACGGCCGATGCCGGATCGCGACGTCGGTTTTCCCTGCGCGGTTTTGTGTTCGATACCGGCTGCCGGCCCGTGCGGGAGGCGATGGTCGAGATTTGGCATGCAGACGAGCGTGGCGAATATGACAACGACGGCTATCGCTGGCGCGCCTATCAGTTTACCGATGATGCCGGTCGGTGGGGTTTCGACACGATCCTGACGCAGCACTATTCGTTCCGCACGGCCCATTATCATGTCCGCGTGCAACCACGAGGCGGCGAGGTGTTGACTACCCAGCTCTACTTTCCCGACCATCCTAGAAACCACGGTGACAGGCTGTTCGATCCGAGGCTGGTCATGGCGCTCGACGATGACCGGAGCACTGGAAGGTTCGACTTCGTCGTCCCAAGCCTCTGAAGGCCGTGCATCGTTAACGATTGCGGCTTTCGGCGATGCCGGAAGCCGTCATTCGGCGCTTGCCGAGTTAACGGGGTCCTGCCGCTAGCTTTCCTCGATCGAGTCCACTCGGTCTGGATAGAACGCCATGTGGTCCTTGATTTCACGGACCGCGTCATGCGGATTCTCATAGGTCCAGACGGCATTCTTCGAGCGCTCGCCACCGGCTGCGATGCTGTAATAAGACGCATCGCCCTTGTAGGGGCAATAGGTCCCATGATCGGTGCGCGCAAGCAGCGACATGTCGACGTCGCTGCGGGGGATGTACTGCACGGGCGGATAGGACGCCTCGCGCAATGTGAGCGCGTCGCGCGTATCGGCTACGACGCGGCCATCGAGCTTGACGACGACGCGTCCGGGATTGCGTTCGACAGTGATCGGATGGTCGGGGCCTGGAATTCTGATCGGCTTGTCTGACATGAGCCTTCGCCTTCAGGTGGTTGCACCGCCTCTTAGATAGGGTCACGCCGCCCGCTCCCCAAGGGCCGCATCGCCCCGACGGCTGGGATGGCTTCCTGTCCGGCCAAAACAAAATCATGAAACATCGGAGATTTGAAAGAGTTGAAGCGGGATGCGGGCGGAACGCGCATGCGCCTTTCCTCGATCCCGCTCGAAGTCCAGCCAGATTGGAGATGCCAGCAGATGATTACGAGAACAGGCGGGTGCCTTTGCGGGGCGCTGAGATATGAGGTGAGCGGAGAACCTTTGCGGGTGGGACTTTGCCATTGTGCGGACTGCCGCAAGGAAAGCGGCTCCTCTTTCGTGACCTTCGCCGTCTGGCCGACCCGGGCTTTCAAGAGCTCCGGCGACGTCAAGATATTCGCCGGCCGTGGCTTTTGCCCCGACTGCGGATCGCGGCTCTTCAACCCGGGAGAAGAGGAAACCGAAATTCGCGTCGGTTCGCTGGACGACGCCCCGGCCGCTCTTAATCCGCAATACGAGATCTGGGTCGTCCGGCGCGAGAGCTGGTTGCCTCCCCTTCCGGTGCCGCAATATCCGGGGGATCGAAGCTCCAGCTAATATTTTCTCGTGCGCTTATTTTTATTGGTATGTGTACTTTTTAAAATTGACGCGCGATAAGTTTTGTGATGTTTACTCCCTGCCAAGGTCAGGGACGGGAGGGCCTGCCTGCCTGGTTGCAAACGTTGAAGGCCCGCCGTTTCCAAGGGAGGAAACCATGAACATGCCCCGCATTCTCAAAACTCTCGTCGCCGGCACCGCGCTCACATTGCTGGCGTCCGGCGCCTTCGCCGACGGCATCGGCGCATCGCTCCTGACCCAGCAGCACCCGTTCTACATCGAGCTCGCCGAGGCGATGAAAGCCGAAGCCAAGGAGAAGAACGTCGCGCTCGAGGTGGCGATCGCCAATCAGGACCTCAACAAGCAGCTCGCCGACGTCGAGGACTTCATCGTCAAGGGCGTTGATGTGATCGTCATTTCGCCTGTCGACAGCCAGGGCGTACGCGCCGCCATCGCAAAGGCGGAAAAAGCCGGCATCAAGGTGATCACCGTCGACGTTCCCGCCAATGGCGCGACGGTGACGTCGCATATCGGCACCGATAATTTCACCGGCGGCGTGAAGGCGGGCGAGCTCATGGCCGAGGTTCTCGGAAACAAGGGCAAGGTCGCCATTATCGACTATCCGACCGTTCAGTCGGTGGTCAATCGCGTCAACGGCTTCAGGGAGGCGATCGCCAAGCATCCGGAAATGGAGATCGTCGCGACCCAGACGGGCATCACCCGCGCCGAGGCGCTTGCTGCCGCACAGAACATGCTGCAGGCCAATCCCGACATTACCGGCATTTTCGGTTTCGGCGACGATGCGGCCCTTGCCGCGGCCGTTGCCGTCAAGGCCGCCGGACTGGAATCGCAGGTCAAGGTCATCGGTTTCGACGGCATGAAGGAAGCGCGCGATGCCGTCGATGGCAATCCGGTGATGGTCGGCGTGATCCAGCAATTCCCGGACCAGATGGGCAAGCAGGCGATCGACACCGCCGTAAAGGTCGTCGCCGGCGAGACGGTACCGGCCGAGCAGCCGATCGTACCGGGCGTCTATACCGGGAAATAGGTCCCTCCCAGGACGGCTGCCGCCTCGGGGCGGCGGCATACCACGAGCGTATCCGGCGCATGGTGCCGGATACGCTCCGGTCCGGCTGAAGGAGGCCCGCCATGCATGGTTCCGCTACGGATACCATTCTCAAGATCACCGATGTCACCAAATCCTTCGGGCAAGTCGCCGCCCTCAAGGGGATGCGGCTCGAAGTCCGGCGCGGCCGGGTGCATACGCTGCTCGGCGAAAACGGCGCCGGCAAATCGACATTGATGAAGATTCTCGCCGGCGTGCACGGGGCAACGTCAGGAGAGATCGTTCTCGACGGGCAGGCCTACCGGCCCGCCAACCCGCAGGAGGCCGCCTCCCTCGGGCTGGCGATCGTCTTCCAGGAATTGAGCCTCTGCAACAATCTGACGGTCGCTGAGAACATTCTCGCCACGCGCGAGCCGCGCCGTTTCGGCTTCATCAACGACAAGGCGCTCGTCGCGAAGGCGCACCGGATCGTAGCCGACCTCGGACTTCCCATCGACGTGACGGAGAAGGTCGGCAATCTCTCGATCGCCCAGCGACAGCTCGTCGAGATCGCCAAAGGCCTGAGCCATGATGCCAAGGTTGTCATTCTGGACGAGCCGACTTCCTCGCTCAGCGACAGCGAGGCCGAGATCCTCTTCGAGATCATCGGCCGGCTGAGGAAGCGCAATGTCGCGATCATCTATATTTCGCACCGCATGGAAGAGATCATGCGGCTCAGCGACGACATCACCGTCATCAGAGACGGCGAATATGTATCCACGCATGCGCGCGACGAGGTCACCATCGAGACGCTGATCGCGTTGATGGTCGGGCGCCGCATGGACGAAATCTACCCGCCGGCGGTGCATCATGTGGCGGCGGACAGGGCCCCGGTCCTTGCGGTCGACCGGCTGACGCGCGAAGGCGAGTTTCAGGACGTCTCCTTCGACGTGCGCGCCGGTGAAATCCTCGGCTTCTTCGGGCTTGTCGGTTCGGGCCGCTCGGAGGTGATGAACGCGCTCTTCGGCATGAAGAGCGCCGCAGGCACGGTGCGCCTCGATGGCGAGGTCGTGCGGTTCCGTTCCCCGGACGAGGCCATCGCCCGCGGCGTCGGTTTCGTGACGGAGAACCGGAAGGAAGAGGGCCTCGTCCTCGGCCATAGCGTCGAGTGGAACATATCCATGGCGGCTCTCTCAGACTTCGCCGGAGGGTTGGGCTTCATCCGCAACGGGGCGGAGCGGGCGGCGGCATCCGAACAGGTCGGGAAGCTCTCGATCAAGACGAACTCGCTGGAAACGCCGGCGGGGGCGCTCAGCGGCGGCAACCAGCAGAAGATCGTGCTCGCCAAATGGCTGCTCACGCGACCCAAGGTGCTGATCCTCGACGAGCCGACCCGCGGCGTCGACGTCGGCGCGAAATTCGAGATCTACAAGATCATCCGCCAGCTGGCGGCCGAGGGAACGGCAATTCTGCTGATCTCCTCCGACCTGCCCGAAATCCTGGGAATGAGCGACCGCGTGGTCGTCATGCATGAGGGCGCGCCCGGCGCCACGCTTGAAGGCTCTGCCCTCACTCCAGAGACGATCATGGCTCACGCGACAGGTTTTCAATCATGACACAGAACACAGCAGCCAAAGCCGCCCTGGTTCGGGCTCTCAAGCAATATGGCGGCATCTTCCTTTCGCTGGTGATGCTCTGCATCGTCTTTTCCTTCTTCAACCCGCGCTTCATGACGGTTGTCAACTTCATGAACATCCTGCAGCAGGTCGCCGTTGTCGCGATCGCTGCCTTCGGGATGACATGGGTGATCCTGCTCGGCGAGATCGATCTTTCCGTCGGTTCGATTATCGCGGTGGCAGGAATGGTCGGGGCGCAATGCTTTGCCTTCGGAATGGGTTTTGTGCCGGCAATCGCATTGACGCTCGCCGCCGGCGCCCTGATGGGAATGTTGAACGGGGTGCTGACGGCCAAGCTGCTCTTGCCGTCCTTCATCGTCACGGTCGCGACCATGGGTATCTACTCGCGGCATGGTCAGCCTGCCCACCAACGGCGCGCCGGCCATGATCGAGAACGAAACCTGGACCGCAATCGGCACCGAGAGCTTCCTGGGACTGCCGATCATCATCTGGGTCGTCGCCGTCCTCTTCGTCATCAATCAGATCGTGCTCAGCAAGACGAGCTTCGGCCGGCGCGCCTATCTGACCGGCGGCAACCGTGAGGCGGCCGTCTACTCCGGTATCAAGGTCGACCGGCTGAAGATCCTGATCTTCATGATCTCCGGCGTGATGGCGGCCATCAGCGGCGTGCTGCTTTCCTCCGGCCTGTTTTCCGCACAGACCAATGCGGGCATGAGCTACGAGCTTGACGCCATCGCCGCGGCCGTTCTCGGCGGCACCAGCCTTGCGGGAGGCGTCGGAACCATGGTCGGCACGCTGATCGGCGCGCTCATCATCGGCGTGATGAACAACGGCATGAACATGCTCTCCGTCCCCTACTTCTACCAGCTGATCGTCAAGGGACTGGTGATCCTCGTCGCTGTCTGGCTCGACGTCCGTGCCAAGCAGGCAAAGCGCTGAACCCCGTCACGAGTGATATCCACATGCATAAGATACTGACGATCGGCGAGATTCTCGTCGAGATCATCGCGACCGAGAAGGGTGACGGGTTCCGCCAGGCGACGCCGCTCATCGGCCCCTTCCCTTCAGGTGCACCGGCCATCTTCATCGACCAGGCCGGCAAGCTCGGTCAGCCATGCGCGATCATCTCCCGCGTCGGAGGGGATGATTTCGGCACGGTCAACCTCGAACGCCTCAAGGGCGACGGCGTCGACATTTCGGGCATCGAGGTCGATCCGCTCGCCACGACCGGCAGCGCCTTCGTCCGCTACCGGCCCGATGGCAGCCGCGCTTTCGTCTTCAACATCCGCGACAGCGCCTGCGGCAAGATCACGCTCGACGACCGAATGACCCGGCTCGTCGGCGAATGCAGCCACATCCATGTCATGGGCTCGTCGCTCTACGCGCCGAGCGTGGTCGAGAGCATTCTCGCCGCGATCAGCACCGTTAAGGCCGGCGGGGGCACCGTCTCCTTCGATCCGAATCTTCGCCCCGAAATCCTAAAAAGCCCCGGTATGCGCGAGGCGCTGCTTACGGTGCTCGCCGAGACCGACCTCTTCCTGCCGAGCGGAGACGAACTCTTCCTCTTCACCGAAGCAACGACGGAAAGTCAGGCGGTCGCGGAACTCCTCGCATCCGGCATCAAAGCCGTCGTCGTCAAACGCGGCGCCGCAGGCGCCAGCTATTTCGATGCGGTGACGGCGCTCTCCCTGCCGGGCTTCCGTGTCGAGGAGGTCGATCCGACCGGGGCCGGCGATTGCTTCGGAGCCACCTTCGTCAGCTTCTGGCTCAACGGGGCGAGCCCTCGCGAGGCCCTTGAATTCGCCGCCGCTTCCGGCGCCCGCGCCGTCATGCATTTCGGCCCGATGGAAGGCGCTTCGACACGCGCGGAACTCGAACGATTCATCAGCGAGCAACAGGCCTGATCATGCAAGAGAACCATCTCATCGACATCGCCCGATGGAGCGAGCGTCCCGGTCCGCGCGGCATACCGTCGATCTGTTCCGCGCACCCGCTCGTCATCGAAGCCGCCATGCTGCGAGCGCGCCGGGAGAAAACGCCGGTGCTGATCGAGGCGACCTGCAACCAGGTCAATCAGGACGGCGGCTATACCGGAATGACGCCTGAGGATTTCACCCGCTTCGTCGGCGCCATCGCCGACCGGATCGAGTTCCCCCGGGAGAAGATCCTGCTCGGCGGCGACCATCTCGGCCCCAATCCCTGGAAGCATCTCCCCGCCGACGAGGCGATGGCCAAGGCAGAGGCGATGATCACGGCCTATGCGAAAGCCGGCTTCACCAAGCTGCATCTCGACACCAGCATGGGATGCGCCGGCGAACCGACGGCGTTGCCCGATGCCACGACGGCGGCCCGCGCGGCGCGGCTGGCGGTCGTCGCCGAGGATGCCGTCGGCGGCCGTGGGGGCGTACTCCCGGTCTACATCATCGGCACCGAAGTCCCGATACCGGGCGGCGCGCTCGAGGAGCTAGACACCCTCGAGGTGACTGCTCCCGAAGCTGCCATCGAGACCGTGCGCGTCCATCGCGCGGCGTTCGAGGAGGCCGGCGCCGCCGGGGCCTTCAGCCGCGTCGTGGGCGCCGTCGTCCAGCCGGGCGTGGAATTCGGCAACGAGAACGTCATTGCCTATGATCGTGCCAGGGCCGAAAAGCTCAGCGCCACTCTGGGCCAACTTCACGGGATGGTCTTCGAGGCCCATTCCACCGATTACCAGACGCCGGATGCGCTTCGCGAACTGGTGGCCGACGGCTTCGCGATCCTGAAGGTCGGACCCGGCCTCACCTTTGCTCTTCGCGAAGCCCTCTACGGCCTCGACCAGATCGCTGCCTTTCTCTTTCCGGCTGCGCGTGAGCGGACGCTTGCCGAAGTCACGGAAGCGGTGATGCGCGAGGAACCGGCGAACTGGGCAAAATACTACCACGGCACGGCGGAAGAGCAGCGCCTCCAGCGGCATTTCTCCTATAGCGACCGCATACGCTACTACTGGCCGCATCCGAGGGCCGCTGCAGCCGTTGACGAACTCATGTCTCTGCTCGACGGCGTCGCGATCCCGGAAACGCTGGTCAGCCAGTTTCTCGCCGGCAGCTACGCGCGCGTTCGCAATGGCGAGGTCGCGCCGCAGGCCAAGCCGTTGGCACTTGCCGCCGTCGACGCTGTTCTGCAGGATTATTTCGCAGCGTGCCGGGTCTAGATCAAGAGTTAGAGCGGGATGCGGGCGGAAAACCGCGCACACTTTTCCTCAACCCGCTCTAGCGGAAGCGCCGTGATCGGTGAATATTCCGGAAGAACAAATCAGATGAGCGGGGACGCTTCGACCGTGACGAGACAGATCAAGACGATGGAGGATTTTTCGGAGTTCGTCGGCCTGTCGCGCCCCACCGTCTCCAAATATTTCAACGATCCCTCATCGGTCCGGAAGAAGACGCGCGACGCCATCGAGGCGGCGATAAAGCAGTCGGGTTTTCGGCCGAACATCTTCGCCGTCAACCTGAACCGCCGCCGCACCAATATTCTCGGGGTCATCGTGCCCAACTCGACGGACCCGTTCTACATGGCGCTGACGCGCCGCATCGAGCACATTGCCGATCAGGCCGGTTTCCTCGCCTTCGTCCTTTCCTCGGACGGCAGGCCCGAGATGGAAGAACGGGCGATCGAAACCTTCAAGTCGATGAACGTCGCCGGCGCGATCATCGCGCCGCTCGGTGTTCAGTCGCATCACCAGAAGCTGAGTGCGCTGGGACAAAGCATCCCGCTGATCTATGTCGACTCGCCGCTCGACGACAGCTCCTCCTTCGTCGGAACCGACAACCGGCAGAGCTTCAGGCTGATGGTCGATTATCTCTGCCGTTCGGGCGGGCCGCCCTGCTATCTCGGCATGCCCCCGGTCAACAACAACGCCATGGCGCGCCAGGACGCTTATGTCGAGGCCATGCGGCAACTGAAGATGAAACCGGAGGTCGTGGAGACGACGGCATATGCCTCCTGGGACTTCGAGAAGTTCGGCTTCGACGAGACGCTCCGCATCCTGTCCAAGGGCGGTTTCCCGACGCAAACCGTTCTTTGCGCCAACGACCGCGTCGCCTTCGGCGTCATTGCGGCTGCGTTTCAGTCGGGCCTCAAGGTCGGGCGCGATGCCGACAGTGATCTGAGGGTCGCCGGCCACGACGACCATCCCTTGTCCCGCTACACCTGTCCGCCACTGACGACGGTCGCGCAGAACTACAACGAAATCGGCAGGCTGGCGATCGAACTGCTCCTGTTCAAGCTCGGCGAAACATCCGGCAACGGCGAAGCCTTTCGGGAGGACGAACGCATTTTGCTTAGCGCGGAGATCATGTTGCGCGGTTCGGCTTAGATATCACCTGAACTGTGCGCATGGCGCAAGCGCGAGTGCTCCCGAACCGGTCCACAGGACACCCGTCAGGGCCAGGACTGTCAGAAGGCGTTCCGCACGGATCAGGAAGGGCTGGTCGTCTCCCTGGTCGGCACAGCGCAGCGCTTGCGCGAGCTTTTCCGGAAACGAGAAGGCCAGCAGGAGTGCTCCGGCCGCGGCGAGTGTGGCCACAACGATGGATCCCGGAACGATGGCCGTCGCCCACGGTCCCCCGGCGGCGCATGCCACGGCGTGGAAGGTGTAGACAGCAAGCAGATGTCCGCCCCAAAGGATCGGCCCGGCCAGAAGAAAGAGAATTGCGCCGGCGATGGGTGGTTCGCGGACTGGATCGTTCATGACGCACCTATCCGATCAGCCGCGGGAAGCCGTGAATCAGTCCGAGGCCCAGCAGCGACTGGGCGACGGTGTAGTGATAGAGCAGCGCGTAGCTGTCGTAGGTCACCCGCCGGACGGCATCCAGCTTCCCGGCCAGATGCCGCGCCATCGCGAACAGCCCCATGATCACCAGGGCGAAGACGAGTTGAGCGAAGAGAACGGCGCCGAGATAAACCATGGCTCCGTAGGCGTTCCCCTCGGGGCTCAAGCCGGTCGCCAAGTGTCCCCGGAGTTCAAGTGCGAACGCACCCGTCAGGCAGGCGAGCGAAAGAAGCAGAGCGACCGACATTGCCACGCGCGACGCCGAGAACACGCCCAGCCTGCGGCTGACAAGCCATAGGATACCCGAGCCGGCGAGAAGCAGCGCCGCGGACCCCAAGGGCCAGCCAAGCGGCGGTGGTTCCGGGGAACCGATCGGTGCCCAGACCTCCGGCGAGACGACCCAGAGGAACAGGTAGGAAAAGACATAGGCGAGATAGAGGGACGCCGCAACGAACATCAGGACCACCATCGCCCACCAGGAGTGCGACGTCGGGCCGCTCATATAGGTGGGAAGACGGACGCCCTTGGCGATTTCGATGATGCCTTTCGAAGGCCCGGGGTCGAGCCCCCAGGCCCAGACTAGGATGAAGGCGATGGCGAGAACTCCGCAGATGGTCGCGATCGTCACCATCTTGACCGTCAGCAGCAGGAAGAACGCGGCCGTGAAGACGGCCGCGAGGAAAGGCGGCCAGCCGGGACCGGGCATCTGGATGACATATTGCGGACGGGCATGGATCGGCGAGGTCACGATCGTTTCTCGCCAGCCGGTCGGAGCGTTTGGAAGATAGTGATGGCCGTCGCGTACCTCCTGAGGGAGGCTCGGCCGGTCCCAGAGCGGTTCGCGACTGGTAATGTGGGGAATGCTTCGGGTCGAGTAGACGTCGTTCGGCAGCCATTCCAGTGTGCCCGCGCCCCAAGGGTTCTCCTGAGGCCCATTCCCGAGGCGAAACTTCGCAGCGAGATCCACCAGAAAGACGAGAACGCCGACGGCAAGCACATAGGTCCCCACCGTGGAGATGAGGTTCAGCGTGTCCCAGCCCATTTCGCCGGGATAGGTCCAAACTCGCCGCGGCATTCCTCTGAGTCCGGTCAGATGCATCGGCAGGAACGTCACGTTGAAGCCGATGAAGATCAGCCAGAACACCCACCGGCCCAGCCGTTCCGAGAGCATCCGGCGGCTGAAGAGCGGCATCCAGTAATAGATCGCCGCAAACAGCGGAAATACGAAACCGCCGATCAGCACGTAGTGGAAATGTGCAACGACGAAATAGGTGTCGTGTACCTGATGATCGAAGGGCACCATGGCCACCATGACGCCGGTAAGCCCGCCAAGGGTGAAAATGAACAGGAAGCCGAGAATGAACAGCGATGCGGTCGTGATCCGGAAGCGCTCCCGTCCCGCAGCGATGGTCGCGATCCAGGAAAAGACCTGAATGCCCGAGGGAACGGCGACCGCCATGCTGGCGGCGGAGAAGAAGGCGAGGCTCAGCGCCGGAATGCCTGTCGTGAACATGTGGTGGACCCAGAGCCCGAAGCTGAAAAACCCGGTGCCGATCAAGGCGACGACGATCAGGTGATAGCCGACGAGCGGTGTGCGGGCCATCGTCGGTACCATCATCGAGACGAGGCCCGCGGCCGGAAGGAAGATGATGTAGACTTCCGGGTGCCCGAAGAACCAGAAGAGATGCTGCCAGAGCAGCGGATCTCCCCCGAGTGCGGCTGTGAAGAAGGGCCATCCGAACGCCCGCTCGATCTCCAGCATCATCGTCGCCAGGATCACCGCCGGGAAGGCGAACATGATCATGCTGGCGAAGATCAGCATCGTCCAGGCGAAGATCGGCATCTTGGCGAGCGACATGCCCGGCGGCCGCGTCCTCAGCGCGCCAACGACGATCTCCACTGCCCCGGCGATCGCCGAAATCTCGATGAAGCCGATGCCGAGCAGCCAGAAATCGGCGTTGTCACCCGGCGAATACTCCATGAGCGTCAGCGGCGGATACATGAACCAGCCGCCTTTCGGCGCGAGGTCGTAGAAGATGGTCGAGAAGAAGACCAGCCCGCCGACCACATAGGCCCAGATGGCGAAGGCGCTGAGGCGCGGAAAGGGCAAGTCGCGCGCCGCCAGCATCTGCGGCAGCAGCATGACGCCGAGCGCCTCGACCGCCGGCACCGCAAAGAGGAACATCATCGTCGTGCCGTGGACCGTGAACATCTGATTGTAGAGGTCCTGGTCGACGAGGCGATTGTCGCCGAGGGCGAGCTGCGTGCGCATGATGACGGCCAGCAGACCGGCCATCAGGAAGAAGAGAAACGCGACGCCGAGATAGAGAAGACCGATCACCGTATTGTTGACAGCCGTCACCAGCCGCCAACCGCGCGGCGTCGCCCAGATGCGCTCCAGTTCGCGGACCTCGCCTTCGGGCCGGGGATCGGGATTTGGCAGTTCCATCATCCGCCTCCACCGCCAGTGTCGCGCAGGAAATAGAGGACGACCAGCCCCGCCAGGTAAACGCTGAGGACCGCAAAGGAGTCGTAACCCATCCTGAGGATTGTCCGGTCCCGCCGTTCGACCAGTCCAATGAAGAAGATCGCCGTGACCGTGATCGCGATCAGCGCTGCGAACGCCTCGAAGCGCCCGGCGCCGTTCATCACCGCGTCGGCACCTCCGGTGACATCGATGATGAAAAGAAGGGAGAGATCTATGAGGTTCGTGCCGAAGATGTCCGACATGGCCATGGTATAGAGGCCGGCACGCGTGGCGCTGAACACCGTGCTGACTTCCGGCAGCGACGTGGCAATCGCCACGAGGACCGCACCGATGAAGCTCTGGCCGAGTCCGGTCGCTTCGGCGATCGCGTCTCCCGAACGCGACAGCAGATAGCCTGCGACGATGATGACGGCGCCGCAGCCCGCAGTCGCCCAGCCCACCTCACGCAGCGATTTCTTCTTGCTGTCCTCGGCCTCCTTCCGCGCCCTCTCTTCCTCCTTCTCCGGCGTGACCTCCTCGTCATTCGCTATCCAGGGCCTGTCGCGCTGCGTCCGTGACAGGACCCACATGCCGAAGCCCGTGACCGCTGCAAGCAGCCACATCCACACGCCCGAGAAAAGCACCGGCACGTCGCCCACCACGATCGAGGCAGCGACGATCGACAGGAGAAGGATTTTGAAGCCGCCCTGCAGCATGACGACCGGGTCGGGAATGACCGAGGTCAGTGCCCGCCGGCCGATCAGCATGTCGGCAAGGGCGAGGATCGCCACCTGCATGGCGATGCCGCCGAGGATGCTGTTGACCGCGAGACTGGCGTCACCGCTGAGCGACGAGGTCACGCCTACCGCCAGCTCCGGCAGGGAAGTGATGCCGCCGAGAAGCACGACGCCAATGAAAGCTTGGCCTACTCCCGTCTTCTCGCTGATCGCATTGGCATAACCAGTGATTTTGACTCCTGCCATCCAGACTGCCACGGCCGCCCCCGCGAAAATCGCGAGATTCAGCCAAAGTCCAAGGCCGGCGAAGTCAAGCATAGGTCACCTCAACTGGTCCAGATAGGCGGCGAGCTGCCGCAATTCGTCGTCGGTGAAGATTTCGAATGGCGGCATCAGATTTTCCGGCTTCACGTGCTGGCCGTCGCGGATCCAGCGGACGAAGGCGGCGACGTCGTTTTCGAGCGTGGCGGCGGCAAGCGAGTGCCGGCTGCCCACATGCGTGAGGTCGGGGCCGATCGTACCCCGGGCATCAGTGCCGCGGACCCGGTGGCATGCGGCGCAGCCGGAGGAGAGGAAAAGCGCCTGCCCTGCGGCCTGATCCTGTTTCGCAGCCGAGGCGTCGCCGGCTTCGCCTGCGAGCCAGGACGAAAACTGGTCTTCCGGCATGGCGATCACGTAAAAGGACATGAAGGCATGTGGCCCGCCGCAATACTCCGCACATTGACCGCGACTGATACCGGCCTTCGTCGCTTGAAGCGTCAGCGTGTTGGTATGGCCGGGGATCATGTCGAGCTTTCCGGCGAGCCGCGGCACCCAGAAGCTGTGAATAACGTCTGCCGACGTCAGTTCCAATTCCACCGGCCGCCCGACAGGTAGCCGGATTTCGTTGGCGCTCTCGATGCGACGTCCGGTCTCGTCCACATAGGTCACCCGCCACCACCAGCGCTCGCCCACGACCTCGATGCGCAATGCGCCCTGCGAGCGGGCCTCGGTGGTACCAGGTGACATAAGGTAGAAGCCGTAAATCAGCAGGACGCTCAGAGCCAGGATCGGGAAAACGAGACCGCCCCCGATGACTATCCTTTCGCCCGCGATGCGGGCACGCCAGCGCTCGCCGCCGAAAAGCGCGACCGCCGTGATCAGGCAGACCGCGACGAGAATGGCGGTCGAGAAGAGGACCAGCAGCCAACTGAGCGTGCCGATGCGCTCGGCTTCCGCGCCGGAAGGATCGAGGGCGGACTGCAGCCCGGCGCAGCCCTGCAGCGCTAGAGAGCTCGCCGCCGCGAAATATCGGGCGAGCCTCATCGGTTCACCTCCGTCATCGGAGCGGTGGCGCTTCCCGGAGGCAGTGAACCCAGATAGGCAGCGACGTCTTCGATCTGCGCTTCGTCCAGTGCGCCGGCAACCGCCGTCATGATCCTCCCATAGGGGGTCCCGATCCGCCCTCCGCGCCGCCAGAGCCGTATCTGCTCCTCTATGTACTCGGCATGCTGGCCGGCGAGCACCGGAAACTGCTGCGATTGACGTCCGGAATGGCAGCTCAGGCAGGCCGGTACGCCCTGATGCGCGATGCCGCGATTGGCAATGGCTTCGCCACGCCTGAGTTGCTCGGGATCAGGAGGGGCCGATTGATTTCCGGCGGTTGGCCGAAGCGCGGAATAATGCGCTGCCAGCTCCCGCATGGCGTCCTCCGACAGAAGGTCGGCGACCGGTTCCATGGCACCGCTCGGGCGGGTCCCCTTCGCATATTCCTGGAGGCTGCGCAGGAGATAGGCTTCCGGTAACCCCGCCAGCCGCGGGATATGGTCGCCGTTCGTGCCTGTGCCTTCGCGTTCATGGCAGCGCCCGCAGGCGGTCAATGCGCTGCCGCCCACGGATCGCTCATCGCTACTGGCCTGGCTGCGCGTGAGGCCTGCCAGTTCGGGATAATTGCCTGCCGTTGCGGGCAGGCTCGCGAGGAATGCCGTGACGGCCCAGACCTCGTCGTCGCGCCGTGTATTCGGCCATGCGGGCATGCCGGTATATTTGAGGCCGTGCTTGACGATCCAGAAGATCTCCTCCGGCGGGCGGCGCTTGCCGATGTCCATCAGATCCGGAGGCGGGGGCAGCATGCCGCTGACGATCGGGTTTATCTCTTCGCCGGGGCGGTTGTGGCACGCTACGCACGCACCTTCGAAATGGGATGCGCCGAGTCGGATCATGCCGTCGTCATCGAGCGGCGGAACCTCGATCGTAAAGCTTCGGTTGGCGATCGATCGTTCGCGGATCAGCGTCAGGATCCAGGTCGTAATCCGCAGATGGTCCTTGGAGGCCGCGACGTTGTAGACCCCGGACCAGACGAACACGACGCCCGCGGCCACGAGCAGCACGGCGCCGAGCACGGCGATTTTCGCAACGGCCGTCCAGTGCAGGTTTCTCAGGTCCACGCTGCTGCACCTGTTCTGGATCCGGCCTCGTCTCTCTCCATCGTCAGAAGCCAGCGCGCGGCAATCACGATCCCTGCGAGAACATAGGTCACCGGACAGGCGACCAGCATGATAAGCCCCGCGAGCTGCTGATCGGCCAAAGAGGCGCTCACGGCTCCGGTCGCATGTGCCGCGTGGGATGCAGCGAAAGCGGGGTAGAGCGCTCTCGGCGCGAAGACGAAGAGCACGGCGAGAAGACAATAGAGCTTGCCGGTTATCAGAAGGGCGACGATCGGTTGCCAGGAGCGTTGACCATGAAGACGCAGGACCGCCCGCCAGAATAGGAATGCGGTCAGGAACAGGCTGGCATTCATCAGCAAATGAACCGTGGGAAATTCCAGTGCCCGGTTGAGAGAAGGCGGCGCATGCCAGGCCCAGAGGGCGGCGATCTGCGCAAGTGTCGCAAGCGCCAGGGCTCGCCCGGCGATTTCCCGCCGCTGCGGCCGAACCCGCGCCATTGCGAATGCAGCCAGGGGCGCGGCGAGGTTCATCAGCAGGATGTGCACTGCCATATGCGTCGCCAACGGCCCCATCACTCCCCCTAGTCCTCCGAGCGGCTGACCCAAGACCGCTACGGTCAGGTTTCAGAAAGGTCGCCGGCGAAGGCGACCGGTCGAAACACGGCATCGAGTTACTGTGTCGCAAGGCGAAACTGTTTGGGGTGCTTCATGGTTCCAATCCGCACCTCCTGTGGTTGCGAAGCCGGCCGAGCCGCCCGACGCGACCGCTCACGGAACAAATAGGCAGGCCCGAGGTTTCAACCGTCGACCGAACAGGAGGCGCCGATGAGCCTGAATTCCGCATCGACTGCCGCGACCGCCACCACCCCGGTCCATTCGTTGCTCGTGCCGTTTCCAGTCGTCTGTTTTACGCTCGCCCTTCTGACCGATATCGCCTTCTGGCAGACGGGACATATCATGTGGCAGAACTTCTCCGCCTGGCTGCTCTTTGCCGGTATCATCGCCGGCGTGATCGCCGGTCTCGCCGGTGTGTTGGAGTTCCTGTTTCGAAGGGAGCGACGCAGGCAAGGGGCGGTTTGGCTCCATGTCGTCGGCTACATCCTCGTCTTCGGCCTCGCCTTCGTCAACAACCTCGTCCATGCCGCCGATGGCTGGACGGCTGTGGTGCCCTACGGGTTGATCCTCTCCGCGGCGACGGTGCTTCTGACGATCCTCTTCGCTTTGCTTGGCCGCGCCACCTTCCCTCGCAGGCAATCCGGAGTGAGCGGTTATGAATAGCTCTGCCTTCTTGGGTGCAAGATTCCTCATCGGAACCGGCCTTCTCCTCCTGGCGCTCGCAGGCTGCAGCGATGACGGCGCGGATTTCGATGTTTCTCAGCAGATCGGCCCCGATCCGGTCCTGCCGGAAACGACATCGGAGCTCATGCCGGACATGAAAGTCGCCGAGGTCGTCGGCTGGCAGGACGGCAAGACACCGAGCGTCCCCGACAATCTCGTCATTGCCGCCTACGCGAAGGACCTTGCCAATCCGAGGACCGTCCATACGCTGCCGAACGGCGACGTTCTCGTCGTTCAATCGCGCGAACCCTCGGGCAAGCCGATAGAGCGTCCGAAGGACATGATCCGAGGTTGGGTCATGTCCATGGCCCATGGCGGTGGTGCCGGACCCGAAAAGGAAAGCAACCTGATCACGCTGCTCCGCGACACCGATCGCGACGGAACGGTGGACGAACGCCACGACCTGCTGACAGGGCTCCATTCTCCTTTCGGAGTTGCGTGGCACGACGGAACGCTTTACGTGGCGGCAGCCGATGCAATCCTTGCCTACCCCTACCAGCTCGGGCAGGCGGAGATCACCGGCGAGCCGCGGGTTCTTACGCCCCTTCCGGGTGGCCCGATCAACCATCACTGGACCAAGGACCTGGCCCTCAGCCCCGACGGGCGCTACCTCTATGCCTCCGTCGGCTCCAACTCGAACGTAGCCGAGCGCGGGCTCGAGGCCGAGAAAGGCCGTGCTGCAATCTGGCAGGTAGATCGGGAAACGGGTGCGGCCCGCGTCTTCGCGTCCGGCCTGCGCAACCCGAACGGGCTGATCTTCCATCCCGAGACCGGCGTGCTCTGGACGGTCGTCAACGAGCGTGACGAACTGGGGCCGAATCTCGTGCCGGACTACATGACTTCGGTGCAGGAAGGCGCCTTCTACGGCTGGCCATGGAGTTATTTCGGCGCCCATGTGGACGAGCGGGTCCATCCGCCGCGGCCGGACATGGTCGAGAAAGCGATCCCGCCGGACTACGCCCTTTCCAGCCACGTCGCCGCCCTGGGTCTGGTCTTCTCCAACGGCTCCGCCTTGCCGGAGCCCTTCGCCAACGGCGCCTTCATAGGCGAGCACGGGAGCTGGAACCGCAGCAGCTTCAACGGTTACAAGGTCGTCTATGTCCCCTTCGAAAGCGGCCGGCCGGCAGGAAAGGCTCAGGACGTCGTGACCGGCTTCATCGAAGGCGATCAGGCACGCGGTCGTCCGGTCGGCGTAGCGATCGACGGGACCGGAGCGCTGCTCGTTGCCGACGACGCCGGCAACACCGTCTGGCGCGTCGCCGGAGCCGACGGCAGGGTGACGCCGGGCCCTGTCGGTACGGACGGTCAGAGGGATAGCCCGGTCACCAGCGAAGCCAGCCCACCGGCGGGTGAGACAGGAGGAACAGCCGGAGGGGCCGCTCCTCCCGCAGCTGGTGCCACGCCTCCGGAGCCGCCGCAGACCGATGTCGCGCCCGCTACTCTGCCGAGGGCTACGGAACAGGGATCACCGGAGCAACAGCAATAATCCGCGATCTAATCCTCGGCGTCGCCGACCGTGTCGGCGACATAGGCATCGCGCTTCCCGAGCTCCTTGGGCCGCCCTGTCGTTGAATCCCTCGCCGTCTGATGTTCCAGCTCGGCATTGAGTTCAGCACCGATGATGACGATCATGGTTGATATCCAGATCCAGAGCATGAAGCCGATCAGCGCGCCGAGAGCGCCATACGTGGCATTGTAGTTCGCAAAATTGTCGATGTAATACGAGAACGCCAGGGATGCGACGAGCCAGCAGATCGTGCTCAGGGCCGCACCCCAGGTAATCCACCTGAGTTTGGCTGGCTCCCGGCTCGGACCGTAGCGATAGATCAGGGTGATACCCGCCGCTATGAGCAACAGCATCACGGGCCAGCGTACGAATCTGAGCAGACCTTCCAGTTCCAGGTGGAGAAAGGCCAGCACTGCCGGCAATACCGCGATGGCCGCGATGAGGACGGCGGTCAGGATCAAACCGGCCAGCGTGAAGCCGATGCTCAACAGAGTCAGCCGGATGAAGCTGCGCTTTTCGGTCTCGTCGTAAGCGATATTCATCGCCTCGAAGAGCGCCCCCACGCCGTTGCGTGCGCTCCAGAGCGCGAAGAGCAGTCCGGCTATGAAGCCGAAGCTCAGGCTGGAGGTTTTCTGCGACGACAGGGTTTCCAATTGATCGGTCATCATTTGAAGCGACTGCGCCGGAACGACGGCCGCGAGCAACGTAGCCTGCTCTGCGATCGTGGCCGGATCGGAAACGAGACCATAGATGGAAACGAGCGAGGCGAGCGCTGGAAATACGGAGAGGAGCACATAAAAGGTGACGCCGGCGGCAATGAGCGAAATCCTGTCCTCGCTGATCTGTGAAACCACGCGCCAGAAGACGTCACGCAGGCCCCTCGCGGGAATTTCGCCCGGGCTGTCGGCCGCGCGTCCCCTGCCCGCTTCTTGTGCCTGTTCGTCGGTTCCCCTCTTTGCGTCACCGGATTTCATCTGATTGTCCTCGCGCGTTCGAAAGTTCGCCGTGCCCCTGATCGGCCTTACCGCCGGGCGATCGCGGATGGCATTCGAACACGCTAAGCGATGCCTTGTTCCTTGCGATCTCCGCTATTCGGCATCGCGCCGTGAAACCCTTATTTCACGGCGCAGCTTATTTTCTCATAAGAAGTGCTCCATGCTCTCGTCGTGCGTTTTCGGATTTAGAAGAGCTGGATCATGAAACCTGCGACGCTGCGAATAACCGGCATATTTTTGTTTGCGGCTATTCCGTATCTTCCGGCAAGCGCTGGGAATATGCAGCACGAAAAGGGAGAAGATCGAAGGCAAAGCCTTGGCATGAAGAATTTCGTTGATGCCAATCCCGATTGCCTCGAGTTTAATGACCAATGCTCTGTTTGTTCGTTGACCGGCGGAGTGGCCGAGTGCTCCTCACCCAAGATCGCTTGTGTCAAGGGGGAGTACCGTTGCACGATGAGATCGAAATAGTAAGGATGTCATTTCGCCCTCTTCCGGGACCGAGCCCCGCGTCATCTCGGTATGATGCTTATGCCCCCGTCGGCCTCGAGAACCGCGAATTTGATCTGGTCGAGGCGAGCCAGGCCCTGCTGCTCCCGTGCGGCGACAAGTATGTCCTCAATGTTGACCCGGGCTCTTCTCAAGGCACGTTCGTCGACCTTGCCGTTTGCGATGAGCACCGTCGCCGTTCCGTCGAGGAACAGAGCGATCTTCGGCGACCATTGCTTGAGGTAGGAGAGAACGATATCGACGCCGAAGAGCGTCAGGATGAGCAATGTTGCGTTGACAATGGAGAAGTCGTCGCCAAGCAAGGCCTGCTGGGTCGTCTCCGCGATGATGAGCAGCAGCACGAAGTCGAAGGTCGTCATCTGCGCAACCGTGCGCCGGCCGGAAAGCCGGAGCGCGGCAAGGAGTATAAAATAGATCGTAATACCGCGAACGACGGAGTCCATGACGTATCTCCTAGATCACGATGCTTTTAGGTCGGGCCGACCTAACAGCATTTACCTGACCGATTCCAATAAGAGCGGGATGCGGGCGGAAAACCGCGCACACTTTTCCTCATCCCGCTCTAGGGCCAGACGATCGTTCGCACTGCCTGCGCCGGCTCTTCATCCATGCCTATTCGATAGGAAACGACACCCGGACTTTGGGCGCGAAGGTGCAGAGTCAGCACGAGGGGTTGTCGCGAAGCGGACCGGAAGCGGTATACCAGCCCTTCATTGCCTGCTTCGGCGGCGATCGGTGGCGGATCCATGTCCTCCACCTGAAAGCTCCTGAAGAATTCAGGCGACAGGATCAGGCGACGTTCGGTCCCGCCGCCGGCCAATGACGCGTTCAGCGTGTCGGACGCCTCCCAGCGGCTAAAAAGGGGCACATCGACAGAGCCGCCGGCGAACGTCACGGCTTGTCTCTGAAGCCAGCCCCGTGAGCCCGTAACGCCCAGGACGGCGGCAAGCAGCGTCAGGCCAAAAACAATCCATGCCACGCGCTCTGCTTTCCAGAAAGACTCCTGAAAAGCGCGATGCTCTTCGATCTGCAATCCGTCCGGTCGAACTGGTGGTTGATCCAATGCTTAGACCTCGCCCTTGAGCTTTGTAGAATGGCTGAACGGGCGGAAATGTTCCGTGGAACCACCCTAGACGACAGCCCGCTTCCTCGCCTCGGCGCATTCCGCCGCCAGGAAATCAAGCAGTGTCCGCACTGAAGGCAGCAGCCCGCGGCGCGAAGGGAAAACGGCATGGACGATGCCGGCGGGTGGGCGCCAGTCCGGCAGGACGTGAACGAGTTGGCCCGCTTCGACCTGCCGCCAAACCATCATCGTCGGCAGCGACACTACCCCCACCCCGGCAAGCGCCGCGTCGCAGAGCGCGGCCATGTCGTCACTGACCAGCCGCGGGACATGCGGGACAGTCGCAGTCTGGCCGTCGGCATGTTCGAGCTGCCATTGATAATCCCGTCGCGGCGGCCCGCGGGTGACGCTGGGTAGATCATGCAGATCGGCGGGCGAAGTTATGGATCGACCTGCAACGAAGGCGGGGCTGGCGACCAGGCATTGGGTGCTGGCGTCGAGCCTGCGCATGACCAGATCGGTCGGCTCGAGCGGCGGGAAGCGGACGCGAATGGCAACGTCGAAGCCTTCGGCGATCACGTCGACGCGCCGGTTGGTGCTTTCCAGATGGATTTCCACAGCGGGATAGGCAGTAAGAAAACGCGCGAACAGCTCCCCGAACTGGAAGTTGATCAGCGCCACCGGGCAACTCACGCGGACGATGCCGCGCGGCTCGGAGCGGACTTGCGCGATCACCTGGTCGGCCGCCTCGGCCTCGACCAGCATGGCGACACAGCGATCATAATATTCGCGTCCGATCTCGGTCACGGAAAAGCGGCGGGAAGACCGGTTCAGCAGTCGCACACCCAGCCGTTCCTCCAATTGCTGGATGCGTCGGCTGAGCTTCGACTTCTGAATGTCGTTGGCGCGCGCGGCAGCGGCGTAGCCGCCGTGGTCGACCACCTGGACGAAGTAATAGAGATCGTTCAAGTCTTTCATCGTCCTATTGTTAGGACGCTACGTTGGAGATCGCAAAGCTTTTGCGGGCAATGTTGCGATGATACCTTCAATGGCACGGGCATGGCCCTTTTCGGAGCCGGGACGGTTTACACGCCTGCACCGTCTCTACCTGGCGGAGAGGGAACTTCCGCACCGGACGGGGCGACCGCAAACAGAAAGGATGTACTCATGGCCAGCGAAACCATTCGCGATCCCAAATCGGATCAGCTGCTGACACCGCAGAATGCTGCTTTCGTCATCATCGACTACCAGCCGGTTCAGGTGAACTCGATCGCTTCGATGGACCGCCAGTTGCTGCTGAACAACATCGTCGGCTGCGCCAAGGCGGCCGTCGCCTACGGCTTGCCGGTCGTTCATTCGACGGTCAACGTGCAGACCGGACTCAACAAGCCGCCCGTTCCGCATATTCGCAAAGCGCTGGACGGCTACCCGACCTATGATCGCACCAGCATCAACAGCTGGGAGGATGTCGAATTCCGCAAGGCGGTCGAGGGCACCGGCCGCAAGAAGCTGATCATGACGGCGCTCTGGACCGAGGCATGCCTGACCTTCCCGGCGCTCGATGCGCTGGCGGAAGGCTATGAAGTCTATGTGCCGGTGGATGCGGTCGGCGGCACGTCGGTTGCCGCGCACGAGGCCGCGTTGCGTCGCGTCGAGCAGGCCGGCGCCAAGCTGATTTCGACCGTCCAGCTCTTTTGCGAGCTGCAGAGGGATTGGAAGCGCAGTGAAACCGTTCCCGCTTTCATGAGCCTGTTCATCGAAACGGGCGGCACGCCTGGGATCCAGTTCTCCTACGACCGCAGCGAATAAGAATGATACAGGCGGCAACCGCAAATCGGCTGGTTGCCGCCTGGACGACAGGGGGCCTCTTAGATGTGCTTCGTCCTGTGCCTCGTCATGGACGGCGTGGTAGCGCCGTCCTCAGCCTCGGGGTCCATGCCGACCCGATGATGATAGACGAGCTCCCCGCCTTTCCAGCCGGTGTAGAGAAGCAGCAGGACGGTGACGAGAGACAACAGAAAGCCCCAGGGCCAGACGGCCTCAACGGAACCGTTCTCGTAACGCAGCCAAAAACCGGCGATCGCGAAGAGTACGACGACAATGTTTCCGATCATGTGCTTCCAGGCATCGTTGATCGCTCGAATACGGGCATTCCCGAGGAAATCCGTCAGTCCGGCGAGAGCAGCGAGGGCTGCCATCACGATGGCTGCACCCAGCGACCACATAGATACGTCTGCCCAGAATGAATTTCCGTTCGCGAGATAAACGATGTCACATATGAACGTTGCGACAAGAAGCGCGATCGGAAAGGGAACGAGCATCGGATGGATCGGATGCCCGCCGATCTTCGCGCTGGCCGCCAGACCCAAGAGGTCACGATCTGCCATGGCATAATCCTCCAGCACCGCAAGTCCCGGTCTTCCTGAAATGCGTAAGAAGCGGCGATTGTTCCTTGGCGATGCGAACCGGCGCATGGTGCGGCTGATCAGTCGGCCGCCTTGCCGATGGTGTCGGCGACGTGAGCACCGCGCTCGCCCAACGGGAGCGGCTTGCCCGTCGTCGAATCGACCGCCGTCTGGTGTTCGAGTTCGGCATTGATGAGTGCGCCGATGATGAGAATCATCACCGAGATCCACACCCATGTCATGAGACCGGCGAGCGCGCCGAGAGCGCCGTATGTCGCGTTGTAGTTGGCGAAATGTTCCAGATAATAGGAAAAGAGCCATGAGGCGGCCAACCAAAACAAGGTGCTGAACACCGCGCCCCAGTTCAGCCACCGCAGTTTCGCCCGCTCGCGGCTCGGCCCGAAACGATAGATGAGGATGGTGCCGAAGGTGACGAGGAGCAGTACCGCGGGCCATCTCGCCGCTCGGGTCACGAGCTCGACCCAACGGTCGACCCACACATAGGCCAGTACGGCCGGCACGACGCCGATCGCTGCGATCAGCGCGACCGCGAAGAGGAGTGCCGCGAAGGTGAACGCGAGGCACAGGAGGGTTCTCGACAGAAAGCCTCTCTTTTCCCTTTCTCCATAGGCCACGTTCATCGCATCGAAGAGGGCGGCGATGCCGTTGGCTGCCAACCACAGGGAGATCGACAGGCTCACGAAGAAACCGATGCCGAGAGTGGACGGCTTCTGCGTCGTCAGGGTTTCCAACTGGTCCATGATCAGCCCGTAGGAGTCTGCCGGCAGAAGCGTCTGCAGGATACCGACATGGGTGCCGATTTCGGATGGGTCCGCGACGAGCCCGTAGATCGAGACGAGGGCACCCAGCGCAGGAAAGAGCGACAGCAGAAGATAGAAGCTTACCCCCGCGGCTATCAGCATGACCCGCTCTTCGCCTATTTCGGAAAACACCCGCCAGAAGACGTCCCGCATCCCCTTGGCGGGGATATCAGCGGGCGTATCGGCTGCACGCCCCCTGCCCGGCTCCGCGGCCTCCAACTTCTCGGCAAGTTCGATTTCGTTCGCACCCATGAATCAACGCCCGCCCGGTGACGGAACCCGGCCTCCGCCTCGCCGCATGCATAAGCAACGCCGCGGAAAATAGCTTGTTCCGGGACGCGACGGCTCAGACGCGGTGCGCCTGCCCGCTTTCCGAAGCACCGAGAATCGCATCGATGAGCCGGTGGACCTTCAGCGCCTCGCGCCCGTTGACGCGCGGTTCGCCACTACTCTCGACGGCATCGAGAAAGTCGGCAAGGACCGCACGGTGATGGTGATGCGGGAATGCCATCGGATCGGCGCCGGCACCACCTGCGGCCTCGTCCTCGACTGAGAGTTCCGTTCCGTCGTGGAAGGAAACGGCAAGAAGCCGGCCGCCCAGACGCGCCATGCCGCGTGTTCCGATGATGTCTATCTCGTCCGGATAGCCGGGATAAGCGCAGGTGGTCGCGCTCACGGTCCCTATCGCGCCGCCGGCGAAACGGATCGCTGCCATGGCCAGGTCTTCGGTTTCCATGCGGTGGATTGGGCTCGTCGCCGCATAGGCCTTGACCTCTTCCGGCAGGCCGGCGAGCCAAACGAGAAGGTCGAGCGTGTGTATGGCCTGGGTGAGAAGCACGCCGCCGCCGTCGCGAGCCCGTGTACCCCGGCCCGGTTGATCGTAATAGCTTTGCGGCCGCCAGTTGTGCAGCCGGGCCGAAGCACTGACGATTTGGCCGAGGCGACCTTCATCGATGAGCTTCGCAAGTTCCTGGCTGACCGTGCGAAAGCGGTGCTGAAGCACGATGCCGAGTTTTATTCCGGCGCGCTCGGCCATCGCCACCAGGGCTTCCGATCGCTGCGGCGTGATCTCCAGCGGCTTTTCGAGAAGCACATGCTTGCCCGCTTCGGCGGCCTGCCGCACCAGATCGAGATGGGTGCTCGGCGGCGTCAATATCATGACGGCCTCGATGGACGAATCATGGAAGATCGTTTCGGCGGAGTCGCAAGCCGTGAAACCATAGGACTCGGAAAAGGCATTCCGCCTCGCGGCCGTGGGACTGAAGGCGGCAGCGACCTCAACTCTCTCCCTGAGGTCCAGCAGGCTTTTGGCATGCGGCGCAGCCGCCATGCCGAGCCCGATCACGCCGATGCGAGTCTTTTTCATTCCGTTACCCCCTCAGCTAAAGTTCCTCCGGATCTCGATCTACACCCTGCATCGATGCGCGGCAAGAAAGTCATCATACAACTTCATGAAGTTTGTATGTTGACAATATATTTTACAAGCCGTAGCCATAGAGCACCTGTTGGAGGAGCGGGAGAGTGATGAGGGGACTGATCGATCCAGATCTGTTGTTTCCGGCCGAAGAGCGCACCCGTGCGCTGGCGCGGAGGCTCTATGCCGAAGTAAGCGGTCTGCCGATCGTCAGCCCGCATGGGCATACGGAGCCGCGCTGGTATGCGCTGGACGAAGCTTTTCCAGACCCCGCCCAACTTCTCATCGTGCCCGACCATTATGTGTTCCGCATGCTGTTCAGCCAGGGCATCAGGCTGGAAGAACTCGGCGTTCCGGCGCTCGACGGTTCGCCGGTCGAGACGGATGGCCGCGCGATCTGGCGGCGCTTCTGCGAGAACTACCATCTCTTTCGCGGCACGCCGACGCGGCTTTGGTTCGACTATACGCTGTCCGAGCTGTTCGGCATCGACGAGCTGCCGTCCGCCGCCAGTTCGGACCGGCTTTACGACCACGTCGCCGAGTGCCTGACGCGCCTGGATTATCGCCCGCGCGCGCTCTACGAGCGGTTCAATATCGAGGTGATCTCCACGACAGACAGTGCCCTGGACGATCTGGGCTGGCACGCGAAGATTCTGGAAAGCGGCTGGAAAGGACGGGTCGTCCCCGCCTACCGCCCGGACGCGGTGGTCGATCCGGATTTCCAGGGTTTCCCGGCCAATCTCGATAAGCTCGGCGACATCACCGGCGCCGACACCGGGACGTGGTCGGGCTATCTGGACGCCCATCGCGCCCGCCGCGCCTATTTCAAGAATTTCGGCGCGACCTCGACGGATCACGGCCATGCGACCGCAGACACGGCCAACCTTCCGCAAGCCGAGGCCGCGGCACTCTTCGACAAGGTGCGGCTGGGCAAGGCGAATGCCGACGAGCGGCGCTTGTTCCGGGCGCAGATGCTGACCGAGATGGCGAAGATGAGTCTGGACGATGGGCTCGTAATGCAGATTCATCCGGGCTCGTTCCGCAACCACTCCCCCGCGATTCTGGAAAAGTTCGGCCGCGACAAGGGCTTCGATATTCCGGCGCGCACCGACTATGTGACCGCACTCAAGCCGTTGCTCGACGCAGTCGGGCTCGAGCGCGATCTGACCGTCATTCTCTTCACGCTGGACGAGACGAGCTATGCGCGCGAGCTTGCGCCGCTTGCCGGCGTCTATCCGGCGCTGAAGCTCGGACCCGCATGGTGGTTCCACGACAGTGCGGAGGGTATGCGACGCTTCCGTGAGATGACCACCGAGACGGCGGGTTTCTACAACACCGTCGGTTTCAACGACGACACAAGGGCGTTCCCGTCCATTCCCGCGCGCCACGACATCGCGCGCCGGGTCGACTGCGCGTTTCTCGCGCGTCTGGTCGCGGAACATCGCCTGCGGGAGGATGAGGCGTACGAGCTTGCGCGGGACCTTGCCTATGGTCTCGCGAAGGAGGCGTACCGGCTCTGAGAATTCACATCATGCAAACGGGAGGAAAAGCATGAAAATCCTGGTCAAACTGGCGGCGGGTCTATTGGTCGCCGCGTCATTCATGGGCAATGCAGCCAATGCCCAGACGGTGCTGCGCTCGTCCGACACGCATCCGGACGGCTATCCGACGGTCGAGGGTGTCAAGTATTTCGGCGAACTGGTCAAGGAGCGCACGGCCGGCCGCTACTCCGTCGAGGTCTATCACTCCGCGCAGCTCGGAGAGGAAAAGGACACGATCGAGCAGGTGCGCTCCGGTGTCATCGAACTGAACCGCGTATCGATGGCCCCTTTCAACGGAACGGTGAAAGAATCGATCGTTCCGGCGTTGCCCTATCTCTTCCGTTCGGAAGAGCACATGCACAAGGTGATGGACGGCGCGATCGGCGACCAGATCAAGAAGGCCTTCGAAGGCGCCGGAGTGGTGGTGCTTGCCTTCTATGACGCCGGCGCGCGTTCCTTCTACAACAAGCAGAAGCCGATCAATACGGTTGGGGACATGAAAGGCCTGAAGTTCCGCGTCATCCAGTCGGACATCTTCGTCGACATGGTGGCAGCACTCGGGGCGAACGCTACGCCGATGCCCTACGGCGAAGTCTATTCGGGCATCGAAACGGGCGTTATCGACGGCGCGGAAAACAATTTTCCGAGCTACGACACCGCCAAGCATTTCGAAGTGGCCAAGAACTTCTCGCTCGACGAACACACCATTCTTCCGGAGGTATTCGTCATGAACAAGGCGGTCTTCGACAAGCTCACGCCGGAAGACCAGGAGATCTTCAAGCAGGCCGCGAAGGACAGTGTTGCCAAGCAGCGCGAGCTCTGGGCTGCCAAGGTGAAGGAGTCGCGTGCGAAAGTCGAGGCGGCCGGCGCGAAGATCACCACACCCGACAAGCAGGGTTTCATCGACGCGATGAAGCCGGTCTACGAAAAACACGTCACCGATGAGGTCCTGAAGAAGATGGTCGAGGACGTTCGCGCAGTGCAGTGACGAGTCAGACGGGCAGGCCTGCTGTGGCCATGCGCCATAGCGCACAGGCGGCTGCAGGAGCCTGCCCGTCCCTTTCGATAGGAATGAAACCTTGTCTAACGGATTGGCAAAATTGGGCCGGGGCCTCTCCTGGCTGGGAACCCTCTCGCTCTGGATGGCGGGTGTGGGCCTCGTCGCGATGACGCTCATCGTAGCCTGGCAGGTGTTCTGCCGCTACGTGTTGAACGACTCGCCGAGCTGGACCGAACCCGGCGCCGTCATGCTGATGAGCTGGTTCATCTTTCTCGGTGCCGCCGTCGGCGTGCGCGAAAACTATCATCTCGGCTTCGACGTGCTGCTCTATGTGGTGCCGAAGGGCGGCAAGATCTGGCTGCGCATGATCTCCGACATCGTCGCGCTCGCCTTCGGCATCGGCATGATCTGGTATGGCGGGCAGCTCGTCGCTCTCACCTGGAACACCATCCTGCCGTCGCTGCAGATTTCCGGCGGCTGGAGCTACGTGCCCCTCGTCGCGGGCGGCGTCCTCATTTGCCTGTTCGCGCTGGAGCGCATCGTCCTGCGCCTTGCCGGGGAACCGATCGACGATCTTCTCGACGAGATGCCGCCGGCGGAGGTTGCCGCCGAACTCGAAACTGCTGAAATAAAGGCCTGACGCGATGGACATGATGATCCTATTCGGCGTGTTCACGCTGCTGATGCTGATCGGCACGCCGATCGCCTTCTGCCTCGGCGTCGCGTCCTTCGCGACGGTTCTTTATCTGGGGCTGCCGCCGCTGGTGATCTTTCAGCGGCTCAATTCCGGCATGAGCGTGTTTTCGCTGCTTGCCATTCCCTTCTTCATCTATGCCGGCGATCTGATGGTGCGTGGCGGAATCGCCCAGAAGATCGTCGCCTTCGCAGCCTCGCTGGTCGGGCACATCCGGGGCGGCCTCGGTCAGGTCAACATCGTCACCGCAACGCTGTTCGGCGGCATTTCAGGCTCGGCCGTGGCGGAAGCCGCCGCTGTGGGCGGGCTCATGATCCCGCAGATGAAGCAGCGCGGTTACGGCGCGGACTACGCCGTCAACGTCACTTCCATGGCGGCCTTGATCGCGCTGATGCTGCCGCCTTCGCACAACATGATCATCTACTCGATCTCGGCAGGCGGAAAGATCTCGATCGCAGATCTCTTCACCGCCGGCATCCTTCCCGGCCTCCTTTACGCTGCCGCACTGATGGCTACCGCCTATTTCGTTGCGCGCCGGCGCGGCTATCCGACGGAGGTCTTCCCCGGCTTCGCCAGGGTCGGGCGCTATCTGCTGGTTTCGACGCCCGGCCTCCTGCTCATCGGCATCATCTTCGGGGGCGTACGTTCGGGTGTGTTCACCGCGACCGAGAGTTCCTGCATCGCCGTCCTCTATGCGCTCGCGGTGACCGTCTTCGTCTATCGGCAGATGACCTGGCAGGATTTCGTCCAGGCAACCTTCGCGGCCGTGCGCACGACGGCCATGGTTCTGCTCATCATCGGCATGGCGGCCGCCTTCTCCTGGCTGATGGCGTTCCTGAGAGTGCCCGCAGCGCTGATCGACTGGATGAACACGATCTCGGAAAATCCGATCATCATACTCCTGTTGCTCAACGTTCTGATGCTGTTCCTCGGCACCTTTATGGACATGGGCCCGACCATCATCATCTGCACTCCGATCTTCCTGCCGGTGGCCATGGCCTACGGCGTCGACCCGGTCCATTTCGGCGTCATCATGATCCTGAACTTCGGCATCGGCCTCAACACGCCGCCTGTGGGCGCCGTGCAGTTCGTCGCCTGTGCAATCGGGAAAATCTCCGTCTGGCAGGCGATGCGCAGCGTATGGCCGTTTTACCTGGCGGGGTTGATCGTGCTCGGGCTCGTCACCTATGTTCCGGCCCTTTCTCTATGGCTGCCGGCCGTCTTCAAAGGGTGACAAACCGCATGGATCTTCTGACCGAACGCAAACCGAAGCTTTCCGAGCGCGTCGCGAACGCAATAAGGGATCAGGTTCTGAAGGGCGAAATACAGCCCGGGCAGAAGCTGCCGACGGAGAGCCGGATGAGCGAGTTCTTCGGCGTCAGCCGCACGGTGGTGCGCGAGGCGATTGCAACCCTTGCCGCGGACGGCCTCGTGGAGCCGCGGCAGGGTGCCGGCGTCTTCGTCATGGACCACCCGACGCTTGCCTTCGGCTCGATCAGCCTCGACGTCGGCAACAAGATCTCCCATGCGCTCAACGTCATCGAGGTGCGCATGGGGCTCGAGATCGAGAGCGCAGGTCTTGCAGCGCTTCGGCGCAACGGCGCCCAGGAGGCCCAGATCCAGGAGGCCTTCTTCGAATTCGATCGCCTGCTCGAGCGCGGCGAGGCAACCGGAAAGAGCGATTTCGCCTTCCACCGGGCGATCGCGGCTGCGACCAACAATCCCTATTACGTGGAGGTTCTCGATGCGCTGGGCCTGCGGGCTATCCCTTGCGACGTCGCCTCCCCCTGGGGGACCGAAAGCGTGCTTTCTCGTGCATATCAGGAAAGCCTCCAGCGCGAGCATCTGGCGATCCTGAAGGCGATTTCCGAAAGCGATCCGGAAGCGGCCCGCGCCGCCATGCGCGCCCATCTGGCCGCGAGCCAGGAACGCTACCGTGTCCGGTTGAGCGGGCAGCAGGCCGCCTGGGGCGCCGCCAAGCGCAGCGTCTGACTGCCCATCCCTAGGGCGTTTTCGCTGTCTATCGAAGCAGCGGAACGTTCCAACACTTTGAAACTACGCACTCCTGGACGGAAACCGTTCCACACTGGAAGTGCCCTAATCCGAGGACCGTGAGCCGATGACCGCAAGCCATATCGACTACACCATTCGTTTCGCCGTCGACCCGGCAGCAGCAGCCCGCATGGATACCGATGCCTTGCGTGCGAATTTTCACATTGGCGAGCTGTTCCGGCCGGGGCGGATCTCGCTCACCTATAGCCACTACGACCGCATGATCGTCGGCGGTGCGATGCCGGTCGACAAGCCCCTGGCTCTCGAGACCATCCGTCCGACGGGTACGGCGCGCTTTCTCGAGCGGCGCGAGCTCATCGCCGTCAACATCGGCGGCCCCGGCCGTATCGAGATGAATGGCGAAAGCTTTCGTCTCGAGCCGCGCGACATGGCCTATGCCGGCATGGGAGAGGAGGTCACCTTCTCGTCCGAGGACCCGGCCGCGCCCGCCAAATTCTACCTGCTCAGTGCGCCCGCTCACCAGGCGCTGCCGAGGCGCCATATCCGCATCGGCGACGCCAAAAGGCTCGACCTCGGCAGTGCGGCCACATCGAACGAACGTTCGATCTTCCAGTTCATCCACCCCGAAGGCGTGAAGACCTGCCAGTTGGTCGTCGGCATGACGCAGCTGGCCCCGGGGTCGGTCTGGAACACCATGCCGTGCCACGTGCACGACCGGCGCATGGAGGCCTATCTCTATTTCGACCTCGATGACAGCGCCCGCGTCCTGCACCTCATGGGCGAACCGAGCGAAACCCGGCACATCGTGATGGCCAGGGATGAGGCCGTGCTTTCTCCGCCCTGGTCGATCCATTCGGGCTGCGGAACCGCGAACTACGCGTTCATCTGGGCCATGGCCGGTGACAATGTCGACTATACCGACGTGGAGATGGTGGCGATGGAGACGCTGCGATGAGCGTACCGTCGCGCTTCAGCCTTGCGGGCCGCCGTGTCGTCGTCACCGGTGCCAATACGGGGATCGGACAGGGCATCGCGGTGTCGATCGCCCGGGCGGGCGGCACGGTCGTCGGCGTGGGCCGCTCCGCCATGGACGAGACCGAAAAGAAGGTCACCGACGCCGGCGGAACTTTCATTCCGGCCCATGCCGATCTCTCGAATCGCGAGGCCACACGCTCCCTCATCGACGGGTTGTGGAACGAGCATGGCCCGCTGCAGGGCCTGGTCAACAATGCGGGAATTATCCGTCGCGCCGACGCGGTGGATTTCACCGAAGCCGACTGGGATGATGTCATCGACGTCAATCTGCGTTCGCTGTTCTTCCTCAGTCAGGCTTTCGGGCGCCGGATCATTGCCGAGGAAAGCCGCGGCAAGATCGTCAACATCGCTTCGCTGCTGTCATTTCAGGGCGGCATCCGCGTCGCTTCCTATACCGCGTCCAAACACGGAGCCCTCGGCATCACCCGATTGCTGGCATGCGAATGGGCTGCCAAGGGCATCAATGTGAATGCTGTGGCCCCCGGCTACGTCGTCACCAACAACACGGAAGCACTGCGCGCCGACGAAAAACGCAGCGCCTCGATTCTGGAACGTATCCCCGCCGGGCGCTGGGGCACGCCGGACGACATCGGCGATGCGGCGGTCTTCCTGCTCGCACCGGCCTCCGACTACATGCATGGCGCCGTCGTTCCGGTCGACGGCGGCTGGCTCGCCAGATAGGAGAAGAAGATGATGGACACGAAGCTTTTTTCCCGTGGCGATGAAGGCGAATGGGTAGACCTCGGACAGGGCAATCGGCGTCGGGTGATCCTGCATACCGACGAGTTGATGCTGGTCGAATTCGCCTTCGAGAAAGGCGGAATCGGCGCGCTCCACTCACACCCTCATGTGCAGGGGAGCTATATCGCAGAGGGCAAGTTCGAAGTCACCGTCGGCGAGCGCACGCAGGTTCTTTCCACCGGCGACAGTTTCATTGCTCCATCGGGCGTGGTCCATGGCGTAAAGGCGCTGGAGGCCGGGCGGCTGATCGACAGCTTCACGCCGCACCGCGCCGATTTCCTGCGATAGAGCACTTCCAGGAAAGCGTTTAGCTGCTTTCCGTCCGAAAGTGCGGAGCCTCAACCCACTTCGACGCCGCCTCACCCCTCGCGCAAGGCAAGAGCACGTCCAGCCATCCTCTCGGGGATGGCTGCCGTCGTTCCCCGTTCTACCAGAGGGCCATCCACCTTGATCGTCATCGGGCGCGGGTTCTTTCCGTGTATCGCCATGTCGATCAGCATTTCCGCCGCCTTCTGGCCCATTTCGTAGTTCGGCAGCACCAGCGTCGAAAGCGGCGGATGCGTGTAGCGGGCGAGTTCCTGGTCGTCGTAACCCATTACCGAAAGGTCATGCGGCACGCGAAGCCCGCGCTCCGAAGCTGCTTCGAGCGCCCCGATCGCCATCAGGTCGTTGCCGCAGAAGATGGCGGTCGGCGGATTGTCGATGGCAAGCAGCTCGAGCGCAGCCTCGTAGCCGCGCAAGGGGAGCCAGTCGCCATTGCGCACCAGGGATTCGTCATAGGCGATATCGGCGGTGGCCAGCGCCTGCTTGTAGCCTTTGAGCCGATCGATTGCCGCATCCATCCAAGGTTCGCCGTTGATGAAGCCGATGCGCCGGTGTCCGAGGGAAGTCAGATGCGCCGTCGCCGCGAAGCCTCCGGCGACCTCTCCGGGCACGATCGCCATGTGCTGGCGGGGCTCGGCATAGCAGTTCAGCAGGATGGTGGGGATGCTCGCCAGTTCGCGCGGGACGCTCACCTTTCGTGTGAAGATCGTTGCATAAATCACTCCAGCGATTGATGGATCGCGCAATACGGCGCGCAGCACGGCGCTCTCCAGGTCGGGGTTGGAACGGGTCGCGTGAGCGGAAACGAGCAGGCCCTGTTCGAAGGCGTAGTCGCGAATTCCGTCGAGGCTGACCACCGGGTGCGGACTGGTCGATATCTCGTCTACGATGAAGGCTATCGTATCCTTTTCGATCGCCGGAGCGCGGGCGAGATCCTGACGGGTATTCGGCAGCCTGTACCCGATCTTGCGCGCCGCTTCGCGCACGCGCGCCCTTGTTTCGGCCGAAATGCGGGCTCCGGACATTTCATTGAGCACGAGGGAAACGCTCGATTGCGAGACCCCGGCGATGCGCGCCACGTCGGTCATGGTCGGCCGGCCGCCGCCCGCTTCCTTAGGCGACGCATCGCCCCCGTTGCCCTTTGCCATTTCGTTCCCCTGTCCGGCGCTGCAACGCCGCATTCAATTTGTGCATGTGCTAATAACTTTAGCCTTGACTGCTAATAATATTAGCGCAAGGTTTTCCCGTGTGAAGCATAAAGTTGCTCGCAGCCGGTAGAGGAGTACCGGCAAACCGGGAGGAGAGAACACGATGAACAGGATTTCACGTCGCGCGTTCATGCTTGCGGCCACGGCGGCCGGCGCAATCGCCGTCGCCGGCACCGTCGCTTTCGCGGAACTGCCCAAACTGCCGCAGAAGGAGACCTATAAGGTCGGCTTCGCGCAAACGGAATCCAACAATCCCTGGCGCATCGCCCAGACAAACAGCATGAAAGCCGAGGCTGAGAAGCTCGGCCATCAACTCGTTTATACCGATGCCGCCGGGTCCGCGGCCAAGCAGGTGGCCGACGTCAACTCGATGATCGCCCAGGGCGTAGATCTGATCTTCCTGGCGCCGCGCGAAGAAAAGCCGTTGATCCCCGCCGTCATGGCCGCCAAGAAGGCCGGCATTCCCGTCATCCTGCTCGACCGCAGCGTCGATCCGTCGCTTGCCAAGGCCGGCGAGGACTACGTGACCTTCATCGGCTCGGATTTCATCGAAGAGGGCAAGCGCATCGCCGAGTGGCTGGTCAAGAATGCCAACGGCAAATCGAAGATCATCGAGCTCGAGGGCACGACCGGCTCGTCGCCGGCCAACGACCGCAAGAAAGGTTTCGACGAGACGATCAAGGCGGCAGGCGGCTTCGAGATCGTCGCGTCGCAGTCGGGCGATTTCGCACGCGACAAGGGCCGGCAGGTCGCCGAGGCCCTGTTGCAGGCGCATCCGGATGCCGACATCGTCTATGCCCACAATGACGAGATGGCGATCGGTGCCATTGCGGCAATAGAGGCAGCGGGCAAGGTCCCGGGCAAGGATGTGCTGGTCCTGTCGATCGACGGCGGCAAGGAGGCGGTTCAGGCGGTCATCGACGGAAAGATCGCTGCGGTGGTCGAGTGCAACCCGCGCTTCGGACCCAAGGCCTTCGAGACGATGCTGCGTTACGCCAAGGGCGAGAAGATCGATCCCATGGTCATAAACGAGGACAAGTTCTACGACTCGTCAAACGCGGCTGCCGAACTCGCCAACGCCTACTGACATCCTTCGCCAACCGGCCGGATCGATCCGGCCGGTTGGCTAAGTCCGCAATCGCTGCGAAATCGGCCGCGATGAAGACAGATCGGCATCGGGAGGACTTATGCTTCTGTCCATGCAGGGCATCTGCAAATCGTTCAACGGCATTCCGGCGCTTCGTGCGGCTTCTCTCGAAGTCGGCGAGGCCGAGGTGATGGCACTCGTCGGGCAGAACGGCGCGGGCAAGTCGACGCTCATCAAGATATTGACCGGCGCGTACCGGCGCGACGAGGGTGCGGTCGTCTTTGCGGGAGAGGACGTATCCTTCAGCATGCCGGCGGAGAGCCAGGCCCGGGGCATTGCGACGATCTACCAGGAGATCAACCTCGCCCCGCAGCGCTCCGTCGCCGAGAACATCTATCTGTCGCGCGAACCCCGCCGCTTCGGCTTGATCGACCGGGCCGCGATGCGCGAAGGCGCCGCCGCCGTCCTGCGGACCTTCAATCTGGAAATCGACGTCGATCAACCTGTCGCCGGCTTCAGCGCCGCTACCCGGCAGATGGTTGCCATCGCGCGCGCGGTGACGCAGAAGGCACGCCTCGTCATCATGGACGAACCGACCTCTTCCCTCGACGAGCGGGAAGTCGGCATTCTTTTCGACACCATAAGGACGCTCAAGCGCGGCGGCGTTTCCGTCGTCTTCATCGGCCATCGTCTCGAGGAGCTCTACCGGATTTGCGACAGGGTCACCATCATGCGTGACGGCAAGACCGTGGCGACCGCCGCAATGGCGGACATGCCGAAGCTCGCATTGGTGCGCCATATGCTGGGCAAAGAACTCGCGGCCTTCGAAGCGATCGCCAAGGACGCGGACGAGGGCGCGCAGCGACCGGTGCGGCTATCGGTCCGGAATGCGGGCGCCGGCGTTCGCGTGCGGGATGTGAGCCTTACGGTGCGCGAAGGCGAGATCTCCGGGCTTGCCGGCCTGCTCGGCTCCGGGCGAACCGAAACGGCCAACCTGATTTTTGGCGCGGACCGGCTGCAGCGCGGCGAAATTCGCTACAATGGCGAAGCCCGCGCCTATCGTCAGCCCGCGGACGCCATTGCCGACGGCATCGGGCTCGTCGCCGAGGACCGGAAGGTCGACGGTATCATTCCCGATATGAGCATCCGCGAAAACATGACGCTCGCGCTTCTGCCGAAGCTCGCCCGCGCCGGCATCGTCGATCGCGCCCGCCAGGATGAAATCGTCGAACGCTACATCACGGCGCTGGGCATCAAATGCACGTCGCCCGACCAGCCTATCAAGGAACTTTCCGGCGGCAATCAGCAGAAGGTCCTGCTCGGCCGATGGCTCTGTACCGATCCCAAGCTCCTGATCGTCGACGAGCCGACCCGCGGTATCGATATCGGCGCCAAATCCGAAATCCTGCGCCTCCTGCGCCGGCTCGCCGACGAAGGCCTCGGCGTGCTGATGATTTCGTCCGAACTGGAGGAATTGCTGGCGGCGGCCGACCGGGTGACCGTGCTCAGCGACGGAACCTCGGTCGCCGTGCTGCCGCGCAAGGAATTGAGCGAGGCTGCCCTCTTTGCCGCCATGGCACATCAGGTGGAGTAGCATGACGACGATCGAGACACAGGCGACCGCAGGCACCGTCCCCTCCGGCAAACGTTTCTTCACGCTCGCCGGACGTTACGGCACAGTCGCCGCCTTCCTGGCCCTGATCCTGTTCAACGTCGTCTTCACTCCGAACTTCCTGTCGCTGCAGACGCTCAACGTCAATCTCACCCAGGTCGCCACGATCGTGATCGTCGCCATCGGAATGACGCTCGTGATCGCCACCGGCGGCATCGATCTTTCGGTCGGTTCGCTGATGGCGATCGGCGGCGCGCTTGCGCCGATGATCTTCATGGGGACGCTGTTTCCGGTCTCCTCCATGCCCTTGGCCGTGGCGCTGGCCTTCGTTCTGCCGGTCGTCGCCACGGGGCTGCTCGGTCTTGTCAACGGCCTGCTCGTGACCCGTTTCGCCATCCAGCCGATCATCGCGACCCTCGTGCTGTTCATCGCAGGCCGCGGCATCGCCCAGGTGATGACCAACGGCAACCTGCAGGTCTTCCGGAACGAAGGTTTTCAGTTCATCGCCCTGGGGCGTGTCGCCGGCATTCCCGCCCAGGTGATCCTGATGATTGCGATCGCCGCGATCGCCTGGGCGGCAATCCGCTACACGGTGTTCGGGCGGCAGGTCATAGCGGTCGGAGGCAATGAGAAGGCGGCCCGTCTGACCGGGATACCTGTCCACCGCGTCAAACTGCTCGTCTACATGATCAGCGGCGCGCTTGCCGGGGTGGCGGGCCTCATCGTCGTCGCGCGCAATTCCGCAAGCGACGCGAACCTCGTCGGCCTCGGCATGGAGCTCGACGCGATCGCGGCAGTCGCCGTCGGCGGCACGCTTCTGACCGGCGGGCGGGCAAACATCGTCGGCACCGTGATCGGCGCCCTTGTCATCCAGCTGGTGCGCTACACCCTGCTCGCCAATGGCGTGCCGGACGCGGCTGCCTTGATCGTCAAGGCTGCGCTGATCTTACTTGCGGTGTTCATTCAGCAGCGCGCCGGAAAGTCGTGAGGGAGAACGCCGATGAATTCAGTCCTCAAGGCTCTTGCCCTCAAGTCCCCCGGCGATATGGCCCGCCTCGGCGTCATTCTGGCGCTCTTCGGCCTCATCCTGTTCGGAGCACTGCGTTACGAGAACTTCCTGTCGCAATACAACATCCTGAGCTTCCTGCGTTACAACTCCATGTTCGCGCTGATCGCGCTGGGCATGGCCTTCGTCATCATGACCGGGGGAATCGATCTCTCCGTCGGCGGTACCGCGGCCATGGCGAGCGTCGTCGCCGCGCTTCTGTCGCCGCATCACTGGGCCGCAGGTCTCTTCGGCGGCATGGCGGCGGGTCTTGCCGTCGGAGCGTTGAACGGCTTCACCGTTACAGTCATGCGCATCCAGCCCTTTATCGCGACCCTCGCGACCATGCTTGCGGCCTATGGCACCGGCTTGCTGCTTGCGGGAAACCAATCCGTCTCCGTTTCCTATGACAGCGGCTTCACGGCGATAGGCCAGGACGACTTCCTTGGCTTTCCGATTCCCGCCTGGATCGCCCTTCTCGTCTATGTCGCCGGCTGGCTGGTGCTCGAACGCCTGCCCGTCGGCCGCCATGTACTGGCGATCGGCGACGGCGAAGCCACAGCCGCATTGATGGGCCTGAAGGTGCGGCGGACGCTCGCCGCCGTCTATGTCGGTTCCGGCGCGCTGGCGGGGCTCGCAGGCGTCATCCTCGCCTCGCAATTCGGAGCCGGCCAACCTACCGAAGGGGTCGGCTGGGAACTCTTCGCGATCGCCTCCGTGGTCGTCGGGGGTACGCTTCTGACAGGCGGTTCGGGCTCGGTGGGGGCGACGCTTGCGGGTGCCCTTCTGCTCGCGATGGTGTTCAACATCCTTAATTTCGAGAACGGCCTCGGGTGGATTTCCCTTTCGGCCTACTGGCAATCCGTCATCCGCGGCGGCTTCCTGCTCATCGTCGTCGTTCTTCAGGCGCGATTGATGTCACGCCGAACAGGCGAGGAACACGTCTGAGATGCGGCAAGGTTGGTGAAGCCCGCGACAATGCGAAAGCAAGAGGAGATGTGATGACTACGACAGCAACACAGGAAACCCGGTCGGGCTACGATTTCAGCGCGTCCGTCGAAGCCTTGCAACGGGAGGGCATCACCGGACTGAAGAGCGCCCTTTCCCGCGAATGGGCCGAAGCGATGCGTGAGGACATGATGACGGCCTTCTGGTCGGCCATTCAGCGGCCGGGTGGTGCCGTCGGCCGTGGGCCGCGCCGCTGGTACGTCGAGATCCATCCGCAGGATTTTTCCGGCTTCGTCGACCTCGTCACCCATCCGTGGGTGGCCGGCATGTGCGAGGCGGTGCTCGGTCCCGACTACCAGATCGTCGAGATCGGCTTCGACGTGCCGTTCCAGGGGGCGAAGTACCAGCCCTGGCATCGCGACTTCCCCTCGCCGTCCGAAACCTACGTCGAGCGCCGCATCACCTCGCTTGCCTTCAACCTCACCGGCGTGGACGTGACGGAGGATATGGGGCCGTTCGAGATCGCGCCCGGCACCCAGTGGCTCGACGGCAGGGAGTGGAAGCATGAAATGTTCCCGCCAAAGGAGAGGTGGCCCGAGTTTCAGGAGCTCGCGACGCGCAAGTATCCGAAGCTGGGCGATGTTTCGTGCCGCTCCGCGCTCACCATCCATCGGGGTACGGAACATGCTTCGCCGATCGCCCGCCCGGTCATGGTCCTCGGCGTCGACGCGCCCGGCGCGGGCCACGCCGAACTGCACGACATGATGGTGACTCAGGATTACTTTGACGCCCTGCCCGTTCTGGTGAAGCAGCACCTCGTCTGCAGGGTTGTCGATGAGCTGATCCCCGTCACGCAGAAGCACGATATCGAAGGTCTGGTGATGGGCTCGACACCGACCTGAAAGGGTCCGCAGCCGCTTTCGCGGGACCTCAAAGCGCAACCGTCGCCAGACCCGGCAGGACTTTGTCCAGGGTCAGCGGGAACTCGCGAACCCTTACCCCGGTGGCGTTATAGACCGCGTTGGCGATCGCCGCGCCGGCACCGCAAACGCCGAGCTCTCCGAGACCTTTCGCGCCGAAAGGGTTGGCCTTGTCATCGTTCTCCTCGATGAACACGACATCGAGGTCTGGAACATCGCTGTTGACCGGAACGTGGTACTCGGCAAGGTCATGATTGACGAAACATCCGTAGCGGCCGTCAAGGACGGATTCCTCCATCAAGGCTGCGCCGAGACCCCAGGCCATACCTCCGAGAATCTGTGAACGCGCCGTCTTCGCATTGAGAATACGGCCTGCGCCGATCACGGCGAGCAAGCGCCTCGCACGGATCTCTCCCGTGTCGCAGTCGACGCTGACCTCGGCGAAATGCGCGCCATAGGAATGCTGCGAAAATGTGCGGTAGCTCTCGGTGCTCGCACCGGCCTCGACCGAACCCGTGGCGTCGAGCCCTTGGGGTGCGACACGCCGCATGAATTCCGCCAACGCTTCCGTCCGTTCGCCGAAGCGGACCGCTCCTGCGGCTATCGTGACGTCGTCAGTCCCGGAATTCTGGGCCGGTGTACCCGGTTGCGTGCGCACCGCGGTCACGATCTTCCGTTTCAGCGCTTCGCACGCACGCAAGAGGGCCGTCCCGGCACTTGCCGCTCCCCAGGAACCGCCGGAGCCTGCCGTCAAGGGATAGCGGCTATCCCCAAGCTCGATCGTGACTGCCGCAAGCGGAACGCCCAGGGCATCGGCGGCAATCTGCGTCAGGATGGTGTAGGTCCCAGTACCGATATCGGTCATGTCGAGGCGAGCGGTCACTCGTCCCTCCTCGTCGATCCGAACCGAGGCCGCCGCCGCTCCGATGTAGTTTGGCCGGATCGCAGCGGCCATGCCGAGGCCAACCAGCTTACGGCCTTCGCGCAGGCTGCCCGGTTCCGACCTGCGCCGCTTCCAACTGAAGCGCCGCGCCCCCTCCTGCATGCATGCCACGAGGTTACGCGTGGAAAACGGCACCCCGCGCTCGGGATCGAGATCGGGCTCGTTGCGGATCCTGAGCTCGATCGGGTCAAGACCCAGCCGCTCGGCCAACTCGTCCATGGCGCATTCCAGCGCCAGCATGCCCGGCGCCTCGCCCGGAGACCGCATCCACTCACCTCTGTTGAGGTCGACCGGAACGAGCCGGTGGCGGGTCAGGCGGCTGGGTGCGGCGTAGAGCGAACGGGCGAAGACCGCCGTCTGCTCGCAGAATTCCTCAACTCGAGAGGTTGCCGACCAGACATCGTGTCCGAGAGCCAGCAGTTTTCCGTCGGCGCTCGCGCCCAATCGAACGTTTTGGAGCATTTCCGCACGGTGCCCGGCATTGGCGAACATTTGCTGGCGCGTCAGGGCGACCTTGACGGGTCTTCCGAGAATGCGTGCGGCCAGAGCCGCGAGCACCGAATCGGCATGGACGATGAGTTTGGAGCCGAAACCGCCACCGATATAACGGCTGATCACGCGCACGCGCTCGAGAGGAATACCCAGTGTGGCAGCGAGGCCGGCACGAAAGTTCGAGAGGGTCTGCGCCGAGGTGTGGATGGTCACGTCGTCACCCTGCCAGATCGCCAATGTCGCATGGGGCTCCATCGGATTGTGGTGCTGGTAGGGCGTACGGTAGGTCATGTCGATCCGTACCGCCGCCTCGGCAAAGGCCACATCGAAATCGCCCACTGCGCTATCCGTATCGAAGCCTGCATTGGTCCGCTGCGGTGCGTAGGCCGCTCCGCGGCGCTCTTCGAGGCCGAAGTCGCCGGCTGCTTCTTCGTAGCGAACCTGGATGAGGGCCGCAGCGGCGCGTGCGGCCTCGAAGGTCTCGCCGACCACAAGTGCGATCGGCTCGTCATAGTGGCGAATGCGGTCGTCGCGGAGCACGGGTCGCGCACGGGTGAAAACCTCGCGCACGGCCGGTGTGACGGCCGGACCGAATTCCGGTTGGGGCGGTGCATTCAGATGGGTCATCACGTGAAGGACGCCCGGCGTTCGTTCGGCCAGGCCGGTTTCGATTTCCAGAATGCGGCCTTTGGCGATGCCCGCACCCAGCACAAAACCGAAAGCCGAAGATGGGCCCTCCGTGACTTCGTAGGCATAGGTGGCGGTACCGGTAACCTTGACCGGTCCATCGACGCGGTCGACGGGTTTGCCTATGAGGCTGTCGCCGCCGCTTGTGGTATGTCGCTGCGCCTTATCCGTCATTGTTTCCACCAGTCTGCTCGGGTCACGCTTGTTCGGCCGCGGAGGCGAGGGTGTAACGCACCGTCCGCTTGCCCAAGGGAATCTTGAAATCGTTGCCGCCATGTCCGACGGCGCCCGCCAGGGCGGCCTCCGCCGCGTCCGTCAGCACATGGTCCGATAGTGCCGCACCCGCGAGCCTGCTCTCGGTTTCCAGTGCCCGCCAGGGTTTCGGCGCGACGCCGCCCAAGGCGACACGAGCGGTTCGCACCCGATTGCCGGAAACCTCGATAATTGCTGCAACGGAAACGAGGGCGAACGCGTAGGAGGCACGGTCGCGCACCTTGCGATAGGCCTGCCGGCCCGCGGGTGGTGGCGGCAGAGTGACGCCGGTGATCATTTCCCCGTGGGCAAGCACGGTCTCCTGGTGCGGCGTCGTGCCGGGCAGCCGGTAGAGATCTCCGATCGGGATCGAACGCGTTTCACCTCCCGGAGAGACCGTCTCGACGTTCGCGTCGAGCACCGCCATGGCGACCGCCATGTCCGAGGGATGCACGGCAATGCAGGCCTGGCTCGTTCCGATGACCGCATGCATCCGGTTGAAGCCCTTGAGCGCGGCGCAACCGGCGCCCGGTTCCCGTTTGTTGCAAGGCATGTTGCGGTTGTAGAAATAGGGGCATCGCGTGCGTTGGAGAAGGTTGCCGCCTGTCGAAGCCTTGTTTCGTATCTGGCCGGAGGCGCCCGCCAGCAGCGCCTGAGACAGAGCCGGGTAGCGCGACCTGACTATCGGATCGGCGGCGAGATCGCTATTGCGGACCTGAGCGCCGATATGCAATCCGCCCTCCTCGGTCGGCTCGATGCGGTCGAGTCCCAGACGGCCGATGTCCACGAGATGCTCCGGCCGCTCGATGCCCAGCTTCATCAGGTCCAGGAGATTGGTGCCTCCGGCGATGAAACGTGCCGCCGGCCTGCCCGCCACAGCCGCAACGGCCGTTTCCACTGTGTCTGCCCGCTGATAGGAGAAGGGTTGCATGCGTCATGACCTCTCTGCCGCATCGCGAATGGCGGCTACGATGTTGGGGTAAGCGGCGCAACGGCAGATATTGCCGCTCATGCGTTCGCGGATTTCGGCCTCGGTGAGATCGGTCGGAGCGGCCGCAACATCCGCGCTTGCGTGGCTCGGCCAACCTTCCCTGACCTCCCGCAGCATTCCGACTGCGGAGCAAATCTGTCCGGGTGTGCAATAGCCGCACTGAAAGCCATCGTGTTCGATGAATGCCGCTTGCATCGGGTGAAGTTCGTCCTCACCTGCAAGCCCCTCGATCGTGGTGATCTCATCGCCTTCATGCATCGCGGCGAGCGTCAGACAGGCATTGATCCGGCGCCCGTTCACAAGAACGGTGCAGGCTCCGCATTGACCATGGTCGCAACCCTTTTTCGAACCGGTGAGACCGATATGGTTGCGCAAGGTGTCGAGCAGCGTGGTCCGCGGATCCAGTTCCACCGCGATGTTATTGGAATTGATGTTGAGCAGCACCGGCAGCGTGGGCGTCGGGGTTGCTGACGGTGCGCCAGCAGCACCGGTTGCAGCGGCACGCCCGACAGGCAGGCCGGCGATGAGGAGCAGCGTCGTGGCTGCACCGCCCTCGAGCACCGCTCTTCGCGTCGGTCCAATGTCCTTTTGCGTTTCGTCCATGAGTCATCTCCGGATTCGACTGCGAGGTGGCTGCACGCCGCCTGGAGCGCACCGAGCGGCGCGCATCGACACGACGCAACATGGCCGCCCGCGCCTGCCGTTTCTTTCAGGAAATCGGCGGGATTATCAGGATTCCGGAATAACTTTTGACCGATAAGCGTGCGGGGTGACGCCTCGCAGGCGCTTGAAGGTCGTGGTGAAGTGGCTCTGGCTCGAGAAGCCGCAGGTCAATGCGATCGCGCTCAGCGTAGTGTCGGTATCGCACAGGAGCGCCTCCGAGCGCCGGATGCGTTCCTCGAGCACATAGGCGTAAGGCGCGAAGCCGGTCGTGACTTTGAAGCGACGCGCAAAAGAATCCGCGGCAACACCGGCGACATCGGCCAAATCGCCGAGGGAAATGTCGCCATCCAAATGTGCGTCGATATAGTCACGGACCCGTTTGACGACGCGGCTGCCAAGGGAGCCATGGCGGGGAGCCGGGACGGGCGCATCAGCGAAGCCACGGATCCGCAAAGTGACGAGTGCGATCAGATGATCCACATAGGCCGAATCGGGGATATGGCCGCTGGATATCTCGCTACTCAGCGATTTCAACAGCGCGCTGATCACACTGTCGCTCTTGTTTATCAGGACCGGTAAATCCTTCAGGTGTTCACTGGCGGGAGAGATAGACCGGGGATCGATCCACAGGGCGGAATAGATAAGATCGACGTCGCGATAGGCACCGAGGCGTTCCACCCCCGCGGGCACGAAGGTTATCGCACCGGATCGGTCCCGCCCCTCATAAACCATTTTCCCATCGGATCGGATGGAGGTCTGCGATGTGGCGCCTTCCTCCGTCAGAACGAGCACGTGATGCGGCGCCGTCCAACGAAGTTCGGCTTCCCGGCAAGCCCACCGCCGACGATCGAAGACGACCGAGGAACCGGCCCAAGAAGCTGTCGTGGGCTGCGCCGGCTGCTCTCCGGCAGTCCGAATTCGCCCACTACCGAAAAGCGGCCTGAAAGGCATATCTATCGTCCTGTGTTCCACCGAACCAAAACGGCGCCGGCGCCCGTGCGCCATCGCCATGCCCCAGGGGTCCTCACCTTCTCGCCCGCACGAACTCTCCAGCATCCACGCCGGTTGCGCTACCAAACCATGTTCAAAGTCTCGTGTAGTGGCTCCCACCAGCCAAGACCAACGGGCACTGCCGGGACAATTCCTCGCATGGTGAGCCCGTTTACATCAGGCTGTCGCAACGTCTTTCGGTTGAGAAGCGTTATCTTTTGACAAGTCTGTCCCACTGGACCCAAACTGCCGCAAACGGGCGAAGAAAACGCGATGGCGAAGAGTGTTTCCGTAGGTGAGGAAAAGCATGCTCCAGACCGCCTACTGACGCCGCGGCGTTCGCGGACATTGGCAATCCTTGTCGCTCTCGTCGTGGGATTGGTCGTCTGCTATTTCCTCGCCGTGCCCTTCCTGCCCGCTCTCACATGGGCGCTCGTACTCACTGTGATGTTCCGGCCGCTGCATCGTCGGATCGAAAAACGTTTCCGCTACCCGGAAGCCGCGGCCGCGGCGACCGTGGCGATCGCCGTATTCGTCGTGGCTGTTCCGCTCACCTTCATGGCGGAGCGGTTGGTGAACGAAGCTGCCAAAGGTGCACAGATCGTCGAGGAAGCCGTGAGGTCGGGCACATGGCGCGATGCACTGGCCAACTATCCACGCCTTGCGCCGGCCGTCGTCTGGATCGAAACGCAACTCGATCTGGCCGGGATCGCAGGCAGCGCGACCAGCTGGCTCACCAACTTCAGCGCCTCATTCGTGCGTGGCTCCGTTGCCCAGATCGTCGACGCCATCCTGACATTCTATTTTCTGTTCTATTTCCTGCGTGACGGCCAGCAAGCACTGGGAGCGCTGAAGGAATATTCCCCTCTCAGCTCGCAGGAGATGAACCGGCTGTTCACGCGGGTAAACGAAACGGTGCAGGCCGTCGTCTTCGGCACTGTGGCCGTTGCTGCCGTACAGGGCGCGATGGGCGGCCTGATGTTCTGGTTGCTCGGTCTGCCGGCGCCCGTGGTCTGGGGCCTCGCCATGGGCTTGCTCGCCGTCGTGCCGGTGCTCGGGGCCTTCATCGTCTGGCTTCCGGCCGCGCTGTCGCTGGCCCTCAGCGGCGAGTGGGGAAAGGCGCTCATACTCGTCGCCTGGGGCGCTGGAGTGGTCGCGACCATCGACAATCTTCTCTACCCCATTTTCGTGGGAGACCGCCTGAAGCTCCACACGCTGACGGCCTTCATGAGCATGATCGGAGGCATAATCGTCTTCGGGTCGGCGGGCCTGGTGATCGGCCCGGTAGCCTTCACGGCAACGCTGCTGCTCCTGGATATCTGGCGCCGGCACAATTCGAATCCCGAGGCCTGAGCGCTGCGGATAGATCGAAGCCCACAGCACACGACCGCCGGACAAAAAAAGGTCCGCCTGGAGAACCAGACGGCCCCTTTCATGAGGCAAGCAGTCAGGCGAGGATCACCACGATCTCCAGCGACGACGGTTCCACGATGACGATCCTGCCATCGGCGAGGACGAAAAACAGGTAGCCTTCGTATCTTGGGACGATCTTCACGATGCGGGTCGGCAGCGGCCTCAGCTTGACCTTGACGGTCTCCGGCACTGCCACTCCGACGGATACATCGAAGTCGACGTCGATTGGCTCGACGTTTTCTTCCTTGATGACCTGCGTGATTTCGGTTTTCTGCTCTACTGTCACGTCGACATTTCCGGAAGAACCGGAGGTCTGACCCTGCTCGGTCGACTGGGACTCGCCTTGAGCGGGCTGCTCGGTTTCGCCCTGCGCGGGCTGCTGCTCGGAGTCCTGCTGCTGGGTCTGCGTGTCGGTCCCCTTCTCCTGGGTTTGCGAGCCGCCTTGATCCTGCTGCGTCCCGGTTTCGCCTTGCTGGTCCTGCTGCTGCTGGTCAGGCTGCTTCTGTTGATCTTGCTGATCCTGCTGCTGGCCGGTACCTTGATCCGCCGGTTGCTGCTGATCGGTGGGCTGTTGCTGATCTGCCGGCTGCTGCTGGTCCTGGCCCGTCTGCCCCTGCTGTGTCGCACCCCCTTGAGCATCAGGCTGCTGATCCTGTTGCGTGCCGCCTTGCGGACATTCCGTGCCCGCCGGGCATTCGGTGGACTGGCCCTGTGCCGGCTGTTCCGTCTGTGCAAAGACCGGGGTGGACGCAACCCCGAGACTTAAAGCGAGCGCACTCTTGATAAGGATACCCTTCATCGGATGTTCTCCATTCGAACGTCCCTTCAGGTAGCCAACTGCGGATTGACAGGATTGTTCCCTGGCAACCCGCCTGTGCAGTCCTAGAGCGTTTCAGTTTTCACTGAAACGCTCTAGGACGGAAAACCGCTACACAGTTGGAAGTAATCTAAACCTGGATGCCGCCCGCCCCGGCCCCACCGGAACGGACCGGTCCTTCGAACAGTCCCAAATCGTCGCGGCTGAATGCGGCAAGCGTCCATGCGGCAGGATCGGCTGCGCCTCGCGGGTGATAAACCAGCCTGTCCGGACTTTCGATCCGGCGCATCGCCTCATGGTCGATCACGCCGGATCGTGCCGCTTCAGCCGCACGCTCACGATCACCTTCGAACGCGTCGTCGACGAGTTCGTGCGTGAGCATGATCCCTTTGCGGGGGAGACCACGGCTGTCCTCCCGGGTCAACATGACCACGGCGACGCCGAGTTTTTCGGCCACTTCCTGCTCGACCAATACCTCGAACACTGACATTGGACCCTCCATCGATGTCCCGGCGGCGGCGCCGCAACCGCAAAGGCGTCCTCGCTACCCGTCGTCGGGGATGTGCGAATCGACGCCAAGGGTTTGAAGATTGTTGCGAACCTCCAGGACCCCGGGCACTGCCTCCACCGCTGCCGCGAGCCGGCGCGCCATCGCCAAGGTTTCGACAGCACCTTCCAGGGTCACGACGCCTCTATCGGCGCGCACGTCGATGCTGTTTGCCTCGGCTTCACCGCTTTGGCCAAGCAGATCCGTGATCACCGCTTCGAGTTCGTCGCTGTCGATGCGGTCTGGCGGCAGAGGACGACCATTGTCCGCGGGATTTTCCTCAAGACCGTCCGCGCCGGCCTCATCCACGATGAAGCCCTTTCCGCGGTCCTCATCGAAATTCGCGCCGGTAGCGCCATAGCTTCTGTTTTCGGGGCTGCGCGAGGTACTGCCGCTACCGTCCGAGTAGGGCCATCCTTCGCGAAGATCGCGCTCCTCATAGTCGCGATAGTCCTCGTCGCGCGAGAGCGCCTTTTCCTTACGGGGCACTTTCATTGCGATCTCCTTTCATTCTGCAGAAGTCAAACAAAACCGGCTGGCTTTTGTTCAATCCGGTTTTCGGTGACAGGACCCAAGGGCGGGTGCGATCACTGGGTAACCAAACCCGGTTCCGGTTGTTCCGCCCCAGCCAAAGGTCAGACGCCACGGCAGGGTCGACCGTGATGGCACGGTCGACCTGGACAACCATTGCGAAGGAGAGCTGAAACTCGATCTGATTGGGTTACGTGGCAGCAGGCGCCGATGCAGGGCCGTCCGGGACAGACAGGCTTAGGGCCCGGCCTCGTTCCCCGGCTGCGCCGAAGCCTGCTCTTCTCTATAGTTTCTTCGCCGTACCCCGCCGCGGGCCTGCGCCGCGGGGCGGAGCCTTGGCCTTCTCGGGCCCTTCGTTTCCGATGCTCCCGACGCCCCTGGCGGGTCCACCGCCGGGCTGCGTCCCACCGGGCTGCAGGTCCGAGGCAAGACCGGAATGACCCTCCGCGTCGATTTGCCGAGCGGCTTCGTGCCAGTACCGCTCATGGTCTCCGTCACGTCTTCCGTCATTTTCCCACAGCTCATAGGCGCGTGTACGAATGCGGTTGTCCCGTTCATTCTCGGTGGTCATGGGCTGGGCCTCCTGAGCGAAACGCAGGTTAGTGCCGGCCTACCGGCTTCGGACTTCAGTCGCGAGCATAGGCGCATAGCTCCGGCGGCGGAAGCCAAGATCGACTATCCGCTGTTTGTCAGGCAACTATCTTCGCCTTCCATCAAGGGGAACAATCGTTGGGGGGAAAATCGATCGATCGAGGCCCGCCGAGGCGGGTCCTCGATCGGCGTTTCGCTGATCACCAATTCCAGGTCTGGCGGCCGTACCAATCGTCTATGTCGCGCCTTACACGGTCCTTCTCGATTCCGTAACGCTCCTGGATCTTTCCTTCGAGCTGCTCGCGGCTGCCGGAGATCTGGTCCAGGTCATCGTCGGTGAGCTTGCCCCACTGCTCCTTGACCTTCCCTTTGACCTGCTTCCAGTTACCTTCCACACGATTCCAGTCCATGAGTAGTCCTCCTGGTTCAATTGCATTGAAGATGGAACTCATGAGAACGCATTTGGTTCATCGAGCCGGCGGCGATCGTGCTTTCCGGGAAGCCGGCCGTCGGACGTGACGTTACAGACACATAGTTGTGTTACCCAGGGAACTCGACCTTGAGGGGCTTCTCTGCTTCTATCGCACGAGGGCTGTTTCCAATCTATCCAGGGCGGGGCGGAAGATGGTTTACGATCAGGATAAGAAGCGCATGCGTCGCCGTCACGTGCTGCGGTTTTTCGCGGCGCTCGCTCTGCCCGCCCTCCTGCTCGGCTCCGCCATCGCGGCCGTGGAATGGGCTGCGCCCGATCCACCCGCCCGTGCCGACGCCCAGAAGGCGGCAGCCCGACAGTAAAGGCGCAGGAGGGAACATCTACCCGCCTCGTGTGTTGAGCGCTCCGAACAGGAGCGACCATGAAGAAACACACCAAGGAGATCGTTTCGGCGCTGAAGCGCCGGCACGCGGTCCTGTTTGTCGGGGCTGGCGTGTCGATGAGCGTCGGATTGCCGTCGTGGAAAACGCTGGTCGATCACATTCTGAGCGAGCTGCGCCTGGACGATTCCGTCATGCACGATCCCGACATCTCCTATCAGACGATCGCCGAATGCTATCGCCTGGAACACGGGGACATCGCCTCGTTGTGCGAATGGATGCGGCAAAATTGGCGCGTCTCGCCGGAGCGCATCGAACGCTCGGAGCTGCATCGGTTGATCGTCGAGCTCGACTTTCCGGTGATCTACACGACCAACTACGACAGCAATCTGGAAATCGCCTACGACGTCTACGGCAAGCGCTATGCAAAGATCAGCCACGTGCGCGACATCGCCTCCGCGCCCGCAGGCGTCACGCGGATCATCAAGTATCACGGCGACTTCGACGATGAAGACACGCTCATCCTGACCGAAACCGACTATTTCAACCGGCTGTCCTTCGACTCTCCGCTGGACGTCCGCTTTCGCAGCGACGCACTCGAGGCGACCGTGCTGTTCATCGGCTACAGCATGTCGGACCTGAACATCCGCCTGCTTCTCCACCGCATCTGGAGCACCTGGCGGAGATCCGGACACGAAAAGGACCGGCCTCCCTCCTACGTCTTCATGTACCGGCCGAATCCCGTGCAGGAAGCGGTGCTCAGAAACTGGGGCGTAACCGTTCTCGCCGGCGAAGGCGCGGATCCGCAGCAGGCGCTTCTCGCTTTCATCCAAGGTCTTCGCGCCGAACTCGGCGGCTAGGTTGGGATGAGGAAAGTGCGTGCGGCTTTCCGTCCGCGTTCCGCTCTAACTGGTTTCCCTCGAAACGTTCGCGACAAGCCGCCTTACGGTTCGCTCCACGGAAACCTGCCAGGCAGGCATGGCCTGGCCGAAGGCCGCGGTGAATTTGGCGCTCGACAGCGACGAGTTTGCAGGGCGGCTTGCAGGTGTCGGAAACGCACCCGTCGCGATGTCCCGAACATGCGCCCAGGGCCCGCCTGCGGCACGGCTCGCCGCAAGAGCATGCCGCGCGAAATCGGCCCGGCTTACGACGCCCGCGCCAGCGAGGTGGTAGAGGCCAGAAGCGGCGTCCTGACGGGATTTCGTGAGCCGCGCGGAAATATCGAGGATCGCGTCCGCAAGGTCGATCGCCGATGACGGATTTCCCCGTTGATCCGCAACGACGGCGATATCTTCGCGCTCCTCTGCGAGCCGCAGGATGGTCTTGACGAAGTTCTTCCCGAAGGGGCTGTAGATCCAGCCCGTGCGCAGGATGAGATGGCGGGGAGTTGCCTCGGCAACTGCGCTTTCTCCGGCAAGCTTGGAAGCGCCGTAGACGCTAAGCGGAGCCGGTGTGTCGCCCTCTGCATAGCTCCCCGGTTTGCTCCCGTCGAAGACATAATCCGTCGAAATATGGACGATCGGCACTTCGAGGCAGGCGGCCGCCTCCGCGACCGCGCCAGCCCCGAACGCGTTGACCGCGAAAGCCGCCTCCGGCTCGCTTTCGGCCTGGTCGACGGCCGTATAAGCTGCCGCCGAGACGACGAGGTCCGGCCGGCATCGCTCGATCGCCGGCAGGATCGTTGCCGGCTCTGTGAGATCGAGGTGCGGCCGCCCGATCGTAACGACCTCCACTCCCGACCGCCTACGAGACCGTTCCACGAGGCCGAGGGCCAATTGGCCCTCGCAGCCGGTCACGGCAATTCTCACGCAACGCTCCGATGCTGCCCGCCGATGCGGGTGCCGGAATAGCGCTCGCGCCGGATCGGCTCCCACCACCACCTGTTTGCGAGAAACCAGTCGACAGTCTCGCTCAACCCGCCCTCGAAGCTCCGCTTCGGCCTCCAGCCAAGCTCACGCTCGGCCTTCGACGGATCGATCGCATAGCGGCGGTCATGGCCGGGCCGGTCGGGGACAAGAGTGATGAGGTCCCGATAGCTGTCACCGCCCTTTCGCGGCAACCGGACGTCGAGCAGATCGCAGATGCTTTCCATGACCGACAGATTGTTGCGCTCGGCACGGGCGCCGATATTGTAGCTCTCCCCTGGCCTGCCCCGGCTGACGACCAGTTCCAGCGCAGTCGCATGATCGTCGACATGGAGCCAATCGCGGACATTCGCTCCCGAGCCGTAGAGCGGCAACGGCTTCTCCTCTACGGCATTGATGATCGTCAGGGGGATCAGCTTCTCGGGAAAATGGAACGGGCCGTAATTGTTGGAGCAGTTCGAGACCACCACCGGAAGACCATAGGTGTGGTACCACGCACGTGCGAAGTGATCCGCCGCTGCTTTAGAAGCCGCGTAAGGGGACGAGGGTGCGTAGCGCGTCTCCTCGGAAAAAATCCCGCGGTTGAACGGAAGGTCGCCGAAGACTTCGTCGGTCGAGACATGGTGAAACCGGAAGCGCCCCCGCTCCTCGGTGCCGAGCCCCGACCAGTAGGCCAGTGCGGCGTTGAGCAACCGCACCGTGCCGAGGACATTGGTCTCCATAAACGGGTCGGGGCTCTCGATCGAGCGGTCGACATGGCTCTCGGCAGCAAGATGCATGATCGCATCGATCCGCTCCCGGCGCATGACCTGGAGCAGAACCTGTTCGTCGCGGATATCGGCCCGGTAGAAAGCATAGTGCGGATCGCTTTCCACCGCCCGTAACGACGCAAGGCTGCCGGCATAGGTCAGCTTGTCGACATTGACGACGCGCTCGGCCCCGTTTCGGATCAGGTGCCGGCAAACCGCCGATCCAATGAAACCCGCGCCACCCGTTACCAAAACTCGCATGGTTTCTCCCCTCACGCGGTGAACTCGAAAAGAATGGATTCGTGGAGCAATGGTGCGTTCCTGTCCTTCGCGGACAGTTGCAGACGGTCGGTAGCGGCAGGCCAGCCTATGCCGATCTCAGGATCGTCGTAGCGGATGGACCGCTCATGCTCAGCGCTGTAATGCTCGCTTACCTTGTAGATTACTTCCGTTTCCGGCTCGAGCGTCACGAGGCCGTGGGCGAAGCCGACAGGCACCAGAATCTGGTTCCATTTTTCGGCCGAGAGTTCGAGACCGACCCATTTCGCGAAGGTCGGCGACCCTTTGCGAATGTCGACCACGACATCGAACACCCTGCCTCGAACAACGCGAACGAGCTTCGCCTGCGCCTTGGGCGCAAGCTGATAGTGCAGGCCGCGCAGCGTGCCCGCAGCCGCGGAATAGGAATGGTTGTCCTGTACGAAGATCGCCGCGACGCCGTTGGCGGCGAGGGTCTCCGCATTGTAGGTCTCCGAAAAGAAGCCGCGCTCGTCGCCGAGTCTGCGCGGGACGATTTCCAGAACCCCGTCGAGGCCCAGGGACCTGACTTCAAGCATCCGAGAGCTCCCTGACCCGTCGCCGAAGATAGATCGCATAGTCGTTTTTACCGAGCAGGTCGGCACGCTGGAGCACCTGATCCGCCGAAACGTAGCCGAGCTCGAAGGCGATCTCTTCCGGGCACATGATCTTGACGCCCTGCCGGTGCTCGATCGTGCGCACGAAGGAAGCGGCATCGTGCAGGCTGTCGTGCGTGCCCGTATCGAGCCAGGCATAGCCCCGTCCGAGGCGGCAGACGTGAAGGTCGCCGCGCTCCAGATAGGCCCGGTTGACATCGGTGATTTCCAGTTCGCCCCGTGCTGAAGGTTTTATTGAAGAAGCGATCTCAAGCACGCTGTTTTCATAGAAATAAAGACCGGTCACCGCCCAGCTCGATCTCGCCCGCTCCGGTTTCTCCTCGATCGTCTCGGCCCGCCCGGTCTCTCCATCGAAACTGACGACGCCGTAGCGCTCGGGATCATCCACACGATAGGCGAAGATCGTGGCACCGCTCGGCCGGGCCGCGGCATCGCTGCAAAGCTCGGGCAAGCCGGCGCCGTAGAAAATATTGTCTCCGAGGATAAGCGCCACGGAGCTGTTGCCGATGAAATCCCGACCGATGATGAAGGCCTCGGCAAGCCCGTTCGGCTCCGGCTGCTCGGCATAGGAGATCGCGAGGCCGAACTGGCTGCCGTCCCCAAGCAACTCCTCGAACAGCGGCCGGTCCCGGGGCATGGTGATCACCAGTATCTCGCGAATACCGGCCAGCATCAGCATGCCGAGTGGGTAATAGATCATCGGCTTGTCATGGACGGGGAGCAGCTGCTTCGAAACCGAGATCGTCACCGGGTAGAGCCTGGTTCCCCGGCCGCCCGCAAGGATGATGCCCTTCATGCGCCCACTCCGGTCGAGGTCATCATCGTGCTTGCGCTCCTGCACCATCGCCCGGTCCGATCGCCGCGGCGCCGACGGGACTGAGCTTGCCGCAGCGCCAGAGGCTATAGGAAGGCTCGGTGTCCCAGTCGTAATAGTAGGCAGCCGTCAATCGGCCTGCATCGATCAGTTCGCCGAAGGTCGCGCGCATGACGCGGATCGCCTCTCCTCGCGATCGATCGTCCACCGGGCAGGAGCGCGCCTTGTTTGCGATCCCCCATTCCGTGACCCAGCAGGACTTGCCGGTTGCCGCGGTCCGGCAGAAGTCGAGAAGGCTTCTGACCCGCGCTGAAATGGCGGGCGCGGCTTTCCTTCCGGGGTAGATGTGGATGCCATAGGCATCGACCAGACTGTCGATGCCGCGTTGACGAAGGAGCGCGACGAATTCGCCGGGATCGAGCCGTTCCATCCCGCGCCTGTCGGCCTCCGCGGCGCTCATATCCGAGAGACCGGCGGAAATGACGGCTGCGTCGCGGCTGTGCACGGTGTTGCGCAGCTCCGATCGGCTGATCTCCAGCGCCTTGACGTAGTTGTCGAGGCCGCGTTCAAACCTTGCCCGCTCCCGTAGCTCGGCGATGCTGCGCGGTGTCCGGGCGCCCGGCTTACGATAGACGGCAAGATCGCCGTTGTAGCCGGCATAGTTGATTTCGTTTCCCGGCTCGACCCCTACAAGACGAATGCCGAGGGCATCGATGCGCTGAAGCGCTTGCTGCAATTCCCTGCGATACCGGGCGAGATCCAAGTCCGACAGTCGATAGACATCCCAGATGCGGCCATGGCCCGTTCTCGGTCCTACGCTCTGGGGATAGTAACTTTTGTTTCCCAGCTGGATCTCGAGAAGGATCCGCAGACCCAGCCGGTGGGCGATTGCCAGCGCCTCTATGCTCTTGTCCACCGGACGCGAAAGCGAAAGGCGGACATCCGTCGCGCCGCTCGCGGCGATGTCCGTCAGAATTCTCTCCTGGTCGCCCCGGGACAGCCAGGCGAGATTCATCCGATTGACCCCAATGCGAGCCGCCGAAGCTTCATCGGCATGCGTGGGTGCGGAAAGCGTCAGCAAAGCGCCAAGGAGCAATGCTCCCGCTCTTCGTTTCGCCGAAGTTCCGGGCCGCAAACCGCTTCGAACTTTCCCCGGAATTGCTCTAGAGCCCGACATGCGCCAGAGCATTGCGGAAGTTGCTCTCACAGGCCGAGTACCGGTCGATGACAGCCTGCGAATCGATCTTGGAGAGGAAGCTGGCAAGATAGGCCTTCCTGTCCTGCTCCCGGTTCCAGACTGCCGCCTCCATGTAGGGGAAGCCGATGAATTCCAGCATTTCCCGCATGCGATCGTCGACGGCGATCATGAGCGACGGCACGCCCGCCTGCATGCCGATGATGCAGCCGTGAAAACGCCGGCCGAAGCAGAGATCGCGCGCGGAGACCCAGCTTCGCCATTGATTGGTGTCGAAGAACACCAGGAGCTCGTGTTTGCGCTGCCATTTCTCCGAATGCTTGTAGGCGGTCTGGCCGGTGATGCGCCCGCTTGCGCGGTCGTAGACGGGCAAGTCGTCGTCCACAGGAAGGGAGAGGTTGTAGGCGACCACCTCATCCTGGATGACGTAGCTCGCGACGCTGTCCGGTTTCAGCAGCGCGTGGGCGTCGACGATCGTGTCGGCCACGCTTCCGAGATAGCCTCCGAAGGCGATCTTCTGGGAGGAAGCGAGCTCCGGATTGGCGAGCGCGGCGAGCGAACGCTTCATCTCGGCCGGCGCGAAGAAGAGCGAGGGGCAACCCGTCGGCTTCACGAACTTCATGCCCTGTTCCCTCAGGAACTCGGCCGTGAAATAACCGCGCGTGAGGAAGAAGCTCTCTTTGCTCCTAAGCACCTCCAGGAACTTGAGCGTGCCGGCAGGCAGGTTTTCCTTGAGCCCTTCCCTCCGCTGGATACCGATCCCCATGATCACCACCGGCATCTTCAGTTTCTCGAAGACTTCCGCCTCGAGATCCGCCGAGTAGCCCGGGCGCAGGAGGTTGGCCGAAGCGAAGACGCAGATGTCGAATTCCTCGTTGAGGCTTTCATAAGCCTCGTCGGAGTTCCGGCTGTTGACGAGATGCCAGAAGGGCAAATAGGTGACGTCATGCCCGCGAAGAGCATGGGCCGCGCCCTCGCCGATCAGATAATTGCCGGTATTGGCGATTTTCTTGACCTGATCGATCAGTTCCTTCTTGGTTCTGACCTCGTCGAAATAGGGCCTGTGCCGAACCTCCGCGCCGGACACGCCCGAGACGGTTCGCTGCAGATAGGACGGGATTCCCGTAAGCAAGATACGCATCGATTACACCTGAGATTAGAGCCTGCAAACGTTCGCGTAGATTTATTGCCCGATCCCGATCTCCCGGAGCGCCGAGCGGAACGTGCGCTCGCGATCGGAATACCTGTCGACCAGTTCGGACGCATTGAGCCCGGCCAGGTGGTCGGCGACGAATTCGGCGCGGTTTTCCGCCTTGTCGACCTCGACTGCGTCGATCGCCGGCAGGCCCGTATAACCGAGCATCTCGCGCATCCGGTCGTCCACTGCCACCATCAGGCTCGGCACGGCCGCCTGCATCGCGATGATCGAGCCGTGAAAACGCCGGCCGAAATTGAAATCCATGGAAGACGCCCACGCACGCCACTGGTTCGTATCGAAGAAGGTCCGCACGTCGAAGGGCGTTTTCAGTCTTTCGGTGCCCGGATAGCTCAGTTCGCCGAGCATCGTGCCGGAGGCGGAGTCGTAGACGCGGCCGTCGCCGTTCGCTTCGACGTTCATGTCGAAATGGAGGAACTCGTCCTGGATGACGTATTGGGGACGCGAACCCTCGGGCGCCAGCGCCGCGGCGTCGACGATGCAATCGTGGTTGGCACCCAGATAGCCGGAGAAGATGGTCCGCGCCTTGCCGACCGGCACATTGGGCAGCTTCTTCAGCGAGGCGCGCATGTTGTGCGGCATCAGATAGATGGAAGGGCAGCCCGTCGGCTGGACATAGGAGAAGCCCTGGTCCTTGAGGAAGCCGGCGGTCTCGAACCCGCGCGTCAGGAAATAGTGCTCACGCTCCTTGAGAACGTCCAGAAGCCGCTTCGTGCCCTCCGGCAGGCTGTTTTCAAGGTCTCGGCGGTTCTGCAGGCCAATGCCGAGCATGACGATCGGCATCTTGAGCTTGCCCAGCACTTCCGCTTCGGCATCCGCAGACAGGCCCTTGCGCAGAAGGTTCGCGCAGGTGAAGACGCAGATGTCGAAATTGGCGTTGAACTCGTCGAGCCCGACGCCGTTCTGGCTGCAATTATAGAGGTGCCAGAAGGGGACCTGCTTCGCATGCGGGGCAATCGCCCGCAGCGCGCCCTCGCCGATCAGGTAATTTCCCGTATTGCTGATATTGCGAAGCTCCTGGAGAAACTCCTCCTTCGTCTCGGGCTGTTTCTGTCGCTCCGAATAGGAGACGGACAATCCCTGGGCGCCGTTGGCGAGGCGCGTGTAATGACCAGGAATTCCCGTCACGAGGATCCGTGGACGCATGCAATCGACCCTTCTTCTTGAAACCGGCGGGGCCTCAGCCCACGGCCGCAACTCCGGGATTGGATGCTTCGCGCCCACGGATGACCGTTGCGCGCGAAAGCGATGAATTGTTCACGGAACGGTCGCACCAGCCGAGGAACTCGGAAAAGGAGGACGTCCATGAGCGGCGTGCCGCCGTTCTCAGGCACCCCTCCATCAGGGGCGCGAGCATCTGGCGGTTGTTGGCCACCTCCTCGATGGCCTTTGCCATGTCCCGGACCACCTGGGGATCGGCGGCGGCCTCGATGAGGATGCCGTCCTCGCCGGCGGTTATGAGTTCGTCGACTGCACCGACTGCCGTCGCGATCGGGACGCAGCCGAGCTGCTGCGCCTCAGCGATCATCAAGGGAGCGCCCTCCCAGCGCGACGGCATCAGAAGGACATCCGCCCAACCGAGGGCCTTGATCAGGTCCTTGCTTGCGAACACCGGCGGGCGCACCTCGACGCCGAGGTCCTTCAGGCGATCCGTCCACGACAAGGTGGCATCCGCGAGTATTTCCCCGCCGATCGCCCGGGCATCGAAGGGCACGCGCGAAGCCCGCAATTCGGCGAACGCCGCAGCGAGACGGTCGATCCCCTTCTGCTGATCGAGCCGACCCATATAGAGGACCCGAAGCCGATCGTCCTTGCGTTCGATGCGCCTGACCGACAGCACCTCCGCGAGAACCTTGGGCGGCACGGAGAAGCTCGCGCCGTTGGGGACGGCGAAGATCTTTTCATAGGGAACGCCGAAGCTGTGCAGATAGATCTTGAGCTGCTCCGAGCAGGTCAGGAAGGCATCGTAGCAATGCTCGTGGGCAATCGCCGCGAAGGGCTGACCGGCGGGCCTTTTGAAGGAGGTATTGTCGACCACGTGAAGGTAGCAGGCCGTGCGCGTTCCCTCTGAGCGTAGCCGCGCGATAAGCGGATGCACCGCCATGACGTGATTGTTGATCACGAGGTCGAAGCCGGAAAGCTGACCCTTGAGTGCAGCCCAATCGACGTCGTGGCCCTCGGCGATGAAGTCCTGCCCCAGGAACGAGCCGGAGCCGCCCCAGGCGGGAATGCCTTGGTCCCAGAAGTGAATATAGTCGAAGCTCTGATCGAACTCGTCGATCACATCCATCCTGGATGTGCCGAGCACGAAGAGATGGGTCTCGTAGCCGGCGGCCTTCAGCTCGCGCGAGGCCGCATATACGACCTTCTCGGCGCCGCCGAAGGATGCATTCGGAACAAGCAGGGCTGCGGTTTTCCTGCTTCCCTCGCTATGACCGAGCGGCAACACGGGCGAGCCACCGATCTCGTGGCGAAGCGCCTTGTGGAGGTCGGAATAGGGAACGAGCCGTGCCGGACGCCAGGTCCAGCGTTTGCCGGCGGTCCGCCGCAGCGGGCTGGTCGCGATGGCATTGACGCAGTTGATCATCACCTGCTGGGGCGTGATGAGCGAGCGGCGCGGCAGGCTTCTCGGGAAAGGGAAGCGGACTTTCAGAATTGCCGATGTCGGCCATACCTGCTGGTTGCCGATGGAGGCAAACCAGTCCAGCGCCTTGTTATGAATGACGTCGCGCACGAGCGAAGTGGACAGGAAGATGAGGTCGGCCGGTGCGTTGTGCTGGGCGCCGGCCTCCAGGAAGACCGGCTCGATCTTGCGCTGAGCCGCATCGTTGCCAAGCTGGACGAAAACCACGTTGGCCTTCTCGCTCAGGCGCTCCAGGTGGGAGAGCACGTTCGGCAGCATCCGGGAGCGCAGCAGCAGATCGAGCGTGGCACCGCTTCCGGCGATCAGGAAGGGCGGGAAGTGAACGTTGTCAGGCTCGCCGATGCTCGCCCAGAAGGCTGGAATGATATCGTCGAGACGAAGCCGCCTGGGCGTCTTGGTCGGATCCGTAAAGAAGGAAATGGCAGCATCTTCCGTCCGTGCGAAAAGATAGCGCGGGCATTCCTCGTGCTCGAAATCGACCAGCATTGGCCGCTGGAACAGCGCCCGGTGGCGCTTTCTGAGGAAGCTCACCGAGGCGGCGCGATCGCGGTTCGCCTCCTTGAAGCGGCTTTCCGCCCTCAGCCGGTATTCGAAGGTCGTGTCGTGGCACGGCGCCCCCACGAAGCCGTGCTCGATGCAGGACAGCCAGAATTCCCAATCCTCGAAACCGTTCTGCCTGTCGTCGTCGAAGCGGACCCCCGCCCGGAACACGTCGATCGAGATCATCGAGCCGGTGTCGCAGATATTGTCCGTGATGCAGTGCAGAAGCCGCGAGTAGCGATTGCCGTAATGGGCGCGCCAGCTCACCGAAAACGTGTCGATGTTGGTATAGATCCAGCCGCAGCCGCTGGCGCGCAGTTGCCGGTAGAGAGTCTCGATGGTCCCCGGCAGCACGCGATTGTCGGCATCGAGAAAATAGACGGCCTCGGCTTCCGGCAGATTCGCGAGCACGTAGTCGATCGCGCGATTGCGCGCCCCGCCCGGCCCTGCATTGGCCCCGAAAAGCACATGAACCGCAGGATGGGCCGCCGCATAGAGCAGCAACTGATCGAATGTCTCCTGTCGCGGATCACCATCGACGGATACCACCACTGCCACCCGGCACCCGGCAAGCTTCGAAGCGAGCACGGACTCGATCGCCTCCAGGACGAGGGCCGCATGGCCGTAAAGCGGCATTGCCACCACGATCAGGTCCGAGTTTTCCTTATTTCCGGACATTGGACGCCCCTGCGGACTGCTTTACCAATCGGAAGCCGGAGACCTTGAGCCAGGAGAAATCGACCGTATCCGTGACCGCACGGCTGAGAATCATGAGGTCCATCGGCTCACGCACGGGCTTATCCAGTTGAAAGTTCACGTTGACCGCCTGCTCGGCGGTGACCTCGCGCCAGCCGCTGAAGAAGGCCGAGGGCTTGGCAGCACCCTTGCGCGCGAGTTCCGCCACTTCCGAGCGCGCATTGGAGTTCGCCGGAGCGAGCAGGAAGCTCACGGCCGCGGGTGCGCCCTTCGGGTGATCGATGATCGCGCTTGCGGAGAAGGAGATGGTGCCGGGTTCCACGGCGCGGCCGATCGTGCCGGCGGAGATTCCACTCGGCAGCGGGTGGCAAACGACCGCATTCTCATGCTCGAGGAAGCGGACGGTCTGGAACTCGGGAACGACCGGCGTGACCGAAACGTCGACGATCTGGCTCAGCAATTCGACCGCCAGACGATAGTCCTCGATGAAATGGCCCTCGAGCAGGGCGGTCGGAGCGATCATGTTCGGCATGCGCGTCGGTTTGACGCCGGGCAGTCCCGTAAAGACGCGGAACGCCAGGGGCCGGAGATCGAGATCGGGATGCGGGATTTCCGAGCGGGCCGTATACCGCTCGCTCGCGATCGGATAGCCGAGTGAAAGCCCTACAGTCTCCGTGCCGGTCGTTGAGATTCTGAGCCGCAGCGTTCTCGCTGCGCCGCCGCAAGCGCGCGGCAGGGCGAGGAAATTCCAGTTTGCCGCGAGCTGCACATAGGGCACGGTCCATTCGGCCACGCCCTCGCCATTCTCGACATAGCCCAGCATGACGACCAGCTCGCCGCCGTCCCTGGGCACGGAATGAAGGTGTAGGGCGATCCCCGCCACGCCAAGACTGGAGACCGGAAGAAGCTGCTCGACACAGCCCGTCGCAAGGAGCTGCCCGATGCCCTCGTCCTTCGGGTCGGCATAAGGATCGTGGGCGAATATCTCCGCGACCGGTTCCCAATTGCGGGCCTGGAAGGCGTCTTCCAGCGCGCGGTAATTTTCGAGCAGCGTTTCCCGCTCACGTCGCAGAATGGCGAGCTCGGCGGTTACCGACGACGTGAAGCGGGAGAGCCGGCCCACTCCACCCTCCACCAGCGACCGCACGAGCGCAAGGCTTTCCGCTTTACCGTCGACGTCGATCCGCTTAAGCGGTATCTCGGGGATGGTGCCGAGAGCATTGATCGACGGGAGTCCTTCCCGCAGATCGGCTTCACCCTCATCCGAGAAGGCAAGCGCGATCAGAGGAAAGGCGTTCTGCAGGGGAAATCGCGAGGCTGCAGCCGGTTCGAGAAAATGAACCAGATGCTCGATTTCGCTCCCTTCGAAATTTTCCCGGTCCAGACCGGATGCTACAACCAGCCTTCGCTTCGCCGGCGACTGCCTCACGTTAGAAGACATCAACTCTTGCACGCAGCGACCCCAGAATAAATCGATTTATCCAGAAGATGAAAATTGATGGCCCGGAAATAATTGCGCTCCAGAACCTCATGAAGCAAACCATATCCGTGGATTCCGCAGTGCACAACAATAGATTCTTGGGGTTTTGCCCGGTGTTTATACTTCAAAAATTGAAGCAATATTCAGACAAACTGCGTTTCTTTCGCTTGCGCAGCATTTCGACCGGTGAGATTGCCGATCAGCGTCAACTGGCGCGCGAGGCAGTCGTCCAACCGGAACCTCTGCTCGACCGTTCTGCGCGCGGCGCCGCGCAGTTCGCGGAAGTTGTCCGGGCGGTTCAATGCCCCGACGATCGTCTCGGCGAGCGCATCGGTATCGAAGAACGGGACGAGAAGACCGTTGCGGCCGGAGCGGATGACTTCCTGAACCGGCGCGGTATCGGAGCCGATGACAAGAGCGCCGCAGGCCATTGCCTCAAGCACCGACCAGGAAAGCACGAAAGGATAGGTGAGGTAGAGATGCGCCGCCGATATCTGAAAAAGCTGACGTAGCACGGAATGCGGCACGACGCCGGGGAAGATGAGCCTTTCACGCGGGACATCCAGAGACGCAAGCAGATGATCCTTCCACGATCCCCCGCCAGGGGGCGGCGCGCCGTAACTCACCCCATCGCCGCCGACGAAGACGAACAGCGCGTCCGGATGCCGCCGGACGACCTTCGCCGCCGCCTCCAGCGCCTGGGGAAAGCCCCGGTAGGGCTCGAGGTCCCGTGCCACGAAAGTGACGACGGGATCGCCGGCCTTGAGTACGCGCCCGTCCGGCAGCTTCAGCGAAGCCGCCGGGTCAGGGCGGAAACGGCGCGTGTCCACTCCCTCATGGCAAACGGCGATTCGTTGCCGCGCGTCGGCAGGATAGAGGCTCTTCTGCCAATTGGTCGGGCTGATACCGCCATCCATCGCCTCCAGCGACAGCAGCTGCGCGATGTTGCGGAGGCGCAAGCGCTTACGCGTCTCGGAGTCGGGACGGTCGTCCGGCGCGAAGCCGACATCCGCCCCTTCCGACCGATAGAAAAACTCGCAATAGCCGAGTGCCGGCACGCGCGGCAGGACATCCTTCACGAACATCATGCTGCCCCAGCCTATATGACCAATAACGATGTCGGGGGTCTGTCCAAGGCGGCCCATCGCGTCGAAGGTTTCCGCTACCCTGTGTCCGATCCGCACATGATGGTCGGGAACGCCAAGATGGCGCGCGATGTGGGGATTCGGTTGCGGACCGGGTTCCGCCCGATGCCGGACGACCCGGACGGAAGGTATCCGCTGGTCCACGGTCTCCGTCACCAGCGTCACCTCGTTCCCCGCCTCAGCCAGATGTCTTGCCAGGGCGGCGAACTGGCCGAACCCACGGCGGTGTACGAATGCTACATGCATCTTCATAAGCCACTTGTCAGTGATCGATCACACCTGCAGCGCCGCGCGTCCGAAGGGACGCGCAAAGCTCGTTGCAATATTTGGATTTCCTGCATGTTACCGCCCTTGCTCGGTTACGCTTTGAGGAACATGCAGATGGAGCATCAGATGCCGTAGCGTGCGGCATTCCCCCAGACGAGTTCGAGGCGGTGCAGTGTCTGGAAGGCGGTCTCCAGATTCCGCCGGTCCTGATCGCCATGGCTGAGGGCGCGTTCGTAGCCCTTAGCCGCCTGACGCAGGCCGGCGCAAAGCTGCCTGCCTTTCTCTGAAAGCCGGATGCGGGCCGAACGCTTGTCACGCTGCGATGCGATCCGGTCGATGTAGTCGCCGTCGGCAAGCTGCTTCAGATAATAGGAGATGTTCGAACCCACATAGTGGCCCCTGTCCAGAAGCTCTCCCACCGAGAGCTCCGCCTCGCCGATGGCCAGAAGAACCATCGCCTGCGCGGGACCGATATCTTCGACCCCGAGCTTTGTCAGTTCCGCACGCAATAGGCCGGAAAAGCGGCGGCTTGCACGCTCCATGACCCGGGCCAGCTCGAAATAGGTGACGAGCGAATCATCTCCGTCACGATCGTCTACAGGGGTATCGAGGCCTTTCCGCTGCGTTTCATTCGCGGGAAGGATTGCAACAGTGTCTCCAAAGTCTGCGAACGGATAGAGTATCCTGTGGTTCATCCCTCTCTCCATTGGGAACGTACTTCCAATTCCGGAAAATTACTTCAAAACTTGAAGTAATTTCATAACACCCCTGCCCCGAAATTGCGTGCTCTTGAGCTGGCGATGTTTATTGTGTCACACTTATCGCAACAATACTGTGATTTGAGTGAATCTGGACCAGATCGCCCCATGAAACCCGCGAATGCGCTAATTAGAAGATCGCCCCATGCGTGATACTGTTCGAAATCCTTTGATTAGCAAGGGCCCCAACCGGGCAACACCGGCGCAAAACGGAACAATCGCGCCGAAGCTGCTGGTTCTGCGGGCCCGGCGTGTGTTCGTCGTGACGCTTCTTTATGCAGCCCTGCTCAGCGCCTGCATCAACCTCCTGCAGCTCACCATGCCCCTCTATATGATGCAGGTGCATGACAGGGTGTTGAACAGCCAGAGCATGGATACGCTCGTCATGCTGACGATTCTCGCCCTGGGCGCGCTGATCGTTCTGGGCGTGCTCGACTACATTCGCGCCCTCACCTTTCAGGCCATGGGCAGCGCCGTGGTCCGCTGGCTGAACCTGCCGGTCCTGACCGCCGCCGTCCAGGCATCGGCCGATCAGGGACTTGCGCGCGCGACGCAGTCGCTGCGCGACCTCACCGAGCTGCGCGGCTTCCTCACCTCTTCGGCGGTGAGCGCCCCCCTCGACGCCGCCTGGTCGCCCATCTTTCTGGGTGTTCTGTTCCTGCTGCACCCCCTCTTCGGACTGATCGGTGCGATCTCCGTCGTGGTACTCGTCTGCTGCGGCCTTCTCAACGACCTCCTGACGCGCCAGCTCATGAAAGAGGCAAGCCAGGCTAATATTGAGGCAGTGTCGAAAATAGGTGCGACATTACGTCACGCCGAAGCCATCGAAGCCATGGGAATGCTGCCGGCGCTCGCCCAGAAATGGCGCGCAGCGCAACTGCACGCGCTCAGCGTGCTGGAGGCCAGCGGGATCAGAAGCAGGGCGATGGCCTCGATCACCCGTTCGCTGCGCTTCGCCATCCAGGTGGTGTCGCTGGGCACCGGTGCCCTGCTGGTGATGAGACAGGAGATCTCGCCGGGCGCGATGATGGCGACCACCATTCTCGTGGGCCGCCTTCTGCTGCCGTTCGATTCAGTCATCGAGAACTGGCGCCAATGGGTATTGGCGATCGCAAGCTGGCGTCGCGTCGAAACGGCACTGAAGGAAGACCTGGCCGTTCGCCAGACCATGCCGACGCCGCGCTCCGAAGGCGACCTGGTCGTCGACAAGCTGGTCTACGCGGCACCGGGCATCGACGTGCCGATCATCAAGGGCATCAACTTCTCGCTCTCACCCGGCGAGGTGCTTGGTATCGTCGGCCCTTCCGCGGCGGGCAAATCCACGCTGGCGCGGCTTCTGGTCGGCATTCTGAAGCCCACTGCCGGCGGCGTCTTCCTCGACGGCAACAACGTCTACCTCTGGGAACGGAGCTCTTTCGGACAGATCGCGGGCTATCTGCCGCAATCGGTTTCCCTTCTCGAAGGAACCATCCGTGAAAACATCGCCCGAATGGCGGAGAGCGATCCCTACAAGGTGCTCGAGGCGGCGCGGCTCGCCGACGTCCACGACATGATCGGACGACTGCCGCTCGGCTATGATACGCCGGTGGGCGATGGGCATCTGACGCTTTCCGGCGGGCAGCGGCAGCGCATCGCGCTGGCGCGCTGCCTTTACGGCCGGCCACGCCTGCTCGTCCTCGACGAGCCCAACGCCAATCTCGATGCGCTCGGCGAGCGCGCCCTCATACGCGCGATCGACGAGGCGCGCAGCGACGGCGCCATCGTCATCCTGATTGCCCACCGGCCGGCCATCATGCAGGTGGCCGATAAGCTGCTCGTGCTGGAAGGCGGCCGCATCAGCCAGTTCGGCCCGCGAACGGATGTGGTGGCGACCATGATGCCGGGCGAAACAAGACGCGAAGGTACCGCATCATGAACAAGGAAAAGATCCTGCCGGTTCGCCTCGACCTGCAGCCGCCCGTGAAGACTGAGAGCCCGGAACGCCGCCTGCCGATGGCCGCGCCGGCTCGTCTCTCCGCGGCAATGCCAGAGCCGGACCTTTCGGAGGACAACACGCATTCGCCCATCCGGCGCCTCGTCATCGCCGGGTTGACGACGATCCTCGTTGCTTTCGGCGGTTTCTTCGGCTGGGCCTTCTCGACGGAGCTCAGCAGTGCTTCCGTCACCAGCGGCACGATCGTCGTCGATTCTAAGCGCAAGACGGTCAGCCACTTCGAGGGCGGCGTGCTCGGCCGGATCCTCGTTCAGGAGGGGGACCATGTCGCTCCCGGCCAGCCGCTAATGAAGCTCGAGGATACGCGCGCCCGCTCCGACCTGCAGGCGCTGCAGAGCCGCCGTGTCGGCCTGATCGCAAAACTGGCACGGCTGCGGGCCGAGCGGGCTGGCTTGCATGCGGTGAGCTTCCCGGCCGATCTTGTCTCCGAAGGCGAGGCTGCCGCGGATGCGGTAACGGCGGAGAAAGCGTTTTTCGAGAAGCGGAGCGAGGCCAAGGAGAGCCGGCTGGCAATCCAGCGCAAGACGATCGAGGAATATTCGGAGAAGGCGAAGTCTCTGACAGCCCAGCTTCAGGCGACCGACAGGCAGATCGAGCTGATGAACGAACAGCGGACGGCTATAGCGACCCTTGTCGAAAAAGCCTTCGCCCAGCGCTCGAAACTCATCGAGATCGACGCACGGCTCAGCGAGCTCGCCGCAACCCGCGGCGAGCTCTCGGGCGACAAGGCGCAGGCGGAAAAGGCGATGGCGGGGGCCGAGCTTGCGCTCATCGGCATCGAATCCGATTTCCAGTCGGAGATCGCCGGAGAGATCACCACGGCGCGCCTGGAGCTTGCGGAAGTCGAGCAGCGCATCACCGCCGCCGAGGACGTGCTTCGCCGCCTGGAAATCCGTGCCCCTCAGGCCGGCATCGTCGCCAACATTCAGCTGCGGACGCCGGGCAGTGCCGTCACCCCCGGTCAGCCGCTTCTCGACATCGTCCCCGAGGACGAACCGCTGCTTGTCGAGATGCATGTCAGCACGCGTGACATCGACAGCATAACGATCGGCTCCAGCACGCAAATCCGTCTGACGGCCTATAACCAGCGCTCGCACCTGCCTCTGGAAGGCAAGGTAACCTATATCGCGGCAGACCAATCCGTGGATGAGAAGTCCAACGTTGCCTATTTCGTCGCACGGGCGGAGGTGGCGCCTGAATCGCTCGCCGCCAACCCGGACATCCGCCTCTATCCCGGCATGCCCGCGGAAGTGCTGATCGTGCACAAATCGCGTTCGGCAATCGACTACCTCGTCGCCCCAGTCTCCGACAGTTTCAACCGGGCTTTTCGGGAGGACTGACCTGTCTAACTCTTGATATCTCTTCTCGTCGTAAATTACTTTAAAATTTGAAGCGCTTTGTCTGCATTTCCGTCAGAATTACTCCTAAAATTATATTGTACCAATATTGGCACAGCATAGAGATATGTTTCGGACACCCTCTTTCTATCAAAATATCGCTGTTTTATTTTATGCATCTGTGTTGCGTTCGTAATTATTGCAGTGCACACTCCGGCACGCAATCCTCGGCTCCGTGCCGATGACGCATGCATCAAACCACGAAGAGGAGAAGCAGATGGCCACTTTGGAAGGCGGCGCATACGACGACGCCCTGTTTGGCTCCCGCTTTGACGATTTCATCCGCGCCCATGGGGGTGATGATTTCGTCAACGGAGGCAATGGGGACGACATCATCTTCGGCGACGATGGTGACGACTTGCTGTTCGGCGGCAACGGAAACGACACCGTGTTCGGCGGCGAAGGCACCGACGTTCTCTATGGCGAAAATGGCAACGATATCCTGGTCGGCGGATCGGGTGACGACCTGATCTATGGCGATAACGGCAACGACATTCTCCTTGGGGGCGCCGGCAGCGACTTCCTCCTCGGAGGCAGAGGCAACGACGTGCTGCTCGGCGGCGCCGGCAACGACGTCATCGACGGCGGCGCCGGGTCCGACCTTCTTGCCGGCGGTCAGGGCAGTGATATCTTCGTTTTCGACGGCGGCGGCGGCAACGACGTCATCCTCGACTTTACCCCCGGCGAAGACGTCCTGCAGATATCCAAGGGTATCAACGGCCTCGACGTCACCGCGCCCGAGGATCTCGCTTCGCGTATCACTCAGGTCGGCGGCAATGTCGTCATCGACCTCGGCCATGGCGACACGCTGACGCTGGTCAATGCCGACGCCGAAGACATTCAGGCCCATCCCGAAAACTACTTCACTGTCCACTGATAGTTTGAGATGCGGGATGCGGGTGGAAAACCGCAGGCGGCTTTTCATCATCCCGCATTGGCTTCGAACGGTGCGCCCTGCCCTCCTCCCGTGGGGCGCACCATCCCAGAATTAGTCAGAGGAGTGGCGTGTGACGTTTGACGACCGTACGCGGAGCGCCAGCGGCATTTTCGAGGACGCGAGGGTCTTTCGGCTCGGTTCCGAAGTGGCAGTATTGATCTCGGACGTTCGCGCCAAGTTGCCGGTGGCAGCCAAACACACGCTCGTCATGCCGGAGCAACCCGTCCCGCTCGTCAGCACGATCCTTTCTCTTGCGGAGGGTGGCCAGCGCGTGCTTTGGGCCATGCGCCCGGGCGCCGAAGCGAGCCGCGGGCAGATTTACATCGAAAGCGACGTCGTTCAGACGATCGTGCTCCGGCCCGTCGGTGAACTTCCGCCCCTCGACGTGGAGGACCTGTTTGCCGCACTCACGCCGGAGGGCTGCGTAAAGTTCCTGAACAATCTGCTGACCGTTTGGCGGAGCGCGTTCCGTCTGTCCAGGGACCCGTTCTTCATCGGCCTCGTCGAGGACGCGCTTCAGGCGCTGACATCGCGGCCGGCGCCCGCCAAGATTGCATGCCCGATCGCCCAGGGCCGATACCTGATCGAGACCGCGATCAGCCCCGACTTCGGCGAGATCAGCGGCATCTATGCCCTCGGGGCCAACGCCATCCTGCCACTGGCGTCGCCAGCGCTGATCGGCGCCCAACGCGAGCACAATCTTCGTCCTTGCCATTTCATCGTCGAGTCCCCCCGATACCCCCAGTCTTTCGTGCTTGTCGGCAAAAGGGGCATTGCCGTGCGCGAACTCTCCTCCGGCAATCCTCATTGCGCCAACCTCCAGGCCTGGTGGGCGGAACGGGGCGGTACGCCGGAGCTTCGCGAATTCGTCGTCCGCTGGCTCTCGACGACACCCGAGGGTGGACTTGCGACAGCCGTCGACCTCCAGCTACGGACACCGCTCGCGGAAAGGCGGATCGGCAGGTCCGCAATGCATCCTTCAGCGGAGGTGGACCTCGCATTGACGCTTTCCGGCGGTCTGCTTGCCGGGGGGTGGACCCATGATCCGACGGCCACTCTCGCCGGCATCGACTACCTCACGGAGGACGGCACGGCGATACCGCTCGACGGCAACTGGTACGAGTTTCCCGCCTGGGCACGCGGAGCGGACGAGAAATCGCGAGCCGACGTGACCGGCTTTGTCGCCTGGCTGCCGTCGAACGACACGCCGGGCGCCCTGCTCCAGCCGCGGTTCCAGATGCGGCTGGCTTCCGGTGCTGTGAAACCGCTCGTGCCGAAGCCGCAACCCTTCGAGGCTTCGGCGCAGCGCAACCGAATACTGCGCGCAGTCCCGCCGCAGCACGCGATCGACCAGGCTTTCCGGACGATCCTTGCCCCCGCCCTGCAGGACGTGGAGCAGAGGTTGGGAAGAGCGGCCAAGGTCGACTACACCAAGGATTACGACCTGCCCGAAAAGGCGCCCTTGGTCTCGATCGTCGTGCCGCTTTACCGCGTCCTCGACTTCCTGCGGTTCCAGCTATCAGGGATGGCGACCGATCGCTGGCTCGCAAGCAATGCGGAGATCATCTACGTTCTGGATTCGCCGGAGATTCAGGACGAGACGGAGCATCTGCTTGGCGGACTGCATCTCCTCCACGGCTTGCCGATGAAGCTTGTGGTGATGAACCGCAACAGCGGCTACGCGCGGGCGTGCAATGCCGGCGCGCGCTTCGCCCGCGGCTCGGTCGTCGTCATGCTGAACTCGGACGTCGTTCCGTCAGCGCCCGGCTGGCTGCAGAAGCTCATCCGGCCGCTGATGGAGCAGAGGAGCCTCGGCGCGATCGGCCCGAAGCTGATCTTCGAGGACGGATCGCTCCAGCACGCGGGACTCTACTTCGCTCGCGACCAGCGCGGCATATGGCTCAACCATCATTTCCACAAGGGCATGCCTGGCGACTACGCACCGGCTCAACTTGCCCGCAGCGTTCCCGGCATCACCGGTGCGTGCCTGGTGACGCGTCGGGAGATCTACGAGCTCGTGGACGGATACACGGAGGATTATGTGATCGGCGATTATGAGGACAGCGATTTGTGCCTGAAAATCCGCCGGTGCGGCTATGATATCGCCTACGAGCCGTCGGCGTGTCTCTATCATTTCGAGCGCCGCTCGATCCGCCGCAGCGAAGACTATATGCGCGGGGTCGCCAGCCAGTACAATTCGTGGCTGCACACCGAACGCTGGAACAACGACATCACCGAATTGATGAAAACCGATCTCGGCGGCCGCGACCAAATGCCGGCTCTCTTCGGCATCGGCGCGGCAACGAGGACCGCCGCATGAGCGAGACTGCGCTGCGCCAGGAAAACACAGCTGCCACGGAACTGCCCGCCCGCGACGAACGCGTGGAGGCACTGCTGGGGAGCATTCTTCGAAACCGCTTCCTTCCCGAACCTAATCCCGACAGTGTCTTCGTCGGCGACGGCTCCTTCAGGGCGGTGGGCGTCGAATTCCTCGGCCACTTCATTCGGCTGGGGGGATTGCGTCCGGAAAGCCGCGTTCTCGATATCGGCTGCGGCATCGGCCGCATGGCCGTTCCGCTCACCCAGTATCTGGATTTCGAGAAGGGACGCTACAGCGGGATAGATCCGGTCGAGGGCGGCATCGGCTGGTGCCGCCGCTTCATCACTTCGGTCTATCCGAATTTCGCGTTCCAGCGTGTCGATATTGCCCATGAACTCTATAATCCGAGCGGCAAGATCAGCGGCAATGCGCTGAAACTGCCCTATGCCGACGGTCACTTCGATTTTGTGATCATGACGTCGATCGTGACGCATCTGCCGCCGGACGAAGTCATCGTCTATCTGCGAGAGGTCGGAAGGCTTCTGAAACCCGGCGGCCGCCTCTTCATGACCGCCTTCGTGGTCGATCACGTCGCGGCGGCCAACGAGAGCGGCCGGCGCGACGCGCGCCTTTCCTTCGCCCGCGATGGCGACGGGCCGTGCTGGTACGTCCCGGAAATGCCACGCCTTGCCGCCGTCGGTTTCGACGACGGCTTTCTTGACGGCGCCCTCGACCGGGCCGGTCTCGCAATCACCCTGAAGGCGCTCGGCGCCTGGCGCGGGAAGGAAGCGGAGCACTATCAGGACATCTTCGTCGCCGAACGCCGGGGAGGCGGAGCGTGAGCATGCGCGTGCTCGTGGCGGCTCACAACCATCCGGCCCTCCACCCGGGAGGCACGGAGATATTCGCCCACGACCTGTTCGGCGCCTACAAGCGTGCCGGCTGCGAAGCGCTCTTTCTCGGAGCCACGAACCAGATCCACCGCCAGGCGCGGCCTGGCACCAGCTTTCAAGGCATCGGGCCCGCAGGGGACGAATTGCTGTTGTGGTCCGGACATTTCGACCGCTTCTTCATGAGCCAGATCGATCTCTATGGCGTCGTTCCGGATATTGCGGAGCTGCTGCGCGACTTCAGGCCGGACGTCGTCCATATCCACCATCTGCTCCTGCTCGGCGCGGAGTTTCCGCATATCGTCCGGCGAACCCTGCCGCAGTGCCGGATCGTCATGACGCTGCACGACTATTATCCCATCTGTCACCATGACGGGCTGATGGTGAGAACGAGCGGCAAGGAACTTTGCCACGGGGCGAGCCCCGACAGGTGCCATGCCTGCTTCAAGGACATCGCGCTCGACCGTTTCACATTGCGCGAACGCCATCTGAAGGCCCTCTTGAGCGACGTGGACCGGTTCGTATCACCGAGCCGGTTCCTCAAGCAGCGCTTCGTCGAGTGGGGGCTCTCGGAAGACAGGATCAGCGTCATTCCCAACGGGCTACCGCCTCGCGGCGCGCCGGCAGCGGCCCGCCGGATCGGCTCGGACCGCCCGGTCTTCGGCTATTTCGGCAATCTCAACCCCTGGAAAGGCGTGGCCGTACTGCTCGAGGCGGCACGGCAGCTCATTGCCGAGGGGCTGGAGTTCGAGTTGCGCGTTCACGGCGGCGCACCCTTCCAGCGCGAGAGTTTCATCGACGAGATCACACGCCTGTTCGAGGAAACGGCACCGACCGTGCAGCAGCGCGGGTCCTACCGGCGTGAGGACGTTGCTGACCTCGTCGCAGCGGTGGATTGCACGATCGTACCCTCGATCTGGTGGGAAAATGCCCCGCTGGTCATCCAGGAGGCGCAGGCCCTCGGACGGCCGGTCATAGCCAGCAATATCGGCGGCATGGCCGAGATGATCGAGGATGGCGCAAACGGCCTCACCGTTGCGCCCAACGATCCGCGGGCGCTCGCCTCTGCCATGCGCCGCCTCGGGCAAGACGGTGCCTTGGCGCGCCGGCTTTCCGCGCACGCGCGGGAACCGGAGAACATCGACACCACCGCACGACGCTATCTCGATTTGATCGAAGCGATCGAACCGTCACGTATCGAAGCGGCATAAAGGGGAAATCGATGGCTGTTGCCGAGAAATCAAATGCCGCACCGGATCAGGATAATACGAAGCCGATGAGCGGCCGGGTCGACGCGATCGACCAGGGGCGCATCTTCGGCTGGGCGTTCGATCCGGCAGCACCCGACAAGCGCCTCACCATCCGCGTCTATCTGGACGGCAGCGTCATCGCCCAGGCGGTCGCCGACCGCAATCGCCCCGATCTCAAGCGCAACGGCATCGGCGACGGCGGCTATGCCTTCGAAATCGCGCTTCCCGAGGCGGCAGCCTCGCGCACCGCCGATCTCAAGGTGACGGCCCTGGATGCACGCGGCACCGAACAGCAGCTGCGCGTTCCGCGCCCGGACGAGCAGGCGGCCGAAGCCCTCATCGCCGCGCCGCTTGCCAAGGTTCTCGACAAGCTCGACGTCCTCATGGCGGCCCAGCGGCAGTTGCAGGTCTCGCAGCGATCTCTTCAGCGAACGCATAATGACGAGGGCGGCGAAGGCGCGACCTTGGGGCCTGCCGCCGCCGCCGAGATCGGGCAGCGCCTGAACGACCTCGATGTCCACTTGATGCGGCTCGATGGCGTGGTTGCAGCGATGGAGAAGAACCTCGGAGCCTTGCAGAAGCGGTCGAATGGAGAGTTGAAACCGCTGCTGCTCCTGCTTTTCGTTCTCGCGGGCTTTGCCGCCGGCGCTGCCCTCTCGCTTTTCGCCGGAGCATGAGGAGTACCATGGCCGGAGCAGAACAGGCGCTTCCTCAAACGTCGCAAACAGCCGCGAGGATCATGCGGGGTGGGAGGGTTGTCGCCTGCCCGATCGACGATACGCTGCTGCTCGTCATAGGCGCGGGCGCGCCTGTCGCCGGCCAGGTGCCGGCGCAGGTCAATGACGACCCCGCCACCGCGACGAGTGCCTCCATCATCTGTTGGCGCCTGGCCCCGCAGCCGCCAACGGCCACGCACGGGTTCGCGGCGCTGCTGCCCATCAATGACGCCGATCGTCCGCTCACCACTCTCCGCCTGGGCCAGGAGAGCAGCCCCAAGCGCTATATTTTCGGCCCCCGCACGCTTGCGGTCCGCGAGGGCGTGACGGTCCTCGCGGAGCTTACCGGCGCCCAACTGGCCGACGTGCTGGACTCGCTCGTGGATGCGATGATGCAGATGCCGACCGGCCGGCGAAGGCTTGCGGCAATTGTTGCCCTGACGCAGGCCCGAAAGGGTAGCGACGGCTTCCTCGAGTTCGTCGGCGAGACCCACGAGGGAGCGATCTTCCTCAGAGGGTGGGCCCGCGCCGCCGACCCCGGCAACGCTCGCGTGATTGTGTGCGGCGAAAATCCGGTCGTTGCCGACTGTGGGATCGCGGCTTTCTCCCGGCAGGACACTCCGCAAGGTGGCGCAGGCTTCATCGGTCTGCTGGCGGCCAGCGAACCGCTTCGCGCACGAGACGTCGAGGGGCTCGTCTATCGCGGGCGCGGGGGCTGGCGCTACGCTTCGGTTCATGAGCACCGGCTGATCGCCGGTCCTACGGACACGCCCGGGCATATCCGCTCCGTGCTGCTTCAGACGCACAGCACGCCCGCCGTTCTGCTCCGGCTGCGTTCGGCCGCCAACAGCTTCGAGGGGCGCGAGACGATCTCGACCCTTCCCGTTCCGGTGCGTCTGGGCGTCGACAATATCTTTCAGGCGAGCAGCAGCGCCTTTCTGATCTCCGGCTGGCTGCTCGACCCTGATGAGCATGTCCAGAGCGTCCGGTTGCGCCGTGGACAGAGCGAGATGCGGCTCGACGATCGCTGGACGCGGCTCGAGCGCTCGGATGTGACGGATGCCTTTACCGATGAGCCGCTGTTCAAAAGCATGCTCGACCGAGAAACCCACCCGCATGGTTTCATCGTGTTTGCCGGAGGACTGGGGGCAGATGGTGCGGCCCCGCTACACCTGGAGTTGACGCTCAAGGATTCCCGCCGGGCCTTTCTCCCGCTGACACCCGCGCGGCTTCCGCCGCGTCAGGCGGCGCTCCGCCAGATCAAGTCCATCGATCCCGAAAACTGGGGGCTGACGGAAATCGTTGATCGGCAGATCGTGCCCTTCCTGTGCGCGTCGGAGAGCCCCTCGCCCGGCGTCGGGGCCATCCTCGATGCGGGTGCGTTCGACGAGGCTTCGGGGCCGCCGATCATCGTCGCCGCCGGCCAAGCAGAAGAAAAGGAGCTTGCCCCTTTCCTCGGCCTTCTGGCGCTCGATCCCGAAACACGGCACGCGCCGATCGCGCTCGTGCTGCACTCCGAATGCTTTCGACGCCAGGCCGGCCGTATCAGGCAGCTCGCGCAATTCTATCGGCTGCCGCTCAGGTTGATGTCGGCGGAAACGGACGATGTCTACGATCTCCTGGAAGCCGGCATTCGCGCGCTTTCGAGCGAGACGGTCGTTCTCCTCGCCGGCTCGCTTTTGCCCCGCAGGAGCGGCTGGTACGGCAGGCTGGTTTCCGCCTACGAGGAAAGTGGCGGGATCATTTCGCCCACGCTCGCCTATGAGGACCATTCCGTTCGATGGGCTGGCTCCTGGGCCGACGCGCAGTCCGAAAATTCGCTTTCGGGCCGTTATGCCGGTTATCCGTTGAGTGCAGTGACGGGGCTCAAGCTCACCCGGATCGCGGCGGCCTCTTTCGAATGCTGCATCATGCCGCGCGAGGCTTTCCTCGTCGCCGGAGGCTTTGCCGGCAGCTATCTCGGATCCCGGCAAAAGGGGCAGGATCTCGGCTTGAGGCTCAGCCGTTCGGGGATCAATTCCTGGTGGCTGCCTTCGGTGCAGATGCTGGGCTCGGACGAGCCATTCTCCACCGGCAGCGCCTCCGCGGCTCCTCTCGTCGAGCGGATCGACGAAAGACTGTTTTCGGCCCGATGGGCTCCGCAGCCGCAGGGCGAAGGCAATCGCATCAAGGAGGCTTCCGCATGAGCGAGCGGCTCCGTGTTCTCGTCGTCTCGCATGGACATCCGGCGATGTCGCTGGGCGGGGCGGAGATAGCGTCCCACAGCCTGCATAAGGGCCTGAACACGCTGCCGGGCGTCGAGTCGATATATCTCGCCCGCGTCGGCCATCCGGTCCCGCGCCACGGCGCGTCAGCACTCATGAGTCTGCGTCTTGCCGTGGACGAAGTGCTCTTCCATGCGGATGATTACGATCACTTCTTCCTGTCCAACGGCGATACGGAGGCGATCCGCCGCGACCTCCTGCGCTTCGTCGGCGATCTGTCGCCTCACGTCATTCACTTTCATCATCTGATCGGCCTGGGGATGGAGGCGCTTTACGCTCTCCGGGAAGCGCTGCCGGAGGCGGTTATCGTCGTCACCTTCCACGAATACCTGTCGCTGTGTCACAACCACGGGCAAATGGTGAAGCGACCATCGGCCCAGCTCTGCAACAGTTCTTCGCCGATCAGTTGCCATGGCTGCTTTCCCGATATCCCGGTTTCCCGTTTCCTGAGGCGCGAGGAATTTCTTCGCGGCATGCTCGGCCTTGCCGATGCCTTCATCTCCCCGAGCATGTTCCTCGCAAACCGCTATGTCGAATGGGGTATCGATGCGGAAAAGCTCTCCGTGATCGACAACGGCATCGTCATGGGCGAGGCCGCACCGGTACGCGATCTGCCGGTCCCATCCGCCCGGCGGAACCGCTTCGCCTATTTCGGGCAGATGACACCCTTCAAGGGCATCGACGTGCTGGTCGATGCGGTATCGCGCGTGCCGGAAGAAATCTGGGGCGAGGACTCCTGCCTGATGATCTTCGGGGGTAATCTCGAGCGCCAGCCGGTTGAGTTCCAGGAGCGCCTGAAGAAGCTCATCGACGATGCCGGGCGCCGGGTGCGTTTCTATGGCGCCTATCAGAATGCCGACATGCCGAGGCTGATGCGCTCGGTCGACTGGGTCGTGCTGCCCTCGATCTGGTGGGAAAACTCGCCCGTCGTCATTCAGGAGGCCCTGCATCATCGCAGGCCCATCATCTGTTCCGACATCGGCGGCATGGCCGAGAAAGTGCAGGACGGAAGGGACGGACTCCATTTCCGTGCCGGCAGCGCCCAGGATCTCGCCGACCGGCTGTCGGAAGTGCTGGGCAAGCCCGAGGCATGGGACCGGCTGCACGCGACGCTGCGGCCTCCGACCGGCCACGCCGAATCCGCGCGTGCGCATGCCGATCTCTATCGTCGGCTTCTGAAGGACAGGCGGAGCCCTCTTGGTGCGGCGCAATATGAAGCGGCGGCACAGGCCGTAGTCTAGAGCGGGATGAGGAAAAGTGTGCGCGGTTTTCCGCCCGCATCCCGCTCTAACTTCTAGGAATCGATCACGTTCATGTTTTTAGGCCGATCCGACCTAAAAACATCGTGATCTAGACGCTTGCGGCTCCACTCAAAATGACAGTTGCTCGGGAATTCACATGCTCGTTTACGCCGACGAAAACCTGGAAGTGATACATCGGCGAGGATCGTCGCCCTATCTTCTCGTCACCTTCAACGAGATGGAGATGCAGGCGAACGGCAGCCGCTTCTGGGGACAGCGGTTCTGCGAAAAGGCCGGCATCGCCGCACTCGGCTTCATCAGCCGGCGGCCGAATTGGTTTCCGGCGGCAAGCGTGGTCGCAGCGGTCGAAGCTGCGGCGCCGATCCTTGCGGAAGCGCCGGAACGCATCCTCTACGGCCATTCGCAAGGCGGCTATGCGGCTCTGCGTTATCGCCGGCGCTTTGGCGCAAGCGTCGCCGTCGCCTTTTGCCCCGCAGATTTCGATCGATCCGAAGACCGTACCTTTCGACAACCGCTTCGTCCGCCACTTCGCTCCGGGTCTTCACAAGAACATGGCAATCGCCCCCGACCAGGCGGCCGGGCGCGCCTATCTGTTCTACGACCCCTTCCATGCCGTCGATCGCCGGCACGCGGAGCGGATCGCGGCGATACAGAGCGAGACGCATCTCATCCCCGTGCATATGACCGGTCACGGCACCGTTCGGGCCTTCACCGGAACGGCGCGCGCGCTTTCGCTCATCGAGGCTTGTCGCGCGGACGACCGCGCCGGTTTGCGCGCGCTTGCCCGTTCGGCGCGGATCGGCGCCCCGATGCGCCCCTATCAGATCGCCATCGCGGCGATTGCTCGCCACCCCGCCTGGGCCGACCGGTTCCTTCAACGCTTCGGAGAAGGGTTTTCACCTGTGGAGCGGGTAAACTTTCTTTACCATCGGGCCAACCGCCACATCCGCGACGGCGCACTTGAGATCGCCCGCGACATGCTCGCGGAGGCCGTGGCGCTCCAGCCGGGCAATCTCGGCTTCGCCCGCCGCCTCGAGGAACTCGAAGGCCGCATCGCCCGCACGCGCGCCTCGGAACGGGACGAGGAGCGTGTGCACGACTTTTCTCCCGCACAGTGACATAGCCGGGCCTTGTCTCGCCTCGTTGCGACATTCTTCGCCGCCAACGGACAGCCTTCGCAATGGAAATCCGTTGCAGCCTGAGCGCGTTGCCGGCCAACCGGAGCGCACGGGCGAGATAGAATATCGGCTGGCTGAATCCTACGAAGCGTCGAAGGACGCGAAGACCTGGGCGTTCACGATCCGCAAGGGGGTGACCTTCCATAACGGCAAGGAACTGACGCCCGCCGATGTCGTCGCCACATTCGAGCGTCATGCCGACAAAAATTCGAAATCGGCTGCCCTGCCCTTCGTCCAGGAATTCGAGACCATCAAGGCAGACGGCGACAAGGTCGTCATCACGCTGCGCCAGCCGAACGCCGACATGCCGTTCATCGTCAGCGATTATCATCTTATGATCCAGCCGAACGGCGGCAAGGATGACCCGACGGCCGGCATCGGAACCGGCCCCTACAAAGTCGTCGTCAACGAGCCGGGCGTAAAGCATGTCGGCGAGCGGCAGGACGGCTATTGGGGAGCGGCCGAGCGCGGCCATGCCGACCAGATCGAAATCACCGTCATCAATGACGCAACGGCGCGCACCGCCTCGCTCCAGGCGGGCGGCGTGCACATCATCAATCGCATCGAGCCGAAGATCGTCGCGCTCGTCAAACGCATTCCCGGGGTCACGATCCGCAACGTCCCCGGCAAGGGCCACTATGTCCTGATCGCCCATTGCAACACTGCGCCCTTCGACAACAACGACCTGCGGCTTGCGCTGAAATACGCGGTAGACCGCGAGGAAATGGTGGCGAAGATTCTCGCTGGCTACGGCACTGTCGGCAACGATACGCCGATGATCAATGGCTATCCGCTCTTCGACGACGATATCGAGCAGCGTGTGTTCGATCCGGACAAGGCTAAATTCCACTTCAAGAAATCGGGCCATGACGGTTCGATCCTGCTGCGGACCTCCGACGTCGCCTTCCCAGGGGCAGTCGACGCCGCGCAGCTTTTCCAGGCAAGCGCCGCAAAGTGCGGCATCGACGTCGAGCTGAAGCGCGAGCCCGGTGACGGCTACTGGTCCGACGTCTGGAACAAGCAACCCTTCAGCATGTCTTACTGGACCGGCCGGCCGACGCAGGACCAGGTCTATTCCATCGCCTATCTTTCAAAGGCGGAATGGAACGACACCCGCTTCTTCCGCGAGGATTTCGACAAGCTGATCTTTGCGGCGCGCGGCGAGCTGGACGAGGCGAAGCGCAAGGTTCTCTATCGCGAGGCGGCAATGATCCTGCGCGATGAGGGTGGTGTGATCGCGCCGATGTTCAACAACTATATCGATGCCACCAGCGACAAGGTCGGCGGCTGGGTCGACGATCCGAACGGCGAACTCATGGGCGGACATGCACTGACCAAGTGCTGGCTCGCCGCCTGAGCATGAACCTTGAAGCAGCCGGTGGCCGATGGCCGTCGGCAACCGTTACACGCTTTTCCTGGAAGTGTCCTAGCCGCGGCGGCGATGCAGCGAAAGCCATCCGTCCTCGACGAGGCGAGCCTCGACGTCGCTGTAATGCGACAGCATGATATGCGGCATCTCGGCCGCCGCGGCATGCGCCCCGGTGATGACGGCGACCTCGGCGCCCGCGGATTTGCCCGCGAGCACGCCTGCAGGCGCGTCCTCGAAGACGAGGCAATCTTCGGCACGCACCCCAAGTCTCTGTGCCGCGAGCAGATAGCCCTGCGGGTCGGGCTTCCCGACCGAGACATCCTCACCGGTCACCATGTGGCGCGGCACCGGAATACCGGCCGCCTCGAGCCGGCGCGCGGCGAGTTCGAGCGGCGCCGACGTAACGATCGCCCACCTTTCGGCGGGCAATGTCTTCAGGAAGGCGACGGCGCCCGGAATTTCGACAATCCCCTCGACATCGGCAATCTCCGCCTCGGCAAGAATGCGCGCCTCCTGTTCCGGATCGACCGGCAGGCCCAGCGCGCGGATCGTATCGACGGCTCGCACGCCATGGACGACCTTCATGAGCGCCACGGGGTCTATTCCGTTGCGGAGTGCCCAGGATCCCCAGACCCTTTCAACGACTGCCATCGAGTTGAGTAGCGTGCCGTCCATGTCGAAAAGGAGGGCGGCGAAATTCTTCGTGAAGATTGCGGAAGAGGACGTGTCCAAACCGGGTCCCTTGGATTTCGAGTTCACATGCTTTGCAGGTCGGCACAACTATAGCCTGAGGCGGCGTTGCACAATGCTAAAGCAATTGCTTCCCGCATGCTTATCGCCGCACTGCCGCGGTTGCAGGAACCTGCAATCCATCGAAACCACACATGCGTATGTCGTCGTGAAACGGTCTAGTCATATCCATCCGTGACCAGAAAATCGATCGGGCCTCCCGCCCTGTCGTCATCGAAGACGGCGCAGGAGAGCATGCCGCCGAAGACGGCGCCGGAATCGACATTGGTCCTGTTGCCGACGGTGCGGGGATTGCTTCGGCTCGGCGTATGTCCGTGGCAGACATGCTTGCCCCAAAAGGTACCGGAGTAGTTCGGATCGGTGCGGATCCAGAGGAGAATGTCGTCGCCCTGTTCTTCGAGCGGAATCGTCTCGTCGACGCCCGCATGGACGAAAATGCGATGCCGATCGACGACGAGCGATGGCAGTTCCGCCATCCAGACGAGATGGCTCAACGGAATGGCGCCGCCGTAGGAAGCCATCGTCTCCTCGCCCCCGTTCGTCAGCCATAGGGACATCTCGGCCTGGCCCTTGCGTGCCGCCAGCAGCATGGCCTCGTGATTGCCCTTGAGCGTGATCCATTCCCAGCCCGCCCTGCGCGGCCCGGCCATGATCCGCTCCACGACGCCGCGGCTGTCCGGGCCGCGATCGACGAGGTCGCCGAGGAAGACCACCCTGCCGCCGGCGACGACGGATTCGATGCTGGCCAGCAAGGCTTCGAGTTGTGCGAGGCAACCGTGAATGTCACCGACGGCGAAGGTGAAACGCCGGCTATTCATGAATCGCTTCTCCTTTGCTCGTCCAAGACGGCGCGCTCCTTTCGTCGCTGATATGAATCGGCCATCTGAGGCCGCCCGGGGTGTCCGAGTGCTTTAGCGCATCGTCTTGACAATCGGAACCGATATTCGGAATGCCCGATGCGTAGCAGGAATAGTGGGCTCGGACAGGCACAAGACGGCTTCTTCACTTCATCCCTGTGACGGGCACAGGAATGAGGGCCTCAGGGAGCCCCGCCCAAAGCCTACCGGTGAGAGGATCCCTTCGGAATCGCCGAACTGGTGATCGAGACGGGATCGCTTGCGGGAAACGTATCTTCGAGGCCCTCTTCCAACTGCTCTTCCATGGCGTCCCGGTCATGCGCCTGCCGGGCATTCGCAAGCGCTCCCTCGGGGACCGAAGGAGACCGTTTCGTGCCGGTGATGGCAAGAAGCGTTTCATCCGCCTCGATGGCCGCGGCGAGTATCTCCTTTGCCTGGGAAACGGCATTCAGCCTGTTGAGGCTACCGTCGGCATTCTGCGGACAGGAGACGGAGACGACCTCCCCGTTGGTGCCGACGAATTCGACGGTGAAGCCCGCCTTGCCGCCGCGCTCGGGATGGACCTGAATTCCGGCGATCTGCATCGGATTCTCCTCTGATGTACGCCCCGCCGACTGCGGATGCGGGATCGGCCTGCAGTCTACCAGATTTGGTGAAGGTCGACAGCTCGCCCGTGGGAGAGGCATATCGGAAAATCACAAAACGCCGGGCGCCCATCTCGCTTCCTGCGGGCCGCCGGCGCTTGATGCGGGTTCGCCATTCTGGGCCGCGGGATATCCCGGTGCCGGCTGGTGCTCTTTGTTTGCGGGCCGCGTGCAGGCGGCGAAGGCGTCGAGATCGCGGTTATAGACCCTCGTCTCGACGTCCATCATGCCAAGCACCGTGTGAAACAGGTTGTCGTGCGATTTCGGCTTGTCGGCGTCCTTGGCAAGACAGCCGGCGTCGACGCCCATCGCAGCCTGGTACGGCTTCGAAAACCAGGCGATGAAAGGCACCTGCGTCTGCTCCTTCGGAGCAATCACATAGGGCGCACCGTGGAGATAGAGGCCGTTCTCCCCAAGCGACTCGCCGTGATCCGACATATAGATCATCGCGCCGGCAATGCGGTCCTGATGCTTTTCGAGGAGCCGCGCGACGCTGGCGAGGTTGTGGTCGGTGTAGAGGATCGTATTGTCGTAGGCATTGACCAGTTCCGCGGTAGTGCAACGCATGAGTTCCGGCGTGCGGCAGTCGGGCGTGAAGCGGCGGAACGCCTCGGGATAGCGCAGATAATAGGACGGGCCGTGGCTGCCGAGCTGATGCAGCACGATGACGCTGTTCGAAGTCGCCGCCCCGAGCTTCCGGTCGAGATCGCCGAGGAGGATCTCGTCCAGGCATTCGCCGTTGGTGCAAAGCGGGCTGTTCTTGCGGCCGGTCTGGCTTGCGAAGCTGATGAGATCGGCAATCCCCTTGCTGCCGGTATTGTTGTCCCACCAGCTCACCGAGACACCGGCATGCGTCAGCACATTGACGAGATTTTCGGTCGAGCGCGCCTTCCAGTCGCTATACTGGCTGCGCGGATAGACCGAAAACATGCATGGAAGCGAGACGGCGGTCGCGGTGCCGCAACTCGTCGTGTTGCGGTAGTTGACGACCCCAAGAGCCTTCAATTCAGGATTCGTCTCGCGTTCGTAGCGGTTGAGCGAAAAGTTCATGGCGCGCGCCGTCTCGCCGGCAACGACGACGACGACGACCGGTTTCCCCGCGGCGGCAACGCGCGCGCCCTGATGCGCGTCGGTTCCGAGCGGCCTTACGACCAGATTGCGCTCCCGATAGGTCGAAAGGCCGTAGCGCACGGTGGCGATCAGCGGTCCGGACGGATTGAACCTTTTCATGAGGTCCGTATGTTCGCGCAGCGCGTAGGCCACCGTCGCGAAGTTGGCATAGATGAGGCCTGCGCCGACGAGGAGCGATACGGAGACGAAGGCGAAATTGACCGCGGCCTTGGGCAGGAACCGGCGGTGGCGCACCCTGACCCAGACGATCAGGATCGAAGGGAGGACGGCGTAGACGAGCAGATGCCGCGCAAGGCTGAATGTCAGCAGGTGGCTGGCTTCGGCCTGTGTCGTAACGGCGGCATTGCCGATCATGTCCCGATCTATGATGATGCCGAAGGTGTCGGCAAAATACGCGGCGGTGGCGGACACCAGAATGAGAATGACCAGCGCCGGCTTCATCAGGTACTTGACCGAGAGAGGCGTCAAGATCGCGAAGAGGGCGAGATAGAGTGCCGCCGCGAAGGCAAGCAGGCTCGTCCGGGCGTGAACGAAATAGACGCTGGCATGAGCCCAGAACGAGTTGTTGGTCGCCAGCAGCAGATAGAGAGCGACGATCGCGCTCAGGCTTATACTGCCAATCTCGGGCCGGGGAATCCGCGGGATTTTCAAGCTGCTCACCTCCAAAGACGCGCCCCTTGCATGCACGGTGCGGCGTGACGTTCATGTTCCCTGCACCGTTTGCGATCCAGGGGAGCATGCCCAGTAGCCTGGACGAGCTGTCGGAAAGCTGTCGGGAAACACCGCTGGTAGAGCAGAGCTCCGCACCCGGCAGGGACTTCGCAAGTTGGCACCCCGCAAAAAACGTCCTATGGTCCGCCGTCACCGGCGCCAGAAGACTCAGGCTGCGATCTGCATGCGTTTACTCCTCGTCGAGGACAGTCCTCGCCTCACCGAACTCATCAACGAGACCATGCATGACGCGGGTTGGCGGCTCGACGGCGTTTCGACGCTGCGCGATGCCGAGGCCGCCATTGCCGCGCGCGAGCACGACCTGGTTCTCCTCGATCTCGGCCTTCCCGACGGCGACGGCCTGCAGCTGCTGCAATGGATCCGGCGGGAGCATGTCGGCCTGCCGGTGCTGATCATCACCGCCCGCGGATCGGTCGACGAGCGTATCGCCGGGCTCGACGCCGGCGCCGACGATTATCTCGTCAAGCCGTTTCACCATCGCGAACTTCTGTCTCGCTGCAGGGCGATGCTGAGGCGAAATCCCAATGCTATACAGCCGGTCCTCGAGGCCGGTGCCCTGCGCTATGATCCTGCAACGGCGGAGCTTACCTGCGAGGGCGCCGTTCTGCCTCTTCCTCCGCGCGAGCGCTCTCTGATCGAGATCCTGTTGCGCGAGGTCGGGCGTGTCGTCCCGAAGCGCAGGCTCGAAACGGCGCTTTCGGAATATGGCCAGGAACTGAGCTCGAATGCGCTGGAACTCGCCGTCTCAAGGGTACGCAAGCGACTGCAGTCGGTGGAAACCGGTGTGCAGATCGAAACCGTGCGCGGCATCGGCTATCTGCTGCGGACGGTTTGATGAAGACCTGGAACCCGTCGCTCATCGGCATCGTCGCCCGCCGCGTCATCGCCTTCTCCCTGCTGGCCATGATCCTGCAGATCGGCGTCGTCTTCGCCGACTACTGGTTCGACGATGACGAGCTCAGCGTCCTGATGCTGCAGGAGGAGACAGAAACCCTGTCGACCGCAATCGCGACGCAGGACGGGGATCTGACATTCAAGCCCAATCACGAGCTGAAAGAGCGCTACCTGGAACGCCATGGACCGGGTGCGATCTATGTGAGGGTGCGCACCGCTTCCGGCTCGGTTCTCTTCACCAACTGCTCTGCCGAATGTTCGGAGCATTTTCTTCCGCTCGCCGTCAACGCACCGACTTTCTGGAAGCGGGTGATTGCGCCCGGCAAACCCTTCAGCGTTGCCGGCGGCCAATCGTTCGAACGTCATGGAGAGGTCGTGCTCGTCGAGCTCGCCGTCCTGAAGGACCCCAACGGCTTCATGTACAGCGTTCTGCTTCGGGAAATGTTCGATTCCATGATCGTGCCCATGACGCTGATGTTCTGTCTCGTGATCGGAGCCACGATCTGGTCGATCCGCAGTGCGCTCAAACCGGTGGCAGCAGCGGTGCGGGCGGCCGATGCGATCGATCCGCGCGACGGCAATGCCCGCCTGCCCTCGTCGCACATGCCCGAGGAGATCGAGCGCCTGGTCGCCGCCGTCAACCGTCTCCTGGCGCGCGTTGCAGATCTCATCCAGGCGCAGAAGGTCTTTTCCTCCTCGATCGCCCACGAGATCCGCACACCGGTTTCGATCGCCAAGATGGAACTGAGCCGCATCGACGATCCCCGCGCCCGCAACGCGGAGCGCGACCTGGACGCGCTGACCCATATCCTCGAACAACTGACCTCGCTTGCCCGAGCCGACGCTGTGGACCCCACGGCCTTTCAGCGCGCCGACCTCTCGGCGATCGGGGCGGAGGTCGCGCAGACGACTGCGCCGTTCGTTTTCGACAACGGCAAGTCCATCGAATTCGTAGACCACGGCACGCCGCCGGTGAGCGTGATTGCGCCGCTCATCGAGAACATGCTGCGCAACCTGATCGAAAACGCGGTCAAGCATAATCCACCCAATACCTGCATAGTGCTCACCTGCGGTCCCGGACCTCTGGTGTCTATCGAGGACGACGGCAGGGGTCTCGTCGACCTGCCGGAGCACAATGACGATCTCGGCTATGTCAAGCGCTCCGGCCAACTGGGGCTCGGCCTCAAGATCGTTCACCGAATCGGCGAGCTTCACAAAGCGAGGATCGCGGTCGATACGGTTCCCGGCGGAGGAACGAAAATCATCATCGATTTCGCCTCGGCTGCCTAGGGCCTGTTGAGATCGGATACCCGCGACGACTTGTTTGATTTCCTCATTCCTGTGCTTGTCACGGGAATCCAGCCAGACCAAGTTGTTGGGCTGGATAGGCTCTTCCGGCGCCGCAGACGCGGCGCTGCTGAATCCCTGTGACGAGCACAGGGATGAGGATGAGGAGAGATTGCTGTCCTCCGAACCCTACAGCGCCGCGCGTCTTATGAGATGCGCTAAGGGCTGTTGAGATAGGGCCACCGCCGCCGCTTGTTTGATTTCCTCATTCCTGTGCTTGTCACAGGAACCAGCCAGACCAAGTCCTTGGGCTGAAAGAATGTTTCCCGCGCCGCAGACGCGGCGCTGCTCTCATGCCTGTGACGAGCACAGGGACGAGGATGAGGAGAGATTGCAGTCCTCCGATACGTTTCTGGCCGTGGCAAGACGGTCACCTGATTTCATTCGATCGATTGACTTAGTCGATTGATCGGCGCATTATCGATGCATGATCAAGGACGGAAACCGACCCACTGTGCTCCGAGCCGACCGCGGCGACGCGACACGGGAGAAGCTGCTCAACACGGCCATCGACGTCTTCGGACGCTACGGCTTCGATGGCGCGACCACGCGAAAGCTCGCCGATGCAGCGGGTGTCAATCTCCAGGCGATTCCTTATTATTTCGGCGGCAAGGAAGGGCTTTATGTAGCCGCCGCCGAGCACCTTGCCTCGATCATCGGCGGCCATGTCGGCGACCTGCGGACCATGATCGTCTCCCGTCTTACCGAACTCGACGCCGAAGGCGCTGCGATGACGCCGATGGAGGCGCGGCATTTCCTGACCCAGATGGTCCAGAGGATGATCGCTCTCTTCGTCAGCAAGGAATCGGAAAGCTGGGCACGGTTCATCATTCGCGAGCAGATGGAGCCCACCGAAGCTTTCAAACGCATCTACGGCAGCATCATGGGACCGATGATCGAAATGGCGCGCCGGCTGATCGGCGCGATCCTCGAGGACGACCCGGCCTCGGAGCACATTCGTCTGAGAACTCTCTCCTTCGTCGGAAGCGTTCTGGTGTTTCGAATGGCGCATGCAGCCGTCTATGCCCAGCTCGAATGGGAATCTGCCGGACCGAAGGAGATCGAGACATTGCATCGCCATGCCGCCGAACTCGTGGCGGTGCTCGGTGCCGAGAGGGACCGCCGGTCATGAGGAAGGTCGCCATACTCGTTGCAATCGTCGCCGCAGGTCTCGCCGGTGCCTGGTGGTTCGACCTGCCGGCGCGCCTCGGCTTTGCGGGCGAGCCGCGGCAGGCGGTGCTTTACGGCAATGTGGACATCCGCCAGGTTTCGCTTGGCTTTCGGGTGAGCGGGCGGATCGCTGAGTTGCGCGTCGACGAGGGCGATAGCGTGAAGGCGGGCGACGTGATCGCCAAGCTTGACGCCGAGCCGTTCCGCCAGGCGGTCGGCGCCGCGGAGGCGGAAGCCGAGGTTACCCGGGCGACGCTGGCAAAGCTCAGGGCGGGCGCCCGCGCAGCCGAGATCGCCCAGGCGCGCGCCACGCATGAAGAACGCCTAGCAGAGCTCGAGAATGCGAAGCTCGCCTTTGAACGCGCAAAGCAGCTGCGTCCCAATGGCACGATCTCGCAGGCGGAGCTCGACCAGGCAAATGCCAGCCGTGCAGCGGCGGATGCACGTGCAAGGTCGGCACGCGAGGCCCTGGTGCTTCTCGAAGAGGGAAACCGCGCCGAGGACATAGCGGCGGCAGCGGCCCAGGCGAATGCCGCGACGGCAAAGGCCGAGAGCGCCCGCATCTCGCTCGAGGACACCCAACTTGCCGCCCCGAGCGACGGCGTCATTCTCTCGCGCGTGCGTGAAACCGGCGCGATCGTCTCGCCAGCCGATATCGTCTATGTGCTTTCGCTGACGGAACCGGTCTGGGTCCGCGCCTATGTCGCAGAGCCGGACCTCGGCCGTGTGCATCCGGGAATGAAGGTGACGATCACCTCCGACACCGCGCCCGACCGCATCTATGAGGGAACCGTCGGCTTCATTTCCCCCGTCGCCGAGTTCACGCCCAAATCGGTGGAGACGCCCGAGCTCAGAACCGACCTCGTCTACAGGCTGCGCATCGTGATCGCCAATCCGGGCAAGGATCTTCGCCAGGGCATGCCCGTCACCGTGCACCTGCCGGAAGCGAAGGAGGCTTCCTGATGCCCGCCCCCGCAACGGAGCCCGGCACGGCCCCGTTCGTTCGGCTGACCGGCGTCACCAAGCGGTTCGGTACGGCGCGCCCGGCGCTCGACGCAGTTGCGGGTGAAATCTTCGGCGGACGGGTCACCGGTCTCGTCGGTCCGGACGGCGCAGGCAAAACGACGCTGATCCGGTTGATGACCGGCCTGATGCTGCCGGATGCCGGCACCATAGAAGTGCTCGGCTACGACACCCGCAGGGATCCCGCCAGCATCCAGGCGGCAATCGGCTATATGCCGCAGCGCTTCGGCCTCTATGAAGACCTGTCGGTCCAGGAGAACCTCGACCTCTACGCCGATTTGCGCGGCCTGCCGAAGACAGAGCGCAGCCGGACCTTCGGCGAGTTGCTCGACTTCACCGACCTTGCCCGCTTCACGACGCGGCTTGCCGGCAAGCTCTCCGGCGGCATGAAACAGAAGCTCGGCCTCGCCTGCGCGCTCCTGCGCAAGCCGCGGCTCCTGCTTCTCGACGAGCCCGGCGTCGGCGTCGATCCGATTTCGCGGCGCGACCTCTGGAAGATGGTCGGAAATCTGAGGACGGAGGGCATCGGCGTCGTCTGGTCGACCGCCTATCTCGAGGAGGCGGAAGCCTGCGACGATGTTTTCCTGCTCAATCAGGGGAGCCTCATGTTTTCCGGCCCGCCGGCGGAGATGACCGGCCGCGTCGAGGACCGCGTCTTTCGCCTCTCCGGCATCCGCGGCCGCCGCCGCGAAGCGCTTGCGCGATTCCTCGAAGACGAAGGGGTGGTAGACGGCGTGATCCAGGGCGAAGCCATACGGCTCGTCATGAAGGCGGGTCTTTCGCCGCCGCCGCTCGGCGACACTGCCGATGCGGTTGACGCAGCCGTCACCCCGCCGCGCTTCGAGGACGCTTTCGTCGATATGCTCGGCGGAGGTCCCGGCGGCCGGTCGAGGCTTGCGGAAACGCAGCGGGAGTTCACCGAAGACGCCGGCAGACCCGTGATCGAGGCGCGGGGTCTGACGAAACGCTTCGGCGACTTTACCGCCGCCGCCGACATCACCTTCGATATTCCACGCGGCGAGATTTTCGGCCTCCTCGGCCCGAACGGCGCCGGCAAGTCGACGACGTTCAAAATGCTTTGCGGCCTCCTGAAGCCGAGCTCCGGCGAAGGCCGGGTCGCTGGCTTCGACCTCAGGCGCAACGCCCCCGAGGCGCGCAATCGGCTGGGCTACATGGCGCAGAAATTCTCGCTCTATGGTGATTTGAGCGTCATCCAGAATCTCAATTTCTTCGCGGGCGTCTACGGGCTGTCCGGCGCGAGAAAGCGCGAACGCATCGGTCTGATGAGCGAGATCTTCGACTTCCGCACGATCCTCGACATGTCGGCCAAGGACCTGCCGCTCGGCCTCAAGCAGCGGCTGGCGCTTGCCTGTTCCGTGCTCCACGAACCGGAAGTGCTTTTCCTCGACGAACCGACCTCCGGCGTCGATCCGATCACCCGGCGCGAGTTCTGGACCCATATCAACGGCCTCGTCGAAAAGGGCGTGACCGTGCTCGTCACCACGCATTTCATGGACGAAGCAGAATATTGCGACCGCATCTCACTCATCTATCGCGGCCGCTCGATCGCGCTTGGCTCGCCGGACGACATGAAGGCACGTGTCGCAGGCAAGGACCTCCCCGACCCGACCATGGAGGACGCGTTCATCGCGCTCATTCAGGGCTCCGAGGCGAAGGAGGCTGCATGAAGGCCGAGAGCAAAATGGCGAAAGCGTACGAACCTTCGGGCCGGGCCCGGCGTTTCGCTGCCCTGGTGCGCAAGGAAAGCTATCAGGTCATACGCGATCCGAGCAGTATCCTGATCGCCTTCGTCCTGCCATTGGTCCTCCTCTTCCTCTTCGGTTATGGCGTGTCGCTCGATACGACGCGCACGCGTGTCGCCCTCGTGGTCGAGGAAGCGACCCCGCTCACGCGCGATCTCGCCGCCAGCTTCGAGGCATCGCGCTACTTTTCCGTTGCCACCGGACGCGACCGCAGGGAATTCGAGGACGACCTCGTCCTCGGACGGGTACGCGGCATCCTGGTGATCCCCGCAGGCTTTGCCGCCGAGCACGCGGCGGGGCGCCATCCGTCGGTCCAGGTGATCGTCGACGGATCCGATCCGAACACCGCCAATTTCGTGCAGAACTATGCGCAGGGCGCCGTTGCCAATTGGGAGCGCCAGCGCTTGAGCGAAGGCCGGAGCCCGCCCCCGGCGATCGCCGCCGAACAGCGCTTCTGGTTCAATCCGCAACTAACAAGCCGAAACTTCCTGGTTCCGGGCTCGATCGCCATCGTGATGACGCTGGTCGGCACGCTGCTGACCTCGCTTGTCGTCGCCCGCGAATGGGAGCGCGGCACGATGGAGGCGATGATGGCGACGCCCGTCTCCGCCGCCGAGCTGCTCGCCGGCAAGCTGCTGCCCTACTTCGTCCTCGGCCTCACGTCGATGACGCTTTGCGTCCTTGTGGCGGTCTTTCTCTTCGATGTCCCCTTCCGGGGATCGGTGGCGGCGCTCTACGCCCTTTCGGCGACCTTCCTGATGCCGGCGCTCGGACAGGGGCTGCTGATCTCGGCCGCGACCAAGAACCAGTTTCTCGCTTCGCAACTCGCGCTGATCTCGGCCTTCCTGCCGGCCTTCCTGCTGTCCGGCTTCCTCTTCGAGATCAATTCCATGCCCACCGTCATCCAATGGGTCACCTATGCCGTCCCGGCGCGCTACCTCATACCCAGTCTTCAGACGGTGTTTCTCGCCGGCGATATCTGGCCGATGTTCGCACGCGCGATCGCGGTGATGTTCCTGATCGGCTGCATGTTCTTCGCGCTGGCCGCGCGCAGCACCAGAAAGAGGATCGGCTGACATGTGGTGGACGCGGCTCAAAGCCCTGATCGTCAAGGAGCTGCTCGCGGTCCTGCGCGATCCGAAGGGCCGCACCGTCCTGATCGGCCCGCCGATCATCCAGCTCCTGGTCTTCTCCTATGCGGCGACGCTCGAGGTGACGAACGTCGACCTCATGGTGCTCAATCGTGACAACGGCCACTGGAGCCGGGAACTGGTGCAGCAGATCGGCGGCTCTCCGACCTTTCGCTCGATAGAGCTCGCGAACAGCCCTCACGAGGTCCGCCTCGCGATCGATACCCAGCGTGTCCTCGCCGTAGTGGAGATCGGCCCCGCCTTCTCCCGCGACATCGAGGCGGGGAGACCGGCGGAGGTACAGATGATCCTCGACGGCCGGCGTTCCAACGCATCGCAGATCGTCTCCGGCTATCTCGGCCGCATCGTCGGCGCCGTCGCGGCCGAAACGCCGGCCGGAAAGCGTGCGGCCTCCGAGACGATCCGGGTCGTGGCCCGAAACTGGTTCAATCCGAACCTCACCTATCAATGGTTCATGGTGCCGAACCTGGTCGCGAGCATCGCTCTCCTGATCGGGCTCATCGTCACGGCGCTGTCGGTCGCGCGCGAGCGGGAGCTCGGCACTTTCGACCAGCTCATCGTGTCACCATTGCGCACCCACGAGATCCTGCTCGGCAAGCTCATTCCGCCGATGATGATCGGCCTCTTCCACATCACCATCTATATCCTCGCCGCGGTCTTCATCTTCGGCGTGCCGCTGCGCGGTTCACTGTTCCTGCTCTATGGCAGCGCCATCTTCTATCTCGCCGCCGTCGTCGGTCTCGGTCTCTTCATCTCGGCACTGTCCATGACGCAGCAGCAGGCGATCCTCGGAGCCTTCCTCTTCATGGTGCCGGCCATGCTGCTTTCGGGCTTCGCGACGCCGATCGAAAACATGCCCTCCTGGCTGCAGCCGGTGACGCTCATCAACCCGCTGCGCTATTTCCTGGTGATCGTGAAGGGTGTGTTTCTGAAGGACATTCCGCTAACCGAAGTCGTCCACCAGACACTTCCTCTGTGCCTGATCGCGATCGTCACCCTATCGTCAGCCGCGTGGCTCTTCCGCAGGCGGCTGGAATAGGATGAAACGATTGAACCAATTCACTTGCCGAACAGACCCTCGATCTCTTCTCGACCCATCAACTCGAAATCGTCCGGCACCGTAATTTGACCCGTCAAGAAGCCGATCCGTCGTTTCTCGTGCGGGGCCGGCTGATCGAGTGGGACCACTTTCGCCATAGGTTTTCCTGCCTCGGCTATGATGAAGGCCTCTCCCCGCGAAGCCTTCTGAACCAGCCGCGACAACTGCTTCTTCGCTTCATGGATGTCGATCGTTTCCACCACTGCCTCGCCCCCCGCGGAATCAGCGCCGCAGAATCCGCGCTGAAGTCCCGCATACTATCCAGCAAGCTTCGACAACACAGTAAACGTCTTCGTCAGGGCGCCATCAAGCTTTGAGAAACCGCTCGATGGCGCCGATCTCGTTCTGGCGGATGTCGTGGCCGCCGGAATGCCACTCGAATTCCACCGTCGCCTTCTGCTTCGTGAAGTAGTCCCCGAGCGCCTGTGTCATCGGAGCCGGGCAGATCGGGTCCCGCTCTCCGGCGGTAATCAGGATCTTCCGCCCGGCGAGCGCGGGATTGTCCTTCGGACGGAAAGGGATCAGCGGATGCATGAGCACGGCCTTGTCGAAGACGCCCTCTTCGATCAGTACATTCGCGAGAATGTTGGCACCGTTGGAATAGCCGAGACCGATGATCTCCGAGGCATCGTGTTCGCCAGCGAGCGCCTTCACGAAACCCGCCATCTTCTCCGTCGCACGCGCGAGGTCCGCCATGTCGTAAACACCCTCGCCCGTTCGCCGGAAGAAGCGGGCGGCCCCATGTTCCGATACGTCGCCCCGCGGCGAGACGACGGTAGCCTCCGGCAGGAGCTGCGCTCCGAAGCCGAAGAACTGGTTCTCGTCCCCGCCGGTCCCGTGAAGGACGAAAAGGATCGGAGCGCCGGGCATGCCGGGTTTCAATTTGTGCACATAGCCATGATCGACCATCGATTTCTCCTTTGCCCGCGTGGTGGCGAACGCTCATTCTATCCAAAGAAAGTGCGCTCCTTCCTTCGCAAGCGGAGGAGGAGCGCGCAGTGTGCTGGCCGCTAGGCTTCCAGCTTCTGCAAATGGCTTTCGAGAACCGGGCGCAGATGCTTGTGCTGTTGCGGCAGCTTAAGCGCCTCGCCGAGATGCGCGATGTCCTCGTCCCGGTCGAAGCCGGGCTCGTTCGTGGCGATCTCGAAGAGAACGCCGCCCGGCGTGCGGAAATAGATCGCCCAGAAATAGTCCCGGTCGATCACCGGCGTCACATGGTAGCCGGTGTCCACCAGCGCCTTGCGCACCTCCAGCTGCTTCTCCCGGTTGTCGACGGCGAATGCGACGTGGTGCACCGAACCGGCGCCCTGCGCGGCGCGGCTGATGTTTGGCAGCGTCTCCAGGTCGACGAGGCTCGCGCCGTTGCCGCCGGGCACGATCAGCCTGGTGACGCCGTCCTTGCGGTCGAGTTCCTCGTAACCCATGAACTTCAGCAGTTCCGCCGTCGCGCCTTCGTCGCGTAGCCGCATGGCGACCGAGTGGAAGCCGCGGATGGCGTGATCCTCGGTGATGCCGCCCTCGGTCCAGGGCGTACGCGGGTCGTCCTCGACCTCGACGAGAGCGAAGCCGTCGCCGTCCGGACCGGCAAAGTTCAGGCGCTTCTCGCCAAAGCTTTCCGTCTGCTTGAGACCGCTCGCACCGAGTGCCGCCAAGCGCTCCTGCCAGAAGCCGAGCGAGCCCCGCGGGACGGAGAAGACGGTCGTCCCCACCTCTCCCGTGCCCGCGCGACCGCGCGGCATCTGCGGAAAGGGAAAATAGGTCATCACGGTGCCGGGGGTGCCGGTCGCGTCGCCATAGTAGAGATGGTAGACGTCCGGCGAGTCGAAGTTCACCGTCTTCTTGACACGGCGCAGGCCGAGCGTGTCGGTAAAGAACCGGTTGTTCGTGCGGGCGTCGTCCGCCATTGACGTCACGTGATGCAGGCCTTTGATCTGCTCGATCATGATCCGCTTCCTTTCTGCCCGCGGCTTTGCGGGATGCGTTGATGCCGATTAGATGCTCTCTGGACGCCGAGAGCGAAAGGCCGTTCCGAAAGAACGGATTGTCAATGAGGCGTTGACACGGCAGGCGGACCGTTAACAATACTGGCCGAGGCAGGAGAGGACTGCCTGCATGGCCGCTTGCCACGCGTCAGGGCGCAATTTAGCATCGCGGCGGTCCCGCAGCATTCGACCTGCGGCCAAAACCGCGAGCGGGAGGAGGAGCCCGGGCATTCCGTGAAATACCGTTTCTTTCTTGCCCTCCTTCTCCTGCCGGCAGCCGCCGGATTGATCGCCGTCCAGGGAACCGCCGTCGCAACACGCAGCTATATGCAGGAGGCCTCGTCGCAGGCGAACACGGCTCTGCGGCTGGCGGTTGCGGCCCTTAGCGGTCACCTGAACCGCTATCAGGCCCTGCCCGCGCTGATCGCCGACCATGACGACGTCAAGGAACTGGTGACGCGTCCGCGCGACCGGCGGCTGCGCGGTGCCGTCAATTCGTATCTCAAGGAGATCAACGAACTCCTCAAGTCCTCCGACATCTATGTCATCACGCCGAACGGCAACACGATCGCGGCCAGCAACTACGATGGGCCGACGAGCTTTGTCGGCGAGAATTTCAGCTACCGCCCCTATTTCCAGGACGCACTCAAAGGTGACCAGTCCCGCTTCTATGCTCTCGGCACGACATCGCTGAAGCGCGGTTACTATTTCGGTGCGCCGGTCCGCGTCGGCGGAGAAATCCGCGGCGTGATCGTGTTCAAGGTGGATATCGAAACCATTGAAGCCTCCTGGCAGGGCGGCGAATACAGGATCTTCGTCTCCGACCCGGAAGGCATCATCTTCATGAGCGGCAATCCGGCATGGCTCTATGCCGGGATCCTGCCGCTGACGCCTGACCGGCTTGCCCGGACGGAGGGCTCGCGGCGCTATGCGGATGCAAGGCTTCGACCGCTGCCTGCCGTGCAAAGCGAGCTTTCCGGACATCGCTTGCTAAGGGTGTCCGAGGGCAGCGAGCGGGAATATCTTGCCCTCTCGCATTATATGCCGGAGGCGGATTGGACCGTGAACGTGCTTACGGACACGGCCTCCGTCAGGACCCAGGCCCTGACCACGGTTGCGGCCGTCATGCTGCTCCTTTGCCTTGCCGCCCTGGCGATCGCGATTATCATCCAGCGGCGCGCACGGCTCAGGGAACGCATTCTGATGCAGGAGCAGGCGCAGGAGGAACTCGAGCGCCGTGTCGAGGAGCGCACGGCGGATCTTGCGCGCGTCAATTCGCAGATCGAAGCGGAGATCGCAGAGCGGCGGCTCACCGAGCGGCAGTTGCGCCAGACCCAGGCCGATCTCATCCAGGCGGGCAAACTTGCCGGCCTCGGGCAGATGTCCGCTGCCCTGTCTCACGAATTCAACCAGCCGCTCGCCGCCGCCAAGACCTATGCCGACAGCGCCGCGCTGCTGATCGAGCGCGGCCGCACGGCCGAGGCGAGCGACAATGTCCGGCGGATTTCGGGCTTGATCGACCGCATGGCCTCGATCAGCCGTCACCTGCGCAATTTCGCGCGAAAACCCAATGAAAAACTCGGCCCGGTTCGTCTCGACGAGGTGATGCGCGACACGCTGGAGATCGTGGAGATGCGGTTGAAGGCGGCAGGCGCCGAAATGGATATCGATCTCGGCGATGAACTGGCGGTTCTCGCCGGTTCGGTCCGCTTGCAGCAGGTGCTCGTCAACGTGATCTCGAACGCTGCCGACGCCGTCGAGGGACTTCACGATCGCAAGCTTTCCGTGCGCGCCTGGCGCGAAGGCGACAGGGCCGTGCTGACGGTGCGCGATCGCGGCGCGGGCGTTGCTCCGGCAGTTGCGCAACGCATCTTCGATCCGTTCTACACGACCAAGGGAGTTGGAAGAGGTCTTGGCCTGGGCCTCTCCATTTCCTACAACATCATCAAGGATTTCGGAGGCAGCCTCACCGTGTCGAACCATCCGGAGGGTGGCGCGGTCTTTCGCATCGAGCTTGCCCTTGCCGGCGAAACCGGGCGGGAGGCAGCCGAATGATCGAAAGCCGCATCCTGCTCGTCGACGATGAAGAGGAACTGCGTCGCTCCAGCGCTCAGGCGCTGGAGCTCGCCGGCTTCCGGGTGGATACGTTCGCCAGCGCCGAACATGCACTCGAACGCATCGCCTTCAGCTTCCACGGCGTCGTCATCAGCGATATCCGCATGCCCGGAATGGACGGAATGACCTTTCTGCAGCGCATCCGCGAGATCGATGCCGAACTGCCGGTGATCCTGGTGACCGGACACGGCGATGTGCAGCTGGCGGTCCGGGCGATGCGCGAAGGCGCCTATGATTTCGTCGAAAAGCCCTTCACCGCCCAGATGCTTGCCGGCACCATTCGCCGCGCGCTCGATTGGCGCAGTCTCGTGCTCGAAAACCGCCGCCTGCGGGCCGTTGCGGGCAAACGCGACGACATCGAACAGCGGCTGCCCGGGCGAAGCCAGGCAATGGTCGACCTGCGCTACCGCATCAGGGCGATCGGCGCCTCCGACGCCGATACGCTGATCATAGGCGAAACGGGAGTTGGAAAAGAAGTCGTCGCCCGCGCGCTCCACGATTTGAGCAGCCGCGCGAGCGGCCCGTTCATCGCCATCAATTGCGCGGCTCTTCCGGAAAACCTGATCGAAAGCGAGCTCTTCGGGCACGAGCCGGGCGCATTCCCCGGAGCGCTCAGGCCGCGCTACGGCAAATTCGAACATGGCCGCGGCGGCACCATCCTGCTCGACGAGATCGGCTCCATGCCTTTCGATCTCCAGGCGAAATTCCTTCGCGTACTGCAGGAGCGGGTCATAACGCGCCTCGGCTCGAACGAGACCGTACCGCTCGATGTTCGCTTCATCGCCACCAGCAAGGTCGATCTGGAACGCGAGGTAGCAAGCGGCCGCTTTCGTGCCGACCTGCTTTACCGGTTGAACGTCGCAACATTGAGAGTGCCGACGCTTTCGCAGCGCCGCTCCGATATCCCCCTGCTCTTCATGCAGCTCGTCCGGGAATCCGCCGCTCGCTACGGCCGGGACGACATCGTCGTCTCGCCCGCGCTCGCTTCGGAAATGGCCGCACGCGAGTGGCCCGGCAACGTGCGCGAGTTGCGCAATGCCGCCGAGCGTCTGGTCCTCGGGCTCGAAGCCGAACGCGAAGAGGCGCTCGCACCGGCGAATGGCCAGCGCCTGACCGACAAAGTGGCCGCCTTCGAAAAGAGCGTCATCGCCAGCGCTCTCGCGGCCCATGGCGGCGCGCTGAAGCCCGTCTACGAGTCGCTCGGCATTTCGCGCAAGACGCTTTACGAGAAGATGCAGAAGTTCGGGTTGGACAAGAGAGCGTTATCGGAGGAGCGGTGATCGGTCGGGTCGGGCGACCCTGCCATCGGCCCTGCGAGAAAAGGCCCCTCACCCTAACCCCCTCCCCGCATGCGGGAGAGGGACTTTAGTGGCCTCGGCGGCGCCGCGTGTCCCTTCTCCCCGTCAAAACGGCGAGAAGGTGGCGGCAGGCGGATGAGGGGCGAATCCACGCGAAAACGCCTCCCGCTGCCTCACACGTTGAACGCCGCGCCGATCAGCGTCTTCGTATAGGGCTCCCTCGGCGCATCGAAGATCGTGTCCGTTTCCCCCTCTTCGACGATCCGGCCGTTCTTCATCACGATCACATAGTCAGACATCGCCTTCACCACCGAAAGATCGTGGCTGATGAAGATGTAGGAGAGACCGTGCTTTTCCTGCAGATCGCGCAGGAGTTCGATCACCTGCCCCTGCACCGAGCGGTCGAGCGCCGAAGTCGGCTCGTCGAGAATGACGACCTTCGGCTTCAGGATGATCGCGCGGGCGATTGCGATGCGCTGGCGCTGTCCGCCGGAGAATTCATGCGGATAGCGGTTGCGCGACGCGGGATCGAGGCCGACTTCCTTCAACGCGGCGATGGCCCTGCGGTCGCGATCGGCACGGCTCAGGTCGGGCTCATGCACATGGAGGCCTTCGGTGATGATCTCCCCCACGGTCCGGCGCGGCGAGAGCGACCCGTAGGGGTCCTGAAAGACGAGCTGCAGCTGGCGGCGCAGCGGCCGCATCGCGCCGCGGTCAAAGCCGGAAATGTCGGTCGAGCCGAAACGGTAGTAGCCGCTGCTCGGCAGAAGCCTCAGCAGCGCCCGGCCGAGCGTCGATTTCCCGGAGCCGGATTCGCCGACGATGCCGATCGTCTGACCCTGCCTGAGCCTAAGATTGACGCCGTCGACGGCACGGAATGCGGCCGAGGCCCCGCGGAAGAGGCCGCCAGGGATCGTATAGTCCACCGCGACATTGCGACCCTCCAGGATGATCGGGGCGTTATCGGGGGGCGAAGCCTTGCGCCCGCTCGGTTCGGCCTCCAGCAGCATCCTGGTATAGTCCGCCTTCGGCCGCTCGAAGATATCAGCCGTCATCCCCTGCTCCACGACCTCGCCGCGGCGCATGACCGCGACACGGTCGGCGAAGTACTTGACGATGCCGAGGTCGTGGGTGATCAGCACGATCGCCATGCCGAAGCGCCTTTGCAGCGATTTGAGCAGATCGAGGATCTGGGCCTGGATGGTCACGTCAAGGGCGGTCGTCGGCTCGTCGGCGATCAGGATGTCCGGCTCGTTGGCAAGCGCCATGGCGATCATGACGCGCTGGCGCTGGCCGCCGGAAAGCTCGTGCGGATAGCTGTCGATGCGCCGCCCCGGCTCGGGAATGCCGACGAGCTCCAGGAGCTCGAGGACGCGCCTGCGCGCCTCCTTGAAGCTGCCGCCGCGGTGATGGACGATCGGCTCGGCGATCTGACGGCCGATGGTGTAGAGCGGATCGAGCGAGGTCATCGGCTCCTGGAAGATCATGGTGATCTTCGAGCCGCGCACCTTGTTCAGGGTCTTCGGTGCGAGCCCTACGAGTTCCTGGCCGCGATAGCGCGCCGAACCGGTCACCGTCCCGTTCTTGGCGAGCAGGCCCATGATTCCCATCATGGTCTGGCTCTTGCCCGAGCCGGATTCGCCGACGACCGCGAGCGTCTCGCCGGAACGGACGTCGAGATCGATGCCCTTGACCGCTTCGACGGTGCCGTCGGGGGTGGAAAAGTCGACCTTCAGGCCGCGTACAGCGAGAATGGAGTCCTTCATCTCTGTCATGTCATCGGTCCTTCGGGTCGAGCGCATCACGCAGGCCGTCGCCGACGAAGTTCAGCGAGAACAGCGTCACGACGAAGAAGATCGCGGGGAAGATCAAGAGCCACGGCGCCGACTGGATGTTGTTCGCACCTTCCGAGATCAGCGCCCCCCAGCTCGTAAGCGGGGCCTGCACGCCCAGTCCGAGGAACGAAAGGAAGCTCTCGAGCAGGATGACCTTCGGCACGACGACGGTGACGAAGACGATGACCGGACCGATCGTATTCGGGATGATGTGCCGGCGGATGATCTGCCAGTCGGTCAGACCCAGCGCCTGCGCCGCTCCAACGAACTCACGCCGCTTGAGCGCCAGCGTCTGGCCGCGCACGATGCGGGCCATATCCAGCCATTCGACAGCCCCGATCACCAGGAAGATCAGGATGAAGCTGCGGCCGAAGAAGACGACGAGCACCACGACGAGGAAAACGAAGGGCAGCGAATAGAGGATCTCGACCAGGCGCATCATGACGTTATCGACGCGCCCACCGATATAGCCCGAGGTCGCCCCGTATACGACGCCGATGCCGAGCGAAACGAGACTCGCCAGCAGGCCGACGGCGATCGAGATCTGGCCGCCCAGCATCACCCGGACAAGCAGGTCGCGGCCGTTGGAATCGGTGCCGAAGGGGAAATATTCCCGCGCCACCTCGCCCTCGACCTTCAGGGTACGGCCATCGTTCTCCGTCGCGACCACCTCGGTGTTCTCGAACTCGTTCGCCCGGTCGAAATAACGCGTGGCGCGGGGATCGATCGGCTTATCGGAGGTCACCGTGGCGGTGAAGGTTTCACCGTCGACGTTGAATTCCGTGAGCGTGACGCGGGCACGGGTCGCCACGCCCTCCATCACGTCCTGAAGCGTCGACGTGTCCGGGCGCGGCTCGAGGCTGGGGCCAATCGTGACATAGGACGGAAAGACCTGATCGTAGCTGTGAGGCGAGAAAAGCGGCCCGACGAATGAAAACAGCGCAATGAGCACCAGCATGACGCAACCGGCCATGGCCGGGCGGTTGCGGCGGAAGCGCAGCGTTGCAAGCTGGAAGAGGCTGCGGCCCTTGGTTTCGGGCGTCGATGCCGGGATCTGAGCAATATCAGTCATGGCGAACCCTCGGATCGAGCAGGCCGTAGAGAATATCGACCAGAAGATTGAAGAGGATGACGAAGATGGCGATGAGGATCACGGTGCCCATGACCAGCGTATAGTCGCGGTTGATTGCTCCGAGCACGAAGTAGCGCCCGACCCCCGGTATAGTGAAGATCGTTTCCACCACGGCCGAGCCCGTAAGGAGGGCGGCGGCGCAAGGAGCAAGATAGGAGACGACCGGCAGCATGGCACCGCGCATGGCGTGCGTCACGACCACGGCGCGGGACGGCAGGCCATAGGCTTTCGCGGTGCGGATATGATCCGTGTTGAGCGCCTCGATCATCGAGCCGCGCGTGAGCCTGGCGAAGACTGCAAGCTGGGGAAGCGCGAGCGCGATCATCGGCAGGATGAGGAAGCGGAGAGAACCGTCCCCCCAACCGCCGGCGGGCAGCCACGCGAGCACGATCGCAAAGATCAGCGTCAGCACGGGACCGACGACGAAGTTCGGAACGGTGACCCCGATCGTGGAAACCGACATGACTGCGAAATCCAGGAAGCTGTTCTGCCGCAATGCGGCGATCGTTCCCGTTATGACGCCGCCGACGACCGCGAGTAACAGCGCGTAAAAGCCGAGCTCCATCGAATAGGGCAGGCCCTTGCCGATCAGCTGCGCCACATTGTTGTCATGATAGATGTAGCTCGGACCGAAGTCGCCCGTGACCGCATTGCCGAGATAGGTAGCGTATTGGCGCCAGAGCGGCTGATCGAGGTGATAGGTCCTCATCAGGTTCTCCATCGTGGAGGGCGGGAGAGGACGCTCGAGATTGAAGGGCCCACCGGGGGCAAAACGCATCAGAAAGAAGGATATGGTGACGACGATGAACAGCGTCGGCACCGCGCTCGCCAGCCGGCGAAGGATGAAGGAGATCATGGACTTGGCTCCGGAGGCGACGCGCGGGTGCCCGCGCGTCGCCTCTGCTCGTTACTCGGCGACGCTCAGGAACTTGCTCAGATGCGCGTTCGGCGCATTGTCCTGCCAGCCCTTGACCCGTTCCGAAACGAGCCAGAGGTCCGCCTGTGTCAGGAACGGCGCGATCGGCTGCTCCTTCATCAGCAGAGTTTCAGCCTCGTGCATGATCTTCGACCGTGCCGCCGGATCCTGTTCCTCATACGACTTCTTCATCAGCGCATCGAATTCGGCGTTTTCGAAGTGTCCGTAGTTGAAGGTCTTGTTGGTGCTGAGACTCAGCGCCAGGAAGTTCTCGGCATCGGCGTAATCGGCGACCCAGCCGGCACGCGCAACGTTGAACTTGCCGCCCTCCTGCAGGTAGGCATAGTGCGACGACACGTCGAGATTCACCAGCGAGACCTTGGCGCCGAAGGTGTTCTTCCACATGTCGGCGACCGCTGTCGCGACACGCTCATGGTTGGGGTTGGTGTTGTAGCGGATTTCGATGTTGAGCGGCTTGCCGCCCTCGCCGTAACCGGCTTCCTTCATCAACTCGATCGCCTTGTCCTCGCGATCGAGTTGCGACATGTCAGCAAAGTCGGCCTTGGCGGGATCGCCGTAGCTCTCGATGCCCGGCGGAACCATCGAATAGGACGGCAGCTGCGAACCGCTGTAGATTTCCTTGGCGAGGAAGTCGCGGTCGACCGCCATCGAAAGTGCCCGGCGGACGCGGACATCGTTATAGGGCTCCTGACGCGTATCAAAAGCGTAGTAGTAGGTGGCAAGCGTCGGGGAAACGTGCACCTGCTCTCCATAGGACGTGCGCAGGCGCTCGATCTGGTCGGCGGAGAAGTTGTAGGCGAGATCCATTTCCTTCGCTTCGAAACGACGAACCGATGCCGCCTGGTCGTCGATCGGATAGAAGATCACCTTGTCGAGCTTGACGTTGGCGGCATCCCAATAATTGGTGTTCTTCTCCACGGTCAGGCTGTCGTTCGGCACATGTGCCGTCAGCTTGAACGCGCCGTTCGAAACCATCACGCCCGGCTTGACGAAGTCCGCGCCGTTCTTCTCGACGCTCGCCTTGCTGACCGGAAGCGCCGTCTGGTGTGCGAGCAGTTCCAGGAAGAACGGCGTCGGCCGCTCGAGGGTAACTTCCAACGTCTTTTCGTCGACGGCCTTTACGCCGAGTTGGTCGACCGGCACTTCGCCCTTGTTGACCTTTTCGGCGTTCTTGATCGGGAAGAGGATGTTGGCGTATTCGGCCGCCGTCTTCGGATCCTCCACGCGGCGGAAGGAGAAGGCGAAATCCTCTGCCGTCACCGGCGACCCGTCCGACCACTTGGCATCGGCGCGCAGTTTGAACGTGTAGACGGTACCGTCGTCCGAAAGCTCCCAGGTTTCGGCGGCGCCCGGAACGATCTTGCCCGCGGCATCGTAGATCGTCAGGCCTTCATAGAGGTCCTTGAGGATGAACTCCTCGATGTTGATCGAAGTGTGGGCCTGGTCGAGCGTCTGCGGTTCGCCGGCATTGCCGCGGTGAAGTACCGCCTCGGCGAGCGCGGGGCTTGCCCCGATGAGCAGCGAGCCTATGAGCGCAGCGGCCCTGAGATTGAGTTTCAGTGAAGCCATTTTTCTTCTCCTTCCCCTCGTTTTGGGTTCATTGATCGCAGGAGAGAAGTGCAAATTTTCAGCGAACGCAAGCGATCTGCCCGGAAAATTGCATCCTTCTCTTTAAAACGCGAACAACAATAACCGCGTAGGTTGTATAGGCGTTTGCGACGAATTTCCTCCCTTTCGCGACACGGCTCTGGCGACCGGCCCCGGCGCGCGGACATCCACCTGCAACGTTGTAGATCGCTTCGGCATGTTGCGCTTCGATACGGAAGAATGCTCCGAAAGAGCAGTCATGCAACCTTCATGAATTGTAGCGGCACTTTACGTAATATGCATAAAAAATTGCCCCTATCGCTGCAATCTTTTTGCAAATCGGCTCACCCACCTGCGGATGCCGAACGCGTCCACGTTCCGGACCGAACCTGCCGCCGGAAGCGAAAACCCGCGGCTGCACTGTGGGCACAACTGAGGTTGGCAACACCACCAGAGGGCGAAAGTAGCGATTTCTGACAGGGGTATTTCTCATCCACAGCAATTTGGTCTGACGCACGTCCATCAAGCGACCGACAGGACCGCCGGCCCGGTTGCCAAACGCCCCGCATGAACTATTGTGCGCTTGAACTGGCGCCTGGAGTGGCGTGATGCATCAGGGAGTTAAGAATGGCATTGATCACATTGCGGCAACTGCTCGACCACGCGGCGGAGAACGATTACGCGCTGCCGGCCTTCAATGTGAACAATCTCGAATATATCCAGGCCGTCATGAGAGCCGCGGATGCGACCGACTCTCCTGTCATCCTGCAGGCAAGCCGCGGCGCGCGGGCCTATGCCGGCGATGCGTTTCTGCGCCATCTGATCCTCGGCGCTGCGGAAGAATATCCGCATATCCCCGTCTGCCTCCACCTCGACCATGGCGACCAGCCGTCGACATGCATCTCGGCGATCACCAACGGCTTCACTTCGGTGATGATGGACGGCTCGCTGGAGAAGGACGGCAAGACCGTCGCGAGCTACGAATATAATGTCGCCGTCACCGCGGAAGTCGTGAAGATCGCCCATGCGGCCGGCGTTTCCGTCGAAGGGGAACTCGGCTGCCTCGGCAATCTGGAAACGGGTGCGGGCGACAAGGAGGACGGACATGGATTTGAAGGCAAGCTCTCGCGCGAGGAATTGCTGACCGATCCCGAGCAGGCCCTCGACTTCGTCTCGAAGACCGGCGTCGACGCTCTTGCGGTCGCGATCGGCACCAGCCACGGCGCATACAAGTTCACCCGCGAACCCGACGGCGAGATCCTCTCGATCGAGACGATCGCCAAGATCAACAAGCGTCTGCCGAACACGCACCTCGTCATGCACGGTTCCTCGAGCGTTCCCGCCGATCTCCAGGAACTCTTCAACGCCTATGGCGGCAAGATGAAGAAGACCTGGGGCGTTCCGGTATCCGAGATTCAGAAGGCCATTCCGCTCGGTGTGCGCAAGGTCAATATCGACACGGATCTCCGCCTCGCCTTTACCGGCGAGATCCGCAAGCACCATATCGAGCATCCGGATAATTTCGATCCGCGCAACTATCTGAAGCCCGCGATTGCCCACATGACCGAGGTCTGCAAGGAGCGCTTCGAGGCCTTCCGTGCCGCCGGCCAGGCATCGAAGATCCGGGTGCTGCGTTTGCCGGAGATGGCCAAGCGCTACGCCGCCGCATAATTTTCCGATCGGAGGCCCCCTCATCCGCCTGCCGGCACCTTCTTCCGCAAGCGCTCGTGGGACCCTCTGCCTCCTCCATTGGTTGCCGGAGATTCGCCGGCGGCGCCGCTTGTCGCTTCTCCCCGTCAAAACGGGGCGAAGCAGGGCGAATGGACAAGCGGCTGGGTCTTCGCGTGCCCTGCATCCGGCCGCTGAGCGTGCCGCAAACCTACCCTCCACCCCCCATGCCGGTCTCATGCTCGTAGAGCTGGTCCATGCTGAGCGACGCGACGTCCGCCAGTGCGGCCTGGCCCTTGACGCGCCCGGAGCCGAGGACCACGACGTCGTCGCAGAACGAGATCGTGCTCCTGTGATGGCTGATCACGATCGTCGTGCGTCTGCCGACCCTCGATCTCAGCGTCTCGACGATCGCCGCCTCCGACAGGCCGTCCACCGCATTCGTCGCCTCGTCGAGGATCAGGACGGCCGGATCGCGCACCAGCGCCCTGGCAAGCGCGATGCGCTGGCGTTGGCCTGCCGAGAGGCTTGCACCCCTGTAGCCGACGAGCGTCTCATAGCCCTGCGGCAGCTGCTCGATGAAGCCATGCGCTTCGGCCAGCTCCGCGGCGCGTTCCGCTTCTGCTGGCGTGGCGCTTTGACCGTAGGTGATGTTTTCCAGGATGGTGCCGTCCACCAGTTCGAGGTCCTGACTGGCGACCGCGATCTGGCGCCGCCACTGAACGGGATCGATCTGACCGAGCGGCACGCCGTCGACGAGGATGCGGCCTTCATCCGGCTCGACGAAACGGCAGAGGAGATTGACGATCGTCGTCTTTCCGGCGCCGGAACGGCCGATGATTGCAGTCGAACGGCCGCTGCGGATTTCGAAGCTTGCGGAATGCAGCACCAGGGGACGCACTTCGGAACCGGGATACCGGAAGGTCACACGGTCGAATGTCATGCCCTGATGGAGGCCGTCGACCGGTGCATTGCCCTGAGGAGGCTTCGGCTTGTCGGAGGAGTCGAGAAGCCATCGCACCTCTTCGAGCGATCCGCTCCAGCCCTGAATCTGGCTCCAGGACATCTGCAGGGCGCGCATATGCGGCTGCAGTCGATATAGCAGCACGACGAAGGCGACGATCACCGGAAAGCTGACGCCGATGGACCAGGCGCTCACGACCACGGCCAGAAACAACGCCGAATGCAGCACTTCGGTCAGCGGCGGCAGCGCGCCCTGTCGTGACTGGAGCGCAAAGCCGGCCCGGCGAACGGCGTCGGATGCGGAATCGAATGCATTCTTCTCGCGTGTTTCCTGGCCGAACACGCGGATCAGCCTTCCGGCATGAACGAGATGCAGCATTCTGGCGGCAAGCTCGCTGTTGAAGGAGGTCACATGGCGGCTGGGGCCCTTGAGCGTCGCGGAGAGCGCTGCATGGGCAAGCTGGACAAAGACGAGGCCGAGCGCCACGAACAGCGTCATCTGCCAGGACATGAGCAAGAGAAAGGCGAGCAGGATGACGGCCGCCGAGCCGTGCACGATAGACGAAAGGACCGTCTGGATCGCGTCGGACGCGCGCCATGACTCGTTGGAGATGATGTTGAGCAGCCGGCCGGGACTTTGCTGCATGAAGAACGGATATCCTATCCGCAGGAGCTGATCCGAAAGCGCGCTGCGGATGGCGTGGCTGGCCTTGCCGTAGATGAAGGTCGTGAGCAGCGTGTTGGCGAAGGCGAGGATATTCTTGAGCACGATCAGCGCGAGCACGGCGGCCGCAATAACCAGGAGGCGTTCGCCGTCTCCCAAGCCCTCTCCTATCGCCTGAAAGTAAGCGGAAATGCCGCTCAAGCCGTTGGCCTGTCCATCTCCGGCGATGATGCCCAGCATCGGAATGATGAGGCCGATGCCGGCGCCTTCGAGCGCAGCGCTGGCGAGGCCGAGAATGACCACGGCCGGCAGCAGGCGCATTTGCCGCCCCAGTGCGCCGCGCAGGACCTCAAGGCCTGGCAATAAGAATCTACGCATCTGCGGTCCTCACCTGAGCTTCGGTGCTGCTTGTCCGGGCCGGCGCCGTTCGGTCGGCTGCGCCGGGTTCGTCATGGCGAGCCGCGCGAAGCGCGCGGCGCCGACAATATTCATCGAAACGATCGGCCAATGCGACAGTTGCAGCTTTGGGTCGAAGCGGGCGCCGCCGAAAACTTCACCGCATGCGGACCTGAGGGTCCAGCCGAAATGCTTGAGAAGCCAAGGCGCGCCGAGGAGGTGCTTCAGGCAGAGCCCGCCATTGCCGAGGCTGTAATTGCGATGCAGTTCTTCGATCGCCGCACGAAGACGGCGGCCGTGATGATGATGGACGATCATGTCCGGCACGTATTCGACCGGGATGCCGAGCTGAAATGCCCGGACCAGGTAATCCGTGTCTTCCGCGGCTTTCAGCGGCGCGCCGGCACCGAAGCGCTCGTCGAAAGGACCGATGCTCGCCGCGACGTCGCGATGCATGGTCATGTTGCAGCCGAGGACGAAGCCGCCGGGGTGGACATCGCGGGTCAGACGTGCCGCGACCTTCGACCGCTTGATGGTGAACGGCAGGTCGGCAGGATCGCCGAGCTCCACGCGTCCTCCGCGGATGACCCGCGCGTCGCCATTGGCGTAGTGCCGTTCGAGGTCGGCGAGATAGTTCCTGTCCACCTCGCAGTCGTCGTCGATGAATACGAGAATTCGGCCCCGCGCGCGCCCCATCCCTGTATTGCGTGCCGCGGCGAGGCCCGGGCGAGGCTCGGTGGCGAGCGTTATCGGCATTGTCGTGGCTGCTGCCAGGCGTGCGAGTTCTTCCGGGGTGCCGTCCGTGGAGCCGTTGTCCACGACCACGAGTTCGCTCCTGATCGCCGCATGGGCATGACATGCGGTCTCGATCGATCGGATCGAGGCGCCAAGCGACCGGACGCGGTTGCGCGTGCAGACGATGAAGCTGGCGAACGGCTCCGACGCTTCGGACAATGAAGCGGCCACCGAGTGCCGGATGGCCGGTGCTCTTGGACGTTTCTGCGCTTTTGCGGGCTGTTCGACGGCCATGTCAGGTCAAGCCATATCCGGGAAGCCATGTCCGGGAAGCACGGTCGCGGCGGGCACCGACTGCAGGTGGCGCGCGAGCCGATCCACCCGCTTGCTTGCGGCAAGCGAAATCCGGCTGCACCAGGGTGCGCGAGCGGCCGCAAGCAGCCCGTATCGCTCGCGGCGGCGGATGAGGCCCCATTTCCCCGTCCGTGTCAGGAACTCATGAGTCAGTCGCGGCTGCTCCTCGTCGGCGATGAGTTGGTAGAGGAAGTAGAAAAAGCAAAGGGCGCCATCGTCATAGGCACGCCAAACCTCGCCCGGCTGGGCCGAAATCTCACGCTCGAGCGCCAGGACCCAGTCGGCAAGACGTGCCACCGTCTCGCTCGTTACCGCGGCGCCGATCGCTTCGAGGGCAGCGGAATCTCCGAGAAGGGCATTCCGCGCCAGGTTCTCGGCGACGATGGTCAAATGGGTCCGGCGCATCTGCCGCTTGTGCTTGCTGGTCACGCTATCCTCATGGATCCGATAGGCGACCAGCGCCTCGTCGATCATGTGAACTGGGAAACGATCGGCGATCCGCCTGAAGAGATCGAAATCTTCCGCATGCACATAATTCGGGTCGTAGCGGAGCATCTCTTCCGGGATGACGTTACGGTTATAGACAACGGTCGAATGCATGAAGATGGTGAAGAACATCGACAGGATTCGCAGACTTCCCGGGCGGTAAATGGGATTGGGCTTGCCACGGATGATCCGATTGCCGATCAGCATGTCGATGCCCGTGCCGGATAGGGCGAGCCGGGGCACTTCGGAAAACAATGCGACCTGCCGCGACAGGCGCGACGGATAGGCGATGTCGTCGGCATCCATTCGCGCGACAAGCTCGCCCTTTGCGAGCGCGAAGCCTTCATTCAGGGTCGCTATGAGGCCGCGGTTCTCGCGGGAGATGATGGACACGCGAGAGTCGCTCTTGCGGTATCGTTCGAGAATGTCCCGCGACCGATCCGTCGACCCGTCGTCGATCGCGATTACCTCCAGACGCTCGTAGTCCTGGCGCAACACGCTCTCGATAGCTGCGGCAATGTACGGCTCCGCGTTGTAGACGGGCAGGACGATGGAGACGAGGGGCGTCGGCATGTTTCGGCTCGTGTGCTTATCGAAGGTTCTGGGGCTGCAAGGCTTCGTCACGACTGGCGCCAGGGATAGCAGCTGCCGCCCCCGCTCCGCCGTCCGGACGAACATAGGGAAAGTGGCGCTTCAGCCCGTTCAACGGCTTCTCGAAGAACAGCCAGGAAACCGAGGCGAGTATCACGGTCAGGGCGCCGGCAACGACGAACCGCCCTGCCCCCTGATCCGAGACATTGACCGGGATGAAAGGCTGCGCTTGAACGACCAGGGCCAGCACGACCGCGTGGAAAAGATAGACGCCATAGCTGATCCGGCCCAGCGCCGCCAAAGGCGAAAGCGCGATGAGCCGACCGGCAAGCCCGCCGATCCCCTTGGAACAACCGCCGACCAGCATTGCGAGCGGCAGGAGAGGGACGACCTCCAGGCCAATCCAGGCGAACCACGCGACGACCGGTGTCATGGCGACCGGCTTCGACCACACGAGGAAGAGCGAAGCGAGCGAAAGCGGCATCCAGCTCAGTTTTGCCCATGCCGGCCAACCACTTCGCCAGGATGGGCGGGCGGCGAGCAACGCGCCCACGGCCAGCGCATCCATCGACGCCGGCGGCAAGAGGTCCCGCGCGAGTGATGGCGTACCGGTGAGCGGCCAGTAGAAGCGGTAGGCGAGCGAGCAAACGATAACGCCGACGCAAACTCCGGCAACCGACCGGCGCGGCACGAGCAGAACGATCAGTGGCCAGACGAGGTAGAACTGCTCCTCGATGCTCAGGCTCCACGTATGACAGAGAACCCACGGCGTCCATTCGTTCTGCAGCGCGTACCAGAAATTGGACAGATAAAGGGCGTGCCACGCCATGACCTCCTTCGATCGTTCCAGATCCAGGAAAAAGACGGCGGCCAGGACGGCGAAGTAGGGAGGGAAGATGCGAAGTGCGCGGCGTGCGTAGAAGGATTTGAGTGCCGTCGCCGGCTCGAAACGGGCAGCGTCGCGCGCATCGAGCAGCAGCCGCGTTATCAGGAAGCCGCTCAAAACGAAAAACAACCGGACGCCGAGATGGCCCAAATGGGATCCATCGGCTGCGAAGAAATGCGCGTAGAGCACCATTGAGACCGCTACGGCTCTCAGGCCGTCCAGCTGCTGGTCGCGCACCATCTGCATCAACACTCCCTCTCCGTTCGAGCTTTCTTCCGTCGACTCGCGAACAGGTGCGTCATCTGCAATCAGGTTCGTTGAGCGCTCAGCGATGGAAGCCAGCAGTCGGGCAGGCTAAAGAACTGTTCGAGGCTGAACGGGGGAATCGGGCCAAACTTTGTTCCGTCCTTCATCAACATAGTCGGCTGATCCCCAAGACGCCGGGAGTGTGTCTTGTGCGCAATATTTGGCGTCGGCGCGGTTGAATAGGCGCTGCGGTTCGGAGCAGCACGGCTCATTACGTCGAAATACAGCTGTCAGCAGATAAACATTTTGATTGTTTTCACGCCGTAAGTGCCGATGTTTCCTATCAAAACGTCGGCGGCGTATTGATCCACAACAACACGGTTTCGCCGTCGTGCCTGTTCGACCAGGCATGGCGGCGGCGGCTCTCGAAATACAGGGAGTCGCCCGGGTGGAGATCGTAGAACTGATCCGAATCCAGCACGAACTCCACATGTCCGGAGAGGACGTAGACGAATTCCTCCCCCTCATGCCGGTAGGCGCCCTCGCTCGAGGCGCCTGGTGCCAGAACGAAGCGATGGCAATCCATCTGGTTCTTGCCTTCGGCAAGCAGCTGCACCGTCACCCCCGGTGTCGTGCGCGGCCAGTTGCGCCACTCGCCGGCCCGCACGAGCGCCCGCGCCCTTGTCTGCTCTTCGCCGGAAAGGCTCGATACGGTGGTTCCGAAATATTCCGCCAGATTGTGCAGGACGGCGACGGAGACGCCCTGCGACGTCCGCTCCAGCGTCGAAAGCACGGATGCGGCGATGCCGATGTCACCGGCCACCTGTTCCAGCGTCTTGCCCGCGGCATGTCTCAGACTGCGCAGCTTCCGCCCGACCTGCATGTCGCCATTGTCTTCGGTCGGCATTGCCGAGCCGTTTTCGTCTTCGGTGAAGGCGCTTTCCGCCTCCAGAGCCTCCCTGATCGCTGCGGGGTTGAGGCCGCGTTCGGACCGGAACCAGGAAATGCGCTTCAGCCGGGCGAGATCGGCATCGGTATATTGTCTATGCCCCGTCACCGAACGCTCCGGCACGACGAGACCTTGCGTTTCCCATAGCCTGAGCGTCGAGGCGGACACGCCCGCTAGCCTTGCCGCCTCGGCAACCTTGTAGCGAATGGTGCCAATACCGCCCATCAATCCATATCCTCATCACCGTGCGGATCCGTGCCGTCGATCGCTGGCGGCTATCTAGCCGCGAGCGCGGCGGCTGCACAAGAAGCGTCCATCAATCCGGGTGTTGTCTCGATCAGCAAATTTGATTTGCAATCCATCCTGAAAAATGTACCTCTTCCTGAGAAAAGTTGCAGAAAAAATGCAATATATTCCCTCTCGACCAGGACGACAACGATGACGAGCCTCACAGATCGCAAGAATGCAGCCATCTCCCGCGGTGTCGGAATGACCACGCAGGTCTATGCCGATCGCGCGGAAAACGCCGAGATCTGGGACAAGGAAGGCAACCGCTACATCGACTTTGCCGCCGGCATCGCCGTGGTCAATACAGGCCACCGCCACCCGAAGGTGATCGCCGCCGTGAAGGCGCAGCTCGACCGCTTCACCCACACCTGCCACCAGGTGGTGCCCTATGAGAACTACGTACATCTGGCGGAGCGCCTGAACGCGATCGTGCCCGGCGACTTCGCGAAGAAGACCATCTTCGTCACGACCGGCGCGGAAGCCGTCGAGAACGCCGTGAAGATCGCGCGGGCCGCGACGGGCCGCCAGGCGGTCGTCGCCTTCGGCGGCGGTTTCCATGGCCGCACCTTCATGGGCATGGCGCTGACGGGCAAGGTCGTTCCGTACAAGGTCGGTTTCGGCGCGATGCCGGCGGATGTCTTCCACGCCCCCTTCCCGATCGAGCTTCACGGCGTGGCTGTCGAGCAGTCGCTTTCGGCGCTGAAGAAGCTGTTCGCGGCCGATGTCGATCCGGCCCGCGTCGCAGCGATCATCATCGAGCCGGTTCAGGGAGAAGGCGGCTTCTATCCGGTCCCGACCGCCTTCATGAAGGCGCTTCGCGAGGTCTGCGACCAGCATGGCATCCTGCTGATCGCCGACGAGGTGCAGACCGGCTTTGCCCGCACCGGCAAGCTCTTCGCCATGGAACATCACGGCGTCGCACCGGACCTGACGACGATGGCGAAGAGCCTCGCCGGCGGCTTTCCGCTTGCCGCCGTCACCGGCCGCGCCGAGATCATGGATGCGCCCGGGCCGGGCGGCCTCGGCGGCACCTATGGCGGCAATCCGCTCGGCATCGCCGCCGCGCATGCCGTCCTCGACGTGATTGCCGAGGAGAACCTGTGCGAGCGGGCGAACCAGCTCGGCAACCGGCTGAAACAGCGCCTTGCGGCGATCCGCGAGAAAGCACCGGAAATCGTCGACATCCGCGGACCCGGCTTCATGAACGCCGTCGAATTCAACGACGTGAGGACGAACCTGCCGAGCGCCGAATTCGCAAACAAGGTCCGCCTCCTTGCCCTCGAAAAGGGGCTCATCCTGCTGACCTGCGGCGTCCATGGCAACGTCATCCGCTTCCTGGCGCCGATCACGATCCAGGACGAGGTCTTCGCAGAAGCCCTCGACACTATCGAGGCATCGATCCTCGAAGCACGCGGTTGACGGCTGCCGGGCCGGCCGCTATCGCGGTCACCCATGCCGGGGCGCATGATCCGCGCCCTCACAAGGAATAGAAGCGAGGCCTGCGGTCGCCGCAGGCGTCGTGGGAGGACGCCCGATGGCCCTGACGCCCGCACTCACCAGACACATCCGGCGGCCGAAGCTCTTCGCCTCCCTCGACGAGGTCACGCGGTCTTCCGGGCAGCCGGCCGGCCCCGTGTTCGATGTTTCCAACCCATCGACCGGCGAGCTACTGGCGACGCTTCCCGACATGGGGATCGATGACGCACGCACGGCTATCGACGCGGCCGCCCTCGCCCAGCCTCTCTGGGCCGGCAAGCCGGCCAAGGATCGCAGCATCATCCTGCGCCGCTGGCATGACCTGATCGTCGAGCATGCCGACGACCTCGCCGCTATCCTGACCGCCGAAATGGGCAAGCCCCTCGGCGAGGCAAAGGGAGAAGTCCTGCACGCCGCATCCTATGTCGAGTGGTACGCGGAGGAAGCCAAGCGCGTCTACGGCGAGACCTTCCCGGCACCCGCCAACGATCGGCGTATGCTCGTGATCAAGCAGCCGGTCGGCGTTGTCGGCACGATCACGCCCTGGAATTTCCCGGCCTCGATGGTCGCCCGCAAGATTTCCCCGGCGCTTGCCGCCGGCTGCACGATCGTCCTGAAGCCCGCCGAACAGACGCCGCTGGTGGCAGGTGCGATGTTCGCTCTTGCCGAGAAGGCGGGCTTCCCCGAAGGCGTACTCAATCTCCTCTACGCCTCTGAAGGCGCCCCGATCGGGCGCGAACTCTGCAGCAATCCCAAGGTTCGCAAGATCAGCTTCACCGGATCGACGGAGGTCGGAAGGCTCCTGATGCGGCAATGCTCCGACCAGATCAAGAAGGTAAGCCTCGAGCTCGGCGGCAATGCCCCCTTCATTGTCTTCGACGACGCCGATATCGACGAGGCGGTGGACGGCGCGGTCCAGGCGAAATTCCGCAATGCCGGCCAGACCTGCGTTTCGGCGAACCGGATTTATGTGCAATCCGCGGTGCATGACGCATTCGCCGAGAAGTTCGTCGCGCGCGTGCGCGAACTCACGGTCGGTGACGGTTTTGCTCCCGACGTCGCCATCGGTCCGATGATCGACGCCCACGCGATCGACAAGATCGAGGCGCATGTGGCCGACGCCGTAGCCAAGGGAGCGCAAGTGCGCTCGGGCGGCAGCCGGATCGGAACGACCGGCACCTTCTTCGAACCGACCGTGCTTACCGGCATCTCGCACGACATGCGCATCGCCCAGGAAGAGACATTCGGGCCGATCGCCCCGATCATCCGCTTCGAGACCGCCGAACAGGTGGTGGCCGAGGCGAACGATACGATCTACGGTCTCGCCGCCTATTTCTACGCCGAGAACCTCAAGCGGGTCTGGCATGTCGCCGAGGCTCTGGAATACGGCATGGTCGGCATCAATACGGGCCGCATGTCTTCCGAGGCCGCTCCCTTCGGCGGCATCAAGCAATCGGGCATCGGCCGGGAGGGCTCCCGCCACGGTCTCGAGGACTATCTCGAGATGAAATATCTCTGCATGGGAAACATCTGACCGGGTGCCGGAACGGCCCCCTCTGGCCTGCCGGCCATCTCCCCCACAAGGGGGAGAATATGTGCAGCTTGCCATCTGTCTCATGCTGAACGCTTCTACATGTGGACGCTTCGGCTGAAGCGTGAAACATGCCGCAAATCGTCTCCCCCCTTGTGGGGGAGATGGCCGGCAGGCCAGAGGGGGTCTGTCGGAACGATCAGTTTTCGGGCCGGCTCTTCAAGAAGCACGGATGATCGCAAGCGTATGGCGGGCGATCATCAGTTCCTCGTCGGTGGGCACGACGTGGAGCGCGACACGGCTCCCTGCCTTCGAGATGACCGAGGCGCCTGCATCGTTTGCGGCCGGATCGAGCTGCGCGCCGAGCCAGGCGAGACCTTCGGAAATACGGGCCCGGATCGGCGCGGAGTTTTCGCCGATACCGGCGGTAAAGACGAAAGCGTCGAGGCCGCCCAAGGCTGCGGCCAGCATGCCGGCATCGAGCGCGCAGCGATGCACGAAATGGTCTATCGCGAAGGAAGCGCGCGGGTCATCGCTCTCCAGAAGCTCGCGCATGTCGTTCGATATGCCGGAGAGACCTTTCAGGCCGGACCGGTGGTAGAGGAGGTCCGACACGGCTTGTGCACTCATACCCTGGTCCGTGAGCAGGTGGAGAACGACGCCGGGATCCAATTGGCCCGGTCGCGTGCCCATCGGCAGCCCGTCAAGCGCGGTAAAGCCCATCGTCGTCTCGACGCTGCGTCCGTCCTTCAGCGCGCACATCGACGCGCCGCTGCCGAGATGGGCGACGATCACCCGGCCGCGGGCGACCTCCGGCGCCACCTCGCGCAGCCGACCGGCGATATACTCATAGGAAATCCCATGAAAGCCATAGCGCCGCACACCTTGCTCATAGAAGGTGCGCGGCAGGGCGTAGCAATCGGTGTGCTCGGCGCGGCCCCGATGGAAGGCCGTGTCGAAACAGGCAACCTGCGGCACGTCGGGCTTGATTTCCATGGCGAGCCGGATCGGCGCGAGATTGTTGGGCTGGTGCAGCGGCGCGAGGTCCTGATAGCTTGCCAGACGGTCGAGCACCGTCGTGTCGATCAGCACCGGCCGGACGTAATCCGGACCGCCATGCACCACCCTGTGGCCGATCGCCCGGAGGTCGAAACCGCGAAGCGTCGCCAGCCAGTCGCGTGCTACCGAGAGGGCCGCGGGAAGGTCGGGGGCGGCGGTCGCATCTAAGCGCCGATCGATGAGCTCGGTGCCGTCGGCTGCCGTCGCCTTCAGGCGCGGCTGGGTTCCGATGCCGTCCAGTTTCGCACGAACCTGCCGCTCGAGCCCCGCAGTGGCGATCCCGAAGATCTGGAACTTCAGGCTGGACGAGCCGGCATTGATGACGAGCAGCGCTTCCATCGGATAGGAGCTTCGCACCGAAGCGGGGCTGCCGCAAGACGACCCTTGAAATTCAGGCCGAGGCTTGCCAATTGGGAGCAAACATCAAGGAGGCCGAAAACGCGATGAGTGAAGTCGAAACGTCCGTAGAGAAACATGTCTTCGAAGCCGATGTGGCGAAGCTGCTGCACCTGATGGTGCACTCCGTCTATTCCGACAAGAACGTCTTTCTCCGCGAACTGATTTCGAACGCGGCCGACGCCTGCGAAAAGCTGCGCTACGAAGCGATCGTCGCCCCGGAACTCCTCGGCAGCGATCCCGCCTCGCGCATCACGCTGACGCTCGACGAGGAGAATGCCCGCCTGATCATCGAGGACAACGGCATCGGCATGGGCCGCGACGAGCTTGTCGAATCGCTGGGCACGATTGCGCGCTCCGGCACGCGCGCCTTCATGGAGCGGATCGAAGCAGCGCAGAACAAGGACGGCGCCCAGCTCATCGGCCAGTTCGGCGTCGGCTTCTATTCGGCCTTCATGGTCGCCGACAATGTCGATGTCGTTTCCCGCCGCGCCGGTACCGACAAGGCCTGGCACTGGGCATCCGACGGCAAGGGCAGCTACACGGTTTCGGCGGTCGATCTCGCGGACGCGCCGGCGCGCGGTACGCGCATTACGCTGCATCTGATGGACGACGCCAAGACCTTCACCTCGCGCTGGACGGTCGAGCGCATCGTCAAGGAGCAGTCCGGTCACGTGCCGGTTCCGATCTCGATCGTCGAAAAGCCCGGAGCAGAACCGGCACAGGTAGCAGACGGCACGGCGCTCTGGACGAAGCAGAAAAGCGAGATCAGCCAGGACGATTATACGGACTTCTATCGCGGCGTTGCCGGGCAGTATGACGAGCCGGCGCTGACGGTACATTTCCGCGCCGAGGGGCGCCATGAATATACCGCGCTGGCCTTCGTGCCGGGCTCGAAGCCCTTCGATCTTTTCGACCCCGATCGCAAAGGCCGGATGAAGCTCTACGTCAAGCGCGTCTTCATCACCGACGAGGCGGAGCTGCTGCCGCGCTACCTGCGCTTCGTACGCGGCCTTGTCGACACGGCCGATCTGCCGCTCAACGTCTCGCGGGAAATGATCCAGGAAAGTCCTCTTCTCGCAAATATCCGCAAGGGGCTGACGAACCGAGTCCTGACAAGCATCGAAAAGCTTGCGGAAAGCGATCCCGAGGCCTTCGCCAAGATCTGGGAAAACTTCGGCAGCGTGATCAAGGAGGGCATTTACGAAGATTTCGAGCGGCGGGGCCAGCTTCTTGCGCTGTCGCGCTTCCGCACGACCGCGGATGACGACAAGCCGCGCGCCTTAAGCGACTACGTCAAGGAGATGAAGGAAGGCCAGTCGGCTATCTACTACCTGACCGGCGACAACCTCGCCCAGCTGAAGGCGTCGCCCCAGCTCGAAGGTTTTCGCGCCCGCGGCATCGAGGTGCTTCTCCTGACGTGCCCGGTCGACAGCTTCTGGGTGACGACCGCGCCCGACTTCGATGGAAAGCCGTTCAAGTCAATCACGCAAGGTGCGGCAGATCTCGCGGGCATCGCCAAGAAGGACGATGCGGCCGCCGCTTCCCCGGAAGCAGGCGCCGCAGTCACCGACTTCGTAAGCTTCGCCAGGGAGACGCTCGGCGAGGCTGTCTCAGACGTGCGAACCTCCGACCGGCTGACGGAAAGCGCCGTCTGCCTGGTTGCGCCCGAACAGGGACCGGACCGGCAGCTCCAGAAGATGCTGCAGGGTGCCGGGCGTATCGAGGGCGCGCCAAAACCCGTCCTCGAAATCAATCCCGGCCATCAGCTGATCGCCGCGCTTGCCGCCTGCCCCTCGGAGGACAAGGCCTTCCGCGAGGACGCGGTCAAGCTTCTCCTCGACCAGGCACGCGTCCTCGACGGCGACAGGCCCGAGGACCCGCGCGCCTTTGCAGAACGGCTGTCGCGCGTATTCGGCCGGGCTTTGAAGGAGTGAGGCATTAACGTCTCGATGTTTCAATGAAGCCGTGAAACGCTCTTGGAGAAAAGCCCCTCATCCGGCCTACCGGCCACCTTCTCCCCGCAAGCGGGGCGAAGGGGACTCGCGGCGGCCTCGCACTCGTCCCCTCGCCCCGCTTGCGGGGAGAGGGTTAGGGTGAGGGGCATATATTCAGGGCTGAAATTCACTTATCCGCCCTTCGGCAGATTCATCCCGAGTTCGGCGAGCACCTCTTCCGTATGTTCCCCGAGCCGAGGCACGCCACGGTCCAGGGCAAGGGTTGCGCCGGAAAAGCGGATCGGCGTTCTGACGCCCGGCGATGTTCCCGCGGCTGCACCGGTATGCGGCGTGTCCACCCGCATCTGCCGATGAACGATCTGAGGGTCGGCGAATACGTCGGCGATGGTGTTGATGGGGCCGCCGGGAACGCCTGACGCTTCGAGCTTTTCGAGCAGCGTGTCCCTCTCGTACTTCCCGGTTTGCGCCGCAAGTTCCGGCGTCAGGCTGTCGCGGTGCTGCACGCGGTCTGCATTGGTGCGGTAGCGCGCGTCGGCCGCGAGGTCCGGTCGGCCGAGGAGTTCGCAGAATTTCACGAATTGGCGGTCGTTACCGACGGCGACGATCAGGTGCCCGTCGGAGGTCGGGAACACCTGGTAAGGTGCGATATTCGGATGGGCATTGCCGAGCCGGCGCGGCGCCTTGCCGGAAACGAGAAAGTTCAGCGCCTGATTGGCGAGCACGCCCGTCATGCAGTCGAGCAGCGCCATGTCGATCTGCTGGCCCGCCCCCGTGCGTTCCCGCTGCGCCAGGGCCGCCTGAACGGCGATGACACCATAGAGCCCCGTGAAAATATCGGCAAAGGCAACGCCGATCTTTTGCGGTTCGCGTTCCGGCTCGCCCGTCAGGTCCATGATGCCGCTCATGCCCTGGACGATGTAGTCGTAGCCGGCGCGGTGAGCATAGGGCCCGTCCTGACCGAATCCGGTCACCGAGCAATAGATGAGGCGCGGATTGACTTTCCTCAGGCTTTCATAATCGAGGCCGTATTTGGCGAGACCGCCGACCTTGAAGTTCTCGAGCAGAACGTCGGATTGCGCGGCAAGGCGGCGCACCGCCTCCTGCCCCTCTGCGGTCGTAAAATCGAGAACGACAGACCTCTTGCCGCGGTTGCACGCGTGGAAATAGGCGGCATCCAGCCTTTCGTCGTCTTCCCCTTTCACGAAGGGAGGTCCCCAGGTCCGGGTGTCGTCTCCGGCCGGGCTCTCGACCTTGATGACGTCAGCGCCGAGATCGGCGAGGGTCTGCCCGATCCAGGGCCCCGCCAGGATGCGGGCAAGTTCGAGCACGCGGATGCCCTTGAGCGGCGCTTCCATGGCGGCGGCGCTCAGAAGAAGGCCTGCAGCCCGGTCTGGGCGCGGCCGAGGATCAGCGCATGCACGTCGTGCGTGCCCTCATAGGTGTTGACGGTCTCGAGGTTCATCATGTGGCGCATGACCTGATATTCCTCGGAAATGCCGTTGCCGCCGTGCATGTCGCGGGCCATGCGTGCGATATCGAGTGCCTTGCCGCAATTGTTGCGCTTGACGATGGAGATCATCTCCGGCGCCATGCGGCCTTCGTCCATCAGCCGTCCGACCCGGAGCGAGCCCTGCAGCCCGAGCGCGATCTCGGTCTGCATGTCGGCGAGCTTCTTCTGGAAAAGCTGGGTCTGTGCGAGCGGCCGGTTGAACTGCTTGCGGTCGAGACCGTACTGGCGGGCTGCATGCCAGCAGAATTCGGCCGCGCCGAGCGCGCCCCAGGAAATTCCGTAGCGAGCACGGTTGAGGCAGCCGAATGGTCCCTTCAGCCCCTCGACGTTCGGCAGCAGCGCCTCCTCTCCGACCTCGACATTGTCGAGGACGATTTCGCCGGTGATCGAGGCGCGCAGCGAGAGCTTGCCTCCGATCTTCGGTGCGGAAAGGCCTTTCGCGCCTTTTTCCAGCACGAAACCCCGGATGGCATTGTCATGTGCTTCCGATTTCGCCCAGACGACGAAGACATCGGCGAGCGGCGCATTGGAGATCCACATCTTGGAGCCGACCAGACGGTAGCCGCCCTCGGTCTTGATCGCCCGGGTCTTCATGCCCGCCGGATCGGAGCCGGCGTCCGGCTCGGTCAGCCCGAAGCAGCCGATCCACTCGCCGCTGATAAGCTTCGGAAGGTACTTCCGCTTCTGCTCTTCCGAGCCGTAGGCGAAAATCGGATAAATGACGAGCGACGATTGCACGCTCATCATCGAGCGATAGCCGGAATCGACGCGCTCCACCTCGCGTGCGACGAGACCGTAGGCGACGTAGGACGCGCCGACGCCGCCATAGGTGTCGGGCACGGTCACGCCGAGCAGGCCGAGGTCGCCCATCTCGCGGAAGATCGACGGGTCCGTCGTCTCCTCGCGGTAAGCATCGATCACGCGCGGCTGCAGCTTTTCCTGGGCATAGGCGCGCGCCGTGTCGCGGATCATCCGCTCGTCTTCGCTCAGTTGATCCTCGAGGAGGAACGGATCGTCCCACTGGAATTGGCTTTTGCCGGCCATCTCTATCTCCCGTCGCATTGTCGCGTCTGTGTTATCGCAAGCCGGATCAAGGCTTTCAAACGAAATTGAGACACTGGCTCATGCGCCCGCTGCATGATTCATCTGATCGACGCCGTGGCGATTGGCCTTGTGCAAGCGACCATTCTTCTGAATATGCATAAAGTACATTTTCGCTCCGCCGGCCACCATGACCAACAACCGCCTTGAACGTTTCGCCCACAATCTCGATTGGAACCTGTTGCGCACCTTCGTCGTGGTCGTCGAGGAAGGCAGCATCACGGCGGCCGCAAATCGGCTGCTCCTGCAGCAGCCCGCCGTCAGCATGGCCCTCAAACGGCTCGAGCAGACCATCGGGCAGAAACTGATCGACCGCCGTCCGGGGCGTTTCGATCTGACGGAAGCGGGTGAGAAACTGCACCTCCAGTGCCGCGACATCTTCGCGGCCGTCATTCGCCTGCCGCATGTTCTGGAAACGGCGGGCGAGGAGATCACCGGCCATCTCAACATCCATGCGGTGAGCCACGCCCACAATCCCGCCTGGGACCGGAAGCTCGGCAGCTTCTTCCGCATGCATCCGAAGGTCACGATTTCCATGACGGTGGCAACGACCGTCGACGTGTTGAGCGCCGTCGAGCGCAACATTGCGACGATGGGTCTCTGCGACGGCATCATACCGGAGGGCTTGAACAAGAGCTTCCACATACGCGAACGCTACGCGCTCTACTGCGGCCGCGGCCACCGGCTTTTCGGCGTCGGAGGCGTCGATTTCCACGATCTGCGCGGCGATCCTTACATCGCCTTCATAGCGGATGTGCTCGGCGGTCAGCACATGAATTCCGTGACCGCAGTCCGCGCCGTAGGCTCCTTCGGCCAGCAGGTTCGGGGCGTCTCCTGCAACGTCGAGGAGGTTATGCGGCTGATCGCCGCCAATGTCGGGATCGGCATGCTGCCCGACCATATCGCCAGCGAGGCCGTCGCGGCGGGAGATTTGTGGCAGTTGCCCCCCTATCGCGACCTGCCGACGACCGACGTTTTCCGCATTTCGAATCCGAATTCCATTCTCAATCCGGCCGAAGCCGCCTTCCTCGCCCATGTCGCCGACACCGAAGCGTTGGATCATTGCTACCATCAGCAGGATTGATAGCGACATTTGCCACTATAAATTTGAGCGGTGCTCGAACCGTCCCTATTCTCCGCCGGCAAGTTGCGGGGAGCGGTACATGCCAAACTACGACGTCGTGATTATCGGGGGCGGGATCGCCGGCTTGTCGCTCGCCTATTTTCTGAGCCCGCGTCGTTCCGTCGCCGTCCTGGAACGGGAGGAGGCGCTCGGCTATCACAGCACCGGCCGCTCGGCCGCCGAGTTCGTTCTCAGATACAACGCGCCGGAGATCTGCAAGCTCGCGACGATATCGAGGGCCTTCTTCGATCGGCCGCCGGAAGGCTTTAGCGAAGTGCCGCTGCTAAGGCAGCGCGGCGGCGTGATGATCGCGGGTGCCGGGAAACTCGATCGATTTGAAAAGCTGCTCGCCGAAGAACGCGAATTCACACCAGAAATCCAGCGGCTCGCGAAGGACGAGGCGCTTGCCTGCGTTCCGATCCTCAAGCCCGACTATGTCGCAGCCGCCTTCCACGACCCGAATTTCTGGGACATCGAAGTCGAGAACCTGCTCCAGGGCTACGTCAAGGGCGCCCGCCGCAACGGCTGCGACATCCTCGAGCGCCATGAAATCCTTGCCGCTCGGCATCATGGATCGGGCTGGCTGCTGGGCACGGCGGCCGGTGAGATCGGGGCCAAGGTCGTCGTCAACGCGGCCGGTGCCTGGGCGGACCCGGTTGCCGCGGTCTTCGGCGTAAGCCCGAGCGGCATCGTCCCGCATCGGCGCACCGCCATCACCGTCGACCTGCCTGCAGGCATAGATGCAGCAAAGCTTCCGGAAATCAACGAGGTAGACGAAGACTTTTACATGAAGCCCGAGGGAGGGAGGCTGCTCGCCTCGCCCGCCGACGCGACGCCGTGCGAAGCATCGGACGTTCAGCCGGAGGAGATCGACGTCGCCTGGGCCGCACACTACGTCGAGGAGGCGACGACGGTCCCGGTAAGAAGAATCGTCAAGAGCTGGGCGGGTCTGCGCAGCTTTTCCCCCGACCGGCTGCCCGTCATCGGTTTTGCGCCAGGCTGCCCGGATTTCTTTTGGCTGGCTGGCCAGGGCGGCTATGGGATCCTCACTTCGCCTGCGCTGGGCGCTCTGGCGGCTGCCCTTCTGAGCGACACCGCACCGCCCGCAGGCTTCCGGGCCGAAGGACTCGATCCCCGACATTTCGACCCGCGTCGCCTGCCGAGCTGAAGCAATTTTGCGAGCCGGGTCGCAATCGCGACAAACTCCAAAACCACAGGCCACAACTCCGTTTATCGTCGTCGAGCAGCCGTCACGCGACTGAGGAGCCGTTTCGTGACATCGAGCAGGCTGGATTTTACATCCAGGTTTCGGATCGTTTGCGAAGTGCCGATCCTTCGGTGTTCAAGCTCTCAACGAAATCAACCCGGAAAGGCGCGCAGCGAGGATGGTTCGCCGGGCCTACTGTGCAAACGCCACAAAGATCTGGGTCTGCGCGCACAATGTTGAACTCCGTTAAATCGAGATCTTAGACGGCGCCATGGACGAAGCTCCGGGGGCGATCGGCCGCCGAGTAGACAATGGAAATGTGTGGCAACTCAATTTTCGATTGACAGCCACCGCTTATCCAATATTCTGTTATAAGAATACATATACCATAATAAGGGAATAAGGGGGCTTCAACGTGAAAACGGTGACTGCACTTCTACTGGGAACTGCACTGACAATCCTTCCTTCCGGCCTTTTCGCCCAAGAAAAGGGCGGCATCGTCAATGTCGCCACGATCGGTGAGCCGCCGACGCTTGATCCGATGTCATCGACGGCCGATCTCGTCGGTATCGTCACGCAGCATATTTTCGAGACCCTCTACACATTCGACAAGAACTGGAACGTCACACCGCTTCTGGCCGATAGCCTGCCGGACATCAGCGCCGACGGTAAAACCTACACAATCAAGCTGCGTACCGGTATCAAGTTCCACGATGATACAGACATGACATCCGAGGATGTTGTCGCCTCTCTTGCCCGCTGGGAAAAGATTGCCTCGCGGGGCAAGCAGGCAGCAGGCTTCATTGCTTCCATCGAAGCTGCCGATCTGGCAACGGTGAAGATCACCCTGACGCAGCCCTACGCGCCGCTGGCGTCCCTGCTCGCCTTCAACAATTCGGCAGCCATCATCATCCCGTCGGAAAAGCAGGATGACGTGATGAAGGACTTCATCGGTACAGGTCCCTACATGCTCAAGGAGCGCAAGGCCGACCAATATATCCAGCTGACCCGTTTCGAGGGCTACAAGTCCCGGGCCGGGGAGAGCGATGGCTACGGCGGCGCGCGACACCAGTATCTCGACGAAATCCGCTTTGTCCCCGTTCCTGATCCGAACACGCGCGTCGAAGCGGCAGTATCCGGCCAGTATGACTATGTGGATTCCATCCCGGTCGAATCTTTCGACAAGGTCAAGGCTTCGGCCTCGACGCAGCCGATCATGCTCAAGCCATTCGGCTATCCGGTCTTTGTTTTCAATACGGCCGAGGGGCTGAACAAGGACGTAGCCGTGCGCAAGGCCATCCGCCAGGCGATCAGCATGGAAGACATGATGGCTGCGGCCTTCGGCAGCCCAGACTTCTTTTCCCTCGATGGTGCGATCTACCCGGAGGCCTATTCCTGGCATACCGAAGCGGGCACTGACGGAGCCTACAATGTGGCGGACCCGGAAGGCGCGGCGGCAGCGCTGAAGTCCGCCGGTTACAATGGCGAGCCACTGCGGATTCTCACCAGCCGCCAATATGAATTTCATTACAAGATGGCCCAGGTCGCGGCGGAATATCTCAAGCTTGCCGGCTTTACCGTCGACATGCAGGTGGTCGACTGGGCAACGCTGACGCAGCGCCGGGCCGATCCCAAGCTTTGGGACGTCTATATCACCCACAGCCCGTTCCTGCCGGAGCCGGCTCTGATCGGCTCGCTTTCGACCAGTTCGCCGGGCTGGTGGAACACCCCTGCCCGCAAGGCAGCCGTGGATGCATTCACTTCTGAGGTCGATCCAAACAGGCGCGTTGCGCTCTTCGCCGATGTCCAAAAGGCGATCTATGACGACGCGGCCTTCATGAAGATCGGTAATTTCAACGCGGTGGCTGCCAAGTCGACAAAACTGGAAGGCGTCGATCCGGCCCCTTGGCCATTTTTCTGGAATGCGTCGATTACGAAATGATCATTCCTCAGTCGGAGACATCGGCTCGCTCGAGCCGGTGTCCTTTGCAGACCTGCACGCTCTCCGGAGCATGAGGATCAGGCTTTCATGATACGGTATATTCTCCAGCGCCTCTTCGGTATGATCGTCGTGATGTTCCTTGTCGTCACGATCGTCTTCGTGATCGTACGGGTGACGCCCGGCGATCCGGCAGCGGTCATGCTCGGGCCGGACGCCAGCGCCCAGGATATTGCGGAGCTGCGCATACGGCTGGGCCTCGACCGTTCGTTGGGCGTTCAATACATCTATTATATGGGGCAGCTGCTGAAGGGCGATCTCGGCCAATCGATCTTCCTCAATATGCCGGTCGCATCGGCCCTGCTCGAGCGGGCCGAGCCGACCTTTTTCCTTACGTTGTTCTCGCTGCTCATCGCCAGCGCCATCGCCTTGCCGATCGGGATCTATGCGGCCTATCGGCGTGGTTCGCTCTTCGACCAGGCAGCAACAGCGCTGGCGATGCTGGCTGCCAGCATTCCGAGCTTCTGGCTTGGCCTAATCATGATGCAGGTCTTTGCCGTCCGTCTCGATCTGTTCCCCGTGTCGGGCTACGGCGGACCGGGATCGACGTTTGCTGAGCGGATGTATCATCTGACGCTGCCGGCGTTTGCGCTTGGCATCGTCTCATCGGCGCTGGTCCTGCGCTTCACCCGCGCCTCGATGCTCGATGTACTCGGAGATGACTATATCCGGACTGCCCGCGCCAAGGGTCTGATCGAGTGGCGTGTCATCCTCAAGCATGCGTTGAAGAATGCGCTGGTCCCGATCCTCACGGTGATCGGCCTGACTGCGGCGGTTCTAGTCTCAGGCGCCGTCGTAACCGAGACCGTGTTCGGCCTGCCCGGCGTCGGCAACCTGGTGGTATCCGCCGTGCTCAGGCGCGATTATCCGGTCATCCAGGGAGCGTTGCTGGTCATTGCCGCACTCTATGTTCTGATCAATTTTGCCATCGACATGCTCTACCTGCTGGTCGATCCGAGGGTGCGTTACTGATGACAGCAATTGTCTCGAAACCGGCGCTCAGCGAGCGCAACAAATTCATCCGACGCCTGCTGAAGCGCAAGACCGTGGCCTTCGGACTGATCGTTTTGACGATCTTCGTGCTGCTTGCCATCCTTGCCCCGTTGATCGCGCCTTATTCGCCGTCAAAACTGTCCATCGTCAGCCGGTTGAAACCGCCGGGCGGCACGTTTGTCTTCGGTACCGATGAGTTCGGCCGCGACGTGTTTTCGCGGACCATCTATTCGGCGCGGCTGTCATTGCTGGTCGGCGCCGCCGTCGTGACATTGTCCGCGATCATCGGTGTGACGCTCGGGCTGATCGCCGGATTCTTCAAGCAATTCGATGCGCCGATCGCCCGGCTGATCGACGCGATGATGGCCTTTCCGGACATTCTTCTCGCCATCGCGCTTGTGGCCGCACTGGGGCCATCGCTGACCACCGTCATCATCGCGCTCAGCATCGTCTACGCGCCGCGCCTGGCGCGTATCGTCCGTGCGTCGACCCTGGTGATCCGCGAACTCCCCTATATCGAGGCCGCCCGGGCGCTTGGCATTTCGACGCGCCACATCATGACGCGGCATGTGCTGCGCAACCTGCTGTCGTCGATCCTCGTGCAGGCGACATTTCTCTTTGCCAACGCCATGCTGGCCGAAGCGGGACTTTCGTTTCTCGGGCTTGGCGTCAGTCCGGAAATCCCGACCTGGGGCACGATGATCTCCGCCGGCCGGCAGTATATCGGCCAAGCCGACTGGATGACGCTGTTTCCTGGCTTCGCCATCATTCTCTCCGTGCTGTCGCTGCAGATGGTTGGCGACGGATTGCGCGATCTTCTCGATCCAAGGCTTCGAAAGGACTTATGAAACATGTCTTATCGATATGAGGCGAAGGGGCCTGTGCTCCTCGCCAATGTCAAACCCATTGCCTTCGGCGCCAGCACACCAAACGGCACGATCGATATCCTGATCAATGCTGACGGGCGCATCGCCGAAGTCGGCCCGTCGCTTGCCGTATCCACTGAGGTGCAGCGCATCGATGGCAACGGCGCGTGGATCTCGGCCGGCTGGATCGATCTGCACGTGCACATCTGGCACGGCGGCACGGATATTTCCCTGCGCCCGTCCGAATGCGGCGCGGAGCGTGGCGTCACGACGCTTGTGGATGCCGGCTCTGCCGGCGAAGCCAATTTCCATGGTTTTCGCGAATATATCATCGAACCGTCGCGCGAGCGTATCAAGGCTTTCATCAATCTCGGCTCCATCGGTCTTGTCGCCTGCAACCGCGTGCCGGAACTCAGAAGCATTCAGGACATCAATCTCGACCGCATTCTTGAGGTCTACGCCGAAAACAGCGAGCATATCGTCGGCGTCAAGGTCCGAGCGAGCCACGTCATCACCGGATCCTGGGGCGTGACGCCGGTCAAGCTCGGAAAGAAAATCGCCAAGATCCTCAAGATACCGATGATGGTGCATGTCGGTGAACCCCCGGCGCTCTATGACGAAGTGCTGGAGATCCTCGGCCCAGGCGACATCGTCACCCATTGCTTCAACGGCAAGGCTGGCTCGAGCATCATGGAAGACGAGGATCTGTTCGATCTCGCCGAGCGATGTGCCGGCGACGGTATCCGGCTGGATATCGGCCATGGCGGGGCGTCCTTCTCGTTCAAGGTTGCCGAGGCGGCAATCAAGCGGGGTCTTCTGCCGTTCTCTATCTCGACCGATCTGCACGACCACTCGATGAACTTCCCGGTCTGGGATCTGGCGACGACCATGTCAAAACTGCTGGTGGTCGGCATGCCGTTCGACAAGGTGGTGGAGGCAGTTACTCAGGCGCCGGCGTCCGTTATCAAGCTGCCGATGGAAAACCGCCTCGCCGTTGGTGAGCGGGCCGATTTCACCATTTTCGATCTGGTCGATTCCGATATCGAGGCGACCGATTCGAATGGTGAGGTCTCGGTGCTCACCCGCATTTTCGAACCGCGCTATGCCATCATCGGCGCGGAAGCTGTGTCAGCCAGCCGCTATATCCCGCGCGCGCGAAAACTCGTGCGTCACAGCCACGGCTATTCATACCGTTAAGCCGGGGCCACTCTCATTTTTACAGGACACAGGAGTTCGCGTGAACAGTTCCACGGCAACCGCCGCCGACAGGACGGGTTCGCCTGCCGACCGGCTGACGTCGCTCGGCATCGTGTTGCCGCCCCCCCCGCCGCCGATAGCCAATTTCGTGACGCATGTGCGCGAAGGCAATCTGATCTATCTTTCCGGCCAGGGCCCGCGTGGGGCCGATGGTTTCATGCATACCGGCAAGGTGGGATCGGGCGGCGTCGATGTCGCCGATGCCTATAGCCACGCGCGACTGACAGGCATCAACCTGCTGGCCGTCCTGCAGGAGGCGCTGGGAGACCTTTCCCGGGTACGGCGCGTCGTCAAGCTGCTCGGCATGGTCAATGCGACACCAGACTTCGAGGATCATCCCGGCGTCATCAATGGGTGCTCGGATCTTTTCATCGAGGTCTTCGGCGATGCCGGGCAGCATGCCCGGTCCGCCGTCGGCTTCGGGTCGTTGCCCGGTAATATCACCGTCGAGATCGAAGCGATCGTCGCCCTGCACGGTTAAGAAAAAGCATGTCAGTGACCGCGCCAGCCCATCAGTTTTTCGATCCTGTCAGCGGAAGCGCGCGCATGCGAAGTGTAATGCGTTTCGTCGGAAAAGGCCTTCTGCTCCGGCAGAACGATCGAGATGGTCGCGACGCACCGGCCATCGCGATCGCAGATCGGCGATGCGATGCAGGCAACGGCATAGTCGGATTCGCCCGCCTGAATGGAAAGTCGCGTCTTCATCGCATCCACGGCCGCGGCAGACAGCTTGGCCGGATCGACATCGGCGCGTCCGGTCGGCGAGGAACGGGCGCATCGCCTGAAGAGCTCGAGCCGCTCATCGTCCGGCAGATGACCCACCAGAAGTCGGCCGGACGCGGTCCAGTTCAGCGGTACACGGGTTCCAACGCGCGAGGCGACCTGGAAATGGCTTGGACCTTCCGCCATCGCAAGCACCAGCATATGGTCGCCGTCACGGCCACAAAGCTGGACGGTTTCACCGACTTGGCGGCAGAGATCGTGCATTTCATGGGTGGCGACACTCATGAAATCCAGCGAGCGGGCATAGGCAAGACCGAAGTGGTAAAGCCGCGCTCCAAGCCAGATCAAGCCATCGGCACCGCGCGTCAAAAGGTTCTTTTCCACCAGATCATCGACGATCACGTAGACCGTGGAAAGCGGCGCGCCAATTGCCTTTGCAATAGCATAGGCACTACAGGGCGCGCCGGTCTCGTAGAGGTGATCAAGAACCTGCAGGGCCCGGTCAATGCCGCTGACCCGAGAGCGTTTTCCGCTTTTCACGCTGTCCTCATCGATCACGGAAATGGGGTGGATTTTGGCGTTCAAGACACGAACTCACATTATGATTTTGAACTGTTATTACATTGTAATGGCATAGCTGTCGATGATTGGAAGGCAATCCCCTCCGTTTTCGGCCGCAAAAATTTCGGAGAGCACAATGCCCAGTGAAGACATTCGCACATCCCTCGGACTGCGTCCGGTCATCAATGTTTCAGGCACGATGACAAGCCTGGGGGCATCGATCGTGGTTCCGGAAGCGATTGCCGCTATGACATCCATCCTGCCGCAATTCGTCGAGATGAATGACCTGCAGCGCAAGGCAAGTGCCGTGATCGCGCGGCTGACCGGCGGCGAAGCCGGTTTCGTGACGGCATCGTGCGCGGCAGGCATCACCCTTGCCGTTGCCGGAACGATCACCGGCAGCGATCTGCTCGCCATCGAGAAACTGCCCGGCGTCAGCACCGAAAAAAATGAGGTCCTTGTGCAGATGGGCCATATCGTCAGTTACGGCGCGCCGGTCGATCAGTCCATTCGTCTGGCGGGCGGCAAGACCGTGATGATCGGGCAAGCGACCTCGACCCATCGGTACCACATGGAGAACGCGATCGCGGAAAAGACGGCTGCGGCCCTTTACGTCGTCTCGCATCACGTCGTCGACTACGGCCTGTTGAAGCTGACGGAATTCGTGGAAATCGCCCACGCGAAATCAGTGCCCGTCATCGTTGATGCGGCATCGGAATACGATCTGCGTAGCTTTCTCGAGCAGGGAGCGGACATCGTGCTCTATTCCGGTCACAAATTTCTGGGCGGCCCGACTTCCGGCATCGTGGCTGGTAAGAAGGACCTCGTGCGCAACGCCTTCCTACAGAATATGGGGATTGGACGGGGCATGAAAGTCGGCAAGGAGAGCGTCTTCGGCCTCATGGCGGCCCTAGAAGCCTGGGAAAAGCGCGATCATGACGGTATCCGCGCCCGCGAGACCAGCTATCTCCATTTCTGGCGCGACACGCTGGAGAACCGACCAGGCGTCACAGCGCTGATCGAGCCCGATCCGACCGGCAATCCACTCGACAGGATGCGGGTGATCGTGAGCGCGCACGAAGCCCATATCACGGCGTGGGATCTTGCCGATGCGCTGGCGCGCGGTACGCCGCCTGTCATCGTGCGCGACCACGAGGTCGAGCATCACTACTTCTACCTCGATCCCTGCAACCTGCATCCGGGTCAGGAGACCATCGTTGCCAACCGTCTGGCCGAGGAACTCGACAAGGCCAGCGCCTCGAACGACATCATCGCCACACCGCTGGAAAACCGCAGCAAGCACCGTTTCGATGGCGCACTGCGCTGGCCGGATTGAACCCGACGGCTTAAACCGAAGAAGGATCCCGATATGGCAACTCTCCCCGCCCTACAAACAATACGCGTGCCGCCGATTTTGTCCGTGGAGAACCTGACGACGTCGTTCATCGTCGACGGGGCGTGGAGGTCCGTTGTGCGGGATATGTCGTTCACGGTAGCCCCTGGCGAGACCGTGGCGATCGTCGGAGAATCCGGCTCCGGCAAGAGCGTCACCTCGCTGTCGATCATGCGACTGCTCCAGGCCGATACCAGCCGCATCGCGGGAAGGGTCGTGCTCGACGGCCGTGATATTCTGCAACTGCCTGAGACCACCATGCGGCAGGTGCGCGGAAACGATGTTGCGATGATCTTTCAGGAGCCTATGACAAGCCTCAATCCGCTCTTCACTATCGGCGACCAGATCTCCGAAGCGCTTCTCTGCCACTCGCAGATGAGCAAGCGGGACGCCAGGGCCGAGACCATCCGGTTGTTGGAAAAGGTGCGCATTCCATCGGCCGCCTCCCGTTTCGATGAGTATCCGCACCGGTTTTCCGGTGGTATGCGCCAGCGCGTAATGATTGCCATGGCACTTGCCTCACGACCAAAGCTGCTGATTGCCGACGAGCCGACGACAGCACTTGACGTCACCATCCAGGGACAGATTCTCGATCTCATCAAAACGCTGCAGGAGGAAGAGGGAACCTCCGTGCTCTTCATCACGCACGATATGGGCGTCGTTGCCGAAATTGCCGACCGGACGGTGGTAATGTATCGCGGCGAGCAGGTGGAATCAGGCCCAACGAGCGATATCTTCTTCCGCGCCAGACACCCGTATACGCGTGCGCTTCTGTCCGCCGTTCCCGTCCTTGGCTCGATGGGCGGCAGGGATCGGCCTATGCGCTTCCCTGTCGTCGATACGGCGACCGGGCTCTCCGATATTCCGGTCGAGACGGCAGATAAGGTTGCACTCGGGAAACGCCCGGTGCTCGAAGTCAGGAACCTCACTAAGCATTTCGACATCCATTCCGGCCTGTTCAGCCGCTTGAGTGGCCGCGTCCATGCGGTCGAAAACGTTTCCTTCGACCTCCATGCCGGCGAAACTCTATCTCTGGTCGGTGAATCCGGTTGCGGTAAGTCGACGACCGGTCGTGCGATTATGCGCCTGATCGAGCCGCAGGCCGGCTCCGTTCTGGTGGATGGAACCGAGATCTTGACGCTTGATACAAGCGGAATGCGCGAGATTCGCAAGACCGTCCAGATGATCTTCCAGGATCCCTTCGCGAGCCTCAACCCACGCATGCCGATAGGTGCTGCAATCGCCGAACCCTATCTCGAACACGAGATGGGAACCGCCAAACAGGCACGTGATCTGGTGGCCGATCTCCTGGTCAAGGTCGGACTGACAGCCGACATGGCTTCGCGCTACCCGCATGAGTTTTCCGGCGGCCAGCGTCAGCGCATCTGTATAGCCCGGGCGCTGGCGCTCGATCCGAAGGTGATCGTCGCCGACGAGAGCGTCTCGGCTCTCGACGTTTCGATCAAGGCACAGGTGATCAATCTGCTGCTGGATTTGCAACAGAGCCTCAATCTTGCTTTCCTCTTCATTTCCCACGATATGGCCGTCGTCGAACGCGTCAGCCATCGCGTTGCAGTCATGTACCTTGGTGAAATCGTTGAAGTGGGCCCTCGCGCTGCGGTCTTCGGCAATCCGCAGCACGCATATACGAAGAAACTGATTTCCGCGGTGCCGGTCCCCGATCCGGATCGCCGCCGGGGAAAGGGCCATATCAGCAATGAGGAGATAAAAAGTCCGATCCGTCCGGTCGATTACAAGATTGTACCAATCCAGTACAATGAGGTTTCCCCCGGGCACTTTGTCGCCTCGTGATCTCAACGTGTTGATTGGCCCTCTCCTCGCATTAGGCTATTTCCCGAGGCTTCGTCTATGACGTGCCAGCTCGGAGTTCGAATGAGGTCCTTTGCCGCACGTCGGAATGCTACGGCTTCGGCACCGACCAATCCGCACTTCCGCTGCCGTTCGATCCGCGGCTGGAAGCCGACCTGCGCTGCAGGCTGCGGGGGTGACGGGTCTCACAGGTCACGATGACTTCGGCCGGAGCGTTCGAGGTTCATGAACCGCACCTGTGCACTGTTACAGAACCTACACGAAACTGACACTGCGCTTTCATGAAGCGCGGATATGGCAGGGTCATACCGATGACCGGTCTCCCCGAAAGAGGAACTGCTGCCAATGTTTCAGTTGAAGAACGTAACCCGCCAGTTCGGCAAGAAGACAGCCGTCAGCTCGGTTACCTTCGACATACCGCAGGGTCAGATGGTTGGCATTATCGGCCGCTCCGGCGCCGGCAAGTCGACACTCCTGCGCATGATAAACCGTCTCGTGGACCCCTCCTTCGGCTCGATCGAATTCGCCGGCGTACAGGTCTCCTCGCTCAAGGGGGCGGCTCTGCGCAAGTGGCAGCGCGACTGCGCGATGATCTTCCAGCAGTTCAATCTGGTGCCTCGCCTCGACGTGCTGACCAATGTTCTCCTCGGGCGGCTCAACCATCGATCCACCGTACTGAGCGTCCTCAACATGTTCAGCCGCGAAGAGCGCATCATGGCGATCGGTGCACTGGAGCGTCTGGGGATCGAACAGACCGCCCTTCAGCCGGCCGGCACGCTCTCGGGTGGGCAGCAGCAGCGCGTCGCAATCGCCCGCGCGCTGATGCAGCAGCCGAAGGTGCTGCTCGCCGATGAGCCGATCGCGTCGCTCGACCCGCTCAACGCCAAGATCGTGATGGACGCGCTGCGCGACATCAACGAGCGCGACGGCATCACCGTGATTACCAATCTGCATACGCTCGATACCGCGCGGAACTATTGCGAGCGGGTCATCGGCATGGCGCATGGCCGGGTCGTCTTCGACGGGCAGCCGAGGGATCTGACCGCCGCCGCGGTCGCGGCGGTCTATGGCGCGGAAACGGCGATCGAGGAGTCGATGACCTCGACCAGCATCAACATCCCCGCGGAACCCCCGCGGGAAACAGCATCGGCCGGCTTGAAGCCGCTGGCACTGGCCGGCCCTTAAGGTCCGCCGCGATCGAATGCCCGCGTCAAGGGCGCCTTTTCGAAACCGAGAAAGACCCCGGCGCGTCCGGGAAAACGGGAGAACGAACCCAATGCTTAAAAAAGCTCTTCTGAGCGCGGTCGCGCTTTTCGCCCTCGTCGGCCACGCACAGGCCGAAGACCTGAAGGAATTCCGCGTCGGCATCATCGGCGGCGAAAACGAAGCCGACCGCCTGCGCAACTATCAGTGCCTCGTCGATCAGCTCCCGGCAGCCATCGGCGTCGAGAAGGTCTCCCTCTTCCCGGCGGCCGACTATGACGGCGTGATCCAGGGCCTCCTCGGCGGCACGCTCGATTACGCCGAACTCGGCGCCTCCGGCTATGCCAAGATCTATCTCGCCAAGGCTGACGCGGTCGAGCCGATCCTGACGACCATCCAGACCGACGGCTCCACGGGCTATTATTCGATCATGGTCGCCCGCAAGGACTCGGGCATTACAAAGCTCGAAGACCTGAAGGGCAAGAAGCTCGGCTTCGCCGATCCGGACTCGACCTCGGGCTATCTCGTTCCCCTCGTCACCCTGCCGGAAGCGATCGGCGCGCCGGTCAAGGAATATTTCGGCGAGACCGGCTTCGGCGGCGGTCACGAGAACCTCGTGCTTGAAGTCGTGAAGGGCACCTTCGATGCCGGCACGACCTTCGGCTCGGGCGTCGGCGAGTTCAAGGACGGCTACACCTCGGGCAACCTGCGCAAGATGGTCGACAAAGGTATCGTCGACATGAACGACCTCGTCGAACTGTGGAAGTCGCCGCTGATCCCGAACGGCCCGATCGTCGTGCGCACCGCATTGAACGACGACATGAAGGCCAAGTTCAAGCAGTTCATGATGGATCTGCCGAAGACCGACGCCGCCTGCTTCTCCGCCATCCAGGGCGGCGACTTCACCGGTTTCGTCGAGGTCAACAGCGACTTCTACAAGCCGATCATCGACGCGCGCAAGGCGACGATCGGCGGCTGATCGCCGAACGCGCCATCCTGCGCCGGCCGCCAAGCTGCGGCCGGCGTTCGACTATCGGGCACCTGCAGCCGCCCGCTCCGGATCGTCTCGATCAAACGATCCCACTTTTTGAAACGACGCACTTCCTCTTCACGGAAGCGCTCTAGAGGCCGGCCCCCAGCCGGAAACCCAATGGCCACTTCCGTGTCTACACGGCACCTCAGCGAGAACGGCGCTCTTATCGAGCGTCACTGGCAGGAGCTCAACAATCGCCGGCGTCTCTATACCTGGCTCGGTCTCGCATTTCTCGCGTTGACGCTTTTCAGTTCGCTCTGGTTCGCGAACGAGTCGAACGCGGGCAAGTTCTTCGACCGGCTGCCGCACTTCTTCGATTTCGTCGGACATCTCATGCCGCGCGATCCGATAGAGATCGTTCGCGCCCTCTTCGACCTGCCTTCGCCCTATGACGACGGCAGTTTCAAATACAATTACCCGGATGGGCGCCTCTATGTGACCGAGAGCTTCTACGTCCCGGAATATGTTCACAAGATGCTGGAGACCGTGAACATCGCCATCTTTTCGACTGTCATCGGCGTCTTCTTCGGCTTCATCCTGTGCTTCCTCGCCGCGAAAAATCTGATGCCCAATCCCTGGATCAGGGGCATCGTACGCCGGCTGATGGAAATCCTGCGCGCCTTTCCGGAAGTCGTCATCGCCGGCTTTTTCCTGGCAATCCTTTCGCTTGGGCCTATTCCCGCCATCGCTGCGGTGTCGATCCACACGATCGGCGCGCTCGGCAAGCTGTTCTTCGAAGTGGTCGAGAATGCCGACATGAAACCGGAGGAAGGTCTGCGTGCCGTCGGCGCCAACTGGATCGAGCGGGTCTGGTTCGGCATGGTCCCCCAGGTGCTGCCCAATTTCACCAGCTATTTTCTGCTCCGGCTCGAAATCAACGTGCGCGCCTCGACGATCATCGGCGCCGTCGGCGGGGGCGGCATCGGGGAACTCCTGCGCCTGTCGATCGGCCAGGGGCATGAAGCGAAGACGCTCGCGATCGTCCTCCTGCTCTTCGCCACGATCTTCGCCGTCGATCAGTTCTCCGCCTGGCTTCGCCGCCGCCTCGTGGGCGACCAGGCCTTTCAGCTTGCGCAATAGGACCGCACCATGATTGCCTCGACAAACCTCGATGCGCGCGAAATGGAAGCTATCGCAGCGCGCCACCCGCATCTCCTGCAGTCGTCGGCCGCCAAGCGGCGCAGCACGGCACTGATAACGGCTGGCGTCGTTCTTTACATGATCTTCAGCTGGTGGTTCTTCTCGATCGGGCACGTGCTCGCCAATGCCAATTGGGGGATTGCCGGCACCTATCTCGCAGACTGGGTATCTTACGAAGTGCGGCCCGAGATCGCCGTCGCACCCGATGGAACGATGAGCGTGTCCTTCGGGCGCAATTCGCCGCTTGGAGACGATCCGAGCCCGGAATGGGTCACGCTCGAAAAGGAGACGGTGACGCGAACCGTCGCCGCTCCGGCGGCCGCGGCGCAAGTCCAGAAGCCAAAGACCGCCTCCTCGTTCAGCTTCATGGCGCCCAACGCGGCGCGCGGCGCCGACACGAATTCGACGCCGCAGGAAGATGCCGCCACAACCCGCACCGAAGAAGTCGTCACGCACGCCGTGGTGAAGTTCGATAGCTCCACGCGTATCGACGTCGCCGAAAAGCTGGTGACAGTCACACACTCGGGCGAGACGCTCGTGCTTCAGGTCGACGGCGCGGACAACGTGACGCCGGAAGGACCCCTTCCCTCCTGGGCGATCCAGAAGCGCCCGGGCGAGAAGGTGACGCTGTCCTTCGGCGCCACCGGCTGGGCCGAAGTGGAGGGCGACGAGATCTCCATCCGCAATCGCTTCTTCGGCTGGGTGAATTTCCTCTTCGACACCAACTCGCCCTTCTTCGGGAAGCCCTACAGCGAAGTCGCCTCCTTGATCGTTTCCGGAGAACGGATCGATCCGGCGCGCTCAAATCTCTCCCTTGCCTGGAACAACATCCTCTACAATGCGGAATGGCAGCATCTGGACGTGTGGACCAAGCTCCTGCAGACGATCGTCATGGCTTTCGTCGGAACGCTCTTCGCCTCCTTCATCGCCTTCCCGCTTTGCTTCCTCGCGGCGCGCAACATCACGCCGAGCCGCCTCACCAATCAGTTCGTGAAGCGTTTCTTCGATTTCCTGCGGTCGGTCGACATGTTCATCTGGGCGCTGTTCTTCACGCGCGCCTTCGGGCCCGGGCCGCTCGCGGGCATCTCGGCGATCTTCTTCACCGACACGGGCACGCTGGGCAAGCTTTACTCCGAAGCGCTCGAGAATATCGACGACAAGCAGCGTGAGGGCGTCAAATCGGTCGGCGCCGCGCCGGTCGCCGTGCAGCGCTTCGGCGTGCTGCCGCAGGTCCTGCCGGTCTTTGCCAGCCAGGCCCTCTATTTCTGGGAGTCGAACACGCGTTCGGCCACCATTATCGGCGCCGTCGGCGCCGGCGGGATCGGCCTAAAGCTGTGGGAGGCGATGCGCACAAATTCGGATTGGGAAAATGTCGCCTATATGGTGCTGCTGATCTTGATGGTCGTGTTCGTTTTCGACAGCATCTCCAATCTCTGCCGATCGCGCCTCATTGGCCGTACACACTAGAGCGGGATGAGGAAAAGTGTGCGGTTTTCCGCCCGCATCCCGCGTCTCAACTTCTTGGAATCGATCACGTTCATGTTTTTTGGGTCGACCCGACCTAGAATCATTGTGATCTAGAAACGGATCGGCCGATTCGGATAGTGACGAACTGATTCTGATAACTGGAGCGGGAGCAGGCGAAGCTGCAAACAATCCATCCCGCTCCGAACCGATTTGCGTTCTGAGCCGATGTCATCATGATGTTGTCATGCAAATCGGCTAGCTGCGCATTTCATCCCGCGAACCATCGACTCGGGGCAAACTGCGTCGAGGCGACTGATGAAGAAAGTGTGAACCCGTGCGCTATGCAATCTACTTCGCGCCGCCGTCCGATGACCGGCTGTCGCAGACCGCTTCGCGTTGGCTGGGACGCGACGCGTTCACCGGCGGCGCCCTGGACTGCCCGGAAAATCCGGGAATAGGACGTGAAGAGCAGATGGCATTGACGACCGAGCCCCGCCGTTACGGTTTCCACGGGACGCTGAAGGCACCCTTCGGGCTTAGCTCCAGCCGCCGTGAAGCCGACTTGATCGCGGCTTTCGACGAGTTCGCCGCGGAGATCGAGTCGTTCGAAGTGCCGGAGATCGTCCTGCATCAGATCGGCCCCTTCTTCGCGCTCGTCTCCGCCGAGCCTTGTCCGCCCCTGCAGCGCCTTGCGGAGCAGGCGGTTCGCCGTTTCGAGCCATTCCGGGCGCCGCTTTCGGAAGCCGATCTCGCCCGCCGCAATCCGGAGAGGCTTACGCAGCGGCAGCGCGAGTACCTGGCCGCATGGGGCTACCCATACGTCTTCGAGGAGTTCCAGTTCCATCTGACACTGACGGGGCCGGTGCCGGAAGAAATGCAGCGGCCCATGAGAATGGCGCTCGAAACGGTCTTCGCCGAATTCATCGGCAAGCCGCTTGCCGTCTCGACGATTGCGCTTTTCGCCGAAGAGCGCCGCAGCGCTCCTTTCACCATCCATTCCCTGCTGCCGCTTGGCGGCGCATCCGAACGAAAGATTGCATGACATGCCCAAAGAACAGGTTTTGACCAACGCCCGCATCGTTCTGGAGGACCGGATCCTCGACGGTTCGGTGCTGATCCGCGACGGCCGGATCGCCGACATCTCCGAAGGGGCGAGCGCCACGGGCGAGGATTTCGAGGGTGACTACCTGCTGCCCGGGCTGGTCGAACTGCACACCGACCATCTCGAGGCGCATTATTCTCCGCGCCCCGGGGTTCGCTGGCTGAAGATCGCGGCCATCCAGGCCCATGACGCCCAGGTCGTCACCTCCGGCATCACCACCGTCTTCGATTGTCTGCGCCTGGGCTCGGACGAGGACAGCGGCTTTCCGAAGGGCGAGATGCGCAGCATGGCCGATGCGCTCGCCCAGGCCAAGCAAGAGGGCCGTCTGCGGGCCGATCACCTGATCCATCTGCGCTGCGAAGTGTCGACCGCCGACGTGCTGGAGCACTATGAGGACTTCCGGAACGACCCGCAGGTCCGTCTGGTTTCGCTGATGGACCACGCGCCCGGGCAGCGCCAGTTCCAGACGATGGACCAGTACACGCTCTACTACAAAACCAAGCGCGGCCTTACCGACGATGCCTTCGCCGCATTCATCGAGCGTCAGCAGGCGCTCTCGGCCCGCTATGCGACACCGCATCGAAACGCGCTCGCAAAAGCCTGTGCCGAGCGCGGCATCACGGTCGCCAGCCACGACGATGCGACGGTCGAGCATGTCGAAGAATCGATCGGCTACGGCATTCGCCTTGCGGAGTTCCCGACAAGCTTCGAGGCGGCGGAAGCCTCGCACCGCGCAGGCCTCAGCGTATTGATGGGCGCGCCCAATATCGTCCGCGGCAAGTCACATTCCGGCAATATCGCCGCGCGCGATCTCGCGAAGCGCGGCGTCCTCGACGTGCTTTCTTCCGATTACGTTCCCTTCAGCCTGATCCATGCGCCTTTCATACTGGCAGACGAGGTCGAATCGATCGGCCTTCCCGAGGCCATTGCGATGGTGACGGCGACGCCCGCCCGCACAGTCGGGCTCGGAGATCGCGGGCGGATCGCCGTGGGGCTGCGCGCCGACATCGCGCGCGTTCGCCGGCCGGAGGGCATACCGGTCGTCCGCTCGGTCTGGCGCGAAGGACGGCGTGTCGCATGACCACCGCCGATCGAGTATCCGGAACGCTCATCGTCGTCGTCGGTCCGAGCGGTGCCGGGAAAGACAGCGTCATGGGCTTTGCCGCCCGCCATTTTGCGCCGCGGCCCGATATTCTCTTCGTCCGGCGGGCGATCACAAGACCGTCGGATGCAGGCGGCGAGGTGCACGAAAGTGTGTCCGACGCCGAATTCGAGGAGATGAGCCGGAGCGGCGCTTTCGCCGTTTCGTGGCAGGCGCATGGGTTGAGCTACGGCATCCCGGCAGAGATCGCCGAAAAGATCGCAACAGGCATGACCGCGATCGTAAACGGCAGCCGCGCCGCCCTCCCCGCCATTCGTCAGGCGTTCGGTACGATCGCGGTTGCGGTGATCACCGCCGAGCCGCCGGTGCTGGCGAAGCGGCTGGCGGAGCGCGGCCGGGAGAGCGAGGAAGACGTGCTCCGCCGCCTGACGCGGCAGGCACCCGACGTCATCGCCGATGCCGACGTGACGGTCATCGACAACAGCGGCAGGCTGGATGTGGCGGGCCGGCAATTCGTCGCGCTGGTCGAGCGGCACTCAGCTAGGCGCCATCACCCTGCCTGAAGAAGAGGCCGGCGGTTCGCAAACCTTTATCGCGCCTCGCCTTGTGCCAGGGCCTCCTCCTCTGCATCCTCGATCTTCCTGACCATGGGCAGGTCCACCGCGGCGGCGATAATGGAATCGAGGAGGCCGGGAAATCGGATGTCGAGATCGTCCCGCCGCAGCGTGATCAACCGGCTGGTACCGGAGACCTCGGTACGCGTGATGCCCGCCTCGCGCAGCTTGGCCAGATGATAGCTGATATTGGTCTTGGAGCCGAAATCCGTGAAGTTCAGGCACATGGTCGGCCGTCCGGCGCGGCGGGCGAGATAGCCCACGATCGCCAGGCGCGTCGGATCGCCGAGGGCCGCTAGGACATTGGACAGGGTGATCTGATCGGCGGTGGGATGCGGTAGGGTCATTGGATCAACGATTGGCAGTCTCGGCATATTGACACGGCTAGCAACCAAGTTCAATAGTTCAATATCTTTTGAACAAGCGGGGTCTCCCGATGGACAAGCGCATCATCTGGCTCGCCGTTGGCTCTTTCACGATGAGCACGGTCGGCTTCGTCTTTTCGAGCCTTCTGCCGTCGATCGCCGCCGACACGCACACGACCATTCCCCATGCGGGGCACCTGATCACGCTGTTCTCGCTTTCCTATGCCATCGGCGCGCCGCTGCTTTCGGCCCTGGCCGGCGCGGCGGACCGGCGTCGGCTGCTGGTGACTGCAATGCTCGTCTTCGTCGTCTGCAACTGCATCGCGGCGATGAGCGTCTCCTTCACCACGCTGCTCCTCGCCCAGATCGTGATGGGAATGGCAAGCGGACTGTTTGCCGCCACGGCGCAAGCGACGGCGGTTTCACTTGCAGGACCGGAGCACCGCGCATTGGCGATTTCAATCGTGGTGGGCGGTACCACATTCGCCGTGGCGCTCGGCGCGCCCCTCGGCGCGCTGATTGCCGCCTTCTGGGGATGGCGCGGCACGTTCGGGGCGGTCGCTCTGCTTGGGCTCACCTGCGCTGCCGTGCTCTGGCTGCGCCTGCCGCGGGGCCTCAGCGGAACGAAGCTGACAATGTCCGAGCGCTTCGGCGCCATCGGCCGTCCGGGCGTGGCCTCGTCGCTCATGGTGACGTTTCTGTATCTCACCGGCGGCTTCATGATCATCTCCTACCTCGCCCCGCTGGCGATCGACGGAGCCGGGCTTTCGCAACTGGCGCTGCCGGGGCTGTTGCTCGCCTTCGGGGTCGGCGCGGTGATCGGCAATCTCTCCAGCGGCTATCTGGCCGACCGGCTCGGCGCCACGCGCGTGGTGACGGCTTCGCTGATCTCCGCGCTCGCGGTCTCGCTGATGATCGCCTTCGGCCTGCACTTCCTCACGCGCGATCTCGCCGGCTTGCTGCTGATCGGCATAATGGTGCCATGGGGGATCGTAGGTTGGGCGTTTCCGCCGGCCCAGGCGAGCCGTATCGTCGGCTTCGCCCCGGAGGTTGCCCATTTGACCCTGTCGCTCAAGGCCTCGGCGATCTATCTCGGCATCGCGACCGGCACGGCGATCGGCGGACGGGTGCTCGAGAATACGGCTGCCGCGGATCTCGGCTTCTTCGCGGCACTGTTTCCGGTGGCTTCGCTCGCCGTCCTATATGCAGGACTGCGATCCCATCGGCGGCGCCTGGCGACTGCGGCGGCGGAATAGCTTCCCGCTTCCGCATAGTCGCCGACGCAGGCCAGACCTCAATTCTCTCGATAAGCCACGGACGGAAGTTCGGGGCTTTTCTGTGCCTGTTTCCGTGCTTCTGGCCGGCAGCTCCCACCGCGTTATCTCAGGGATCATATTTCTCACTTGTCATCGCCGGTATTATGTATATACATTATTGGCGAAGAAGGGCGGTACCTATGGACGGAAACGAAAACCCAAATCCTGCCAGAACCAGCCTCTGGCGCAATGCACGCCTTGCCACACTTCGTGAGGAGCTGGGCCCACTCGGGATCATCGAAGACGGCGTTATCGCCGTTCGCGGCGAGCGGATCGTCTATGCCGGTCCCGAAGCCGGTCTGCCTTCGGAGCTTGCTCGCGCCGACCAGGTCTTCGATTGCGAAGGCCGCTGGGTCACCCCGGCGCTGATCGACTGCCACACGCATATCGTTCATGGCGGCAACCGCGCCCGGGAGTTCCAGCTCCGCCTCGAAGGCGCGACCTATGAGGAGATCGCGCGTGCCGGAGGCGGCATCGCTTCGACCGTCGAGGCAACCAACGCCCTTTCCGTCGAGGCACTCGTGGAGGCCGCACTTCCACGGCTCGACACCCTTCTCGCCGAAGGCGTGTCCACCGTCGAGGTCAAGTCGGGCTACGGTCTCAACGTCGAGGCCGAACTCAAGATGCTGCGCGCCGCCCGCCGGCTGGAAAGCCTGCGCCCGGTGCGCATCGTCACCAGTTATCTCGCAGCCCATGCGACCCCGCCGGAATTTCGCGGACGCAACGGCGACTACATCGCCGAAGTCGTCCTGCCGGGCCTCACCGCAGCTCACGCCGAAGGGCTCGCCGACGCCGTCGACGGATTCTGTGAAGGCATAGCCTTTTCACCGGCGGAAATCGCTTCGGTCTTCGACAGGGCGAAGTCGCTCGGCCTGCCCGTGAAGCTTCACGCCGAACAGCTTTCCGATCTCGGCGGCGCGAAGCTCGCTGCTTCCTACGGCGCTCTCTCGGCCGACCACCTCGAATATCTCGACGCTGCGGGAGCCGCCGCCATGGCGAAGGCCGGTACGGTCGCCGTCCTCCTGCCCGGGGCTTTCTACACCCTCCGGGAAAAGCAGCTTCCGCCTGTCGAAGCACTCCGAGAAGCCGGAACGCGCATCGCCATCGCTACCGATTGCAACCCCGGCACTTCGCCGCTGACCTCGCTGCTCCTCACCTTGAACATGTCCGCGACGCTTTTCCGCCTGACGCTGGAGGAATGCCTCGCAGGCGTTACCCGTGAGGCCGCCCGTGCGCTCGGGATCCTCGGAGAGACCGGCACGATCGAAGCCGGCAAGTCTGCGGATCTTGCCATCTGGAACATCGATCAACCGGCGGAATTGATCTACCGCATCGGTTTCAATCCCCTTCGGGAGCGGATCTTCAAGGGTGAAAGGATTCTCCGATGACCGTCATTCTCAGGCCCGGCTCCGTTCCGCTCAGTGACCTCGAAACGATCTACTGGATCGGCGCACCGGCGCGCCTCGATGCCGCCTTCGATGCCGGCATTGCCAAGGCCGCAGCGCGGATCGCCGAGATCGTGGCGGGCAATGCGCCGGTCTACGGCATCAACACGGGCTTCGGCAAACTGGCCTCGATCAAGATCGACAGCTCCGACGTGGCGACGTTGCAGCGCAATCTGATCCTCTCGCACTGCTGCGGCGTGGGCCAGCCGCTCACGGAGAACATCGTGCGCCTGATCATGGCGCTCAAGCTGATCTCGCTCGGCCGCGGCGCCTCCGGCGTTCGGCTGGAGCTCGTCCGGCTGATCGAAGCGATGCTGGACAAAGGCGTGATCCCGCTCATTCCCGAAAAAGGCTCGGTCGGCGCTTCCGGCGACCTGGCGCCGCTTGCCCATATGGCCGCCGTGATGATGGGTCATGGCGAAGCCTTCTTTGCCGGCGAACGCATGAAAGGCGACGCTGCATTGAAGGCGGCGGGGCTCTCGCCGGTAACGCTTGCTGCCAAGGAAGGCCTGGCGCTGATCAACGGTACGCAGGTCTCCACGGCTCTCGCCCTTGCCGGGCTCTTCCGCGCGCACCGCGCCGGCCAGGCCGCCCTCATCACCGGCGCCCTTTCGACCGATGCGGCCATGGGCTCTTCCGCCCCCTTCCATCCGGATATCCACACGCTGCGCGGCCACAAAGGCCAGATCGACACGGCCGCCGCCTTGCGGCAGCTGCTGACCGGCTCCCCAATTCGCCAGAGCCATATCGAGGGCGACGAGCGGGTTCAGGACCCCTATTGCATCCGCTGCCAGCCGCAGGTCGATGGCGCCTGCCTCGATCTCCTGCGCTCCGTCGCAGCCACGTTGACGATCGAAGCCAATGCCGTCACCGACAATCCGCTGGTGCTTTCGGACAATTCCGTCGTTTCCGGAGGCAACTTCCATGCCGAACCGGTCGCATTTGCCGCCGACCAGATCGCGCTCGCGGTGTGCGAAATCGGCGCCATTTCCCAGCGCCGCATCGCCCTTCTGGTCGACCCTGCGCTCAGCTACGGCCTGCCGCCCTTTCTGGCCAAGAAGCCGGGCCTCAACTCCGGACTGATGATCGCCGAGGTCACTTCGGCGGCGCTGATGTCGGAAAACAAGCAGCTCTCCCATCCGGCCTCCGTCGACTCGACGCCGACCTCGGCGAACCAGGAAGACCACGTGTCCATGGCCTGCCACGGTGCGCGCCGGCTTTTGCAGATGACGGAAAACCTGTTTTCGATCATCGGCATCGAGGCGCTCGCCGCAGTGCAGGGCATCGAGTTCCGCGCCCCGCTCACCACCAGCCCGGAACTTCAAAAGGCTGCCGCAGCCGTGCGCAGCGTCTCCTCCAGTATCGAGGAAGACCGCTACATGGCCGACGACCTCAAGGCCGCGGGCGATCTCGTCGCGTCGGGCCGGTTGGCTGCCGCCGTCTCCGCGGGCATTCTTCCGAAACTGGAGAACTGACATGGCCGTCTTCGAAGTCCGGCAGGGCAGCTCGCCCGTCATCCTCGGCTTTCCGCACACGGGCACCGACGTGCCTGCCTCGATCCGGGAACGGCTCAACGACAATGGCCGCATCCTCGCCGACACGGACTGGCACATCCACGATCTCTACCAAGGTCTTCTGCCGGACGCGACCGCGGTTCGCGCGACCTTTCACCGCTACGTCATAGATGCCAATCGCGATCCTGCAGGCGTCAGCCTCTATCCCGGCCAGAACACCACCGGGCTCGTGCCCGAAACCGATTTCGATGGTCTGTCTATCTGGAAAGAAGGCAAAGGCCCAACGGAGGCCGACATAGCAGAGCGCCTGCGCGAATTCCATGCGCCCTATCACGCGGCGCTCGCCGCAGAGATCGCGCGTGTCAAGGCGATCCACGGCGTGGCCGTGCTTTACGATTGCCATTCTATCCGCTCGCATATTCCCTTCCTCTTCGAAGGCCGGCTGCCGGACTTCAATATCGGCACCGATATGGGAAAGACCTGCGCCACTGAAATTGAACGGGCAGCCGCAGAAATCGCAGCCGGAGCAGACGGTTACAGCCATATCCTCAATGGCCGTTTCAAGGGTGGGTGGACGACCCGTCACTATGGCCGCCCGGAACAGGGCGTGCACGCGATCCAGATGGAACTGGCGCAATCGACGCATCTGGCGACGGAAGCACCGCCCTTCGCTTTGGACAGGGCGAAAGCCGACAGGCTACGCCGTCCGCTGAAAGCCATTCTGGAACGCATCGAAACAGTCGCTAAAGAGCTCAAAAGGACAGGGAGCGAGGCATGAACATGAACAATCCGCGCCACAATATTCGCGAAGTGCGCAGCCCGCGCGGCACCGAGATCAGCGCCAAGAGCTGGCTGACGGAAGCGCCGCTCCGCATGCTGATGAACAATCTCGACCCTGATGTCGCCGAAAATCCGCACGAGCTCGTCGTCTATGGCGGCATCGGCCGCGCAGCCCGCACCTGGGCCGATTTCGACCGCATCGTCGCGGCACTGAAGGACCTCAACGAAGACGAGACCCTCCTCGTCCAGTCCGGCAAGCCGGTCGGCGTCTTCCGCACGCACAGGGACGCTCCGCGCGTGCTGATCGCCAACTCCAATCTCGTGCCGCACTGGGCGACCTGGGATCATTTCAACGAGCTGGATAAGAAGGGTCTTGCCATGTACGGCCAGATGACCGCCGGCTCGTGGATCTATATCGGCACGCAAGGCATCGTCCAGGGCACCTATGAGACCTTCGTCGAGGCCGGCCGCCAGCATTACGGCGGCAACCTGAAAGGCAAGTGGATCCTGACGGGCGGCCTCGGCGGCATGGGTGGTGCCCAGCCGCTCGCCGCCGTCATGGCCGGCGCCTGCTGCCTCGCCGTCGAATGCAACCCGGACTCGATCGATTTCCGCCTGCGCACCCGGTATCTCGATGAGAAGGCCGAGACGCTCGAAGAAGCCATGGAAACGATCGAGCGCTGGACGAAAGCCGGCGAGGCGAAATCGGTCGGCCTGCTCGGCAATGCAGCCGATATCCTCCCGGAAATGGTCCGTCGCGGCATCCGCCCCGATATGGTCACGGACCAGACCTCGGCGCATGATCCGATCAACGGCTATCTGCCGAAGGGCTGGACGATGGCCGAATGGAAGGCCAAGCGCGAGAGCGACCCGAAGGCTGTCGAGAAGGCCGCCCGCGCCTCGATGCGCGACCATGTCGAGGCGATGCTCGCCTTCTGGGATTCCGGCGTCCCGACCCTCGACTACGGCAACAACATCCGCCAGGTGGCCAAGGACGAAGGTCTCGAGCGCGCCTTCGATTTCCCCGGCTTCGTGCCGGCCTATATCCGTCCGCTGTTCTGCAGGGGCATCGGCCCGTTCCGTTGGGCGGCGCTCTCCGGCGATCCGGAAGACATTTACAAGACCGACCGGAAGGTGAAGGAGCTGCTGCCGGACAACAAGCACCTGCACAACTGGCTCGACATGGCGCGCGAGCGCATCGCTTTCCAGGGCCTGCCCGCACGCATCTGCTGGGTCGGACTCGGCGATCGTCACCGCCTCGGCCTCGCCTTCAATGAAATGGTGCGCAGCGGCGAACTGAAGGCCCCCATCGTCATCGGCCGCGATCACCTCGATTCCGGCTCCGTCGCCTCGCCGAACCGCGAGACCGAGGCGATGAAGGACGGCTCCGACGCGGTCTCCGACTGGCCGCTGCTGAACGCGCTTCTCAACACCGCCTCCGGCGCAACCTGGGTGTCGCTGCACCACGGCGGCGGCGTCGGCATGGGCTTCTCGCAGCATTCCGGCATGGTGATCTGCTGCGACGGTACGGACGATGCGGCGCGCCGCATCGAACGGGTCCTGTGGAACGACCCGGCAACGGGCGTCATGCGCCACGCCGATGCAGGCTATGACATTGCGGTAGACTGCGCTCGTGAAAAGGGCCTGCGCCTGCCGGGCATATTGGGCGAGTGATCTTGGTCGCTATGCAGTTTCAGTGAACACAGTCAGTACCGCACCCCTCCGCCCCAATCCCTGTGCTCGTCACAGGGATGGGGAGCAGCGCCGCGTCTGCGGCGCGGAAGAGCCTTTCCAGCCCAAGAACTTGGGCTGGCTCGATTCCTGTGACAGGCACAGGAATGAGGGGTGGTTGAAGATGAGGCCGAGCAGCATCTGTCTTCTTCAGGACGCAGACGCTTTTCCTCGGGGGTCGCCATCCAGGAAAAGCAACAGCAAGAGCCCGGCGACGCCCGCAAGCGAGCTTAGAAGCGCGGTTCCCGAATAGTCGCTGATGCGCGTTCCGAGCGCAAAAAGAGCGGCGCCGAATCCCGCGCCCAGGAAGACGTTCACCGAAATCAGCGAACTGCCCAGACCGGGCCGGTCCGCGATCAGTTCCTGCAGATAGGTGATCGGGATGCTGATCAGCGCCGCTGCGCCGAAAGCGCTGATGAGCGTCAACGCATAAATGTGCCAGCGCTCGGTCGAAAGCCCGAGCAGGGCCATGTTCACGACATAGATTGCCGTGCCGAGCGCAAGCGCATCGATATGGCTGAGCCGGTACTGGATACGTCCCCAGACCACGATGAACACCACCTCCAGAAAAGCGACGATACCGACGATGATGCCGATGTCGCTCACCTTGCCGCCGGCTGCGCCGGTGACGATCAGCGGCAACACCGCCGCAGTGACGTGCAGCATTGACGAGATCAGGGCGATGGCGAGCAGCCGCGCCAGAACGCGCAGCGAGAATATCTCGCCGAAGGACGCGAGAAACGAGAGGCGTTTGCCCAAAGCACCGTCCACGCCCGTCTTTTCCGGCAGCAGCCGCAGGACAAGCACGAAATTGGCGAGACAGCCGAGGCTTGCCAGAAGATAGGCCGGCAGCATGCTGCCGCGCGCCGACAGCACCAATCCGACCAGTCCGGGAACCAATACCCAGGAAAGCGATATGGCTGCACGAATGCCGGAATTGACGGCAGCCGCATGCCTGCCGCCCATGTCTTTCGCAGCCGTGCGGACATAGGCGAAGAGCAGCGGATTGAGTGCGCCGTGAACGGGCAACAGCATGAGGGCCGCAAGTACGAAGCTTCCCTTCGTCGGCAGCAGATAAACCGACCCGTAACCGACAACCCCGCAGAGAATGACCGCCAGCATCAGCGTCCGGTAATTGCCGACGCGGTCGGCGACGATGCCGACAGCCACGCTGACCGCAACATTGACCAGTGCCGCTGCGAAGATCAGCGCCGAATAGAACCCGTCGCTCAATCCCAGTTCGGTGATGCCGACGACCGATTGGTAGGGCGACGTCGCGGCCCCCGAAAAGCCGAACAGAACGATGGCGATCATGCTTGTCCGGATGACCGGATTGCGCATGGCGATCAACAGCGGGGAAGACATGAGGGGGCAAAGTCCGCGGAAGGGGAACGTCTTGACGAAACCCGCCCGGAGACTCGGGGCGGGTCTACAATCTCAGGTCCAGCGAGCGGACAGGCTGGCGCTGGGGTGAAACTCGAAATCGCGGTCGAAGGGGAAGATCGGCCGCTGCCGGTGCAGGCTTTCCAGCTTCTCGATATCCTGATTGACGACGCCGTTCGTCAGCGCCATCAGGTTCGGATTGGCGATCGGCGCAAGCTCCGGCGAGAGATAACCGGACTTGACGACGAGCAGCCGCGCGGTCCCCGGGTGGAGATCGAGGCGGGCAAAGTCCTCTATGTTATGATAGGGGCGGCGTCGCGCCGACAACACGACCACTATGCCCCCGACCTGAACCACCGCCTGCCGCTCGGCAACCGGTCCCGGATCATCCAGACGCACCACTTTGGCCTCGACCTCTGCGGACGGGCTCGACGGGTCGAGACTGCCGCCGATCCGCAACGTCAGCGTTCCGCCCGCGCCGGTCAGGAAACAGGCTTCGACGGCCGGCCGATCGGCAATGCCGGCGATCAACGCATCGCGCCAGCCACGCTCGAGAAGTGCAATCAACACATCCGCCCGGTCACCGACGCCGCCACCCGTGGGGTTGTCGCCGGAATCGGCGAGGATTACGGGCGCCGTGGTCGCCCGCTCGGCGATGTCGAGCATGTCGGCCAGCGATCCGGTGAGCGATCCGAAATGAAAGTTGTCCCTTTGCTGCCAATAGTTTGCAGCGATTTCCTCAGCCGCCTTCGAAGCAGTGGCCTTGTCCGAGCCGGTGACGACGGAGCAGGCGGTCGCTCTGGGCTCGTCGGCCCAGACGTAGCCCACCATCAGATTGGCGTCGAGGATGCCGGGCCGCTTGTCGAATTCAGGCAGGACGCGATAGAGGCTCGCCGCCGGCTCGTCCTCCGTCGAAGTACGTTCTCCGGGAAGGAGAAGCGGCACCCGTGCCCAGGCGACACCGGGTCGCTTCCTGGAACGAAGCGCCTCCACCAGCATCGACCATGCGCGCACCATGGTCTCGCGCGTATCGATATGCGGCGCGGTCCGGTAGGCCGCGAAGATATCGATCTGATCGATGATCCGCTGACTGACATTGCCATGGAGATCATAGCTGACGGCAAGCGGGCAATCGGGGCCGATGACGGCGCGGGCGGCGGAGATCCAGTCGCCCTCGGCGTCGTCCATCCCGTCGACCTTGATCGCGCCGTGCATGGCGAGATAGAGCCCGTCGAGAGGGAGCGCGGCTTTCAGCCGCGCCAGGAACTCGGTCTTGAAGGCGTCATAGGCCGGGCGCGAAACGGGGCCGCCGGGGACGGCCCGTGCATGCAGGAGCGGAAGGTGGTTTATCCCTTCGGCACTCAGGAAGCCGAAATAATCCGACCACAAGAGGTCCTCTCCCCTCAACACCCCGAAATCTTCGACCGTCATCAATACGGGCGAATAGGTGCTGCATTCCGTATGGATTCCACCGACGGCGACACGCATGGCTCAACTCACAGAATGGGGCTCAAGGGCGCGATCGCGGCAAAGCGCAGCCAATCCTTCTTGTCCTTCGGGGTCCAGGCCGCCTCGGCGATTGCCGGCAGCCGGGGAAAGACGAGGCGGTTGAAATAACCGCGCGACAGGAAATGCTCGGACCAGATGCAGGCCTGGACTCCCTTCATCCGGCTCTTCAGCTCTTCCGGGAACTCTCCTTCCGCCTCATAGGCATAGGTGTGGGCCGGCGTCGCCGTGCCGGCCCAGCTCGCGCCGGGCTCCTGCCACGCATCCGCCTGGGCCATGTCGAGATAATAGGCCTGACCCGGGGTCATCACGACGTCGTAGCCTTCGCGCGCAAGCTCGATGCCGACTTTCGGGTTCTCCCAGGCCATCAGCAGCGTGCCCTCGGTTCCAACGCCGCCGCCATGCGCGACCTCGTTCCAGCCAACGAGTTTGCGCCCGCGCGCCGTCAGCATCTGTTTCACCTTCTTGAGGAAATAGGACTGCAGCGCGAAGGTGCCGGAAATCCCTTCCTGCTCCATGAGCTTTCGCGCCAGCGGTGACGCGAGCCATGAGCCGTCGGCCACCTCGTCCCCGCCGACATGGATATACCGGCTGGGAAAGAGCTCGACCATTTCGTCGAACACCTTCTCTAGGAATTCATAGGTGAGCGGGATGGCCGGGTTGAGGGCATTGTTCGGATAGCCCTGGACCGAGTGGTAGCTCTCCGGCGCCTCCTGGCCATCGGAGAGTTCGGGAAGCGCGACGAGCGTGGCAGTGCTGTGGCCGGGTATGTCGATCTCCGGGACGACTTCGATGCTGAGCGCAGCGGCATGCGCGACGATCGCCTTCACGTCCGCGTGGCTGTAGAAGCCGCCGACCGGTTCGGCGCCGTTGCCGAGTTGAGGCAGCATAGGTTCGTCCGGACCGCGCATGACGCCGAGCGTCGTCAGCGTCGGATAGGTCTTGATCTCCAGCCGCCAGGCTTCGTCGTCGGTCAGGTGCCAGTGGAAGATGTTGAGCTTGAACCAAGCGAGAATATCGATGAGCCGCACGATGTCGGCCGTCGGGTAGAATTGCCGCGAGACATCGAGATGACAGCCGCGCCAGCCATAGCGTGGCCGATCCGCAATTGCGCCGGTGGCGGGAAACCTGAATTCGCCTCCGTGGTTTCGCGCGCCGTCGATCAACTGCGCGAGCGTCGTCAGGGCATATTGCCTGCCGGCCGCCGCTCCATAGTCAAGCCGGATCTCCCGATCGGAAAAGGCAAGCCCGTAGGCTTCGCCTTCGAGTTCCCCTTTTTTCTTGAAGACGATCGGCAGCCCTTGCGGGGACGGGGCAAGACTGAAGGGAGCGTGTCCGGCCGAAAACAGCCGATGGAAGAGCGCGAGGACGTTGGAGACGGCATCGACCTCGTCCGCATTGCTTCCTGCTGCGGGATAGAGGACGTCCGGTACCGCTGCTCCAGGCGCCGCGTCGATCTCGGCAGGCCAGGGCTGCAGCGCGAAAGGAAGCTCGAGCCGGCCTTTGGGAAGACGCACCGGCGGCAGCTCGCTCGCAGCGCCTTCGAGACGCAGATCGGAGACCGCCACGGGAACATGGCTGCCATCGGCGAGGGTCAGATAGGCCGATTTTGCCCCGTCGGTGCAATGCTTCGCCTCGCGGTGCAGACCACTGACGGTGAACGTCCAGTGGTCGCCATGGGCGAGCGTCAGTCCTTCGGGCGGCGCGAATTCATGAAAATTGGCGTTGCGGCGCAGGAAAACGGCGTTTTCGCAAGCGGCTCGGTCAATGACGCGGGTGAGCGAGGTGTAGACCAGCCGGAAGGCGCTGAGCGGCCCGCCCGATAGATTGAAGAGGCTGAAGGTGAAGCGCCCGAACGGGCCGCCATCCGGTTGCCAGGCAGATTCGAGGCGATAGAGAACCGGCAGCATGAACATCCTCCCAGGTGGATTTGTCAGTAGTGCATCGATTGCGAGAAGGTCCGCGCGACTTCCGCCTGTCCTGCGGTCAACCCACAGTCGACCGGCAGGCAGATGCCGGAGATGGCTCCGGCGGCGGGGCTGGCAAGGAAATGCACCGCTTCGGCGACGTCCTTCGGGTCGACGATACGCTGCAGGGGATACCAGCGCTTCGCCTCCTCGAAGACCTGCGGATTGGCGGCTGCGCGTGCCTCCCAGGCCTGCGTGCGCACCGTGGCCGGCGCCACCGCATTCGCGCGGATGCCGAACTTGCCGTATTCGACGGCGATCAGTCGCGTCAGGTGCAGAAGGCCCGCCTTGGCGGCGCTATAGGCCGGATGGCCGAAAACATTCATGCCGTTCACCGAGGCGATGTTGACGACCGAACCCCGGCTCTCTTTCAGCATTTCCTCGACAGCCCGGAAACAGAGAAAGGGCGCTTCGAGGTTGAGTGCATTGTCCATGCGCCAAATATCCTGCGTGGTGTCGTGCAGGCTGACCGCTCGGGCGGCACCCGCATTGTTCACGAGGGTGCGCACGGTGCCGACGGAGGCGGCAGTCTGCGCCATTGCGGCCACGCTTGCGACGTCCGTCACATCGCAGGAAACGGCCAGGAAGCGCTCCGTTCCGCCGAGTTCACGCGCCGTCCTCTCCGCCGCCTCAGTGTTGATGTCGGCTACGAGAACGGTGTCGTGTCCGTCGCCCATGCGCGCGGCGATGGCGCGGCCGATGTCGCCGGCGGCACCTGTGACGATCGCTACGGATTTCGGCATCGGCGTTCCTTCTGGCACGTCAGTCTCCGAGGAGCTGTCGGTCGTCGCCATCCCTGTGCACCACCAGCTGCTGCTTGATGCGCCTGAGCGTCACCGTCGCCTGCGGCTGGACGCGGTAGGCGACGAGGCTCGCGACGATATCGAGCAGTGCGATGTAGGCGATACGGGTGGAGGTCGGACGATAGATGTTGTTTCCTTCCGGCAGGTTGACCGGCACGGTGATATCGGCGGCCTGCGCGACCGGACTGCCGCTCTGGGTAAGCGCGATCGTCGGCACCTTGGCCTCGCGCGCAAGCGTGAAGGCGCGCACCATCTCCGCATTGCGTCCCGAAAAGGAGGAGCCGACAATAACGTCGGCAGGCCGTGCGGCCGCCGCCATCATCATCTGCATGCTGTGATCGGAACTCGCGGTGATGCGCAATCCCAGGCGGAAGAGACGGTTCTGGAACTCCCCGGCGATCATCGAGGAGTTGCCTCCCGAACCGAAGGCATAGATCATTTCCGCTTGCGCCAGCCGGTCGGCTGCCCGCTCGATCGCTGCAAGGTCGAGCGAACGGTGCAGCAGGAAGAGCGCATTCTGCGCCTTGGTGATGATGTCCTGCGCCACATCGCCGGGCTCCTGGCTCTTCGGCTCGGGCTTCAGGTAGCGCATGCCGACATAGGGTGTGCGTGCCAGCTGCACCTTGAAATCGGAAAAGCTCTCGCAGCCGAGGCGCCGGCAGAAGCGCGTGACCGTCGGCGGCGAAACGTCGGCCTTGCCGGCAAGCTCGATGATCGAAGCGTTCACCGCAAACTCGAAATCGTTGAGCAGGATATCGGCGATGCGGTTCTCCGATTGGGATAACCGCCCCTTCTCTTCTTGTAGTGTCGCGAAAATATCCATCGAACGGCGCCCTTCCCCTTTCAGGCGTCCTTCGGCTTATAGGCCACGCAATCGATCTCCACCTTGCAATCGACCATCATGGAGGACTGTACGCAGGCGCGCGCCGGCGGATGAGCTCCGAAATAATCCTGATAGATCCGGTTGAAGCTCCAGAAATCGCGCGGATCGTCCAGCCAGACGCCAACTCTCACCACGTGCTCGACACCGTAACCGGCCTCTTTCAAGATGGCCAGAAGATTGCCGATCGCCTTGTGCGTCTGGGCGACGATGTTGCCGCCGATGATCTCGCCGTTTTCCATCGCGACCTGACCGGAGACATGGAGCCAGCCCCCCGCCTCCACGGCACGTGCGAAAGGCAATGTTTTTCCGCCTGCGCCAACCTGTTCGGCACCATAGCGCTTGATCGACATCGAGGACCCATTCTGCAAATTATTTTCTTTATCCGTTGACAAATGACCATAGAACGCGGAATTTGGCCAGTGAAAATCGACATTTATGAAAAGAATTTCAATACTGGGCGAAAATACATGCGGGATCCCTTCCAGAATCCGTTTCCAGAAAGCGACGCGGCGCGCCATTCCATATGGGAGATGTTGGTCACCCGCGATATCGACGCGTTCCTGGCCGCCGACTGGTCGATGGTGGCCGACGATTTCGTCGAGGAGAGCTTCATCGGCATCGACGGACGGCGGGAGACGAACCCGGACAAATGGCGGCTCACCTTTCCCTCGCTCGCCGTCTATCGCGACGAATGGCTGCGCCAGGCGCGGGACTTCGCCGGGCAGTCCTTTGCCGAGGACCCGCGGGAGGCGATCTTCACCACCACGACCCTGGAAGACATCGAGGTCGACGGAGAGCTTGCCCTTGCGCGCAAGAAATTCGACGGCGGGCTGAAGAAAGCGGACGGCACGTTCGACGTGATGAAGTGGCAGACGGTTTACTATTGCCGCCTCCACCGGGGCCGGTGGAAAATCTGCGGCTTCACCGGCTATCTCCCCAATCCGATGGGGTCGAACTGAGTTGACGGACAAGGCGAAGCCATTGCGCATCTTCACGGCGGCGCTCGCGACCGAGACGAACACCTTTTCTCCCATCTGCATCGACAGGCGCGCATTCGAGGCATCGCTTTACGCTCCGCCCGGAAAGCACCCCGAAACGCCGACGCTCTGCACCGCGCCGATCACCGTAGGCCGCCGCGTGACCGCGAAAAAAGGCTGGGAACTGATCGAAGGCACCGCAGCCTGGGCGGATCCTGCCGGTCTCGTCAATCGCCAGACCTATGAGGATCTGCGCGACGAAATTCTCGGCCAATTGCGTGCCGCCCTGCCCGTCGATGCCGTCGTTCTGGGCCTGCATGGGGCAATGGTCGCCGACGGCTGCGAGGATACCGAAGGCGACCTGCTTCAGCGCGTGCGCGAAATCGTAGGTCCGGACGTGCTCGTCAGCGCAGAACTCGACCCGCACAGCCACCTCACCGCAAGGAGAGTGGCGGCCGCGGATTTCTTCGTCTTCTTCAAGGAGTTCCCGCACACCGATTTCGTCGAACGCGCCGAAGACCTCTGGCGGATCGCGATCGATACGCTCGAGGGCCGCGTAACGCCGGTGATGTCCGTTTTCGACTGCAGGATGATAGACGTCTTCCCCACCTCGCGCGACCCCATGCGCAGCTTCGTGGACAAGCTGATGCAGATCGAGCGGGACGATGCCGATGTGCTGTCATTGTCCGTCGTGCATGGATTCATGGCCGGCGACGTGGCGGAAATGGGCACCAGGATGCTGGTCGTTACCAACGGCAAGGCGGAGAAAGGCGAGGCTCTCGCCCGTGAGCTGGGTCTCGAGCTCTTCTCCCGCCGCGGCACCTATCGCATGCCGGAGATCGACGAACGCCAGGCAGTGGCACAGGCGCTGGCGGCTCCGGCCGGTCCCGTGGTGATTGCCGATATGTGGGATAATCCAGGCGGCGGCACGGCGGGCGATGCGACGGTCGTGCTGGAGGAACTCATTGCGAGGAACGCGACCGACACGGCGATCGGCACGATCTGGGATCCCATGGCCGTGCAGATCTGCATGGCGGCCGGCGAAGGCGCCGAGATCCCCTTGCGCTTCGGCGCGAAATCCGGGCCCGGCACGGGGCGGCCGATCGATGGCATCGTCAAGGTGGTCAAGCTGGTGCGCAATGCGGAAATGCGCTTCGGAGAGAGCTTCGCCCCCTTCGGCGACGCCGTTCATATCCGCTTGCATGGCATCGACATCATCCTGAACACGACGCGCGCCCAGAGCTTCGACCCGAGCCTTTTCTCCGTGATGGGCATCGATCCCACGTCGAAAAAAATCCTCGTGATCAAATCCACGAACCACTTCTTCGCCTCATTCTCCAAGATCGCGTCCGAGATCCTCTATTGCTCTGCCGGGACGCCCTACCCCAACGACCCGGCGCGGACTCCCTATCGGCGCGCAAGGCGCGACATCTGGCCGATGACGTCCGACCCGCACGGGTTGGCGGGAGGCTTGTGAACCTCATAGGCGCGCCGGCTGAAGGAAGCGAGCCGACAAGTCGGAAATTTCCGAGCTGATCTTGGGACCTGCAATCGTCAGCGAGCCGCCGGCTGAAACAGCTCTACAATGTTGCCGGAAGGATCAATCAGCAGTATCTGCGATCCGCCGGGTCCGGTCACGACGTCGTTGCGAAACCTGACGCCGGCGGCGCGCAGCCGCTCGACCTCGACAGCCAGGTCCTCGACGATGAGATGAATCCGGTTCCAGCCGCCCGGCGCAGGACGTTCGCCGTCCGGCATTGGCCGGCCCGCTGAGCTCAATGGGCCGCTCAGCAATAGCCGCAGGGCTCCCCGCCTGACATCCGCGAAAGCGGGAGCGTGGTTGGAGAGAAGCGAAAAGCCGAGATGCTTCGTGTACCATTCGACCGAAGCCTCGACGTCGTTCACCATGTAACGCACGTTGACGGTTGTTTCCGACATTCCCGCCTCCCGATCCTGAATGCGTCACCGATTCTCGCGCGATTGCTCGTGACGTCAATGTCCTTTCGCAACTGCTGGCCCCACCTCGCTTTTGCCGCCATGTGCGGCGAGGGGCGGCCGCATGTGGGACGGGTTAATCGGCGATGCGTTTCACCATGATGACATCGTCGATCTCCCGACCCTCGTGAAGAAAACCGCCTGGAATGCGGCCGGCTACGGAAAAGCCCTCGCGATGGTAAAATCGGATCGCCGTCGGGTTGTCGGCGCTGACGGCAAGCTCCAGCTGTTTGATGCCCTCGTTTCGTGCGTAATCCGCGACAGCATCCAGAAGCCGCTTCGCAAGCCCGGTTCCGCGCAGTTCCCGGCGCAGATAGACCATGACGAGCGTTGCGCGATGCGCCATCTTGCTGGCGCTCTGACGCATCAGGCCCATGATGCCGACTGGAACGTCGTTCTGGAAGGCAACGAAGACAGGGTTACCGACGGTTCTGCGCCGCCACTCCTCGTCCGGCAGCTTTTCCCAATCTTCGGCGCTGCTGGCAAAGGAGGCAGGCTCCTTCCGAAGCGCCTCCAGCCGAATGCTGCGGAAGGCCTCGGCTTCATCGATGCCAAGCAGTCTGATCGTCGCGCTCACGATTACGCCGCCGCCGGGTCGAAGAGCGCCATGTCGATGTCGGTCATCTCGACCCGGCGCTCGAAAGCGGTGCCCTTCTCGTCGAAGAGATGGCAGTCGACGGCGCGGATGCCGGTCCTGATCGGTTCGTCCGCGCGGATCGCGAGCGTTCCCGGCAGCATGGCGCAATAGTTCTCGCCCTCCCCGTCGAGCGCCACATAGGCCACGGTGTGAGCGCCGAGACGCTCGATTACCGATGGGGTGACCGTCAGCGTCAGGTCGGCGGCACCCATCTGGATGTGTTCCGGCCGGACGCCGAGCGTCAGGGTTCGGCCGGCCATACCCGCGCGGGGAACGACCGGCACGAGGATAGTCTGCCCCTTGTAGTCGACTTCCACACCGGCGTCGGTGACGCCGGTGCAGGCGACCGGCAGGAAGTTCATCTTCGGATGCCCGATGAAGCCGGCGACGAACATGTTGGCGGGCTTGTGATAGAGCTCCAGCGGCGCTCCCGTCTGGGCGATCTCACCGGCATTCAGCACGACGATCCGGTCCGCCATCGTCATCGCCTCGACCTGGTCGTGCGTGACGTAGATCATCGTCGCCTTCAATTGCCGGTGCAGTTTCGCAAGCTCGATGCGCATGTCGGCGCGCAGTGCCGCGTCGAGGTTCGACAGAGGCTCGTCGAAGAGGAAGATCTTCGGCTCGCGCACGATCGCCCGGCCGATCGCCACGCGCTGGCGCTGGCCGCCCGAAAGCATGCCGGGCTTCTGCTCCAGCCGCTGGTCGAGATGCAATATGCGGGCGGCATGTTCGACCTTCGCCTTCAGTTTCTCCTCGGGCATTTTCTCGACCCGGAGCGGAAAGGCGATGTTCTCGAACACGCTCATATGCGGGTAGAGCGCATAGGACTGGAAGACCATGGCGATGCCGCGCCTGACCGGCGGCAGATCGTTGACGCGCTTCCCGTCGATGACGATGTCGCCGGCGGTCGTCTCGTCAAGCCCCGCGATCATTCTGAGCAATGTGGACTTGCCGCAGCCGGAAGGCCCGACAAAGACCACGAATTCGCCATTCCCGACTTCGAGCTCGATGCTCTTCAGCACCTCGTAGGTGCCGTAGAATTTCTGAACCTTGTTGAGAGTGAGCTGTCCCAATAAACTGTCTCCGGCCACCGGCGCAGCGGCATTTCCGCCAATATGGAAGGCGGGACCGCCGAGCCGAAGCCCCGCGGTCCCGGCGGGTTTACTTGTACTGTTCAAGGTCGGCGGCCGCCTTCTTCAAGGCATCTGCCGGCTCGGACTTCCCGGTGACTACCGACTGGACCATCTCGATCATCGTGTTCTGGAACCCTTTGAAGTCCTTGAAAAGCGGCTCCGGCCCGCCATAGGCGATCCCGTCGATAAACGGCTTCCAGGACGGATCGGCCTTGACGAATTCGTCCACCTTCGGAGACGGCCGAAGCGGCGTAAGGCCTGCGCCGCCCTGCAACTCGTACTCGCCCTGCGGGCCGGGAGAGGTGATGAACTTGGCGAACTCGATCGCCTTTTCTTCGACACCCGTATCCTTGAACACCACAAGGCTGTCGGTGATCAGCAGCGTGCCTTCGCCCTTGGCCGAAGGGCCGAGCGGCAGCGGCGCTACACCCCAATTCACCTTTGTGTCCTTCAGTCGGGCGGCAGCTCCGGAGCCCGACTGGATCATGCCGACTTTCCCGTCAAGGAAGATGGCGCGGATTTCGTTCTGCTCGTAAGCCGTCGCCCCCTCGACCGAAAAGGGAGTGATGTCCTTGTAGGCCTGCAGGGCGGCAAGGACTTCCGGGCTGTCGATGACGATATTGTCGCCGTCGATGACCTTGCCGTTATTGGTATAAACCCAGTGCATGAACTGGTGCATCGTGTTGTCGAAGGTCTTGGCCGGAAGTCCGTAGCCCGCAATGCCGGTCTTTTCCTTGATCTGCTTGGCGAAGGCGATCTCCTCGGCCCAGGTTTTGGGCGGGACTTCCGGGTCGAGACCGGCCTGCTTGAAAAGGTCCTTGTTCCAGTAGAGTGCCTTGGTGGAAAATGCGATAGGCACGCCCCACTGCGTTCCCTCGAACGTCACCGTGTCGACGATATTCGGATAGTAGCCCTTTTTCTCCTCCTCGGTCATCGGGACCGGAACGATCAATTCGTTCTCGGCGAACTCCTTGAGCGCGCGCGATCCGACATAGGCCATGCCGACCGGAGTCCCGGCCACGGCAAGCGTCGTCGCCTTGTCCTGACACTGAGCCCAGCCGACGACTTCGGGCGTCACCTTCCAGCCGGGATTCTTCCCCTCCCATTCCTTGATGTATTTCTCGTGGATAGGATCGATCGTGTCGCCGCAATAGATCCAGCTGATCTCCTGGTCCGCGGCCTGTGCTGCGGCGCTGCCGAGAGCGGTCGATCCGAGCAGCGCAAGCGTGAGAAAGGTAGCTTTGTAGGCAATAGTCACTGATGAAACTCCCCTGTTTTAATGGTTGCTTATTGTTTCACCGCGCCGGCGGTCAGGCCGCTGACGAGATAGCGTTGAAGGAAGAAGATCACGATCACGGCCGGGGCGATGCCGACGAAACTTGCCGCCATCAGCTCGTTCCAGACCACTTCCTGCCGGCCGAAATAGGCGAAAAGGCCCACGGGCAGCGGCATGTACTCGCTCTTCGAATTGAAGGTCAGCGCGAAAATGAACTGCTGGGCATAGGAGCCGATGAAGGTGGTGATCGCCACTACGGTGATGCCCGGCATGGCGATCGGCAGGATCACCCGGCGAAGCGTGTAGAAGTGGCTTGCGCCGTCCACGAAGGCTGCCTCGTCCAGCTCGCGCGGGATGCGCATCATGTAGGTGCGCAGAAGCCAGATAGCGGAGGGGATCAGGAAGGCGACACCCGGCACGATCATGGCGAAATAGGTGTTCAGCACGCCGAAGCTGCGCATCAGCCGAAAGAGGGGGATGAGCAGCACGGCGCCCGAGAACATGTTGACCGCCAGGAAAGCCGCAAGCAGCGCCCCGCTGCCGCGGAACTTGAAACGTGCAAAGGCATAGGCCGCCGGCACCACCAGCGCCAGCACGACGGCTGTCACGATGATGGAGATGAAGAAGGAGTTGAAGATGTAGCGGGCGAAGCCCGGCACGCTCACCCACATGGTGCGATAGGCCTCGAAGGAACCGTTCTCCGGCCAGAAGCGGTAGGGAGAGGAAAAGAGGCGGCTCAGCGGCTTAAGCGATACGAGGAAGCCTTCGACGAAAGGCGCGAGGATGAAGGTCAGGAAGACGAAGATGCCCGCATAGATGCCGACGAGCTCGTACCAGCGGTAGCGGTTGATCATTGCGGGCTGGCTCATCGGCTTTCTCCCGTGGCAAGGCGGTGCGTGACGCGGAAATAGGCGATGCAGAAGATCGACAGGAAGATGCAGATCAGCACGGCGCGCGCGGCGCCCTCCCCGTATTTCTTCGAGCCGATCGCGGTCCGGTAGGTGTCGATGATCATCGTCGTCGTGTCGCCGTTCGGCCCACCCTGGGTCAGGATCCAGATGATGTCGAACGAGTTGAAGGTGGCGATCAGCGACAGCATCGACATGGTGATCATCGACGGCACGAGGAGCGGCAGGGTGATGCGGCGGAAGCGGTAGAAGCGCCCTGCTCCGTCGGTCCAGGCGGCCTCGTAGAGATCCTGGGGGATCGCCTGCATCGAGGCGAGCATGTAGAGCGTCACCAGGGGCACGCCGATCCAGACGTCGGTGATGATGGTCGCCCAGAAAGCGGTGGAGCCATGCGCCAGGAAGGCGACCGGACCGTCCACGAGCCCCCAGTTCTGGAGCGTCCCGGAGATCATTCCGAACTGGCCGTTATACATCCATCCCCACATGAAGATGCCGATCGCCATGGGCACGATCCACGGCGGCATGGTGAGCACGCGAAAAAGCGCCCGCCCCGGCACTGCGGCGTTCAGCATCACCGCGCCGAATGTGCCGATGATCATCTTGATCGTCACCGAGAAGGCGGTCCAGACGAAGGTGCGGAGGATCACTTCCGCGAAGGTGGCGTTGAAGATCTTGTCGTAATTGGCCGTGCCGACCCATTTGGTCGTCTTCTTCAGCGAGGCATCGGTGAAGGACAGGACGAAGGTATCGACCAGCGGATAGGCGACGATAACCGTCACGTAGAAGACGGCCGGAAGGAGCAGGACCCAGGCGAAGATGATCGTGCTGCGCCGAACGCTCATCCCCTCCCCCTCTCAAGCCGCACGGGCATGCAGGGCTTCGTCGAAGCGGTCCCAGAGCGGCCGGAGATCGACGACCGTCCTCTTCATCCGCGCCTCGTCCATGGACAGCGCCAGAATGCCCGCTTCCAGCGCATCGAGCGGCGAGACCGGCAGGGGACCGCCATCCCGCACATGCGCGATGATCTCGGCCGCCATCTGCTCGTCGGCGCCGTAGTGTTGCGAAAGCGCCGTCTCCTTGGCGTAGCGCTTCTCCACCACCTTCCGGCCCGACAGCACCTCGTGCACGTCCAGATAGCCGCGGATGAAGTCCCCCTCCGCCATGCCGCGCGATCCGACGACGCAAAAGCGGCGGAACTGGTCCGGCACGTTGAGGTTGGTGTGGAAGTTCATCGCGACGCCGTTGGCATATTCGACGATGGCGACCTGATAGTCGATGATGTCGCCGTCACTGTCGAAGACCTTGTCGGAGCCGAGCCAGCCGCTCGGCTTGCGGTGGAAAAGCTGTAGGTCGTTTACGCCGTCGCGGCTGGGGTCATTGGCCGGAATGAAGCTCTTGCGGCCGCCGAAACTGGCAACGCGTTCCGGGCGCGCGCCGACCACGCCGTTGTAGAGATCGAGGTCGTGGCAGCATTTCTCGAGCATGAAGCTTCCGGCATAGCGTCCATAGCGGCGCCAATCGCGCATGAAGAACGCGCCATGATAGGGCTCTATGTGCTCGGCGGCCTCGATCGAAACCACGTGGCCGAGCGTTCCCGCGGCTTGCGCGGCGCGCAGGTCACGATAGAGCGGCGCATAACGCAGCACGAGGCCGACCATCAGCCGGTCGGGCCCGTGTTTCGAAAGCAGCGCCGCAAGTTCCAGGCTCTGCTCGATCGTGCTGACGATGGGCTTCTCGCAGAAGATCTTGAGCCCCGCCTCGAGGCCGATACGGATATGATCGAGATGCATGTGGTTCGGCGAGCCGATCATCAGGAGATCGAGCTTTTCGCCGGCGATGAGCTCTTCAGGCGTGGCGTAGGCCCTGCCGGCGGAAATGCCTTTCTCGGTAAGCGTGGCAAGGCCGGCCGGCTCGGGATCCACATATCCTGCGATCTCGAAGGCTTCGTCGATCGCCTTGAAGACATAGCCCAGGTATCCCAGACGGAATCCGAGTCCGATTATCCCGACTTTCATGCTCGCGCTGTTCCCTTGTCTCGGCGTAATTATTTTTCGTAGACTGGGACAGATTTTTCATTGCGTCAATGAAAAATCGGAAAATGCGCCAAATTGTGAAATTCATTTTCATTCTGGCGTTAAGCTTAGCTCATGCGCAAGCTGTCGGCCTGACGCATCGCATCTATTCGATTGGACGCGCGGCGCTTCAGATGTGCGCTCGACCCGCGAATGCCCGTTCGAGCCCCTGGAGCGCATCGTGAATGAGGACGGCAAGCGCTCCAACGATCAAGCCGCCCTGGAGGACAAAAGCGAGATTGTTGGACTGAAGTCCGGCGATGATCACCTCGCCGAGCGTCTTGGCCGCGACCGTCGAGCCGATCGTCGCCGTCGCGAGACTGATCACGACGGAAAGGCGGATGCCCGTCAGGATCACGGGCAGCGCCAGCGGAAGCTCGATCCTGAAGAGCCGCTGGCGGCCGGTCATTCCCGCGCCGCGTGCGGCCTCCATCACCGTCGGCGGCAGAGTGGTCAGTCCCGTCAGGGCATTTTCGAAGATCGGCAGAAGGCCGTAGAGGAAAAGGGCGATCAGGGTCGGCTTCTCGCCGAAGCCGTAAATCGGTACCGCAAGCGCGAGGACCGCCACCGGCGGGAAAGTCTGGCCGATGTTCACCAGACTGCGCGAGAGCGGCAGAAACTCGGCGCCGGCCCTCCGCGTGACGATGATCGCCAGTGATACGGCGACGATGGTCGCAGCCACCGTCGCGACGAACACAGTCCGCAAGTGCAGGACCGTCAGCCAGAACAAGCTGCCCTGGTTGTAGACGGCCGGCGCGTTCTCCTGCACCAGAGGTTTCAACAGAGGCTCGAACCAGGCGGGCTGCACCAGGAAAGTCACCAACACGGCGAGCACGGTCAGCCGAAACAGATTGGGCAGCGTAGCCATCACTACCGCCTCGCCGCACGCTTCACGATCGCTTCGAGCGTGATCTTGCCCAGGATCGAGCCGTCCGCCGCCGCGACCGGCAGTGCCGAACGGCCCGTCCACAGAAGCTGCGACAGCGCGTCACGCTGGCTGAGAACTTCCGGAACCGGCCGGCCCTCGGCCGAGCCGGGCTCGACCGCCTCGCCGACCGTTTCGATGTCGAGCAACCGGAATGGACGCTCGCTGGCGCCGACCAGCGTCTCGACGAAGGGCGTGGCGGGCCTGACGAGCATTTCGGCGGGCGTCGCATATTGCACCACCTCGCCCTTGTCCATCACCGCGATCCTGTCGGCAAGGTGGAAGGCCTCTTCCATGTCGTGGGTGACGAGGATGATCGTGGTGCCGAAATGTTTCTGGATGGCGGCGAGGTCGTCCTGCGCCTTGGCGCGGATGATCGGATCGAGCGCGCCGAAGGGCTCGTCCATCAGGAGTACGTTGGGCTCCGCCGCAAGTGCCCTTGCAACGCCCACGCGCTGCTGTTGCCCGCCGGAAAGCTCGTGAGGGTAGCGCGGTCCGAATTCCGAGGGATCGAGCTGGAACAGCTTCAGCAGCTCCTCGACTTTGGCATCGATGCGGGCTTTCTCCCAGCCGAGCAGCGTCGGCACGGTCGCAATGTTCTGCGCGACCGTCCTGTGCGGGAAGAGGCCATGGCCTTGAATGGCGTAGCCGATACGCCGGCGCAGCTCGAAACCCGGAATCGACCGATTGTCCTCGCCGTCTATCCTGATCGTCCCTGCCGTCGGCTCCACGAGGCGATTGATCATTCTGAGGAGCGTCGTCTTGCCGGAGCCGGAGGTTCCGACGACGACGGTGACCGTATGCGGCGCGACCGTCAGCGACACGTCGCTCACGACCGTCGTGTCGCCATAGCGCTTGGTTATTTCCTCGATTTCGATCATGCGGCGTTGCCTCGGCTGCGGTTCGGCAGGGTCATCTCGACTAGCGCGTCGAGCACGATCGCCGCGGTAAAGGCCAGCACGACAGTCGGAATGGCGCCGAGCAGCACCAGGTCCATCGCCGTCTGACCCACCCCCTGGAAGACGAAGACGCCGAAACCCCCGCCGCCGATAAGGGCGGCGATCGTCGCAAGCCCGATGTTCTGCACCAGCACGATGCGGATGCCGGTCAGGATCACCGGAAAGGCCAGCGGAAACTCGATCGCGACGAGGCGCTGGCGGTCCGTCATGCCGATGCCCCGCGCCGCGTCGTTGGCCGCGTGCGGCACGCCGGCAAGCCCGACGACTGTGTTGGCGACGACAGGCAGCAGGGAGTAGAGGAAGAGCGCGACGAAGGCAGGGGCGGCACCGATGCCGCGGATGCCCATCGCCGCAGCGCCGGGAACATTCGCCGCGACCCAGCCGAGCGGCGCGATCAGAATGCCGAAAAGTGCAATGGAAGGGATCGTCTGGATGGCGTTCAGGACATTGAGCACGCCGGCCCGAAGCCGTTCGACGCGGTGACAGAGAATGCCGAGCGGCAATCCGACGACGGTCGCTGCGACCAGCGAGCCGAGCGCCAGCGTCACGTGACGGCCTGCCTCGGTCCAGAACAGGTCGGCGCGGTTGGCATATTCCTTCATGATCGAAAGGTCGTCCCAGCGGCCGGTGACGAGCATTCCTCCAGCGAGGACGAGGACGCCCGCGAAAACGAGAAGCCGCAGACCAGGCCCCGGATTGAGGCGGGTCAAGGCATCCGCGAGCAACAGCGAGAAGGCGAAGACCAGAACCCAGAAGCCGGAAGCCGGAGACACGCGTGCAAAGCTGTTGTCCGGCGGCGTCAGGTGATCGGCCGCCACCCCGATTAGAAGGGCGAGAGCTGCCAGCGCAGCCAGTGCCACGGCCATCCGCAAGAGGCGCGGCGTCCTCAGAAACGCGACGCCGGCGCCGGCAACCACGAGGGCGAGGAGCCCGTAGCCGAGCGGCGGCGGAAGTGCCTCCAGGATTGCCCGCGCTTCGCCCTGAATGATCCGGTTTGCACGAAACGTCGCGAAAGGCGCAACGAGAGCGCCATAGAGGACGAGGATCGCGATGATCAGGCCGAGCTTGTCGAAACGGAAGGCCAAGCGTTCCCTTGTCTGGATGATGCCAGTCGCCATTCAGCGGTCCGTTCGAGGCAGGTGAAGGAGGAGCGCGGTCGAATCTTATCGGACCAGCGCCCTCCCCCGACGTCAAGCTATTTCAGGAAGCCGTTTGCCTTCAGAAAGTCCTCGGCAACGGCCTTGGCCGACTCGCCGCCGACCTGCACGCGGCCATTGAGCTCCTGCAGGGTGGTGAGGTCGAGCTTTTCGAAGACGGGCTTCAGGATCTCTTCGATCGCCGGATTTTCCTTGAGAACCGCTTCGCGGATGATCGGCGCCGGCTGATAGACCGGCTGGACGGCCTTGTCGTCCTCGAGAACCACGAGACCGGAGGGCGCAATGCCTCCATCGGTGCCGTAGACCATTGCCGCATTGGCCCCGTTCGTCTGGTTTGCCGCAGCCGCGATCGTCGCGGCGGTATCGCCGCCGGAGAGCGTGATGAGCTGTTCCGGTTTCAGCTTGAAGGAATAGGTCGTCTGGAACGCAGGCAAGGCGGCGGCGGAGTTGACGAATTCCGACGAAGCCGCGAGCACGACCTCGCCGCCGCCAGAAACGAACTTGCCGAAATCCGAGAGAGTCTTGAGGTTGTTCTTCTCGGCAACGTCCTTGCGCAGCGCGATCGCCCAGGTGTTGTTGGCCGGCGACGGCGTCAGCCAGACGATCTTGTTGGCGTCATAGTCGAGCTTCTTCGCCTCTTCATAGGCTTTCGCCGCATCCTTCCAGGCCGGATCGTCGGCCTTCTCGAAGAAGAAGGCGGCGTTGCCGGTATATTCGGGATAAATGTCGATCTCGCCGGCGATGATCGCCTTGCGCACGACAGGAGTGGCGCCGAGTTGCACGCGATCCGTCGTCTTGATGTCGTTGGCGTTCAGGACCGAGAGGATGATGTTGCCGAGAACGCCGCCCTCCGTATCGATCTTCGAGGAAACGACGACGTCGGCTTCGGCGGCCGCGGTGGTGAGTGCAAGCGCAATGGCGGCACCGATCAGTGTCCTTGTGAAGTTCAGTCGCATGATTGTCTCCCTCGGTTTTGATCTCGAATTTTGATCACGCTTTCCGCGCTGCGTCCGGCCAAGACGTTCCATATATGTCAGCTTTCCGGAAAAAATCGAGCTTAAGCTGTCTGCACTTGAGATCCGTTCCATGGCGCCCTCCGGATCGGCCGGCGCGCGTTGCCGTCGATGCGCATTGCAATCGGACGTAATGTGGACCACTCTTCCGCCCGGCGCCAGCATCTCCCCGGAGGTTGTCATGAACAAGCATTTCGATGCGATCATCATCGGTGCCGGCCAGGCGGGACCTTCACTCGCCGGACGGTTGTCGGATGCGGGCAAGACCGTTGCGCTGATCGAGCGCAAGCTTTTCGGCGGCACCTGCGTCAATACCGGCTGCATGCCGACCAAGGCGATGGTCGCGAGCGCCTATGCGATCCACACCGCCCGACGCGGAGCCGAATACGGCATGACGACAGGGCCTGTCTCGGTCGATTTCGGTCGCGTCATGGCGCGAAAGGAAAAGGTCCGGCTCGATGCCCGCTCAGGCGTCGAGAAGTGGCTCAAGGGTATGAAGAACTGCACCGTCTTCGAGGGCCACGCCCGTTTCGAAGGTCCGCGTGAGGTCCGCATCGGCGACGAACTGATTTCGGGGGAGCGGATCTTCGTCAATGTGGGCGGCCGTGCCGCAGTTGCCGATCTGCCCGGCGTGAACGACGTCCCCTATCTCACCAACAGTTCGATCATGGACCTTGCCGAGCTGCCGGAACATCTCGTCGTGGTGGGCGGCAGCTATATCGGGCTCGAATTCGCCCAGATGTTCCGCCGCTTCGGCTCCGACGTCACCGTCATCGAAAAGGGCGCGCGGCTGATCGGGCGGGAGGATCCGGAGGTCTCCGACGCGATCCGTGAGATCCTCGAGAACGAAGGCGTTCAAATACGCACGAATGCGGAATGCATCCGCTTCTCGAACCATGCGGACGGCATAGCCGTGGGCGTGGATTGCACATCGGGCGAGCCGGAGGTGAGCGGCTCGCATGTGCTGCTTGCGACCGGCCGCCACCCCAATACGGATGATCTCGGCCTGGACAAGGCGGGCGTGAAGACCAACGAACGGGGCTATATCGAGGTCGACGACAGCCTGCGCACCAATGTTCCGCATATTTTCGCAATGGGAGACTGCAACGGCCGCGGCGCCTTCACGCACACCTCCTATAACGACTTCGAGATCGTCGCCGCCAATCTCATCGACGACGATCCGCGCCGGGTGAGCGACCGCATCCAGACCTACGCCCTCTATATCGACCCGCCGCTCGGCCGCGCCGGCATGACCGAGACCGAGGCCCGCAAGAAAGGACACAAGCTCCTGATCGGGACGCGCCCCATGACAAGGGTCGGCCGCGCGGTCGAAAAGGGCGAAACGCAGGGTTTCATGAAAGTCATCGTCGATGCGGAAACCGACGGGATTCTCGGCGCATCCATCCTCGGAACGGGCGGCGACGAGGCGATCCAGAGCATCCTTGACGTGATGTATGCGAAGAAACCCTACACGATGATCGCCCGCGCGGTGCACATCCACCCGACCGTGTCGGAACTCATCCCGACGGTGTTCGGAGATCTGTCGTCGGCGTAGGGTCGGGGTTTGCCCCTCATCCCGCTGCCGCGACCTTCTCCCCGCAAGGGGGGCGAAGGGGACTCGCGGCTACCGTCTTGGTCCACTTTGAAATAGGCACTCTCGGCTTGTCCCTTCGCCCCGCTTGCGGGGAGAAGGTGCCGGCAGGCAGATGAGGGGCCGCACGGGCCCCGACGGGCGCAGATCACACGCCGTCCTGCACGGCTCCCGTCAAACCTTTTCGCTGAACCACCTCAGCGACATGCAGGAAAGCCCCGCGTCGATCTTGCCTATCTCCGTGGTCTTCAGCGGGACGACCCTATAGCCGGCCCTGTCGAGCATCTCGATCGTCCTGGGAAAATCGGAGCCGACCAAGACCACGTCGTTGACGCGCAGTGCGTTTGCAGCCGGCTCTTCTCCCTCTGGAATGATCATCTGCCTGAACTTCCCGAAGACGCCGGATCGTGCAAGACGATCGGTGGAAAGGATCGTCTCGTCGTCGAGGAGCGAGCAGTCTGTCTTGAAATGCAGGACGCCCTCCGGGGTCGCGACGACCTCGCTCTTGCGCCCGAGCTTTTCGAGGCAGGCCTGCAGCGCCGCCGCGCCCGCCTTGTCGGTTCTCGCCGACAGGCCGATCATCACGCTTTCCCGCGTCGTCAGCACGTCGCCGCCGTCGGCGTAGCCTTGCGGCAGGTCGAGTACCGTCTCGAACATGTCACGCAGCGTCGGCGCGATTTCCTCGACTTCCTTGACGCGCGTGGCCGCTCCCGGCCGAAGCAGAACCGCCCCCTCTGTGAAGACCAGAGCGGGGTCCTCCACGAAAATCGAGTCCGGAAAGGTTTCGAGCGCCGGCAGGAGCGTGACCTTCACGCCGGCATCGCGCATCGCCTCGACATAGGCGTCGTGCTCGGCCTTCACTCCCTCGTAGGTGGGGCTGCCGCGATCCTCCGCGCGCAAGCCGTTGACGACCGATCGTGACGGCGAGCGCACGATGATGGAATTGAATTGATAGGCCGGACGCGTCATCGCGGACTCTTCTCCCTCTGGTTGGTTTTTATTTAAGCGGACACGGTGCTTACGAAATCCGGACTGCCGCGCAACGTGTTGCTGACTGTGCAGATCTCCTCCTCCGCCGCCTCCATGATGGCGTGGCGCACGGTGTCGTCGAAATCGCCCTTGATAACGAAGGCGATATCGAACCGCGCGACGCGCGACGGCTCGTCATGGGCCTTCTCACCGGTTACCTTGACCGAAACGTCCGTGAGCCGGTCGAGCACGCCGAAACGGCTCGCGGCGATGCGTGCGCTGAGCACCAGACAGCTCGCGAGCGATGCGTAAAGAAGGTCGAGCGGCCCGAATCCCGGCTGAGAAGGACTGGTGACGATATCGAGTTCGCCGCCGGTCAGCGATCTCACATGCGGAAAGCCGGTGCGGCCGACTGCGGCGGTCGCGCCAGTTTCCCGCGTCCTCACTTTGAGCTCGGCCATAGGGCGTAACCTCGCGCGGCTCAGGCGCTTTCCGGGGGAATGACGCCCTTGGTGAAAAGAAAGCAGCCGTAGAATCGCGTCTCGCCGGTGGTGATGACGCAGTAGGCCTTCTTTGCTTCCTCGTAGAAGGCAAAGCGCTCGATGCCGTACATCGGAGCCGGCTTCCCTTCGGCGCGGTCGATCTCGGCCTGCACCTCGCGCTGCACCGCCGGGACCTCGTCCGACGCCCCCATGACTTCCATGCGCCCGGCCGAGGGCTGAAGCGGCGTGTCGAGCGGTAGGACCGAAAGGATCGCCCTTACCGCGCGCGCCGAAGAAACATTGTCGATGTGCAGCAGTTTGCCGAGCGTGGTCTGCCGGGCGATGGCGTCCGACGGGAAATTGGTGTCGGAAATCACCAGCGTGTCGCCATGGCCCATCGATCGCAGCGCGTGCAGCACATCGGCATTGAGAGCCGGGTCGATATTCTTGAGCATTCCTGTCCTCCTCCACTGCAAAGCGCGGTCGCATCAGGCCGTTTCTGGCGCGCGCCGTCAACAGCCTGTTGCTCTTTCTCCACGCTTCCGATGGAACGACCACCCGCTCATCCAAGAGCGGGAGGCTATTCGCCGTAGGGAATCCAGATGTTCTTGACGTCAACCGCGCGCCGCAGGAACGCCTGTCCTTCGGCGGCTGAGCGATCCGTCCAGTCGATCGCCTTGCCGTAATCCACGAAGGTCCGCTTGAGGTTGCCGACGGACAGCTTCTCGACGAGTGTCGAAAGTTCCGGCGAGCCGAACGCCCAGAGCGCGTCCACGTCGTTGTGCGCGGCGAGTGCCTTGGCGAGTTCGATCGCAGGTCCGGTGACGATATTGATGACGCCAGGCGGCACGTCCGAGGTCTCGAGGACCGAATAGAAGTCGGTCGCAGCCAGAGGATGCGCTTCGCTCGGCACGGCGACCACCCGGTTTCCGACTGCAATCAGCGGTGCCACGAGACTGACAAGCCCGAGCAGCGGCGCTTCCGGGGGGCAGATGACGCCGACGACGCCCTGGGGTTCCGGCATGGCCAGTGCCACGCCGCGCAGGGGCGGCTGGTGCACGGTGCCCTCGTATTTGTCCGCCCAGGCTCCGTAGCTGAACAGCCGGGCGATCGAAGCTTCGACCTCCGCTCGGGCATTGGCTGCCGAGGCCCCCGTCATGGCGGCGATGCGGTCGGCGAATTCCGCCCCGCGGCTGCTCAGGTTCTCCGCGATGTAATAGAGGATCTGGGCGCGGTTATGCGCTGTTGCCGAAGACCAGCCCGAGGCGCCCCGCGCCGCGACGACGGCATTGCGGATATCCTTGCGGTTGCCCTCGCCGACTTCGCCGATCACCTTGCCTTTCGGGGAAAGCACGGGCCGCGAATAGTTGCCGTCCGGCCGCGCCTGCTTGCCGCCGACGAAGAGCTTGGCAGTGCGATCGAGCGGCGGAACGGCGAAATCACCGGCAGCCTGCCTCGGAGCCGGCGAGCCGTGTTCGGGGCGCAGCTTGCGCCCCATCCAGGCCTTCGGCTTCAGATATTCGTAGCAGCCCTCTCGCCCGCCCTCGCGGCCGAAGCCGGATTCGCGCTTTCCGCCGAAGCCGCTCGACGCATCGAAGAGGTTGGTCGCATTGACCCAGACGACACCGGCCGCAAGCTTTGCGGCAACATGCAGGGCAAGACCGATCGTTTCACTCCAGACGCTCGCTGCAAGGCCGTAGCGGCTATGATTTGCAAGCTGGATCGCCTCCTCCGGCGTACGGAAGGTCATCGATACGGCCACCGGCCCGAAGATTTCCTCGGTCGCGACGACGGAAGTCGGCTGGACGCCGGTCAACAGCGTCGGCCGAAAGAAGCTGCCGCCCTTCGGAAGTTCGATCTTCGGCTGATGCATCGATGCGCCTTCGGCGACGCCCTTCGCCACCAGCTCGTCGATTCGCTGCAACTGCACCGGCGCGACGATCGCCGCCATATCGATCGCCTTGTCGAGCGGATGACCGACGCGGAGCGTCTCCATGCGCCGCTTCAACCGGTCATGAAAGACCGGCGCCACGCCCTCCTGCACCAGAAGGCGTGAACCGGCGCAGCAGACCTGGCCCTGATTGAACCAGATCGCATCCACGACGCCTTCGACCGCCGCGTCGATATCGGCATCGTCAAAGACGATGAAGGGCGACTTGCCGCCAAGCTCCAGCGTCAGCGACTTGCCGCTCCCCGCTGTCTTCTCGCGGATGAGGCGTCCGACTTCGGTCGAGCCGGTAAAGGCGATCTTGTCGATATCCTCGTGCTCGACGATCAGCGCCCCCGTCTCGCCCTCGCCCGTCACCACGTTCAGCACGCCCGGGGGGAGACCCGCTGCAGCGGCAAGCTCCGCGAAGAGCAGCGCCGTCAAGGGCGTAAACTCCGCAGGCTTCAGGATGACGGAATTGCCGAGCGCCAGCGCCGGCGCAACCTTCCAGGCGAGCATCAGGAAGGGGAAGTTCCAGGGGATGACCTGTCCGACAACGCCCACGGGCACCTGGTCGGCGAATTCCGTCTCCTGTAGCTGTGCCCAGCCGGCATGATGATAGAAATGGCGAGCGGCAAGCGGTATGTCGATGTCGCGCGTTTCCCGGATCGGCTTGCCGTTGTCGAGCGCTTCGACGACGGCGATCAGGCGCGCATGGCGCTGAATTAGGCGCGCGAGCGCATAGAGGTGCCGGGCGCGGGCATGTCCGGAGAGCTTTGCCCACGGGCCCTGCGCCTTGCGCGCTGCCGCCACCGCCGCGTTCACGTCGTCGCGCCCGCCATGTGCGATTTTCGCGAGCAATTTGCCCGTTGCGGGCTCGAACGTGTCGAAGGATTTGCCGGATGCTGAACCGACGAATGCGCCGTTTATGAAGTGGCCGAGCTTGCCTTCATGCCGAGCGAGCCAGGCGCGCGCCTCGGTATCGGCTTCGGGGGCCGGGCCATAGGACATTTCGTCGAAGAAAGTGGCAACGCTCATCTGATTATCCGATCGGGTGTCTGTTGAGGGCCGAATAGGCGCCGCTGACATGATGTTCGAGCTGGCGCTCGATGTCGGCGAGCAGGCTCGATGCCCCGACGCGGAAAAGGTCCGGTTCGAGCCATTCCCGCCCAAGCTCTTCCTTCATCAGGAACTGGTAGTTCAGCACATCCTTCGCGACGGAAATGCCGCCGGCCGGCTTGTAGCCGACCTTGATTCCGGTCCTCTCCTCATAGGCCCTGATCATCCTGAGCATGGCGAGGGTGACGAGCAGGGTCGCGTTCACCCCTTCTTTTCCTGTCGACGTCTTGATGAAGTCGGCGCCCGCCATCATGCAGACGAGCGAAGCCCGCGCGACGTTGCGAAGCGTCTTGAGATCGCCGGTCGCGAGGATTGCCTTGACATGCGCATCGCCACAGGCCGCACGGAAATCCCGCATTTCGTCGTAGAGCGCCTGCCAATTTCCGGTCAGCACGTGCTCGCGTGTGATGACGATGTCGATTTCCCGAGCACCATCCGCAACCGAGGCCTTGATTTCCCTGAGCTTCACGTCGTGCGGGACGAGACCGGCCGGAAAGCCCGTGGACACTGCCGCCACGGGAATGCCGGAACCCTCCAGGGCCTCCACCGCGGTCGAAACGAAGCGATGATAGACACAGATCGCCCCGGTCGTGATGCCTCGATCGCCCATGCCGAGCGCGTCAAGAATGTCCTGACGCACCGGCTGGCGCGCCTTGGCGCAGAGGCGTTTGACGCGCTCGGTCGTATCGTCGCCGTTGAGCGTCGTGAGATCGATGCAGGTGACGGCTTTCAAGAGCCAGGCGGCCTGCGCATCCTTCTTGACGGTGCGCCGGCCAGGCAGCGTCTGAACGCGGCGCTCTGCCGCAGAGAGATTAACGCGCTGATCGAGCACCCAGGATAGGTCGAGCTCGATACCGTCATTGCGCGGCCAGTTATGGCCCGCGCCGGCGGGGTGCACCGCCGCGCTTTTCAGAGCAAGGTCTTCCAACCGATTTCTCCCCTCTTCCCGGACCACCGGCGGCGCGCTTCAAAGAGCGAGCAAAAGAATGTTAGTTTTCTAACACGATATTTGTTAAACTTTCATCATTTCCGCCGCCTGTCAAGGCGGGGTTGTCCGCTCTCATACATTCCCGGCACAGGCATCAAATCGGCGGCCAACGCGGTTTCGCCGTCTTCTGTGATAAGCGACCGGAAAGCACTGGGCGGAGCAAAGAAAGCCGCCTTCAGCTTGCCGAGCTTGCTGCTGTCGGCGACGAGGTAATTCTCGCGCGCCAGCGAAATTACCTTCTGCTTGACCGGCACCTCGTGGAAATGGACGCAGGTCGCTCCCCTAGCCGGGTCTATTCCGGCCGCCGAAAGAAAGGCGACATTGATGCCGAGCTGGTCGAGCGTCTCGATTCCGGGCGCGCCGGAAAAGGAGGCCGACGACGGGTGATAGACGCCGCCCAGCATTACCATGCGGAGATTTGTTTTCCGCGTCAGCCTTTCGGCCGTGTTCAGGGAATAACATATCGCCGTGATTGCGTAATCGTCCGGTATCAGCTCGACCAGGTATTCCAGCGTCGTACCACAATCGATGAAAATCGTCTCATCGGGGCGAATGTGCCGGGCGGCATGAATGCAAGCCTGCCGCTTGGCGCCGGCGTGACTGTCGGCCGCGCGGGCAAGCTCGTAGGGCGCATCGCCCTCGATCTCAGCGGCCGGTACGATATGCCCGCCCAGATATCCGAACAGTTCAGGGTTGTCGGCGACATCACGGCGGACGGTCATTTCCGATACGCCTAGCAGCGCCGCCGCCTCTTTCAGGTGCACGACCCGCCGCGCCGAAAGCGCGTCGGACAAGGTGGCAATGCGTGTTTCCCTGCGGCTGGCCATGGCTCTTCCAAATTATAAAGAAAGCATTTTGCGCAATGTTAATCTGTGAGAAATATCACAAGATCCCCTCGGCCCGCAAGCGATCCGCTGGGGCAAAGCTGGCCGTACGAGCTGGCTTGTGGGCTCGTGCTTCAGGGCCGGGTTGTCCCTGAACTCGCCGTTTCCTCGATTGACAACGCCCAGCGAAGGTTGAAAAAGTGATGTACATTCGAAGCGGCCAGCGTCGGGGGGACTTTTGTCTATGCGCGCGTTTCTCGGTCTTTCCACCCTTCTTTTCACACTCGTTTCCCTGGGAATGCCGGTCGTAGCGGCCGAGCCCGAACGCCGGATCGAGATTACCAACGATGCCGACTATTTCGGCTTCGATCTGCGCACCGAGCAGAACGTATCGCTCGACCAATGCCAGAGTGCCTGCATTGCCGACCGCTCCTGCAGGGCCTTCACCTACAATCCAAAGGTGAAGTGGTGCTTCCTCAAGTCCGACTTCAACCAGTTGAATACGTTCCCGGGGGCCATCGCCGGCAAGGTCGCCGAAACCGCCGCCGGCGAAGCCGACATCGGGGCACCGCCGCGCCTCGATTTCGTCTCGGATGATCTCCTGCAGCAGGCGCGCGATGTGAAGGCGAATCTCGTACTGGCCGACGACCAGCAGGGGTTCGGGGTCAACGGCCTCATCGAGACGGCGCGCAGCGAGTTGACGGCCGGCAACTTCGTCGCCTCCCTCAAGGCCTTCCGCGGCGCGCTTGCAATAACGCCGGAAGACGGTGCGCTGTGGCTGGAGACGGCTGAGGCCGCCAACCGGTTTGACGGCGGCACGGACATGGCGAGCGAAGCCGCCCTTGCCGCGCTCAACGGCTATCAACTGACGCGGACCACGCAAAGTCGCGCGCATGCGCTGGCCATTCTCGCCCAGGCACTCGACAAGCTGCAGAACTATCGTGCCGCGCTCCAGTCCTACAAAGCGAGCCTCGAGCTCGTGCAGGCAAAGACAGTCGAGACGGCTTATCTCGATCTCAAGGCGCGGCAAGGTTTTCGGGTCACCGGCCACACGGTCGATGCAGACAGCGCCAGCCCCCGCGCCTGCGTGCAATTCTCCGAGCCGCTTCTGAAGAACGGTCCCGATTATTCCTCCTTCGTGACGCTCGATGGCGCCGCGCCGAAGGCGGTGGAAGCCAAGGGCAGCGAAATCTGCGTCGAAGGCCTGGCGCATGGCCAGCGTTACAAACTCGTGCTGAGGCAGGGCCTGCCCTCCTCCGTCGAGGAAGTCATCGAGACGCCCGTCAGCCTCGACGTCTACGTGAAGGACCGCGCGCCGATGGTCCGCTTCACCGGCGACAGCTTCGTTCTGCCCTCGACTGCACGGCGCGGCATTCCGATCGTCTCGGTCAACACGGAAAGTGCCAAGCTCAAGCTCTACCGTATCGGCGACCGCAACATCTCTTCGCTGCTCACGAGCTCCCAGTTCCTGACCCAGATCGACGGCTACAGCGAGGAGCGCATCAAGGACGAGAGCGGCGAGCTGGTCTGGCAGGGCAGCATCGAAATCGAGACCGAGCTGAACAAGGAAGTGGTGACGAGCTTTCCGGTCGACGAGGCTCTGCCGCAGCGCAAGCCCGGCGTCTACGTGCTGACGGCGAGCTCCGGAACCGGACTTACACAGGATTGGGATGCGCGCGCCACGCAATGGTTCGTCGTTTCCGACATCGGCATGTCGACCTTTGCAGGCACAGATGGGCTTACCGTCTTCGCGCGTTCGCTTGCGAGCGCCAAGCCTCTTGCAGAGGTCGAATTGCAGCTGGTCGCGAAGAACAATGAGGTGCTCGGGACGGCGACGACCGATGCGGAAGGACGCGCAACCTTTTCCGCCGGGCTGATCCGCGGCACGGCCAGCATGACGCCGGCGGCGATCACCGCCCGAAAGGGTAGCGACGACTACGTGTTCCTCGACATGACGCGCGCCGGCTTCGACCTTTCCGACCGAGGCGTTACCGGCCGCGCCGCACCGGGTGCGATCGACGTCTTCGCCTGGACGGAACGCGGCATCTATCGCGCGGGCGAAACCGTTCATGCCGCAGCGCTCACCCGCGACGTCAACGGTGCCGCGATCGAGAAGTTGCCGCTGACCTTCGTCTTCCTGCGCCCGGACGGCGTCGAGGACCGCCGCCTCGTCAGCGGCGGCGGCAAGCTCGGCGGGCATACGCTCGATCTGCCGGTCCCTGAAAATGCGATGCGCGGCACCTGGACGATGCAGATCTTCACCGATCCGAAGGGCTCTGCGATTGCCGAGAAGCAGTTCCTCGTCGACGATTTCGTGCCGGACCGCACCGAGTTCGACCTGACGGGCGAAGCAAAGGCGATTGAGATCGGCACCCCGGTCGAAGTCGCCGTCGACGGACGCTATCTCTACGGCGCACCGGCCGCGGGTCTGACGCTCGAAGGCGAAATTGCCGTCAGGCCGACACGCCGGAGCGAAATGTTCGAAGGCTATTTCTTCGGCCTCGCCGACGAAGAGGCAAGCGAGGACACGCGCCTGCCGCTGGAAGGGCTGGAGCCGCTCGATGAAAACGGCAAGTCGGTTTTCCATGTCGATCTGGCCGAAGTCCCCGGAACGACGCAGCTGCTCAACGCCAATGTGACGGTTCGCATGCGCGAAGCCGGCGGCCGCGCGGTGGAGCGCACATTGACCCTTCCGGTGAAACCCGAGGGACCGGTGATCGGCATCAAGCCGGAGTTCTCCGGCGACCTCGCCGAAAACTCGGTCGGGAAATTCCACGTCATCGCCGTCGACGCGGACGGCACCAGGACCGCGATGCCAGGTCTCTCCTGGAAGCTGATCAGCGTCGAACGGAACTATCAGTGGTATCGCGACGGCACCGCCTGGAAATACGAGCCGGTCATCTCCACGAAACAGGTCGCGAGCGGCTCGGCCGACGTGACGGAGGACGGCGCCGAAATTTCGGTCCCGGTCGGCTGGGGCCGTTATCGGCTGGAGATCGAGGCGGCGACCCTTGACGGGCCGGCTTCGAGCGTTGAGTTCGATGCAGGCTGGTATGTCGAGGCCACCTCCACGGAGACCCCGGACGGGCTGGAGATCGCTCTCGACAAGGAGAGCTATGCGGTCGGGGAGACGGCGAAGCTCAAGGTCTCGCCGCGCTTTGCCGGCGAACTGCTGGTGACTGTCGGCACGGAAACCCTGGTGACGACGAAGACCGCGGCCATTGCCGAAACCGGTGGCGAGGTGGAACTGCCGGTGACGGCCGACTGGGGTACCGGCGCCTATGTCACCGCGACGCTTTACCGCCCGGGCGAAGCCCAGGAGAGCCGCATGCCCATGCGGGCGATCGGCATCAAGTGGCTCGCCGTCGATCCGGCGGACCGAAAGCTCGCCGTCAGCCTGGACGCGCCCGAGAAAACCGAGCCGCGCCGGCCGCTCGATATCGGCCTTCAGGTACGGGGCGCCGGCGCCAATGAAGACGCCTATGTCACGGTTGCCGCTGTCGATGTCGGCATCCTGAACCTGACGCGCTACGAAGCTCCGGACCCCGACGGATGGTATTTCGGTCAGAGGCGGCTCGGCCTCGAGATGCGCGATCTCTACGGACGCTTGATCGACGGCTCGCTCGGCGCGACCGGCCGGCTGCGCACGGGCGGCGACGGCGGACAAATGCCGCTCCAGGGCAGCCCCCCAACCGAAAAGCTCGTCGCCTTCTTCTCGGGCGCCATCAAGCTCGACGCCGAAGGCATGGCGAACATGCGCTTCGACATTCCGCAATTCAACGGAACGGCGCGGATCATGGCGGTCGCCTGGACGAAATCCGGCGTCGGCCACGCGGTTAAGGACGTGGTCATCCGCGATCCGGTCGTCGTGACCGCAAGCCTCCCGAAGTTCCTGGCGCCGGGAGACCGGGCCGAATTGCGGCTCGATGTCGCCAACACCGACGGGCCGGCGGGCGATTATCAGCTGCAGGTCACGACCAACGGCCCGGTCACCGTCGAACAGACAGCGGCCGAGATGGTGAACCTCGACGCCGGCGGCAAATCCGCTCTGACTCTGCCGCTCGCCGGCCAGTATCCGGGAGACGGTCTCGTCACCGTCAGGCTCTCGAACGCCGCGGGCCTGTCGCTGGAGCAGACGCTGAACATTCCTGTCCGCCCGGCTGCCCTTCCGGTCACACAGCGTCATGTCGTCAATGTCGCCGCCGGCAGCAGCCTCACGGTGGACGAGCAATTGCTTGCCGACAGCCTGCTGCAGGGCGCTTCGGTCAGCCTCAACGTGACGCGTTCAGCCGCCTTCGACATCCCGGCGCTTCTGATGACGCTCGACCGCTATCCCTACGGCTGCGCCGAGCAGACGACGAGCCGCGCCTTGCCCTTGCTCTATCTCAGCGAGCTTGCCAAGCAAGCCGGGCTTGGCGACGACGAAGGTGTGAAGAAGCGCGTGCAGGAGGCGATCTATCGGGTCCTTGCATATCAATCCTCCGCCGGCAGTTTCGGCCTTTGGAGCCCCGGCTCCGGCGATCTCTGGCTCGATGCATACGTCACCGATTTCCTTACCCGCGCGCGGGAACAGAAATTCGACGTGCCGGAACAATCGATGGTGCAGGCACTCGAGAACCTGCAGAACGCGCTGAGCTACGAGACCAACGTCAAGGACCGCGGCAACGAGATCGCCTATGCGCTCTATGTCCTTGCGCGCAACCGCAAGGCCGCTATCAGCGATCTGCGCTATTATGCGGACGCGATGCTCGGCGATTTCCCGACCCCGCTCGCCAAGGCCCATATCGCCGCGGCGCTCGCGCTCTATGGCGATGCCCGGCGCTCGCAGGATATCTTCGCGGCCGCGGCCAACATGTCGACCGGGCTCGTCAATGTCAGCCTCGCCCGCTCCGACTACGGCTCTTCGCTTCGCGACGGCGCGGCCGTGCTGGCGCTGGCAGCCGAGAGCCGGCCCGTGCCGCCGATCATTCCCGAGCTATCCAGGGTCGTTGCCCGGGAGTGGCAGCAGGCTAGATACACGAGCACCCAGGAACAGACCTGGATGCTCCTTGCCGCACGCGCGATCCAGGGGGGCGACGAGGACATGAGGATCGAGGTCAACGGAGCAGCGCGCACGGGCAGTTACGCCGCCCACATGACCGGCGACGCGCTGATCGAGCATTCGGTCGTTATCCGCAACGAAGGCACCGACGCGGTCTCCGCCGTGGTCACGACGGTGGCGGCGCCGGCGCAGCCGCTCTCGGCCGGCGGCGAAGGCTTCGCCATCGAGCGGAGCTATTACACGCTCGACGGGACGGCGGCCAATGTCAGCGAGGCCCGGCAGAACGAGCGCTATGTCGTGGTGCTGAAGGTGACCGAGACCAACGACTGGCCGTCCCGGGTGCTCATCACCGATCTCCTGCCCGCCGGTTTCGAGATCGACAATCCAAGTCTCGTCGACAGCGCCCAGCTCTCGAATTTCGAATGGATCGGCGAAGTCGAGGCTGCCCATACAGAATTCCGCAGCGACCGCTTCGTGGCCGCCTTCGACCGTTCGACGGGCGACAACCGCGAGATCACGCTCGCCTATGTCGTGCGCGCGGTGACGCCCGGCACCTACGACCATCCGGCCGCGAACGTCGAGGACATGTACCGGCCGCAATTCTCGGCGCGCACGGCGACGGGCCGCATGGAGGTGCAGGCAGCCCAGTAGGACGCAGGATGATGTTCTCTCGGCGAAAGTCGTACCGCAACGGCATTGTGCCGGCCCCACGCCTCCCATCCGGACGCGGCCGGGCGATCGTCGCGTTATCCCTCGCCCTAATCCTGTCCGCACTCGCAGTCTTCACCCTCGAATGGGCCGACAGGACCTTTCCGCCGCCCCTCTCCGAGGCCGATACGGTCTCGGCCGAAGTTCTCGACAGAGACGGCCACCTCCTGCGCGCCTTCGCGGCCAAGGATGGACTGTGGCGGCTGAAGACGACCGCGCAGGACGTCGACCCGCGCTTCATCGAGATGCTGATCGCCTATGAAGACCAGCGCTTTCGCGAACATCACGGGGTCGACCCGTTGGCGCTCGCTCGTGCCGCGCTGCAATTCGTCACCAACGGCCGTATCGTCTCCGGCGCATCGACGCTTTCCATGCAGGTGGCGAGGCTTATCGAGCCGCGCGAGCGGCGGACGCTGGGGGCGAAGCTCCTGCAGGTGGCGCGCGCTATCCAAATCGAACGGCGCCTCGGCAAGGACGAGATTCTCGATCTCTATCTGACCCATGCGCCCTATGGCGGCAATCTCGAGGGCGTGCGCGCGGCAAGCCTCGCCTGGTTCGGCAAGGAGCCGCGCCGCCTCTCGGCGGGAGAGGCAGCACTGCTCGTCGCGCTGCCGCAACTTCCGGAAAAGCGCCGGCCCGACCGCAATCTTGCCGCCGCCGAAGCGGCCCGCAAACGCGTGCTCGCCCGCGCGGCGGTCGCCAGGGTCATTGGCGAAGGCGAAGCGGAGCGGGCGGCGATGACCGCCACACCGACGCGGCGCCTGCAGCTTCCCGCCCATGCTGCCCATCTCGCCGAGGCGGCGCGGCGCAAGGATCCGGCGGGGCGCCGGCATCCGACGACGCTTAGCCGCAATATCCAACGCGGCCTCGAAGGCGTCGCACGTGAAGGTGCTGCAAGGCTCGGTCCCAAAGTGTCGGTCGCCATGGTCATGGCCGATATCAGGACCGGCGAGATCGTCGGCGAGGTTGGCTCGGCCGACTATTTCGACGCAAGCCGCTCGGGCTGGATCGACATGTCGCGCATCACCCGCTCCCCCGGATCGACGCTGAAACCCTTCATCTACGGTCTTGCCTTCGAGGAGGGTCTCGTCAGCCAGGAGACGATCATCGAAGACCGGCCGGCGGACTTCTTCGGCTATCGGCCGCGCAATTTCGACATGAATTATCAGGGCGACGTCACGGTACGCCAGGCGCTGCAACTGTCCCTGAACGTGCCGGCGATCCGCCTGCTCGATGCCGTCGGTCCGTCGCGCCTGATGGTGCGCTTCCGGCGCGCCGACGTCAGGCCGAAATTGCCGCCGCACGAGGCGCCGGGGCTTGCGATCGGCCTCGGCGGCGTCGGCATCACGCTTCGCGAGCTCGTGCAGCTCTATGCGGGCCTTGCGAACCAGGGCTGGCCAGTGCGCCTCGGCGACGGCATCGAAGGCGTCCCCGGTCCCACCGACGGCGAGCCGCTGCTGTCGACGGTCGCCGCCTGGCATGTCGCCGACATACTCTCGGACGTGCTGCCACCGGCGGGAAGCCGCCGGCACGGCATCGCCTACAAGACCGGCACCAGCTACGGCTATCGCGACGCCTGGTCCGTAGGCTTCGACGGCCGCTATGTGCTCGGTGTCTGGGTGGGCAGGCCCGACAATGGCGCGGTGCCCGGCTTGACCGGTTACGGTGCGGCGGCGCCGATTCTGTTCGAAGGATTCGCCAAGTCGGGGATCGCCATCACACCCCTGCCCGGCCCGCCCGCGGGCGCCGTCCGGCTTGTCCAGGCCGATCTGCCGATCAGCCAGCGACGCTTCTCGGTCACCGCGAACGGGCTGCTTTCGGCCTCGGTCCGTGAAGCGGCGCCGCAGATCGTGTTCCCGCCGGAAGGCGCCCGCGTCGAGCTTGGCGCGCAACGGAATGACGGGATCACGCCCTTGACGCTGAAGCTCCAGGGCGGCCGGGCGCCCTTCCGCTGGCTTGCCAATGGCCGTCCGCTGCCCGACGTGACCCGACGGCGCGTCAGTCAATGGCAGCCGGATGGCGGCGGCTACTCGACGCTCACGGTCATCGATGCGCTGGGGCGTGCCGCCAGCGTTCGCGTCTTCGTCCAGTGAAACGATATGGACGCTCCAACCGACCGCCGGTCCGCCCCCTTCACGCCGTTTGCGCAGCCTTGACGGTATCGCCTTGCGGCTCGTGGGCCGGCGGCGCCATAACGAGCGGCATGCCCGCTTCAAGGCAAGCGGCGATGAAGGCTTCCCGCGCCACTGCCGCCGGCGTCATCCGGTTCAACGCCCGCCGACAGGTCCGCACCGCCCGTTCGTAGCGCTCGCCCTTCCTGAGCGGCCACTCGTTTTCCAGGAAGTCGAGGGCCTCGTAAACGGAGGCAAAAGTGTGCGTCAGACCGTTGGAAAGGCGCACGGTGAGAGGGATCGTCCAGGGAATCTCATTGAGAAGCATTTTTCCTCCTTTCCTATGCCGTCAACGAATTGCACGCCCGCTGCACTCCCACGGGTCGAACAGACCATGCAGCGCTGCGGGGCCATATTGATCTCTGCGCGTCTCGAAAACGTATCGCGCTGAACAGATATTGGAGCGGAAAAGGTAAATTCAAGAACCCCGATCAGCGGCTTGGGCCCTCGTTCGATCGGCCGGTTTTCGCGGTCGCCGGGGGGGCCGGGAAACGGACGAAAATCGATGTTCGGGGGCCTTGAAACCCGGCTTAGAGTGACTAAATCGAGTGCGAGAGCCGCCTGTAAGGGGCTCGCAGTCGAGGAGCTCCGTTCTCTTCGGCGCTCCTCATCGTCCATGTTGCTCAAGGAGGATATGGCTATGAGAACAAGCTTCGATTTCTCGCCGCTGTCGCGCTCCAGCGTTGGCTTCGAACATCTGTTCGACCTCTTGGATTCCGCAAGTCGCCTGGCGCCCAACGACAACTGGCCGCCCTACGACATCGTGCGGGTCGGCGAGAACCAGTACCGGATTGCAATGTCGGTAGCGGGCTTCGCCCCGGACGAGATCACCATCACGCACGAGCAGCAGATGTTGACCGTCACCGGTGCGAAAGCCGGAGAAGACGACACCGAATATCTCTACCGCGGTATTGCCGCACGCAACTTCGACCGTCGCTTCCAGCTCGCCGACTTCGTAACGGTCACCGGCGCCAACCTCGCCAACGGCCTGCTCAAAATCGATCTCGTCCGTGAGATTCCCGAGCAGATGAAGCCGCGTCGGATTGAGATACATCAGGCAGAAGCATTGTCGGCCGGCGAAGCCTCGAAACAGATCGAAGGCGAAAAGCACGCAGCGTAGCCGCGGCTGGGCAGTGCACCCGAATGCAAATGCCCCTCATCCGCTTGCCGGCACCTTCTCCCCGCATGCGGGGAGAAGGGACTCGCGGCTTCAGCCCGTTCCCTCTCCCCGTTTACGGGAGAGGGCTAGGGTGAGGGGCAAAAAATAGCGGAAATTCAAGATATTATTTACTCGCTTTGAATACCTTAGCTATACCGTCGCCAGTGCCCTGACAGCCTCGGCCTTCGTCTCCCGCCGCCCGCTCTTCATCGGCCTGCCCGCAACATATACCTCGGCCACCGAGCGGTCGTCGCCCATGGTCTGCAGAATGAAAAGCTCTTCGGCAAGCGTCGAGGCAACCTGCATCCTCAGCTCCATGGCCGGCTTGGCGCGGCTGTCGAGGACGACGATGTCCGCATCCGCGCCGCCGTGCAGCGAGCCGATCCGGTGTTCCAGATCGAGCGCGCGCGCGTTGCCGAGCGTCAACATGTAGAAGGAGTTGAGCGGAGAGAGCCGCTGGCCCTGTAGGTGCAGAACCTTGTAGGCCTCATCCATCGTTTCCAGCATCGAGAAGCTCGTGCCACCGCCGACATCGGTCGCAACCGCGTGACGCGCGCCGAGCCTGTCGAAACGGTCGCGATCGAAGAGGCCGCTGCCGAGGAAGAGGTTCGAGGTCGGGCAGAAGACGCCGACCGCCCCGGTTTCTGCGAGGACTGATATTTCGCGGTCGCTCAGATGGATGCAATGGCCGAGCAGAGTCTTGCGGCCGAGAAGCTCGTAGCGCGCATAAATGTCGGTATAGTCCTTCGCTTCCGGATAGAGCGACGTGGCGAAAGCGATTTCGTCGCGGTTTTCGGACAGGTGGGTCTGAACGTAGCAATCCGGATGCTCGGCAGCGAGCACGCGGCTCACCTCCATCTGCTCCGGCGTCGAGGTGATCGCAAAACGCGGACTGATCGCATAATGCGCGCGGCCGCGGCCATGCCACCTGGCGATAAGCGCCTTCGTCTCGTCATGGCCCTTTTCGGGCGTGTCCCGCAACGCGTCGGGCGCGTTGCGGTCCATCATCACCTTGCCGCCGATCATCAGCATGTTGCGCTCTTCGGCTGCCGTGAAGAATGCATCGACGCTTTCCGGATGCACCGAGCAATAGGCGGCCGCCGTCGTTGTGCCGTTGGACAGGAGTTCGTCCATGAAGCGGCCGGCAATGAAGGCCGCGTGCTCGGGCGCCTTGAACTTCTGCTCCTCGACGAAGATGTAGGTGTTCAGCCATTCGAGGAGCTGCGCACCGTAGGAGGCGATCGCCTGCGTCTGCGGGAAATGCAGGTGCGTATCGATGAAACCGGGCATTACCAGGTGCGGCCGATGATCGGCGAACTCTACGCTGGGGCCCGCCTGTTTCGCCACGTCGCCGTAAGGACCGACGCCGGCGATCTTGCCTTTGCTCACGAAAACGGCGCCGTCCTCGAAGAAACGATAGGAGCCGGCATCGTCGACGCTCTCAGGCTCCTTGACGAAAGTTAGCACGCGGCCGCGGATCAAGAGATCGCTCATTGGACTTTTCCTTCCTTTACGGTCGTCTCGTACCAGCTGGCGATAAGCTGGCGTTCCTCGTCGGTGATGCCCGTGACATTGGCGGGCGGCATGGCATGCGAGCGCCCCGCCTGCAGGTAGATTTCGCGGGCATGCGCGACGATGTCGCCGTCGGCTTCGAGAACGACGCCCTTCGGCGGCACGATTATGCCTTCCCATCCCGGCTCGCGCGCATGGCACATGGAACAGCGGCCGAGCACGGTGTCGCGCACTTTGGAAAAATCCGGCGACGCGACGACGGCCTCGACGGCCGTCGAAGCCCTGGCCTCTCCGCCTTCGGAGAGGACCTTGGGCACGGTGGAGAGCCACATGATGGTGATGAACAGAAGCACCGTCGCGAGCCAGGTCCAGGTCGGGCTGCCCTTGTTGGCGTGGCGGGTGTTGAACCAATGGCGCATCGTGACGCCCATGAGGAAGACCAGCGAGGCGATGATCCAGTTATACTGCGTCCCGAAGGCGAGCGGATAATGGTTCGACAGCATCAGGAACAGCACGGGCAGCGTCAGATAGTTGTTGTGCGTCGAACGCTGCTTCGCCTGCCTTCCGAGCGCAGGATCGGGCGTGCGGCCTGCGATCAGGTCGGCAACGACCTTCTTCTGGTTCGGGATGATGATGAAGAACACATTGGCCGACATGATCGTGGCGGTGAACGCGCCGAGATGCAGATAGGCGGCACGCCCCGTGAAGAGCTGGGTGTAGCCCCAGGCGACGGTGACGAGGATGAAATAGAGCAGCACCATCAGCCGCGTATTGTCGTTGCCGAACGGCGAACGGCAGATCATGTCATAGGCAAGCCAGCCGAAGCCAAGCGAAGCCAGCGAGATGGCGATTGCCATCGGCTTCGAAACGTCGAGCACGTTCGGATCGATGAGGTAGAGGTCCGCGCCGGCATAATAGACGAGCGCAAGCATGCCGAAACCCGAGAGCCAGGTGACGTAGGACTCCCACTTGAACCAGATCAGGTGCTCCGGCATGTTTTCCGGCGCAACCAGATATTTCTGGATGTGGTAGAAGCCGCCGCCATGCACCTGCCACTCTTCGCCATAGGCGCCGACCGGCATTCCCGGACGCTGCTTCAGCCCCAGGTCGAGTGCGACGAAGTAAAAGGATGAGCCGATCCAGGCGATGCCGGTGACGACATGCAGCCATCTGACCGCAAATGTCAGCCAATCCCAGGCGATGGCATACTCGTACATTGAGTTCTCCCCATTTCTCTCGCGTTCATTATGTGTCATTGCTTGGGGAGGCGGGAACGGCGCCATCGCACCAACTCTTTCAAAAAAAACTATAAAATCGAAGGGAGGCCGGAGCGCTACGTTCGCGCCGGAAGAGCAGAGGCGGAAGCATGTCCTATCTCGATAATGTGCGTGTGTTCGTGCGCGTCGTGGAACTTGGAACGCTGTCGGCAGCGGGCCGCGATCAGCGCGTCACGCCGGCAGTTGCCAGCAACAGAATCAAGGAGTTGGAGCGGCATATGGGCGTGCGCCTGTTCAACCGCACCACCCGAAAACTGACGCCGACCGAGCACGGACGGGTCTTCTACGAAGGCGCGGTAAAGATCCTCGAGGCGGTGAACGAGGCGGAGAGCGCGATTGCCGATCTTTCAAGAAATCCGAAGGGAGCGCTGAAGATCACCGCCCCGCTCGGCATCGGCCGGCGACTGATCGCGCCCGGCATACCGGAGTTCCACGACCGCTATCCGGATATCGAGGTGCGGTTGCGCCTCTCCGATCATAATGTCGACATCCTTGCCGAGGGCGTCGACATCGCGTTCAAGCTCGGCATACTCGAGGATTCGAACCTGCGCATGCGCGGCATCATGAACTGCGACCGCGTGCTCTGTGGGTCGCCGCGCTATTTCGAAAGGCGCGGCATCCCATCGTCGCCGGACGACCTCCTCAGCCATAGCCATGACTGTCTTCTGCTGCGCTATCCCGGGTCGAAGGAATATTACTGGACCTTGCAGACGCCGGATGGCGTCCGCAAGTTCGAGGTCGGCGGCCCCTATGATTCGGATGATGGCGACGTGCTCACCCAGTGGGCGCTCGACGGACGCGGCATCGTCAACAAGCCGCTCTTCGAGGTGAAACAGCATATCGATGAGGGCTTGCTCGTCCCGGTGCTCGTGGAGACGCCGCCGCTCGGTGCACAGCTCGCGGCGATCTACCCTCACAAGCGCTTCCAGGATCCGAAGGTGCGGTTGATGATCGACTTCATGGCCGAGCGCTGTCAGCGGCTGATCGGCAAGATGCTGGCGGAGCCTGCCGAAGTGCAGGAGCGTTCCAGCGCTTGAGCGAAGCGCCCTCAGGGCACAAGCACGACCTTACCGATCGTTCGGCGGCTCTCGATCGCCCGGTGTGCGTCCGCGGCCCGATCAAGCGAAAAGCGACTGTCGATCGCGACCGCCAAGGCGCCCGCTTGCGCCCGGGTGAAAAGCTCGGTGAGGTCCGCCTTCAATCCGGCGAGGTTCAAGAGCGGCAGTAAGGCGAAGCCGCGCAGGGATTGGTTGAGTGCGAACATCGATTCTACTTGCCGGCCGCTCAACGCAAACCTGCCGAGGGCACCGAAAACCAGCTCTCCCGCCGGTACCAGCAGATCGATCGCAGCGTGGGTAAATTCGCCGCCGACGAAATCGTAAAGAATGTCGACCCCGCCACCGTTCAAAGCGCCCCTGAGCGTTGCCGTCCAATCAGGCGCCGCATAGTTGATGCCGAGGTGAGCACCGAGTGAACAGGCGGAGTCGAGCTTTTTCTGCGAACTTGCAACGGCAACAATCGTCCGCGCGCCGCCGTCCCTTGCCAATTGCACGAGCAGTGAACCCACACCGCCTGCCGCAGCGCTGATCAGCAGCGTTTTGTTCTGCAGCGAGCTTTGCCGGACGAGATAAAGAGCCGTGAGGCCCTGCACCATCATGGCAACAGCGGCTTCAAAGGAAAGTCCGTCCGGGATCGGTACCAGCATCGCGGCATCGACCGATACATATTCGGCATATCCGCCGGTACCCCGCCCATGAGCGAACATCGGGACCGCGACACGACTGCCGATGAGATCCTGGGAAAGATCCTCCCCGACCGCTACGACGACGCCGGCGACCTCCACACCTGGGATCATCGGCAGTTCCGGCGTGACCGCGTAGCGATCCTGCCGCATCAGAACCTCGAAATAGTTGACTCCAACGGCGCCCACGCGGACGAGCGCCTCGCCCCTTCCCGGACTCGGTGTAGCGACATCGACGCTTTGGAGCACGTCTGGCGACCCGAAGCGGCGGAACTCAATGGCCTTCATAAGAACTTGCCTCGAAACTGTTGGTTTGCGCGGCTATTTAGGGCTAGTCTTCAGACCGCATCTACACACTCTTTCGTTCCATACTGACCGATGGGTAACCATGGCTGAGATCATAAAGAAATTGCCGGTGCTGCCCTCCGAGCGCGCACTCAAAGTGATCTCCGGACGCTGGAAAGCCATCATCCTCTACCATCTGTTCGATAGGCCGAAGCGGCTGTCCGAGTTGCGAAGGCTGATACCCGCCGTCAGCCAGAAAGTGCTGATCCAGCAGCTCCGCGAAATGGAGGAGCATGGCCTCGTACTCAGGGAGATTTTCCGCGAGATACCGCCGCGCGTCGAATATTCCGCGACGACGCTCGGCCTCAGCCTCGAGCCCGTCCTGCTGGCACTTTGCGAGTGGGGTCAGCGCCACGCCGCCGAACTGAACGAGGTCGAACACGTGACAGACTGCGTGATCCGCCCGCGAAAGGGCGACAACCGGGCTATGCCTTGATCGATCTCCGGCTCTTCGGGGTGGGCGCGCGAGGCTGCAGATGGCAGTTGAGCGCCGCAGTCATTATCTCGGCCGCGGCAAGCGCTGCGATCACCGGCGGCCGCTTGTCCTTCACCGCCGTACCGCCGATCGGGCAGACGAGCCTCTCGAAAAGCTCAGGACGATTGACCTCTCGCAACAGCCAGTTCTTGAAAGTCGCGCGTTTCGTCTTCGAGCCTATCATGCCGACGTAACTGGCGTCTTCGCGCCCGAGCGCCTCAGTCGCGATCAGGAAGTCGAGTGCGTGATCGTGGGTGAGGACGACGAAGGCGCTGCCCGGCGGCGCGTCGCGCACGATGGCTTCGGGCATTGCGGTCAGGCAGGTCTCGATACCCGGCACGTCGGCGGCCGAGAGTTCGTGCTCGCGCGTGTCGACGAGAACGGTCCTGAGCGGCACGTGCGACAGCGCCATTGCGAGCGCGTTGCCGACGTGGCCGGCGCCGAAGATATAGACATGCGGCCGATGCGCGATCTCATCGTCGCTGCGTTCGATAAGTGCCGCACGCGTGTCCGCGTCGACCTTTTTGAAAGAAAGCGCGACGTGACCGCCGCAGCATTGGCCGATCTCCGGGCCGAGGGGGATCGCCAATCGGAGATCCGCGTTCGCCCCTTGAACGAGCTTGCGCGCATGGTCGATCGCCATGAATTCAAGCTGTCCGCCACCGATCGTGGCGAAGGTGCGATCTTTTGAGACGAGCATCCAGGCATCCGCATCGCGCGGCGTCGAGCCTGCCGCGCTCGCCACCTCGACAAGCACGCAGGCCGTTTCACGGCTCAGGAAATCACGTATGTCCTCTCTGCGCGCCATCTCAGTCATCCACTATCTTCGCCGCGCGATCGTCCCTAGCCGGCCCGGGCGGCGCGCAGGCGCTCGACCGCCATCAGCACGCGCTCCGGCGTTGCCGGGGCATCGATACGCGGCGGAATACGATAATCCGCGACGCTCGCCGCCGCCATGGATATCGCCTCCAGAACCGAAATCCCCAGCATGAAGGGAGGTTCCCCGACCGCCTTCGAGCGCCGGATCGTCTCCTCCCTGTTGATGGACCATTCGGCCAGACGCACGTTGAAGACGCGCGGGCGATCGGACGCGAGCGGGATCTTGTAGGTGGAGGGCGCATGCGTCCGCAACCGGCCCTTGGCATCCCACCAGAGTTCCTCCGTCGTCAGCCAGCCCATGCCCTGGACGAAGGCACCCTCGACCTGACCGAGGTCGAGCGCCGGGTTCAGCGACTTGCCGACATCGTGGATGATATCGGTCCGCTCGACCTGGTATTCGCCGGTCAGCGTGTCGACGCTGACCTCGGAGCACGAGGCGCCGTAGGCGAAGTAATAGAACGGACGCCCCCGCCCCTCGGCGCGGCTCCAGTGGATCTTCGGGGTCTTGTAGAATCCGGCCGCCGAAAGCTGCACGCGCGCGGCATAAGCCGCCTTGATAAGATCGGCAAAGGCGATGCGCTCGGCGCCGATCCGAACCGTGTTGGGCTCGAAGGCGATATCAGCTTCGCCGACGCCGTAGTGCTCGGCCGCGAAGCGCACGAGCCGCTCTTTGATCTGCTGGCAGGCATTGGCGGCTGCCATGCCGTTGAGGTCCGAACCGGACGAAGCGGCCGTCGCCGAGGTGTTCGGCACCTTGCCGGTCGAGGTCGCCGTCACCTTTATATGGTCGAGATCGACCTGGAACTCGTCCGCCACGACCTGCGCCACCTTGGTGTATAGCCCCTGCCCCATCTCCGTGCCGCCGTGGTTCAGCTGGATCGAACCGTCCGTATAGACATGGACCAGGGCGCCGGCCTGGTTGTATTCCGTCTTGGTGAAAGAGATGCCGAATTTCACCGGCGTCAGCGCGATGCCGCGCTTGATGACGGGGCTCTCGCGGTTGAAGGCGATGGCCGCCTGCCGCCGGGCGGCATAGTCGGACGAAGCCTCGAGCTCCTCGATGATCCGGCCGATGATGTTGTCTTCCACCGTCTGGTGGTACGGCGTCAGGTTGCGCCCCTCGCCGCCGTAGAAATTGAGCTTGCGGATTTCCAGCGGGTCCTTGCCGAGCGCATAGGCGACGTCTTCGATCATCCGCTCGCCGCCGACCATGCCCTGCGGTCCGCCGAACCCCCGGAACGCGGTGTTCGAGACCGTGTTGGTCTTCAGCGGGCGCGAGCGCAGCCGAACATTCGGGTAGAAATAGCAGTTGTCGGCGTGGAAGAGCGCGCGGTCGGTCACCGGTCCGGAAAGGTCGGCCGAGAAGCCGCAGCGGGCGGCGAAGACGGCATCCACCGCCTCGATGCGGCCATCGTCGTCGAAGCCGACCTTGTAGTCGACGTGGAAGTCGTGGCGCTTGCCCGTCGCCGTCATGTCGTCGTCGCGGTCGGGGCGCACCTTGATCGCGCGGCGGTATTTCCTCGCCGCCATTGCCGCAACCGCGGCGAAAAGATTTGCCTGCGTCTCCTTGCCGCCGAATCCGCCGCCCATGCGCCGGACGTTGACGGTCACGGCATTCGACGGCACGCCCAGCACATGGGCGACCATGAGCTGGGTCTCGCTCGGATGCTGGGTCGAGGAGAAGACGGTGACTTCATCATCTTCGCCGGGAATGGCGAAGGAGATCTGGCCTTCGAGATAGAAGTGATCCTGGCCCCCGATGCGCATCTCGCCCGAAACGGTGTTTTTCGCCTTGGCAAAGCCGGCATCGATGTCGCCACGCTCGAGCTTCAGGGGATCGATCACCAGCGGATAGTTCGCAGCCGCCGCTTCGAGAACATCCGTCACATGCGGCAGATCGCGATAATCGATCTTTACCTTGGCGGCCGCGCGCCGGGCGGCCTCGCGCGAGGTGGCGATGACCGCGAAGATCGGCTGGCCGTGGAACTCGACCTTGCCGGCCGCGAAGACCGGATCGTCGTGCTTGTGCGCCGGGCTGATATCGTTTTCGCCGGGTATGTCCTCCGCCGTGAGCACTCCCACGACACCCGGACTGTTGCGCACCGCCTCGAAATCCACCGACAGGATTTCGGCATGCGCGCGCTGCGACAGCCCCAGATAGCCGTGAAGCGTACCGGCGGGCTCGGGAATATCGTCTATATACTCGGCGGTTCCGGAAACATGCTTATGACCGGATTCGTGGCGTTCCTTGTCGTGGACGGCGCCGCGGACGCGATCGACGGGCTGCATCACATTCATGAGTCCACCCTCTCTACAGAGCCACCGCGACCGTGCGGTCGATCCGGATATTGCGCGTTTCCTGCGTTTCCAGATGGAAGCGCCGCAGGAGATTCCTGGCAACGAGCATCCGATATTCAGAAGAGGCGCGCCAGTCGGTGAGCGGCGTGAAATCCCGCTCGAAGGCCGCCACGCCAGCCTCGATGGCAGCGTCGTTCCATTGCGCGCCCTTGAGAGCGGCCTCCACATTCGACGCGCGCTTCGGCGTGCCCGCCATGCCGCCAAAAGCGATAGCGACGTCGGCAACCTTGCCGTCACCGTCGAACTTCACGCGGAACGCGCCGCAGACTGCGGAAATATCTTCATCGAAGCGTTTCGTGATCTTGTAGACCGCGAAGCGCTCGGTCTCGTCCAGGAAGGGAATCCGGACAGTCTCGACGAATTCGCCGGGCTCGCGATCCTGTTTGCCGTATTCGATGAAGAAGGCTTCCAGAGGCAGCGTGCGGCGGCTTGTTCCCTTGCGCAGGGTCACCGAAGCGCCAAGTGCGATCAGCGCCGGCGGCGTGTCGCCGATCGGCGAACCGTTGGCGATATTGCCCCCGACCGTGCCCATGTTGCGCACCTGCTCGCCGCCGATGCGGTCCCAGAGCTCGCGCAATTGCGGGAAGTGCCGGACGATGACCCGATAGGCCTCCGTGTAGCTTACGCCGGCGGCAAGGGTGATACCGTCCGGCGCGATGGAAATCCGCCGCAGTTCTTCCAGATGCGAGAGATGGACGACCGGCGCGATGTCGCGCATGAATTTCGTGACCCAGAGCCCGACATCGGTCGAACCGGCGACGATCGTCGCCTCGGGGTTCGCCTCGAGAACCGCAGCGAAATCGTCCAGCGAGGCCGGAAGCACGACGCGCTGGTCTTCGCCGCCGATCTCGACGCGGCGGCCGTCCCGAAGCGCCTCCAGCTGCCGCGTGATCTCCTCGCGTTCCACAATCAGCGGGTCCTTGCCGAGCTCGCCGACCGATGCAATCGCTTCCGCCGCCCGAATGATCGCCGCATAACCGGTGCAGCGACAGAGATTGCCCTGCAGCGCCTTCTCGATTTCCTGAACGCTCGGCTTCGCATTCGTCATCCAGAGGCCGTAGAGCGACATCACGAAACCGGGTGTGCAGAAGCCGCATTGCGAGGCGTGCGTGTCGACCATCGCCTGCTGCACGGGATGCAGCGGCCCGTTCGGCTGCGCAAGCGCTTCGACCGTCACCACATGGCAGCCGTCAAGCGATGCCACGAAGCGGATGCAGGCGTTGACCGATTCGTATTTGAGCTTGCCGTCGAGAAGCCGGCCGACAAGCACGGTGCAGGCGCCGCAGTCACCTTCCGCGCAGCCTTCCTTCGTGCCGCGCAGACTCCGGCCGATGCGTAGAAAGTCCAGCAGCGTCTGCACCGGCGAGACATCGGCAAGCTCGACGGACCGGTCATTCAAAAGGAAACGGATCGTATTGCGGATTTCGGTCGTCATTGCCGTCAGCTCCCGCGATAGGTGGAATAGCCGTAGGGCGAAAGCAGGAGCGGCACGTGATAATGCGCGGCCCGGTCGGCGATCCCGAAGCGGATCGGAATCACGTCGAGAAACGGGTTCGCGCCGCGCTCGGCCGCAGTGCCGAGATATTCGCCGGCGTGAAAGCGCAGTTCGTAGGTGCCGGTTTCCATCGTGGAGCCGTTGAGAAGCGGCGCATCGCAGCGCCCGTCATCGTTGGTGCGGGTCGACGAGAGAAGCTCCGTCCGTTCACCTTCAATCCGGTAGAGATCGATGCGCAGATTGCCTGCCGGTTTCCCGCTCGCCGTGTCCAGCACGTGGGTCGTCAGACGCCCGGGCGTTCCGTCTTGAACTTGCATTCTGTCGCTCCTCCGAAAGTCAGCATCGAGGATAGAGTATCCGAAGCGCGGGCGCCCTTGTGTAGCGGGCTCAACCTTCGAGACTTTCAAATTTTTCGGGGGGAATGGCGGGGCGGAATTCTCGCTACGAATTGGGCCACGAGACAATCTCTGGAGGAGCTGCTGCTATGAGATATCCCCGCGATCTCCTGGGCCATGGTCCGAACCCGCGTGTCGCCTGGCCCGATGGCGCCCGGATCGCCGTGCAATTCGTGATCAATTACGAGGAGGGCGGAGAGAACTGCGTGCTTCACGGTGACGCGGCGTCGGAAGCCTTCCTCTCGGAAATCGTCGGCGCTCAGGCCTGGCCCGCCCAGCGCCACTGGAACATGGAATCAATCTACGAATACGGGGCGCGCGCCGGATTCTGGCGGCTGCACCGGTTGTTCACCGACCGGCAAATACCGGCCACCGTCTACGGCGTCGCCACAGCCCTCAAGCGATCGCCCGCCCAGGTGGCCGCGATGCAGGACGCCGGCTGGGAGATCGCCTCCCACGGCCTCAAATGGATCGAGCACAAGGATTTCGACGCCGAGCGCGAGCGCGCCGAGATCGCCGAGGCGATCCGTCTTCACACGATCGTAACCGGCGAACGGCCGACCGGCTGGTACACCGGCCGCTGCTCCGTGAACACGCTCGACCTCGTGACCGAGGCCGGCGGCTTCGATTACGTCTCCGACGCCTATGCGGACGACCTGCCCTATTGGCATGAACATGCCCGCCGGCACCAGCTCGTCATCCCTTACACCCTCGACGCCAACGACATGCGCTTCGCAACGCCACAGGGCTTCAACAGCGGCGACCAGTTCTTCAGCTATCTGAAGGACAGTTTCGACGTTCTCTATGCCGAGGGAACTGCGGGCGCGCCGAAGATGATGAGCATCGGCCTTCACTGCCGTCTCGTCGGCCGGCCCGGCCGCGCCGCCGCACTGGCGCGCTTCCTCGACTATGTGCAGAGCCACGAGAAGGTCTGGCTCGCCCGCCGCATCGACATTGCCCGTTACTGGGCAGAGACCTATCCGTTCCAGCCGAACGAAGACCGCCCGTCGCGGCTTTCGAAGGATGCCTTCATCGATCGCTTCGGAGGAGTATTCGAGCACTCGGACTGGATCGCCAGACGCGCCTTTGCAGGCGAACTCGGCCCGGCCAACGATACGGCGACGGGACTGCACGCGGCGCTCTGCGCGGTCTTTCGCGAGGCAAGCGAAGAGGAACGGCTTGCCGTCCTCACCGCCCACCCCGATCTTGCCGGCAAGCTCGCCCAGGCGAAGCGCCTGACCGAAAGCTCAACTTCGGAGCAGGCTTCGGCGGGTCTCGACGCGCTGACGGATCAGGAGCGCGAGCGTTTCACGGACCTCAACGATGCCTATGTCGAGAAGTTCGGCTTTCCCTTCATCATGGCCGTCAAGGGGCGCAGCAAGGACGAGATCCTTGCCGCCTTCGACAACCGTATCGGCAACGATCGGGAGACCGAATTCGTCACCGCGTGCCGGCAGGTGGAGCGGATCGCGCTCCTGCGGCTGCGCGACACGCTACCGGACTGAGGCGGCGCCATGACGCGTGCCGGCGAAATCCTCCCCGGCTTTGCGGGCGGGACCATCAACCTCGCTTCCGCAGGCCTTGGCGCCCGGGCGCTCTTTGCGACGGACGAATTCTTCGGCCCGCTGGAGCGCCTGCTCAAGGACGAACCGGCCGCGTTCCACCCCGGCCTTTACGACGATCACGGCAAATGGATGGACGGCTGGGAAACCCGCCGCCGCCGCGGTGCCGGCCACGACTACGCGGTCATCGCGCTCGCCGCGAAAGGGCGGATTGCCGGCTTCGACGTCGACACGTCGCACTTCACCGGTAATTATCCGAGCGCCTGCTCGATAGAAGCCTGTCATTCGGCGGAAGATCCGGACGAGGCGACCGAGTGGGTCCAACTGCTGCCGGTCACCGGCCTCGGACCGAATGCACATCACTTCTTCGCCGCGCACTCCGACGCGGTCTACAGCCATATCCGGCTGCGCATCTATCCGGATGGAGGTATCGCCCGGCTTCGGGTCTACGGCAATCCCGCACTCGATCTCAAGGCTGTGGCGAACGAGACAATCGATCTTGCGTCCTGCCTGCTCGGCGGTCGGATCGTCGCCTTTTCCAACGGCCATTACGGCCACGAGCGCCTCATTGCGCCAGGCCGGGGCGCGAATATGGGCGACGGCTGGGAAACGCGCCGGCGGCGCGAACCGGGCTACGACTGGATCATCGTCAAGCTTGCCGCACGCGGGCACGTCGATCGGATCCTCGTCGATACCGCGCATTTCAAAGGCAACTATCCGGATGGCTGCTCGCTACAGGCGGCTGATCTCGGGTGCGTGGCCGCCGAGTGCGACATGCTCGTCGCCTCCTCCGCGATGTTCTGGAACGAGCTTCTGCCGCACCGGAAGCTTTCCGCCGACAGCGTCCATGAGTATGGGTCCGATATGTTCAGACATGCCGATCCGGTCACGCATGTGCGCCTGAACATCTACCCGGATGGCGGCGTCAGCCGGCTGCGCATTTGCGGCCGGGTCGCTGAGGCGAGCCGCGGGTAGATCTCTTGGCGCCGAACGACTGCCGAAAAGACGGTCTAACTCTTTGATTTACGCGTCCTGCTTTCCGAAAGTAGCTTCCGGTTTTCGGACCGATGCGCTGGCAAATAGGGAAAGGGAGGGCCGCACGGCTCCGCCCCTCATCCGGCCTGCCGGCCACCTTCTCCCGGCAGGCGGGGCGAAGGAGACTCGAGGCCGCCGCCGCTTCTCCCTTCTCCCCATCCAATGGGGAGAAGGTGCCGGCAGGCGGATGAGGGGCATTCGCACGCCCAACCCTGTTCGGTCACTCGGCGAAGAATGCGAAGCGGACGATGAACAGTGCCGCGACGAGCTGGGTCGCCGGGTGGATGACGTTCCACTTGCCGGTGCAGACCTTCAGTACCACGTAGCTTACGAAGCCGAAGGCGAGACCGTTGGCGATCGAATAGGTGAAGGGCATGGCGATAGCGGTTAGCGCCGCGGGTGCCGCCTCCGTCAGGTCGTCCCATTCGATCTCGGTGAGCTCGCGCATCATCAGACCGGCAACGTAAAGCAGTGCCGGCGCGGTCGCATAGGACGGGACAGCGGCGGCAAGCGGCGAGATGAAGAGCGCGGCGAGGAACAGCACCGAGATCGTCAGCGCCGTTAGACCGGTGCGCCCGCCCGCCTGCACGCCCGAGGCGCTTTCGACATAGGCGGTCGTGCTGCTGGTGCCCATCAGCGAGCCGGCGACAATGGCCGAGCTGTCGGCAAGCAATGCACGCCCCAGACGGCTGGCCTTGCCCTCTTCCACCAGTTTCGCGCGCTTGGCGACACCGATCAGCGTGCCGGTCGCGTCGAAGACCTCGACCAGCACGAAGACGAGAATGACGTGGACGAGACCGCCATGCAGGGCGCCCATGATGTCGAGCTGGAGGAAGGTCGGCGCAATGCTCGGAGGCGCAGAGACGATGCCCTGGAATTCCGATACGCCGAGGAACATCGACAGAACCGTTACCACCAGGATGCCGATGAGGATGGATCCGCGGACATTGAGCGCGTCGAGAACGGCGATGACGAAGAAGCCGAGGATCGCGAGCAGCGGTCCGGTCTGCTTGAGATCGCCGAGGCCGACCAGCGTCGCCGGGTTGTCGACGACGATTCCGGCGTTTTTCAGAGCGATGATGCCCAGGAACAGGCCGATACCGGTCGCAATCGCGCTGCGAAGCGAATGCGGTATGCCTGCAATCAGCCAGCTTCGGACCCCCGTGACAGTCAAGAGCAGGAAGATGATGCCGGAGATGAAGACGGCGCCGAGCGCCTGCTGCCAGGTGAAGCCGAGGGCGGCCACGACCGTGAAGGCGAAGAATGCGTTGAGGCCCATGCCCGGCGCCATGCCGATCGGCCAATTGGCGACAAGCGCCATGACGGCAGAGCCGAGAGCGGCCGCAAGACAGGTCGCGACGAAAATCGCGTTGCGGTCCATGCCCGTGGTCGACAGGATGTCCGGGTTGACGAAGATGATGTAGGACATCGTAAGGAACGTCGTGACGCCGGCAATCACTTCCGTGCGGACGGTCGTGCCGTGCTCCTTAAGCTTGAAGAGTCGTTCAAACATTTTTCCTCCCTTGGCAGACGTCATCTCGACGCAGCCGAACGACAGAGACCGGGTGTGTTGCTCCTCCAAGAGCCCGGCCATTGCAATTTGATCTCGCGCCCCGATACCTTCAGGGTGTATGATCCAGGCCGTGCGGCCTCGCCGGATGGGTCGCCATCGCAAGCACCCGATTGTGCGTTTTCGCGCGCATGACCGCTAGCCACCGATTTCGACGCCGAGCGCGAAAGACTTTCAAGTTTTCCAGCGAATTCCGGGGGCATTCCTTCGGGCGCCGGCGATGCTAGATCCGAGAATCGGACGCGGTCCAGGCACCGTCGTCGGCCCGGACGAGCATCGGCGTCGCGAAGACTCCTACAGTCCGATCCGGCCATTGCGGAGAGAGTTCGGCGAGCGGCTGGCGCCACCGTTCCGACTGCAACATGGCGGCACCGATCGCGACCGGCTCGATGCCGCAGGCCGCCATCAGCGACAGGCCGGCAAGGATCGAGGCTCCGCTCGATATCACATCGTCGATCAGCACGACTCGCCGGCCCCGCAACAGCGGCAGCATGCGGGGATCGACATAGAGCCGCTTTTTCTGACCGGGCGTCGTGATGGACGACAGGGGAACGGAGAGATCGTCGACGTACCAGAATTTTCGCGAGGTTCCGAGCGGCACATAGCGCTTGTGGCCGAGCTTGCGGGCAAGGGCTGCGGCGAGCGTCAGGCCGAGTGTCGGAAGACCCGCGACGATTTCCGGTCGGAAGGGCGCCAGTCGCGCGGCCAGTTCCTCCGCGAGCGCGTCCTCCACCTCGAAGCTCGCCTGATTGATGATCAGCGAGGCGAGCGCATGTCTGCCGTCCGAAAGCGGCCGGATCGGCAGGAGGATCTGGCGTCCGTCCGCGAGAGTGGCTGGAAAAGAGGTGCGGAAGCCGCCGTCTCCGACAAAGCTGCCGGGCGGAAAGACCTCCTGCCAGTAATCGTGCGGCTCCATCGGTTTCGTTTCCGTCATGCCTGGCGTCCATTCGACTGAGTAAAAGGTTCTGATCCCTAAGTTTTTCGTCTATACCCATTGCCGCTTCGATCAAACCGAAAGGGCACGTCCCAGCGACCAAAGCTGGGGAATTCAGGCTCTTTCCAGACTGCTCAAGGAATGCCTGCCGATGCGCGTGCCCCCCGGGTTTGCCGACGATCTCACCTTTCTCACGGCCTTTCGCCGCGACCTGCACGCTCATCCCGAACTCGGTTTCGAGGAAGAGCGGACGAGCGATCTTGTGGCGAGAATCCTCGAAGAAGCAGGCCTCAGGATCCACCGCGGTCTCGGCAAGACAGGCGTGGTTGGCACGCTGCAGGTCGGCAACGGCACGCGCGCGATCGGCCTGCGCGCCGACATGGATGCGCTCGCCATGCCGGAACTCGCCGACCGGCCCTACAAATCCACGGTAGCGGGGAAGATGCATGCCTGCGGCCATGACGGCCATACGACGATGCTGCTCGGCGCGGCGCGCCACCTTGCGGCGACGCGCAACTTCTCAGGAACGGTCCATTTCATCTTCCAGCCCGCTGAGGAAGGCCGCGGCGGCGCCAGGCGCATGGTGGAGGACGGGCTTTTCGATCTTTTCCCTTGCGACGCGGTCTATGGACTGCACAACATGCCGGGGCTTGCAGTGGACGAGATGGCCGTCGTGGCGGGGCCGCAGCTTGCCTCCTCGGACAGCTGGCGCCTCACCTTCCGCGGAGTCGGGACGCACGGCGCCAAGCCGCATCTCGGCCGCGATCCGATCACGGCAGCGGGGACATTCCTCGCTTCTCTGCAAACCGTCGTCGGCCGGGTCGTCGACCCGCTGCAGCCGGCGGTCGTCAGCGCCTGCGCGCTGCAAGCAGGCGACCCCAAGGCGCTGAACGTCATTCCGGACACGGTCGAGATCGGCGGCACGGCGCGCGCCTATACGCCGCATGTGCGCGACCAGTTGGAAGAAGAGATCGGCCGGTTGGCGCTGGGGACCGCGGCGATGTACGGCATCGAGGCCGATTATCGCTTCGAGCGGCGTATTCCCCCGGTCGTCAACGATCCCGACGCGACGGCACGCGCCCTTTCGGCCGCCAGGTCCGTCTTCGGTGAGAAGACGCTGACCAACTTCCCGCCCTCGACCGCCGGCGACGACTTTGCCTTCTTCGCGCTGGAGGCGCCCGGCTGCTATGTCTGGCTCGGGAATGGTCCCGCCGTCGACGGCGCGCTGCACCATAACAGCGCCTACGACTTCAACGACGCGGCGATCGGCCCCGGGGCTGCCTTCTGGACCGCGCTGGTGGAGCAGGAACTCAAGGCCTGAAGAGCGTCAGAAGGTCTCCAGGACCGGGCTTCCCAGCAGCTTGCCGGTCGCTACGTCGGCAATGCCGCGATCCGTCTGGTGCGGCCCGGCATTGCAGGCGAGCGTCGCCCCGAAGCAGGCCTTGAACACGAGATAGGGAGGCTGCCACTCTACGATTCTGCCAGCAGCCTCGCGAATGGCCGCGAAACCCGCTGCGACCTCGGCAAGCGGCGCATCGGAGACAAGCCCGCATAGCGGCAGAGGCAGCAGCGCCTCGACCTTGCCTTCGGCAACGACCGCCATTCCGCCGCCGGCTTCGCTCACCGCATTGGCCGCAACCGCCATGTCGCGGGGGTTGCCGCCGAAGACCGTTAGATTGTGGCTGTCATGCGAAACGGTTGTCGCAAAGGCGCCGCGCCACTCGCCCCAGCCTTCAAGCAAACCGACCCGCGGTCGGCTGTCGGCGCGGCCATGCCGATGGGCGACGGCGATCAGCGTCATACCCTTCGGCGGTACCAGATATCCGCCACTAACCTCGGCTCTCGTCTCGCCCCATCGGGTGAAGCGCGGCCGGTCGATCGTCACGACGCGGGCCGTGCTGCCCGTGGCAGCGATGCGAAAGTCGTCCTCTGTCAGCGGTTCGATCTTCATCGTGTGGCGCAGGGGCGAGACATCGGCCGCGACGGGCGCCTGAAGCATCCCGCCGCCGCTCGCCACCAGCCTGCCGTTCGCCAGCACATGGAGCGCGCGGAAATCGCGAATGTCCTCGAAGACGACGATGTCGGCACGGCGACCCGGTGCGATCAGGCCGAGATCGGCCCTTCCGAGCCGCCGGGCGGCGTTCAGGGTTGCCGCCTGCAGCGCCCACTCGGCCTTGAGCCCGTAGCGCACGAGGCGGCGGACCACGTCGTCGAGGCCGCCGTCGCGGTGAAGATCGTCCGGGAAAACGTCGTCGGTACAAAGTGTGACCGTCTGCGGCAGATGTCCGAGAGCACCGAGCGCTGCCACGAACTCGGGAAGAAGGTGATCGTGCGAGCCGCGCAGCTCGATGGTCAGTCCCGCGCGAAGTTTGGCGATGAGGTCCTCACCCGATACGAGCTCGTGATCGGAGCTGACGCCGGCCGTCACGAAGGCCTGCAGATCGGCTTCTGCCAGGCCGCGCGCATGCCCGTTGACCGTTTTGCCCGCCTTCAGTCCCGCCTCGACGATCGCAGTCATGCGCGGATCGCCGTCGATGACGCCGCGCATGTTCATCACCTCGGCGATCCCGCCGATCTCCGGCCAGGACAGCATTTCCGCAACGGCATCGGCGTCGAAATCCGCGCCGGCGAGCTCCAGGCCGGGAGCGGAGGGCACGCAGGACGGCGCCAGCACCACGGCGCGCAAGGGCAGACCGCCCATTGCGTCGACGGCCCAGCGCACGCCGGCAAGTCCACTCACATTGCCGAATTCGTGCGGGTCCCAGACGACCGTCGTCACGCCGCGCGGCACCACGGCGGCAGCGTAGACCGCGGGGGTCACCATCGAGCTTTCGACATGCATATGCGTGTCGATAAGGCCGGGCGAAAGGTAGGCTCCCGCCGCATCGATGAGCGCGTCCGCGTCGCTGCGCGACCCGGGTGCATGGACGCTCGCGATCAGGGCACCGACGATCCCGACATCCGCCGCGCGGCATTCGCCTGTCACGACATCCACGACCCTGCCGCCGGCCACGAGCACATCGAAGCGCGCATCACCGCGTGCGGCGGCAACTGCGCGCGCCCGCAAGCAGGCGTCGTCGGGGTCGGCGGGTTGCTGCAGTACTGTCATCTGGCGGCTTCCTTGGTGAGCGCACCGAGCAGGTGCCGACGGGCACGTTCCGCGTCGACGTCCACCGCATATTGGGCGTTGAATGTCGCGTGGCTCCCCCGGGTCTCGACCACCGTCCGGCCGCGCGTCAAGGCTCCGGCAAGCTCGACATCGATGCGCGCCGGGCGAAACGACACAGCGTCTCCATCGACCAGCGCAACGGCTGCGCAGGGATCGTAGATCGCCATGCCGGTCCGTCCACGGCTCGTGCCGATCGCGACGTAGCCGGCGAGAAGATCGGCAAGCAGCGCGGCCTTTGCGCCACCTGCGGTGCGTATTGCCTCCACATCGTCCGGATAAGCGATGACCTTCCGGCAGAGGTCGAGATCGACCATCCTGAACGGCACGCCGTGGGCAAGCACGATGGCAAGCGCCTCCGGATCGGCAAAGGCGTTGAACTCGGCGGACGCCGTATGATTGCCGCTGGAAACACCGCCGCCCATCCAGGTGAGCTCGTCGATCCGCGCGGCAAGATCGGGGCGTGCCAGCGCAAGGGCAGCGATATTGGTTAGCGGCCCGAGCGCCATGATACGGTGCGGACCTTCGCCGTCCTCCAGCCAGCGGCAGAGCGCAGGGAACACATCGCTATCCGGCAGGGCGGGTGCATCGGGGAGGCTCAGCCCCGACGTCGGCATGCCGGTCTGTCCGAGGATACGCTCCGCCGTCTCGAGCTTTCCGAGCACGGGGAGCGCCCGTCCCTGATGGATCGGAAAGGTCCAGCTGAAGGCCTGCGCTGCTGCCGCGGCGTTGCGCCTCACCTGTTCGAGCGGCACATTGCCGAAGACCAGCGAGACGCCGTCGACGGCCTCACCGGCGTGAAGGACGACGAGCATCGCGGCGATGTCGTCGAAGCCCATATCGGTGTCGATCCAGATGCCCATGGCGGATCAATTGAACCTTTCCAGCTTCGCGGCCTTTTCGACCGGCAGATCGAAGGCGAGCGTGGTGCCTGCGGCATGCGCGGGCACGGCCGCATCCACTTCGGCCTTCAGCGCACCGAGCGGCGTATCGAGCAGGTATTCCCGCGTGCTGCCGGAAAAAGAGGCCCCGCGCACGGTGCCCTGGAAAGGACCTGACCCCAGGGTCACCATGCGCGGACGCCAGGCAAGCCCCGCCGCATCGTGCGGCAAAGGCCCGGGAAGCTCGATCGGGCCGTTTCCGGCGCGCAATTTGCCGTTCTCGACGGCAAAGATGTTCTCGAAGCCGACGAAATCGGCCACGAAGGCCGAGGCCGGCCGGTTATAGATCTCTTCCGGCGTGCCGATCTGCTCGATCGCGCCGTTCAGCATCACCACGATGCGGTCGGCCAGCGACAGCGCCTCGCCCTGATCATGGGTGACGAAGATCATCGTGACGCCGGTTTCCCTCTGGACCCGCTGCAGTTCCGTGCGCATCTCGAGCCTCAGACGCGCGTCGAGGTTGGAAAGCGGCTCGTCGAGAAGAAGCACCTTCGGCTCCATCACCATCGAGCGGGCAAGTGCTACGCGCTGCTGCTGACCGCCGGAAAGCTCGGCCGGCTTCCGGTCGGCAAAGCTCGTCAGTCCGACGGATTTCAGGCCGGTCCCGACGCGGGATTCGAGCTCCGCTCCGGAGAGGCCCTTCAGCCGCAGACCGAAGGCGACATTCTCGAAGACGGTGAGATGCGGGAATAGCGCATAGGACTGGAAGACAAGACCGACGGAACGCCTGTTCGCGGCAACGCGGGTAATGTCGGCGCCGTCGAGGCTGATACGGCCCGATTGCGGCTTCAGCAGGCCGGCGATGGAGCGCATCGTCGTGGTCTTGCCGCAGCCCGAAGGCCCGAGAAATGCGACCAATTCGCCTTTTCGGATCGACAGGTCGAGATCCTTCACGGCGACGGTGTCGCCATAGGCGAGCGTCAGTTTTTCGAGGCTGAGGAAAGCGGGATCAGACATAGCGGGAAAATCCTAGGAAACGCTCGGCGAGGAAGACGATGCCGATGGACATGAAGGCGAGCAGCGCCGACAGGGCCGCGACCGACGGGTCATAGGTGATCTCCATGTAGGAGAGCATGTCGATCGGCAGCGTGCGCACGCCCGGGCCGGACAGGAACAACGAAACCGGCACCTGATTGAAGCTGGTGACGAAGCCGAGAATGAAGGCGGCGAGAATGCCGCTGCGGATGTTCGGCATGACCACCCGGAAAAAGGCGCCGGCGCGTGACGAGCCGAGCAGCACCGCGGCCTCCTCGATATCGGAGCGCAGATTGTTGAGGCTCGCCGAGACGACGCGCACCGCATAAGGCAACACGAGCGCCGTGTGTGCAAGGAAGAGCGCCAGCGTGATATTGAACCCGAAGGGAACGACGAGATAGCGCAGCAGCGCCAGGCCGACAATGATGCCGGGCACGATGATCGGCAGGGAGACGACGGTGCGGACCGTTTCGCCGAAGGGCAGCCGGTAACGCGAAAGCGCGTAGGATGCCGGGATGCCGAGGGCAAGGGCGGCAGCCGTCCCGCCGATGGCAAGCAGCATCGACATGGCGAAGCTCTCGCGGAAGCTCTCGACCTCGAAGACCTTTGCGACCCATTTCAGCGAAAGGCCTTGCGGCGGAAAGGCAAGCGTTTCGCCCCCCGACAGAGATGCCGCGACGATGATGAAGAAGGGGCCGATCAGAAACGCGGTGACGAGTACGAGCACCGTTACCGGGAAAAGACGGGAATTCATCGTTTGCTCCTCGCGGTGGCGAGCCGCTTCAAGAGAAGATTGGCCGCGAAGCTCATGACGATCAGAATGAAGGCGACGACGCTTGCGGAGACGAAATCATTGGCGACGGTCACACGCTGATAGAGGAGCGTCTCCAGCATCAGGACCTTGGAGCCCCCGAGGATCGCCGGGGTGATATAGGCTGTCAGGGAGCCGGTGAAGACGAGCGTTCCGCCGATCACAAGACCTTCCCTGGTGAGCGGCAAAATGACCTTCCAGAAGACCTGAAACCAATTGGCGCCGAGTACCCGCGCGGCGGGGATCGCGTCCTTCGGCATGTTTTCGAGCGCACTGATCAGAGCCAGGATCATCAGCGGCAGAAAGAGCTGCAGGAGCCCGACGAAGACCGCCGTCTCCGTGAACAGGAAGCGCACCGGCTCGTCCGTCAGGCCGACGCTCGTCAATGCCTGGTTGACGATCCCGGTCCTCCCCAGAATGACGATCCACGCATAGGTGCGCGCAACCGGCGATATCATCAGCGGCAGCACCACGAGGCCGATCATCCGGCCCTTGCCTTTCGGCGGCAGGTTGACGATGGCGAAGGCGGCGGCATAGCCGATGACGGCAGCGACCACGGTTACCGCCGCGCCGAGCCGCAGCGTGCGCAGGAACACCGTTCGGTTGAGCGGATCGGATAGGAAGCCGCTATAGGCGGATACCGACCAGCCATCGGCGTTGCGAAAGCCTTCGGCGAGCAGGATGACAACCGGCGCCAGAAAGACGACGGCGGCGAAAACGGCCGCCGGCAAGGCAAGCGCCAGCGCCTCGGCCCGGTTGTGGAACATCTCTAAGCCTTTCCGCGGCAGTGCCGCCGTTGGATACTTGGCGCGACGCCGGCAGGATCTGGCGTCGCGCAAGGCAAGAGCCAGGCTCTTACTGGCCGACCTTGGCGTTCCACTCGGAAAGCCACGCTTCCCGATTGTCGAGTGCCACTGCCGACGGGATGAGCTTCAGGTTCTTGACCGTTTCTTCGCCGTAGGTGAGGTTCTCGGCGATCTCCGGCGAGACCTTCACTTCCTTGTTGGCGGGGCTGTCGACCAGCTTTTCGGCGAGCGCCGTCTGGATTTCCGTCGACAACCAGAAGTCCATGAACTGAAGCGCGAGATCCTGGTTCTTCGAGCCCTTGGCCAGAACCATGACGTTCATGCCGCCGGTCTGGCCCTCCTTCGGGGTCGCCCACTTGATCGGCAGATCCATCTTGGTGAAGCCTTCCCAGGAGAACCGGCCGATCGGCGCCGCCCAGATTTCTTCCTGCTGCATCAACTGCACGAGCTGCGAGGATTTGACGTAGAAGGTGACGATATCGTCCTTCTTCTCGCCGACTGCGGCGATCGCGGCCTTGAGGTCCGGCGTATTCTGGCCGAGCGCTTCACCGATCATGTAGAGCGTCGGCGGACCCTGGTTCGTCGTGACGTTCGGGAGAGCCACATGGCCGGCGAGCTTGTCGCCGAGCAGATCGGCCCAGGACGTGACTTCCACCTTGTCGGAACGATAGACGATCGAGGTGGCGTAGAAAGTGTAGCCGATGCTCATGCCGTCGCCGTTCGGGTCCCTGGCTATGTCGTAGAGTTTGTCGAAATTGCTGAGCTTCGAGGTATCGATCTTGTCGATCAGGCCGGAGCGTGTAGCAGATAGCGCGTCCGCCATGGAAACGACCGCCATGTCCACGACCGGGTTGGCCTTATTGGCCTCCATCTTGGCAAGGCGCTCGACGCTGTTGCCCGTTTCGACGACGAGCTTGCAGCCGCACTTGGCTTCGAAGGGATCATAGACCAGCTCCTTGAACGCGTCCTGGGCGAAGCCGTAGACGGAGATGGTAAGGGTCTTCTCCTGAGCGGATGCGCCATGGGCGCCGATCAAGAGGAGCGCGCTCGAGGCGATGAGGATTTTCTTCATGACTGCGGTTCTCCTTCGCTGACATTGAGTGGCTGCACGTTGGGGGGAGGCGTCGCCGTGGACTGGCGGACGACGAGTTGCATGGGCACTTTCGAAATGGTGGCGGCAACGGGCGTGCCGTGGGATGGAAATTCGGCTTCGCCGGCGCCGATCGCCTGCACCAGCGCCTCGACCGCGAGCGTCGCGATGCGCGCCATATCCATCCGAATCGTGGTCAGCGCCGGCGTCACCACCGGCGACCAGATCAGGTCGTCGAACCCGGTGACGCTCGCCTGCTCCGGGACATGGATGCCGGCCCGTTGCAACTCCGTGAGCGCGCGCAGCGCCTGCAGGTCGGAGACGGCCGCAAAGGCCGTCACGCCTTCCGCCACCTTCCCGGCGAGCCCGAGCGAGCAGCCCTTGCCGTGTACCTGCTCCAGCCGTTCGATCCACAGCGTCTCCGCCTGCGCGCCTTCGCGCATGGCCGAGCGAAGCCCGCCGATCCGGTCGTTCTGCACGTTGGAGGCGGGATTGTTGCCTAGGATCAGCAAGCGCCTGTGACCGAGTCTGACGAGATGCTCGGCGATCTGCCTTCCGCCGTCCCAATGGTCCGCCGCCACCGTGTTGCCGGGTGTCGAGGGCGTGTCCACCACAGCGACCGGGCAACCGACATCGGCAATGCGGGTTCCCCGCCGCGGCACGATGACCATGCCGTCGACGCCCCGCTCGATGAGGCGTTCGATCGCCCTCGTCTGGACGGCGACGTCGCCGCGGGAGTCGGCGATCAGCACGCCGTAACCGGCAGAAGATGCCGCAAACTCGATTGCCTGTGCGATCTGGGGAAAGAGCGGATTGCTGATGTCAGGCAGAACCAGCCCGATGACCGCGCTCTTGCCGGTCCTGAGCGCCCTTCCCGCCTGGCTCGGAACATATCCGATCTCGGCCGCAACCGAGCGGATTTTCTCGGCAAGCTCGGCGGAGACACGCCCTTTGCCGGAGAGCGCGTTGGAGACCGTCGCCGCGGAGACGCCAAGTGTCGTGGCTATCCTCGTCAGTTTGGGTCCGGAACGTGCCAAGGCCTTATCTTCCGCCGCGTCGGATGATTAAACGATTAAGCTGCGATATATCAGCCGATCGTGCCTGTCGAATCTTTTTTGAGTCGAACCTAATAACTGGCCGCAGAGATCGCTCACCTGTGGATGAAGCGTACCCAGGCGTTGTCCTCAACGCGCAACGAAGAGCAGGTCGAAGCCCCTGATCTCGCCTTTGGAAACCGATTTGCGGATCGCTCCCCAGAGCGCCGACGGGTTCTCCAATCGAAAGCCACGCAGGCTTCGTATCAGGCGGAAGGTTGCCGACGCAGTCCTGATTACGCGCACAACGGCAGGCCCGGAGAGCGAAGCGGCCAGGATCTGCGGGTGCACCGCGAGCAGCACGCCGGCGGTCCTCTTCCGGTCGATCGCCCGAAACTGGTCGAGAACCTTGTATTCGTAGCCTTCGATATCGATCTTGAGGCAGAGACGTTCGGTCCTCGCCATCGCCTGAAGCTCGGGAATGGTGATCGTCTTCGCCTCGATCGACATGCCGGTGTCGTCGGCGATCAGCGCCGACGTTTCCGAACTCCCGAAGCCGCCGCCCACGGAATTGAGAACGAGACGTTCGTCTTGCGAAAGGGCCGCATTGACGAGTTTCACTTCCCCGGTGTTTGCGCCTTTCATTTCGGTGAGAATGCCGAAACAGACCGGATCAGGTTCGACGACAATGACATTATCGGCAGCCTGTGCCGCCCAGTAGGGCGTGACCCCGATCCAGCCGCCAATGTCGATATAGGTCGTTTTGCCGTCGACGAAGCGCGCGATGTTGCGAAAAGTACCGGGCTCCCACTGGCCGGACTGCAACCGGCTGAAGAAGCGCGCCTTTTCCGGCTTGTCTGGGAAATAAACGGTTCTCTGGAAATAGGTTATCGCGCGCATCGCGCTTCTCTAGAGCATTTTCAAGCGAAGTGGAAACCGGTTTTTCCTGGGACGTCGCGGAGGGGGAAACGGGTGAACGAGGCTCAGGCCTCTGCCCTCTGGGCGCGGCTGCGCGCCTCCGTCAACTCGGAAGTCGTCTGGCTGAGACGGTCGGCCAGCACCCGCATGATCTCGACTGCCATCTCCGGGAAATCAGCCAACAGTTTGAGGAAATCATCCTTCCGGATCCGCAGAGCTTCGAGTGGGGTGGTCGTCTTGACCGTTGCCGTACGCGGCGTGTTGCAGAGGATGGCGATCTCGCCGACGATCGAATTCTGCTCCACTTCGGCGACTTTCAGCTGTCCGTTCGGCGTCGAAACGAGCACATCCGCATTGCCCGAAAGGATCACATAGGCCGCGTCGCCGATATCCCCCTGATGAAACAGATCTTCTCCCATGCTGTACATCACCCGGTCGGAGGTGAAAGCCAGAAGCTTGAGCTTGGCAGGCGGAAGTCCGGAAAACAGCGTTATCCGGCGCAGCATTTCCACTTCATCTTTTAGGAGCATAACAGTCCGGTTCTCCGAATGCGTCGCGGTTGGTGCAAACAGGTCCTATCCCGTGCCGGCGGGAACATATGCTTGCCTCCTGACAACAATATTACATCAAGATGCCAGTTCCTTGTAGTCGCTGTCTCTTGCATGCGTTTCCACCGGTTCGTCGCGCGCCAACCGCCCGTTTTCGAAATGCGCGACGCGGTCGAAGAGTTCCGCCAGGTCCTGGTTGGCAAGGACCCACAATATGGCGGGCTTGCGCTCGCCGTCCCGCAAGAAGGCGAAGGCTTTCCGGGTGATCTGGTCCTGAGTGCGCTGGTCGAGCGCCAGAAGCGGCTGGTTGAACACGTAGAAATCCGAGACCCGGATCAGGGCACGCGCGAGATTGAGCTTCTGGCGCTGGCCGGACGTCAACCGCTTGCCGCCGGCGCCGACGTCGAAATCCAGCCCGAACACGAGCACCTTGTTATAGAGCCCGAGCGACTCGAACAGATCGCGCACGATCGCACGTATCCGCTCGGAGCCATCCGTGTGCTTGTGCCCGATGCGGCCGAAGAGCACGTTGTCCAGGATTGTCGCCGAGGCCATGTAGCGGTCCGGCTGGTAATGCTCGATGATGCCGACGAGATCGGCCGGGAGGCCGTCGCTGAACTGCCGCCGCGCCTCGACGATCTTCTGCATGAGCTCGTCCGTCAGGAGACCGAAACGATGCCGCGGCTCGATATAGCCGAAGCAAAGGCGGATGATCCTGATGGCATCATCCTCGGACACCTCCTCGAGCGGCTTTCCCCTCACCTTCTGAAGAAGCGCTTCGTAGGCAGGGATTTCCTCGGCCGTCATGAAGGTGAGCTGCTGGAAGAACGGGTGGTCGGGCGGCAAGTCGCGGAACAGTTCCACGACGTTCTCGGCGATTTCGAGTCCCATCTCGTAGAAGGTCTCGTGCAGGCCTGCCCGCTTCAAAACGGTCTTGAAGAAGGGATGGTTCTCGAGCGCCGTCTCCCAGCGGTTGCTGTCGGTGACCGTGCCGAAGAGCAGGTTCTCCCCGACGGTTGCCTCGACATTGTAGGAGCCCGGTTCGAAGAAGACGACGAGATCGCTGAGCTTCTCGGCCTCGAGCCGCTGGCGAAGCGCGCTGCGCATCGCCACGATCTCGCCGGCGAAAGCCTCGTGCTCGGTCGGATCGATGGTCGAGCGGACAGCAAGAGCCAGGACGTCATTGCTCAAAAGAACGACGTCCAGCACGGCCCTGATCTTCGCGAAGAGGTCGTCCGGCCCGGTCGCGCCCGCGGCCTGATAATCGATCCAGTCGCTGTTCAGGTCGTAATGCGGATTGCCGGCGAGCTTCGCCTCCACAAGCTCCCACCTGCGGTGGGCTTCCCTGTCGCCCTCATAGACGACCTCCGTCAACGGAGCATGCTTGAGCCCGTAGAGCAGATTGTCGCCGAGGCTGCCCTGGAAGGCGAAGACGTCGGAGGAGGCGTAGGATATTCGCCTGCCCACCACCGATTCGGGCAAATCGTGTATATCGGCGTCGCCTATGACGATCCGGCCGGTTGCGGGCCAGGTCAGCCGGCCGAAAGCCTCGGCCAGCGCCTCGCCACCCCCGGACGTGCCGCCGGTAATCGCGACCGTCTCGCCGGGCTGGATCTGCAGCGAGACATGCTCCACGACTTTCGAGCCACCGTCGTCGGCCACCGAAAGGTTGACGGCAGCCAGCGCTCCCGTCAGCGGCGTTGCCGGGTCGACGGAGATTGCCTGCACCTTGGGGTCGATCAGCGGTTCGACACTGAACTGTTCGACAACCTGGGCATATTTGACCTGCACATCCTGGCGCGCCTGGTCCCAATCGATCAATTCCTTCAAGGGGCCTGGAAGATCCTTGTAGGCGCCGATGACCGCGACAAGCTGGCCGATATCGAGCCGGCCCTGAAGCGCAAAATATCCGCCGATCGAATAGAACAGGAACGGCGTCACCTGCGCCAGGAAGTTGTTCAGGAATTTGACGAGAAACTTCCATTGATAGAGGTCGTAGCGGATCCTGAATATCCGGCCGAGCCGCGCGGCAATGTCGGCCCGCTCGAAATTGGAGGTATCGTGGGCGCGGATCGTGCCGATGCCGTCGACGATCTCGCTGACGCGGCCCGACAGTTCACGCGCCGTCAACTGACGCTCGCGGCCGAGCACCAGCAGTCGCCTGCGCATGCGCGGGATAATGACCGCCTGAACGGCGACGATGGAGGCTGCGATGATGCCCAACCAGAAGCTCTGGAGGAGGATGAAGATCAGCGCCGTCAGGGCCTGGCCACCGAGAAGGGCGGGCTGTACGAAGGCGTCTCCGGTGAAGCCGCCCATCGGCTCCACCTCGTCCTTGATCATGGTCGAGATTTCGGCCGGCTTCACGCGCTTGAGATAGCCGGGGGGAAAGCGCAGGACCCGGTCGACGAGCTCGAAGCGGATTCGCCGCAGAAGCCGTTCGCCGAGCCGGCCCTTGTAGGTGTTGATATAGAACTTGAAGAGCCCGTTGATGATCACGAGCAGCAGGAACACCAGGCTCAAGGCCAGTAGCATGCCTTCCCTGCCGAGATCGAAACCCGAGAAGAGATTGACCTCACCGAAGAACGGCAGGTCGAAAGAAATCGGCAGGAACGGTTGGGTCGCCTCGGGCCCGTCGAAACCTGCACCCTGGATCGGTCCGTTGACGATCTGCTTCGGCAGATCGAAGGACAGGAAATAGGGAACCATCGACAGTGCCACGACCAGCAGTATCCAGAGCTGCTGCTTGCGGGTGTGAGTCCAGATGTAGCGGGAAAGACGTGGTTCCATGTGCCGGTAAAGAGACCTATCTGAAATTCGGGATCGCACGGCTGTTCTGCCGGCGGACTACAGCGCCGCACTTGGTGCCGGTCCGCCTGATCGTCAATGGGCCTGCGCTACCTCCACGAAATCGTGACTACCCGGCATGAGAGCAGAGCGATGCGCCATGTCAAGCCTTCGACTGATATGCAGTACCGCCTCATCTACGCGGGCCTCTTGCCTCCACTCCTGCGGTTCACCTCCGGCGCCTTGCGCTCACTTGACCGTGAGCTTACAACAGCCGCATGACGCATGCCAGCCACTCTCCCCGCCTTCCCGAAGATTGGCGCGAAAACGCCCATGACCTTGCCCGGGGGCTGGCTGCCTATTCCGGCAGCAGGCTCGTCGGCGGCATAGCCAGGGTCATCGCGAAGCATCCGCAAGCCAACATTGCCAACGCCTTCAACCACAAGCAGGTCGACTGCAAGATGTGGGCCCGCGACAAGCTTTTCGAGAGCATCGGCGCAGACTGTCGTCGGATCATCGTGCTCGGCGGCTGGTACGGCGTTCTGTCGGCCATGCTGCTCGAAGATTCGCGCTTCGACATCGAATTCGCCGTGAGTTGCGACATCGATCCCGCGGTTGAGCCGGTCGCGCGCACGCTCAACGCAGCCTTCGGCGACAGATTCCATGCGATGACGGCCGATATGCACACGCTCGACTATCGCGCCCTGAATGCGGATCTGCTGATCAACACGAGCTGCGAGCACATCGCCGAACTGCGGAACTGGCTGGACCTGCTTTCGCCCGGCACGCGCGTCCTCCTGCAATCGAACGATTATTTCAGCGAACCCACCCACATAAGCTGCGTCAGGTCGCTTGAAGAATTTCAAGCGCAGGCGCGTCTCGCGCGGATCGACTTCGCGGGAGCGCTGCCGACAAAAAGATACACGCGCTTCATGCTGATCGGGTCGGTCTAAGTCCTGGAGCGGGATGAGGAAAAGGACTGTCTCGACGAAAGCCGCTCGCCGATGATCCTCGCCGTCCCGGCGGCTCCGTCGAGGTCGAGCGGCGGGATGGCCGGTCTTGGCCGGGCAAGCATGAAGCTCACCTTCGCGGCCAGAAGCTCAGGCGTGATCCCCTCCTCCGGCAGCACGCCGGCGAGATCGAGCTGTTCGAGCCGTGCCGCCCGCGTGCTCTGTTCGGTCTCGCCACCCGCGGTAAAGGGGATGAGGAGGCACGCGCATCCGGCACGCAGAATGTCGCACACGGTGTTGTAGCCGGCCTGCGAGACGGAAAGGCGGGCACCGCCGAGCAAGCCACCGAAATCCCGCCGGAAACGAAAGAGGCTGACGCCCTCCGGAGCCGCGGCCGCGAATGTGTCGAAATCCGCCTGCGGCAGGTTCGGGCCGGTTATCAGACACCAGCGAAGTGCATTCGGCAGAAGCTTCGCGGCCTCGAGCGCCGCGCCGATCAGCTCCCTGCCGACCGCGCCCCCGCCCGCCGAAACGACAATGTCGAACTTCTCGGCCGCCTCATTTGGCGGCGGCGGGGCGACGAGGCCCGTATAGATGACCTTGTCACGGACTTCGTCGGCAAGGGGAAATGTCTCCTCGATACGGGCGAATCCGGGGTCACCGTGAACGAGTACGAGGTCGAAATGGTTCTTGACGAGTTCGATAGTCTCCTCGGCCCTCCCGGGCTTGACCCTCTCCTGCAGAATGTCGCGCAGCGACGTCGCCACGAGCGGCGGCCGGCTGCTCGCCGCAATTTCAGCGAGCAGCGGCAGCAGTTCGAACCGCATCTGCCGACGCCCGAAGGGGAAGGCCTCGATGATGACGACGTCCGGTTCCGTGCGGCGGAACGCCTCGATGAGCAGATCCCGTCGGTGCTCTTGAAAAGCGGCCGTGACCGGGTTTCCGTCGCCGTTGACAAGCCCGGAAAACCCCTTGTCGCCGGCAGTCACCGCCGGCAGTGCGACGGTCTGCACACCTTCCCCCGGAAAGCCCGGCACCGGCGTGCCGCCGGTCACCATCGTGACCTCGAAATCCCGCTCGACCAGCGCTCCGGCAATGCGGCTCGCGCGCGCCAGATGCCCGATACCGAGAAGATGCTGCACATAGAAAAAGACGCGAGGCCTGCTCAAGGACTTCTTCTCCATTCGCTTTCGAAGAGCCCGACCAGCTGACGGACGCTGGAGTGGTGGTCGAACTCGCTGCGCACGCGCCGTTCCCCCGCGGCGCCAAGCCGCCGGCGGAGCTCCGGGTCGCGGATCAGCCGCTCCAGTGCCGCGGCAAGAGGCTCCGGGCTTTCCGGTGGCACCACCAGGCCGTTTTTGCCATCTTCAAGAAGTTCGGGAATGCCGGAGACTGCGGTCGATATACAGGCAAGCCGCTGGCTCGACGCCTCCACGAGCACATTCGGCAGGCCGTCGCGGTCACCATCGGCCGCCACCCGGCAGGCCAGTGCGAAGATGTCGGCCTCGCGGTAGCGGCCCAAAACATCCTTCTGATCGAGCGCCCCGTGCCAGCGGATGCGATCCTCGATGCCAAGGTTTGCGGCAAGCGCCCGGAGCCCGCCGGTGAGCTCTCCCGCACCGATATGCTCGAAGCGCCAGTTGATATCCGCAGGCAACAACGACAGCGCCTCCAGGAGGACGTCATATCCCTTCTTGGGAACCGCGCGCCCGACGCTGACGATGCGCACCGGATCGTCCAGATCCGAGCCGTCGCGCCGGGAATGCTCGCCTTCGAAGGCCGGGAAACGATCGAGATCGAGGCCGTGATAGCTCAGATGCACCCGGGTCTGGTCCTTCGACAGGTCCCGCAGATGCTCATAGCCGCTTCGGGTGCAGGTCACCGTCCAGCGGGCCCGGTTGAGCTTGCCCGAAAGCTCCCAATCCTTAGAGGTCCAGATGTCCTTTGCATGGGCGGAGCAGGTCCAGGGTATGCCGGTGATTATGCTGGCATAGTCCGTTACCGAGGCCGGCGTGTGAATGAAGTGGGCATGCAGCCACGCGGCGTCTTCCGGCCATTCGGTGACGAGCACCAGCGCCTGACCAAGACGGCGGAAGCGGTTGCGTGAAACGTCGCGCGCGAGGTCCCGGAGGAACGACCCGAGCACCCGCCGGAAGCCGGGCTTCGGGACGGTCTTCACCAGCGCGCGGAAAACGCGCAAGGGCTCCTCATGCAGATATTCAGGCAGGTAATGGACGGCCGCGCGTATTTCGTCATGGACGGGATGGCGTTTCCTGTCGGTCGGACGGCGCAGGGCGACGAGGACGAGCTCATGCCCTGCTCTTTCGAGGCCTAGCAGTTCCTGCGCGATAAACGTTTCCGAAAGGCGTGGATAACCCTTCAGCACGACGGCGATCTTCGGTTTCGGCGACACGTGTCTTCAGTTCGATCTTTTCACGACGGCCAAATGCTCTTTCGATCTATGATCGAGCCATTCGCCGACGATCTCGGATATGTGGACGAGGCCTTCCAGCCTCAGGCCGTTGGCGCGGAGCGACGGAGGCGCGCGCTGCGGCAGCGCCTTCAGGGCCGCAGCAAGGCGCAAAGGCTCCTCCGCTTCCTGAGGAAGCAGCATGTCGACGAGCCCGAGTGCCGAGGCACGCTGGGCGCGGATCAATTGTTCTTCGCGTGGCTGAAGGCGCGGCACGATCAGGGCGGGCTTGTCGAAAGAGAGTATCTCGCAATAGGTGTTGTAGCCGCCCATCGACACCACGCCCCTGGCGCCGGCTATCAGTTCCTCCATCCGATTGTCGAACTCGATTATCTTGATGAATGGGATCTTGCTTCCCTTCTTGATCAGCTTGTTGCGCTGCTTTGCCGGCATGTAGGGGCCGAGGACGACGAGCGCGTTATGCGTGAGTTCGGGATCCTCCTGATAGGCGTGGATCACGTCATGGATGAGGTCCGCTCCGTCGCCACCGCCGCCGGTGGTGACCAGTATGTAGTCGCCTTCCGGCTTATGGCCGGGTAGTGCGTCGTGGGGAACGCTTCTTTGCAGGAATCCGACGAAGTTCATGCGGTCGCGCACGGCAACGGGCACGTCGAGCCCGACCAGCGGATCGTAGAAGTCCGGCGGTCCGTAGACCCAGATCGAATCGTAGAACTGCTCGATCTTGCGCATCGTGTCGCGTCGCTTCCATTCCTCTTCCAGGAGGTGCGGCGCGTCCATGATTTCCCTCAGACCAAGCACCAGCCTGGTGCCGTGCGTCTTCAGGTAGGCGAGCGTATCCTCTACCTCGCCGCGCAGGCCCATCGGCTCCTTGTCGACGACGAAAATATCCGGCCGGAAGGTTTCCGCCGTCGAGCGGATGATAGACTGCCGCATCTTCAGGGTCTCGTGCAACTCGATGTGGCGGTCCAGCGAGGTATATTCGCCGTTTCGGAGCTTTATGACGCTCGGGATCTTCACAAAGTCGACGCGGGCGCGATAATCGAAGGCGCCGGCGATGGTCGCACCGGAGATGATCAGGATCTGCAGTCCGCTGTAATCTTCCACCAGTGCATGGGCGATGGCGCGACAACGTCTGAGATGGCCGAGCCCGAAGGTATCGTGGCTGTACATGAGGATGCGGGCATCCTCGAAGCGCCGTGTCATACGAAAAACCTTTCGCTCAAAGATAGAAACGTCGAAGTCTATTGCAGCGATCGCTTGCAGCCAACAGCGATACCGGGGCTTATTTGTAGGGATCGGCGGCGTCGCGCAACCCGTCTCCCAGGAAGTTGAACGCCAATATCACAAGAATGACCGGGACCGTGGGGAAAAGCAGCCAAGGATAGAAGGCAATGACGCTGACGCTCTTTGCCTCGGTGAGCAGGATTCCCCAGCTGGTTATCGGGGGGCGCAGGCCGAGGCCGAGGAAGCTCAACGCCGTTTCTCCGAGGATCATGCCGGGTATGGAGATCGTTGCCGTGGCGATGAGATGGGACATGAAGCCCGGAACGAGGTGGCGCCCTATGATGCGTCCGCTTTTGGCGCCCATCAGCTGCGCCGCAAGGACATAGTCTTCCTCCCTGAGCGCGAGCAGCTTCGAGCGCACGGCGCGCGCAAGGCCGGTCCAGTCGAGAAGGCCGAGGATGACCGTTATACCCAGATAGATGAGAAGCGGGCTCCATGTCGCCGGCATGATCGCCGCCAGAGAAAGCCAGAGCGGAATGCTCGGTATCGACTGCAGGACTTCGATCAGTCTCTGGACCACAAGGTCGAAGATCCCGCCATGATATCCGGCAAGCCCGCCGATGACGATGCCGAGAACGAAGCTGACGGTGATGCCGAGAAGTCCGATCGTCAGCGATATCCGCGCGCCGTAGATGATCCGCGACAGCACGTCGCGGCCGAGACGGTCCGTGCCCAGGAGGAAAAGCTGCCCTCCCTCCGCCGGGCAAACCAGATGCAGATTGCTTTCGAACAAACCCCAAAAACGGTAGTCGTCGCCGCGGCAGAAGAACCGGATCGGCTCGACCTTCGACGTATCGTCCGCGTAGTTGCGCTTCAGCGTGTCCATGTCCAGCGTCATCGTCCGGCCGTAGACGAAGGGGCCGACGAATTCACCCTCGTGGAAAAAGTGAACCCTCTGCGGCGGCGCATAGATGAAATCGACATTGCGCGTGTGCAGGTCGTATGGCGCGAGAAACTCGCAGATCAGGATCATGCCGTAGAGCACCGCGAGGAAGATGCCCGAGGCGAGCGCGACCTTGTGGCGCTTGAACTTCCACCACATCAGGCGCAGCTGCGATGCCTGGTTCACCCGCACCTGCTCCTCGGTCATGACCTCCACGGAATACGGGTCGAAGGGCGCGGTCGAAACGTAGTGCGGAAGGGGCTCGCCGGGCGCCGGGATCGGTGACGTCACTTTGTGCTCCTGCCTTGCAGACGAATTCGAGGATCGAGGACGGCGAGCGCCAGATCGGAAACCAGCACTCCGATCACCGTGAGGAACGCGAGGAACATCAAGAACGAACCGGCTAGATACATGTCCTGGCTCTGCAGCGCCTTGATCAGCATCGGTCCGGTGGTTTCGAGGGACAGCACGATTGCCGTGATTTCCGCGCCCGAAATGATCGCCGGCAGGATCGAGCCGATGTCCGAAATGAAGAAATTGAGCGCCATGCGCAGCGGATATTTGAGCAGCGTCCGCGTGGGCGAAAGCCCCTTGGCGCGGGCAGTCACGACGTATTGCTTCTGGAGCTCGTCGAGCAGATTGGCCCTGAGGCGCCGGATCATGCCGGCAGTACCGGCCGCGCCGACGATGATGACCGGGATCCAGATATGCTCCAGTATCGACTTCGCCTTTTCCCAGCTCATCGGCTCGGAAAGATACTTCTGGTCCATCAAATGGCCAATCGAGGTCCCGAACCAGATATTGGCGAAATACATGAGGACGAGGGCCAGCATGAAATTCGGGATCGCGATGCCGATGAGTCCGATCAGCGACAGGCCGTAATCGCCCCAGCTGTACTGGTGCGTGGCGGCATAGAGGCCAATCGGAAAGGCGATGACCCAGGTGAAGATGATGGTGACGAAGGAGACCAGGACCGTGAGCCACAGGCGCTCGCCGACGACCTCGCTCACCGGCAATTCATATTCGAAGGAATAGCCGAAATCGCCCTGGAGCATCCCCGCGACCCAGTGGACGTAGCGCAGGATCGGCGGCTGGTCGAAGCCATACTGCTTACGCAGCGCCTCGATCTGCTCCATATTGACGCCTTCGCCCTGCGCCCTGATCTCGGCGATGTAGCTTTCGAAATAGTCGCCGGGGGGCAGCTCGATGATGGCGAAGACGAGCGCCGAGATGATGAGAAGCGTCGGGACCATGACTGCGATGCGCCAGAGAATGTACCGCAGCATCTCAGTCGTCCTGTTCCAGCCAGAAGGTGTCGGGCTTGTAGGCGCCGAGGTAGCTCGTCGGGTCGAAACCGTACAGCCCCTCATCGGGGAAATTGCGCAGCTTCTTCGTGACGAGGATCGGCTGCAGCGAGCTGTTGACCAACCCGATCGAGAAGACTTGGTCCGTGTAGATGGACAACATCTGTCTCCAGATGTCCGCACGCTCGGCATCGTCCGCGGAATGCCTCCAGCGCTTTAGCAGGTCCAGGAGCTCGACGACCGGGGGAAGGTCGGGCGCCTCGCCCATTTCGCCATGCGACATATAGTTCAATCCCCAGACGGGCCACTGCAGCTGGTCGTCCGTGGTCGGTGCAAGCTGACCGGGGCTCATGTCCGCGGTCGGCACGCCGTTGTCGAGGCCGAACCACATCGACATGATTATCTCGCCGCCGACCGCGCGGCTGCGGAAGGTATCCCGCTGCGAGGTGCGAATGAAGAGCGAAATGCCGACCTCGCGCCAGTAATCGGTTATGAGCTGAAGCACATCGGTATCGAGCGTGCTTTCGCCGGCCGTCTCCACCACGATCTGCGCCTTTCGGCCGTCGGGAAGGATACGGATCCCGTCGCTGCCGCGCTTGGCCAGTCCAGCCGCATCGAGCAGTGCGTTCGCCTGGTCCGGATCATGGGCGATCCAGGCACTTGCGAATTCGGGCCGGAAGAGAGGACTTTCAGGCAGCACCGTGTCGGCGCTTTCCTTCGTCAGCCCATAAAAGGCCGCCATGTTGATCTCGCGACGGTCGATTGCAAGCGACAGCGCACGACGGACGCGCACGTCCCTGAGCAGCGGCCGCCACACCGGGTCGGCAGAGTTGAGGTTCGGCAGCAGCGCGAGGCGTGATCCCGAAGTCTTTTTCCAGAGCTTCACCTCGACCGGGTGCCGCTTCTCCGCATCTTTGAGATAGGTATAGTCGACGAAATCGATCCCATATGCCTGCAGGTCGCTTTCGCCCGTGCCGGTCTTTGCCGGAATGAGTGAGGACGAACTGACGCTGAGCACGAATCGGTCGATATAAGGCAATTGCAAGCCGTTTTCGTCCACCCGGTGGTAGTAGGGGTTGCGTTCGAAGACGAACTGTTCGGCCGGCAGGGGCGTGGTGTTGCGCCACGGGTCGAGGGTCGGCAGATCCGGATTTTCGGGCCGGTAGGAGCGCGCCATGCGCATGTGGAGCTGGCTCCACCTTTTGACCCGCTGCTCCTTCAGGAACGCCTTCAGCTTGTCCTCATCCTGATATTTCGTGTGGAACTGCTTGAGATAGGCCGAAGGCACGACGACGACCAGCGGCTGCGGCGCGGCGAGTTCCTGCAGGAAAACTGGGTTCGGCATCGGCCAGGAATAGCGAACCGTTCGCTCGTCGACGATTTCGAACTTAGCCGCCTGTCCGTCCATGACCATCGCGGGCGGCAGGCCGGCCGGGGACAGATCCTCGTTGAGGAGCACGTCTTCGAAGCAGTAGCGGAAGTCCTCGGCCGTCAACGGCGTGCCGTCCGACCACTTGTGGCCCTCGCGCAGATGAAAGGTGAAGATGCGGTCCTCGACCGTCTCGTAGCTTTCGAGAATGTCGGCCTGGAGATTGAGCTTCTCGTCGTAGCCGACAAGGCGGGTATAGCCGTAGATCGTCATCAGGCGAATGTCCTTCGCACTGCCGATCAGGCTGCGGATCGTGCCGCCATGGCGGCCGGGCTTGCGTCCCATCGCCGCGACATCGATCACCCGCGGCGTCTTCGGCAATCGTTCGCCGACCGGCGGAAGCTTGCCTTCCTGAACGAGGGTGGCGAGCGCGTCGGTTCCGCCCGCGGCCGCGAGCATCGCTTTCGGAAATGCAGCCGAAGCGAGAATGCCAAGCGCAGTTCTTCGGGTGATCATCGGCGTAACTCCCTGGCATCCACCGATCTGCGGGCGAGGACATAATGCCCGCCACCGAGATCGGCGGGAATAAGAGCACCGCTCTCGCCGCCGTCGGAGAATTGCGCACCCCAGCGCTGCTGGTCCGATCCGCCGCTCGCCTGAAGGGAATCGAAGTCGAGCTTACGGTCGAGATCGGGATAGGGAACGGCGGCGAGGAGCGACCTCGTGTACGGGTGGACCGGATTGCGCATCAGCACCTCACGCGGCGCCAGCTCCACGATCCGGCCCGCGCACATGACCGCGATCCGGTCGGCCATGTAGTCGACGACCGCGAGGTTGTGCGAGATGAACAGCATCGTCAGGCCGAGCTCTTTCTGCAAGTCCTTGAGAAGATTTAGGATCTGTGCCTGCACCGAAACATCGAGCGCAGAGACGGGTTCATCGCAGATGAGAAGCTGCGGCACGAGCGCGAGCGCGCGGGCAATCCCGATGCGCTGCCTTTGGCCGCCGGAGAAGCTGTGGGGATAGCGATTGATGAAGCGCTGGTCGAGACCGACCGCCTGCAAAAGGGAGCGAACGTGTTCCTCACGCGATTTCGGCGTCCCTCGTCCGTGAATCTCCAGCGGCTCGCTGAGGATGTTCTTCACCGTCATGCGCGGCGAAAGAGACGAGACGGGATCCTGGAAGACCATCTGGATCTTGGCCCGCAACGCCTTGAGTTCCCCGCCGTCGAGCTTCAGGACGTCGAGCGCACCCTCCCCGTCGTCGAATGTGATCGTCCCCTTGTCAGGCGTCACGGCCCGCATCAGGATCTTGCTTACGGTCGTCTTGCCGCAGCCGCTTTCACCGACGAGCCCGAGGCATTCACCGCGGCGGATGTCGAAGCTGACATTGTCGACAGCGCGATGCCGATATGCCGTGCCGCTGCCGAACCAGCCGGAGCTGCGCGTGGAGAACGTCTTTGAAAGGTTGCGGACGGACACGAGGACATTGGGACCCGCCGCTTTCTTGACTTCCCGGTCGCCGACGATCGCGCCGGCCTTGACCGGCACCTCGCGCAGCGCCTTCAGCCGCTCGCCCGGCTTCATGTCGAAGTGCGGCACGGCAGCCATCAAACCCTTGAGATAGGGATGCCGAGGATTGCGGAAGATCGCATCCACAGGTCCGGCCTCGACGATCTCGCCATGGTAGATGACGACCACCTCGTCGGCCATGTTGGCAACGACCCCGAGATCGTGGGTGATCAGAAGCATGGCCATATTGAGCTTGCTTTGGAGCTCGCGCAGGAGCTGCAATATCTGCGCCTGAACCGTCACGTCGAGTGCCGTCGTCGGTTCGTCCGCGATGAGCAGGGCCGGACGGCAGATCAGCGCCATCGCGATCATCGCGCGCTGTCGCATGCCGCCGGAAAGTTCGAAGGGATACATGTCGTATGCCCGCTTCGGATCGGAAAACCCGACATAGCCGAGCAGTTCCTCCGTCCTCTCGCGGCGCCCCGCCTTGTCGGCATCCGTATGGATCTTCAGCACTTCGGAGATTTGGTTGCCGATCGTGTGAAGCGGCGACAGCGATGTCATCGGTTCCTGGAAGATCTTGCTGATGCGTGCGCCGCGGATCTCCTGGATGTCGCGCCCGTCCCTGTCGAGCGAAAGCAGGTCGACGGGGTTTGCCTCGGCTTCGGGATCGTTGAACAACACCCGGCCGCCGACGCTTGCCACGCTCGGCAGGATGCCCATGATCGCTTGGCTGATCGCCGACTTGCCGGACCCGGACTCGCCGACGAGCGCGGTCACCCTTCCGGGCAGAATTCTGAAATTCGCGCCTCGAACGGCTTCAACCTCGCCGCCCAGCACCGAGAATGTGATCCGCAGACCCTCAACTCGCAGCAGGTCCGCTCCTGACGTCATCGCAGCACGCTTCCCTCACTACCCCTCCTGCACAATCCCAACTCGAGGCCGCCCCAAAATAAAATCATGCAGCCACTTCCTGCAGCGCCGCGCGTCTGATCAGCCGCGCAAAGCTCGCTCCACCCCTTTTAGCGCCGCATGTTTTGCCCTTTAATCGGCTAGGATCAACGGGAACATGCAATAGCTTTACAGCGAAGTTTGCCCGCCCCGCCGGACGCACTGTAACTTTTTGCCACTCAAAAACAGTAGCCTAGGTTAAACGGGCTGTCCAGCATGCCACCGGAAAGGTGTGAACGCGTCGAAGCGGCCTTACGAGAACGGGCAGCTGCCGTTGGTCAGGACGTCCTCGCAGCGCGGGGAACGCCGGAAATCGTCGTAATAGAGCGTCCAATCGGTCGTGTCGGCGGCCCGATAAGGTCCGAACTTGAAGTACTGGTTCTCACCGAGGCCCTTGTCCGCATGGCCTACATGGCCCTTGACGGTGATGATCGGCTGGCCGTTGGCAAAGAGCTCTATGTGGCCCGAGCCGTCGGGACCGGGCTTCGTAAAGACGACGAAATCGATCCAGCCGGACCTCGGATCCGGCAGGGGATTGCCATGGTTGGTGATTGTGATCCCATCCGTGCATGAATTGAAGAGGCTGCCGTCTTCCGGCTTCCAGTTGCCGTCGGTCGCCACCAGCATGCGCATCTGGTTGACTTCCGGACGGAGCCAGACCGGCGCCTGGCCTGGGGCGCAACGCGCCGGTACGCCATCAAGGCCGGCGGAGACCGGAGGCAGATGGTTGGTTTCGACCGTGGCGAAGAGCTTTCCAGAATTCATGCGCAGCGCCAGGAAGGGGCTGAAGTCGCCCTCGGCACCGGGATCGATCTCTCGCTTCCACTGCGCGATGAGATATCGGTGGTCGTCGCTCGGCACCGGATCGGCGAACTTTACCGAGAAGCCGTACCAGACCCCTCTGTCGTAGGGCACCCGCAGCTCGGTCTTTTCCCAGATCTCCGCGCGTTCGCTGCAGCCGTCGTGATCCGCAGGGCAATTCGGCACGATGCTGAGCTTCAGCCCACCGTTGCCGGTGCGTTTGACGGCGCTCTGGAACTCATATGTGCCGGCGCTCTGTTCGAAATTCTCGCGGTAGTAGAGCCCCCCTTCGGGCGCGAAATCCGTACCCTCGAAACCGTCGAACAATCTCCGTTCATAAATTGGCGGCTCGTCCGCCGGCTGGGCATAGGTGAGACTCGGCAAGGCAATCGCCGCCGCCAGCAGAGCTATACGAAACATCGGTCCCCTCATTGAAGCATCTTGTCGATCAGACCGCGCGGGCCTGGCGGCCGCTTCTTGTTGCGGTAGAGCAACATGACATGCTCCGCCTCGGAAAGTCCATCCTCGGTTGCATCATATGCCCGCTCCTGCGCAATTGCAGCAAGGGCGGTATCCCGCGGGTAGAGGACCGTGAACTTCTGGCGAACACCGCGCAGTTTCTCCTGCCCGAGTGTTTGCCATTCCCCGCCGCAATAATTCACGAAGGCCTCGCTCGCGACGACGCTGTGGGCATATTTCTTCGTCAGGTTCTGCAGCCGCTGAACCTCGTTCACCGCGGAGCCGAACACCGAGAAGGTCAGCCGGTCGCGCAGGCCGACATTGCCGAACATGACGTTTCCGACATGCAGGGCGATGCCGTAGCCGATAGGGTCGCGGCCCTGCCTCTTGCGTTCCGCGTTGAGGGCGGCCATGCGCGCCGTCGCCGCCCCCACGGCGGCGAACGCCTCGCGGCTGGCCATCTCCGACGGCTCCTTGTGTCGGCCGCAGGGGTAGACGCCGATGAAGCCGTCGCCGATGAAGCTCAGGATCTGTCCGCCGTTGCGGTTGAAGGGCGTGGCGATCGCGTCGAAGAATCCGTTCAACGACTCGATATAGGCCTGCCGGCCTTCCTTTTCGGCAAGCATCGTCGACTGGCGCATATCCGCCATGACGAGAACTGCGCGAACCGTCTCGCCGTCGCCGCGCCGGACCTGGCCGCTCATTACGCGGCGCCCGGCATTGGCGCCAAGATAGGTGGTCAACATATTGTCGGCGAGCTTGCCGAGCACGGCCACTTTGGCAGCGATCGCCAGGTGGTTCTGAAGTCTGAGGAGCGCCGCAATGACATCGTCGCTGAAGCCGCCCTGACGATCCGTCGTCCACGAGCCGACCATTCCGTGTTCGGATTCGGCTCCAAGAGGTTGCATGAAGGCGATGTAGTCGGTCGCTCCCTGCTCCTTCAGCTCGTCGAAAATCGGAAACTCCGAGGGCAAGGCGGGATCGATCCGACGCCTGACATGGTCGAGATTGTTGCTGAGCAGGTAATAATACGGACTGTGCAGGAATCGCTCGGGATTGAGCGCCAGTTCCTCATGACGCAGACCGCTCACCTCGACACCCTGACCTCGCAACCAGGTAAAGCCGAGGGCGTCGTAAAGCGGATGAAGCATCGAGAAAGACAGATGAACGCGCATGAGCGGCAGGCCCGCCGCCGCCAACCGTTCGCAGAAACCGCGCACGATGGTTTCAAGCGTTTCGTCGCTGAGCGAGGTTCGCATGAGCCAGTCAGCGACCTTGTCCAGGAGGATTTCGGAAACATTGTCGTTGATCGGGCTCATGCCATATCCTCATCGTCGCGGCAACGGTCGCCACCAGCGCCGACCGCGGAGCAGCGATCGCTCGCTCGCGGCAGCACTGAAGTGGGTACCCGTCGGTGAAAGAAGGCTCCCGCCGCCTCCCGCGGCCGTTCGTGCAGCGATCGGGTCACCGCTGCGCCCCTGCAGATATTCACCGCGGAGGACATTTTCCAGAGACCACGAGCGATTTTTGATCGTTGCCGGATCGTACACGCAACAGCCCTGCGTATTGCACCCTGAAATTGCCGGGGTCCCTCACGACCGCATGCCTGCCCGGCCAGACAAAACGACGCAGGCCGTGAGGCGTCCGGCGCCGCTGACGGCTCGCCGCGCTTGACTTGCGGTGGCTTTCCCGCCAACAAAACGACACCGGGCTCCGCAGCCGGATCGCTGAAGCGGCCCTCCCGGCAACAGAACTGGACGCCAATCTTGACCTCTCCGCATCACGACAGGCTGCTCGAATCGATCTCCGGCCGCACCGCTCGCGTCGGCGTCATCGGCCTCGGCTATGTCGGCCTGCCGCTTGCCGTTGCAGTCGCGCGCTCCGGCTTCCATGTCACCGGTTTCGACATCGAGCCGGGCAAGATCGTCGCGCTCGACGCCGGGAGCTCTTATATCGAAGCGGTTTCGGACGAGGCGCTTGCGCGCGAAGCCGCCGCCGGGCGGTTCCGCTCCACGACCGACTTTTCGGACCTTGGATTTTGCGACGTCATCATCATCTGCGTGCCGACGCCGCTCACCAGGCACCGCGATCCCGACCTCTCTTTCGTGGAGAATACGTCGCGCGCGATCGCCGACAGCTTGCGGCCGGGCCAGCTCGTCGTTCTGGAGTCGACCACCTATCCCGGCACCACCGACGGTATCGTGCGCTCCATCCTGGAGGAAACGGGGCTCAAATCCGGCACCGACTTCTTCATCGGATTCTCGCCGGAACGCGAAGACCCGGGCAATCGCGCCTACGAGACCACGAGCATTCCCAAGGTCGTGGCCGGAGACGGCCCAATGGCCGCAGGGCTGATGGAGCGGTTCTATGCCGCCGTGGTCACGACGGTGGTTCCGGTCTCGTCCAACGCGACCGCAGAGGCGGTAAAACTGACCGAGAATATCTTCCGCGCCGTCAACATCGCCCTAGTCAACGAACTCAAGGTCGTCTACGAGGCGATGGGCATCGACGTCTGGGAGGTGATCGATGCCGCCAAGACGAAGCCCTTCGGCTACATGCCCTTCTATCCGGGGCCCGGGCTCGGTGGTCACTGCATTCCCATCGATCCCTTTTATCTGACATGGAAATCCCGGGAGTACGAGCTACCGACGCGCTTCATCGAGCTCGCCGGCGAGATCAATTCGGCAATGCCCCGTCACGTCGTGGCAAGGCTCGCCGAGGCACTCGACCGGCGGGAGGGCAAGGCGCTCAGCCGCTCGGCGGTCCTCGTCATCGGCCTCGCCTACAAGAAGAATGTTCCGGACATTCGCGAAAGCCCCTCCCTGAAGCTGATAGAACTCATCGAGGAGCGCGGCGGCAAGGCCGCCTTCTACGACCCCCATGTGGAAGAAATCCCCTCGACCCGCGAACACATGGCCTTGAAGGGCCGGCGGTCGGTCGTCTTCGACGAAGCGACGGTTCGCGGCTTCGATGCCGTTCTTATCGCGACCGACCACGATGCCGTCGACTATGCCGCGCTTGCCGACTGGTCGCCGCTGATCGTCGACACGCGTAACGTCTTCGCGCGCCACGGGCTTGCTGCCGAGCACATCGTCAAGGCTTGACCGCAGGGGAAATATCCCCGGTCCGCAAAAGGTCCTCTCCGGAGAGAGCAGCCTTCAGGTTCCGGGCGGCCACCGCGTAGCCGCCGGCGGCACCGTCGATGAAGTGCATATGGTCTCTGCTCATCGGGGTCGGAACGATGCACGTCATCAGCGCCGAATCCTGCCGGTGCAGCCCGTAGCGGCATATGCCCGCGGCCGCGCCCTGCTTCAGCCGCTCCTCGATACGGCCCAGCCGATCGAGACTGACGTCGATCGTCATCTTCAGCGCGTCGTCGAACTTGCGGAAGTCCGAATTGCTGGCGAGGTCTCTCGCATATCGCTTGACGTCGAACGGTCCGAAATTGATGCCGAGCCTGAAACAGAGAAACAGTGCAAGGCTCTGCGCGGCGACGAAGGACCAGGTCAGGAAGCGGCGGCCCCTCGGCGCGACGGCGCGCGATTCCGCCGTAATGCCACGCACGGAAAGGTGCGGCACGGGTCCTTTTTCCGGTACCGGGTGCCCGCCTCGCTCCTCCCCCTCGGCCAAGGCCACGATGTCGCCGATCAGCGCCTGGTATTCCGGACCGATGCCGCGCTCTCCCGGAACCGCGATGATGGAGACGATCGCTCCGTGATGCGAGACGATCGGGTTCCAGCGGCATGACAATCCGGTCAGGTCGGGTCTCGTGCCCGGCGGCGCGGCCTCGATCTGGTAGCGGCCCGCCTTCATTTCCGCTTCCGCCCAACTGGCGCCGCCGCCGGAAAACATGGCGTAAGAGACTTCCTCGCTCGCCTTGAAGCGCGCGACACGCATGTCGAACCCGCTGGCGCGCACGTCGGAAACCGGGACGATCGCGGCGCGAAGCTCGAGGCCCAGCTCCTCCGCCACCCATGTCTTCGCCGCTGCGAGCACGTCCCTTGCTTTTGCCGCCAGCGTTGCCGGCACGGCGGCGAGCGCCCCGTCGCCGCCGAAGACGAAGGCGAGGTTTTTCTCGTCGAGCCCGTTCATGAGCGCCGAGATGACGCTCGCGCCCGCCATGTTCACGCTCTTGTATCGCCCTTCGGCGATCGCTCCCGTCGAATTGACGATATCGGCGACGGCGAGCCACCAGCCGTCGGGCAAGGGCCGGTAGTTGGCCTCGTCAGCGACACCTTCGAATGCCTCGAAAAGAGGAAGGCCTGCGTAGAATTCCCTGTCGGCCGGCTGCACCATCGTTGCCAAACTCCTAGAGGTGACATCTGTCGCTGATTTCCAGGCTGGAGCGATTTTCACCCGATTACGATGGATAAAGCACCTTCGCTTCGATGAATAGATTTCTCTTCTCGCCATGCAATCCGTGCGCGATGGCGCCAATGGCATTGCAGGACCCTCATGATTTGTGCTTGTCTAATCACTACGCCCGGGCAAAGTGCTACGGCAGGCAGGATAAAGCCGGAACGGAATGCAGGACGATACATTTCGAGTGAAGTTTTGGGGCGTAAGAGGCAGCTTGCCGGTATCCGGCGAGCAGTTCCTGCACTACGGAGGAAATACGCCCTGCATCGAAATTCGCTGCGGCAAGGAGGTGCTGATCTTCGATGCGGGATCGGGCCTGCGCGAAGCCGGGCTCTCGCTGATGTCCGAAGGCATCGCCGAGTTCGACGTTTTTTTCACCCACACGCATTACGATCACATCATCGGCCTGCCCTATTTCAAGCCGATCTACCGCTGCAGCTCCGCCGTCCGTTTCTGGTCCGGCCATCTCCACGGCACGATGTCCACGGCCGAAATGATCAACGAGTTCATGAGGCCGCCATGGTTCCCGGTCGGAACGGGCATCTGTCAGGCGAGCCTCGACACAGTCGATTTCCGTCCGGGTGAAACACTGTCGCCGCGAAAGGACGTTTCCATTCGTACCATGAGCCTCGTGCATCCCGGGGGATGCGTCGGCTACCGTATCGAATGGGGCGGGAGGGCGGTCGCGCTCGTCTACGACACGGAACACGAACCCGGCATTCTCGACCCCGTGCTCCTCGATTTCATCGCCGGAGCCGATCTCATGATCTATGACTGCACCTACCTGGAAAGCGAAATGCCGACCTTTCGCGGCTACGGACACTCGACCGGGATGCATGGATCGCAGCTCGCCAGAGCCGCAGGCGTCACGCGCCTCGCCATGTTCCACCACGATCCGTCGCGCACCGACGCCGCACTCGCCGCAATGGAACAGGAAGTCCAGGCTTTCTTCTCGGGCGCCTTCGCCGCGTGCGACCGTCAGGTCATCGATCTATAAGATCGGCGACACGGTTTCCGCTGAATTGCTTCGCTAATCGCGCCGGTCATAACCCAGCCGCCAGCACGCCTGCCCGCGCTCTCCGAGTCTGTCAAAGCAAAGCCACGGCCAAACTCGCAGATTGGGTGCGGCCAAATCGCATCGGGTGCCTTGCACTCCGATCCGCGATTGGGGTGGGCTGCGCAACAACGGTCAACGGCTACTCTTGCGCAAGGCTCAGTTCGGTACTGGATAAAGCCACCCCTTCCGAATGGGTCACCTTTGGCGCGCCGTCGAAATATGGGCTGACGTGACGCCGCCACTCCTGAAAATCTTCAGAATTGCGGAAGCCGACCATATGGTCGTCGACCGTCTCCCATTTGACCAGCAGACGATAAAGATGCGGTGTCTCGACGACCCGATGCAGCGCCACGCCGCGGCAGCCCTTCGCCCTCAGAAACAGGGGCGCCGCTCGTGACACGCCCGCCTCAAATTGCGCCTCGCTGCCGGGTTTGACGGAAATCTCCGCGACTTCAACGATCATGACTTCGCTCCCTGCTGATGGTGTTCCGCATCGATCGCGCGCTCCTCTCCGGTAGCGATCATGGTCCGAGTCGCATCGATGGAGGCATAGATCCAGAAAATGCGCATTGGCACGGTCTCAGACGCATTAATGAAGCGATGGGGAACGTTTGCCGGAATCCAGGTCGTGTCGTTGGGTCCGAGCGGGTATTGGACCCCGTCGATTTCGGCAATGGCCTGCCCGTCGAGGATCATCACGCTCTCTTCGCAATTATGTTTGTGAAGACCGATCGCGGCGCCAGGATCGAAAGCGGTGATACCGTTGATCATACTGGTCGAGCCGCATTTGCGCGTCACGAGCGGCGTCGTGCGGGCGCCGTTGCCACGATCATTGCTCTTGAGTTCCTTTGGGCGAAGGATTGCTGGCTGAGTCAACTGAGTTCTCCTTATTCCGGCGCTTTGGGGACAGGCTGGGCTGCGTTGGCCGGGCCGATCCAGACGGTCTTGATGTTGACGAACTCGCGGATGCCGTAGACACCGAGCTCGCGGCCGTAGCCTGAACGCTTGATCCCGCCGAAGGGGTATCGGGGGTCGGACGCGACCAAGCCGTTGATGAAGACGGCGCCCGCGTCGATGTCGCGCGCGAGCCGGCGTGCACGCTCCACATCCCCGGTCCAGATCGCCGAGCCGAGACCGTATTCGGTCTGATTGGCCAGCCGAACCGCTTCTTCGGCATCCCTGACGCGGATGATGGCCGCGACCGGTCCAAAGGTCTCCTCGCAGAAGGCGGCCATCTCCGGGCGCACATGATCGAGCACGGTCGGCGGATAGAAATAGCCTGGCTGGTTCCGCGGCGCGCCGCCGAGCTTGCGTTCAGCGCCCGCCGCAATCGTCTTTTCGACCTGCGCGTGCAGGCTGCTCATCAGGTTTTCCCGTGCCATCGGACCGATATTGGTATCGCGCTCCAGGGGATCGCCCACCTTCAGTTGCGCGACTTTCTCGCAGAAGAGCTCGACGAAACGGTCGGCGATCGCATCTTCGACGATGAAGCGCTTGGCGTTGACGCAGGACTGCCCGACATTGATGTAGCGCGCCTTGACCGCGACGTTTGTCGCCTCTTCGAGATCGGCGTCGGCAAGCACGATGAAGGGGTCGGAGCCACCGAGTTCCAGCACCTGCTTTTTCAGCGCCTTGCCGGCCTGCGACGCAACGATGGCGCCCACTTCGGTGGAGCCCGTCAGCGTAACGGCTGCGATCCTGTCGTCTGCAATGATGCCGGCAACTTTGGCCGGCTCGATCAGCAGGGTGGCAAAGAGGCCCTCAGGGCAACCTGCCTCGCGCATGATCTCTTCGATGGCGAGCGCACATTCCGGCACATTGTTCGCGTGCTTCAGTACGGCGCCGTTCCCCGCGGCGAAAGCGGGCGCTGCAAAACGGAAAAACTGCCAGAACGGATAGTTCCAGGGCATGATGGCGAGGACGACACCGAGCGGATCGAAGACGACGGCGCTTTCGGACGCGTTCGAGGCGACCGCTTCGTCGGCGAGGTATTGCGCCGCGTGCTCGGCATAGAAGTCGCAGTTGTAGGCGCATTTTTCGATTTCGGCCTCGGACTCGACGATCGGCTTGCCCATCTCGCGCGTGATCATCTCGGCATAGCGCGACTTGCCGGCACGCAGCACCTTGGCCATGGCGCCAAGCAGTCGAACCCGCTCTTCGACAGGCTTCTTGCGCCACGCCTTTTGCGTCTTCGCGGCGGCCGAAAGCGCTGCATCGACAAAGGCATCGTCATGGAGCTCGTAGCGGGCAAGTTCCTCGCCGGTGGCCGGATTGGTCGTGACGATCATCGCCATCTCCTTCATTCTTGTTGATTGAGTAAAGCCTTGCTTGGCCATTTCACGGCGTCGACGCAGGTCGCGGCTGCTCGCAAGCACGCCGTCCGCATCAACACAGGCGTAGACACCGGGAGCAAAGGCCACGCCGCCAAACTATGCACCGCGGTCGAACAGCGACTTCGACAGACTGCGCTCATCGTCCCGCAAGCCTCTCCAAAGCCTTTGTGAAGAAATTCGGGGCGCCGAAATTTCCAGATTTCAGCACCAGAGCGACCGGCTGATCTCCCTTCGACAGAAGCACCGGGACACCCGGATCGATCTCAGGCCCGATCTCCAGCGCCCCAAGATCGAGTGCCGAGACGACAGCGCCCGACGTTTCGCCGCCGGCGACGACGAGGCGCTTAATGCCGGCGTTGACCAGGTGCCGGGCGGTTTCCGCGAAGAAGCCGTCGAGCGCCGCCGCGACATTCTCTCTCCCGAAGCGCGATTGAATCGCGCGAACCTCGTCAGGCGTGCCGGATGAATAGACCAGAGGGGCCTTCCCCCTATTGGCGAGCAGGAAGGAGGTGAGCTCCGACGCGGTGACCTTGCCCTCCATCACACCGGTGACATCGATTGCAAGGGTCGGGTGATTGCGGCTGTGAATCTCCACCTGCTCGCGTGTGGCGCCGGAGCAGCTTCCGGCCAGAATAGCCTCCGGGCCGTCAACGGGTAGCGCACCGGCGACGGTGCCACGCGCCAGACCGCGTTCGATGAAGTTTGCGGCAAGCCCGACCGCGATCCCGGACCCGCCCGTGATAAGGCGATCCGGAGCTGCCGCACGGCCGATGGCGACGAGGTCGTCATCCGTGATCGCGTCGACGATGACGAGAGCACGGTTTGCCTCGCCATGTCTGCGCAAAGCCGCCACTATCGCCGGGGCTCCATCGTGGACGGTGGCAATGTCGACATGGCCGACATCCGAGACCGTTTGCAGCCGCAGCCACCGGCGGATATCCGCATCGATCATCGGGTTCAGCGGATGGTTCTCCAGACCGGACTCGTCAAGGAGACGGTCCTTCACGAAGAGATGCCCTTGATATACGGTGCGTCCGGCCCGTGGGAATGCAGGGCAGGCGATCACACCCTTCACTGCAAGCGCGTTGGCGAGCGCCTCCGCGACCGGACCAATGTTTCCGGCTGGCGTGGAATCGAACGTCGAGCAATATTTGAAGACGATCTGCTCGCAGCCTTGATCGAGCAGCCATTTCAGCGCGTCGAGCGATTGCTCGACGGCTACCGCCGCATCGATGGAGCGGCTCTTCAGCGCGATCACGCCAGCCTCGACCTCCGCGTCGGCGGCAGCGCTCGGAACACCTAGATATTGAACGGTGCGAAGGCCGCCCTGCCCCGGCAGGCCCTTCGCGATCGTGTTGGCGATGTCGCTCGCCCCGGTAAAATCGTCGGCAATGACCCCGAGAAGCATTTTTCTACTCTCTTTCAGTTCTTCGGCCAGTGCTCAAAAATCTTCTGTCGGACCGCATCGTCTCTTGCCCACTCGGCACAAAGGTCCATCAGGTGGACGTCTGAACAACGACGCTGCGCTCGAAGCCCAGCCGCTCCTTCGATGACACTCGCTCGCGATCTAGCCGAGCAGACGGCGAAGCTTGGCGACGGCGGCGTCGGGGCTGCTCAGCACGGGAATAGTCGTGACCGCCTGCACCGCGGCAAACGCCCGCGCCGTCGAGAAATGCGCAAGCGTGATCGCGTCAAAGCCCTCAAGCCTGGCAGCTGCTTCCGCCACTAGCCGGTTGTGCGTCGCCTCGTCGCCGGCCCTTACGGCTCCGATGGCACCCTCGACGAGGAAGCTCTCGATCTCGGCGGACGGGTCCACACGGGCGGCCTCCTCGCGGAATTCGGCTTCCATTCCCTCCCTCGCGGGCGGAAATGTGTAGAGCATTGCCGTTCGCCCGCCCTTGCGGATGGCGGTCTCGAACATCGCCTCGTTCGGCTTGAGGACCGGGATATCAAGCGTTGATGCAGCCCGTTCGATGGCGGAGCCGAAGGACGAGCAGGTGAAAAGGACCGCATCGCTGCCGATCATGCGCGCATATCTGGCCAATGCCACGATGCGATCCGTCATCTCTTCGGTTATGGTCCCGTCCCTCGCCCTGTCAGGGGAAAGGCTATCCTCGAGAATGTTCACCCGCTTGGCGTCCGGCCAGGCCTTGTCGAAGGCCGCCTTGATCGGATCCATGGCAATTGATGTCGCGTGAATGAGCGCGATCTTCGGCTGTGTCGTCATTTGTTGATCCTGGAAAATAGGTGGCGGCCGCCGAGAAGGAGCGGCGACCGCCGCTTCGGGCCTTGCTACTGCTGGCCCGCCGAAAACACCCAGACACTTTCGGGTGGAATGCGTGCCCAGACCGTCCCGGAAGACAGTTGCTTGGCGCCATGCGCCTTGGCAACAAAATCGCCGCGGCGCAGACGGTACTCCCACCTGTCTCCAAGATAGATGCTGTCGTCGAGGTTCATCTCGAGCGCATTGCCATCCGGCTGATCGCTGACGCTGATCTGTTCGACGCGTATCACCGCCCGCGCGTCTTGCGATGCCGACAAGCCCGACGCCTCGCGCACCGTTCCGTCGAGGCTCCAATTGTCGCCGCCGATGACCGCCGTCCTGCCTTCAACCGTCTTCACCTTTGCGCTGACGATATTGTTGGCGCCAAGGAAATCGGCCGAATAGAAGCTGTTCGGGTTGGAATAGATCTCCTGCGGTCCGCCTTGCTGAACGATGCGCCCGTCCTGCAGCAGGAGAATATTGTCGGCGGCAGCCAGTGCCTCGCTCTGGTCGTGGGTGACGAGGATGGCGCAGATTTCGAGATCGAGGATGAGCTTGCGGATCCAGTAACGCGCCTCCTCGCGCAGCTTCGCGTCAAGGTTGGACAGCGGCTCGTCGAGCAGCAGAACGCGCGGTTCGTAGACGAGAGCGCGGCAGATCGCGACACGCTGCTGCTGGCCGCCGGAAAGCTGTGAGGGAAAGCGATCGCCGAGATGCCCGAGGCCCATGCGCTCCAGGATTGCGTGAACGCGCCTTTCGAGGTCGGCCTGCGCCACGCCCCGGAGTTTAAGGCCGTAGCCGACGTTCTCCTTGACGGTCCGATGCGGCCAGAGCGCGTAGGACTGAAAAACAAGGCCGATATTGCGCTGCTCGGGCGGAAGCGCCAGCTTCTTCTCGCCGTCGAGAACGGTCTTTCCCCCGATCACGATCTGGCCGACTTCCGGCTGTTCGAGCCCGGCAACGCAGCGCAGAAGCGTTGTCTTGCCGCTGCCCGAGGCGCCGAGAAGCGCGACAATCGACCCCCGCTGGGCGATAAAGGAGGCGCCTTTGAGTATCTGCAGGCCACCGAGCCATTTCTGGACATTGCTGACAACGAGTTCAGTCATGGATTTTTGCTCCCAAACGGAGGGCGAGTGCGAGGCCTGCGCCCGTCAATATGATGCTGATAAGGGCGAGCGCGGCGATCGTGTTCATCGCGCCGGTCTGCAGAAGCGAGACCATCAGCGAGCCGATCACTTCAGTGCCTGCGCCCATGAGGTAGACGCCCGTCGCATATTCGCGAAGGAAGATGATCATGATCAGCGCCCAGGCGCCGGCGAGGCCCGGACGGACGATCGGGATAACCACGTCCTTCCATGTCCGGCCGATTGTCGCGCCGGTCGTGCGGGCGGATTCCTCGAGTTCCGGAGCCACCTGGATCAGCGTGCCCTGCAGTAGGCGCAGACCGTAGGAGAGGCCGACGACGAGATACGCGACAAAGAGGCTGACGAGGGTCGGTCGCAACGGCGTCAGGAACGGCACGAACAGAAAGACCCAGAAGAAGGCGAGACCGACCACCAGGCCCGGAAGGGCGCGGGGCAGCAGCACGATGTAGTCCAGGACCGTGTTCGACATGCCCCAGTTGCGGTGACCGGCGAGGCCGACGGCCAGGTAGATTGCGACTGCCACAGCACCGCCAATCACCGAAAGTACGATCGTGTTGATGATACCGTTATAGAGGCTCGGTACTTCCAGCATGCGGCTGAAGTTCGAGAAGGTGAGCTGGGACCACAGGTTGACCCCCTCTCCCCAGGCGTCGACAAAGGCGCGCACGGTAATTCCACCGATCGGCAGGACAACCGACACGAAGAGCCACAGGCCGATGATCGAGAGAGCGATGATCTGGCCGCTGTTACCCAGCTTGAGGGTGGAGACACGCGCACCCTTTCCGCCCATCGCCGCATATTTACGAGCATTGCGCAAAAGCTTGCGCTGCATCCATACGAGCGGAAGCGTGATCAGGACCAGGACGACCGCGACCACTGCCATGAGTTGGTAGGTTGGCGTACCGAACAGCGTCGTCAGCTTGTAGATATACGTGGTGAGCACCATGATGCCATTGGGATCCCCGAGCACAAGCGGAATGCCGAAGGTCTCGAAGCCCAGCAGGATGTTGAGCGCGGCAGCAAAGATCAGAGCCGGCAGAACCATGGGCAGGGTCACGTCACGCGAGACCTGCCATATCGATGCGCCGGTCGTGCGCGCAGCCTCCTCCAGATCGGACGGCAGATTCCGCATGGCCGAGGACACGTAAAGATAGACGTGCGGCACGTGGCTGAGGCCGGCGATCAGGATTATGCCCGGCAGGCTATAAATGTTCCAGGGAACAATACCGATGATGTCGCGGACGAAGAGGGAGACGAAGCCCGTCGGGCCGACGGAGACGGTGTAGCCGAAGGCGAGCACGATGGACGAGATGAACATCGGAACGAGAACGAGGACCTCGAGGATGCGCTTGCCCCGTACGTCGGTTCTCGTAATCAGAAAGGCCAACAGGCCGCCGAGTGGTACCGCGATTGCGACCATGCCGAACGAGAAGATCGCCGTCGTGCCGAGGGCCTTGTAGAAATTTCTGTCGGAGAAGACGTAGCGATAGGCGTCGAGGCCGAACTCGGCGCGCGGGCTGAAGAAGGCAGCCGTTAGAAAGCTCTGGTAGATGATGAGTCCGACCGGCGCCAGAACCGCGATTGCCAGCAGACCGATGACAATATGCCGGTAGGCGTTCGCATTGCCGTGGCGCGGCATTCTGGCAGGGTATTTCTTTTCGGCTGCGGCTTTCGAAAGCTCGACTGCAGCCGGTGCTTGAGCGTGGGTAGACATTACGAGCCTCTCGCAAACAGGAGCGAAGCCGCGGCGCCGAAGGCGCCGCGGGCAGCGAAGCATCAGCGACCGAGCGCTTCCTTCCAGTCGTTGAGGAACTGGACGCGCTTCATCTGGTCCATGTATTCGAGCACGCCTTCATCGACGGCAATTGGCTTCAGGCCGCCGCCGACACGCTCATTGAGCGTCTTGATGTTAAGGCCGGCGCTCACGTCTTCACGGACGGAAGGCAGGCCGCCTTCGGCGAGAAGCGACTGTCCCTCGCCCGACAGCATGTAGTCCACGAAGAGCTTGGCGGCGTTGGGATGCGGCGCATCCTTGGTGATCAGCGCCAGCCGAGAGAATGCCGGCGTATAATCAGACGCGAAATGGACGCCAAGATTCGGGCTTTCCTTGACCCAGTCGAGCGCATAGGAGCCGATGATGTTGATCGCGATGATGTTTTCGCCGGAAACGACCGTTTCCTTCATGCCGCCCGAGCTCGAATAGATCTTGGCGCCGTCCTCGCCCATGGCTTTGGCCAAATCCCAGAAGTCCTTCCGGTTGCGCGCATCATTGGAATGATGAAGGAAGCCGGAGCCGCTCTTTTCAGGGTCGAAAGTGGCAACCTTGCCCTGCAGCATCGACTTGTTGTCTTTCAGGAAGGTGATCATATCGGCATAGGTCTTCGGCAGTTTGTCTTCCGAAAGGGCCTTGGTATTGTAGATCATGCCGATCGGCTCGACGGTCGTCGCGTAAAGCATGTTCTTGAAATTGGCCCAGCTCGGCAACTTGCCGGCTTCCGGGGAAGCGTACTCGCTTGCGTAACCATCCTGGACCAGGGTCATCTGCAGGTCCATAGCGGAGCTCCAGACCACATCGGCGGTCGTCTGGCCGGCCGCGGCCTCGGATATCACCTGGTTATAGGTGCCGTTCGTGCCGAGGTCGTTATACGCGATCTTGATGCCGTATCTTTTGGTGAAGCCATCCTGCAGTTTTTGCGACTGGGCGGCGTCCGTAGAGGTGTAAACGGAGACGGTGCCCTCCTCCTTCGCCTTGGCGATGAGGTCGGCATAGTCTGCCGGATAGCCGGCTGGTACTTCCTGCGCGGATGCAGTGGCTGCAAACGCGGTCATGAGTGCCGCGGTGACTGCGAAAGCTGTCGAGCGGACGGTGTGTTGCCTATTCATAGTCTGTTCTCCCAATAGCGCCCGTGCTCCAAAGCTCCTCCGGGCATTTGCGCGAGGGCCATTGCCTGCCCTCGCGACCTCCGACTTTGCACTTTGGATTTCCAAAACCCAAAGTGCAAACGCTTAGGCGTTGACGGCCTTGCGGTCGCCGCCGCGGTTTTGGACAGCCCGGGCCACGAGCGAGCCAAAGGTGTCTGTGTTGGTGTTGCCGCCGAGATCGCGCGTGCGCGTTGCCGGATTGGCGAGAACCTCGTCGACGGCTCGCTCGATTTCTGCGCCTGCGGCCTCGAATTGCGGCAGACCGCGCTGCTCGCCGAGCCAACTCAGCATCATCGCAGCAGAGAGAATGAGAGACGTCGGATTGGCGATGTTCTGGTTCTGGATATCCGGCGCCGAGCCATGCTGCGCCTGGGCGCAAACAAGACCGGTTTCGGCATTGGCATTGATCGAGCCGGCAAGACCGAGGCTTCCGGAAAGCTCACTGGCGAGGTCCGAAAGAATGTCCGAATAGAAGTTGGTCGCCACGATCACGTCGAAACGGGACGGGTCACGCACGAGGTGCGCCGCCATCGCGTCGATGATGACATCGTTCAGCGTGACCTCGGGAAACTCCTCAGCAACCTTGCGCACCTGCTGCAGGAAGAGGCCGTCCGTCAGAATGAAATTATTGGCCTTGTGGACCGCAGTGACCTTCTTGCCGCGCTTCATCGCAAGCAGAAAGGCCTGGTGTGCGATGCGCTCGCAGGCGGAAGCCGTGATCTTACGCACGGAAAGCGCGACGTCCGGGGTCGGCATGAATTCGCCGGTACCGGCATACATGTTGCGGTCCGGATAGAAGCCTTCGGTCGCCTCGCGCATGATGACGAGGTCCATCGTCTTGGCGTCGTTCAGAAAGGGGCGGGAGCGTGCTGGGCGCACATTGGCGTAAAGGTCGAGCTTGACACGAAAGCCGGCCGAGACGTTCACGCCGCCCTTGTCGCGGGGCGGATAATCCATGTGCGACTGGGGGCCGAGAATGATCCCGTCGAAGGTGCGGGCAAGTTCGATCGTCTCGTCCCGGAGCGTCGAACCATGTTTTTCCAGGCTGGCGAAGCCGGTGTCCTCAAAGTGGTATTCGAGGCCGAGACCGAACGCCGCGTCCGTGGCCTTCATGACCTCCATTGTTGCCGCGGTGATCTCGGGACCAATCCCATCACACGGCGTCACGAATATTTTCATCTGACAATCTCCCATGAGGCAACGGCCGACCGGCCGCGCAACGTCACGGGCAGATTATTGGCTTTTTAAATCTGAAAATGCAATAACTATTTTTCAAGCAGTTCTTTTTCATGCGCCTGGTGCGACCAGGACCAAGTCACAGGCGACTTCTTCGAAAGCGCGCCCCCCAGGTGCCGTCGCATCGCATAGGAAGCCTCGACGACCTCGCCGCGCTCAAGAAGATCAAGGATTTCGAGGTGTTCCCTGCACTGACGCACGGTGCGGCTGCGATCGACCCGCGAACGATATTCGAGCAGCCGGCGCATTCTGTTCACGCGCACGAGCGAGAGGTGGAAAAATGGATTGTTCGACATCTTGATCAGCTCTTCATGGAAAAGCGCACCGTTGTGTAGAAGCCGTTCGGCCGGCAGTCGCTCGATATCCGATTCCAGCATTCGCAATTGAATGCGCCGTTGCTCCTCGATGATCTTGCGATCGAGTCGAAACTCAGGTTCCAGCATCGCCGCCGGCTCAATCAGCATGCGGAACCGATAGATTTGTTCGAAGGCCTCGGGCGTTTTGGCAACCGGCAGGAAGCGCCAGCCGTAGCCCTGCTTGCGCTCCGCCCATCCTTCACGTGACGCGCGCATCAAGACATCGTTGACCTGCGATTTCGTCAGATCGTACCGCTCTCTCAGCATCTGCTCGGTGACTTCGGCCGGTATCCGGTCGGTGAGCCAGTCTTCTGCAAGACGCTGGTAGTCGTTGGCGACTTCGAACGGCTCCGCATCCTCGCGAACGCGTTCGGCAATGCTGTCCGTGACCTCCTTGACGAAGAACCCCCTGTTTTCCTTCTGCTCAAGGAGACCTTGCGTGGCCAGCATGTCCATCGCCTCGCGGACCGGTGAGCGGGAGACGCCAAAGCGATCTGCCAACTGCTGCGTCTTGAGGTGATCCCCCACCGCCAGCTCTCCAGAGGTGACCAGCAGGGCGATTTCATTTGCAATGGTTTGTGCCAGCTGGCTGGAGCGCATCTCGGTCAATCCTATGAAACGTTGACGTCGCCGCACGTTAATCCATGACGGCGGCAAAGGGAACGATTCGAGCCAACAATTTGCATACCCGACCACCAAAAAAACCAATAATCGGCCGAACTGACATTGACACAGCCCATTTTTTGGCTTTTTGCATATTAAAAATCAACACTGGAGGAGACATGCGCTTTCGAGAGGTGCCTACGTCGCATGGGGTCATTAAAGCGATTGATCTCCCCTCCACCTTCGGCCCGGACTTCGCCAGGCTGCCGTTTGTCCATCGAATCCTGCTGGAAAACGTCGCCAGGAAAGACACAATTCGCCTGCCGCACATGATCGCAGCCCTGCGGCGCTGGCTTGTCAGCGGCGCGAGTGAGGCTGAGGTCGCCTTTCATCCGTCGCGTGTCCTGATGCACGACACGACCTGCGTACCCGCCCTTGTCGATATCGCTGCCATGCGCGACACGATCACCGAGGCCGGCGGCGATCCGGCGAGCCTCACACCGGTCCTGCCAGTCGACGTGTCCGTCGATCATAGTGTCGGCGTCGACATGTATGGACAGCCTCAGTCCCGCGCCTTTAACATGCAGCGCGAGATGGAGCGCAACAGCGAGCGCTACCGCCTGATGAAATGGGCAACCCGGGCTCTTCCAGGTGTTACGGTGCATCCGCCCGGCACCGGGATCATGCACACGCTCAATCTCGAACAGCTGGCGACCGTCATCCGTCTTGAGGAGCGGAACGACGAAACCTGGGCAGCGCCGGACACACTCATTGGCACCGACAGTCATACGCCGATGATCAACGGCATCGGAGTTCTCGCTTGGGGCGTTGGCGGGCTGGAGGCGGAAAGCGTCTTCTTCGGTTTCCCGGTCACGATACGGCTGCCTGACGTCGTCGGCGTACGCCTGACCGGACGGCTCTGCCCAGGCGTCCTCTCGACAGATCTTGCCCTGGAGGTCACGCACCTCCTGCGTCGCCACAAGGTCTCGGGAGAGTTTGTCGAATTCTTCGGGCCAGGGGTGTCGGCGCTCACCGGCGGCGACCGCGCCGTCATCGCCAACATGGCGCCCGAATATGGTGCGTCGACCGGTTATTTCCCAATCGATGGGCAGACTATCGAGTACCTGCGGCGAACCGGTCGAAGGGCGGAGCACGGCTCAATGGTTGAAGATGTCGCGCGTGCGATGGGGCTTTGGTTCGATCCGGACGCCGAGCCGCGCTACAGTCGGATCGTCGAGCTTGATCTCGCCAATGTGCGTCCCCTCCTTGCCGGGCCACGGCGGCCGCAAGACAAATTGGCGCTGACTGAGGCTGCATCTGCCCTGGAAACGGCAGCCGGCAGGCCGTTTGAGGAGACATCCAACGGGATTCCGGACGGCGCGATTGCTATCGCGGCCATCACGAGTTGCACCAACACCTCCGACCAGCGTCTTCTGGCTGCCGCTGGTCTTGTGGCCCGCAAGGCAAACAAGCTCAGTCTGCGCCCGCCTCACTGGGTCAAGACATCATTGGCGCCGGGTTCGCCGTCTGCCGAACTCTTCCTGAGACGAAGCGGACTGCTGCCGGATCTGGAGGCGACCGGCTTCAACATCGTGGGTCATGGATGCACCACCTGCATCGGCAATTCGGGGCCGCTCCACCCGGACATGGCCGATGCCATCGCCAATGGCACAGTTGCCGCCGCCCTTCTCTCGGGCAATCGCAACTTCCCGGGCCGGGTGCATCCGAGCCTGCAGCTTGGCTTCCTCGCCTCGCCGCCGCATGTCGTCGCCCTCTCGATGATCGGAAAATTCTGTCGGGATCCGATGAGTGTCAAAGTCGCGGACACCGCGGACGGATCCGCCGTCTGCCTCCGCGATCTCCTCCCGTCGGATGAGGAGATCAATGCCATTTTGCGAGACTTCTCGCAGTGCGAGGATTTTGGCCAGGCATTCCGCGACGCGACGAAGAACGATGCATGGCTTGCGCTCGAGGCGCCATCCTCTCCAACATTTCCCTGGGATGAAAATTCGACCTATATCCGGCGACCACCCTTTGCCGTCGCGAGCAACACCAATCGGCTCGGAACCTATACAGCCCATCCGCTACTCGTGCTGGGCGACGACATGACCACGGATCACATCTCGCCGGCCGGCCAGATCGATGCCGACAGCTATGCCGGACGTCATCTCGTTGCGGCCGGCGATCCGCCAAACGACCTCAACGTCTATGCGGCCAGACGAGGGAACTGGGCCGCCATGGTCCGCGGTCTCTTCGACAATCGGACGGCGGCCAACCTCCTGCTTGACGGGCGAGCGGCCTCAAGGACCGTGTATGCCCCTACGATGGATGAAGGTCCGCTATGGGAGGTGGCCGAACGCTACCGGCAGGAGGGAAGCGCCGTCGTGATCGTAGCCGGTGAGCGATATGGAGCCGGTTCGTCGCGCGACTGGGCAGCCAAGGGCGTCGCGTTGCTTGGTGTGCGCGCCGTCATCGCCAGGAGTTTCGAGCGCATCCACCGCACGAACCTGATCGGCATGGGAATCCTACCCATCGTCATCGAGAACCTAATCCCTTCACCTTCGGCACTGGACCTCATCGAAGTTGATGCCAGGCACATAGAACCTCGCTGCGATATCAGGCTGGTCTGGCTGAGCGCCTCTGGCGCAGCCAAGACATTGACGGCGCGTGCTGCGGTGGAAACGGAGCAAGAGGTGGAAACGCTTGTCGCTGGCGGGATGATTCCCCTCATTCTTGATCGCCACTTGGCGGAACTAGAGGTTTAGCCCGCAAGGGCCCGGCCATGGCGACCCGCGCTGCGTCTCATGATTGGTTTGCGCCAGCCCGCCAAGACGCCCGATGTTCGGCCCCATACCGGGCGACGCATTCAGCTAAGAAAGGAATCAAGTAGATGGCATCGGTTAGAAACAGTCATCGATCTATAAGATCGGCGACCCTGCGCCAGCGGCAGGCCGCGTGCGAGGCGGTGATGTCGAAAAGTCCGGAGAGGAATTCCCATACGCTCTCGTCGTGAACGAGGTGGTGGGTGAGAATTCCCACCGTCCCGCCGCCCTTCCCGATTTCATCCAGCCGGCGATCGATGTCGCGAAGGATCTCGCCATGAGGGCGGCAGCCACGGGTGCCGTGCCAGTCCATCACATCCACATGGGCATTTATGAGCTGCAGCCCAGGAACGCGTAACGCAACGGATTTTGCCCCGTCCTCCGGTCCGAAAACCGAAAGGGCCCTAAAGCCGATCTCGTGCAATCCGGGGACCAGCCCCGGATCGATCCGGTTCCATGGCGGAACGAGGAGCGGCACCATAGCGGTGGGATAAAGCGAGCGCAGGCGTACCCAACCGGCGCGCACGTCGGCCGCAACCATCTCGCGCGACCTGTGACCTCCCAGTTCCTGGCGTTTTTCAGTCATAGGGGCATGGTTTTGATGGGACCACCCGTGGACAGCAACATCGACATGCGGACGGCCGGCGAGGCAGCGCGAGAGGCGCTCGTCGGTATGTGCCGGTATGACGGCCAAGCCCACCGGCACCGAAAAGCGGTCGGTGAGGTCGAGCAATCGGTGAAGGGCCGCCGTCGGCTCGACGGCGTCGTCGTCCCGCAGCCAGAAGTCTATCGATCCGCCTGTCTCCTGCAGGCGATCGAGCCTGTCGGCCAGCGATTGCCAGATCGATGCCATCGTCATTTCGCACTCCCAACGAACTCGGCGAATATCCCTGAGAGATGTGCGGCGGCGGCCGGAAGCGAGCGGTGTTCGAAAACGAAGCGCCGCGCGCGCTCGCCAAATTGCCTGCGTAAGGTCCCGTCCACGAGGAAGCGTCGCACCGCTGCCGCCAGCGCGTCGATGTCCCCGGCCGTCGTCAGATATCCCGTTTCGCCGTCTCGTACGACTTCCGGCACACCTGCCGTGTGCTGCGCGACGACCGGGAGGCCTGCAGCCTGCGCCTCCAGATAGGATAGTCCGTAGGCCTCGCCGCAGCCCGGCCAGACATAGAGGTCGCCGCCGGCGAGAATCTCCGGAATCGCCTGAGGCGGCCTTTCGCCAAGCCAATCCAGCCGTCCTGCGGGAAAGGCCGAGAAGGCTTCCGATACGTCAGCCCGTGCAGGGCCGTCGCCCACCACCGTCAGCGTCCAGGGCACATCGGCGACGAGGGCGAGCGCGCGGGCAAGCATGCGATAGCTATCCATCTTGTCGCCCGTACGCATCATCGCGACTGCGAACAGCCGGGTCCCGCCGGCCTCTGTTCTTCGCAGGTTCCGAAACGGCGACACATCGATGAAAGGGGAGAGCAGCGCAGAGCGCACTTCCGGTATCGCCTCTTCGAGACCCTCGCGGTCACGATGGGTGAAACAGATGTTGACCGCAGCCTGCCTTGCACCGGCGGCGACCTCATCTTGTGCAAGTTTCCACGCACCAAAGTTGCGCCGAAAGGAATATGAACTCTCGGCGGTAACGTATGGAATGGAGAATTCCCCAGCGAGCGCAGGGCCGATGAGATCCGGAGCCTTGTAATATGGGTGATAGCAGAACCAGAGGTCCGGCGGGCCTTTCGACTGCCAGAGCCGCCGAAGCCGGGCGATCTCCCGCTCCGTCTCCTTGCGGAGCGCCGAAAATGCCGCATCCGAGGCTTCACGCGAGAAGGTGCGCAGCTCCGAGGCAATGCCGACGTCGTGACCTGCCACCCGCAGCGCTTCGATGAGCATGCGTGCCATCTGCCTGTCGCCGGAAGGGACAGGGTGGTCGGGCGATTTCAGCGGCGCATGAAAGGCGATCTTCATTCGGCGCGAGCTATCCCGCCTCCCGTCCCGATGTCAACAGGCCCCAGCCCGACGACGCCCCGGCTGCAGCGCGCCCCGGCTATTCCGCCGCTGCCTCCCCGCCCTGGGCGAGTGCCGCGTTCTTCTTGGCGATCGCGTCGCGTGTCGCGGCAGCTGCCGCGGGCCCCGATTGCGCGTCGTCTCCGGCCACCTGGACCGTCGGCGACGCGAACTGGATGCCGTTCGTCTTGAAGGCCTCCTTGATCATGGCCTGGGCCCTTCGCCTGACCTGGGTCTGATGGCCCGGCTTGGTCTTCATGGCGAAGCTCAGGGTTATGCCGTAATCGCCGAACTGCTCGACGCCTTTCATCTTCACCGTTTCGATGATCATCGGCGCGAGCTCCGGGTCTTCGAGCAACGCGGCCCCGATGCCCTTCACGACCTTCTTCACCTTGGCGACGTCGGAGTCGTAGGACACATTGATCAGGAACTTGTCGATGACCCAGTCGCGGCTCATGTTCTGCACTGCGCCGAGTGAGCCGAAGGGCACGGTGAACACCGGTCCCCGGTGATGCCGCAGCTTGACGGAGCGGATGCTGAAGGACTCCACCGTGCCCTTGTAGCTGCCGCTCTGAATATATTCGCCGACCCGGAAGGCATCGTCCATCATGTAGAAGATACCGCTGATGATGTCCTTGACGAGCGTCTGGGAGCCGAAGCCTATGGCAACGCCGAAAACGCCGGCGCCGGCGATCAGCGGGCCGACTTCGACGCCGAGGCCCGAAAGCACCATCATACCGGCGACGACCGCGATGAAGGCCGCCAGGAAATTGCGCAGGATCGGCAGCAGCGTGCGCAGGCGCGTATTGCGCGCGAGCTCGGCGGAGTCCTGCACGGTCAGGCTGGCGCGCGCCATGCGTACGTTGATGGATTCCTTGGCAAGCTGCCAGACGAGATCGGCCGCAAGCAGTATGACGATGCCGGCAAGCACGCCGCGGAAGATGCGGTTGAAGGCATCGTCCTGCATCATCTGCGCGCCGTTGATGCGGAAGGCCATGGCAAGCCATACGGCCGCGAGCGCGATGATCACGAGCCTCGCCCCTCGCTCGATCAGAACATTGCGCAGGACGCGGAAGTCCTCCGCCGCGGCAGCATCCAGCATGGTCCTGGTCGCGGCGCTGGTGAAGCGCAGCAGAGGCGGCAGACCGAGGGCATAAACGCCGAGCCAGAACAGCACCTCCATGCCTGCAACCCAGAAGAACCAGAGCAAGACCAGGAAGGAAACGATCAAGGCATTGCGCAGGATGCGGCGCGCGGGCGCCATCTCGGCAACCGGCCGGCGCAACGTCGTGTCGATCGCCAGTCCGAGAAGGACGAGCCCGAGGACCGCGCCCGTGAGGTTGCGCACGTCTTCGGGAAACGCAAGCGCCCGCATCATATCGCCGATGGCCCATACGAAAGCGACGGTGCAGATGAAGAGCACGGACCGCCTGAGCCAGTAACGGGCACTATGCGGAGAAAGCGATACATACGGCCTCGCCTGATCCGTGGCGGCGCGCGCCGCGATGGCCGGCGTCAACACGGCCGATGCGATCGCGATCAGAAGACGAGCCACGATCCAGGCGATCAGGAGCGGCGCGACCGCTGCCCCGAGGTTGCGCGGCCAATCGGCGATCACGAAAGCAGCGACGGCAGCAATGGCGAAGGCGACAAGCGGCGCGATGCGAACGAAGGCCGCCAGCCCGCTTCCCGTTTGCGTGTTGTTGCGGCTGGCACTGCGCCGCAGGAGATGGCGCAGAAGGAACTCGGCGCCGTAGCCGATCAGCAGAACCACGGCAAAAGCCCAGATGATCGGCAATCTTCCCTGGCTCTGCATGTCGCCGGACACGCGGTCTCTCGCCGCCTGCCATTCGGGCAACACACGCGGCGCGGCGTTCAGAAGCGCGGTAAGGTGCCCCCTGGCCTCGGCCATCCAGCGTGAAGCGAAGCTCTGGGGCGGCGTGACGGCAACGGGCGCGGAGGCCGCCTGCCTGGTCTCGATCCCCTTCCTTGTCTCGATCCATTGACGGACCTCAGGATCGTCCAGCAACTGGATGAGCTGCTGCACCTTGGCCGGAGGCGCTGTCCCCGGCTCTTGAGCCGCCGAGGGACACGCGTAAACAAAGATCAGCAGGAGAAACGAGAAAAAGCCTGCTGCGACGCGCCCTACACCTGCACCCATGCGATAGCCCCCTGATCGCCAGACCACTCGGCGATGATAGTGGCATATCAACACATATGCGTCACCCGGCAATCCCTTGCACCCCGATGGATGCGTGGTTCAAGGCCTAGCGCCAGCCGATCAAAGTGCTGCAGCGACCTTTGCGCGTCAAACGCGCGGCGCTGTTGGCCGGCGCAAAGCTCTCCGGCATTATGGTCCGGGCTCAAGCCGAGCCGTGTTCGGCGGCCGACACTGTGGAGGCATGTTCGCGGGCCGAATGTTTCAGGGCCGACAAAGCGACTGCGTCCCACTGCGAAAGTATTCGTTCCGGCAAGTATCTCTTGGCGCTCGCCTCGGCATTTGCAGCAAGACGGCTTCTGAGATCTGCGTCGCCAAGAACCTTGGACAAGGCGTCGGCAAGCGCATCCACATTGTTGCTGGGAACGAGTAGCCCATCCTCGCCATGATTAACCATGTCCGAGGGGCCCCACTCGCATTCAAAGGAAACCACGGGAAGTCCCGCAGCCATGGCCTCGAGCAAGACGATGCCCCATCCCTCGTAACGGGACGACAAGACGAAGACGTCGGCCGTCTCCACCCATAGCCCCGGCCTTTGCGTCACGCCCGGCAACTCAACCCTACCCTTCAGATCCAGTGCATCCCGCAGTGCCTCGAGCGATTTCCTGTCATCGCCCTCGCCCCAGATGACGAGCTTCCATTCAGGGTGCCTCAAGGCAATCCGCGCAAATGCCTCGATCAGGAGATCGAAGCCCTTCTGACGCGTGAGCCGGCCGACCGCGGTCAAGATATTGCTGCCGCGTCTCTTCTGCCATTCGCCGGGCAGGTCGACGGCGTTGGCGATCACCCACCCCCTGCTGCGCATCTTCTCCGGAAAATAGTCGAGAGCGCCTTTGGTCATCGTCACGAGACCGAACGCGCGCGGATACAGGCGGCGCTGAACCCATTTCCAGACTGGACCGAAAGGCTGCAGCGCGGGATTGTTGCGCTCGGAAACGATGACCGGAGCCGGCAGCCCGATCGTCGCCAGCAGCGTCAGCACGTTCGTTCGGGTCAGGAAGCTCAAGACGAAATCGGGCCGCGAGCGGCGAATGGCGGAGCGCAGGCGATAAATTCTCTTGAGCACGAGCAATCCCGCCTCGATCTTCCCAGCTTTTTGCGGCGGCAAATCGAGACGTTTGATTGCGATCTTCGAATCCAGTTCGTAGTAAGGCGTCGCATCCGGCGGCTCGAGAGTGATCAGCGTCACCACGCAGCCGAGCCGGGCCCAATGGTTGGCGACCAGATTTACCACGTGCTCCGTGCCTCCGGCGCCAAGGCCCGGAAGGACGATTGTCACACGCGCTCCGGAAATATTCGACGCCTCAAGCGCAGGGGAGTTCGAACTGTCATTCATTTCGAAATGCCCCACCCCTGCAGTCCGGCGAGCGTCACGGACAGGAGTCATGGCTGCGGCCGCAGCAACAGTTCTTCTTCGTACAAGGGACGCCATATGGTGCCTCCACTCCGCCCTTCGCGATGCAAAGCATCACGATTTTCATCAATGCTGATTGGAATGTTTACGGGCGCGCCTCACGCCCCATGCAAGCACGTTATTGACAGAATGCGTGTTTTTCATTTCATATTCAAATTGCTAAAAACGAATGCCTGAAATTGCCAGCCTTGGGATGACCGGCAGAGCAAGTTTATTTATTTGTTTCGAAGAATCAATACCACACAACACGAACTGCCACTGCCCACCGAAAGAATTTCCTTTTTGCAGTCGAAATCCCATCGAGAAATGGGATATAGAATTATTTCTGAAACGACATATTGTTCTATTCAGCGCAATCAGCGCACTAAAACTACATTTACCCATGCGTGTATTGCGCGGCGGTGATCTCGATTTGAGGAACAGACGATGGCTAGCATTCTCAGGCGGGCATGGCGTCGAGTGGAGAAGCGGGTGCGGCTTACCGCCTATGCCGCTCAAGCCGACAGTTTCCTGATCTCCTATCCGAAATCGGGCCGCACCTGGTTTCGATACGTTCTTTCTCACTATCTCGCGGCAATCTCGCGGGTGCCGGAGCCGATCGACCTTCATAACATGTTTTCGATCGTACCGAATTTCGATCTCGACCCGGTGCGCGGCATGCCGGGCTACCGCTTCCGCGAGGCGAAGGGCACGATCCCGGCGATCCTCGTCAGCCACCTGGACTTTCGCGCCAGCCTGTTCCTCAGGCGCCCGGTCATAATGATGGTAAGAGACCCCCGCGATGTGATCGTTTCGGCCTACTTCCACGCCACCCGGCACAAACACCGTTTCGCCGGCACCCTTACGGAGTTCATAAAGGACCGTGACCAAGGTATGCCCAAGATGATCGGTTATCTCAATCGCTGGGCAGGCGGTCTGTCCAATCGCGCGCACTTCGTTCTGAGCTATGAAGGCCTCTCCGCCGACACGGAAGAACGAACCGAAGCGGTACTCGAATTCCTCGGCTGTCCGGTCGATCGAACGGCGCTCCGGGCAGCGGTAGAGGCTGGGCGCTTCGAGGCGATGCAGGACAGAGAGCGGGTAGAAGGCATTCCGGCTCATGACTACGATCGGAGCGACGTGGAAAGTCTGCGCATGCGGCGTGGCAAGGCGGGCGGCTTCAGAGACTATTTGGACGAGGCGCAGGTCGCGGAGGTCGAGCGCTTGTGCTCGGCCGATCTGACGCTGGCCGCCAAACGTCTCGTCGGCCACACGGGACTGAACGTCTGATCCGGCACCTGCGCCTCCACTTCCGGATGGACCTGCCCTAACGCCGCGCGGCATCGAGGACTCGCCTGCCGATGCTGGCCGTTGCAAACACCTCCCGCAGGACATGCGCCGCCTTCTCCATTGCCGCCGTATCGAGCGCGGGATCGACCAGGAAGGCCAGGCTCGTTTCGCCGAGCTCCCGTGCGTCGGGCAATCTCTGCGCAGGCGCCATGCCGAGGTCGGTAAAGGCCTTTTCCAGGTAGATTTCCGAGCAACTGCCGCTGAAGCAGGCAACGCCGGCGCCGTTGATCTCGGCAATGATCCGGTCCCGGCTCCAGCCGGGCTGCAGGCGCTCCGGCCGCACGAATGTATAGAACCGATACCATGCATGTTGAATCCCACGGGGCGGCAAGGGCGTGCGCAATGCCTCGATCTCCTCGGCCGCTCTGGCGATAATAGCCGCATTGTGCGCTCTTATGCTGCGCCATTCCGTCAGGCGTTGTAACTGACGCGATCCCATGACCGCCTGGATCGACATCATGCGCCAGTTGGTGCCGATGGACTCATGCAGCCAGCGGAAGCCCGGAGGGTGCTCCTTGTTGTAGACGGCGTCATACGACTTGCCGTGGTCCTTGCGGCTCCAGGCCTTCTTCCAGAGCTCGTCGTTGTTCATTGCCACGAGCCCTCCTTCGCCTCCGGTGGTGATGATCTTGTCCTGGCAGAAGGAGAAAGCCGCGATATCACCGAAACTGCCGACCGGCCGGCCGTCGACTTCGGCCCCGTGCGCCTGAGCGCAATCCTCTATCACCCACAGGCCCTTTTCGCGCGCAAGCGCCATGATTGCGGGCATGTCGCAGGGCCAGCCGGCCAGATGCACGACGATGACGCCCTTGGTCCTCGGCGTCAGCTTCGCCTTTATGGTTTCCGCGGTGATGTTCTGGCTCTCGCGGTCGACGTCGGCGAAAACGGCAACTCCACCCGCCATCGGCACCGTGGACGCCGAGGCAATGAAACTGCGCGGCGTCACGATGACCTCATCGCCCGGTTCAAGTCCGAGCGCGAAGAGCGCGAGGTCCAACGCCACCGTTCCGTTGGCGAGAGCCACCGCATGTTTTACGCCGAGAAAGCGCTCATAGGCAGCCTCGAAGTTGCGTACGTGCGGTCCCGTCCAGGCATTCACCTCGCCAGATCTGAGGACCGACACGACATCCTCGATCTGCTCCTCGTCGTAAACCGGCCAGCGTCCCATCTGTCCCTCCGATTTGAATTGGGGTCTTATGGCAATAGTGAGAAATTCCGTATGGCGCCGTCGCTCGACCTAAACGACGTGCCGGATCAATACGAAAGCTTCCGCCGCTTGCCGCATCACGGTCGCACCGCGCAAGGTCGCCAGCGCCCTGAGGGTCGCGATCGAGCGCTCATGCGGCGGCTGGCGCACCTGGGAAGCAAACAACTCCATCGCCTTGAGCTTTGCCTCGAGATGTTCGCTGATATCGACGAAGACGTTCGGCACGAATGCCGGAGACAGGTAGGGCGCATTCCAATTGGTCTCCGACAGGGTCTCGTAGGCGAGAACGAGCCTCGGGAATTCCGCCTGGTGCGGCCGGCAGGCGACCAGCGCCGACGTGAAGGTCAACTGATGGTCCATGTGCATGTCGCCCACGAAGGGCAATAGGACGGTTTGCGGCGACAACCGGTGAATGAGCTCGAGCAAGGCGGCATTGACGGTCGCATGCGCCGTTTCGGCGAGCTGTGCTGCCGGCAGCCGGAGCCATATGGTTTCCGTCACCCCCAAGGCACGGTGCGCTTGCCTCGCTTCTGCCTGTATCCGGGCAGTTGCCTCCGGATCGAAGGCGGGAGGCTTTCCCTCCGTCACGACCGCGACGAAGACCTCTTCACCTTCGGCCGCGAGCCTCGCGATCGTCCCGCCTGCGCCGAGCACCTCGTCATCGGGATGCGGCGCCACGACCAAAGTGCGCCCGAAAGATATCTGCCCGCCACCCATGAAACCTCCTGATCAAAAATATTGCTGCCTTGGCGTGTTCATCCGCCGCATCACGCCTTTGGCGTCTCTGCGCCAAGACGACGCGAAAGAAACTCCCTGGCCTCTTGCAGATGCCGTGCATGAACCCGCTCGCCGGTGACCAGCGTCTTCAGGGTTAACAGGAGGATCCGCGCATCGAGCCAGAGGCTGGCATGTGCGACATACCAGAGGTCGAGAGCGATCTTCTCCTCGTCCGAAAGCCGCGTATTGCCGTTTACCTGTGCCCAGCCGGTCATGCCCGGGGCTACGCGGCAACGCATGCGGCCAAGTTCGCCGAAGCCGGCGACGATCGCCAAGGGAAGCGGGCGCGGACCTACCATCGACATGTCGCCGGAAAGCACCGCAATGAGTTGCGGCAGCTCATCGAAGCGCAGCCGCCGCAACACAGCGGTTGCGGCGGTCTGCCGCAGCGCATCCGGCAAAAGCGTGCCGTCAGGCGCCCGCGCATCTGTCATCGTGCGGAATTTGGCAACGGTAAAGACGCCCATCCCCGCACCGGCACGCGCCTGGGTGAAGAACAGCGGCAAGCCGAGGGCAGCCCAAACGACCACTGCCGTGACCGCCATCAGCGGCAGGCACAGGACGAAAACGGTTCCGGCAAACAGGCAATCGAAAAAACGCTTGAGACGGTAAAATCCCAAGGAGGCAGGCAAGCCGAAGCTGACGGCCGCAGGTTCTCTGTAGGTTTTCAACTCAATATTCCCTTGGCGCAGAAGCGCATAGAGCGTGTTTTCAAAATCTCTGAAATTAAGTCTTACATTCCGGCAATTGACACCATGAGCACGTCGCCCGGAACGAGTTCGGTCAGGGTCGACGCCTTTATGCTGATCGGCGTACCGCCGACCGGGTTCCGGCGAATCTCATAGGTGTAAGAAATCTGATTTTTCTTGGACTCGTCTTCGGCCACAGCAGCCATGAGGAGTATCTGCTCTTCGGCGGAATGCTTTCCAGAAATCAGCTTTTTGATAGCGATCTCACGCGCCTGAAGCTGCGTCAGTATGTCCTTCTCACGGTCGGCTGCAAGCTTTGCGAGCTGCAGCTTCAACCCGCTCAACTCCTGGCGCGATCGCGCAAGTGTGGCAAAGGTCTCGAGCAGCTGGGCCTGTTCGGCCGAAGCATTGTTCTCCGCGCGGGAAAGATCGCTTTCGGTGTTCAGCCCGCGCTTGCGCAAGGTAGCGATACGCTCCACATCTTCCTTGCTGTTCTGGACCACGTCTTTCTGCTGCAGGATGAGTTGGTTCATTATTTCGATGCCGCCTTCGGACTGGGTTATGCCCTCGGACAGGATCTGCGCTTGCGACTTGTTTGCGGCGAGGTCCGCCTTCAGAATCTTTTCTTCGAGCTCTATCACGCCACCGAGGGGCACGCCGGTCACATAGTCGCGTGCCACCTCAGGCACATCGGCGAGGTCAATCTTGTCGCTGGATTTCAACTGAGCCACGAGCCTCGCCGCATAGATGGCCTCGTGGACGATCTCGGCGTTTGCGGCCTCTGCCTCCGCACGCAGACGGGCGCGTGCGACGATCCGGTCGGATGCGCTCGCCGCAGCGACCTGCATGCCTCCGGCCAGACCGATGGCCTGCTCGACGGTCAGCCCGCTGTAGAAAGGAAACGAGCCTGGAGTCTTGACCTCTCCGAGCACGAAAATCGGCCGAAAAGTCGAAATATCGAGAGAGATTTTTGGATCGACGAGAACGTCGCGCCTGCGGTACTCGCTACGGAGCTTCGCCAGCGCCTCCGGCACCGTGAGCCCGACGACCTCGACCCCGCCGATGAGCGGAAATTGCGCCACGCCGGCGCCCGAGACGGTCGCGGTAACCGGCAGCTCGGCATCGTCAAGGAAGTCGAAGGTTAGAACATCTCCCGAGTTGAGCCGGTAATCACCGGCCTGAGCGGGCATAGACGCAATCATCGAGAACGCAAGCGCCCAAAGAACCATCAGCAGGAACGCCCCAAGCTTCCAACGGGGCAAAATGGTCCTATAAACGGCCGGTGAAATCCCCATCTCACAGCCTCCAAAAAAGGAATAAAGAAAACTCTACCAAAAAATATTGGGCGACTATATTCTTCGACGCGCTGTCACGTCAAAGGTTTTTAACTATTCGCGGCCTCATTGTTGGATTTGCTCCTTGAGCCATTCCTCTCATGGATGAAAATTTCATAATATTTCAAACCGTTGCAGAAACTTATTGCATTTTTAGAGGAGCATTGGCGGGGGAAAGGGCGGTTAACCTTGCGACAAATGCCGACGGCTTGCGAGCTTGTCGGCACGGTTTTCACCGGCTCTTCCTCTGACGAGCTTCACTCAAGGCTATACGAGAAATCATGGGCGGATGGTCCGCCGCTGAGCGGCGTGCGACTGCCGCCTCCGCACAAAGCATTTGCATATACCTATTATCTTATCTCTTAAATCATAGGCGGTTCCAGTGGCGTTCCGAAAAAAGCTTCTCAAGAAAATCGGTGGCTTGCGGCAAATTCTCAGTCGAGAGAAAACGATGCTGGAGCGCCTGCAAAGCATTGCGCACCTGCTCACGGGAAACATTCTGAGCTCGGTCATCGGCCTCATCGGCTTTGCCCTCACAGCCAGGGCGCTCGGCCCGGCGGGCTACGGCATCCTCGCGCTATGCTTCTCCTACACGCGCGCGGTCGAGCGGATCGTAAGCTTCCAGTCGTGGCAGCCACTGATCAAGTATGGTGCGCATTCGCTCGCGGAGAACGCCGACGATGCGACCGAACTTCGGGCCTTGCTCAAGTTCGGCCTGCTGCTCGATATTTCCGCGGCCCTGGCGGGATGGCTGGTTGCCGTCCTGCTCATTCTGGTGGCCGCGCCCTGGTTCGGCATATCGGGAGACGGGGCGAACCTTGCCATCCTCTACTGCACGGTCCTGCCGTTCCAGGTCTCCGGCATGCCGACCGCCGTGCTGCGCCTCTACGGACGCTTCATGGCGATCGCCTATGGCCAGGTCGTCACGAGCGTGCTCCGGGTCGTTCTTTGCGCCATCGGCGTCGCCACCGGCGCAGGCCTGTTCGAATTCGCGCTGATCTGGATGGCGGCTCAGATCATCGGCACAGTCGTCCTGGTGCTTTTTTCGCTGGCCGAACTGCGCCGGCAGGGCGTCCTTTCGGGCCTGATGAGCGCTCCGCTTCACGGCATTACCAAGCGGTTTCCGGGTTTGTGGAAGTTCGCGATCTCGGCGAACCTCTCGCTCACCATTCGTTCAAGCGCAAATGAGCTCGACACGCTGCTCGTCGGCTATCTTGCCGATCCGACCTCAGCCGGACTGTATCATATCGCCAAACGCATCGGCCGGATCGCGCAGCAGGCCGGCGTGCAGGTTCAGGCGGTCCTCTATCCGGAGCTCGCCCGGGCATGGGCTACCAAGGCGCTCAGCGCCTTCCACCGCGCAGTCGCACAGATGCAGGGACTGCTTCTCGGTTTCGGCCTGCTTCTGATCGGCGGTCTCTACCTCGTGATCGGTCCACTGCTCACCTGGGCCGCCGGTCCTGATTTCGCAGCTGCGGGCCCCCTCGTCGTCGTGCAGTCGGTCGCAGTGACCATGACCCTGTGCGGCGCGGTCATCCGCTCGGCACTTCTCGCGATGGGACGCGAAAACGAAATACTGCGCAGCGTCACGATCGCAGCGATCGGCTTTCATGCGACCGCATTCGCCCTCATTCCGGTCATAGGCGCCATGGGGGCGAACGTCGCCCACATTGTCATGGCCTCGATCTGGCTGTCGACGATGATGCTGAGCTACCGCCGAACCCCTGCGCCCTGAGACTCGAAGCGCAAAGTTAAAGAAGCATCTTGCCTCCGGCATGTTTTTCTGTGAAATTCGCCGCTAGATTTTATTCATTTCAACTATTGCTGGGATTGACACTTAAACTGAGGTCGCTTTTCCGGATTTCTCGCGCAAATTCTGCTGCTTCGCCACGGAACCTCAACCTATACATTCATACCGACGGCCGGCCGTAGCGGCACCTCGTTCACGTTAGCGCATTTCGGAAGCACTGTTTGACCCAGGACCAAAGCCCCTTGCGGGGCGGCGAACCGATCGTTTCGGTGCAATCGCCCTGTGAGGCGATCGAGAGAGGGCCAAAGATGGAAATGCGGGATATCGACTTCCTGATCATCGGAGCGACGAAAAGCGCGACGACGTGGCTTCAGCAATCGTTGCAGCAGGACCCGGGCATATTCATGCCCGATCCGGAACTGCACTATTTCAGCCGCTATTACGACCGCGGCGACGAATGGTATCTGGAACATTTCGCGGGCCAGGAGCACCGGCAGCTGCGTGGCGAAAAATCCAACTCCTACATGGATGTGCCGGAGGCGGCGGAGAGAATAAAGGAAAAACTGCCCCAGGCCCGCCTAATAGCGCAGCTTCGCAATCCGGTTGACCGGGCCTATTCCGACTACTGCATGCTTTATCGCCGCGCTGAGGTCGGGCGTGACATCGCCCAGTACCTCGACCCAAGGCATGGAGCCGGCGGGCGCTTCCTGAACGGTGGTCTTTATTTCCAGCAGTTGCAGGTTTATCTCGATCGCTTCCCCATAGAGCAGCTACTGGTGCTCCTCTACGAAGACCTGAAGGTCGATGCCCGCGTCCAACTCGCCCGCGTCCGCGGCTTCCTCAGGCTCGAAGCCGATGTTCCACTGAAGCCGCTTGCAAAAAAGGTGAAGGACAAATCGGAACCGGTGGTCAATCCGACCCTCCGCCGTCTCCTGCGTCCCTTGAAGCCCGTGGCTGCTCCATTCCGGCAGAATACCGGCTTCAAGAAACTGCGGTCGCTGATTGCCGGCGAGCTTCAATACGCACCGCTCAGCCATGACCTGCGCGAGCGGATGACCGATTACTTCGCGCCTGAAACGGAAAAACTCGGCGCCCTCGTCGGAAGGGATCTGACGGATTGGCTGAGGAACAGAAGCCCCGAGAAATGACTTCCGGCCCGGCTTTGCCAGGTCAGCGGGCCTTTCATCGGTTCCTTTGGGATCTAAGGTAATGACGTCTTCTGCAGCAGTTGATCTTCGCCAACCGGAAACGCCCAGCACAGGCGGCGGCCATCAGGTCGTTGTGTGCCTTCCCTTCATTGGAGATCTCGTCGGCGGGAGCCACATGTCCTCGCTCGGCCTGATACGAAATCTCCCCAGGTCGCGCTTCGTGCCGCTCGTCGTGCTACACGATACCGATGGACCGGTCGCGGATTTGTTTCGCCGTGAGGGCATCGACTTTGTCGCCGCTCCGGTTCTGAACCGCCTGGAGCGGGCGGCTCCGCGCAATGGCGCCGCAGTCGTCAATGTCATGCGCACACTTCCCGCGCTCGTCCGATTCCTGCGAGCGAGCAATGCCTCGATCGTACACACGAATGATGGCCGCACACATCTCATCTGGGGTCTCGCTGCGCGCGTCGCCGGGTCGAAGCATCTCTGGCATCATCGCGGCGACGCGACTTCGTTCGGTCTGCGCCGAGTCGCACCATGGCTCCCCAATCGCCTGGTGGCTGTATCGAAATTCGCATCTCCCCGCCCCGGGATTTTCTCGGCCGCGAGCAAATGCAGTGTCGTGCACAGTCCCTTCGACGTCACGAAGATGGCGGGGTTCGAGCGCGAGGAAGCCCGCAACAACGTGCTGGCCGCGATTGGATGTTCGCCCGAGACGAAGCTTCTCGGTTATGTCGGGACTCTGGTGGATCGCAAGCGGCCGATCCTGTTTGTCGAAGCGGTTGCCGCCCTGAAGCGGCTTTCGCCTGAGACCAAGGTTGCGGGTCTGTTTTTCGGCAATGCGCTTAACGGTCTTGACGAGGCCGCAAAATCGCGTGCCGAGGCGCTCGGAGTTGCAGATTGCATTCACTTCATGGGCTTTCGGTATCCGGGCGAGCCCTGGATCGCAGGACTGGACGCTTTGCTGGTGACGGCGGTCAACGAACCGCTCGGAAGAACCCTTGTCGAAGCGATGCTACTCGGCACGCCGGTTATCGCGGCCGACTCCGGCGGAAACCCGGAAGTGGTTGAAGATGGCCGGACCGGCATGCTCGTGCGCGCCGACGATCCTGATGAATTCGCCAGGGCTTACCTCAAACTGTTCAGCGATGCGGCGCTTCGCGATCGCATCGTGGAAACGGCCCGCAGCGAAGTACGCGCCCGTTTCAGTTTCGAGCGCCACGTTCATGCGATTACATCGGTCTACGAAGAGCTGACAGGCGGCATGACCGCCATGCAGCGCTCCGCAAGAGCGGAATGAGGAAAAGCGGGATGAGGAAAAGTGTGTGCGGTTCCGCCCGCATCCCGCTTTTGCTTATTGGAATAGATGACGGTGTGAGGCGATCGTGTCAGAAACCGGTATGACAACGGCACATCAACTTTATTTTGCTGGTCAGCCCAGCAGAACGATCCTTCGCCTTGCGGCGATCGAACGCGCCGTCGTCTATTTGGCCGTTTTCCTGGCGCCCTACGCGACATTGCGGTTTTCCGAACTTTTCTTCACGTTCAGCGATTTCTTCTTTTGCCTGAGCCTGTTCCTTCTTTTGATCACCGGGCGCATCAGGAGGAGGCCGCTCGAACAGACGACGTCAATATGGCTTTGCGCTTTCACGCTGTTGTTCATCGGGATCATGCTCGGCAGCCTGTTCCACGGCAGTCCTCAGCGGGGACTGATCGTGATGGGGCAATATCTCTTCGCCTATCTGATCTTGATGGTCATCCTCATCCGTGAGGACCCGAGGGAAGCCTATCGGCTGGCCGGCATCTTCCTGGTCAGCGTCATTCTCATCGACATTCACGGTATCATCACGTTCTATACGGTCGGGTATGTGCCCGGAGAAGGTAAAGGCGTCGTGACCGGCGGGAAGCGCCTCGCTACCGTCTTGCGAAATCCGAATCTGGCCGCGGCGATAAACGCCCTGACGCTTCCGATTCTGCTGTTCTTCTGGTCTTCGGGCCGTGTGAAATCATACCTCGCTTTGCCCGCTCTCGCGATCGTCATCGTCACGGTCGTGCTGACGAGTTCGAATAGCGGGCTGTTTTCAACGGCGCTTTGTCTTGCCGTTTTCATCGCGATGATTTCGACGCCGCGGCTGCTCTTGCGACTGGCACTTGGAGTGGCCATCGTCGTTGGCGGCGCGGCACTATTCGGCAGTAAGGAGATGCTGCCCAAGACATTCCAGACACGCGTTTTGGGTGCGTTGTCCTCAGGTGACATATCCGAAGCGGGGACGTTCCTCTCCAGAGCCGCGCTGATGGAGGAAGCGATGCATATAATCTCGGAGGAACAGATCTGGCTCGTGGGGCTCGGTGCGGATCAATTCCGTGAAAGAAGTGTTCAAAGCGCCCCGGTTCACAATATCTACCTTCTCCTCTGGGTTGAGGGCGGTTTGCTCGCGCTTGTCGGCTGGTTGATGTTTTCCGGCGTCGGCATGCTGCTGGCTCTCGCGATCTTGAAGGTCGGCGGAGACAAACGCGCGCTCGCGGCGGTGGTGACGACAATCCTGGTATTTCTGGTAATCGCTCTCTTCAATCCGCATATGTATGCGAGATATTGGACCATGCCGATTCTTCTGTGTTTCGGACTGGGCCTTACGCAGTTGAGAGGTGCTGGACCGGCCAAGGTTCAAACCTCGTGAGCCGTGCAAGCGACGTCCAAAGCAGCGGGCGCCGTCAGCAACCGAGAACATGCAGGTCACGATTTTTGCTGGCCGTGCCGCGAAATCCGGGGTATTGTCAAGCTTGTGACGCCCTTCGTTTTTGATCCGGGCGTATAGACACAGTATCTGCGACTTCATCTGCGCCGCGGCATGCCGAGGACGCTGGTCAAAGACAACGTGCTTGTGCGGCCGAAGTAGATTTTGGCAGCATTGAAGTAATTCATTGCGTCTTATTCAATATTTTACTAAAGTAACAGAATATAGAAATTTTTTGATATTAGCAGGTTTCCATGACGACATTCGTTCCCGATGGCAGCCTATCTGCCCGTGCTCATCACCGAGAAACCATCGATTTTGCCGTTCAGCAGAGCGGGGCTACGGTCGGCCTCTTCGACCTGTGGGCCGTGGTCAAGAGGCGGTTCTGGTTTCTTGCGTCAATCATCATCTGCTGCACATTGCTGTCTGCAATTGCTTCCTTTTCGCTCCCCAAATCCTATACCGCCAGCTCGGAAGTGGTGCTGGAGCGCAAAGATGTCCGGCCATTTGCCACCGATGCAGCTTTGACATCCATCGACCGCGACCGCTCGGCGGCGGAAACCGAGATGGACGTGTTGCAGTCGCGTAAGTTCGCCGGCCGCATCGTGGACCGGTTGAACCTCATCGGTGATCCCAGCTTCAATCCTTATGCGGCGGGCGGGGACAAGTCGGGCGACCAGGGCCTTGTCGACGACATCAAGGAATTCATCGGTATCGGCAGTTCTTCGACAACCGTTCGGCTCGTGCCGGATGTGAGGACGCAGCGGGATCACGCAATCTCCGCGCTGCTGTCCCAGTTCGAGGTGAGCCGGACCGGCGAAAGCCTCGCCGTGCGCCTTGTCGTAACCAACCAGGATCCGAAACTCGCCCAGCAAATCGCAAACACGATCGCCACCCTCTATGTCGAAGCCTCGCTCGAATTCAAACAGGACGAGCGGGTCGCCGACAAGGAACGCGCACTCAACACCGGCGGTGCAGTGGCTTTTCTTCGGCAGAGCATGACGCAGCCGCTTTTGATCACCTTGCGGAACGAAGAGGCACGGTTGCTGCAGAGCAAGGCCGAACTCGCTTCCAAATACGGCAAGAATCATCCTCAGATGATCGATGCGGATTCGCAGATTGCAGGTATCCGCAGCATGATCGAGGATGAGGTCCAGCGTATCCTGTCCGATCTCGAAGCCGAGTCCCTGAAACCCAGCGCCCGAATCGTATCGACAGCTGAACTCCCCAATTCACCGTCGTTTCCCAAGCCCGGCCTTATCATCCCGGCCGCATTCGCCGGTTCCACGCTGCTGGCCTGTGTGCTCGCGCTGCTGCTGGAAACGACCGACACCCGTGTTCGTAGCGGACAGCGCGCCGCCCAACTGCTGCGAGTCCCGAATCTTGGCTATGTACCGAAGGTACCGAAGCATCTCACCTCTCCGGGCGCCAAGCGATCCTCGTGCATTCCGGACTGGAGCAATTTCACGTCCGCCGAAGCGGAGCGGGCGGTCTATATGGCCGGTCGCTATTCCGACGCAAAGCAACTGCGGCGCATCGTGATGGTCACCTCCTGCGTTCACGACATCGCAAACGCGTCGACGGCTTGGGGAATTGCAACAGCAGCAGCGGCGGACGGCCGCCCTACCGCCTTCGTGAACCTCGATTTCAATCGCCACAACGTTCCCTATCTGAAAAGCATGGAACGTTCACCGGAACCAATCGAACGCTATCTCAGAAATCAAGCGGTCATAGGCGAGATCGTGCAGTCCATCCCGACCTTACCCGGTTTCGGGTTCATCGACGCGACGCATGTGATGACGGAGCCATTCAGATCGCTGGACTCCGACAAGCTCTGCGAACTCATCATGGACCTTAAGCAAAGCGGATACGACTTCATCGTGCTGCATGCTCCGCCGGTGCTCGCCTCCGGCGATGCGACTTGGCTGGCGCCCTTTGTCGATGGCGTGATCCTCATAGCCAACTGGGGTAAAACAACTGAAGAGCAGTTGTTGGAAGCTGCTGCGCAGCTGCGGATGAACCATGCGCATCTGATCGGCTCCGTGATCAATCAGGTCAATCCGGAAATCCACAGGCGCCACCACTATGGCGGCTTCGTCATCACTTCCAAGCGCATCCCGGCTGGCCGCTGGCATCGCGTTCGAGGCAATGGGGCACTCCCCGAACGGGCGGAGGCGGACGTCAACACGCTTCATGCTCCCGCGGCGAGACCTTCGATCACGCGCCCGTCGAATGTCGCTTAGATCCCGATGGGCTGAAAGAACTCTTCCGGCGCCGCAGACGCGGCGCTGTGGCTGGATCTCTGTGACGAGCACAGGGATGAGGAAATCAAACAGCCGGCGCGCAATCCCGAGTCCCAACAGGCCTTAATCCGCGGTATCGCCTGCCATGAAATGGAGAAACGCTTCGAGGTTTGTCCATCCGTCGCCATCCAAGTCCTGTGGCCCGTCGCTGGCATCTGCCGGGTCGGTACCGTTTTCGGCCTCCCAGTCATCCGAGATACCGTCCATGTCGCTGTCCGGGTACGGCACCCCGGCATCGAGTTCCGGCCAACCGCCGACGTCCTGCGGATCGTTCACGAGCAATCGTCCGCTGCGATTCCTGACTGCCTCGGTGATACGGCGATCGACGGCGTCGCGCCGAGGCTTCGTCGCACCGGCACCTGCCAGGACGTCCTCGTAAGCAATCTCGGGCGTAGAGGCGCGGACCGCCGGTGCATCGAATGCCGACGCTGAAACGAACCTTCTTTGTTTCTCTGCCAAAACGAGGCTGTCATCCTGGCTGGCGCCGGTGCGATAGGGTTCGTCGTAATTGTCCTTCAAATAGATCGCGTGCCCGCGTCCGCTTTCTTCGAAGAGATGAACCATATGGTCGTTTCGCAGCTTCTCCCCCGCGATCTTGTAATTGCCGACCACATTGGCTTGGATCCGCGCCCATTCATCGCCGAAGCTTAGGACATATTGCCACTTCGGCGAGAAAAACACGTTGTTCACGACATCCGCGACGGCGCCGGGAATTTTCATCTTTATCAGCGGATTTCTGAACTGGCCGTAAGCGAAGAGAGAGTGATGCACGGAGACGTTGCCGCCTTTCGTGAACAACATGTTGCGCGCACGCTTGTCTTTCCCGGGGCCGCCCCGCAGCAGCGGCTCGCTCGTAATCCCCCACTGCCAGGTGAAGTTGCTCGCATCTTCCGAATCGATCGTCTCGTCCGATCCCCAGCTGGCGGAGATATGATCGAGCATGATGTCCTTCGCCGAACTGGAGTACATTCCGAGGCCTCCGGAACAACAAGCCTTCACGGCATGCGGACCGGGGCGAAGACGAATGTGCCTGATGATCACGTCATTGGTCAGGATCTCGATTGAAGGGCGAATTTGCGCCTCACCGTTCCGGATGGCGATCCCGCCCCCCGGCGCCGTCTCTCCGGCAATCGTCAGGAATGGATGTCGAACGACCAGAGACTTTTCGCGAAGTACAATGGTGCCGCCCGTGCGGAAGATACAAATGCGGGGTCCGGATGCCTCGATGCACGCACGCAAGGAGCCCTGCCCTGACTCGTTCGTGTTTACGACATAGATCACCTTGCCCCCCCGGCCTCCAAGAGAGCCGGCGCCGAAGCCCTCGGCCGTGGGAAAGGCGCGTTGTCTGCCGTCTGGAAGCTTGGGTGAAAGAGGCTCGGCCAGTGCCGCCTGCGCCAGAGCTTGCCGCGAGAAGCCGACCCATGATCCGCAGACCAACCCTGCTAATATCAGGCAACGCGCTATCGTGAAACCAAAGGCCCTTACATCATGCGACTGGTAGATTATCGTCATGCTCTTGTGCCGCCATCCCGCAGAAATATGACACCGACCTTCACAGATAGCCGTAGCGGCGGAGCATCCAGCCGCCCAGCCTCTGGAAGGAAACCTGCTGACGGGCCGGCATCCGTGTTCGCCACGTTTCGTCCTTGTTGAGCGCGATCGATGCGTTCATGCGCAGCCGATTGCCTGCCACCTGATGTCCCGGCCCCATGGCCTCGCCATTCTGCAGCGATGTCCCCACCTGGCTCAGGTCAAGCTCGAGGAACGCCCCGATTTTGTGCATAACGGCAACCGGATCAGACGCGAAATCCTCGTATCTGACACGCATGACCTTTTCAGAGCCCAATTTTCGCGAGAGATATTCGACTGCAAGATTGACCATGCTCCAGCGCAAGGCTGTCCTGAATACCGATTTCGGCTTGATTTCCTTCTGCAAGCCCGACTTGGCATCGCGCTCGTAACCCTTCAGCAACGACCAGGCTACACCGCGCCCGTCACGCACCAGATGAATGACCCGCATGTCGATCCCGGGGATCTGTGCCACGGCCATCGCTCTTCCCGGCAGCTTCGAGGAATCGACGATTACCTGCCGGCCCGAACATGACTGCATCGCGCTGAACAGGCGCTTCGTATGAAGCATATACAAAGAAAATTGTTTTCCGAGACCCATGCCGCTGAGCAATCTCGTTAGCATCGAAAGCCCTTCGAACTTTTGCTGAAGGGCGCAATACTCCTCCATCAGCCCGGGATCCTGGCGGTCGGACCACTGCTGGCGGACCGAGCTCCAGAAGGAGCAATCGCGAATTGCATTGCCGCATGCACAATATTCGTTGTGACGCCAGACGTGACGTGTGAGCGACGTTATCTCTCCGGCTCCCACCACGGCAGCATGCTGCCCCAGCGCAATGTCGAGTATGGTCGACCCGCTGCGTCCGTAACCTGCGATATATGCGATGCGAACTGGTTGCGAGGGCATCATGAAGCCTTCCATTTTCTAGAAGTTTGATTTCCGCTTCGGGAGACCGTGACGTTCCGTTCCGGCCGTGCAGGGTTCCGCCTCACGGTGCGCGGAAATCCAGCAGAAGCTTTTCGATCTCGGATCCGCCCCCGACGCGCTCCAGCGCGGCGAACGAACCATCCTCCTTGAGCTCGAACAAGGTTCCGGCGTTTTCCTGCGCGCGGTTCGTACGGGTCACCACGAACAAGGCGCCCGGGCCGCGGAGATAGGAGTGGATGTTCTCGATCGCGGTCCGGATCTGGTCCAGCGAGAAGTAGTTCGTATTCAGAATGTTCGCGGCTCTCACGAGATCGAACCGGCCGGCCAGGTGCTGCGACCGACTCATAATATCGTCTTCGACAAAGTTTATTTTGCCGTTCTCGGGCAAGGATCGCGTGATCATCTGCACCTGCTTACTCTTGCCTGCCCGTACCCGGGCGCGCAGGCGCGGTTGCAACAGGACACGCGCCAACATGAGCGGGGCAAATGCCAGCGTCACATAGTCCAGCCTTCTGATCCAAGGACGAACAGTGACGCCGCGCAGATCATATTGCAGCGGCCAACCTTCCGGATCGCAAAAGACCGTGACCCCGGGAGCAAATTCGACGATGTGGGCCTCTACGAAGAGATCGGTCGCTGTAATGTGGACCGTGGCGCCGCAGCTTTCGAGGAACTTGGACAGTTCCACCGTCGTCAATCCGGTGGAGACACCCACATCCAGGATGTCGTGGAGGGATGCCGCGCGCTCCGCGATGAACGGCCGAAACGCGACCTCCAGCTCTCGAAATCGGGACGGCTGAGTCAGTTTGAAGGTGCCATTGCGCATCTTCAATCTGGCGAAAAAAGCTGATTCCGATACCAGGTCGATCGTGTTGGAACTCAATGAATAAAATTTTTTGGCACTTACGGTCATGGCGTGACAATCCGTATCCATTCAACCAAAAGCGAACATTTTTTCGGAACTTGAATCACCGTTCCGTTGCAGGGCGGGAGTCGCCCTCTTAAAATATTGCCACGACGTGGCGTCTTAATTATGCGTTTTGAATATTCAAAATCTTATCTAATGACTGGCGGCATCATCCGCTCAGGCAAGACGTAGCATAATTTCCGAGGCGCAGCAATTTGCAACGTTAGCTGGTGGTGCCGTATTTGCGGCGTTGATCACGGTGATTTTAGGTCGGATCGCGCTAAAACATGAACGTGACCGCGATGCGGGGCGGAAATCCCACACACTTTCCTCATCACGCACTGGACTTCCGCACCTTAGTTGTGTTCGATAGGCCGATATTGTTCTTGGTTTTAAATGCCGTCGGCTCGGCGGCAGTCACTCATTTCATATTCAGATTTGTGGTGTGACCATGCGTATCGTATTCGTCGGCGCCGTCGAGAGTTCCAAGATCGCTTTGGAAGCGCTGATAAGGGCAAAGCGCACTCCGGTGCTCGTAATAACGCTGCCGCCCGAAGCGGCGGGGCGCCATTCCGATTTTGTGGACCTCGGGGAGATCGGGCGGGCGGCCGGAAGCGCGATCCATTACACGACGGACATAAATTCCCAGGCGACGCTGGAGGCCGTTGCAGCGGCCGCCCCGGATCTCTCGCTCGTCATAGGCTGGTCGCAAGTCTGCCGGCGCCCGTTCAGGGATGTGGCGCGCGCGGGCACCGTCGGTTTTCACCCGGCAGCTTTGCCGCGACTGCGGGGCCGCGGCGTCATCCCCTGGACCATCCTCCGGGGTGAGGAACAGACGGGCTCGACCCTTTTCTGGCTGGACGACGGCATCGACTCGGGACCGATTCTGTTACAGCGGCAGTTTCCCGTTGCCCCGGACGAGACAGCGCGCAGTCTTTATACAAGGCACACCGAAAACCTGGCTGAGATGGTCGTCGACGCGGCCGCACAGGTCGAAGCGGGAAGTGCGGCCCGTACGGAACAGAACGAGGCGGAGGCGAGCTATTGCGCGAAGCGGACCGGGGAGGACGGCCGGATCGATTGGCATGAACCGGCTGCATCCATATTGCGGCTGATCCGCGCGGTCGGAGATCCCTATCCGGGCGCCTTTACATTCTACAAAGGCCAGAAAATACGCATCGATGCGGCAACCCCGGTCGAGAACTCCAGGCAATATATCGGCCTGACAGGGCAGATTCAGGCCCATACGGAGCGCGGGTTCATCGTGCTTTGCGGTGACCGGGAATGCATTGAGGCGCACGCATGGAAGTGGACCTCGGACAGGCGGCCTCCGATTCACGGCAAGCTCGGCGGGTCGGACCTGGCCCAGGCTTCTACGCAAAATACATAAGAACAGTAGAAAACTATAATTGGGCCAATACTGGAAAATTGTTTACAACCCATTAAAGACGTGCTTTTTTATTACTGTATTCGAATATGCCAAGGAATTTTGCGTTGCGGTTGGAATGATCGCGAACGCCTATTTTTGTTGAATTCATTTTATCTAGCCTTTCGAGCAGGTCGAATAGACACACAACAGACGCACTGTTCTTAGCCACCATAAGAGCTTTGGGGATCGTGCGTTCGTCGTTCGGCGGAGCTGTAGGGCTTATAAGTATTGGAAGGGGCCGTCATGCAGCGTATACACGCCGCCGCGAAGGCAGTTCGTAATCATTTCCTGACGTTACCGACTATTTTGGGAAGAGAGGGGGGCAGCAGAGCACCGGCCAGAATGTTCTGGGCGATCTGCGGAGCCGCCCTCGATATCGGCTTCAGGCGGATAAGGGGAGCGGTCCGCAGCGTCCAGAAATATCCTGCCCTTTATCTCACCGACCTGGCATCGGTCGGTGTCGCTCTCGCGATGGCATTATTGCTGCGCTACGGCGTCGGAGAACTTTCCGCACGACCAGAGACCGCCTCGGTGCTGTTATGGTCGGGCGCGCAATACCTTACCATATGCGCACTCGTCTTCCCCCTCTCCGGCCTTTACAGCCGAAATTGGAAATATGGTTCCATTTCCGACCTTTTCATCATTTTGCGGGCGGTGTTGCTGACCTCGCTACTGCTCGTCTCGCTGCTGTTTTTCTCGACCAGGCTCACCGACATCCCGCGCACCGTCGTTCCGATGCAGTCGCTCCTGCTCATCGCCTTCCTGGCAGCTGCGCGGCTGAGCTTCCGCGCCGAGGAACTCGCTCTGAGGCGGCCCATTTTCAAGTCCGGGGGCAGCAAGGACGCGCAGGACGACAACCGAATTCCGCTGCTGCTCATCGGTGCGAGCGATGCCGCCGACCTTTATCTTCGGGCCCTCGCACGCGACCCCAACGCGACCTATACGCCCGTCGCATGCCTCGACAGGAGTGAGGATCAAACCGGCATGAGCCTGCGCGGCGTGCCGATCGCCGGCCGTATTCAAGACTTCGAGCGGGTGGTTGCAGAGTTGCAGCAACAGGGCAAGCAGCCGCGTCACATCGTCTTCACCGAGGCCCCCGCGGCCTTTGGAGAGGAGGCATCCGACGGCCTTTTGAGATCGGCCGAAAGACTAGGCATCGCCGTTTCGCGCCTGTCGCAGATGACGGAGCTGAAACGCGCCAAGGGAGACAACCCCTACGAGCTGCGCTCGATCGAACTGACCGACCTCCTGGAGCGGCCGCAGGCAGCGCTCGACCGGGAGGCGATCGGTCGCCTCGTTCGCGGGCGCCGGGTGCTCATCACCGGGGCCGGCGGATCGATCGGCAGCGAGTTAACGGCCCAAGTTGCCGCCTGCGCTCCGGCGGAGATCGTCCTGATCGACAACACGGAATACAATCTCTACGCAATCGACATGACGCTCACGGAAAGCTTCCCCGAAGTTCCGCGGTGGAGCTACCTTTGCAGCGTCCGCCGCAGCCAGCGGGTCGAGGAGATATTCGAGCGGCACCGGCCTGAGCTCGTCTTTCACGCCGCGGCTTTGAAACATGTGCCGATGGTGCAGATGAATCCTTGCGAGGGCGTACTCACCAATGTCGTCGGCACCATGAATGTCGCCAATGCCGCCAAGAAATACGGCACGCTCGCGATGGTCCAGGTGTCGACCGACAAGGTCGTCAACTCGACGAGCGTCATGGGTGCGACGAAGCGTCTTGCCGAGCTCTACTGTCAGGCGCTCGACCTGAACGGGCTCGAAACGGGTCTCGGCCCGCGCTTCATGACCGTCCGCTTCGGCAACGTGCTGGGTTCGAGCGGTTCGCTGATCCCGCTCTTCAAGCGTCAATTGGCCCGGGGCGGCCCGCTGACCGTAACCGACGCGAATATGACTCGGTTCTTCATGACGATCCGCGAGGCGGTTGAACTCACCCTCCAGGCTTCCGCCTACGGCTTCGAAAAGCAGCTCGGCCAGGGCGAGATATTCGTGCTGGACATGGGCGAACCGATCAAGATCATCGATATCGCCCGCCGGATGATCCGGCTTGCCGGCTTCACGCCGGACCAGGAGATCGAAATCAAGATCATCGGCTGCCGGCCGGGCGAAAAGCTCTTCGAGGAGCTTTTCGACGAAACCGACAAGCGCACGAGCTCGCCGGTGCCAGGCGTCCTCGGAGCGGTGCCCGAACCCATTCCGCTGCCGACGCTGAGGGACGCTTTCGCGCGCCTGCAGCGCCATTCGGAACGGGGCAACGAGGCCAGCGTCGTGGCGGTCATGCGCGAATTGCTGCCGCGATATGAGCACGAGGCGGATCGCAAGATGGCGGCCGCGAGCAAACGAACGCCGTTGCGGCCGAAGAGCCGGATCAAGGCCAAGGCAGCGAAATCACCACCCGGCTACGGCGCGGAGTTGCGCCTGCCCGGGAGGTGACGACGACGTACACGATCGGTGCGGACGCATCGTGACAGCACTGCGGCCGCCTACGAAAAAGCCCACCGATCGGAAGCCGTGCCGCGCGCCGATCTTGCAGCAGGCCAGTCGGCGCTCCCGCGCGGCCCGCGTATGCGGCCGAGGCAGTGAAAAGTTGAACGTTGAATGCCACCGCTCGACGGTGGAGCCGATCCCGGGAGACGAGCAGTGAATCTTGTTGAAAAGGTTTCTCGCACCGAAGCCGAGGACTTTGCGGACCGCTCGGCAAATCACGGCGGAGTGGCGCGCCCGTCTCGGCAGAAGCGCGTTATTGCCGTCGTCGCCAGCCTGACGGCATCTCTCGTGATCTTTCGGCTCGAGCTGCTGAAGCGGCTGGTCGCCGCCGGGCACGATGTCATAGCCTTCGCGCCCGAACACGACCCCCGCGTCGAGCAGGAGCTCGCACGCATCGGCGTGCGCTTCATCCAGATCCCCATGGCGCGCACCGGGCTCAACCCGCTGGAGGATCTGCGGACCTTGTGGACGCTGCGGCGACACTTCGCACGGCTGCAGCCGGACGTCGTCCTTCCCTATACCATGAAGCCGATCATCTATGCCGGGATCGCGGCCAGGACCCTCGGGATAAAGGAGCGCTGCTTCCTCGTCACGGGGCTCGGCCATATTTTCTCGGAAGCCGCCGGTGCTTCGCTCAAGGCGCGGGCAATCCGCCACCTGTGCGTCCGCCTATACCGTACGGCGCTGCGGGGCGCCCGCGTCGTCTTCGTTTACAACGAGGCGGACGACGACGACATTCGCCGCTACCGAATGTTGCAGGGCGGCCTCTCGCCGACGATGATCTCCGGATCGGGCGTCGATCTCGACCATTTCGAATTCTCGAAGCCGCCTCGCGGCGGGCCGACTTTCCTGATGGTCGCCCGGCTGCTGCGCGACAAGGGCGTCGTCGAATATGTCGAAGCCGCACGGATCGTGCGTCGCTCTTTCCCGCATGCCAGATTTCAGCTGCTCGGCCATTTCGACAGCAACCCGACGGCGATCTCCCGCGAGGAAATCGACGCCTGGGTGCGCGAGGGAATACTCGACTATCTTGGCACGACAGTGGACGTGCGGCCTTATCTCGCGGCGTGCAATGTTTTCGTTCTGCCTTCCTATTACCGCGAAGGAATTCCGCGGAGCATTCTCGAAGCCTTGGCGACCGGACGGCCAGTGATCACGACGGATTTGCCGGGCTGCCGAGACACCGTGCAGCCGGGGACCAACGGCATGGTCGTGAAGGCGCGCGACGTCGCCGCGCTCGCCGACGCCATGGCCGCCTTTGCTCAGGACCCGGACCTGGCGGAGAAAATGGGAAAGCGGTCGCGAGAGCTCGCGGAAACCAAGTTTGACGTCCACATGATCAACAGGATGCTGTTTGCCGGCATGCACCTGGCCGATTGAGAGATTTTCATGGTGCTGCAGATCAGCCACGTAGAACGTCGCCGGGGCGGCAGACCTGGGGCACCGCGATGATGATGCATGTCATCACCAATTTCACCGCGAGTGCCGGCGCCGAAACGATGCTGGCACGGCTGCTGCACGGAGCGACGGACGAGCGCATCGTCGTGGTCTCTCTCATCGGCGTTTCCGAGCGGAACCGTCGCCTCGCCGACAATCCGAGGGTCGCCTATGTCTCGCTAGGTGCGGCTTCGTTCGCGGCGCTTCCCGGCGCGATCCTGCGGCTTGCCCGGCTGATCCGGAAGGAGCAGCCCGACGTGATCCTCTGCTGGATGTACCACGCGATGGTCGCCGGCACCCTGGCGGCCGGCATGGCGCGGCATGGGGCGCCGGTTTTCTGGAACGTGCGCCAATCCCTGGACGATCCCGCTTCCCTTACGCGCAGTTCCCGCGTCGCGATTGCGGCCGCGAAACTGTTGTCGCACCGGCCGACCGGCATCATCTACAACAGCGCCCGCGCGCTCGATCTGCATCGCGCCTACGGCTATGCAAACCGGAACGCGATCGTCATTCCCAATGGCTTCGACCTTCCGCAGCTCGCGGCTCCCGAACCGCGAACGGCCCGGAGAATCGGTATTGTGGGCCGCTTCCACCCGCAGAAAGATCATGGAACTTTCTTCAAGGCGGCCGCTCAGGTGGTGAATACCCACCCGCAGGCGGTCTTTTCCGCAGCCGGCAACGGGCTCGTCCGCGACAACCCGGCGGTCATCGAGCTGATGGCACAAGCCGGTCTTCCGGCCCATGCCGTCGATCTCCGGGGGGAGATCAGCGACATGCCTGCATTCTATCAAAGCATCGATCTCTTGGTCCTCTCATCGCGGACCGAAGGTTTCCCGAACGTCATCGCGGAGGCCATGAGTTTCGGCAAGCCGATCGTCACGACGGATGTCGGTGACGCAGCCGCGGTCGCCGGAAAGGCCGGTATCGCCGTACCGGCGCGCGATCCGCAAGCACTCGCAGATGCAATGCGCGCCTTTCTCGACCTGCCGGAGGCGGAGTATGCGCGCTATGCGCGCACGGCGCGGGAACGCATCGAAAGTGAGTATGCGATTGCTGCGGTGACTGCAAAATATTCAGATTTCCTGGTGGCTTGAATGAAAGAAATACATACAATGGTGTAACCCTGTCCAACATATGGTGCTTTACGCAAGCATCATACAACCAAATGTGATTTCGCCAAACCTTCCTGTGCAGTTGAAAGTATTTGGTGATTTCTAAGATAAGTAGTGTGTATAGTTTTATTTGAAAAGTGAATGAATTCGTGGTGGCGGCAAGCGACTATAGGCTGAGGATCACTTTGCGCCCTATTCTCAATTTACCCGCCCTCCGGCTCACAGCTAGAGGAAATCAAAATGATTCTGAAGGGAACCAATCTTTCCGACACGATCCGCGGCGCTCTGAGCGACGATGAGCTCTGGGGCTACGCGGGCGACGATTATCTCGATGGCGCCGAGGGCAATGACAAGCTTTTTGGCGGCGATGGCAACGACTTCATCGTCGGCGGTCTCGGCGACGACTATGCCGAAGGCGGCGCGGGTAACGACAGGTTCGACGGCGGCCTTGGCCACGACACGCTGAAGGGCGGATTAGGGAACGACATCTTAGACGGCGGCGACGGCAGCGACATTCTCGATGGCGGCGACGGCCATGACCAGATCCTGGGCGGCCGGGGCCATGACAAGATTTTTGGCGGCGCAGGCGAAGAATATATCGACGCAGGCGATGGCGACGACATCATCTATGCCGGTTCGGGAGACGACGGCTTCAACAACCGGGTAAATCCCGCAACCGGGCAGGTCACGCAGCAAGCGGTCGCCGGCGGCGCCGGCCACGACAGGATATATGGTGAAGACGGCAATGACGCTCTCAAGGGCCAATCCGGCAATGATTGGGTCTATGGCGGCATCGGCAACGACATCGTCGATGGCGGCGACGGGAACAACTATCTGGACGGCGGCGACGGCAATGACGTGCTGGACTCCGAAGGCGGCATCGACGAGGCCCACGGCGGCAGCGGCAATGACAAGATCGTCGTCGGCTCCGGCGACGATCGGGTCTTCGGGGATGACGGCGACGATATGCTGTACGGCGAAGCCGGCAATGATTCCTTGAGCGGCGGCAGCAACTACGATCGCATTTTTGGCGGCGACGGCAACGATACCCTGCGCGGCGACGCGGGCCAGGACGTCCTCATTGGCGAGGCGGGCGCCGATATTCTATGGGGCGGAGCCGATTCAGATCGTTTCGTCTTCAAAGGTGCCCCGGTGTTCAGCGGCCAGGATACCGTCATGGATTTCCAGGATGGTGTCGATTTCCTCGTTATAGAGAAGCTCGGGATCAAGCAATACTCCAGCTCAGGCGCTGCAGGCACCGTCTACGCCTATGATGCCACCGGCGGCGACGTGCTGGTAAAAGGCTACGACTCCTCCGGCAAAGCCTTCTCCATTTTGCTGGACGATCCCAACGGCACCCTAAGCGCCGCGAACTTTTCGAGCAGCGATTTCCTTTTCGCCTGATCGGTGAAGGAAGCGTCGGCGCAGCACCGCGTGTCTTTTGGACGCGCGGTGCTGCGCTTCGAATCACTTGCTGTTTCGAAGCCTCTACGCGTTCACGCTCCCGTCCTGAAAATCCGTCAGGCCCGTCATCGATTTCCATGCTTCGATCCCTTCCCGGAAGGAGAGCGGCGCATAGTTCAGTTCGTTTGCGGCCTTGGAAACATCGAGCGCCCGGAAGCCACGCGGCGCCGCATCGGTGCTGCCGCCCTCCACGGCAATGAGGTGCCGTGCTGCCTCGACTGCATCGGCGACGATCTGGGCGGCTTCGAGCGACGTGCAAGCACGCCCGCTCCCCGCATTGAACACGCCACCTTCGGCCGTCTCCACCGCCTGCAGCGCCAGCGTCACGACATCATCGACATAAACGAGGTCGACACTGTATCGCCCCCCGTCCTGAATGACGAGGGAACGACCGCTTCCGAGCGTTCGCACGAAGGTGGGCACCATTCCGGTATCGTGCATGCCGGGACCGTACACCGATGCGAGGCGGAGCACCGTTACCGGCATGGCGCTGGACTTGCCGAAGGCCAAGAGACATATCTCCGCGGCGAGCTTGCTCGCCAGATAGTAGCTCGCCCGGTGCACGGGATAGGCCGGGCTCGCTTCCGAAGCGGGGCCCGTGCCGGGAGCATAGACCTGCGCTGATCCGAACAGGACAAAACGCTTCACGCCTTGCGATGCCGCTTCCATCGCGATCTGAATGGCCCCGTTCGTGTTGATCTCGAAGCATCGGGCGGCCTGACGTGCGTCACTGAGATCGGCGGGAATGTAGGCGGCAAGATGAAGAACGGCATCGGATTGCCCCAGCGGCGGGAGAGGATCGCCAATCGACCACCTCTCGACGCCGAGGCGCGCGCCGAATATGGTTGCGACCCGTTCCGGATCGCGCGCAAGTGCAGTGACCTCGTACCCTCTCGACAACGCACGATCGATCAATCTGGCACCGATGAAGCCGGTCGCGCCGGTAACCACCAGCCGCATTTTCCTCACACCGTTTCGTCGAGTTTCGCGGAAGCAGTGACCAGGTCGCCGGGGCTCACCACGGTTTCAGACCAGTGCCGCAATATCGTCACCGGCGTGATCTGCGGCTGCTCGATCGGCTCGCCGAAGAGGAGATGGCGGATGCACATCTCCACCTCGTTGAAGCCTGCATGGATCCTGACCGCCGTGGTTCCGGAGAACCGCGCGTTGATCTCGAATATCCGGGGGATACCGTCGTCCAGACGGAACTGGAAGTTCGCCGGGCCATAGGCGCCGAGGGCATCGGCAGCTTCTGCCATGGCCTTGTTCAGCGCGGGGAAAGGCTCTGCAAATGCTCTGTAGGTATTGCCGTCCCGGAGGTCCCTGCGCATGACGATCGTCGCACGGCATTTCCCGTCGAAGGTCAGCGTGCCGGCAGTATACTCGGTCGTTTCGGAGCCGACATGTTTCTGGATGACGATGTCGGGCTGCTCCTCGATTGCGCGCACCAACTGCTCACGGCTGCGAACGACGCTGAAGCCGATCGAACGTGCCCCGACTCTCGGCTTGACGACGAGCGGAAATCCGCATTCCTGAATCAAAGCGTCTTCGTCGCCCGGCAGACAGGAGGGAACATATCCGAGGCCGCGCTCGCGAAAGAACTCGGAGGTCAGCCACTTGTCGTTGGCGATCGACACCACCCGCGGCGAACTGATGATCACCTTGGTTCCGTAGGTTCTCTCGATCGTGTCTCTGTTCGCCGCGAGGATCGGAAGTTCCACGTCGGTTCCCGGAATGAGGATGTCGGGCCGTTCGGCACGCAGGAGTTCGCCAAGCCGGGCCAGATAGGAAGGGTCCTTGGCCATCGGCACGAGATAGGCGGCATCCCCCCAGTAAAGCCCGGCCGAGAGCGGACTTGGATCTCCCACGATTATCCTCGCGTTCAAAGTCGAGCGCCGCAGGGCGCGAATGATGCCTTGCCCGAGCAGGGCACCTGCCCCGGTGATAAAGACCTTCATGACCGCCCTGCTCCCAATTCGATTAGCTGATCTCTGCAATGGCCCAATTCGCTCAACCGATGCGCATCGGAACCGATCGAAACGAACGGATTGACCTCCTCGCACAAGGCGAGGAATGCCGGTATGTCTACGAGGTAGGAGGAGTTGATCTCGATCGCGATCCGCCGTTCGAGGGTCGCTCTCATCAAGTCCCTGAAATAGGCTTCCGGAAAACGGCCATGCCGCCTCAGGCTCATGCCGCCCGGATGGGCCAGGATGTCGATGGGCGCGTTCCTGACCATTCCCATCGACAGGCGGAACTCGATCTCGGCCGTCTCTTCATAGGAAAGCTGCTTGAAGTCCAGATAGCCGCCGCGGGCGTCCGGGAGCCGGTGAACGACGCCGAGAACGATATCGCACCGGTCCAGCACGTCCTGCGACACATCCAGCCTGCCGTGGTCATCCATCGCTTTCGTCTCGCAGCCGACATAGACGCTCATATGAGTGAAACCACGCGCAGCGGAGCGGATCTCATTCCTGAACTCAGGAAACCATGACGTGTCTTCGCGTACGTGCTCCGTGAACGCCAGCTCTGCGAGACCGCGTTCACTGGCCGTTTGCAGGATTTCAAGCGCACTCGCCTGCCCGTCGGTCCAACTCGTGTGGACCTGGAACTCCACGTTCAGTTGCTCTCGGCTGAGATCCCGATAGCGGCAGAACACAGGCCTGCCAGCACGTATCTTCTCCTGTCCATTCATGCGTCACTCGGCCCTTTGACAAACGCTGCGGCGGACATCGCGCTGTTCACGACAGCGCGTAAGCCGGCTGAAGACCCTCGGCACCGGACAGGTGGATCAAGGACATATCCGCCCAGGCAATGAAGTGCGGGTTTGCGAAGGCGCTGTCCTCCTCCTGCATCGTCTTGCCGTAGAGGAGGCGCGAGCCGTCCAAGCGGACGACCGAGCCGCCGGCAGCTTTCAGCACCGCGTCGCCGGCGGCCGTATCCCACTCCATCGTGCGGCCGAACCGCGGATAGACGTCCGCCTTGCCTTCCGCCAGCAGGCAGAATTTCAGCGACGAGCCGACGGAAGCGTAATTCATCACGCCATGGCCGGTGAGGAAGGCCTCGGTCTCGGAACTGTTGTGCGAGCGGCTGGCGACCGCCGTCAGTTCCGCACCCCGCACCCGCACGCGGATCGCCTGCCGGTGTTCGAGTGCCCATGCCGGATCGAGCAGAAGCTTTTCCGCCCTGCCGCCGTCGGCGACATAGGCGCAGCGCTGCGCGGGTGCATAGACGATGCCGGCAACCGGCACATTGCCCTCGATGAGGGCAATGTTGACGGTGAAGTCGTTTCGGCGATTGATGAATTCCTTCGTGCCGTCGAGCGGATCGACGAGAAAGAACGTACCGCCGCTGATATCCGGAACGCGGCCCGAGGAAACAGACTCCTCGGCAACCACGGGGATGTCCGGAAACGCCGCCGCAAGTCTCTCGAGAATGATCGCTTCGGCCCGCTCGTCGGCTTCGGTGACGGGCGAGTGATCGTCCTTGTAGCAGACTTGGGGACCGGCGTCGTAGACCTCGAGAATTGCCGCACCCGCATCGAGCGCTATGCGCTCCAGTATTTCGCAAAGGGGCGTCATTTGTCCTCCATCCTGCGGTCAAGGAATGCCTCGATCGCGAGCGCCAGGTCGGTCGGTTCATGGCCGACGGTGCGTATATGGAGTTCCGGGTTTTCCGGGGCCTCATAGGGCGAGGAAACGCCGGTGAAGTTCGCGATCTTGCCGGCGAGCGCCTTCTCGTAGAGCCCCTTCGGATCGCGGCGCGCGCACTCGTCGAGCGGCGTGTCGACGAATATCTCGATGAACTCGCCCTCCTCCATCAATTCCCGCGCCATCCGCCGCTCGTCGCGGAACGGCGAGATAAAGGAGACAAGAACGATCAGACCGGCATCGGCCATGAGCTTGGCCACCTCCGCCACGCGGCGGATGTTCTCTACCCGGTCCTCCTCGGTAAAGCCGAGGTCCCGGTTGAGGCCGTGACGCACATTATCGCCGTCGAGCAGGTAGGTATGCTTGCCCTGAGCGTGGAGGATCCTGTCGAGCTCGTTAGCGATGGTCGATTTTCCGGAGCCGGAAAGCCCGGTGAACCAGAGAACGGCAGGGAGTTGATTTTTCATGGCGCTGCGCGCGCTCTTGTTCACCTCGAGCGCATGCCAGTGGACGTTGTCTGCGCGCCGGAGCGGAAAATCGATCAACCCCGCACCAACCGTGGCATTCGTCACCCGGTCGACGATGATGAAGTTGCCCGTCGCCCGGTTGTCTTTGTAGGCGTCGAAGGCGATCGGCGCCTGTGTCGAGATGTTGCAGACACCCACTTCATTCATCTGCAGCGACTTCGCCGCCTCACGGATGAAGCTGTTGATGTTGACCTGGTGCTTGAGCGTGGTGACCGTCGCGCTGACGCTGTCGGTCTCCGTGCGCAGGATGTAGCTTCGTCCCGGCATCATCGGGTTCGCATCGAACCAGATCACATGCGCCTGGAACTGGTCCGCCACGAAGGGTCGGGCACCAGGGGCCACGAGCATATTGCCGCGGGACGCATCCACCTCGTCAGAGAGGACCAGCGTCACCGCTTCGCCTTCCCCTGCCGTCGCAAGCTCCCCGTCATAGGTCACGATCGCCTTGACCGATGTCCGCTGCCCGGTCTTCGCGACGACGACCGGATCGCCCACGGAAATCCTCCCGCAGGAGATCTGCCCGGCATAGCCGCGAAAATCCGCGTTCGGCCGCATGACCATCTGAACCGGGAAGCGGAAAGGCTTTGCCTGGTCCGTCGGGTCGAGTTCGACCGTTTCCAGATATTCGAGCAGCGCCGCCCCTCTGTACCAGGGCGTATTGGCGGACGCCGAGATGACGTTGTCGCCGTCTCGCGCCGAGATCGGGATTGGCCGTATGGTGGCAAAACCGAGCTCTTTGGCGAAAGCCATGTAGTCGGCGACGATTTCCTCGTACACCTGTTGTTGAAAATCGACGAGATCGATCTTGTTGACTGCCAGCACGACATGGCGGATGCCAAGCAGCGAGGCGATATAGGAGTGGCGCCGGGTCTGCTGGAGAATGCCCTGCCGGCTGTCGATGAGGATGATGGCGAGATCCGCCGTCGAAGCGCCGGTTACCATGTTGCGCGTATATTCCTCGTGGCCGGGCGTATCGGCGACGATGAACTTGCGTTTGGACGTGGCGAAATAGCGATAGGCGACGTCGATGGTGATGCCCTGCTCGCGCTCGGCCTCAAGCCCGTCGAGAAGCAAGGCGAGATCGATCTCCTTGCCGTTGGCGGCGCCGGGAGAGCCGACGCGCCCGAGGTTTGCGAGCTGGTCCTCGAAGACCAGCTTCGCATCGTAAAGCAGCCGCCCGATCAGAGTCGATTTGCCGTCGTCGACCGAGCCGCAAGTGATGAATCTCAGGATCGACTTGTTGTCGTGCTCGGCCAGATGCGCTTCAATGTCATGCGGCGGTATGGATTCAACATACGACATCAGAAGTAGCCCTCCCGCTTCTTTTTCTCCATCGCCCCGACTTCATCCGTGTCGATCAGCCGGCTCTGCCGTTCGGACGTGCGCACCGTCAGCATTTCCCGCAATATCTCGGGAACGGTGACTGCGTCGGACTCGACCGCCCCGGTCAGCGGATAGCAGCCAAGCGTGCGGAAACGCACCAGCTGTTGGGTAACCTCCTCTTCGGGTTGGATGGGCATGCGGTCGTCGTCGACCATGATCAGCATGCCGTCTCGTTTGACGACCGGGCGCCTGGCCGCGAAATAAAGCGGCACGATAGGAATTTCCTCGCGCAGGATGTACTGCCAGATGTCGAATTCGGTCCAGTTGGAGAGCGGGAAGACCCGCATCGTCTCGCCTTGCCCGACCCGCGTATTGTAGGTCTTCCACATCTCGGGCCGCTGGCGCTGCGGATCCCAGCCGTGCTGGGCGCTGCGGATCGAGAAGATGCGTTCCTTGGCGCGCGATTTCTCCTCGTCGCGCCGCGCGCCCGCGAGCGCCGCGTCGAAACCGTATTTCTCGAGCGCCTGCCGGAGCCCCATCGTCTTCATGACATGGGTGTGCACGTTGGAGCCGTGCGTGAAAGGGCCGATGCCCTGCTCGATCCCGTCCTGATTGACGTGGACGAGGAGATCGAAGCCGAGCTCTCGCGCCATCCGGTCGCGAAACTCGATCATCTCCCGGAACTTCCATTTGGTATCTACATGCAGGAATGGAAATGGCGGCTTGGCGGGGTAGAACGCCTTCATCGCCAGGTGCAGCAGTACCGAGGAGTCCTTGCCGATCGAGTAAAGCACGACCGGATTGGTGAATGTTGCAACAACTTCTCGAATGACATGGATCGCTTCGGCTTCAAGCCGCCGAAGATGGGGAAGAGACATATCGCAATCCCTCTGATTTTAAATAATAAAAATGGCATGCAAATAAAAATGTAGCCGTCTGCGAAATGTTGCAGACGCAATCAAATAATCGTGCAGCAGTTAAATGTGATCCCGCCGACTGGTGCGCATTTAAGCGCTATATCGGCAATATTTCAAGTAAGAATAACAATCCGTATTTCCGCGAGCGATTCGCCGCGCCGACATCGCTCAGGGCGAGCCCGCGGCCCGGGTCTTCAGGATCGCTGAAAAACGCGGATCGAAGGTCCGGCTGATCGGCTCGGCCGCGGCACCGATCGCAACCGCCCACGGGTCCGTGAAACCCAGTTGCAGCCGCGGCGCGCTGCGTAGCCGCCGCTCGGCGATCGACGGAAGCAGCGGGTGGAGAGCGTCCATGAGAAGGCGGGCGAGCCCGGATGGCATGCCGCCGCATAGAATGATCGTCTGCGGATCGAAAACCGTTTCGAGCAACTGGATCGTCGCCCGCAATTCGAACGCCGCGTCTGCGATCCAGGCAGCTACGCGACGATCCTTCGAGTGAGCGACGGCGTCGATGCGGCCGTAGAGATCGCCGTCGGCGGGGTCGATCTCGAGGATCTTGCACAGAGAGGCGATCGATATCCGGTGCTCCAGCGGTGCCCTCCCGTCGTCGGCGCCGCCACGCGGCCTGCTCAGGATCATGCCGATCTCGCCGGCATTGCCATGCGCGCCACGGTAGAGTTCGCCATTGAGGATCAGCCCCGCGCCGAGCCCGTAACCCAGATAGACGCAGAGGGCGTGGTCGACTCCATGGGCAGCGCCGACCATCTTTTCCGCGGTCGCGGCCGCCGCCGCGTCGTTCTGGAGGCGCACGTCGAGACCAGTCCCGGCCGAGAGCCTTTCAAGCAAGGGAAAGCTCTGCCAGGCGGCCATCATCCAGGGATCGTCGGCGTCGGCGTCGACGCCGAACGGGCCCGGCATCGCCACACCCAGACCCACCAGACGGTCCCTGGATTGCGGTGCGATGGCCGAAAGTTCCTGCCGTGTTTCGTCGATCAGGGTGAGTATGGCCTCGACACCCGTCTCAGGACCGCCGGCCGGCAGGATCACCTCGTTGCGGGCGAGTACTGTGCCGATCAGGTCGACGGCGACCGTGCGCGTCACGTGTCGGTCGATCTGAAGGCCGATGGCAAAGGCGCCTTCCGGTACCAGCCGATAGGGCGTCGATGGCTGTCCCCGCCCCTTGCGCACCGCGGCAAGCGACGCCACGAGCCCGTCGTTCTCGAGCTCCTCGATGATGTTGGAAACGGCCTGCTTGGTGAGTGCGGTCGCACGCGCCAGATCCGCCCGCGACAGGTGCCCGTTCAGCCGCAGTGCGTCGATCATGACACGGCGGTTGTGCGCGCTCGCGCCTTCCTGATTGGTGCCGCTCTTGGCCCGGATCGGGCGGATCTCGTTCATGAACAAACCCTCTTGACACATCTGGACTATTGAACAAGAAATAAGTCAAGACAATTGACTTAATAAGAGGTCGAAGAACCTCGGGGGAACGAAAGCGGCCTGGAAATGCCCGCGAACGCTCCGGTTTGATTTGTCGAAGGCGGCCGCGAGAAGCGGCGGAATTCCTGTTCGGCGCGCGCCAAGCGCGCCGCGAAGACTGCAACGGTCAGCTACTGGAGGCGACAATGTTGAAATCCACCCGCAACGCTTTGATCGGTGCGACGCTCATCGGGGCCGGCTTCACCGGTCATGCTCAGGCTGAAACGACGCTGAACGCGCTGTTCATGGCGCAGGCCGCCTATAGCGAGGCCGATGTCCGCGCTATGACGGATGCTTTCGCCAAGGCCAACCCGGACATCAAGGTCAATCTCGAATTCGTTCCCTATGAGGGACTGCACGACAAGACGGTGCTCGCCCAGGGTTCCGGCGGCGGCTATGACGTCGTCCTCTTCGACGTGATCTGGCCTGCCGAATACGCGGCCAACAACGTTCTCCTCGACGTGACCGACCGCGTCACGGACGAGATGAACAAAGGCGTCCTGCCGGGAGCATGGACGACCGTGGAATATGACGGCAAACGTTACGGAATGCCGTGGATCCTCGACACGAAGTATCTCTTCTACAACAAGGAAATCCTTGAGAAAGCCGGTATCAAGCAACCGCCGAAGACCTGGGAGGAACTTGCCGAGCAGGCCAAGGCGATCAAGGACAAGGGGTTGCTCGAAAGCCCGATCGCCTGGAGTTGGTCTCAGGCGGAAGCGGCGATCTGCGACTACACGACGCTGGTCAGCGCCTATGGCGGCAAATTTCTTGACGGCGGCAAGCCGGCCTTCACCACCGGCGGCGGGCTCGATGCGCTGAACTACATGGTGACGAGCTACACATCGGGGCTCACCAACCCGAACTCGAAGGAATTCCTCGAAGAGGATGTACGGAAGGTTTTCCAGAACGGCGAAGCCGCCTTCGCGCTCAACTGGACCTACATGTACAATCTCGCCAACGATCCCAAGGAGAGCAAGGTGGCCGGCAAGGTCGGCGTCGTTCCGGCTCCGGGCGCTGCCGGCAAGAGCGAGGTCTCGGCCGTCAACGGCTCCATGGGGCTCGGCATCACCGCGACCAGCAAGCACCCTGAAGAGGCCTGGAAATATATCGTCCATATGACCTCGCAGGAGACGCAGAACGCCTATGCCAAGCTGAGCCTCCCGATCTGGGCCTCTTCCTATGAGGACCCGAATGTGACGAAGGGCCAGGAGGAGCTGATCGCCGCCGCCAAGCGTGGACTTGCCGCCATGTATCCGCGCCCGACGACGCCGAAATATCAGGAGCTTTCGACCGCCCTGCAGCAGGCGATCCAGGAAGCACTACTCGGCCAGTCTTCTGCGGAAGATGCCTTGAAGAGTGCCGCCGAGAATAGCGGTCTCTAAGACGGGTCGGGTCCGTACCGGACGGGGTCACCGTCCGGTACTGCGTCCCCGCGCTTGGTCGGTGCGGCGCGTTCCCTCCCTCATCCCTGTGCTTGTCACAGGGATCCAGCAGCGCCGCGTCTGGGGCGCGGAAGGGAGCTTTCAGCCCAAGGACTTGGGCTGGCTGGATTCCTGTGACAGGCACAGGAATGAGGATCCTTGAGTGAGTATTGCCGGCCGCTACCGAAGAAGAGGTTTCCATTCATGACCGGCACCTGGATTTCGACCCGCGCGTGGCTTCTGATGTTGCCGCTCCTCGTGGTGATGACCGCCGTCATCGGCTGGCCGCTCGTCGACACCGTTCGGCTCTCCTTCACCGATGCGAAGCTCGTCGGCACCGAGGGCGGTTTCGTGGGAACGGCCAACTACATCAAGATGCTGGGCGGATCGAATTTTCAGAGGGCACTTGTCACCACGACCTGGTTCGCAGTCATTTCGGTTGCCGCCGAAATGGTGCTCGGTGTCCTTGCCGCGCTCCTTCTCAACCAGCAATTCCGCGGGCGAACGGCGCTTCGTGCATTGATGATCCTGCCGTGGGCGCTGCCGACGGTGGTCAACGCGACGCTCTGGCGCCTCATCTACAATCCGGAATACGGCGCGCTCAATGCCGCGCTGACGCAGCTCGGCCTCCTTGACAGCTATCGCTCCTGGCTCGGCGAGCCGGGAACGGCGCTTGCCGCGCTGATCGTCGCGGATTGCTGGAAGAACTTCCCGCTGGTGGCGCTGATCGCACTCGCCGCGCTCCAGGCCGTGCCGCGCGACATCACTGCTGCATCGCTCGTCGATGGGGCCGGTCCGTTCAACCGTTTCCGCTTCGTCATCATGCCCTATCTCGCCGGCCCGCTGCTGGTGGCGCTGGTACTGCGTACCATCGAAGCCTTCAAGGTCTTCGACATCATCTGGGTGATGACGCGCGGCGGACCGGCGAACAGCACGCGCACGCTCTCGATCCTCGTCTATCAGGAAGCGTTTTCCTTCCAGCGAGCCGGTTCCGGCGCGTCGCTGGCACTCATAGTCACCCTGCTCGTGACAATTCTTGCCGCCGCATACGCGGCGCTCCTCCGAAAGGCCGCCGGAGCTTCGTGATGGAACGCCAAAGCCCCCTCTTCTCCGTCTTCATCCATGCGAGTGCCCTGCTTCTCGCCGTCGTCATCCTCGCGCCTGTCGCCTGGCTGTTGATCATGAGCATTTCGCCTGCCGCGGACCTCAGTGCCAAGCCGCTTGCCTGGTGGCCGAGCGACATCGACCTCTCGCGGTACCGGACCCTTTTGTCGGCTGTCGAGAACAGTGCCGGTGCGGCCTTCATCGCCTCGCTCCTGAACAGCATCAAGGTCGCCGGAATGGCGACGCTTGCCGCTGTGGTGGTCGCCGTTCCGGCCGCCTGGGCCGTGTCGCGCACGCCGGCCGTCGCCTGGTCGCTCTACGCGGTAATCGCCACCTATATGCTGCCGCCTGTCGCCCTGGCCGTGCCACTCTATATGGGTCTTGCCTATTTCGGCCTGCTCAATTCCGTCTTCGGCCTGGCGCTCGTCTATCTCACCATTCTCGCCCCTTTCACGACCTGGCTCCTGAAATCGGGCTTCGATTCGATACCGCGGGAGATCGAGAGCGCGGCGATGATCGACGGCGCGCGGCTGGACCAGATCCTGAGGATACTGACGCTGCCGCTTGCCGCCCCTGTCATGGCAACCTCGGCGCTCTTCGCCTTCCTGCTCGCCTGGGACGAATTCTTCTACGCGCTGCTCTTCACCTCCGACCAGCGCGCCAAGACCCTCACGGTCGCCATCGCCGACCTCGCCGGCGGCCGTGTTTCCGACTACGGACTGATCGCAACCGCCGGGGTCCTTGCCGCCCTGCCCCCGGTGCTGATCGGCCTTATCATGCAGAGAGCCCTGATTTCCGGGCTCACCAGCGGCGGCGTCAAGGGATGACCATGAGAATATCGAAGGACCGCCCGGCAGGGCTCATTGCAATCGACCGGGAGATGGCGCGCCAGCATGCCGACGCGATCGCTTCCTACGAGGGAGCGACGGCCACGGCGCAGCGTATCGCCGCATCGCTGAAGTCGACGGGCCGGCTTCTGCTTCTCGGCATGGGCGGCTCGCATGCCGTCGGCCGCGCCGTCGAACCGCTCTATCGCGCCCTTGGCATCGAGGCGGTCGCCGTGCCGCTTTCCGAACAACTTGGTGAGCCGCTTTCGATCGAAGGCAAGACCATCCTCGTCACTTCGCAATCGGGCGAAAGCGCGGAAGTGCTGCGCTGGTTCCGCGAAACGGACGGCGGCACAAGCGAGACATTCGGGCTGACGCTCGAGGAAGACGCATTCCTGGCCAAGGCCGTGCCTTCGCTCGTCGGATCAGGCGGGACGGAGCGGGCCTTTGCGGCCACGCGCAGCCTGACGGTGTCCTTTGCGCTGCACCTGGCGGTCCTCGCCGCCCTCGGCGCCGACCCGGCCGACGCACTTCGCGCCCTCAGGGATCCCGAAGCGCCGGTAATCGATGGCGCCCTTGCTGCTCTCGCCGATGTCGGCGCGATCGTCACCTCCGGCCGCAAACTGCAGGGTCTCGCCGAAGCGATCGCCCTTGGGCTTACGGAACTCTCCCGTCTTCCCTGCTTTTCGCTAGAGGGCGGGCAGTTGCGCCACGGCCCGATGGAAATGCTGGGGGCTTCTGTCGGCGTCGTCCTCTTCCGCGCCGCCGATCCGACCGCCAAGCTCGTCGGAGCCATGGCAACCTCCGCAGCCGAAGCCGGCTCGCCGGTGATCGTCTTCGACGCATCGGACGAGTCTCCGGCCGCGGGTGCCACGACGATCCGCTTCAAGCCGGCGGCGGGCATGGCCGCGATCCTCGCTATGCTTCCAGTCGCGCAATCCCTGATGATCGCCTTCGCCGACGCGCGCGTCGAAAACGCCGGCACGCCAGTGCGGTCCACCAAGGTCACCCGGAGCGAATGACGATGCGTCCGCTTGCAGCCATCGGCAACGTCAACGTCGATCTCATACTCGGTCCGGCCGAACCCTGGCCGAAGCCCGGCACCGAGGTCATCGTCGACCATGACGAACTGCGCGTCGGCGGCTGCGCCGGCAACAACGCTCTTGCCTGGGATTCGCTCGGCGTGGACTACGTGATTGCCGCCAATGTCGGCAACGACCAGTTCGGCACCTGGCTGAAGGAGGCTTTCGGGGAGCGTTCCCGTAACTGGCCGGTGGAAGCGGTCGGCACGACGCTTTCGGTGGGCATCACCCACCCGGATGGCGAACGCACCTTCTTCACCACGCGCGGCCATCTGCCGCTGTTCAGCTTTCCGGAAGTGCACTCGATGCTCGATGGAAACCGACTTCGAGGCGGCTATGCGCTGCTTTCCGGTTCCTTCCTGACCGATGCCCTTACCCTTGCCTATGACGCGCTTTTCGACTGGGCGGACGCCCACGAGATCGCCGTGGCACTCGACACCGGGTGGCCGCTCGATGGCTGGACGGAGACCAACAGGCTCAGGACGCTCGGCTGGCTGAAACGCTGTCATTGCGCCCTCTTCAACGAGGTGGAGACGACCACGCTTACGGGCCTGTCCGATCCGGCCGAAGCCGCGCTGAGCTTGAAGGGCGAAATGCCTGCGGACGCCATCGTCGTCGTCAAGCGCGGCCCCCATGGAGCGCTCGCCATCGATCGGGACGGCGGAACTTTTTCCGTACCGGCGCCGCAGGTTCAGGTCGTCGATACGATCGGCGCCGGCGACGTCTTCAATGCGGGCTTCCTGGCGGCACTCGCCGCCGAAATGCCACTCGAAGCCTGCCTCAAGACCGGGGTCACGATCGCCTCGGAAGCGATCTCCACCCTTCCGCGCCGCTACGGCAAGCCCCTTTCGGCCTTCCTCGAGGAATCCAGGCGATGAGCGCTCTCGAAATCCGCAACATCCGCAAGCGCTACGCCGAGGTGGAAACGCTGAAGGGCATCGACATCGCGCTCGAAAGCGGCGAGTTCCTCGTGCTGCTCGGTTCCTCCGGCTGCGGCAAGTCCACGCTGCTCAACATCATTGCCGGGCTTGCCGAACCGAGCGGCGGCGACATCCTGATCGGCGAGCGTTCGGTCCTGGGGGTCCATCCCAAGGACCGCGACATCGCGATGGTGTTTCAGTCCTATGCGCTCTATCCGAACCTGAGCGTCGCCCGAAACATCGGCTTCGGCCTCGAAATGCGCCGGGTGCCGCCGGCGGTGCGCGACAAGGCGGTGCGCGACACCGCAAGACTGCTGCAGATCGAGAACCTGCTCGACCGGAAGCCGAGCCAGCTTTCCGGCGGCCAGCGTCAGCGCGTCGCGATCGGCCGGGCCCTGGTGCGCAACCCCCAGGTGTTCCTCTTCGACGAGCCGCTGTCGAACCTCGACGCCAAGCTCCGGATGGAGATGCGCACCGAACTCAAACGCCTGCACCAGATGCTGAGAACGACGGTCGTCTATGTGACCCACGACCAGATCGAGGCGATGACGCTCGCAACCCGCATCGCCGTGATGCGCGACGGCCGCATCGAGCAGCTCGCCGCGCCGGACGAGGTCTACGACCGCCCCGCGACGCTCTATGTCGCCGGCTTCGTCGGCTCGCCGCCGATGAACATTCTGGACGCGGAGATGACCGCAAACGGCCTGAAGATCGAGGGCTGCGAGGAGGTGCTTCCCCTGCCGGCAGCCTTCAACGGGGCCGCCTCGGCGGGGCGGCGCGTGAAGGTCGGCATTCGGCCGGAGGCATTGCGGCTCGCAGCCGGGTCAGAGGCTCAACGATTGACCGCGAATGTCGAAGTGGTGGAACTCACAGGGCCGGAACTCGTGACCACGGCTACGGTCGGCAGCCAGCGGATCACCGCCTGCCTGCCGCCGCGCACGGCAGTCGGCGTGGGATCGGCCCATGCCTTCACCTTCGACGAAACGGCCCTGCACCTCTTCGATCCGGAAAGCGGCCGCTCGCTTAGAATGGAATAGAGAGAAGGCCGATCTACCACCACCAAATGCGGAGGCGGCTGTCACCCGCCAGCAGCCGTTCGCACCGAAGCCGCGTGGTCGTTACGATAGCCAAGCTTCTCGGAAAGCTCGCCTGCCCCCTTGATCAGCACGCGAAGATAGGCGTCGCGATTGCGCAGCCCGTCCTCCTTCGGCGCGACGAGGCAGAGCGTCGCGATGCAGATCGCTTCGGCGTCGTAGACCGGCACGGCGAAGCAATGCGTGAAGCTGTCGACGATGCTGTTGAAGGTGAAATAGCCTTCCTTCTTGGCATTGCGGACCTGGGCGATGAATGCGGAGGGCTCGAGGCGCGTGCCATCCGGCAGGACGAAGTCCTCCTGCGGTATGAAGGCCAGGATCTCCTCGTCGCTCATGTGATCCACGAGGAGACGGCCGGATGCGGTCCACGGAATGGCGACCGGTTCGCCTATATTGGTGGAGATGCGGAACGGACGGCTCCCCTCGTTCATCAGGACGACGGCATATTTGTTACCTTCGAGCTGACACATCTGCGCCGTCTCGCGCGTCTCCTCGGCGATCCGCGCCAGAAGATGCTCGCTTTCGCGCATCAGGTCGAACTGTTCGGCATAGGCCGCGCCGAGGAAATAGAGCTTGCGCCCGAGAAAGACGCGGCCGTCATCGCCGCGATATTCGATGATCCCCTGGCGGATGAGCAGGTTGACGAGTTCATAGACCGACGACCGCGGCGCGCCGATCCCCTGCGCGATTTCGTTCGGGCGCAAGGGCTGACGCTGCAGGCGCAGGAAATCGAGGATCTCGAAGGCCCGGTCGAGACCCCTTGCCCTGCGATTGATCGTGTCTTCCGCCTCCGCCACCGCGCCCTCCTTGCCGCTTCTATTCCCGTCCTTCAGAATTGACCTCATTTAGCCTTGTAGGCGACGCAGTCAACTTCGACCTTGCAGTCGACCATCATGCGCGACTGGACGCAGGCGCGGGCCGGCGGGTTGGCGCCGAAATACTGCGCATAGACGCCGTTGAAGGTCCAGAAGTCACGCGGGTCATCGAGCCAGACGCCGACACGCACCACATCTTCGAGCCCATAGCCGGCTTCGTGCAGGATTGCGATCATGTTCTCGATCGCCTTGCGGCTTTCCGCGACGATCCCGCCGCCGACGATCTCGCCCGCCTCCATGGCGACCTGACCGGAAACATAGAGCCACCCGTTCGCCTCCACGGCGCGAGCAAATGGAAGGTGCTGCTTGCCCGCACCGGTTTCGCCCGTTCCATAACGCTTGATCGTCACGCTTCACTCCACTTCTTCATTAAATTCAATGGTTGGTCAGTTGAACGTCGAGGTCTTCAGAAACTCCGCCAGGCGTTCGGTCCTCGGTTTCAGGAACATCTCGCGCGGATCCCCCTCCTCGCCGATGCGCCCCTGGTTCATGAAGATCACCCGGGACGAAACCTCGTAGGCGAAGCGCATTTCGTGGGTGACGATCAGCATGCTCATTCCATCCTCGGCGAGCCCCTTGATGACCTGCAGCACCTCGTTGACGAGCTCCGGATCAAGCGCCGAGGTGACCTCGTCGAAGAGCATGAGCTTCGGATTCATGGCGATGGCACGGGCGATCGCGACCCGTTGCTGCTGGCCGCCGGAAAGCTGCCCCGGATAATGATCCTTGCGCGAGAGCAGGCCGACGCGGTCAAGCCATTTCTCGGCAAGCACCCTCGCCTCGTCGCGGCTCATCTTCTTCACCTTGATGAGCCCGAGCATGACATTGGCGGCGGCGGTCATATGCGGAAACAGGTTGAACTGCTGGAAGGCCATGCCGGTCAGCGCGCGCTGGCGGGCGATCTCCCGCTCAGGCTTGCGCCGCCGGGCGCCTCCTGCCGTCTCGTAGCCGATCTCCTGGCCGTCGATGGCGATCGTGCCGCCCTGAAACTCCTCCAGCATGTTGATGCAGCGAAGCATCGTCGTCTTGCCCGAGCCGCTGGAGCCGATAATGCTGATCACCTCCCCCTGGCGCATCGAGCAATCGACCCCCTTCAGCACCTCGACCGTGCCGTAGCGTTTGTGAAGATCGCGGATTTCGAGAAGGTTGGTCATCGGATTGCGAACCTCACGATGGAACGGCGGTCTTGCGCTCGACGTAACGGCCGAAGCGCTCGATGCCGTAATTGATGACGAAATAGAGAAAGCCTGCGAAGAAATAGAATTCGAGGCTCATGAAGGTGCGGGAGATCAGCTCCTGCGTCCGCAGCAGCAACTCGCTCACGCCGATGATCGAAAGCAGCGTCGATGCCTTGACCATCTCGGCCGCTGTGTTGACCCAGGCAGGAAGTGCCTGCCGCAACGCCTGCGGGCCGAGCACATAGGTGAAGGTTTGCGCGAAGGTCAAACCGATCGCCTTGGCGGCTTCGGTCTGTCCCTTGGGGATCGATTGCAGCGCGCCGCGCACCAGTTCACCGACATGCGAACTGCAGAAGACGGCAAGGGCCAGGACGCCGGCCTGGAACGGCCCGAGATCGATACCGATGGTGCTCAGGACATAGTAGCTCGCGAGCACCAGGACGAGCACCGGCGTGCCGCGGATGAAATCGGTGTAACCGCGCACGATCCATTTGACGGGACGAAGCCCGTAGACGAGCGCCAGACCGACGAAGACGCCCAGCACGGTGCCGACGACGATCGAGAGAAGCGATATCGAGACGGAGACGCCGAGCCCCTTGAGGAGCGGGATGCGGGCAAGCCAGAGCTGATCGAGAAACGAGAAATCCATGACGGTTACCTCGGCACTGCAAGACGCCGCTCGGCGGCGCGCATCAGCGCGGCCAGCAGCGAGCAGGTCGCGACATAGAGGCAACTCGCAACGATCCAGGTCTCGATGACGCGGAAGGTCTCGACGTTGATCTTGCGTGCCTCGAAGGTGAGTTCCGGAACCGCGATCGCTGCGGCGAGCGAGGTATCCTTGAAGAGCGAGATCATCGTACTGCCGAGCGAGGGCAGGACGCTGCGCAGCATCAGCGGAATGATGATCGACGTGCGTATCTGCATCTCCGTAAGCCCGATCGCGAGCCCCGCCTCGCGCTGGCCGGGCGGTATAGCGATGAGGCCGCCGCGAAACACTTCGGCAAGATAGGCCCCCGAATAGATTGCAAGCGTGGCAACGAAGCTCTCGATCTTGCCGAGACGAACTCCGAGCTCAGGAAGCGCGAAATAGCTGAAGAGGACGAGGACGAGGATCGGCGTGTTGCGGATCACCGTGACGTAGAGCCCGGCAGGCTTGCGCAGCAACGCCCTCCTGGAAATGAGCCCGAAGGCCGTGATCAGCCCGATCACGCAACCGGCGAGGATCGCGACAAATGCCAGGCCGAGGCTGAGCGCCAGGCCTTCGAGAAGCAGGTCGAACGAGCGCCACACAGCCGCGAAGTTCAAGGAATATGTCATGGATGCAGCCGTTTCATGGGACAGGGCAGCTCCGCCAACAGGCGGAGCCGCCGTTGGCAGGGCTCACTTGTATTCGATGGGAAAACCGATCTGCGGCGGGGTGAGGTCCTTGCCGAACCAGGTCTGGAACGACTTGGCATAGAAATCGAATTCGACACCGGTCATGGCTTCGTGCAGCGCCGTGTTGACGAAGTTCAGCCAGTCCTGATCACCGCGCCTGACGCCGCAGGCATAGGTCTGCGGGTTCCAGCCATAGCCGGCGTCCTTATAGCGCCCCGAGTTCTGGGTCATGTACCAGGCGAGCGAGGACTGGTCGGTGGCGGCGGCATCGGCGCGTCCGGATTCGAGCGCCTGATAGATCAGGTCGACGGATTCGTACTGGTCGACCGTCGCCTCCGGCAAGGCCGCATGGACCATGTCCTCGGCATAGACGTTCTGCAATACGGAAATCGTCACCGACGAGCCGGCAGCTTTCAGCGCTTCGTAATCGGCATACTTGCCGTCCGCCTTCAGCATCAGGCCGACGCCTTCACGGTAATAGGGAATGGTGAAGGCGATCTGCTGAGCGCGTTCCCCGGTAACCGTCATGAATTGGCAGGTGATATCCACCTTGCCGGTGGTGATGTTCGGAATACGGGCATCGGACGACTGGTTGACGAACTCGATCTTCTCCGGATCGCCGAACAGCGCCTTTGCGATGATGCGGCCCATGTCGACGTCGAAACCCTGGAGCTTGTCTTCGGCGCTCTTGAAGTGCCACGGCGCGTTGGTGCTGCCGGTGCCGAGTATCAGATGACCGCGGCTCAGAACTTCGTCGAGCTTGCTCGATGCCTGTTGTGCTTGCGCTGGCATGGCCGCCAGCACGGCCGCGACGAAACTCGCGGCGACCGTGAATTTGCTGATCATCGAAAGATCTCCCCTTTTGTTCCCACTCATAGATTCCGGTATATTGGACATTAGTCCTGAATAACGGATTGACCCATCAAATGCCTTGGGCCATTACTTGTCAAGCAGGATCGGCTACATTCGCCGCCGATCCACTTCGCATCGAGGAAGCCCCCGCATGACACTGCCGATCGAAACCCCCGCCGTGCTGGTCGATCTCGATATCGCCCGGCGCAATGTCCTTGCGTTTCAGGCCTATGCCGACCGGCACGGCATCCGCGTGCGCCCGCACATAAAGACCCACAAGCTTCCGCAGATGGCGGAGCTGCAGCTCGATGCAGGGGCGATCGGCATCACCTGCCAGAAGGTGACGGAAGCGGAGGCGATGGTCGACGGCGGCGCCCGGATCAAGGACGTGCTGATCACTTACAACCTCCTCGGCGAGCAGAAACTCGGACGGCTGGCGCGGCTCAACGAAAGGGTGACGGTCAGCGTCGTCGCGGACAACGCGACCGTCATCGACGGGCTCGCAGCCTTCTTCGCCGATGCCGGAAAGCCCTTGACCGTACTCGTCGAATGCAACACCGGAGCAGATCGCTGCGGCGTCGGGACTCCGTCCGAGGCGGCGCGCCTTGCCCGGCGCATAGCCGAGGCACCGGGACTGCGCTTCGGCGGATTGATGACCTATCCGCCGGCCGATGGCGCCGCACGCGTCCAGACCTTCATGAGCGACGCGAAGCGGCTGATCGAGGCCGAGGGGCTCGAAGTTCCGTGCATTACATCAGGGGGCACGCCGGGTATGATGCAGGCAGCCGAAGCGCCGATAGCAAGCGAGCACAGGCCGGGCACGTATATCTATAACGACCGGTCGCTGGTTGCCCGTGGCGTGGCGTCGTGGGAGGACTGTGCCCTCACCGTGCTCGCGACCGTAGTCTCGGTTCCCAGCGAAAACCGGGCGATCATCGACGCCGGCAGCAAGGTCCTGACCTCCGACCTGCTAGGTCTCACCGGCTACGGCCACGTGCTCGGCCGCAACGACATACGTATCGACCAGCTCTCCGAGGAGCATGGCCGCCTCGTCTCGGACGGTCCGATCGGCCTCCAGGTCGGAGAACAGGTCCGCATCGTTCCGAACCATGCCTGCGTCGTGACCAACATGGTCGACGCGGTCCACGTCATCGAGAGCGGCGGGCCAAAAGGGACATGGCCGGTCGTCGCCCGCGGCCGCGTCCTCTGATCGGGCGCCCGGTCACGACGCCGCAAAGGGAGAGCTCAGGGCCCGTCGTCAGCCGAAAACTATTAGTCCACTATTTTAGTGCATTTCTAAAATGTCGTGCTATCTTATCGGCGATGAGGCCCGAGACCGATGACAGGCACGGCATTCTTTCAGCAGCTCGCATATTGATAGGACTTTTCAAGAATCCACCTCGAAGCATCATAAGTTTGCGTTGCAGTAGTCTACCAAATCGGTAGCTTTATCTGGCAAAGGATGGAGGTCGAAATGAGCTCGAATAGTCTTGCCGGAATAGTGAAATTGGCGCTTATCGTCGGAAGCCTGCAACTTGGCTCGATTGGCCTCGCGCATGCGGACACGACAATCCTGAACGTGTCCTACGACCCGACTCGGGAGCTTTACAAGGAATTCAATGCGGCCTTTGCCGAAAAATGGCAGGCCGACACCGGCGAAACCGTGACGATCCAGACATCGCATGGCGGTTCCGGCAAGCAGGCCCGTTCGGTCATCGACGGCCTGGAGGCGGACGTCGTAACGCTGGCACTCGAAGCGGATATCGACGCCATCGCCAAGGAAAGCGGCAAGATCCCCGCCGATTGGAAGTCCCGCTTCGATAACAACAGCGCGCCCTACACCTCGACCATCGTCTTCCTCGTCCGCAAGGGCAACCCCAAAGGCATCAAGGATTGGGGCGATCTCGTCAGGGAGGATGTGCAGGTGATCACGCCCAACCCGAAGACTTCGGGCGGCGCTCGCTGGAATTTCCTGGCCGCCTGGGCCTGGGCACGTGCCGCCAATAACGGAGACGATGCGAAGGCGCAGGAATATGTGGCGCAGCTCTTCAAGCACGTGCCGGTTCTCGACACCGGCGCGCGCGGTGCGACAACCACCTTCGTCCAGCGCGGACTGGGCGATGTATTGCTGGCCTGGGAAAACGAAGCCTATCTGTCGCTGGAAGAGCTGGGCCCCGACAATTTCGACATCGTCACGCCTTCGATCTCGATCAAGGCGGAGCCTCCGGTTGCGCTGGTCGATGGCAACGTCGACAGCAAGGGCACGCGCAAGGTCGCCGAGGCCTACCTCGACTATCTCTACAGCGATGTCGGGCAGAAGATCGCGGCCAAGCACTACTACCGGCCGTTCAAGCCTGAACTGGCGGATCCCAAGGACACCGCGCGCTTCACCGAATTGAAGCTCGTCACGATCGACGATTTCGGCGGCTGGAAGGAAGCTCAGCCGAAATTCTTCGGCGATGGCGGGGTCTTCGACCAGATCTACAGACCGGGGCAATGATATCGATGGCCGCTCGCAGCAGCACGCGGTGGCGGTTCCGGCAGCCGAGCGTCATTCCGGGTTTCGGATTGGCGCTCGGCGTCACGCTGGCATGGCTCACCATCATCGTTCTCATTCCTCTCTCCGGACTGCTGTGGCGCTCCAGTGGCCTCGGATGGTCGAAATTCGTGGAGCTGGCGCTTGACGAGCGCACGGTCAATGCATTGACGATCAGCTTCGGCACGGCCTTCATCGCAGCCGTCGTCAACCTCGTCTTCGGCGTGCTCCTCGCCTGGGTTCTCGTGCGCTATCGCTTTCCCGGCAAGCGCGTGATCGACGCCATGGTCGATCTGCCCTTCGCCCTGCCGACCGCAGTCGCCGGCATTGCGCTGACGACGCTTTACGCGCCGAACGGTTGGATCGGCTCGCTGCTCGCTCCGCTCGGCATCAAGATCGCCTTCACCCCGGCCGGGATCGTCGTGGCGCTGATCTTCGTCGGCTTGCCATTCGTCGTGCGCACCGTGCAGCCGATCATGGAAGAGATCGACAAGGAAGTCGAAGAGGCGGCTGCGACCCTCGGCGCCACCCGCTTCCAGACGATCAGCCGGGTCTTGTTGCCCGGTCTCCTGCCTGCCGGGTTGACCGGCTTCGCACTCGCCTTTGCTCGCGGCGTCGGCGAATATGGTTCGGTGATCTTCATCGCCGGCAACCTTCCCTATGTTTCGGAGATCGCGCCGCTTCTGATCGTCATCCGCCTGGAGGAGTTCAACTATCCGGCAGCAACCGCGATCGCCGCGGTGATGCTCCTGCTTTCCTTCATGATGCTGCTGGTTATCAATGTGATCCAGGCGTGGAGCAGACGGAGATATGGTTATGGCGCATGATGCCGGTTACGCTTCGAATACGCTTGTGACGGCCGCAACGTCGGAAACGCGGCTTTCGCGCGTGGTCCTGACCATCGTAGCGCTCGGTTTCGTCGCGCTCTTCCTGCTTCTGCCGCTCGCCACGGTGTTCATCGAGGCGTTCCGCAAAGGAGCAATGGAGTTCTTCACGGCGCTTGGCGATCCGGAAACCTTTTCCGCGATCCGGCTGACACTGCTCGTCGCGGGGATCGCCGTGCCGCTCAATCTCGTCTTCGGGGTGGCGGCTGCCTGGGCCATCGCGAAATTCGAGTTCAAGGGCAAGGCGTTCCTGACGACGCTGATCGACCTGCCCTTCTCCGTTTCGCCTGTGATCTCCGGCCTCGTTTTCGTGCTGCTCTTCAGCTCCCATAGCGTGCTCGGACCGATCCTGCAGAGCTACGGCATCCAGATCCTCTTTGCCGTTCCGGGCCTCGTGCTCGCCACCGTCTTCGTGACCTTCCCCTTCGTCGCGCGTGAATTGATTCCGCTGATGCAGGAACAGGGAACGGCCGACGAGGAAGCGGCACTCTCGCTCGGGGCCACCGGCTGGCAGACCTTCTGGCATGTGACGCTTCCCAATATAAAATGGGGTCTGCTCTACGGCGTGCTTCTTTGCAATGCCCGCGCCATGGGCGAGTTCGGTGCGGTCTCGGTCGTGTCCGGCCATATTCGCGGCCAAACGAACACCATGCCGTTGCAGGTCGAAATCCTCTATAATGAATATAATTTCGTCGCCGCCTTTGCGGTGGCAGCGCTCCTTGCGCTCCTGGCGCTGGTAACGCTTGTTTTGAAGACTGCTCTTGAACTTCGCTACAGCGACGAGATCGCTGCCAGCCGCAGGCACTGAAAGGTCCAGACCTCCATGGAAGTCCGCGTCCAGAACATTCGCAAGGAATTCGGCCGTTTCCCCGCGCTCGAAGACGTTTCCCTCGACATCCGGTCGGGTGAACTGATTGCGCTCCTCGGCCCCTCCGGCTCCGGCAAGACCACGCTGCTGCGGCTGGTCGCCGGGCTCGAAAGCCCGACCGAAGGCACGATCTTCTTCGGCGACGAGGATGCGTCGAAGAAGACCGTCCAGCAGCGCAACATCGGCTTCGTTTTCCAGCATTACGCGCTGTTCCGCCACATGACGGTGCTCGACAACGTCGCCTTCGGCCTGAAGGTGCGGCCCGCCAAACGGCGGCCGGCGGCTGCCGACATCCGCCGCAGAGCGGTCGACCTGCTGGAACTCGTGCAGCTCTCCGGGCTGGAGAAACGCTACCCGGCCCAGCTTTCGGGCGGGCAGCGCCAGCGCGTCGCGCTCGCCCGCGCCATGGCCGTCGAACCCAACGTTCTGCTCCTCGACGAGCCTTTCGGCGCGCTCGATGCGCAGGTGCGCAAGGAACTGAGGCGGTGGCTGCGCGAAATCCACGACCGCACCGGCCATACCACGATCTTCGTCACTCACGACCAGGAGGAAGCACTCGAGCTTGCCGATCGCGTCGTCGTGATGAGCAAGGGCGCGATCGAGCAGGTCGGCACGCCCGACGAGATCTATGACCATCCGGTCTCGCCCTTCGTCTACGGCTTCATCGGACAATCCAACTGCCTCGACGTCACCCTCGCCAATGGCGAAATCTGGCACGAGGACCGCCCGATCGGCCTTCGTGCCGGGAATGAGCCCGACGGCGCCGCAACCCTCTATTTCCGCCCGCACGACGTGGAACTCATCGACGGCTGCGGCGGTTGCCTCGCCGGCCTGGTCACGGCCAGCAGGCGCGTGGCGGGCACCCGGCATCTGGAACTCGATCTCGGACGTAAGCACCCTCCGGTCGAAATCGAGCTGCCGCCGGAACGCGCCGCCTCCACCGACCACACGCGCATCGCCTTCCGGCCGACGCGATGGAAGCTATTCCGCAAGGGCGGACAAAAGGAAGCACCGCCGATAGAGGCGGAGGCGCCCGTGCTCGCGGCCACCGGCACGTGAGGCGGTGAACCCGGGCTGTGGAAGCGCGGATTCGCCCGGTCTGGACGCCGGGCTTTGATCTGCCGAATTAATCGTTCCGATCGAATGAATCCTGCGGTAGAAACCGTCCAATGTCTGTTATCGATGATCTCACGAGCGCACTCGGCGATGCCGTGCTCACCGGCGACCGGATCGCCGAACGCTACCGCGGCGATGCGAGCCTCACGGGCCGGATTCTCCCTTTGGCGGTCGTTCGCCCGGCAAGCGTTGCCGAGGTCGCCGACGCGCTGAGGATCTGCAACGCGCATCGGCAGGCCGTGGTGCCGCAGGGCGGCTTGACGGGGCTCGCTGGCGGCGCCAATCCGTGCGCTGGCGACGTTGCCATTTCGCTGGAGAGACTTTCCGGCATCGAGGAGATCGATGCGGCGGCGGGTACGATGACGGTTCTCGCCGGAACACCCCTCGAAGTCGCCCAGCGCGCGGCCGAGGATGCGGGTTTCCTGTTGCCGATCGATCTAGGGGCCCGCGGCTCCTGCCAGGTCGGCGGTAATCTGGCCACGAATGCCGGCGGCATCCGGGTCATCCGCAACGGTGTGGCGCGCGACAATGTGCTGGGGCTCGAGGCCGTTCTTGCCGACGGAACCGTGCTTTCGTCGATGAACAAGATGATAAAGAACAACACGGGCTACGACCTGCGGCAGCTCTTCATCGGTTCGGAAGGCACGCTCGGCATTATCACGCGGGCGGTGCTGCGCCTGCGCCCGCTACCGGCCGGGCGGCTGACGGCGCTCTGCGCGCTCGACAGCTATGAGAATGTCGTCGCTCTGCTCAAGCGGGCACAGAAGGAACTCGCCGGCCTCTCCGCATATGAGGCAATGTGGGAGAGCTATTTCCGTTTCAACTGCGTGGCCGAAGGGCTCAGGCTCTTCGAAGCCACTCCCGCTTTCGCAGTCATCGTGGAAGAGGACCTGCAAGGCCATGAAGCGGAACGCGAACGGTTCGAAGCGTTTCTCGGGCGAGCCCTGGAGGACGGCGTGATCGGCGACGCGCTGATCGCGCAATCGCAAAAGGAGGTTCAAACCTTCTGGCGTATCCGCGAGGGCCACGCGCTGGACCGGCTGCCCCTGCTCCTCAACTTCGATGTAAGCCTGCCGATCGGCGAAATCGGCCGCTTCGCCGACGAATGCGGCAAGGCGCTTCGGGCCAAGTTCCCCGAAGCGCACGTGTCGTTCTTCGGCCATGTCGGCGACAGCAACCTTCACATCGCCTTTTCCGTTCCGGGCGCAACCGAGGAAACGGCGCACGCGGTCGACGCCGTCGTCTACGGACTGGTCGGCATGTATAGCGGCTCGGTTTCGGCCGAGCACGGGATCGGCCTCCTGAAGCGCGACTTTCTCGATCGCTCCCGCAGTCCGGCGGAACTCGAACTCATGCGGCGCATCAAGAATGCGCTCGACCCGAACGGCATTCTCAATCCCGGCAAGGTGCTGGGCTCGATTTAGCGTGGAAATTTGCCCCCTCTCCTCGGGTTTAACCCGAGGACTAACCCTCTCCCCGTCGAACGGGGAGAGGGGACGAAGTCGGCGCTGCGAGTCCCCTTCGCCCTGCCTGCGGGGGCCGGCAGGCCGGATGAGGGCACTTTTTGGGCTCAAACCCATGAGGCGGGCGATTTCGGCAGCCGGCCATCGGGATCGATGACGTCGAGACGCGGTTCTTCCGCACCGTTCCAGCGCCAGAGCGCGACGCAGGTGCCCCCGGGCGACATGAAGGATGGATAGATCACCCCGTGATAGTCGCGCGCCAGAAGCTCCGACTGCAGCCTGTGGGTCTCCGGCACCGCGCCTTTGTCGAGCGCATCACGCCATTCGCAGCGATGGATCGCCTCATCCACACCAAGCTCCAGAAGAACGCTGGCATCCGTGAGGTCCGCGAGCCTCGCCCCGCGCAACTCGAGCTGCACGATGAGCGCCGGATGCTGGACGAAACCCTGATTATATTCAGCCCAGGCAGTGGAAAGCTCGCGCGCGCCATAGATGGCAGGCATGCCGATCGGGTTCCAGCGGCCACCGAAGCGAGCGGCACCCGCGCCGGATAGCGGCATATGCGCCCAGCGTGGAACGAAGGCGCGCCAGAGCGTTATCGGCTCGACCGGCGATGTCGGTTCCGGATCGGATCGCGATGCGGGCGGAACGTGCTTCCTCATCCCGTCTTAAGCGTAGACGCCGGCACGTACCGATTCGAGATAGGCGAGCACCTTGTCGGCCTTGCCCTCGCCGACCAGGTCGAATGCCGTCTTGCCTGCCCAGCCGGGGATAGGCTGGTGCTTGAACCAGATGACGGCGCGGGCTTCGTCGCCCGCCATTTCCGAAGCCATGGCGAGGATACGGACCACCTTGCTCAAGGCGCTGTCGACCTTCCGGGCGCCGGATTTCGCCGTCAGCGTATTGCGGGCGACACCGATCAGCTTGGCGAGTTCGGCGAGCGTGACGCCCAACCGGTCGGCGACAAGGCGGGCCGAGAGAAACGGGGAATGATCGTCCCCGAAACGGGCTGCAGGTATCTGGAAATCAACGGCCATCATGAGAAATCGATCCTGTTTTGATCGTGTCTCTATAAAAATAGGGTCGATTTCCCGTCAATTCAAGCGCAAGCTCGGCTCATTGCCGCCAGGATGGATTGCGCCGTTCGAAGAAGGCCGACACGCCCTCCCGTGCTTCGTCCGTTTCCCAGGTATCGGCAAGCTGCTCTATCGTCGCGGCGATGACGGCGTCGGTGATGGGAAGACCCAGCGACCGCGCAAGCCGCTTCGCCCGCCCGGCAGCGCCCGGAGCCGCGACGAGATAGGCCGTCACCGCGGCTTCGACGGCCCCGTCGAGCATGGTGCCGTCGACGACCGTCGTCACGAAGCCCGCGACCTTCGCCTCCTCCGCACCGAACACCCGCGCCGACATGAACAGCGGCCGCGCCCTCGCCTCGCCTGTCCGGGCAATGACATATGGGCTGATCGTCGCCGGGATCAGCCCGAGGCGCGTTTCGGTCAGGCCGAATTGAGCACCGGAAGCGGCGATCACCGTATCGCAGACGCTGATCAGCCCGACGCCGCCGCCGAAGGCGTTCCCATGCACGCGTGCGATGAGCGGCTTCGGCAGATCGTTCAGCGCCTTCAACATCATCGCAAGCCGCGTCGCCTCGGCAATCCGCGTCGGCCGGTCGGCGGAAAACTGCTGACGCATCCAGTCGAGATCGCCGCCGGCACAGAAACTCTTGCCTTCCGCGTCGAGAATGACGGCCCTGATCGATGCATCGGTTGCGAGCCGGCCTGCGACGGCCGTCAATTCGCCGATCATGGTGGCGGAAAGCGCATTGTGCTTTTCCGAACGGGCAAGCGTCACCCGGGCGACCCCGCGCTGGTCGATGGCACAACGGATCGTATCGAAGGTCATGCTGTGCTCCTCAGCGATCGTGCAAAAGCAGCGGCGCGGTCGAGTTTTTCCGAGTCGAGGCCGGTGGCAAAACCCTGCGCCTCGAGAAAGGCGTTCACGGCAAGCGTATCGACATTGCCGGCCGCTCCCGGCGCATAAGGACAACCGCCGAGCCCGCCGGCGGAGGCGTCGAAAACCCTGATACCGCGCTCCAGTGCCACCGCGATATTCTCCAGTGCCCGGCCGGACGTATCGTGGAAATGTCCGGCGAGTTTCGGTGCATCGATCTCGCGGAGCGCGGCTGCCACCATCGCATCAACCGCTTCCGGCGTGCCGCGCCCGATCGTGTCGCCGAGACTGATCTCGTAGCAGCCGAGGTCGGCAAGCAGCCGCGCGACGCGGGCGGTCTCCGCCGGCACGATCGCGCCCTCATAGGGACATTCGACGACACAGCTCACATAGCCCCGCAGGGGAACGCCTCGATGCCGGCTTGCCTCGGCGACCGGCCGAAAACGCTCGATGCTTTCGGCAATCGAACAGTTGATGTTCTTCTCGGAGAAGCTTTCCGACGCCGAGGCAAAGATCGCCACCTCGTCTGCGCCAGCCGCAAGCGCCGCCTCGAAACCGCGCATGTTGGGCGTCAGCGCCGCATAACGCGTGCCGGGGCGCCGGACGATGCCGGCCATCACGGCCGGCGCGTCGGCCAGTTGCGGTACCCAGCGCGGACTGACGAAGCTCGTCACTTCGACACGCTCGTAACCGCAGTCGGAGAGCAGATCGACGAGCCTGACCTTGTCCACGGTTGCAACGAGCCGCGACTCGTTTTGAAGACCGTCGCGCGGCGCCACCTCGACAATCGTGACGCGCTCCTTTGCCGGGGACGTCATTGCGCAGCCTCCTCCAACAGCGTCACGAGCACCGTGCCCTCGCTGACCTGGGCGCCTTCTGCCACATGCACATTGGCGATTGTGCCCTCGCGTGAGGCAGAGAGCGTCAGTTCCATCTTCATCGCCTCCATAACGACGAGCGCCTGTCCCTTTGTCACTGCGTCGCCGGCGCCGACCCGCACCAACTTTACGAGACCCGGCATCGGCGCGACTAGCTCGTCGTCGGCGATCTCGCTGCTCTGCCCGCCGGTCAATCCGTCCGGCAGATGGAAAACCAGGTTGCGCCCGCCATGAAAGAGCGTCAACGCCTCGCGATCCCGCGAGAAACGGATCAGGCGCTTCTGCCCGGCCACCTCGAGCCGGGCACCACCCTCGAAGCGGTCGAGCACGAGGACGGGCAGCGTGCTCGCGCCGGCACGCACGGCGAACTGGTCGCGGCCGCGCGAAGCCAGAGTGACGGTTGCGCGCACGTCCGCATGGTCGATCACCACCATGCGGTGCGCGTCGCCCCAGATCTGCCAGGAGCCGAGCGACGACCATGGATCGGTCGACATGTTCGGATCGAGCGCGCCGGTCGAAATGATCGCCGCCAGCGCCAGCGCCTCGTCACCAGGTGCGACGGGCGCGGTCAGGCGCTCGATCTCGCGATCGATCAGCCCGGTATCCGGATGGCCGGAGCGGAAGTCATGCTCTTCCGTCAGGCGGATGAGAAAATCGCGGTTCGTGACCGTGCCGCCGATGCGGCATTCCTTGAGCGCGTCCTGCAACCGGCCGAGCGCCGCCGAACGGTTCTGGCCATGGACGATCACCTTGGCAACCAGGGGATCGTAATAGGGCGTGATGGTATCCCCCCGCCGGACGCCGGAATCAATCCGCGCAGTATCCTCGGGAAAGCTCAAATGCGTCAGTCGCCCGGTCGCCGGCAGGAAGCCCCGGGCCGGGTCCTCCGCATAAAGGCGCGCCTCGAAGGCCCAGCCGTTCATTGAGATATCGGCCTGTTTCTTAGGCAGCGGCTCGCCGCTGGCAACCCGCAACTGCCATTCAACGAGATCGATGCCGGTGATCGCTTCAGTGACGGGATGCTCCACCTGCAGCCGTGTGTTCATCTCCATGAAATAGAAGTGATCCGGCCAGAGACCGTTGGTCACGTCGGCGATGAATTCCACCGTGCCGGCACCGACATAGCCGATCGCCTGGGCGGCCCTGACCGCCGCATCGCCCATGGCACGGCGGACCTCGGCCGTCATGCCGGGCGCCGGCGCCTCCTCTATCACCTTCTGATGTCGCCGTTGCAGCGAGCAGTCGCGCTCGAAGAGGTGCGCGATATTGCCGTGCCGGTCGCCGAAGACCTGCATCTCGATGTGACGCGGCTTCGTCAGATAGCGCTCGAGAAGCACCGAGCCGTCGCCGAAGGCGGATTCGGCCTCCCGTCGTGCGGCCTCCAGCGCCGGGCCGAAATCCTCCTGCCGCTCGACCCGGCGCATGCCTTTGCCGCCGCCGCCCGCCCGCGCCTTGATCAGCACCGGATAGCCGATTTCCCGTGCCCTGTCGGCAAGAAAGGATACATCCTGCTCTTCGCCGTGGTAGCCGGGCACGACCGGCACGCCGGCCCGTTCCATCAGCGCCTTAGCCGCGTCCTTGAGACCCATTGCGCGGATCGCGGCCGGCGGCGGGCCGACGAATACCATGCCGGCATTTTCGACAGCTTCGGCGAAATCGGCGTTCTCCGACAGGAAGCCATAGCCCGGATGAATGGCTTGTGCGCCGACGCTTCTTGCCGCTTGAACGATAGGCGCGATCGCCAGATAGCTTTCGGCAGCGGGCGCCCCCCCGATCCGGATCGCCTCGTCGGCGAGCGCCACATGCAGCGCGTCTCCGTCTGCGTCGGAATAGACGGCGACGGTGCGGACGCCGAGCCGTCGCGCGGTGCGGATGATGCGGCAGGCGATCTCACCGCGATTGGCAATCAGGAGCTTCGAAAACATACGCCTCTTTTCCGATCTATTGCGCCGCGACCACTTCGACTTCCATGAGCCAGGCCGAATCGAAAATGCCGGTGATCACCACCGTCATTGCCGGCGCCAGCGAGCCGAGATAATCGTTGCGGATTTCACGGTTCTCGGCGACATGTTGTCTGTCGGCGAGATAGGTCGTGACCTTGACGATATCCATCTTCGACATGCCGGCCGCCTTGAGCTGCGCATCGACGTTCAGCCAGACCTGGCGCGCCTGCGCTTCGAAACCTTCCGGCACGACGTCGTCGGACGTCACCGGAATTTGACCGCTGACGAAAAGCACGCGCCGGAAATCCTCGATGCTGACAGCCTGCGAATAACCGCCGCGCGGCTGCGGTGCATTCAGGGCATTGATGTTGTCGCGTTTCATCTCGGGACCTCTCGTCACATTCTGAACAGTCCGAAGCGCGTTTCCTCGATGGGCGCGTTCAAGGCCGCCGACAGAGACAGCGCCAGCACGTCGCGGCTCTTGCGCGGATCGATCACGCCGTCATCCCAAAGCCTTGCCGACGCATAGAGCGGATGGCTCTGACGTTCGAACAGATCGAGCACCGGCTGGCGGAAGCGGGCCTCCTCCTCTTCGCTCCACGGTTTCCCTGACCGCTTCAAGGCTTCGCCGCGCACCGAGGAGAGCACGCCTGCCGCCTGTTCGCCGCCCATGACCGAGATGCGGCTGTTCGGCCACGTCCAGAGGAATCGCGGCGAGAAGGCGCGCCCGCACATTCCGTAATTGCCTGCCCCGAACGAGCCGCCGACCAGCATGGTGATCTTCGGCACCTTCACGGTGGCGACTGCGGTCACCAGCTTGGCGCCGTGCTTGGCAATTCCCTCCGTCTCGTATTTGCGGCCGACCATGAAGCCGGTGATGTTCTGCAGAAAGACCAGCGGAATCCTGCGCTGGGCGCAGAGCTCCACGAAATGGGCTCCCTTGACGGCCGATTCCGAGAAGAGCACGCCATTATTGGCGACGATCCCGACGGGAATGCCGTGGACATGGGCGAACCCGCAGACGAGCGTGGTGCCGAACCGCGCCTTGAACTCGTCGAAGCGGGAACCGTCGACAAGCCGGGCGATCACCTCGCGGATTTCGTAGGGCGTCTTGAGGTCGGCGGGGACGATGCCGGCGATCTCCTCCGGATCGTAGAGTGGCGGCTCCGGCTCTATGCGCTCGACCGTCCAGGGCTTCTCACGGTTCAAGGCCGAAACGGCGCGGCGCGCCAATGCCAGCGCATGCGCATCGTCGCGCGCAAGGTGATCGGCAACGCCCGAAAGACGCGTGTGGACGTCGGCGCCGCCAAGGTCTTCGGCCGAGACGACCTCTCCGGTCGCCGCGCGAACGAGCGGCGGACCTGCGAGAAAGATGGTGCCCTGCTTTTCGACGATGATCGCTTCGTCGGACATCGCCGGCACATAGGCGCCGCCCGCCGTGCAGGATCCCATGACCACCGCGATCTGAGGAATGCCAGCCGCAGACATGTTGGCCTGGTTGTAGAAGATGCGGCCGAAATGGTCCCGATCCGGAAATACCTCGTCCTGGTTCGGCAGGTTCGCGCCGCCGGAATCGACAAGATAGACGCAGGGGAGCCGGTTCTCCGCCGCGATCTCCTGCGCGCGCAAATGCTTCTTGACTGTCAGCGGATAATAGGTGCCGCCTTTGACCGTCGGATCGTTACAGACGATCATGCACTCGCGGCCGGAAATCCGGCCGATGCCGGTGATCAGGCCCGCGCCCGGCGCATCGTCGTTGTACATCCCATATGCGGCGGTGGCTCCGACCTCCAGAAAAGGCGTGCCCGGATCGATGAGAGTAGCAAGCCGGTCCCGCGGCAGGAGCTTGCCGCGGCTGACGTGGCGCTCGCGCGCCGTCTCGCCGCCGCCGGCTGCGGCCAGGCGCACCGCGTCCTCGATCGTCGCGATGGCCTCCGTCATGGCCGCGCGGTTCGCCTTGAACTCCTCCGAGGACGGCGAAATGTGCGAACGCAATACTGTCATGCTCCCCCCAAGCGTTACCTATTCGGCCTATTTCGTTTCGGCGAAGAGCTCCCGTCCGATCAGCATGCGACGGATCTCGCTCGTGCCCGCGCCGATCTCGTACAGCTTGGCGTCGCGCAGCAGCCGGCCTGCCGGATAATCGTTGGTGTAGCCATTGCCGCCCAGCGCCTGTATCGCCTCCAGCGCCATGGCCGTCGCCTTTTCCGCCGCATAGAGAATACAGCCGGCCGCGTCCTTGCGCGCAGTCTCGCCACGGTCGCAGGCGGCTGCAACGGCATAGACATAGGCCCGCGCGGCATTCATCGTCACATACATGTCGGCAAGCTTTCCCTGCATCAACTGGAACTCGCCGATCGGTTGCCCGAACTGCTTGCGCTCATGGAGATAGGGGACGACGACATCGAGGCAAGCGGCCATGATCCCGAGCGGTCCGGCAGAAAGCACGACCCGCTCGTAATCGAGGCCGGACATCAGCACCTTGACGCCCTCGCCCACGCCGCCGAGCACGTTTTCCTCCGGCACCTCGCAATCCGTGAAGATGAGTTCCGACGTGTTCGATCCGCGCATGCCGAGCTTGTCGAGCTTCTGGCCGGCCGAGAAGCCGGGAAATGCCTTTTCCACCAGGAAAGCGGTGATGCCGCGCGGTCCGGCTGCCGGATCGGTCTTGGCGTAGACGACCAGGACATCTGCGTCCGGGCCGTTGGTGATCCACATCTTGCTGCCGTTCAGGACATAACGGTCGCCGCGCTTGTCTGCCCTGAGTTTCATCGAAACAACATCGGAGCCGGCGCCGGGCTCGGACATGGCAAGCGCCCCGACATGCTCGCCCGAAATCAGCTTCGGCAGATATCTGCTCTTCTGTGCCGGTTTGCCGTTGCGGTTGATCTGATTGACGCAGAGATTGGAGTGGGCACCGTAGCTCAAGCCCACCGAAGCGGATGCGCGGCTTATCTCTTCCATCGCCACGCAATGGGCGAGATAGCCGAGTCCCGCACCGCCATGGGCCTCGTCGGCGGTGATGCCGAGCAGGCCGAGTTCTCCCATCTCCCGCCAGAGCGGCACCGGAAAGGCATTGCTGCGGTCGGCATCGTCGGCAAGCGGCGCGATTCGCTCGGAAGCGAAGCGGCGCACGCTCTCGCGCAGCGCATCGATCTCCTCGCCGAGCGCGAAGTTCAATCCGGCTTCAAACATTTCCATCTCCTCCCGACGCCCGCTCCACGATCTCCCCATCGCCGAGCAGAGGCGAGCCGCTGCGATCTGCCGCCGCCGCTCATCGTCGCGAACGATAACATCGCCGCCGGCTAATTTCCTTCCAAAGAGCCGGCGTGCCAAGCACGATCTGCAAAGACAGCCGCGGGATTGCGAAACGCAACCTTACAGACGGGCGAGACCTGCAAGCGCCTCGCGGACGATCTCCGCCAGCGGCTGGGCGACGTCTACGGCGACCGTCCTTATCTCCCCCCTCGGGTCCTCCAGCGTCGCAAGCTGCGTCTGCAGCAATGAGGACGGCATGAAATGCCCTGTGCGGTGGTGCATCCGCTCCGCAAGCACGGACTCGCTGCCGTGGAGAAAGACGAAGGCCAGGCCACCGGGAGCACTTTCTCGAAGCTTGTCCCTGTAGCTGCGCTTAAGGGCGGAGCAGGAAACGACGACCGGCTCCCGGCTCGCCAGCCGCTCTCCGATCGCAGCGAGCCACGGCCAGCGGTCGTCGTCGGTGAGCGGAATCCCCTCGGACATTTTCCTGATGTTTTCCGGAGGATGGAGCGCGTCGCCTTCGATGAAGGGATACCCGCAAGCCTCGGCGATCGCCTCCCCCACCGACGATTTGCCGCTGCCCGAGACGCCCATGACGACGATCGAGCCGGGAAAGCGCCGTGCCGCGGTTGCTTCTGATTTGTACTCAATACTCATTGTCTCAGGCTTTCACTCCCTACTGATGTTCCCTTGGATCCTATCCGATTCGACGACAACGTCTCGATACATGAATGCTGCGCCTTGCCCCCGGTGCGGCACTGCCGGCCGGCGTTTCGAACTCGGCAATCATTGGAAAGTTGAGTTTTGCCACAGAAAGCGGCGCGTGCTGATTGCATCGCAGCGTCCATTCAAGCAAACTTATATGCCATAAGCTGAATCGAACTCGCGAGGAGACTACCAGATGAACAAGAAGGATCCTAACCCGATCGATGCCTTTGTCGGCTCGCGTGTTCGCATGCGCAGGCTGATGATAGGTCTGAGCCAGGAAAAGCTCGCCGACGGGCTCGGCATCACCTTTCAGCAAGTCCAGAAATACGAAAAAGGCACCAACCGCATCGGCGCCAGCCGGTTGCAGGCGATCGCCGACATACTCGGCGTCCATCCGAGCTTTTTCTTCCAGCAGGACGAAGGCAGCGCCCAATCGGGCAAGCCCGCTGCCGATGTCCACGAATCCCAGGAGATTTCATCCTTCGTCGCCTCGAAGGAGGGTATCGCTCTCAACCGGGCCTTCCTGAAGATCACTGACCCGGTGCTTCGCAAAAAGATCATCTCTCTCGTCGCGGCGATGGCGCAGACGCCCGAGGCGGAGCAGACCCCGGCCCAATCCGGAGCCCGCCACGCGGAATCACTCCATGGCTGAAGATCGCCATGAACATAGCTGTCCGTGACGACGATTGGCGGCGGACAGGCTGCCTCCGCCGTTCTCAAATCCACTGAGGCGGAATGAAAGTCGCATTCGTTGGCCCGACCGTTCCCGATGCAGTGCGGCTGGCCGGCGACACGCTCACGATCCACCCGCCTGCCAGGCAGGGCGATGTTCTCCGGGCGGTGCGCGACGGCGCTGCGGCGATCGGCCTGATCGACGGCAACTTCGAATATGTCGCCCCCGTCTGGCACAAGGAAATTCTCTTCGCCCTTTCGAAGGGCGTGGCCGTCTTCGGCGCAGCGAGCATGGGTGCTCTGCGCGCGGCCGAATGCGCAGATTTCGGAATGGCAGGCATCGGCGAGATCTTTCGCCAATATCTAATCGGCGAGGCCGAGGACGATTCCGACGTGGCACTGCTCCACGCTCCCGAGGAACTCGGCTACGCACCGCTGACCATTCCCCTCGTCAATGTCAGGGCCACCCTCCGCCGGCTCCTGGAACTGCGATCGTTGTCCGTCGGAGATGCCGCTTGCGTCGAGGAAGCCGTCTCCTCCTTGTTCTACAAGGAACGGACCTGGGGTGCGATCGCTGTGCGCGCCCGACTGATGACGAGCGGCGATGCGCTGATCGGGAAACTGCGGGCAGGCTATGTCGATCAGAAGCGGGCCGACGGCCTTGAACTTCTGGAAGCCCTGCGCAGCCACCCGGGAGAACGGCAGCATGTGAAATGCCAATGGACGTTCCAGGCGACCAGCCTCTGGGAGAGAGCACTTGAACCGTTGCCGTCTTCCACAGGTGAACTTGCCTGAATTTGCGCCAGGTCGGCAGCTATCAGCCTAATATTTAGTCATTACAGTATTCCGCAGAATATTTAGGCATATCTATATTGCGAAAATTGCTGCATCGCATCATGATACGGCATGACCCATCGCGACCTCACCATTCTCGTGATTGACGAGAACGCCATCCGCGCCTCGATCATCGAGGAAGGACTGCGCGAAGCAGGACACGGCAAGGTCACCGTGATCCACGAGGTTCACGGCGTCGCCCGGGTCATCGAGACGCTCCGGCCCGACGTGATCGTCATAGACATCGAAAACCCAAACCGGGACGTGATGGAGCATCTTTTCCAGCTGACCCGCACGGTGGGCCGGCCGATCGCCATGTTCGTGGACCGCTCCGACACGGCCTCTATCGAGGCGGCGGTCGAGGCAGGCGTCTCGGCCTACATCGTCGACGGCCTGAAGAAGGAGCGCGTCAAGCCGATCCTCGACATGGCTGTCAGCCGCTTCAAGGCCTTCAGCCGGCTTCAGCGCGAACTGGCGGAGGCCAAATCCGCGCTCGAGGAGCGCAAGCTCGTCGAGCGCGCCAAAGGTATTCTCATGAAAATGCGCGGTCTTTCCGAAGACGAGGCCTTCGCGCTGCTGCGCCAGACGGCGATGAACGAGAAGAAAAAGATTTCGGAGATCGCGCAAAGCGTCGTGACCGCCGCCGGATTGCTGATCCGGTGACAGGCCGCTCCTTTGCTGCGGCACCTCGGGAGACACCGGAGTGAACATATTGACGAACAAAAGTGAATTCAGCGGCGAGAAGCTCTCCGCCGGCCGCGCCCTGCCGGCGCCGGGAAGCATCCGGCACGACGGGTCGCGAACCGTCCGCGCCGGCTTCATTCCCCTCGTGGACGCTGCCGTGCTGATCGCCGCCGCCGAATTCGGCTTTGCGCAGCGCGAAGGCATCACCCTGGAACTCGTCAAGGACGTCTCCTGGGCGAATGTGCGCGACAGGCTTGCCTTTCGTCAGTTCGATGTGGCCCACATGCTTTCACCCATGCCGGTTGCCGCCATGCTCGGTCTCGGCTCCAATCCGTCGCCGACGATTGCGCCCTTTTCCCTGGGGCGCGGCGGCAACGCCATCACGCTCTCGACGCGGCTCTACGGGCTCATGCAGCAGGCAGGAGGGCTCGGCGCCGGCGAGGATGCGTTGAAGAATGCCAAGGCCCTGGCGGCGGTCATCCGCAGCGCGGGGGCAGCCGGCAAGCCCCTGCTGACGCTCGGCGTCACCTACCCCTTCTCGTCCCATAACTACGAGTTCCGCTACTGGCTCGCGGCCGGCGGAATCGATCCCGACCGCGACGTCAAGCTGGTTGTGGTGCCGCCGCCAATGACCTCCGACGCGCTGGCGGCGGGCGCGATCGACGGGTTTTGCGTCGGTGCGCCCTGGAATATGGTCGCATCCGAACGCGGCGTCGGCCGCATCGTCGCGACCAAGCAGGACATCTGGCCCTCGGCGCCGGAAAAGGTCATCGGCATGCGTCCCGAGTGGGCGGAGGCCAATAGGGATACGGTCTCGCGCCTGATCGTCGCGCTCGACCGCGCCGCCCGCTGGTCGGACGAACCGGCCAACCGCGGCCGCCTTGCGGAGGTCCTGGCAGAGGAGCGCCACGTGGCCGCGCCGGCCCACATCATCCGCCGGGTACTTGCGGGCGAATTCGCAATCGACCCGGAGGGAAACCGCCGCGTCGTCGAGAACTATCTCGTCTTCCACGCAGGCTTTGCCAACTTCCCGCGCCCCAGTCAGGCGCTCTGGACCTACAGTCAGATGGTGCGCTGGGGACAGACATTCTTGTCGGGGCAGGGAGTTGACGCGGCCATCTCCGCCTATCGTCCGGACCTCTATCGCGAGGCGCTCGGCAAGGATGCCTTGCCGGCCGACGCGGACGGCGGCAGGCTCGAAGGAGCAACGGACGGCGATCGCTTCATGGACGGCCACGTCTTCGATCCGGGCAGGATCGAGGACTATATCAAGTCCTTTCGGGCTCCTTCCGTCGTCAATTCTCGGATCGGTCGTCATCCTCGGGCTTGACCCAGGGCTTGACCCGAGAATCCACACGCGAGCCTCACAAAGACGGAGCGCTCACATCAGCCGTCAAACGTGTAGTCCTCGATCGATTGTTGCTTCATTTCGATCGAGAAGCCAGGCCGCTCGGGCGGCATGTAAGCGGCGTTGCGGATCACGCACGGATCCAGGAAATGTTCGTGCAGGTGGTCGACATATTCGATCACCCGCCCGTCCTTCGTGCCGGAAACGGCAACGTAATCGATCATCGAAAGGTGCTGCACATATTCGCAGAGGCCGACGCCGCCGGCGTGCGGCCAGACGGGCAATCCGTATTTGGCGGCGATCAGCAGCACCGCCAGCACCTCGTTCAGCCCGCCCATGCGGCAGGAATCGATCTGCACGATGTCGATCGCGCCCTCGGCGATGAACTGCTTGAACATGATGCGGTTCTGGCACATCTCGCCGGTCGCGACCTTGACCGGTCCGATCGCTTCGCGGATCTTTCGGTGCCCGGCGACATCGTCCGGGCTCGTCGGCTCCTCGATGAAGAAGGGCTTGGCAAAGGCGAGCTTTTGCACCCATTCGATCGCCTCGCCCACTTCCCAGACCTGGTTCGCGTCGATCATCAGGTACCTGTCGGGGCCGATCACTTCACGGGCGATCCTCAGCCGGCGGATATCGTCGTCGAGGTCACGGCCGACCTTCATCTTGATGTGATCGAAGCCTGCGTCGACGGCCTCCTGCGCAAGCCGCCGGAGCTTTTCGTCGTCATAGCCGAGCCACCCGGCAGAAGTCGTGTAGCAGGGGTAGCCCTCCTTCTCGAGCCTGGCAATGCGATCAGCCTTGCCGGGCTCGCCCCGCCGCAGGATCTCGACCGCCTCGTCGCGGGTAAGAACATCCGTCAAGTAGCGGTAGTCGACGATGTCGGCGATCTCTTCGGCCGACATGTCGGCGACGAGACGCCACACCGGCTTGCCGGCGTCCTTTGCGAGGACGTCCCAGACGGCGTTGACGATGGCGCCGGTCGCAAGATGGATCGCGCCCTTTTCCGGTCCGATCCAGCGCAGTTGGCTGTCGCTCGTCAGGTGCCGCCAGAAGCGGCCGGGTTGTTTCAGAATGCCGCTGATGTCCTGGCCGACGACGAGATGCCGCATGGCCTCGATCGCCATGCAGCATATGTCGTTGCCGCGCCCGATGGTGAAGGTGAGGCCGTGACCCGCCAGCCCGGGCCGATCCGTGTCGAGGATGACGTATGCCGCCGAATAGTCCGGATCCGGGTTCATGGCGTCCGAACCGTCGAGGCTCGCCGAAGTCGGAAAGCGAAGATCGAAGACGCGAAGGTCGGTGATGCGGGTCATGTTTGCTCCAATAAGCTGCAGCGCCGCGCGCCCTTTCGGACGCGCGAAGATCGCTGCGGCACTTTGATGCTGCCTGTTCTGTCCTTCAGTCGGATAGGACCGAAGGAAACATTCGATTAGCTCAGGCGTCGGCGCGAACGCTCTGCTTCTGGCTGCCGAGGCCCTCTATGCCGAGTTCGACGACGTCGCCGGCCTTCAAATAGCGCGGCGGCTTCATGCCCATGCCGACGCCCGGCGGCGTGCCCGTCGAGATGATATCACCGGGGCGCAGCGACATGAACTGCGAGAGATAGGAGACGAGATAGGCGGCGCCGTAGACCATCGTCTTGGTCGAGCCGTCCTGCATCGTCTCGCCGTTGACCTTCAGCCACATTGCGAGATCCTGCGGGTCCGCCACCTCGTCCTTGGTGACGAGCCATGGTCCGGTCGGCCCGAAGGTGTCGCAGGACTTGCCCTTCGTCCACTGACCGTGACGCTCCGTCTGGAAAGCGCGTTCGGAGACATCGTGGACCGTGCAATAGCCGGCGACGTAGTCGAGTGCGTCTGCCTCGCTCACATATTTCGCCGTCTTTCCGATAACGATGCCGAGTTCCACTTCCCAGTCGGTCTTTTCCGAACCACGCGGCAGGATCAGATCGTCGTTGGGCCCGACGATCGCGGAGGTCGCCTTCATGAAGATGATCGGCTCCGGCGGCACGGTCGCGCCCGTCTCGGCGGCGTGATCGGAATAGTTGAGGCCGATGCAGATGAACTTTCCCGTACCTGCGACGCAGGGACCAAGCCTCGGATTGCCGGACACGGCAGGCAGCGTCTCGACATCGAGCTTCGCGAGTTCGTCAAGCTTGCTGGGGTCGAGGGCCCCGGCGGCGAGATCGGACACGTGGCCGGAAAGATCGCGGATGATGCCGTCGGAACCGAGAAGACCCGGCTTTTCCTGGCCCGGTTCGCCATAACGAAGAAGTTTCATGTGCTTTTCCCTGATTGAGCGTTCAAATGGTCCAGCCGCCGTCGATTGCGTAGGCCTGGCCGGAGGTGTAGGTGGCGCCGGCGAGATAGACGGCAAGGTCGGCGATCTCTTCGGGCGTGCCAAGGCGGCCCATCGGCTGGCGGGAGATAAAGGCCGCACGCGCCGTTTCGTAGTCTCCCTGTGCCCGCATGCGGCTTTCGAGCGACGGACTTTCGACCGTTCCCGGGCAGATCGCATTGCAGCGAATACCGTCGCCCACATAATCCGCCGCAACGGCTTTCGTCAGCCCGATGACGGCTGCCTTGGTCACGCCATAGGCGAAGCGGTTCGGCACGCCTTTGATGCTGGAGGCCACCGAGGCCATATTGACGATCGACCCGTCCTTGCGTGCGATCATGCCGGGCAGCACCGCGCGGATGGTGCGGATCATCGACTTGACATTCAGATCGAAGGCGAAATCGAGGTCCTCGTCCTTCATCGTGAGCACCGAGCCTGCATGGACGAAACCGGCGCAGTTGAAGAGCACGTCCACGGCCCCGATCTCCGCGACCAGTGCTTCGACCGCAGCGGTGTCGAGGACGTCCAGCCGGTGGGTGCTGATGCCCGCCTCACCTTCGAGGCCGCCAACGGCGTCCGCGTTGATATCGGTCGCATGGACCTTGGCACCGGCCTTGGCGAAGGCAAGTGCGGTTGCGCGTCCTATGCCCTGCGCCGCAGCTGTAACGAGGACGACCTTTCCGGCAAGGTTCGCTGTCATTGGATGGTTCCCTCAGGTTTGCGTTCGACGATCAAAATGTGATCCGCGGCAAGAACGACCTCGCCGCGCTGGTTGATGACCTCGCACCGCTCGACGACCCGGCCGGCCCTCGGGCGCTTCGGATCGTCTTCCTTGGCGGCGATGGTGACGCGGGTGCGGATCGTATCGCCGATATGGACAGGGCGCACGAATCGCAGACGGTCGTAACCGTAAGAGAAGGCGACCGGGTTGATCAAGGAGGCGGTGAGCCCGACACCGATCGAGAAGATCATTGTGCCGTGGGCAATGCGCTGACCGCCGGGGAGCGTTTTGGCAAACTCCGCGTCCATGTGGTGCGGGAAGAAATCACCCGTATGCCCGGCATGGACCACGAAGTCCGTTTCCGTGATCGTGCGTCCGCTCGTCAGCCGCACATGGCCCTGTTCGTAGTCCTCGTAATAGATCGTCTGCTCGCTCATTTTACTTTTCCAATGGAAGCGCTGCGATCGGCGTTGCCGGGCGCGCGCTCGATTGATAGGCGGCCTCCACCAGGGCCATGGTCCGCCATGCGTCCTCGATCGACCCTATGAGTTCATCGTCCTCGCCGCAGGCATGGCGTTGCAGATTGGCCATCCGGTTGGCGAAGGCATCGGGGAACCATGAACCTTCAAGCGGCACCTGAATCCAGTCGGCACCCCCGGCTGGGCGAATCCACAGCTCGTCCGGCTCGCCGCGCGGGTAGTCGAGATTGACGCCGAGCTTGACATAGGCGGCACCCCTCGTCCCGCAGATGCGGAATTCACAGGCCTGGAACCTCCGCCCGAAATCGTGGTCGTGGTTGACGGAAAGCACGCAGCGCACGGCATCGCCGTAGTCGAGGATCGCGGCGGTGCGGGTCTGGGCCACATCGTGGTTTGGATGGCCGATGGTCTTGGCGTGAACACCCCGCGGATCGCCGAGGAGACTGCGCACGAGATCCAGGTAGTGGATGGAATGCATCGCGATCTCGATGCGCGGCAGCCCCTTCAGGAACGGCCAGAGGCCCCAGGGCGTGGCAAGCGCCAGCCAGGCGTCGAAATCGACCACCTCGCCGAGATAGCCCCTGGCGATCGCGTCCTTGAGCGCCAGCATCATCGGCGCGAAGCGGAGCTGAAAATTCACCGCCGCCCTGATGTTCCGCTCTCGGCAGATTTCAAGAATCCCGGTCGCCGCCGCAAGATCGCTGCCCATCGGCTTCTGGATCAGCGCAAAGGAGCCCTTCGGCAGTTTCGAGAGGATCGAGGCGTGCGCGGCCGGCGGCGTCGCGAGATCGAAGATCGCGTTCTCCGCCGAAAGAGCTTCCCCTTCGCTCGTAAACGCCCTGACATCCCACGCCCGCGCGAGCGCCGTCGCTTTCCCGGCGTCCGGATCGAAGATGCCGGCCACCGGGAAGCCTGCGTTCCTATAGGCCGGAAGATGGGCGTCGCCGACGATGCTGCCCGCACCGAAGATGACGATGGGGCGTGGCGCAACCGGCTTCGGCCACCATTGCCGCAGCGATGAGGGATCGAATGTCTCAGTCATGGTGGAAGACTTCCTCCATCAGCGCCCACCACTCGCCTTGCCTGCGGCTTTCGAGCGGCTTCTGGCAGGGCATGCACACCGACCACCATTCCTGGTTCTTCGGATGTGCCGCCATTTTCGCCATGTCGGCTTCGAAGTCCTCCCCGACATATTCCCAATAGCTGAAGAGAAGATTTTCCGGCTCCTTCAGGAAGATCGAATAATTGGTGATGTTGCACTCGCTGATCAGCGCGAGGATCTCCGGCCAGACGGCCGCATGCAGCCGCTTGTATTCAGCAATTTTCGAAGGCTCGAGCCCGATCACCATTCCCATTCTCTGCATGACCGTTCCCTTCTACCGGCGGAACTCGCGGGTGAACTCGGCGACCGAGCGCGCCTTTACCGCTTCCCAGTCCCAGGCGATGCCGATGCCGGGATCGGAGGGCGCGCTCGCCCTGCCCTCCCGGATCTCCATTCCCTTCTGCGTCAGATCATCGAGCTGCGGAATGTATTCGACATACTTCCCATTGGGCACCGCGCAAACGAGGCTCACATGCAGTTCCATCAGGAAATGCGGGCAGACGGGAATGTCGAAGGCTTCCGCCGCATGGGCCACTTTCAGCCAGGCGGTGATGCCGCCGATCCGCGCCACGTCCACCTGGACGATCGAGCAGGCGCCCTTCTGCATATATTCGCGGAAATGGCGGATCGAATAGATGGATTCGCCGACGGCGATCGGCGTCGGCGTCGACCGCGTTAGACGGATGTGGCCGTCGAGATCGTCCGCCGGCAACGGTTCCTCGATCCAGGCGAGATCGAGCTCGCGGAGCCGGGCGGCGCGGCGGATCGCCTCGTCGACGGTGAAGCCCTGATTGCAATCCGTCATGATTTCGAAGCCGTCGCCAAGGGCTGCGCGCATGGCTGAGAGCCTGTCGTAATCCTCCGCCCCGCTCGGCTTGCCGATCTTCACCTTCGATCCGGAGAAGCCCTTGGCCTTCGCCTGCAATGCGTCGTCTACGAGGGCCTGCTTTTCGATATGCAGCCAGCCGCCCTCGGTGGTGTAGAGCGGGCAGCTTTCCTTCGCCCCGCCGGCCAGTTTCCAGAGCGGCAGCTTCTGCTTCTTCGCCCGCAGGTCCCATAGCGCCGTATCCACGGCGGCGAGCGCCAAGGCCGTGATGGCGCCGATGGTCGTCGCATGCGTCGCAAACTCCATCTTGTGCCAAAGTGCCTCGATGCAATCCGCATCTTCCCCGAGCAGGATCGGAATCAGGTGATCGGAGAGCAGCCGCATGACGGAGGATCCGCCGGTGCCGATCGTGTAGCTGTAGCCCGTGCCGGTCGCGCCGTCGGCATCCGTGATCGTGACGATCGGCGTTTCCTGGCTCACGAAGCTCTGGATGGCATCGGTCCGCTTGACCTTCGGCGGAAGATCCACCATCCGCAGTTCTATTTTCCCGATCCTTGCCATGTCAGCCTGCCAAAGCCTTTCCGGTCTCGCCGTCGAAGAGATGCGCCCGGGACAGATCGAAGCTCATGGGCACTGCCTCGCCCGGGCGCAGCGGCCGAGGGTTGAGCATGCGCGAGACCCAATCCCGCCCGTTGAACTGGGTGAAAACCAGGGTTTCGTTGCCGAGCGGCTCGGTGATCGTGACCGGAAGCTCGATCTCGTGGACGGCGTCCGCGTCGCCGGCATGGAGGCCGTGCCCCGAAGGATAGACATCGTCCGGCCTGAGCCCGAAGGTCACTTTCTGGCCCTCGCGAACCAAGGAACGGAAGCGTGGCGGAAGCGGCAGGGTCGCGCCGCTTGCAAAGGCCAGCTTTCCGTCCGTCAGGACCGCCTCCTCCATGTTCATCGGCGGCGAGCCGATGAAGCCGGCGACGAACTTGGTCGCCGGGCGGCGGAAGACATCCTCCGGCGTGCCCACCTGCTCGATATGCCCGTCGCGCATGATGACGATGCGGTCGGAGAGCGTCATCGCCTCCACCTGGTCGTGGGTGACGTAGATCATCGTCGCCTGCATGCGCGCGTGCAGTTTCTTGATCTCGGTGCGCACCTGGGTCCTGAGCTTCGCATCGAGATTTGATAGAGGCTCATCGAAGAGAAAAACGTCCGGCTGCCGCACGATCGCGCGACCCATGGCGACGCGCTGGCGCTGGCCGCCCGACAGTTGCGAGGGGCGGCGTTCGAGAAGATGGCCGAGATCGAGGATCGCCGCTGCCTCGGCAACGCGCGTCTTGATCTCTTCCGCCGGACGCCCGGCGATTTTCAGCGAGAAGCCCATATTCTCGGAAACCGTCATATGCGGGTAGAGCGCATAGGACTGAAAGACCATCGAGATGTTGCGCGCCCGCGGCGGCAGGTCGTTGACCTTCCGCCCGCCGATCTCGATCGCGCCGCCGCTGACCTCCTCGAGCCCCGCGATCATGCGCAGCGTCGTCGACTTGCCGCAGCCCGAAGGTCCGACGAGCGCGATGAATTCGCGATCCTTCACTTCGAGATCGATGCCGTGCACGACTTCCAGAGCGCCGTAGCGCTTGACGAGCTTCTTAAGCGTAACGGGCGCCATGAACGATTATCCTTTCACCGCGCCGAAGGTCAGGCCCGAGACGAGGTGCTTCTGAATGATGAAGGTGAGGGTCAGCGCCGGAACGATCATGACGACCGCAAGCGCGCACATGCCGCGCCAGTCGATGGTGAATTCGGCGGTGTAGTCGAGGAGCCCCACGGGCAAGGTCTTGGAATTGACGGAGCGGGTAATCTGCGAAGCGAGCGCATATTCGTTCCAGGAGGTCAGGAAAGCGAAGATACCGGCCGACGCAATGCCCGGGCCGGCGAGCGGAAACTCCACCTGCCAGAAGGCTTGCCAGGGCGTGCAGCCGTCGATCTGCGCGGCTTCCGCGAGGTCTTTCGGCACCTGGCGGAAGAATCCATCGATCAGCCAGATCGTGAAGGGAACGTTGAGCGCGACATAGGTGAGGATGAGCGAGAAATGCGTATCGATGATGCCGGTTCGCGCATAGAGCATGAAGAGCGGCAGCGACAGCGCGATGCCCGGCACCGCGCGCGTCAGCATGAAGCCGAGGAAGATCGCCGACTTCGCCTTGAACCGGTAGCGCGCAAAGGCATAGCCGCCGGAAAGGCCGATCGCCAGCGCGATGACGGTGGAGGTGACCGATACGATCAGCGAGTTGCGGAAATAATCCCAGACCGGGACGCCGCCCTGGCCTGCGCCCGAGAACATCGCCCGGTAGGCGTCGAGCGAGAGCGTCTCCGGAATCCAGACCGGCGGCTTGGCCATGATCTCGACCGTCGGCCGTAGCGACGAAAGCACGATCCAGAGGCCCGGTAGGCAGATGACCAGCATGGCGAGAAAGAGCCCCACCAGGTGCGCGACCTTCAGCAACCGCCGCCTGAGGCGATGAGACGCGTTCGTATCCATTACCACTCGGCTCCAATCTGCTGGCGCGCCGCGGCGAGCTTGCGGAAGAAGTAGACGGTGAAGACGATCGACAGCAGGATGGCGACATAGGCCATCGCATTGGCCATCCCCATGCGGGCGTCGCCATAGGCGGTACGTCCGATAAGCGTCCAGAGCAGTTCGGTGCGCTTGGCCGGTCCGCCATCCGTCATGATCTTCACAATGTCGTAGGCGCGCGCGACGTCGAGCGAGCGGATCGTCATCGCGATGAAGGCGAAGGGCATCAGATAGGGCCAGGTGACGTAGCGGAAGGTCTGCCACGGGGTGCAGCCGTCGACATGGGCCGCTTCGACCGGATCCTTGGGCATGGCAAGCAGCCCGGCGAGAATGAGGATCGCAAAAACCGCGGTCGACGACCAGACCTCGGCGACGATGATCGAGAAGAGCGCGAGATTGCCGTCGATCAGCCAGGGGATGGCACGGTCGGTGAGGCCCAGCGACTGCAGCGCGTTGTTGACGAAGCCGATATTGTCGTTGAACAGGAACTTGAACTGGAAGCCCACCAGCACGGGCGAGAACATCATCGGAAACATCATCGCGGTCCGCAGCGCCCGCTGGCCGTAAGTCGCCTTGTTGACGAGCAGCGCCAGGCCAAGACCCAAGAACATCTCGGCGTTGAGCGCGACGGTGAGCAGGAGCACCGTCCGGCCGAATGCCACCCAGAATTCGGCATTGGTGAGGACGTTCACATAGTTCCGGAAACCGATGAAGACCCAAAGCGAGTCCGGCTTCGTCAGACGGAACGGCGTGAAACTCGAATAAAGCGAGAAGATGAGCGGCAGCACGATGAAGACTGCCAGGACGATGAAGGCCGGAAGCAGCAGAAGCGTGGGTGCTGACAGTTTCGAGAGCTTCATCGGAGATCCTGGGAAGAGTTCACATGCGCGGCGGCGCCGAAACGGTCCGGCGCCGCCTTTCAATCGGGATCAGAGCTTGCCGGCGTCTTCGAGGATGCCGGTCGCCTTTTCGGCGGCGGCGTCGAGCGCTTCCTTCGACGTCTTGTCGCCGAGGATCGCCGCCTGCAGCTCCGGATAGACCGCGTTGGAGATCTCGATCCACTCAGCCGTCTGCGGCACCGGGAAGGCATGCTTTGCTGCTTCCTGGAAGGCCTGCAGGACCTCGGTCTTGTAGGCGTCGCCTTCAGCGGCCTTGATGTTGAAGTCCCAGACGGCGCTTCGCGTCGGCAGCGGGCCGGCGGCGGATTCGAGCTTCTGGCTGTCCTCGTTGGTCAGCCACCAGACGAGCGAGGCGGCTGCCTCCTTGTCGGCGCAAGATTCGGTCACCGAGAAGCCGTGATGCCCGGACCAGCCGGTGCGCTTGCCGGAGGAGCCGGCCGGCTGAACCTTGACTCCGACATTGCCGGCGACCTTCGACGATTTCGGATCATTGAAGAAGGATGCCCAGCCGGGCCAGTCGAGATTGACCGCGATCGAGCCCGAGGCGAAGCCCTGTCCGAGATCGTCCCAGAGATAGTTGGTGGTGCCCGGCGGTACCGCCTTGTCCTTGTAGAGCTTGACGAACCATTCGAGGGCGCGCACGCCCGCTTCCGAATTGAAGGCCGGGCGGCCGTCCTTGTCGAGATATTCACCACCCTCGGCGACCAGCATTTCGTAGAAGCGGCCGTTGATCGCTTCCTCCTTGCCGGCGAACTGGGTGCCGTAGAAATTCGGTGGAGCGGCGAAGAATTCCGCCTGGTCGCTCACCTGAGCCCAGGTGTCCGGCGGCGCGAGGTCATAGCCGTATTTGGCGTTAAATTCGGTCTTCTTCGCCTCGTCCTGATAGAGGCTCTTCTGGAAATACAGGGCGGAGACGTCGAACTGCGCACGCGGCAGCATGACGAGCTTGCCGTCGAGCGTCGAGGCGTCGATCACCGCCGGCACGAATTTGGCCACTTCCTCGGAAGGGATGAGCCCGAAAAGGTCGGCATAGATGTCCGGATATTGCGGCGCGAAGGACGAATGATTCGAACCGACGCACCAGGTGAGGCCGCCGGTGGCGATGTCGGACTTGATCTCCTTGTCCAGTTCGAAGTGGTTCTTCTTCGACAGGATATTGACCTTGGCGCCGGTCGCCTTCTCCCATTCACCAATGCGCTCGTAGAGCTTTTCGTACTGCTGTCCACCGATCAGCTTGGCGTCGATGGTCACGCCCTCGAACTTGCCGGGCAGGTCCGCGGACTTGGCCGCCCCCATTGCGCAAGCAAGCATGATCACTCCGGCCGATACGCCGGAAAGCAGCCTGTTCATTGTATTTCCTCCGCTGAACACGCCCTTCTCCAGGAGCATGAGTCCTCATCCGTGAGAAACTAATTTATATACAAACGATAAATTTATGGATGGTCAAGAGCTATTCCCTTCCGCCTTGCGCCTTTCATGCGTATATGGGGAGGAATATTCATCTGGGAGAGACGCGGATGGACAATGATGAGTCCGACAAGTATCGCGCGCCGGCACTCGACAAGGGCCTGGACATACTGGAGCTGCTTGCCAGCGTCGACGGCGGCCTCACGCAGGCGGAGATTTCGAAGAGGCTGAACCGCAGTCCGAACGAATTCTACCGCATGCTCGACCGTCTCGTGCGCCGCGGCTACGTGACCCGTATCGACGGCGATCTCTATTCGCTGACTCTGAAGCTCTTCGGATTGGCGCAGTTGCACGCGCCCGTGCGCCGGCTCGCTTCCTTCGCGACGCCGCTGATGCGTGAGCTCGCCCAGCGGTCGAAGCAGGCCAACCAACTTGCCGTATTCGACCGCGGCTCCGCCGTCGTGATCGCCCAGCAGGAGGCGCCGGATTATTGGGGTATTTCGATCCGGGTGGGCTCGCATATCAGCCTGTTCGACACCGGATCGGGCCACGTGCTGCTTGCATTCCGTTCGCCGGAGGAACGGGAAATGATGATCTCCGAACATGTGCGCAGCAGGGACGAGATCAATCTCACCCCGGAATTCTACGCCCGTCTCGACCAGATCCGCGAGCGCGGGTACGAGATGATGGCAAGTGCCCAGACCGCCGGTGTCTACAACCTCTCGGCCCCGATCCTGGGGCCCGACGGGCGCAGCATCGCAGCGCTCACCTGCCCCTATATCTCCCTGGTCAACAATCCTTCGGCCCCTGACATCACCGAGACCATATCGCTGCTGCTCAAGACCGCATCGCAGCTTTCGGCGCTCGCCGGTGCCGATGTCGCGCAGGGCTGATCCGCGCCGAAAAGACTTCTTGTTTGAACGAAGAGGAGGAGCAGCCTTGATCATTGACACGCATCTGCATTTGATCGACAAATCCGCGCTCAACTATCCGTGGCTCGCCGGCGTTCCCGCGCTCGATCGCGATTTTCTCTATGCCACCTATGCGGCGGAGGCAAAGCGCGTCGGCATCGCCGCCTCGCTGCATATGGAAGTGGACGTCGACCCGGCTGAAATCGAACTCGAAACGCGCGAGGTCGCGCGTCTTGCGGGTGGGCCCGGAAGCCTCCTCAAAGGCGCGATCGCGGCTTGCCGCCCGGAAGAGGAAGGCTTCGCCGCCTATCTCGAGCGGCAGGAGGCGAACGCCTTCGTCAAGGGTTTCAGGCGGGTGCTGCACGTGGTTGCCGACGACCTCTCGGAGCAGCCTCTCTTCCGCGAAAACGTCAAGCGGCTCTCGGGCACCCGCTTCACCTTCGATCTTTGCGTTTTGCCGCATCAGATTCCGAAGGCGATTGCGCTCGCCGACCTCGCGCCCGACGTTCGGTTCATTCTCGATCACTGCGGCGTTCCCGACATAAAGGGTCACGCGGAGCACCCCTGGCGCGACCATATGACCGAGATCGCCCGCCGCCCGAATGTCGTCGCCAAAATCTCCGGCGTGGTCGCCTATGCGGAGGAAGACTGGGCGCTCGACTCCATCCGCCCCTATGTCGAGCACACGATCTCGGTTTTCGGATGGGACCGGGTCGTCTGGGGCAGCGACTGGCCGGTCTGCACCCTCGGCGGCAACCTCTCGACCTGGGTCGCGGCCACCCAGGCCCTCATCGAAGGCTGCAGTCCCCAAGAACGGACGAAGCTGCTCTCCGGCAATGCGCGACGGATCTGGAATCTGGTCTGACGATTCTCCCCCTCATCCCTGTGCTCGTCACAGGGATCCAGCAGCGACGCGTCTGCGGCGCAGAAGAGTCTATTCAGCCCAAGGACTTGGCCTGGCTGGATTCCTGTGACAAGCACAGGAATGAGGGTGTGCGGGAAGCGCCGTCATGATGCGCCGCGTTGCCGTTCCAGCGTCTCGAAATGGCCGGCGATCTCCTTGCCGGTTGCGATCCACACGTCGCCTTTTGCCTGAACATGGCGCAGGAAGTCGCGAAGGAGGTGCCAGCGCATCGGACGGCCGGACACTTGCGGGTGCAGGACGAGCGTCGTGACGCCGCCCCAGGCATGGGTGGCCTCGAATTCGTCGATCCACAGCGCGAGGACGGCTTCGCGGCCGAAGAGCGGCCGCGCGCTCGAGCGGCTGGACATGCCGAAATTCCAGTCGTCGAATGCGAAATTGACCGGAATCTCCACCGGGCCCGGCACGCGGTCCGCCGACGCGTGCCGGTAGGGCAGGATGTCGTCGCGAAACGAGCTGGAATAGCGGATGCCCGATTTGGCAAGATAAGCGATGAGCTCGGGAAAGTTCTCTCCCGAGGGCGCGCGGTAGCCGACGGGACGGATTCCGAATGCCCGCTGCAGCGCCTCGAAGCCGCGGTCGATCTCCTCGAATGTCTCCTCCAGCCGGTCGCGATCCGGCATCTTGTGAAGATAGCCATGGTGGCCGATCTCGTGTCCGGCCGCGACAATCTTCTCGCAGGCCGCGGGATGAGCGAGCGCCGTCCATCCGGGCGTGAAGAATGTCGCCTTCATCGCCAGTTCCGCCATCAGTTCGACGACCCTGGCGATGCCGACGCGCGCATCGTAGCCGCCATGGGAGGTGGTCACCATCCGGTCCACATTCGAAGGGTTGTTGCCGATCCATGCGGTTTCGGCGTCCACGTCGAAGCCGATGAAGACGGCGCTCTTCGCGCCGTTCGGCCAGGTCATCGCCGGCGTTTGGGGCGCCGGATTGAGCGGACGCGGCGTCAGGTCGTAGGTCATGGCGAAATCCTCAGCAAAAGACGGACCGCTTGTCGCCGTCGCCGGCGAGCAGGGACTCCAGAGCGCGGCAATCCTCGAGGTGTTCGAGCTCGGCGAGCATCCGCCAGACCCGGTCCGCCTGCTCCGTTTCGATGCTCATCGCGGCGAGCTCTTCGAACTTGGTGCGGACGGCGGCGGAACGCATCGGCCTTTCGGCGGAGCCGGTCGCGCGGGGCACCATGCGCGACAGGCGGACGCCGTCCTTGAAAAGAAGCGTGACGACCGGCTCGTCGAGCGGCTGCATCCCATCGTCTACCGTCAGCAGCATGCGGTCCATGACGGCCCGCAGGCGGGGATCGGCGCGCCGGTCGGCGGCATAGGCCTGGAGCCCGGCCGTCAGGAACACGCAGCGTGCCGCAAGCGCATAGGGCAGGCTCATCTGCGTGGGCGCCATGGCGCCGCTCTCCCGGGCGCCGCACATGCCCATCAGCATGGCGCTCAACCGCAACTCGATCCTGTCGATCTCAGCTGCATCGCGGCCCGTTTCCGAAAGCAGGTCGTCCAGCGCATCGATCGCCGAATGGGCGCCCCGGCAGGAGGCGTAAGGCTTGAGGACCGCGCGTCTCACCTTCCAGTCTTCGCCGAGTCTTTCGCATAGCTTCTGCGGCTCGCAGACATCCTTGTTGAACGTCCGGAAAAAGCCGCCCCAGACGTCGTCGAAGACTTTGGAGGGGCCGGCAAGGCCCTCCCCTGCCAACCGCGCCGCGAGCAGCCCGCCTTCGGCCGCGCGGCCGGCATGGATCTTCTTCGCCTGCGATCCGTCGTGAATGAAGGCCCAGAGACCGGAGGAGAAGCTGGTGGCGAGCGTGATCGCATCGCGCGTGGCAAGATCGTCGAAACAGGAAAGCCTGGCAACGGCCGCCGCAGCCGCAAGCGTGCCGCAGGTGCCCGTGGAATGCCAGCCGAGCCCGTTGTGCTTGTCGTATCCGCCCGCCGCTTCGAGGACACGCCGCCCGGTCTCGTAGCCCGCAGCCACGCTGGCGATGAGCTCCCTGCCCGTCACCGGCTGCTTCGCTTCGGCAACCGCAGCCAGAACGGCGGGAATGACGACGGCGCCCGAATGGTCGCAGCCGCCGGAATCGTCGAGTTCGAAAGCATGGGCCGCCACCCCGTTTATGAGCGCGGCCTCACGCGCAGCTGCGCGGTCGCCGGTGCCCCAGATCAGCGCGCTGCCGGGCGCGCCGGCGGACCGGCGGGCGATGCGGGCTTCCGCCGAACGGGCCCCTGCCAGGGCCGCGCCGATCGTGTCGGCGATGTGGACTTTCGTCTTTTCGACGACATCGCCGGGAAGCGCTTGGAAGCTGAGCGCTGAAAGAAAGGATGCCAGCCTGTCGACCGGCGCGTCGGCAGCAACGCGGGGCATGGAACTGCTCATGGTTTGTCGAGAATCGGTCGGCGACGGCGCATATTGCGGCCCGGCCTCTTCGGCGGGGCCGCAGCGCGGCGAATTACTTCACCGCTTCGCCATTGACGTAAATGCCATCGAGCAAGGTGCCCTCGAGGCCGTATTTGGCGAAAATCGCCTTGTATTCTCCTGATTCCATCAGGGCCTTCAGCGCTGCGGCATAGGCGTCGCGCAGTTCCGTGTCCTTCTTGGCGAAACCGATGCCCTGATAGACTACGGTGAAGGGCTCGCCCACGACGGCGTAGGTGTCCTTCTCGAGATCCATCAGATAGGGCAGGGTTTCGGAACCCTGGACCGCAGCGTCGAGCCGGCCTTGCTTCAGCTGGGCGCGGGCATCGGCGGAGCCTTCCGTGCCGACGACCTTGATGGCCGGCAGCCCCTTGGCTTCGCAATTGGCAGCACTCCATTTCGCCGTCTCGTCCGGGAAGGAGGTGCGGCGGCTCATGCCGACGGTCTTGCCGCAAAAATCGGTCAGCGTCTTGAACTCGTCCTTGCGGGCAAAGGACGTGTAGAACTGCGCGCCGGATTTCATGTAATCGATGAAGTCGAGCGTCTCGCGCCGCTTCGGAAGATCGCTCATGCCGCTATGGATAAGGTCCACGCGGCCGGTCTGAAGCGACGAGATCATCTGCTCGAAGCCGATATTCGACCACTCGACCGTGGTGCCGAGCTCCTTGGCAAGCGCAACGCCGAGATCGATGTCGACACCCTTAAGTTCGTTGGTCGCCGGATCGACATATTCCATCGGCGGATAGTTCGGCTGGTTGGCGACGACGACCTTGCCGGCCGACTTCACCCGCTCGGGCAAGCCGGCGGCATTGGCGGAGGTTGCGGCGAGGCATGCGACCGTGAGCGCTGCGATGTGCTTGTTCATGTGGTTCCCCATTTTGTCCTGGTTCTAGCCGGCGGCGTCGTCTGCCGCCGTCATGCTGTTCCTCAGCTGTGAACGGCTTTGATGAACTCCGCCGTTCGGGCACTTTTCGGGGTGCTGAGAACCTCCGATGCCAAGCCTGTTTCGACCACCTTGCCGGTCTCCATGAAGGTTACGGTATTCGCCACATTGCGGGCGAAGCCGAGCTCATGGGTGACGACGATCATCGTCATGCCGGAAGCGGCAAGGTCCCGCATCACGTCGAGCACTTCCGACACCAGTTCCGGGTCGAGCGCCGATGTGGGTTCGTCGAAGAGAATGAGATCCGGCCGCATGCCCATGGCCCGGGCGATCGCGACGCGCTGCTGCTGGCCCCCGGAAAGTTCCGAAGGGTAATGGTTCGCCTTGTCCGCGAGCCCCACCCGCTCCAGCAATGCCGAGGCCCTGTCGCGCGCTTCCTTCACCGGCTCGCCGAGGACCTGCACCGGACCCTCGATGATGTTTTCCAGCGCGGTCTTGTGCGGGAACAGGTTGAAACGCTGGAAAACCATGCCGATCCGCCGCCGCTGGCGCGAGATCTCCGCATCGCTGATCTCGTGGAGATTGTTGCCGTCGCGGCGGTAGCCGATCAGTTCGTCCTTGACCCAGATCGCTCCACCGTCCATCCGCTCCAGAAGGTTGATGCAGCGCAGAAGCGTGCTCTTGCCCGAGCCGGAGGGACCGATGATGCAGCTCACCTCTCCGCGAGCGACCTCCATGCTGACCTTGTCGAGAGCGCGGAACGTGCCGTAGTTCTTCGTGACGTCGATAGCCTTGACGAGAATATCCTGGTTCATGACCGACCTCACATGGACGAGCGGATCGATTTCGAACCGCGGCCGAAATAGCGCTCGATATAGTGCTGCCCTATCGAGAGCACGGAGACGACGAGCAGGTACCAGAAGCTCGCGACCAGCAGCAGCTCGAGTACGCGGGTATTGGCGAAATAGATGATCTGCGCGTTGTGGAGGATCTCGGAATACTGGATGACGCTGGCGAGCGACGTCAGCTTCACCATGCCGATCACCTCGTTGCCGACCGGCGGCACCATGACGCGCATCGCCTGCGGCAGGACGACACGGCGCAGCATCATCATCTGCGTCATGCCGATCGTGCGCGCAGCCTCGTACTGGCCGCTGTCGACGGACAGAAGCCCGCTTCGCACCACCTCCGAAGTATAGGCGCCCTGGGATATTCCGAGCCCGAGTACGGCCGCGACGAAGGGCGTCATGACGTCGACCGTCCTGAACTCGAACAGTCCCGGAATGCCGAGCGTCGGGAAGATGAGGGCCAGGTTGAACCACAGCATCAACTGCAGCAGCGCCGGGGCGCCGCGAAAGACCCAGATATAGCCGATTGCGATCGACGACAGCACCGGATTGCCTGATATCCGCATGATGGCGATGACGACGCCGAGGACGATGCCGAGCCCCATGGCGGCAACGGTCATAAGCAGGGTGTTGTAGAGGCCGGCGAGGATGGCGGGCGCGAAGAGAAAATCGCGGACATAGCTCCATTCGATCTGCCCGACGCTGAAGGCCCGCACCAGGCCCGCAAACAGCAGGAGCACGACGCCCGCCGCGATCATTCGTCCGATATGGCGCTTCGGCACCAGTTTCAGGTGCGCGATCTCGTATTTGGAATCCGAAGGCTGAGTTGCGAAGCTTGCCACATTCATCGGCGTCGCGCCTCCTCTGCGCCGTTCTTCGCTCCCGCAAAGGCCGCGCCGCCGATCGGGCCGCCGGCGAAGGCGCGGCATTCGGCGAGCGCCGTTTCGAAGCGGGCGATCTGCTCGCGAACCTTCTCCGGCGCCGTTGCACCGTAGCCGTTTCTGCTGGCAAGCGCCTTTTCGAGGGCGAGTGCCGCGAGCATCTCCGGCTGAAGCCGCGGATCGATCCCCGGCAGGTCCTCCGCCGTCAGACCGGCAAAATCGTGTCCGCGCTCTTCGCAATAGCGCACCACTGCGCCGGTGATCTCGTGCGCTTCGGCGAAGGGCACGTCCCGGCCAACCAGCCAGTCGGCCACTTCGGTCGCAAGCGTGAAGCCCTTCGGCGCTTCCTCGCGCAGCTTATCCACGTCGAATTCCAGCGTTCCCACCATGCCGGCAAAGGCGGGCAGGACCAGTTCGAGAACGTCGATCGTCTCGAAAAGGCTGCGTTTGTCCTCGGCGAGGTCGCGATTATAGGCGAGCGGCATCGCCTTCATGGTCGCGAGGAAGCCGGCGATGTTGCCGATCAGCGTGCCCGACATGCCGCGCGTCAGCTCGGCGACGTCGGGGTTCTTCTTCTGCGGCATGATCGAGGAGCCGGTGGAATAGGAATCATGTAGCCGCACCCAGCTGAACTGCTTGGAGCTCCAAAGGCAGATTTCCTCCGCAAGCCGCGAAAGATCCACCGCCACCAGCGAGCAGATGAAGAGGAATTCGGCGACGTGATCGCGCGCGGCGACGGCATCGATGGAGTTCTCGCAAGCGGCCGAATAGCCGAGATCGATGGCTGAGAGGTCGGGGCGGCGCGCAATGCCGGATCCGGCGAGCGCGGCTGCACCCAGAGGCGAGCGATCGAAGCGGCGATCCCAATCGGCAAAACGCTGCAGGTCGCGCAGCAGTGACTGCGCGTGCGCCATCAGGTGATGGCCGAGCACGACCGGCTGGGCCGGCTGAAGATGGGTAAAGCCGGGCATCACGGTCTCCGTATGCCGAGATGCCTGCTCGGTCAGGGCTTCTTCGATGGCGATCACGCCCCGGGAAAGCTCCCGCGCCATGCGCCGCAGATAGAGGCGCGTATTGTTTGCCGTCTGGTCGTTGCGCGACCGCCCGGCGCGAAGCTTGCCGCCAAGCGTGCCGAGGCGCGCCGTCAAAAGACGTTCGAGAAAGGTATGCAGATCCTCGTCAGCCGCAATCGGCTCCTCTCGGCCGGCACCGACATCGGCTTCGATGCCTTCCAGCGCCGCGCGTATCGCGGAGAATTCACTCTCGTCCAGGACGCCAGCCCGCTTCAACTCGGAAGCATGGGCGCGCGAACCTGCAATATCTTCCCTGTAAAGTCGAAAGTAAGATCGCGGCGCGCGTGACAGGTTTGCAAGCGCTTCGGACGGTCCGGACTTGAAACGTCCACCCCAAAGCTGAGTGGGCTCAGTCATTTTCGTTCCCTTTATTTGTTCATTCTTTCGGAGAAGCTCCCACGGGCCGCATCCTCCGGCAAGCGAAGTTATTTCACCAAGCTATGACAAAAACGACTAGCCTTGCTCCGGGCACTTATTTAGGTTCTGCGCAAGGAACGGGGCGGAGCGGAAGCGCGATCTCGCATTCGGCTGAACCTGGCGGAGGGATTTCATGGCTTCGGGACGGCGGCGCTTGCCTTCGACGACCGCACTTCAGGTGCTGCTTGCGGTGGCCGAAAGGGGATCGACGAGCGCTGCCGCCGAAAGCACGTCGCTGTCGCAGAGCGCCGTCAGCAAGCAATTGCTGGCGCTCGAAGACCTGATCGGCAGTCCCGTCTTCGCCCGGACGCCGCGCGGCATGATCCCGACGGAAGTCGGCTCGATCTATATCGAACAGGCGCGCACCGCATTGAAGGCGATGGAGGACGCCGCCCTTCGGGTCGCGCGCCTGAAGCCGGGCCCACGGGTGCTGAGATTGCAGGTGCCGCCCATTTTCGGGGACCGGTGGCTGCTGCCGCGCTTTCTTCGCTTTACCGAGCAGCACCCGGAGATTGAGGTGCAGTTCACGACGTTCGTTTCTCCGACCCAGTCCCAGACGCCCGATGCGATATTCCGCTTCCTGAGCGAACCGCTGCCTGAAGAGGAGACCAGCTATCTCTTCGGGCGCGAGGTTCTTGTCGTCAGCGCCCCTTCCTACTGGGAGAAGAACGGCACTCCGGAGACGATCGAGGATCTCGCCGACGGCATCATGCTGGAGCACCCGCAAACCCCGCTGCACTGGAATTATTTCGCCAAGGGTCACGGCAAGGACGACCTCGCGGTGCGACACACCACGCGGTTCGGCTATTACACGATGGTGATCCGGGCGGCACTTGCCGGACAGGGAATGGCATTGATCCCGCGGGGCCTTATCCTCGACGACCTTGCCGCGGGAAAGCTCGTCAATCCGAACGGCTTTGGATATCGAAGCGACTACGGCTACTGGTTCGCCAAACCGCGTGACATCGCGCCGAGTGCTTCCATGCGGACCTTCGAAGCATGGCTGATGGCGGAAGCAGAAGGCATGGGCGACTGAGGCCCCGGGCCGTGGCGCGCCGGCTCAGCCCGCCAGCCGCGCGAGCGCGTCTCCGTCGAGCCGGAAGAAGAGCTTGTCCGGTTTGCTTGCACCGCCCAGCTCTTCATAGAAGGAGAGGAGCCGTGTGTTTTCCGCCTCCGCCGTCCAATCGATGCGCGAGAGCCCGCGCTCCTTCGCCAGGCTGGCGAGCTTCTGCACCAAAGCCCGGCCGAGGCCCCGGCCGCGTTGGGATCCGCTAACGTAGAGTTCCTTCAGAAACATGCCCGGCTTCAGGCCCGGCCCGGGGTAAATCCCGGAGAAGGCGGCGAAACCGAGCACCGAACGACGCTCCTCGGCGACGAGGATCTCCGCGCCCGGCGGCATGGCTTCAAGCCCCGCGACGATCTCGGCGCGCGGCGGACAGGCCACGCGGTAATGCGCCTGCATTTCCTCCATGAGGGCCGCAAGTGCGGGGAAGGCCGCATCATTGGCCTGCAGCAGGCGGATCGGCGTCACTTGCATTCCCTCAGCTCGAGCGCGCCGACACCCAGTTGTGCCAGTCTTCCTCGCTGCCGTTGAAGACGTTGAGGTCGATCCGCCCGTCGACGCCGTGGGACAGGCCCGAACCCGAATATTGCCAGAAGACCCATTTGCGTCCGGGATAGACCTTCGACGGGTGCGCCGCGACCGAGCGCAGCCAGAAGGGATGATTGGGGAACGCGCCCTGCAGATTGTCGCGGTAGAAATCCGGCGCGGTATAGATGATCGGGCGTTGGCCGTAGTGGCGCTCCAGCTTGTCCATGAAGACCTGCATCTTTTCCCGCACCCGCTCGGGCGAAGGGCGCCGCTTGCAGCTCGACTCGCCGTTCCACTCGACATCAATGACGGGCGGAAGCGCGCTCGGATCCCGGGGGACGTTGCGAATGAACCAGTCCGCCTGCTCGCCGGCCGTGCGGCACCAGTAGAAGAAGTGGTAGGCGCCGCGTTTCAGCCCGGCCTCGTCGGCCCGGCGCCAGTTCTTCTTGAACATGGGATCGAGATGATCGCCGCCGTCGGTTGCCTTGATATAGGCGAAGTTGGCGCCTTGCGTGCGCAGCTTCGCCCAGTTGATGTCGCCCTGCCAACGCGAAACGTCGACACCGTGAACGGCGAGTTTGCGCGGCGACCGGGTACCGAAATTGATCGGATGGGCATCGCGGAAACTGTGGCTGTAGACGCGCGAGCGGCCGCGCGGCTCGCGCGCGGGATTTTCCGGCGCGAGCATCGCGATGGGTCGCTCGGCCGGGACCGGCATGCCCACGGCCCTTTCCGCCGGCATGAAGGCCTGCGGCTGCGGAACGGTTCCCGCCCAGGCAAGCGCCTCCGGCTGAGGCGCCGCTTGCGCGGCAACGGCACTGACCGCCGCTGAGGGAACCGGGCTTGCCGGACGGACGACGGAGCTCGTCGTCTCCCGCGACGGTCTGCTCCCCCCGAAGCCGCAGCTCGATAGAACCAGGCACGTTATGACGATCGCTGAAACAGCCGAAAAAGGACGCATGAGGACCCGCACGCAATACAACAGCCGACGGCAACCGCGCCGTCAGGACCCACTGACGAGACTTGCTAACGGTAAATTACCAAGAAAGATTGAATCCAATCTTTACGCGGGCAGGCGGGGTGGAGTTGCAGAGCTCCTTTTTTTGAGAAATTTGCGCGCGCCCGCGGGGAAGGTGCCGGCAGGCGGATGGGGGCAATTTCGACCTCAGCGAAAACTCGCATGAAACAACCGGTTGAGCTCTTCGACCACGTGCCTCGGCCTCTCCCGGCTCCGCAGCCCGTCGTTCAGACGATCCGAGCCCGCCTGCTGGAACGCCATGTAGCCGTCGTGGCGCGGCCGGAGCCAGGCGCCTTCGAGCGTCGCCCGGGTTGCGCGGTAGAAATCATGGGTCGCCGAATTGGCCTTATCGTCCTGCCAGGCATCCCCATGGCCGGGCTGACCGCCGGATGCCGCGTAGAGGCCGCGCTGCACGCCTCCGCTCGCCACCCAATAGGCGAAATCGATCGCCTCTCCCGGCGCTTGCGAAAAGGCCGAGACGGCTATACCCGTCCCGCCGAGCGCCGAGCCGACCGGCCCGGCGGCGCCGACGGTCGGGAAATCGCCGAAGCGGACAAGGGCCGGGCGAAAGCCGGCGATGGAGTAGCTGACATAGCCGTAGATAAGCGGCGCGCAGGCGACAGCCGAGGCTTCGACCGCCATGGCCTCGAGCACCGCGATCGGGTCCATCCCGAAGCATGCGGGGTCGATCAGTGCCGAGATTTCCTGCAGCAGCTCGACCGCCATGGCGCCCGTTTCGGCATCGACGAGCTCGCCCTTCTCGGCGCTGCGGCAAGGCCGGCCGAGATTGCCGCAGAGCGTGTAAAAGCTCATCAGCGAATGCGGCGGCCTGAGCGGTAGGAGGACGCCGCCGCGATGCGCGAGCTCGAGCATCTCCTGCCAGGTCTGAAGGCGATCCGTCCTATCCGGCCGCCAGGCCTGCACCTGAGTCGCGGCGTCGATCGGAAAGGCCCATTGGCGTTCGTTCCACGCGTAGCTCCGATAGGACGGGCCGACGCTTGCCGCCGAGAGCGCCTGCCGCTCCTCCTCGCGATCCGGCACATCCAAGGGCAGCAGGCAATTCTCGCCGGTGATCTGCCCCACATGCGGATGGTCGATGACGATCAGGTCATAGTTCCTTGCCAGGACCTCGACCGGAAAGGTCTCGAAATCCTGCAGCGACCGATTCTCCCACCGGATCTCGACGCCCGTCTTTTCCTGCCAGGATTGCGAGCAGGCCACCATCGGGTCATAGCCGCGCGGGTGGTTCCAGGTCATTCCCTTGAGGACGATGCTCATAGGCCGAACTCCTCCCTGATCGAGCGGCCATGCTCACCGATCCGCGGCGCGGCGCGCTCGACGCGCGGGCGGCGGCCGTTGATCCTGAGCGGCGAACGCGTGGTGGTGATCGACACTTCGTCTTCGCGCACCACCGTCTGCAGCATATCGAGCACCTGGAAACCTTCGCTTTCCATGAGCTCGTTCCAGTCGAGCACGCGCGCGCACCAGATGTCGGCCGGCTCCAGCACCGCCAGCCATTCGTCGACAGTGCGCATCGCGATGCGCGCGGCAATCAGCGCCTTGATGCGGTCACGCTCGGTGAACCACGAGGCCGGGTCGTCGCGATACGGCGCGAGTTCGTCGATCTCCAGCAGGTCCGCAAGCTTCGGGATCGGTGTCATGGCAATCGCGAGATAGCCGTCGCTCGCCGCATAAACGCCGTATGGTGCGGCGAGATAAGCATGGGCGCTCCGGAATGCCGACCGCTTCGGCAGACGGCCGCCGTCATTGAGGTGCGTGGTCAATACCTCGAACTGGAAATCGACAAGCGCCTCCAGGAGGCTCGTTTCGACGAGGCTTCCCTTGCCCGAAATGCCCCGCCGCACCAGCGCCGCGAGAATCCCTTGAGCGGCGGCGGCTCCGGCCAGCATGTCGCCGATGGCGAGCCCAAAGGGAACCGGCCCCTGCCCTTCGTCGCCATTCAGCCACATGACGCCCGAGCGCGCCTGCGCCAGAAGGTCCTGGCCGGGGCGCTTCACCCAGGGCCCCTCCTCGCCATAACCGCTGATCGAGGCATAGACGATGCGCGGATTGATGGCCCTGACCGCTTCATAATCCAGCCGCAGCCTTTCGATGACGCCCGGCCGGAAGTTCTGGATCACGACGTCGGCCTGGGCGAGAAGCCGCTTCAGTGTCTCAAGATCAGCCTCGTTCTTGAGGTCTATCGCAAGGCTTTCCTTGGCGCGGTTGATCGCATGGAAAATAGTCGAGTCGCCGCCGATCTCGGTGTCGCTCAGGTAAAGCCTGCGGGAGAGGTCGCCGCCATCCGGCCGCTCGATCTTGATGACCCGCGCGCCGAGATCCATCAGCCGCAGTGAGCAATAGGGGCCCGAGAGAAACTGGCTCATGTCCACGACGACCAGGCCGGAAAGCGGCAGTTCGGAATCTGTTTTCATGCGTAGTTGCTCTCCCCTCATGCAGCGGCAACGCGATGTGGATGACCGTCGGACAACAATAGTGTCTTCTTATTTGAAGACTTAATTCAGATATAGGTGTTTTGACAAGCCGCAAAAGGGACCGAGTCCGCTGCATGACTGGGAAATGCAGCGGACTGCCGGAACGGACGCAACGAAAAGCCTGGCGATAACTGAACGGGATCAGGAGACGCGCCGGCGCCATCGAGAGGCGCCCCAATGGTGCGCATGGGCATATCATGCTGACGCTGTCGCGGGGGACGTAGTGGATAGTGACCAGGGTCAACCCAACCGACGTCTGATTGAAGTTCACGAACCCCCATTCTAGAAGAGGATTAGAGACGTCGAGCTGCCCCACCGATCGGCAATGTGTTTGGATTCAAATCAGCTTGAGCTTTGTCGCCTGGGCCTGCGTGCCGGCATTCAGCGCCCTGCGAGCATTATTCATATGAAACTTCACATTCGAGTAGGTCATGTTCTCGATCGTGGCGATTGCTCTCATGGATTTTCCCTCGGATGACCTCTTAAGCATCAGCCCCTGTTTGGCGGTCATGCAGATGCTCGGCTTTGCCGTGGGTTCCATTTCCGCTTGTTCGATCCACATGAAGCTGAGCGACCGCCGGACGCCGCCACCGGATCAATATCCCGATCCACTGAAAGGAACGGCTTGTGCGACGTGATCGTCAGCATCGACATGCGCCCAGATGCCGTTGCAACCGGAATGGTTATGCCCGACCGTATGCCGAATCCGGCGGCATCCAGATAGAACTGCCTAACGCGTCTCGACCTGACCTTGGGCGAGTTCTCGGAAGACCAGGTGAACGCCTTCATGGCGGAGTTGGCGATTCGGACCACCGGATCGATCTCATTGAAGCTCTTGGAGAAATACCGATCCAGCCATTCGCGAGGATAGTTTGACACAGCGAATGTTCCTACCGGCTGAAGATTGAGGTAGGCGTAATATTCGAAGCCGAGCTCCCCGGCGAGATCCGTAAGCGCTTCATTGAACATTTCCCTGGTGCGCGCCACGCCCGAAACATCGGTTAACTTCTGAAACCAAATCTTCACCTTCTGAACCTCTTGTTGGTGTCGTCTTGTTGTCAGCAACAGATAGATCCTTCGGCGGCGCCGGTTCGGCCGTCTACTCCTCATACGCAGTCGGACGGCGCTTCTTTCCGCTCCTTTCGGAATGCTCGCCGACAGGTATGCGCGGTCGTGAAGCCGATGCGAGCGAGCGGCGATTTCGAGGATATCGTCGCGGTTAGCCGCGGGTCTTCCTTGTTCCAGGCGAATCCCATGCCGATCGTGAAATCCACCCCCTCTACTTCCCGAAGTTGAAACGATCGATTGGGCAGACCCTTCGTCCCATTCCGGAACGAAACGCACGCCCATTCAGGTAGAAACGAGCGAAACCAGTGAGAGCGTGTCGTCGCAGCTATAGGCGACGTGGTCGAGAAGGCCGTGTTTTCTGAACTCCTCAAGGAAGCACTTTTCCGTATAAGACAGATTGGAGCGGAAAAGGAGATGGTCCTTTCCCGCTTCAGATCGCTCATTGTGATTGTTTCCGCCGTGGTCAGGTAGCTACCAAGGGGACCGCCAGAAGATAACGTTCGTTGGCGATGCTCAGCCAACGCAGCGATCCGATGTTTTCGACCGGCGGGATGAAACCAAGATTAATGCGGCCCTTCTCCAGATCACGTATGATCGCATCCGTTGAACCACTGCTGACGTGAATCTGGATCCGGAAATCGCTTATATTCCTCCGGCCAGGCCGGGGTCGCCGGCCGCCAAATCCCCGCGAAATAGAACCAGTCAACATTGGTGAGCGAGAAGCTGAAGTTCCTATGGCGAAACTCGGACGCTGGCACCAGGCAGCGGCGGGCGGAGAACGTCCGGCCTTCCGACCGGACGACGTTCACGGCGCGCGCACCACCGTCGCGCGGACGCAGGCCCCACGGCCGCTCCACCATCTCCACTTCGCCGTCATGGCGCCTTATGATAACGCGGCGCTCGTCGATCGGGGCGTCGGACTGGAAAACCTTCGCGCGCATCATAGTCAGCCCGAGGTCGGGCAAGCCTTCACCATGCTGACGATGGCGCCGGGGGCCGACATCGCTTCGTACCACGATCGACAGATCGTGATCCTTGAGCGCCATGTACGGGCTGACTGGCTGAACCCGAGTGTTTCTGCGATGTCGCTGATCAAACCACTTCCGGTAGGCACGCTATCGGTAGAGCACGTTGGGGAGAGTCTGCTCGATTCGTGATGTGTTCACGGGCTTCAAATCAGCTTGAGCTTTGTCGCCTGCGCCTGCGTGCCGGCATTCAGCGGCCTGCGAGCATTCTTCATGTGGAAGTTCGCGTAGCTCATGTTCTCGATGGTGGTGGTTGCTCTGCGTGTCCAACGTTCCTGCCGTTAGTCGTTTGTGGTGAACTTCAGCCGTGGCGAGTTTCTCGCGTTTCATGCACTTCATCTTGACTCGGATGTACACGTCCGACCGCTGCAAATGGTGTTTGACCGGGCCGGGCGCCAAGCGAATTCCTCGGGCGCCAATGCCGCCAATTTAAGAATGCTGCCCTCCAATGCCGTTCTTATTCCATAGTAAGAGATGACGTCCGTCGCGACGACCCGCATCAGAATCCCTCTACCGACAGCTCTCACGACGGCCTCGCCATCGATGAACTTGAAGGTCTTTTCCATTCCGTTGTCCACGATTGAGACGCACAATTCGGCAAACCGTTGGGAAACAGTCTCGATGAGGTTCCTTGAATCTGGGACGGAGACGCAGCACTCCGAGAGGTGCTCGTACATGTTCGCTCCTTGTACGATTCAGTGTTGGGGGTGGTCTTGATGCAGCACAGGCCCTTATATGTTTGTCAGCACGTCTTGAATCGCGCTGCCCACCGCCCGGATGTCATCTTCCGAGTGTCCGGCCGTGGGGCAAAGCCGCAACCCAGCCCTCCCCCGTGCAACCGTGGGAAAGAAGATCACCGACGTATAGAAACCGCGGTCGAGCAAAGCTCTTGCGGCTTCGATGGCCGTCATCTCGTCGCCTATCTCGACCGTTCGTATCGGCAACGGTGAGCCTTGCTGCTCTGTAGGAACGAGGCTGTCGAACAAGGCGATTCTGCTTCGGAGTCCCTGTTGTAGCTCCGTGAGTTCTTGCGTTAGGTGCAGTTGCTGCGACGCGCGCGCCGCGCCGATTGCCGCGACATTCAGCGACGCCGAAAACGCATGAGCGACCGCGAATCTTCGAAACAGTTCCTCTTGCCGCGCCGTTCCGAGCATGATCAAGCCTCCTGAGGCGCCGAAGCCCTTTCCGAGCGAAGCCGCAATTATCGTTCGCTCACCCAGGTGCCCGCTCATTTGCGATCTGGCAAAGCCTTCCCCGTGCTTGCCGAAGATCGATACGCCATGTGCGTCATCGATATAGAGGAAGAGGCCATAGCGGTCCTGCAGGCGCCTTAGGTCCTCGATGTCGGCGCTTCCGCCCATCGAATAGACGCCGTCGCAAACGAAGGCGACGGATTCGTTCGCGCGGCAGAGCATCTCGAGCGCTTCGAGATCGTTGTGAGCAATGGTCTCGACGCGAGTTTCGGCGGCAATGGTTCCCTTGTGATAGGCAAGCGTTGCGTGGGCGAAGCGATCGAACACCATCAGCGGCTTAACGCCACCCGTGAGATGCCCGGAAGCAATCAGCGGCAACGCGCTCATGTTGGCGGCGAGCACTGTGGTATAAGTAATCACCCGCGCATCGAACAACTCCGACAGCGCCGCCTCCAAGTCACCGAGAATCGAGAAGTTGAGACGCGTCCTTGCGCATGACCATTGAAGCGCGCCGTAATCTTTCAGTGCGTCGACGGCACCTGCAACGACCTGCGGATGGTTGTCCAAGCCGAGATAGGAGCAACGCACAAAGTCGACGACCCGACGTCCCCGGTCGTGGGTTAGTGCCACGGCACAATTCTCCAGGGGCCGCCCGTAAATCGCCATCAAGCCCTGAAAATGCGCGGCATCGAAATGGCTTTGGGCGTACTGGATTAAGCTGGCGGTGTTCCTTTCGGCACCCTTGCCAGCAATACTTCCCTGCCCTGGCGCTTTTCCTTCCATCCGAAAATCTCCTGATACTTGAACGACGAATGTATGGGAGATTTATTTGGTTAGGCGCTGAACTCAACGAAGTATTTGCGAAATATTTTCAAGCTGAGTTTCGCATTTTGCGTAAAATTACCGTTGAAATTTCCTTTCCCTGCATTTTTGAAAAAAATATAAGAAGTGTGACACGTATCCGAGCTCAATCGGCACCATCATCAATGTCGATCGCATAGCCTGTGGCCCGTATTGTGCGAATAAGAGGACGGCCGGTCAGGCGCTCGAGCTCCCGACGTAAGCGACCGACATGCACATCCACGGTGCGCGGCTGCACGTAGCGATTTGATGGCCACGCCGCTTCGATCAGTTCCAGACGGCTCCGCACCCGGCCTGGTGCCTCAAGCAGGCATCGCAGCAGGTTGAATTCGATGGGACCGAATTGAACGTCTTCATCACCATATCTGACGAGACGGCGCCTACGCTCGATTCTTAACGCGCCAAAGGTCTCGGTGGCCTCTTCGCTAGCCGGATGTGTCGGCTGCTTATCATTCGCACGATTGTTCGGCAGAGAACCAAGGTAAGCAAGCAGCCTTGCCGGCGAGACCGGGCGCACGAAGTTTTCGTCAACCCCCGCTTTCAACAGTGCCAGATAGTACCGCTCATTGCCCGACGAAACGACGGCGATAGTCGGGATGCGCGAGGTTACGTCGTTAGCTTTTATGGCGGCACATGTCCTTACCGTGAGCTCTGAATCCTCTGCTGAATCCAGGATGATTGCTGTGACCGGCCTTAGCACAGCCTGGTCCACCACCTCTTCCTCGCTCACCAACATCGTCTGAAAGCCCTCCGACGCCAGGATGTGTGCAAGCAGCACATAGAAGTTCGCATTAGCCGAACAGATCAGGACCAAGTGGTTTGTGTGCTGAGCCTTCGTGCCTTCAAGCTGTCTCATCGCCGTTCTCGTTCCGTGTTTTGATGTCACAAAAAATCGGAGATAATACGCTTGCTGCTCACACGTAATCCGTAGAATCTTAGTGGTATTGTGAAAAACCACGCTCTTCCCTAAAAGTTCGGACGATTTTCATCAGTTTTTGTTGCAACATTTTTGTTGAATTTAGACGTGAGATGGGCAATCTGTAGATTCAGCGAACCGGGTTCGCTATTCATGCATCATGACTTCAGAGAACGCGCTAGAACCGATGAAGACCAGCATTGACCAACTTCCGCTTCGAAAACAGCGCGAACTCGCGCGCATCGTCGAGGCCCTGCACGAGGAATTCGAGGACGCCCTCAAGGAGGGAACGGCCAACTTCAAGAAGCTTGGCCGCATTCTGAAGATCATTCTCTTCGGGTCCTATGCCCGAGGAACATGGGTCGATGAACCGCACACCAGGAAGGGATACAAATCGGACTACGATCTGCTGATCGTCGTCAAACAACAGGAAGCTGACAGATTTCTCGATCTACTGGCACAAGGCGCAGGAGCGCCTCATGCATTTGCTTGTTGAAAGAGTCCAGCGGCTGATTGCCGACGTGGAAGCGGTCTGCATCGAACACTTGGATCGGCTTCGAAAACAGGCAGAAGATGATCTCGGCGGAGTCCGGAAAGGGAACAGTCTTCGCTTCTGATAGAGACATTTGCCAGGGACGGCACGATGAGAACCGAATGGGTTCTGTGGCTCGCGAAAGCTGAGTTCCAACGTCCGGCAACCCCATTGATCCCCTGCGCCGGACAGCAGGAGGTTCAGCGTGTCCAAGATTTTTCGCAATCCGGCCATCGGGGAGGAAAGCCCCCGGAAAGATGGCTTCTGGCAGAAGCACCAACAGGAGGAAGTGGTTGAGGCGGCGATCGGCCTCTATGGCAGCGAAGCCGCGACGGCGGCAGCCTATTGCGCGCTCGAGGCCTGGACCGAATGCCGCCACAGCGATTACGGCTTCTGGTTTGAGGTATTCCTACGGCTCAGACACCGCTTCATCTAGCGGTTCATCTGCTCAGAGCGTGCGCCTTGCGGCGATCGGTGATCGAGCAAGGCGCTAGCCGGCGGAAATTGGAAAACGCTCAATTTCCCCCTGGCGCAGTGAGCCCGTCGAGCGAGTAGCCAATGGACCGTACGGTGCGGATAACGTCGTGTCCAAACTGGTTCAGCGCGCGCCTGATGTGACCGATATGGATATCAACGGTGCGGGGCTCGACTTCGGCTTCAGGCGGCCAGCCTGCGGCGATGAGATCGTCACGACTGTGCACCACATTGGGCATCTTCATGAGATGCAGAAGCAGTCTGAATTGTAGTGCGGAAAGGCTTACAGTGTGTCCGTTCCGCGTAACACGAACCCTGCCGACATTCATCTCGATATCCGCGTGCTGGAATATCTGCTCGCGTGAGACGCCAGGGCGGGAGTCGTGGGGCAAGTTTGTTTGAATGCCCTTGAGGAACGCAAGCAGGTGTCGCGGATCGTAAGGACTGCATATGACCACGTCGATCCCAAGACTGCTGAGATCCGCGCTCGATGCATTTGTAAAGACGGCGACTGGCAGGCGTTCGCTGATTGCCTTGATGTGGCCGCAAAGACCAGGCGCCTCCAGGCGCCGATCGGAACAATCGACCAGGACCGCGAGCGGCCTTCCGGTCTCGATTGTACCAATCAGTTCGCTCGCATCGGAGCAAAGCCGGACGGAAAATCCCTCGGTCTCGAGAATGTACTCGAGCAGAAGAAAAAGCTCGGCATTGCCCGTATGAATCAGAACGCCCGCATGCATTCTGCCCCGGTCTCCAACTTCAAAGTGGCGCGTATTCTCCGCCATTCACGTCTATGATCGCGCCATTGATGAAGGCCGCTGTGTCGGAGGTCAGGAAACCGATGGCGGCCGCGACTTCTTCTGGTTCGCCCATGCGGCCCGCGGGAATGCGGGCAACTGCGGCGCGATTGACCGCGCTGTCACGCGGACCGGCCATCTCGGTGGCAATCCTGCCTGGCGCAACGACATTCACCGTAATTCCTTGCGCCGCGTACCGTGCGACCAGGGAGCGGGCGAAGCCTGCAATTGCGGCTTTTGAGGCGACATAGGCGGTCCCAGCGATTTTAGGCAGCGCACGGCCGGCAATAGACCCGACAAGAACGATACGGCCAAAGCGTTGCGCGACCATGCCAGACAGGACCGCCTGGCAGCAGAGCATAGTCCCGGTCAGGTTGATTGAAAGAACGGCGTTCCATTCTTCGAGCGTAATCTCTGGGAAGGAGGTTGGCCCGTTAGGCCCTTTGGGCGATATGCCGGCATTGCAAACGAGTATCTCCGCCCTGCCCCAGCGATCGTCCAATTCCCGAAAGAAGGACGTTATCTGCGTCGGCTCACCGAGATCAACAGCGCGCGCGAACACTCGCTCGAAGCCGAAGTTCTGCGAAAGCGCCTCGGCCGCGCCTTCAACATTGATGAGCTTCTGCCCGAAGACGGCGACCCGGCATCCGCGCTCCAAAAGGTGACGGGCTGTTGCTAATCCGATTCCGGAAGTGCCGCCGGTGACGACGGCAATTCTTGCTGTGGGACCGCGACTCATGCTGCTTCGTCCATCTTTGCGAAGAGTGAGAGAGGGGGATGCGCCGCCGGGTCGGTCATCACTTCGATCAGAAGCGGCCCCTGCTCCAGGCCGCGCTGTAGATGATAGGCAAGCTCGCCCGGATCCTCGACACGAACTGCCGGGCAGCCGCAGGCTTCCGCCAGTTTTGCGTGATCGACCTCGGCAAAGTGGCACGCCGATGTGAAGGTGCCGAACTTCACCGTCTCCGCATCACGCTGGAAACCAAGAATGCCGTTATTGAGGACGACAATGGTGATAGGGAGTTTCATCCGCACCAAGGTCTCGAGCTCGGCCCAACTATGCGCGAAGCCACCGTCGCCGACAATGGCGACGACCGGCTTGTCCCGGCGGGCAACCTTGGCGCCGATCGCAAGCGGCACTCCCCAGCCAAGCCCCGCCAGCCCGCGCGGCGTGATAAAGCGCATCCCGCTCGCCGGCGCTCTTAACTGGCCCAGGACCCACATAGAAGAATAGCTCGCGTCGGCAACGACCGTGACGTCGTCGGTCAGCAGGTCCTGGAGTTCCGCCATAACCCGCTCTGGGCGTATCGGCCGCGAACACGACCTCGCCACGTCCCGGCGATCAAGCTCGAACCGCTTCCACGACTGAGCGACGCATTCCTCCAACCGCGCGCGATCCGCGTGCCTGCGAGTCAGGTCCACGCGGGTGAGCACCGCTCTGAGAGCGGCGAGCGTTTCCCGCGCATCCCCCACAAGCCGGATCGATTCGTAGTTACGCCCGATCTCCACCGGATCGACATCAATGTGCACGACCGTGGCGCCGGAGGGAATTTGACGCCAATTATCGGTGCCGTTCTGGTTGGTACGCGTTCCGATGAGAATGACCAGGTCCGCACCTTCGACCAAGGCGGACGAGTAGCGACCGAGCGACCGCGGCCCGACCAGCGAGCCCAGCACGCCGGCGGAAAGCGGGTGATATTCGTCGACTACCCCCTTTCCCATATTCGTGGTGAGGACCGCCAGGCACGCTTCCTGCTGGAGCGCCGCAAGTTCTGCCGCGGCGCCGCCGCAGTGAACGCCTCCGCCGGCGATAATGATCGGGGCTTGCGCCGCTGCGATAAGAGACGCGACCTCTGCCACCGCCACATCCGACGGGCGGACTCGATCCAGGGGCCAATGGCCCAAGTTCTTTGAACGTACGACCGCCGGAGATCTCGCCTCTGCACGCAGGAGATCGGCTGGAAGCAGCAGAGCGGCTGGCCCGGCACGGCCCGACGCCGCGGCCGTAAACGCCGCGTCGACATAGTCGTCGATGCGCTCCGGAACCGTGACACGCCGCACAAATTTGGTGCACGACTGGAAGAGGGCGATCTGATCAAGATCCTGAAAGGCATTCCTGTCCGTTTGGTCGCGCTCGACATCCTGCACCAACGCCACGATCGGCACACTGGCTTTCAACGCCTCCGCCAGCGGCGGCACAAGCAAAGTTGCCGCGGGACCGTTTTGCGCGGCGACGACACCGACTTTGCCGGAGATGCGGGCGTATCCGTCGGCCATCGCGCCGCCCATGTTCTCCTGCCTGTAAGCGATTTGGCGAATGCCGATCGCTTCCGCCGCGAGGATGACCGCCGATGGCAGGCTTTGGCCGAAGATGAATTCTACATCGTGGCGGCGAAGAATCTTGGCGATACGCTGCGCAACGGTCTCGATAGGATTCTGCTGCGTCATTGCGCCTGCTCCTTTCCGGATTGGATCTTGGTCTCAAGAAATTCTTCAAATGCACCGAGGATGAGGTCAATGTCGCTGTCGACCATTGGCGTCGAAAGGCAGGCGGCGGCTCCGTACGGGAGAAGAACGCCCGCTTCCAGGAAGTAGCGGCTCATTGTTCGCATGAGCGAGGCCTCTTCGGTGCTCAGATAGGCGTCGCGATATTCGAGCGGCGCGAAGCGCTTCGGATGGATGCGGAAGAACGAGGCGGCGCCGGTAACCGAGAATGGCGCGTCGCGCCTAGCAATCCTTGCCCTCAAACCCGCGCGCAACCTCTCTCCCATCGCTTCGAGGCGATCGAAGGCATCGGGGGTCATCGCCTCCATGGCCGCCCGGCCAGCGACCATGGAAACCGGATTTGCAGAAAAAGTGCCGCCCTGCGCCAACAACGGCTTTGCATCTTCGGTACCGAAAACGCGCATCACTTCCTCGCGGCCGCCTATGGCGCCAATCGGGAAGCCGCCTCCGATGATCTTGCCGGCAGTGATCAGGTCGGGCTTCAGACCGTAGCGTACTGAGGCCCCGGCGTAGCCTTGCCGCAGGTTGAGCACCTCGTCGGCGACGATCAAGATTCCGTACTTGCTCGCCATTTGCGACAAAGCCTCGATGAAGGCGGGCTCCGGATGCAGCAAGCCCGCCCGGCTGGGCATTGGGTCGATCAGTACGCAGGCAATGCGCTTGCTACCCGCACTCAGGCGCGCTTCAAGGGCCGCGACGTCGTTGAAGCGCAGAAGATGGACCTCGTCGGCGACGCTCGAGGGAGTGCCGCGATAGGCCGGAGTTGCGACGCAGATTGGCGCCCAGCCGTCCCTGCCGGGCGAAACGCCCTGCCCCGCCTCTGCCCAGTCGTAGGCGCCGTGATAGGCACCTTCTATCCGTGCGATTGCGGGCCTGCCGGTAAAGGCGCGCGCCGCCTTGATCGCGAACATCACTGCTTCTGTCCCGCTGTTGACGAAGCGTACCCGCTCCATTGCGGGGATGCGCGCCGTCAGCAGTTCCGCGAGCGCGATTTCATGCTCCGTCGGGTTTGCGAAACACGTTCCCGAGCGCAGCAGATCGACGACAGCCTCCGCGACCGGAGCGAAGCCGTGGCCGTGGATAAGCGTGGTGAAGTTGTTGTTCAGATCGAGGAGTTGGTTCCCGTCGACGTCGACGAGATAGGCCCCCTCGCCACGGTGGGCATAGATCGGAAACGGGTCCTTCTCCACCGTTGCGCGGGTGGTTCCATCTGGAAACACGCCCTTGGCGCGATTGAATAGATGCTTGGACTTACTGCGCGCAGACGCCTGCCGCAGCCTGTTTGTTGCTTGAACGAGCATAGTTCCGGCTTCCTGAGGTGAGAAATCGACCGCTCGCTTTGCACGAGCTTCACAATTTCGTTGCAACAAATTTCTCGCTCGTCAAGTCCATGCAACAAAATCTTAGGACGATTGGCCAGCTTCCCTCTCCAAATTGGCCCGCTTCAGCCGGCGATATCCATCGCGGATATCATTCTCCATCGCCGCCCTGAGGCTCGCCGCGTCACGCTCCGCGAGAGCCTCCATGGCAATCTCGTGGTTGCGAACGCCATATTTCTCCTCGGCAAACTCTGGGTAGAGATTATGCAAGGAGGGACCGATCCTAAGCCAAAGGCTCTCGATCATCGAAACGAGCTGGGGAAGACCCGAGAGACGGTAGATCGTAAAGTGGAATTCCTTGTTGTGCCACAGCGCGTCCGTATAGCGCTTTTCGTCGAGGGCCGAATTGATAAGTCTTTGTAAAGACTTCAGCTCCTCGACGTCGGCAGGCGCCCCATGTTGCCCGGCCTGCTCCGATGCGAGCCCCTCGAGCGCAAGGCGTGTGAGCGTTATCTCTCGAAGGGCGGCCCCGTCGAGCACCGGGACGACAACCGTCTTCGGCCCGGCGTAAACAAGCGCCCCCTCGCTCGTCAGGCGATTGATCGCATCACGCGCGGGCGTTGTGCTTACCTCAAGATCCTGGGCAATGGCGCGCACCGTCAACTTATGGCCCGGCCTGTAGACGCCACGGATGATGCGCTCCTTCATTTCCCGATAAGCGGCATCACCCAATCTTTCCGGCGCTCGCTCAAGATTTGGCGATTCGATCGAATTGTCCGCCATTTTACTCTCTCAATCGGTTGACACTGTGAAATTTTGATGCAACAAAAATGAAGTGTGAAGGTTTTGCAAAGTTTTTGTCGCACCAAGGACTACTAGCAGCTTTCTCATGCATCGTCACGCAGACCGCTACAACGGTCCGCGAGACGCTAAAACCTCAAGAACAAGCAAAGGATCCTCCCTTTACGGTCGGAAGAAGGCTTCTCATTGCGGCCGCCGGTCGGCCGGAAACCAAGGGAAAGGCGCCGAAGAGCGTCCAGCAGCTGAAAGGAAGGCGGAATTGATTGGTCAGTCTCTGTCCCTTGCGGGACTTCAAAAACGATACGGCGAGGCCTTGGCGGTTCGAGAGCTGTCGCTCGACATCGCGGCCGGGGAATTTGTCTCCCTGCTGGGGCCCTCCGGCTCCGGCAAGACAACAGCCTTGACGATGGTAGCCGGCTTCGAGAGTCCAAGCGCCGGCAGGATCGCCATCGATGGCCGGGACGTAACCTTCCTTGCGCCCAACCACCGGAACATCGGAATGGTGTTCCAGAAGTACGCGCTCTTCCCGCACCTGACGATCCGGCAGAACATCGCGTTCCCGCTCAGGATGCGCGGACGGATGCAGAAGACCGCGATCGCGCGGCGCGTCGAGGAAATGCTGGAGCTCGTGCAGCTCTCGGGCTACGCAGAGCGCTACCCCAACCAGCTTTCGGGTGGCCAGCAGCAACGCGTTGCCCTCGCACGCGCTCTGGCCTTTGAACCCCCCGTCCTCCTGATGGACGAACCACTTGGCGCCCTCGACAAGAAATTGCGAGAGGCGATGCAGTTCGAGATCAAGCGTCTGCAGGAGAGACTTGGCGCCACTGTCGTCTACGTAACCCACGATCAGGACGAAGCACTGACGATGTCGGATCGCGTCGCCATCATATCCGATGGCCGCCTGATGCAGTTCGGTACGCCGACGGAGCTCTACCGGCAGCCGAAGACCGAGTTCGTCGCGGACTTCATCGGCAGGATGAATTTTATCGATGGCGATTGCCTTGACTGCACGGCCGAGCAAACGGTTGTCCGTTTCTCGGAGAGAACGGTGCTTAGACTACGTTCTGCGGCGAAAGAGCGAACGGGCAAATACGATGCCGGAACGGCTCTGCGTGTGGCGATCCGTCCGGAGCGGATGCGTCTTGCAAAGCGAGGCGATGGCGGGGCGGACGCGCTGCCGGGCGTCATCGATGCCGCGGTGTTCGTCGGCTCGACATACATCTTTCTCGTCCGCCTTGCCGATCGCCCGGAAGCAAGCCTGCAGGTGCAGGTCGCCGCTGATGGAGTGATGCCATTCCAAAGGAACGACGACGTGGACATCGTCCTCGACGGTGCAGCCGCGCACGTCTTTCCCGTGACTGAGGGGTACGCGGCATGACGCGTTCACTCGCATCACTCTCATCTTCGCTGTCATTTCGCCGCTCGAGTTCTGCACGCTTATATTCGCTGACCACCTCCCTGGCTTTGGTCACACCGCTCCTGGCGGCACTGCTGGCCGGCTTCCTGTATCCGGTCGCGCGGCTGATCACGCTGAGCTTTTCCGGGGGAACGCTTAGCCACTATCGGCGCATTTTCGCCGAGCCGGTTCATCTCGACGTTCTCTTCAGCACGATCGAGGTCGCGTTTGTGGTGGCAGTTGCAAGCCTGCTCTTGGGTTTCCCGATCGCCTATCTCATGGCACGGCTGAGCAAGGGCTTGGCCATGGCCGTCGCTGCCTGCGTCTTCATCCCGTTGTGGACTTCCGTCCTCATCCGCTCCTACGCATGGGTCGTCCTCCTCCAACGCAATGGCATCATCAACAGATTGCTCATCGACACGGGTGTGACCGAAGGGCCGCTGAAGATGATCTACACCCAGGGCGCTGTCATCCTCGCGATGACGCAAGTGCTGATGCCGTTCATGGTCTTGCCGATCTATTCGGCACTGCGCGCCCTGCCCCCCGATTACGTGCGAGCCGCCCGAAATCTTGGCGCCGGCCCCATCCGCGCCTTCGTCGCCGTAACGCTGCCGCTCAGCCTTCCCGGCGTCTTTGCGGGCAGCGTCATGTGTTTCGTACTGGCGCTCGGCTTCTACATCACCCCGGCGCTGGTCGGTGGGCCCGGCTCGATGCTGATGGCGACGCTCATCGGTCAGCAGACAACAGTCCTGCTCGATTGGCCGTTCGCGGCAGCACTTTCGACCGTGCTCCTCGCCGTTACGCTCCTTTTTGTTCTCCTGTTCCGCAGGACGCTATCGCTCAGCAAGGGATTGAACAGTGTCTATTGATCACGCACAGATGCCGGGCCGGGTTCCTGCGGTCATGGATATCTTCGCTTCTCCGACGATCCGCGCCTATTCGAGGGCGGCGGGGATCATTGCCATCGGCGCGGGGATCGGATGTATTCTCTTCTTCCTGCTGTTGCCGACGCTGATCGTGCTACCGATGTCGCTCAGCGAAACTGACCACATCGAGTTCCCGCCCCAGGGCCTGACACTCAAATGGTACAGCGCCTATTTCAATGATCCGGACTGGATGGCAGCGACGTGGTTCAGTCTCAAGATCGCCCTGGCGACAACCGCGACAGCGACTGTCGTGGGAATCATGGCGGCGCTCGCGATCGTGCGAGGATGCCTTCCGTTCAGATCCACATTGCAGGCGCTCGCGCTCGGGCCGATGATTGTTCCCCACATCATTCTGGGCGTGGCGCTCTACCTCGCCTTCTCCCCCCTGCAGCTCACCGGCAGCTTTTTCGGATTCCTCATCGCGCACACCGTGTTGGCAATCCCCTATGTGATCATCACCGTTACGGCGTCGCTGCAGCGCTTCGATCCGACGCTCGAGCTGGCGGCGTTGAACTGCGGGGCCAACAGGCTGCAGGCATTCTTCCTCGTCGTTCTACCGAACATTGTCCCAGGTGTCGCAGCGGCGGCCGTGTTCGCCTTTCTCGCCTCATTCGATGAAGCGACCGTCGCGTTCTTCATATCGGACATCGGTGGCAAATCGATCGGGCGCAAGATGTTCGAGGATATCGATTTCAACCTGACGCCGGTCATTGCCGCGGTCTCGACCGTGCTCGTCGCCACTTCCCTCCTGCTCATGGGCGCGGTTCACCTGCTGAACGCCCGTAAGCCTCGCTCGTGAAACCGAGGACTTCCACTTCTCAGCATCTGAATTAACAAAGGATTCTTTCATGACCTCTCTCCTCTCACGTTCCACAGCAGTCATGAAGCCGACTATCGCCGGATTTCTATCCTTGATAGCCTTGTCGCTTCCGACATTCGCCGGCGAGCAAGTCATCATCGCGTCGACCGGCGGCGCTTATGACAAGGCTCTAAGGGAGGCCTGGTTCGATCCATTCACGAAGGCTACTGGCATCGAGGTGGTCACGGTCGCGGCGACGAACGCCGAAATGCGCGCCAAGGCCGCGGCCATGGTGAAAACGGCAAACGTCAATTGGGACCTCTATCTCGACGGCGAGATCCAAGCCGCGTCAAAGGCGCATCGCGAAGTGACAGAGGATCTGACGGAGTTCTGCCGTCAATTTGCCGATCGCGAGGACCTCAGCGCCAATGCCTGCTCCGCTGGCGGGGCCCTGCTGCAATCCACGGCTACGCTGTTGGCCTACAGAACCGGAAAACACGGGGAGCCAGTTCCCGCAACTTGGGCCGATATGTGGGACACAGGGAAATTTCCGGGCGAACGCGCGTTTCCAAATTTCGATGATCCCTGGCGCGTGATGGCGGCCGCACTGCTCGCCGATGGTGTCAAGCGCGACGATTTATTTCCGCTCGACATCGATCGCGCGCTGGCTAAGCTCGACAAGATCAGGCCTTCCGTCACGCTGTGGTGGAAGACGGGCGATCAGAGCGTGCAAGGGTTTCGCAATGGCGAGTACTCGCTCGGGCAGATCTGGTTGACGCGCGCAAAGGCGATGCAGAACGAGGGGCTGCCGATCGACTGGTCCTACAAGGCCGCCTTCCTCGTCGGCGACCGGATAGCGCTGCTGAAGGGCGCGCCGCACCGTGACAACGCGCTGAAGTTAATGGCCTTCTGGCTGAACTCTCCCGCGGCGCAGGCCAAAGCGTGCGAAGCTCTCTCCTGCACGCCCCCGAGCAGCGATGCGATCTCGATGATGTCGGATGAGGCGCGCAAGACGATGCCGCAAGGTGACGACGTTCGGGATCACGTCATCCTTCCCGACGCGGAGTGGATCAACGCCAATGCTGCGATGATGTTGCAGCGCTGGAACGAGTGGATTCGCTGACTGCGCCAGCGCCCCGCGTGCATGGAGGCGAGGCCCATCGGCCTCGCAGCGCCTCCGCCTTGCTGATGGCCAGATTGGGGGCGATCCAGTGATAGCTCCGGCCTTCCCGCAAATGATAGGAGCGAAGATCGTCGGTGACGATGCGGATGGTCGCTCCGTATCCGGTTGACCGCCGATCAGGATGAAGCGCCGTTGTTCCATCCGCCATGCTGGCGGATCAAAATATCAATAAGTGACGCCGCGCGCGATCGATGATGCGCTGCTGACGCTCCGATATGATTTGCTGGCTCGCCTGCACGCGAACGGCCTGCTGCAAGATCTTCAGCCTGTCCTGCATTGCCTCGAAGGCACGGCGGTGCGGCGGCGGCACGCGATTGATGACGTCCGTCTCGCCGCGCAGGATGGCGTTGCGGCCGAAGCGTTCATCGAGCGCTCGGCTGACCGCGGCGAACTCTCGGGCGACGGCGGGAGCAAGCGCGCCGGCGGCCACGGCGAGCCTGCTATCCTTGTTGTTCATCTGCGCTGCCAGTCGGCGCAGCGCGTCGTCGGCGGCCGGCGACAAGCCGGGAATGGCGACCGCCATACGGGCTCGCTCCTCGGTGACCGCCTGGCGCTCGGCGTCGAAGGCACTGACATAAGCCGCGCCGAGCGAGCGCAAAGAGACGGACGCCTCGGATACCGCCTGCAAAGCCTCTTTCCGCTCCCGGCCGGTGGCGAGCATCCGGTCGATCAGACGGTCCGAGCCGCGCAGCGCCCCATAGGCCGCGGGATCGTTGGTCACCGCCGCGGCGATGCGCTCGGCCGCAAAGCCCTTGACGATCAGCGCCTCTATTCTTTCGACGGCGCCGGCCGGATCGCGCCAGATGCGCTTGGCGGTTTCGGCGAGCGCAGCGCGATTGTGACGATAGTGCGGGGCGGAAAGCGCGCGTGGGCGCGCTTCCTCGTCCACCGGCGTCGTGAACTCGGTGACGGCGGCGAGCATCGGCAGCACGGCTTTGTCCTTCCCGAACTCGACACTTGCACCGGCAACGATCTTCGTACGGTCCTTCTTCTCGGCAAGATGCTGTTCCTCGGCGAAGCGCCGGACGGATTCGAAGAGCCGCATCAGCTTCCCGCGCCGGTCGTCGGTGAGGCCTTCCGGCATGCGCTCGGCGATGTTGCGTTCGGCAATCGCGTCGGCCTTCGGCGTGAAGGCGCTCCAGCCGAAGCGGGCGGTCAGCGCGTCGCTCACTGCCTTCACCTCCTGCACGAGCGAGCGATCCTCGGCGGCAAAGGCAAAGGCGGTCTTCCAGGCGTCGTCACCCCCTTGCTTGCGCACCGCCTCGATTTCGACGAGACGCGCCCTGGCCTGTTTCGACAGCGCCGGGATCGACAGGGACATATGAGCGCGCCTGTGCTGCTCGCGGACGCCAAAGCGTTCGGCATTCCTGCGGAACTCGGTCGCATGGGCGCGGGTCAAGGGCAGAAGTTCCGACATAGCGGCCATGGCCGTGTTGCGCTCATCGCGTGCGGCGCGACCGTCGACGATGTGGTCCGACCCGCGCAGACGGCCGAGCCGATCCGGCGCATGGGCGAGATCGTCGGCGAGCTCGCGGGGTTCGATGGCAGCATCGGAGGCGAGCGCATTCAGGTGGGCAAGCGCCGCGTCGGGATCGCGATAGATTTTCGCCAGCACCGGGCGCAGGATGGCCTCGTGCTCCTTCCAGCGTTCGGAGGAGAGCTGAGCAAGTCGTGCGTCCTCCTCGACGCTGCGGAAGAATTTCGTGGTGGGCGGGATCAGATATTTCCCAACCAACGGGATTTCGGCCGAGAGAGATTCCGTCCGTTCCTCATTGTACGAGACACGCCGTTCGCGCTCGATCACAAATCCGAGCGCCACGCTCGCCCGCTCCCAAAGCTTCGCGACCTGTTCCCTCTTCCCGGCAATCCACGCCAGCCGCCGCGAAACGCCCTCCTCTATCTCCGCCGCAACCCCGGCGAGCGTGTCGATGCCGCGCCGCCGTGCGAAGTCCTGTGCCTGCGCCCGGTACCCGGCCTCGCTCTCGAAATCGAGCGTGGTGGTCTTGGCACCGGATCGTCCGAGACGCTCGACAAGCTCCCTGAACAGCTCCGGCCGGTGGCTCTCGCGCTCGATCCGCTCCCGGCGGGCGTCTGCGGTTTCGACCTGCCTGGCGCTCCAGACATTGCGATCGACTTCGCGTTCCTCGAAACGCTTCTGGCCCGTCTCCTCATCGACGACGGGCACCCTGACCTTGACCTTCTCGACGCCGTCCTTGCGCAGCGTCACCGTATCGCCTTCAGCAACGCCCGCCGCCTCGGGCGCCTTCGGCAGGCTGACGCCCCAGAGCCGATGGACGGTTCCGTCATCCGTCCGGATGTCGGCATAGGGGCTCTCGTCCGCATCCTCGTCAGTGGGTCGGAACCTCGCCATCCCTTCTTCGACCAGTTCTCCGGTGACCCCGGCGGCATGATCGACGCGCGGCTTACGACCCCATTCCGGCTTCGCCTCGAAGTCCTCTGTCGCCGCATAGAGATCGGCGCGGTCCCGATGCCTGGTCATTGCCACATAGGTCAGATGCTGGTCCATCATGCCGGTGGCGAGCACGAAGGTCCGGTCGACGGTGGCGCCCTGCGATTTATGAATGGTCGCGGCATAGCCGTGATCGACGTTGCGATAGCTGTCCTCGCTGATGACGACGTCGCGGCCATTGTCGAGGCGGACCGACAGCAACGCATCGCCGCGTCTGTCGGCGCTGGAAACGACCGTTCCGAGCATGCCGTTCTTGACATATTGCGGCCCGAGACGCCGTGCACGCGGCTCGACGAAACGGGCGTTCTCGAGGAAGATGATGCGGTCGCCGGCGGCAAATTCGCGCAAGCCTCGCGCCGTCTGGAACGCGCGCGCCCCTGTCAGCGCGCCCTCGTCCGTCATCACGCTGCGCAGGGCCTCGTTCAGCTTCCGGACGTCGTCATTGGTGTGGGCAAGGACCAGAAGCTCGTCGCCGCGAAGCCGGCCTTCACTTCCGCCGGAGACAGAGTTCTCGAGCGCCTGTTTGCGCGCATCGGCCCAATCGGCAACGATGCGACCGATGATTTCCTCGCGCGTTTCCGCCGCGACAATACGGCCATGCCGGGCATAGGTACCAAGGCCCTCTTCGATGTTACCGCGGGCGAACAGTCGAGAGGCATCGCGCGCCCACGCATCGCGCTGCCGCCGCACGCCGGGCAGTTCGGCAAAGCCGACGCGCTCCGAAATGGCCCGGAACGCCGCACCGGCCTGGATCGGCTGCAGCTGCATGGTGTCTCCGACTAACACGGCTTTTGCGCCTGCTTCTTCCACCCCCTTGAGGACCCGCGCCATCTGCTGCGACGACACCATGCCGGCTTCGTCGATGACCAGCACGTCACCACGCTGGAGCAGATCGCGCCCACTCGCCCAGGCCAGTTCCCAGGATGCCAGCGTGCGCGACCTGATGTCGGAACTGTCCTCCAGCCCTTCGGCCGCCTTGCCGGCCAGCGCCGCACCGAAGACCCGCCGGTTCTCGCTCTCCCAGGCGAGGCGCGCGGCGGCAAGCAGCGTCGACTTGCCGGCGCCGGCAAGGCCGACGACGGCGGCGATCGCATCGTCGCCGGTTACGTGGCGAACGGCATCGACCTGTTCCGCATCGAGCCTGAAGGGTTTTCCGGTGTCAGCCGTTTCGATGCTTCGAACGGCTGCGGCGACCTGCGCGTCGGAGACGCCGAAGCCCCTGCGCTCCGACAACACTCGAGCGGACTCTGCCATGTCATATTCGATGCGCAGGATCTCCCGCGTCGTGAAGACCGCGGGTTCCGTCGCCTTGCCGGTCTCAGCGTCGACCTGCTGCGGCCTCAACGTCACCAACTCGTCCGACGGCATCAGCCGCGCCCGGATATTGGCGAAATCGACGGGATCGTCGACATAGCGGTGCAGCGCCCTGGCGATGTCGCGCTCGTCGAAGGTGGAGCGTTCGTTGCCAAGCTGCTTTAAGAGAAGCTCGGGCTCGGCCAGCAGCCGGTCGGCCATCGCCTGCCGGCGGGCGAGATCGGCCGGCGCAAAGTACATCGCGACGCCCTTGCGGGCGAGCGCCGCCTTCTCCGGTCCGAGATGTTTTTGCGCAATCCCGTCGAGACCCTGCTCGGCATAGGAGCGGCCGTCGAGCCGGATCTCGTGGCCGGCAAGCGCCAGATGCCGGTTGGCGGTGTCCGCCCAGGCGATCTTCCACGCCTTCGTCGTTTCCTTGTCGCCGGCCCAGAGCTTGTAGACGATCTTGCCGTTCGGCCGCTCCGGCGTGACGACGCGCAGCGGTTCGCCGTCCTCACCGAGGATCGGGACCTTCTTCGGCCCGAAGCCTTCCTCGGTCAGCGGACGCAGCGTGGTCATCAGGTGGATGTGGGGATTGCGGTCCTTGTCGTGATAGACCCAATCGGCGACCATTCCCTTCGACGTCAGATTGTCGCCGACGAATTCACGGACAAGTGCGACGTTCTCCGCCCGCGTCAGCTCCTCCGGCAGCGCGATGATCAGCTCGCGCGCAAGCTGGGCGTCCCCCCGCGTCTCGAAGGCATCCACCGCATTCCAGAGCGCCTCGCTTGCCTTGGCGACAGATTGCCCGTCGATCGCCGTCTTCAGCCAGGCCGGGATATCGTCCGGCAGCGCCAGCTCCTCATGCACCAGTTCCCGCGATCCGCCGCGATAGCTGAAGGACGTCCCAGCCTGCTCGTCGAGCATTCGGGTGCGATGGCGATAGGCTGCGGCCGAGACGATGCTGCGTCCCGCTCCCCTGCCGATCACCTGCGCTCTGACGAACATGATCGCCACGACTGTCTCCAGACCCCTCAAGTACGTCGCGGCAGCGACGTATATTGCGCCCTCAAACCGATCGGACCGAAGGGCCGATGCCGCTTTTGCGGAAGACGGCCATTTTTCGGAATTCCGGCTGCAACGTTTTCGGGGTAATGCAACTTAGCCTATTTTACTATCAAGAACTAGACAGTATAATCAGATCGCAGAGATTTGCTCCAACAACGGAAGGACGCTGGAATGGCTGCCAAATCATCGATCACCGACATCGACGCCCAGATCGACAAGCTGCGCGAACGCAGACGCATGCTGATCGCGAAATCCGCCGAGCGCTTTGCGCGCGCCGCCACGAAATCGGGCCTGGCGGAAATGGAGATCGCCGACGAGGAGGTCGATCGGCTTTTCGAGGAGATCGCCGCGCGATTTCGCAAAGGGGAGAAGAAGGAGACTTCCGGCGTATCTACTTCGCCGCGTCGACCAGCAGTTGGCGGGACTGGAACGGCGGCGGAGGTTTCTCATGACGGCTGATCGCAAGCGTGAGGCGCGGGAGAAATTCCTGCTCGGCGGCATCGTCGTCAGGGCAGGACTGTCGAAGGCCGACCGCGCATTCCTGCTCGGCGGTTTGCTGGAATTGGCAAGAGTCGCTCCGGGCTCCTTCGAGCATCGACGGCTGCGCGATATCGGCGACGAGGCGTTTAAGGCCTCGCCGTTGGATGTGGCATTATCGCTGATCAGGGAGGCACCGGAATGGCATTAAGGGCAAGACCGCATCCGAGCCTGCTGCTCGTACTGGTGCCGATCGCGGTGACGGCTTTCGCCGTTTACGTCGTCGGCTGGCGCTGGCCAGCACTCGCCGGCGGCCTGCCCGGGAAAGCCGAATATTGGCTCCTGCGCGCTTCTCCTGTGCCGGCGCTTCTGTTCGGACCGCTGGCAGGACTGTTGAGCGTCTGGGCGCTGCCATTGCACCGGCGCAGGCCGATCGCGAAGGCGAGCCTCGTCTGCTTTCTGGCGGTCGCCGGTTTTTACGCGCTGCGGGAGTTCGGCCGGCTCGCCCCGTTCGTGGAGAGCGGAGCGGTGACATGGGACCGTGCACTTTCCTATCTCGATAAGGTCGCCGTTATCGGTGCGGTCGCTGGCTTCATGGCGGTGGCGGTGGCCGCGCGCATTTCGACCGTCGTGCCCGAACGGGTGAAGCGCGCCAAGCGCGGCACCTTTGGCGACGCGGACTGGCTGCCGATAGCGGCGGCGGGAAAGCTGTTTCCGTCGGAAGGCGAGATCGTCGTCGGCGAGCGCTACCGCGTCGACAAGGATATCGTCCATGCACTGCCCTTCGATCCTAATGATCGCAGCACTTGGGGACAGGGCGGCAAAGCTCCTTTGCTCACCTACAAGCAGGACTTCGACTCCACCCATATGCTCTTCTTCGCCGGGTCAGGTGGCTACAAAACCACGAGCAACGTCGTTCCGACGGCGCTGCGCTATACCGGACCACTGATCTGCCTCGACCCGTCGGCCGAGGTCGCGCCGATGGTGGTCGAGCACCGAACCCGCGTCCTTGGGCGCGAGGTGATGGTGCTCGATCCAACGAACCCGAATATGGGATTTAATGTGCTCGACGGGGTCGAGGCGTCGAAGAGACAAGAAGAGGACATTGTCGGCCTTGCGCATATGCTGCTGTCGGAAACCGCGCGCTTCGAAAGCTCGAGCGGCGCCTACTTCCAGAACCAGGCGCACAATCTACTGACAGGCTTGCTTGCCCACGTCATGCTCTCGCCGGACTTTGAGGGGCGGCGCAACTTACGCAGTCTCCGGCAAATCGTCTCGGAGCCTGAACCGTCGGTGCTCGCCATGCTGCGCGACATTCAGGAGCACTCGCACTCTGCCTTCATCCGCGAAACGCTCGGCGTCTTCACCAACATGACCGAGCAGACCTTCTCCGGCGTTTATTCGACCGCGTCGAAAGACACGCAATGGCTGTCGCTCGACAGCTACGCCGCGCTCGTCTGCGGCAATGCGTTCAGGTCGAGCGACATCATCACGGCAAAGAAAGACGTGTTCCTGAATATCCCAGCATCGCTCCTGCGCTCCTATCCAGGGATTGGCCGCGTCATCATCGGCTCGCTGATCAATGCCATGTTCCAAGCCGATGGTGCCTTCCAGCGCCGGGCACTCTTCATGCTCGATGAGGTCGATCTGCTCGGCTACATGCGGGTGCTGGAAGAGGCGCGCGACCGCGGCCGAAAGTACGGCATCACCATGATGCTGATGTACCAGTCGGTCGGGCAATTGGAGCGGCATTTCGGAAAGGATGGCGCGACATCCTGGATCGATGGCTGCGCTTTCGCCTCCTATGCCGCGATCAAGGCGCTCGACACGGCGCGCAACGTCTCGGCGCAATGCGGCGAGATGACGGTCGAGGTGAAGGGAAGCTCCCACAACATCGGCTGGGGCACGAAGAACAGCGCCTCGCGCAAATCTGAAAGCGTCAGCTATCAGCGCCGGCCGCTGATCATGCCGCACGAGATTACCCAGTCGATGCGCAAGGACGAGCAGATCATCATAGTCCAGGGCCATAGCCCGATCCGGTGCGGACGCGCGATCTACTTCCGCCGCAGGGACATGGACGAGGCGGCCAAGGCCAACCGTTTCGTACGCAACTAGACAAGGATGCGCAGCGGGCTGCGACCAGGACCCGGCCCGCGCCTATTGCACGGAAGGATTGAGTGCCATAACCGGCATCGAAGGAACGCAGAAACAGGAGCAAATAGAGACGGTGGCCAACGAACACGACGAGTATATTTATGACGAAGTGACCGGCGAATGGCGGCCGGCGTCGGAGATGACGGTAGCAGCAGATGCCGGCGAGCTCATCGTTCAGGATGCAAGCAGCAATGTCCTTGCCGACGGAGATTCCGTCACCTCATCAAGGACCTGAGGGTCAAGGGTGCCAACCAGTCGCCGAGGCAGGGCACCGTCATCAGGTCGATCCGCCTGACAGGCAACTCCGAGGAGATCGACTGCCGCTATGAGGGGATCAGGGGTCTCGTCCTGCGAACCGAATTCGTGCGTAAACGTTGAAGCGCAACCGTCGCAACTTCCGCCAGCAAACTATCCGGTCCTAGAGCGGTATGTATTTAAGCCCGTTCATATCCCGCCTCTTTGAAGTAGGCTGCGCATTCCTGTGGGGTGACGGCTTGGAGAATGTGGCGCAGTTCGTCATGGATTGCATCGCGTGATCTGGCCTGTGCCTCACGCAACCAGTGCTTGATTTTGGCGAAGAGCTTTTCGATCGGATTGAGATCGGGGGAATATTTCGGCAGAAAGAACAGGCGGGCGCCGGCCTTACGGATGGCGGCGCGGATCTCCTGACCCTTATGGGAGCCGAGATTGTCCAGGATGACGATGTCGCCGGCTTTGAGTTCCGGCACCAGAACTTGCTGGACATAGATGCGGAAGCGTTCGCCATTGATCGGGCCATCGAGGATAAAGGGAGCGCTGACGCGGTCGGCCCTGAGTGCGGCGACAAAGGTCATGGTGTTCCAATGGCCGAAGGGGGCGTAGCCCACCAGTCGTTCGCCGCGAGGCGCCCAGCCCCGCAGCGGCGCCATGTTCGTCTTCGTCCAGGTCTCATCGATGAAAACGAGGCGGGCGGGATCAATTCCGGGGCAGTGCTTCAGCCATCGTGCCCGGTGGCGGGCGACGTCGGGCCGCTCCCGTTCGCTGGCGACCAGCGTCTTTTTTTATAACTCAACCCCTCTTCGTGCACGAAGGTCCAGACGGCGCGATAATCCACCTTCAGGCCGCGCTCGCTCAACTCGGCGACAAGTCCGTGCAGCGTGAAGTCGCGCTCGCGGCAGCGGCAAAGCAGCCAAGCCCGGTGCGGACCGGAAAGCTTGCGGGGCTTGTGCCCACCCATCTGGCCGGGTGCGGCGCTGCCCGTCTCGCGAAACCGCCGCACCCAATCGATCGCGGTGCTGATGCCGATGCCGAAGCGCTTGGCCGCTGCCCGGCACGATAGGCCCTCGCCCGTCACCGCATCGACAACGCGTTCCCGAAGATCATTCGAAAAAGGTCTCGCCATAAAGGCCGGCCTCCTTCACCGGCCTGAATGGTGAATCTGATTTGCGCAGAAAAAGGAATCCCCTTTCCGAATCCGCCTAAATGCATCCCGCTCTAGAGCGTCACGGGACGGTATTAAGCAAGATGCGGTCGCCTCGCGTTGGCGTTGACCAAAGGCGGAGCAAGAGCGCCCATGTTGATATACGGCGGAGAGGCGACCGGAAGCAGAGCTTCAGCCCAATGCGCCGGTCGATCCGGCGTGTTGGGCCATGGCGACGGAAAAGCCACCCTCAGAAGGGAGGGTCCGGGCTGACGTGTCCGTCTTGTTCGGCCCAGATCAACTCGCGTTCTGCAAGCGCCAGTTCCAGTTCGGCCGCAATCTGGCGGGCCTCAGCCGGGTCAAGGGCGTTCCGTAGCTCGGCGCGCAATTCTTCAATATGTTGTTCCATCGTCATCGTCGCCATCTCCTTGGATACTGTGAAAGATGGCGCCCGGGGTCGTGAGGACCGGACCGGGTCCAGGATCGCGGAGCGACCGCCAGCGGCGGCGAGTGGGGGAACCGATTTTCTGACGACGCCCTCCTGGGCGGCGCCGGAAAATTGGGGGGAACCGCTCGTCCTTGAGGCGGTGCGGGCCCTCATGGCACAGTTGGCGTTTCTGAGCAGACAGACTTTCCTATCGTTTGGCAGGAGTGAGGAACGGGCACGGGCTCGATGCCCGCGCCCGTTTCCCCTTCGGCGCTCGAGAAGGAGGCGCGCCGCCGCAGTTTCTCCGGATGACGCAAGCGTGCGCCGGCCCCGATTGCTCGGGGCCGACCGGTTGCCTCAGTTCGGGTTGTTCCAGAGGATCACCTTCCGGCTCGGATCGCCGCCGGGAGCCGGAGCGAGGTTGCCGAAGATCACTCCGATCTCCGGGGCCTCCAGCTTAACGGAGAGGTATTCTTCGCCGGTCTGGCGGGCGATGCGGTTCCAGGCCGCGCCGATCTCGAATCCCGTGCGGCGGTGGACGACGCGGTAGTCGGGGGCTTCTTCGCTCGCCTTGCTGGCGTTCGGGATGATGGCGATCGGGGCGTTGACGCGGATGGTGGCGAAGACGCCTTCGAGGCTGCCGTCGGTCTTCTGCGTCAGGGTTGCGATTGTGGTGGCCATGGTACTGTCTCCTTCGGTTGCTCGGGACCATTCCCGATGGCGCTAAAAGAGACGGCCGATCTGCTGCGGTCATCTCGGCGAAAATTCCGCAAAATTCAATTTTCTCGCCAAAAATGGGCGCGCTTTCACCCCGCTTTCGGGAGGAGAGCATTCGGCGCCCGTGTGAAAGAACTGAAAAATTGAATTTTGTGGAATTTTCGCCGAGACGTACCCCTTTTAGGGGTTGACCGCAAAAGCAGGCGGTCGGCTAAAGGGCGCCCAGAAATGGGAATGGTTTCGTGCAGCCGAAGCCGGCGACAGACCACTCCAGCCATCCGGTCAAGCACTGCAAAGGCCGCCAGCACCTGCTATGTGGATACACCGCCCGGTACAATGTCCTTTTCGTCCATCCCTGCCAGTTGGCGCGAGCGAGCGCGCTGCGCTGCTGCCACATCGCTCGGCTGACGTTGGGGCTGCGGCTGTGACCGCATCACCGGCAGACCAAGCATCAATCTCTTGAAGCTGGCCGGCGCCCACATCGACCAGGGGATCTTCGACAATCTTGCTCGCCGTAAAGGTATCGGTACGACCGCAGACCCTCAGCGGATACCTGGCGATCCGTCGATCGAGAGCAATCGTGGCCGGCGCGCGTTCATCCCGTTCGAATGAAACGTCGACCAGACCTCCGCGACGCGCCGGCAAATGCAGCCGCAATCCTCATCATGAAGGCGTCGCTGAAACCGCCGAGGGCTTTTGCATGCGGCTCGATATACCGGAGTGTTCGGCGAGGTCGCAATCGTATTGGTCGACGACGATCCAACACCGTTTAAGGTCGGTGAGGCCTCCAGGCCGGCATTCTATGTCGGAGACTTGGAGGGCGATGCGGTCGGCCCTCGGCGGCTCATGTGCGCAGCGACCACAACCCAGGTCGATCAGGGTTCCGCCCTTTGTCTCTCCGCACTCGTGCTGCCATGCCCAGAGATAGGGACCGGTGATGACCTGATCGGGCAGAACTCACGGCTCATTGTCATACCCCTCCCCGGCCGCCAGCCGGTGGATCTCCGCGGCGAAGAGTTCCTTGTATTTCCTCGGCATCTCGGACGCGCGGTAGCCGCGCCGCGGATCTCCGCCGGTGCGCATCCGCTCGTAGTGTTCGTAGCTCTTCAGCACGAAGCGCCGTTTCCTGTGCTTTGTGAGAACGACGGGTTCGCGCTGGCGGCGTCGGTGACGTCGCCGACCCGCCTGTTGAGATTGCCTATTGTGAACTGGCGCATGGTCATCCTCCTTCGTCGATCTCCATCGTGTCCATGCTTTCCAGATTGCAAGAAAACGGCGCTTCACGCGCCGTCTTCCGAGAGCTGCAAGACCGGGATGCCAAAGCGGCGTGCCTTGTCGGCGAGATTCCCGGTGATGCCGGGACCGCGAAAAATAATGACGTCCGATGAATCGGCGTTCCATTCGAGAGCACCAGTTGCTCCAGATACTCATAACGGGTTTGACGGTCAGCAGGCAGAGGAGCCGCTTGGTGATGATTAGAAGGGATGGTGGGCGGATGACGATGGTGGCGACGGCAGCAGCCCGGCCCTCAAAAAACGGGCGGCGCTCCGTCAGAGTGTCGAGACGGCTTCCGCGCCGAGAGCCTTGAGTTGCTCGACCGAGGCAATCCCCATCAACGCAAGGCTGATCGAAATCTCGCGCTCGAGGATGGCGATCACCTCGGCCACCCCCGCCTGCCCGGCGGCCGAGAGGGCGTAGGCATAAGCCCGGCCAAGCATCACGCCGTCTGCGCCGAGTGCGATCGCCTTGATGACGTCGGCGCCGCGGCGGATACCGCCGTCAAGCATAAGGCAGAAGTCGGTTCCCACGGCGGCGCGAATGCTGGGCAGGGCGCGGATCGTGCTCGGGGCACCGTCGAGCTGGCGTCCGCCGTGGTTGGAAATCACCACTCCATCGCAGCCGAGATCGCGAGCGCGTACGGCATCAGCGGGCGTGAGAACGCCTTTGATCACGAGCTTGCCCGGCCAGCGTTCGCGCAGCCAGGCGATGTCCTTCCACGACAGCGTCTTGTCGATTCGGCGCGAGAGATTGGCCGCCTGCTCTAGCGCGCCGCGACCGAATTCCGGCCGGTGCTCGATAGCCCTGACCGACGGCATGCCGGCAAGGGCCACCTCTGCAAGCCAGCGCGGCTTCAGCGCGAGGCGCGCGAAGAGGTCCGGCGTCACCCGCGTCAGCGATCGGAACCCGTTTCGCACGTCCCGTTCGCGAATGCCCGTAATGGCGGTGTCGACCGTTACGAACAGGGTGTCGACGCCGGCGTATTCTGCCGCTCGTAGGAATTCCTCGCAGAGCGAGCGATCCTCCAGCACATAGAGCTGGAAATGCAGCGGCCCGTCCGTGACGATCCGAAGGTCGGCGAGCGAGGCGATGGAAAAGGTTGATAAGCAGAAGGCGATTCCCGCGGCATGCGCCGCCCGCACGGCCTTGACCTCGCCCTTGCCGGAATAGAGGCCGAGGAAGCCGACCGGCCCGAGCATGAACGGCAGGGGATGACGTTTCCCGAGATAGGCCGTGGAAAGGTCCTGCGGCTGCGGCTCGACCAGCACGTTCTGGCGCAGGGTTAGGCGGGAGAAGTCCGAGCGATTCGCCCTCATCGTCTCCTCATCGAAGGAACCGCCGTCGATATAGTCGAAAAAGATCTTCGGCAGCCGCCGCCGGGCGAGATCGCGAAAGTCGTCGATGTTGACCAGCGCCATGTCAGCAGTTGTCCGGATCGATTGTATCGATGAAGCGTGAAATTAAATCGTCTCCCGCAACCGGCTCGCTTCCGGCCATCACCGCGACGGAGAAGCCTATCAGGGAGGAAATCGCGTTATGGGTCGTTGCGCCAGCCCGCAGGTTCATCACCAGCGTTGGGCAGAGGAAAAGGCCAAGCCGGATGACCCGGCGCCAGTCGGCCGGAAGCATGCCCCGCGCCTTCAGTTCGTGGAGCAGTGGACGCCATAGTGCCCCTGCCTTCACGTCGAGAAGCGCCCTCCTGGCGGAACTTGGCATAAAGTCGGTCGTAACGCGGAGCAGACTACCATCCAGCATCACGCTTGCCTTGTAGTGCTCGGCCGCCATGGCAGGATCGTAGAGCCACAGCGGATGGGCGAGGATGTTATGAAAGGTCGTCTTCACTTCGGCGAGCAATGTCGGGATGTTCTCGCCGGCAAAGGCGGGATCGAAAAGCGACAAACGTGCCCTGTCATCGCGCTCCTCGTACCAGACATTTGCGTTGTGGGCATCGCCATGCGCGACCACTCCCCCGGCATCGGTTAGCCGCAAGGGATTCAGCCGCTCATGCGCGGCATCGAAGAGAGCACCGAGGCTGTCGCGGTATTCGATACCGTTCACCACAAACCGGCAGCGCGAAAGCGTCTCCCAATCGATCGTCAGGTTGGGAAAGGTAAAGTGCTTGCCGACATAGAAGCTCGCCATTCGGCCGCCCGGATAGATTCCTTCCAACGGATCGATGAGCCGTTCGTAAAAAAGCCGGTGGATCGGCTCGGCCGTAACCTCTCCCGCATTCACCGGATGCAGCGTGTCGAGATAGACCTTCAGCACGGCTTCGCTTAGCCTGCGTTCGGCCTCAACAGCCCTTTCTCTCGCGACAGCATCGTCCTTCAGGTCCAGCGCTCGCAGCACATCGGAAAAACGCGGATCAGTGCGTCTGCGATAGACGAGGATCTGTTCGCCCGGAAGCGCCGACATCAGCAATGGCTGATCTACGGGAAGTCCGGCACGGGCGAGGATGTCGGCGCGGTAATATTCGCCGCTCATGGCCTCCTCGCCTTCTTCCTGATGGAACTTGAAAAAGAACGCGCCATCTTCGGTATCGAAGAAACCGTTGAGCGAATTGAGACTATATTGGTCGTGATTAATCGCGACGTTCTTCACCTCGATCCTGAAAAGATCGCGCAGCAGCTCGGCCAGCAACTGTTCCGCCTTGCCGTCCCCGGTTTTGGCGAACTTCCTTATTTCCGCGGTGCGGCTCGTGGGCTGGCTCATGGCGTTCTTTCCGGATGGGTCTTTCTGGGCATAGGAACGGCGGTCACTTGCCGCCGTGCAGATAGCGGCTGCCGAGCGAATAGCGGCTGCCGACATAGGTGAAGGTATTGACGGTTGCGACGACCGGTCCTGTCCAGGTCTTGCGGTGCAGGATCAGGCAGCAGTCACCAGGGCGAACGTTCAGCAGACGAGCCTGTTCAACATTGGCCGGCAGAGCGCTGATGAGGTGCTCCACCTCGGTCAGCGGCGTGGCATTCTGCAGGTAGTCATAGGTGGCGACGGCGGCAAAGTCCTGGTCGATATAGCCGGAAACGAGGTTGGGATTGACGTAGCGCTCCTCGAGCTGGACCGGCAGGTCGTTCTCGAAATGAATGACGACGGAATGGTCGACGGGGTTCACCGCCTCAAACTCGAAGGCGAGCAGAAGCTCTGGTTCCGGTCGTCCGATGCGCTCGAGCACAAACACCTCGGCCCGGTGCCGGCTACCGCGCGCCCTGATCTCGGTGATGATGTTGCTGATCTCGATCAATGTCGACTGGGGCCTCGGCGGAGCCACAAAGGTGCCGACGCCCTGAATGCGGCGCAGATGCCCCTCCGAAGTGAGTTCCCGCAGCGCCCGATGAACGGTCATACGGGAGACGCCGAGTGCCGCCACGAGCTCGTTCTCAGACGGAAGCCGGCTGTTGCGGGCCCACTTGCCGCTGCCGATGTTACCGAGGACAAAGTCCTTCACCTTCTCATAGAGTGGCGATGCGGAATCTGAGAGCGTATTCATGGTTCACTGCCTCCACCGCCGCCTCGAATGAGCCGGCATCGAAATGACATGACGGACTGGACTTAGCCCGCCACCTCAATAATCGTCTTGAGCGCCTTGCTCTCGCCCCGCAGCAGCCTTTCGTAAGCCTCAGGCACATCGTCGAGCGCCGGCAGCACCTCGATGAAACGTTGCAGCGCGGGCGCGAGATCGACGAGCAACCCGACGGCCTCAGGCAACTCGCCGGCAAAGGCATGACAGCCGACGAGCGATATCTCCCGCTCCACTATGATGTTCGGATCGAAATCGAGCTTGCCGTGGCCGATGCCGACGAGCGCCAGCGCTCCGCCGCCCGACAGAATGTCGAGAGCTCGGGCGATCGCCTGGATGCTGCCGGTGGCATCCAGTGCATAGCGCACCCTTCCGCCGGAAAGCGCGGCCTCGACCACCGCCCTGTCGAGAGCAACGACCGCGCCGCCAGTCACCTCGGCGACAAGGGCGGCTTTGTCGGCGTTCAGATCGCCGAGCAGCAGCGGACCGTCATGCAGCCGGGAGAGAAGAAGCGCGCTCAACCCGCCGATCGTGCCGCAGCCGATGACGAGGACCGGTTCGCCGGCCGGAATGGCAAGGCGACGTACGGCATGCAAGGCCACTGCCAGCGGCTCGGCCATGGCGGCAACATGGGGCGAAAGCTTCGGATCGTGGCGCACGACCAGTCGGGCTGGCAATTGTACCGCCTCGGCAAAGCCGCCGTCACAGATCTCGCCGACGAAGCCCAAGGTCTCGCAAACATTGCTACGGCCGCTCGTACAAGCCGGGCAGGTGCCGCACCACATGCGTGAGTCCGCCGAGACGACGTCTCCCCGCACCACGTGGCTGACCCCCTCTCCGATCGCAGTCACGCGACCGCAGAATTCATGGCCTGCCGTCGAGGGCCGGCGCGAGATCCATTGGCCGGTACGGTAGTTGTGAAGGTCGGAACCGCAGATGCCAGCAGCCCTTACTTCAAGGTTGACGAAGCCCGGCGGCGGAGGCGACAGTTCGGCGACCTCCCCCACCCGCAAATCCTTGGCGTCGTAAAGCCGCACAGCCTTCATGGTTCAGGCGCCCTTCTTCAGATAACGATCGCGCACGGGCGATACGGCAAGCGCATGCGAGGAGAAACCCTCGTAGATCGCCAGATTATGGGAATGCTTGGCGAATTCCGGATAGGCCGGTGCCGTGACATAGCCGATCGAGCTGCGCTTGACGAAATCAGTGACCGACAGCGGACCGAACGTGCGGGCCCAGCGGCTGGTCGGCAATACGGCGTTCGGTCCGAGCGAGAAGTTGGCGATGCTGACCGGGGTATGGGTGCCCATTAGGATTTCGGAAGCTTCGGTGATGTGGCCGAGATGAATGAAGGGCTGTTCCGACAGGAGCTCCAGATGCTCCGGGGCATAGGCGTTGACAAACTCGTAGCTCTCCTCAATGGACGAGGTGAGAACGATACCGCCCGTCTTTCCGCTCAGCACGGTCTTTGAGAAGGCGACGCGCTGTTCGGTCATCTTCGCCCAGTGTTCTGGAAGGGCTGCGAGCGCCTCCTCGGCAACGCGGCGGCTGTGAGTAACGAGATAGGCCGAGGAATCAGGGCCATGTTCGGCTTCGATCAGCAAGTCGAGCGCGGCAAGGCCTCCATGGACCGTATCGTCGGCAAGGATCATCACTTCGGAGGGACCGGCGGGAAGACCGGTATCGATGACGCCGGAGAGCGAGCGCTTGGCGGCGACCACCCACGGGCTGCCGGGACCCACGATCTTCACCGCCGGCTTGACGGTTTCGGTACCATAGGCGACGGCAGCAACGGCCTGCGCGCCGCCCACCTTGTAGACGGTTTCGACACCGGCGAGGCGCGCGGCAACCAGCGTCGCGGCATCGACCGAACCGTCCGGCGCCGGCGGGGTGACGATGGCCAAATTGGAGACGCCTGCAACCACGGCCGGGACCGAGGTCATCATAGTCACCGACGGGAAGGAGCCCTTGCCCCGTGGTACGTAGAGCGCGACCGACTGAATGGGCGTGAAGCGGTCTCCGGCAAAAGCGCCGGGGCGGATCTCCTTCAGCCACATGGCTTCAGGCTTCTGCTCCTCATGGAATTTGCGGATGTTGTCGATACCGAATTGAACGGACTCGAGGACGCTTGCATCAACCAGCTTGAAGGCCGCATCGAACTCTGCGGCGGTAACCTTGAGATTGGCTTCCGTGACATCGGCCTTGTCGAGTTCGCGGCCAAAGCGTGCAAGCGCCTTGTCACCCTCAGTGCGGACGGCTTCGAGGATCGGCGCGACCTTCTCGATGAAGGCCGATATGTCGGTTTCCGAACGGCGCAGCAGGGCGGCCTTTTCTTCGGGGTTCAGCTTGGAGTACTCGTAGAAAGACACGTTGGTCATCGTCTTGTCCTTGGCATCTAGGCCGCGCAGGGCCGAAGGGTCATTTCGATTTCAGGAAGATGTCGAGACCGACCAGGCGGTCGAGCAGCGCGATCGCAACACCGGCGCAGGCGATGAACACCACGGAGATGGCGGCCAGGTCGGGCGTGATGATCGAGCGGATGGAATTGTAGATTTGCACCGGCAGCGTCACGCTTCGAGCGTCGACCAGCAGCAGGCTGACCAGAAACTCGTTGAGCGCGAGGATGAACATCAGCAGCGATCCCGTGATCACGCCCGGCAAGACTGCTGGCAGCGTGATGTACAAAAAGCGTTGCAGCGGCGGCGCTCCGCAATTGGCCGCCGCCAGTTCCAGGTCGGGCGACAGATTGCTGGCACTCGCCGTCACAGCCCAGATCATGAAGGGCAGGTTGATGACGGAGCAGGCGATACCCACCGGCCACAACCGTCCGAGAACGCCTATGTTGCCGAGTACCAGCATCATTCCGATACCGGAACCGATCAGCGGAATGGTGAACGGCAACAGCAGATAGATCTGGATCGATCGGGCAAACCGCACCCGGTACTTGGCCAATGCGATGCCGGCGAGCGTGCCGACCGGGATCGAGACAACGGTGCATATCGAGGCGACGATCAGCGAACGCAGGAAGGCCTGCCTGAGGTCGCTTGCCTGGGCGATCGCGCCGTACCATTTCAGCGATAGGCCGTCCGGCGGAAAGGTGATGATGTTTCCGGCCGTAAACGAGGCTCCGAGCACGACGACAGTGGGCGCAGACAACATCAGAAGCGCAGTCGCAACGAAAGCCCATAGAACGAAGGATTTGCTTTTGCTGCCCGTCATTTACGGTCTCCTGTCATGGCGAGCGTGCCTGCGCCGAACACCATGAACACGACGCCGACGAGCATGGACCCGACCGCAACGAGCATCAGCGACAGCGTGGCACCCATGCCCTGGTCGGACGTGCGGAAGAACTGGTCGTAGATCGCGTTGGCGATAAAGTCCTGCGTGCCGCCGCCGAGGATGGCGGGGATAGCGAAGTCAGTGAGCGACAGTGTCATCACGACTAGGCCGGCACCCACGAGCCCGGGTCGGGAAAGTGGCAGAACGATGTGGCGAAAAGTGCGGGTCCAGCCCGCGCCGAGCGAGGACGCTGCCGCCTCGAGTTCGTTGGGGATCGCGGTCAAAGCCGGTGCAAGCATCAGCACCGCGAAAGGCAGCATGTACTGAACGAGGCCGAACAGTACCGCAGGGTAGTTGTAGAGCAGCCGTATCGGCGGGACGCCTACGAGACCGAGCGCCTCGTTGACCATGCCCTGGTTGCCGAGAATGATCAGCCAGCCGTAGGCGCGCACGACCTGCCCGATGAAGAAGGGCAGGAACAGCGCAACTAGCAGGAACTTGCGAAGCGCGGACGAGGGCGTGCGCACCATGAGATAAGCATATGGAAAAGCGAGCACCAGCGTGATCACGGTCACGATCACCGACCCAATCAGGCTGCGGCCGGCTACGGTCGCAAAGAAGCTCTCGGTCAGAACACGCTGATAATTGGCGAGCGTATAGCTCTCCGACATCAGGAAGGTATTGGTATCGAGCGTTCTCAGGCTCGTGTCGCCAATCTGGACGAGACCGAGCACAAGCAGCCCCACGAGCACAATCGCGGGCATCAGCATGAGATAAGGTAAGCCTCGCTGGAAGCTCGAGGGCCAGACGATAGCCGCAAGGCGTTCGAGCATATCCATGACGCGCCACGTCAGGGGATATGCGGCACGGGAAGCGCGCATGGCACCGATCCTGTTTCACGAGAGAGGTTGCCCGCCGGGAGAAGGAACGCGGCGGGCACGCAAGCAATTAGCCCTGCATGATTTCCTTGAACTTGGCGAACCACTGGCTCTCGTTCTCGACCTGTATCTTTGACGAGATACGGATCAGGTGCTTGAAGTCCTCTTCCGTGGTCGGGTAGGAGGGATCGCCCACGAGATCGGCCGGCGGCGTGATGCCCGGGATGACGCCGGGAAGGCCAAGACCGTCGAGCCAGATCTGCTGTGCTTCCTTGGTCAGGGCGTGATTGATGTACTGCTTGGCCCAGTAAAGCTCATTTTCGGGCAGACCCTTCGGGATCCAAAGGCCGTCGGTGTCGAACTTAGCGCCTTCCTCCGGCACGACCCAGGCGATCTCGATGCCGTTCTTCTTGGCTTCGCGCGCATTGGTCGAAATGGTGCAGGCGGCGTCGATCTCGCCCTTCTGGAACCAGGTGGTAAAATCCGGGTCCTCGCCGAGCAGCGGCTGTTGCTCCTTGATCTTGGAGATGAAATCCCAGGCCGGCTGCATGTTGGCGGGAATGTCCTCGAGCTTTCCGCCGCCGGCGACCTGGGCCGGGAAGTGGAAGCCGATGCCGTCGTTGTACAGTGCGATCCGACCCTTGAGCTTGGGGTCGAGCAGATCCTTCCAGGACTTTGGTGCGCCGCTCGGGAAGGCCGACGGGCGATAGGCGAGCACGTAAACATAGCCGTAGGTGTTGACGATCGGATAGCCGTCGAGACCGACCGGCTTGGCAAGATCCGTGGCGTTCTTGAGGTTCGGCAGGTCCGACAGGTCCTCGGTCACCCCGCGCAGCGCCGACTTTGTCGCATTCGTAGTCGTATCCCAGTTGATGTGGATCGGCGGGACACGCTTCTGGGCAACAGCGGCCCAGACCTTCGGCTGGATCTCGTTGTCCTCGGTCAGGTCGTGACGAACGGCAATCCCGGTCATCTTGGTGAAGCTGTCGGACACACCAGCCTTGAGAGCATCGACCCAGCTGCCGCCCCAGGCGCGAACGATGATCTCGGCCGGCTTTTCCGGCTCTTGGGCAAAGGCGCGACTGGCGCCGAGCGTCGAGAGACCGGCCGAGGCGCCGGCCGCGGCGATCGACGCAAGCAGCGTCCGGCGGTGGATTTGCGTGGACAGGAACTTTTCATGCGGCATTACACATTCTCCTCTGGCTGAACCTTCTCGGGGTCATTTTTGAAAGACATGCATATCCCTGGCATTCCAGCCGAGACGGACCTCGTCACCCGGACCAAACTGCAAATGAGATTCTGGATCGTGGTCGAAGACCCGCATCAGCACGCCGGCGAGCCCCGGAACCTGAATTTCGTAAACGACGCGTTCGCCTTCGAAAATGCAATCGACCACCTCGCCGTCGACCACCGTTTCGAGGCCCTCGAGTGGCCTGTCCATCGGTGCAATGCGGATCTGTTCTGCGCGAACCGCGCCACTGCAGGGTATGCCGGTCGCAAGGGCAGCATCGGCTGCGATCCCGACGAGACGCACACCGCTGACTTCGAACACGGCTTGCGCCGAAGTAAGCTCGACAACCGTGCCTTCAATGAAATTGGTCACGCCGATGAAGTTTGCGACAAAGGCATTCGACGGCGCGCGATACGCATCGACCGGCCGGGCCTTTTGCTGGATGAAACCGCCATTCATGACGATGACCTCGTCGGAAACCACCAGCGCCTCTCGCTGGTCGTGGGTGACATTGATCGTGGTGACGCCGAGCTCTTTTTGAATGCGGCGGAACTCGAGCTGCATCTCCTCGCGCAGCTTGCGATCCAGCGCGGCAAGCGGTTCGTCAAGCAGAAGCAGGTCCGGTTCGAACACCAACGCACGGGCGATAGCGACACGCTGCTGCTGACCGCCGGACAACTCATTGATCCGCCGGTTACCATAGCCGCCGAGGCGCACGAGATCGAGATAGCGCACGACCTTTTCCGGGATCGTGCGGGCGTCATGGCGTCGCATCTTGAGCGGAAAGGCGACGTTTTCGGCCGCCGTCATATGAGGAAAAAGCGCGAGCTTTTGGAACACCATACCGATGGCGCGCTTGTGCGCCGGCACGGCACTGACCGGTCGCCCGTTGATGAAGATTTCACCGCTAGTCGGACGGTCGAAACCGGCGATCATGCGCAGCAGAGTCGTCTTGCCGGATCCGGAGGGGCCGAGAATGGTCAGGAATCGCCCTTTCGGGAGGTCGAAGGAGGCGTTCCTGACAGCGTGAACATCGCCGAAAGCCATGCCGACGTCCTTGACGGAAACTGCGATCGGATTGACGGATCCGGCCGGACGGAGATCGGCAGCAACGACGCCCATAAGATTCCCCTGTCTTGCTCCAACCGATGAGACCGCGGCGAAGCTTTATTCTATTCGACCCGGCGGAATGCAGTCGACCAGGCCTTTAATCAGTTGTCTATACATATTAGTACAAGTATCGTCAACCGGTATTGCGTATTTTTTGCACTGCGAAGATTTATGCTAATTAATTGTGCAATTGCGAGGTATCCGCGAAGCCGCTGACAGTTTTGGCGGCGACGGACAGAACGACAAGCACGCAAAACGGGTGCCTCGTACGGTCTGCACCCCCGACGGAACATTCATGCAGGCACGCGCACGCACGGATCAGATCGAGGCGAGATAGCCGCCGTCGACCGGAATACAATGCCCGGTGATATAGGCAGCCGCATCGCTGCAGAGGAAAACCGCGACGCCGCCGATGTCGCTTTCATTGCCGAAGCGCCGCTGAGGGATTTTGTCCAGCATGCGGGATTGCCAGTCCTCGTTCTCGTAGAAGGCTGCAGTCATGGCGGTGCGGAAATAGCCGGGCGCAATGGCGTTCACCCGGATGTTGTGCGCTGCCCACTCGGTTGCCAGGGCACGCGTCACGCCGAGTAGGCCGGACTTTGAGGCGCCGTAGGGTACCGCCGTCGGAATGCCGACGTAGGATGTCAGGGAACAGAGATTGACGATTGCTCCGCCGTTTGCGTCCGCCATGATCCGGCCCGCCGCCTGGGCACAGAAGAAGGCGCCCTTCAGATTGGTTGAGACAATCGTTTCCCAGAGCGCCTCGTCTACATCGAAGGAAGCCCGGACATTCTCGAACCCGGCATTGTTGATCAGGATGTCGAGACCGCCCAAACCCTCGGCCGCTGCTCTCGTGACGCTTGCGCAAGCTTCGACGTCGCGCACATCCTGGGCAAGCGCCACCGCGCGCCTTCCGGTCATTTCGATCAGTGCCCGGGTCTCGGCCAAACCCTCTACCGTTCGCGCGGTCACGGCCACGTGCGCACCGGCCTCGGCCAGAGCGAACGCGATAGACTGCCCTATGCCGCGGCTTGCTCCCGTAACAAGAGCGCGGCGGCCGGAAAGGTCGAAGATCGGGCGGGTCATGACGGCTCCTGTTCTGGTTCCCACCGGGATGACATCATTATCGCAACAACATGTCTATACATATATACAGATCATGGATCCCGGCTTATGAATAGCACATGGCAATGTGCACCTCATGGAGACGGTAAAATGGCAATCCCTTCAAGCCCTATACGGGATGAAATCCGCTCGATCGCCCCTTATAATGCCGGACTGACGCTCGAGGAGGTGCGAGCGAAGTACCATGTCGACGAAGTAGCCAAGCTCGGCTCCAACGAGAACCCTCTCGGCCCCTCGCCCGCCTTGCGTCGGCTCTTTCCCGACATCGGCGAACTAGCCCGGCTTTATCCCGATCCGCAGGGCCGCGCGCTCTGCGCCCGCCTGGCTGCCAGCTTCGATGTCGAGAACAATCAGGTTATCCTCGGCAACGGCTCGGAAGATTTGATCGCCGTCATTTGCCGCTCCGTCGTGCGCGCGGGCGAGACTGTGGTGACGCTCTATCCATCCTTCCCCCTGCATGAAGATTATACGACTTTGATGGGCGGAAAGATCGATCGCGTCACCGTCACCCCCGACCTCTCCGTCGACATGGACGCGCTTCTCGCCGCGATTGCCCGCAAGCCGCGCATGCTGATGTTCTCGAACCCGATGAACCCCGTCGGCTCATGGCTGACACCGCTCCAACTGGCAAAGGTTGTCGCCGCGCTCGATCCGGAAACGCTCATCGTGGTCGACGAGGCCTATGCGGAATATGCAGCCGGCGACGACTATCCAAGTGCGGCCGAAATGCTGAAGGTGACGGGCTTGAACTGGGTCGTGCTACGCACCTTCTCCAAAGCCTACGGACTGGCAGGCCTGCGTATTGGCTATGGTATTGTCAGCGACGGCAGCCTTTGCGATTTTTTCAATCGTGCGCGCACTCCGTTCAACACCAATGCAATCGCCCAAGTATCCGCCCTCACTGCCTTTGATGACACCGATCACCTAAACCGTTCCGTCGAGCTTGCTCTTGTCGAACGCGAACGGATGAAGAAAGAGCTCGCGACGATGGGCTACCGGATTGCACCATCGAAATGCAACTTCCTGTTCTTCGACGCACGCACAGAAGCGACCCCGGTGGCCGAAGCACTGCTCCGGCGAGGCGTCATCGTCAAACCCTGGAAACAACCCCGATTCGAGACGTATGTTCGCGTCAGCATCGGCTCGCCTGTGGAAAACGACCACTTCATCCGTGCGTTGAAGGAGGTCGAGGCTGCCGGATGAGGCAGGCGTGAATCAGACTGGTTAGGCATTTTATGGGGTCGAACCTGAAGCGTTCGGGTTCGGTGGTCCAGAATTCGCAGATGTATTCGGTAGAGGTGAGCCCCTTGAGCGTCTTTAGACTCAAGCCGCTGCGATGACCGCTGTTGTCGCAAAAAGAGGCTGTTTTACGCCTTAGCGTTGGACTTCTTCTTTCCCACCCAGACGATGCAGGAATCGACTTGCATCCATCGCCTTAAATCAATGAACTGCACCCGCTATCTCAATGCCCCGGCATGGCCTGGGTCGAAATAAATCTCCGTCACGCGGAAGCGCCCATCGATGCGCTTGCATTGGACAATTATGTCGACCGCGACCTTCAGAAGCTTCTGAATATCATCCCTATCGAGGTCCCGGCCGCCCTCTGATTCCTTCACGAGCAGCGTTAGCTGCTCGAACGCCAGCGCCGCGCAATCGGAGTGGACCGTCGTGATCGATCCTGGATGCCCGGAGTTGACGTTGCGAACGTAATAGAATGCGGTCCCATCGCGCAGTTCCTGAAGCAGTATACGATCCGGCCGCATGCGCAGACAGGACTCGAGGAGCTCCTTCGCACCGATGTCGGCAAGCCCCTGTCCTCCCTTAGAATAGAACAACCGCACATGGTTCGGCTGCGGGATAATGAGTTCCGGGGTATCTTCGATAGAGATGATCCGCTCATGGATCGGAATATGGCGCATGAGCGCCTTGGAGAGTGTCGTCTTACCTGACCCCGTCGCTCCCGAAATTATGATATTCTTCCGCGCCAGCACAGCCTCACGCAGGAACTCAGCATAGGCACCCTTTCGATGAAGATCGACAATTCTACGGTCCGCTGAACCCCCATTGCCGGCGTGCGTCACGTCCGCGAACAGCCCATCCCTCTCGAGGTCCTCGAGGCTCAGTGTCACCGAAGCGGGTTTCCGGATGGTGATGCTGACGATGCCCTTGCTTGTCGCCGGCGGAATGACGATCTGGATCCTTTCGTCCCCCGGCAGGGTCGCTGACAGGATCGGCCGCCTCTCGTCGATGGATTGATCGGAAAACGACGCCACCGCCCGGGCAAGGCGCATCAGCTTCTCGAAGGTCAGCTCCGGCGTGTCATGGGTCCGCCAGCCATCGGCGCCTTCGGTCAACACCTGCCCGGGCCGATTTACGATCACCTCATAAAGGGACCTGTCTTTCAAGAACCGCGAAAACGGAGCAAGCAGCTCGCGGACGACTGCTGCGTCAGGTCCCTCAGTCATAATGCCACCCTACTTTGTCACCAACGCCGATTGCGGACTGAAGTTACCCAGCACAGTCCGATCAAGAATTCTGTTCTGCGGCTCCGTTATTCGAAGCCTGTAGACGCCGGAAAAGTCGAGGTCGCGTGCGACGAAGATCGATACAAGCTCACCTTGGTGCTTCAGGAGCGTCGGCGGGATGTTGATCGACTGCTCCACCGCGATCGCTGCGGCCTGCTGGCCGGCGCTCGTGGTGTTCTGCGCATCGACGTCGGTGTTCTGCAGGCGGCTGTTGGCATAACTCGTGGCGTCTCCGACTATGGAAAGGAGAAGGGCACTGCCGAAGCGCTCCCACCAATGGGTGTCGACATCGCCGTCGACGCCGGCACGGCCGAGCGCATCGGTCGCCGGTGACGCCAGCGTAACGATGACGCCGTTCGGCGTCTTCGCACGGTTCCAAAGCACGAACAGGCGTTTTTGCCCCTGCTGTAAACCGCCACGGTATTCGCCGACGATCTGTGTGCCTCTTTCCATCAGCACGACGCGGCCATTGTCGGAAAGAACGTCCCGATTGATCACGCAGCTTGTGAAGCCGGGCTGATCCGACGCCATCGCCGTTTCCAACACGCAGGGTATCGAGGTGCCCATCGCGACAATGTAATTCCGATTGCCGAGCGTGCCCGCACGCGAGCCCTCAAGCCGGGTCGGCCGAAGCAAGGCGCCAAATCGTTGCTCATCATTGCTGGCGCCATTCTCGCCCATCACGTTGCCATTGAGCGGCAGGAAATTGCTGTCCGCCGACCCGGAGGTGTCAACGACATCTCCGCGAGATGCCGTGTTCCCCTGTCCAGCGCTATAGGCCATGACCGGCGCGCGACGGGCGGAATCGAGCAGCGGATCTTCTTCCAGCAACTCTTCGGTGACGACCGGCGTCGGCAGTTGGATCTCCGGCTCGGTCCGGACAGGCTCCAGCTTTTCCTTGGCGGGTTCGAAGCTCGTCGTCTGCCGAATGACCACCCGCTCCGGTCTCGTGGTATCCGCTGGCGTCTTCTCACCACTCATCGACCAAAGCGCGAAGGCGACAAAGGCGACGACGGCCAGCGCCACAGCGCCGCGCTTGCGGACGGAATTGTTGTCGATCCGCCTCCCCGCGACCGTTTCGGCGCGCTCGCCCGGTATGCGGCTTTCGTCTTCCTGAGCCATCGCGACCTCCTATTGCACCGCGCCAGCATCGGTCCGCACGACGCGCTCGACCGACGGTGACGTTGTGTTGGTGTCAGGGTTGATGCCGATCCGGTCATATGCCTCGTTGAAGACGCAAAGGACGTCGCCACCCCTGCGCAGGATGAACTTCCGGCTGATGGCGTGGACGAGCACCAAACTGCCGTCGACCGATTTGGGCACCAGGTTCTCGCTGCCGTCCGAGTTCTCTATGTAGATGGCGGGCATCTCCTGATTACCGACGAAGGCAAAGGTCGTAACCTTGCCATTGTCGTAGACCGCTTGCGGCTCCAGCGCCTGCGCCCCTTGTGCGGAGTAACGCCAATTCCGCGGTCCATGCGCCTCGTGGATTGCCAGCGCATTGTCAGCTTGCTTCGCTTGCGCCGCGATCGCATGCGCCGCGGCCGCCTGGCGGCGGCGCTCGGCGTCATCGGCGGGATAGCGGTACTTGACGTAGAAGTAGGTGGCCTGGCCGACCTCCACCGTTCCGTCTCGCACCGTCAGCTCCATCTGGTAGCTGCGCGTGGAGCCGTCGCGGCGGCTGGTCACGACGGAGATATTGGTGATCGGCTGGTTCTCGCGCGGCTTCAGGAACAGGATGTTTCCAGCCGGCGCGACTTCCCAGGCGACGCTGTTGCCGAGGGCGACATGCGCGATCTCCTCGTCGGGGGCGAACTCGACCTGCACCGAAGACCGAAGCGAGCCGATAATCCGGGTTATGTTGTAGGGCTGGTAATCGACAAAACGCACCCGACTGTCCTGCGATGCCCCGCGCGGGATTTCGAGGGCAAGCGCAGTGGCTGCCGAGCTGCAAAGAATGAGAGCGAAGATGGCTGTGGTCCGCATCAGTTGATCGCCTCCGGATCGGCCCGGTATTCGCTGACGGCAAAACCGAGAGGGTTCACAAGTCGGTCGGTCGACGACATCGGCGCGTTCACATAAGCGAAGGTGAGCGTTGCGACCCAATGGGTCGTCCGGACCTCTTCCCCACGGGTTATCGTGCGCATGTAGCGAACGGAGACGACATTCGGATTGATCAGCGAGATCGATGCGATGCTGATGCGCGCCGTGGCACTGCGCCCGTAGGTATTCTGCGGCGATTCTGGATTGCTGCCGCGATATAAGGCCGCGAACCGGGCTTGCTCTGCTTGAGTGGACAGCAGGGCGACCGTGCGGAAAATCTCTTCCGCTTCGCTCCAGACGTAGCCTTCGCGAGCGCGCACATATTTCGCCGCGAAGTATTTGGTGACAGCCTCATCGTAGGTTCCCGCCGTCGATGTCAGCGCCGACACCACGTCGACGATGCCCGTCGAATTGTCGACCCGCACGACAAACGGCTCGACCGTTTTCAACGGTGTGAGGCCGGCGACCGCGAAAATGGATGCACCGGCAAGAACGCCTGCAACGATGGCGATCGACCAGGCAATACGAGCCGAGCCCTCGACCTGGATCATACGGTCCTGATCGAACCGCCGCGCATTTTCGAAGTACGTCTTGAGCTCGTCGCTTGAGACCATCGCGCTACCCCTTACAAGAACGATAGGATGCGTCGAAATCGAGATGGGCGAAGGCCGAGACCTGCTTGCGTGCCTCGACATAGGAAGCCATGCGCGGCGAGGTTACCGGGCGCGCGTCGGAATGCTTCTGTTTGAGATGGCTATTGTTCTCCCACTGCCACATGGCGCGATTGAGCGGCCGGCGCGAATAGCCGTCGCATGTCGGGAGTGGATGGCTCATTGATGCGCAGCCGCTGAAGATCGCCGCCATGCACAGCAGCGGAAAAGTTCTTGTCATTCCGAAAGGCCCTCATTCTTGCTTGTGCGAAGGGGCGTCATGAACCGGCGCCCTTTGATCTGAATGTCCGCCCAACCGCGCGAACCCCGCGTCCGGCGACCTTGAATCCGCGTGAGGCGGCCACGGCGAGCGTGCTTTCGTGGGCGTCTCGGGCCGCACCGTAGCCGTAGGTCAAGGATGCACCTCCGGAAGCCAGAGCCGAGGCAATGTTGGGAAGCTGGTAGAAGACGTAGAGGGCGGCAAGGCAGATGGCGCAAAGCGCGATCGGGCGCATCAGCACATCGCTGTATCCCTCGATCGCCGTGAAGGTGGTGTCGATGCAGGTGATCAGCAGAGAGCCGATGGCGACGACGAGAACCTGGAGAATCACGAAATTTGCAAGCTGTCCGATCCAGGCTTCGGTGAAGCGCCGCGTCGCTCGGAACATGGCGAGTGCCACGAAGATCGGGCCGATCGCAAGCACGATGGCGAGTGCCAGCCGCGCGTAGAGCGAGACAATGTAGCCGATCGCCGCCACGATGAAGCTCGCACCGATCACCATCATGCCACCGACGCCGGTGACAATGTCGACCGGCCAGGAGGCGCGCGACCAGATGTCCGTCGCGGACGCCTGCCCCTTATCGAGAAGGCTGTCGAAGGTGGAGGCGCTCGGCGCCGTCCCCATGTTCAGCGCCTGGGAGATCTCGCGCGGGAGCGCATCGAAGAAGAGCCTGGTGACATAGGTCTGATATTCGCTGGCGTTCTTCACCAGTATCACGATGATCGCGAGCTTGATCACCCGATAGGCGAAGTCGAGAATCGGCTCCGACACCGAGCCGCGAAGTACAAGATAACCGTAGAGCACGACATAGAGGGTGACCGCTACCGTCAGGGGCCCGGAGACCCACTCGGCAATGTTCGACGTCCCCGAGGAGATGAAGCCCTCCAATGGCGTCTTGAACTGCTCGTCGACAAAGCTGAACACCTCATACATGGTATCAGCCTCCCAACGATTGCCGCATCCGCTCGAGCCGGAGCTTGCCGTCGGCGCTTTCCGCGTTCTTGCAATTCGCCGTTCCGCGCAATTCGCCTGGATTATTGCGGCACTCGGTCATAACGCTGGAGAGCAGGCCTTCGTCGGCGACCAGATCATCGACGGTATAGGTTTGCCCGCCTTGCTCCGAGCAGGCAGCTAATACGAGGGTCACAAGGAGAAGGAAGAAGCGCCTCATGGCAGCGCCGCCTTCATCGTGTCCATGCGCTGCCGCCAGTTCTCGGCTTTGCGCTGCTCATCGACCTGGGCGTGCGCTTGCTGCACCATGCGAAGACCCTCCATTCGCAGCACATCGGTCTGGAGGAAGGCGGTTTCGGCCTCGAGCCTGGCCTGCAGGTCAGCGATCTCCTTAGCGTCGCTCGCTGTCGAAATCTTTTCGCGCAATTGGTCGATGCCATCGATGCGCTTGGTCGCCGCATCGTAGACCTGCTGTCCGAGACTCATCTGCCCGGCGTTCCTGTTCTGGATGCGCGACAGCTCCTGGGCATAGAAGTCGTCGGCACTGGTCCGATAGGTCGAATTGCCCTCCAGGAACTTCGAGGCGGAGTCGCCGAAAACGCCCGGGCCATTGCCCTTGAATAGCCCCTCGATGGCGTTGAAATCCGCCGGCAATGCCTTGCGGATGGCCGGATCGTTCAGGACGCCTGCGATATCAGCCATATCGGTCAGTTTGTTGAGAGACCCGTAGAGCTGCTGCGCCTGCTCGATCTGCTGATGCAGGGCGTCGAGCTGGGATTTGAGCTGCGCAATGCTCTCGATGTGCTTGGCGATCGCTGTCTGGTCGATCACCGGGATGCCCTGCCCTACTGCCGTGCCGGCGGAGAACATGAGCGCCGCCGCAAGCGCCGCTCCCTCAAGTCCGTTGGAAGCCATCAGCTCGCACTCCTTCTTCTTTGCTGGAAAACCGGAAGCCAGTTCTCGGCATCGTCGCCGACCTCGGCGCGGATCGCATCTGCAAGCTCGACATTGGCGGTTCGGCCGGCGAGGATGGCGAGCTCATCATCGAAACCGCTGAGGTCCAGCTCGGCGACGACGCTGTTGTGGCCCTGCTTCAAGACGAACCGGCGGCTCTCGACGGAAAGCTCGCGCGCGATCAGCTCGTATTCGCGCTCCGTAAGCTTGAAGCCGTCGACATAGTCGCCACGGTCGCCACGGGAGTTCGGGAGGAAGATCTGTGTCGGGCATTGCTCGATGATGGTGTGGGCGATCGGCGAGACGATCGCGTCGCGTGGGCTCTGCGTGGCAAACAGCATGAGGCCGTTCTGCTTGCGGATCGTCTTGAGCTTGTTCTGCGCGAGATCGCGAAACCCTTCGTCCTGGAGCGCCTTCCAGAACTCGTCGATAACGATGATGATGCGCCTGCCGTCGATCAGCTGCTCGACTCGATGAAACAGGTACGCCATGAGGGGCGTGCGAATTTCCTCGTTGTCGAGGAAGTCGGTCATGTCGTAGCCGACGAACTTGCCGCCGACGCCGAATTCCCCCAAGCCGATGTCCTCGTTTGCGTTGTCGAAGACCCAGCCGAGCGGTCCTCCCCTCTCCCACCGGCGCAGCCTTGCGGCAATCCCTTCCGGATCGGTGTTGTTGAGGAAAGTCCTGAGCGCGCCGATGGTCCGGCGCTCCACCGGAAGATCGGCGAGACCGTCAACGGCGGAAGCGATATCGCGGAGTTCGGTCACGGTCATTTCCCGAGGTGATGAACCGACGAGCTTGCCGACCCAGCGTGTCAGGAACACCCTGTTCTGCGGCGAAAGTTCGAGGGCCTTCAAGGGGGCGCAGCCGGTCGGGACGCCGTTCTTGAGGGGCAGATAGGTGCCGCCGGCGGCGCGTACGTAAAGATCTGCACCCCTGTCCTTGTCGAAGAACACCACGTGCGGCTGGTGTTTTTCCAACTGCGACAGCATGAAGTTGAGCAGCACGGTCTTGCCGGCGCCCGATGGCCCGCAGACGAAGGTATTGCCGAGATCGCCGTAATGAAAATTGAAATAGTAGGGCGAGCCGGACGCCGTCGTGAGTAGAGCGACAGCGGGACCCCATTCATTGCCGTCCTTCTGGCCGATCGGGTAGGAGTGGAAGGGGGACAGGGCGGCGAAATTTCGTGACGTGATCGCGCCGGACCGGGCGCGGTAGCGGAAGTTGCCCGGCAACTGCGCCCACCAGGCCGCCTCGAGACCAAGGTCCTCGCGCGCGACGACGGCGCCGCCGCTCGTCAGGCTGGCGCGCGCCTTGGCGAGATTGTCGGTCAGTTCCTTGACGGAGGAGGCAAATACGCAAAGCGAGAGATGATGCTCGCCGAGTACGAACCGGTTGGACTCCAGATCATCCATGGCGTCATCGAGCTCCTCGACTTGCGAGGCGGCCTTGTCGCCGCTGCTGACCATCTGGTTCTGCTTGCGGCCGATGATCACGCGGGCGTTCGCCTTCGAGACGAAGGAGAAGGATTGCGCCAGGATCAGTTCGAAAGGACTGGTGAGCACGTCGTCGAGCATGCCGGGCTTGGTGCGGGCGGGATATTCCTTGAAGCTCAGCATCCCGGCGTAGCGGCTTGTCGCCTCGTGCCGGATTTCGATGGTCTCGCGGCCAACAATGACCCGGTCCGAGTAGATCGCCGAGGCGATGCGCCCTTCCGTCAACGGAACCGGCTCTCGCCGGCCGCCGACGAGCTGATGGAGCACTTCGCTCGGCTCCGAGAACAACAGGCCGTCGTGCTCGTAAAGGGACAACACCCGCGGCTCGAATCGTTTCAAAGCGGCAGTGACGACGACGACCTTGTCCCGAAGCTGCTTGAGAGCCTCCTCATCGAGTTCGACACCCGCCCGACGCGCCCGGCGCAGCCGCGACAGGAGCTTCGCTGCCTTGTCAGCGGGATCGCGAGCCGGAGACCAGAGGAGCGTCAGATAGAGGTTGTTGCGGAACAATTCTTCACGCACCATGCGCGCGCGGTACCTGTCGTTGAGCGCGGCCGAAAACGCGGTCGCGAAGGTTCCCTCGGGATAGTCGTTGTCCCGGCGGCGAATGAGATGGCTCCACAGGGCAAGCCGCTCGTCGGCGATGTTCCGGTAGAGCGTGTTGAGGTCGCGATGGAGAGCGTTCAGGTCGAGAACGTCGGCGGTCTCGAACGATACGCCTTCGAGCGCGATCATCACCATCAGCGTCCGAGAATCGAGTGCGATCGTCGACTCGTCAACATGGCGGACATAGGGGATAAAGGTCTCCGGACCGAGTTCGCGGGACCTGAGGGTTGCAAGGCTAGGCAAGTCCAAGATCCCTTTCGTCAAAGCGCCGGGTGAGCCTCAGCGGCGAAAGCGTCGCCCCACCCCAATTGACGCTGTTGCGGGATCGGCCGCGCGTCTCCACCCAAGCCAGCAGGATCCGGAACATATTGTGGTCCTGCTTGACCAGTGCGCGGAAGACGAGATGGAAAGCAACGCCGATGAGCGCATAGGCGATCGAGCCGGCGACGATGTAGAGGATCGTCGTAAGCATGATGTTTAGTCCCAGGGCTTCTATCGTCACGCCGGCGATCATCGCCGGCCGGGTGCATGCGACGAACAGCGTGTCCTCCTCGAGCGTCGGCCGGACGGTCGCCATGGTTCAGCCCCCGACTATGGTGTTCACGAGTTCGGTGGCGCCGAAGATGCCGCCGATGCCGATGATCCAGAATCCTGCTCGGCGAAGGTCCATGTACCCGAACATCCACGCGATGCAGATCACGATCACGGCGATGACGGCCAACAACTTGGCGATGTTGCCGGTCAGCATATCGACGATGTTCTGCAGTACGGTTTCGATGCCGGCGGCCTGTGCGAATGCCGGTTCGACCAGGATGACCACGATGGCGACGGCCATTAGACCGGAAGCGGCGATGGGAGGGATACGGGAACCCAAAATCATTCACTCTGCTCCATTTTGACTGTTCTGAAATACCAGGACCGAGGATCGCCGGCGCGAATTGAAGACGTCCCAGGATGGCGCGGATACTGTTTCGCCGGCAGGCGGATCGTGCGCCGCGCTTTCGATCGGGACAGCGCGGGTCGTTTCCTCATCCGGCCCCGTCCCCTGCCAACCATTTGCAATCGTCAGTGTCGCGAGGACCCTACCGAGGCGCTTCACCTCCTGGCGGACCTGCTCGTCATAGTTGACCATTGCGCCGAGGGAGGGATCGCCGCGGCCGTACCAGGACTGCAGCATCACCTGCTCGGCCCGCTTCGGATCGGTCCCGGCCTTCACTGCGAGCTGGTAGTATCCGTTGAGCAGCGTCGCCGTGGCCTGAAGGTTGACGCACGGATCAAACGCGTCGGAGATCGAAAGCTTTAGTTTCTGGATCTCCGGCAAGCCGAGTCCACCAAGGCCGAGTTGGATGTCTTCGCGCTCGGCCACCAGTGACGTGGCGATCTCGATCGCTTCCGCCTTGGTCGACGGTTGCTTCGATGGCGACGGACCGCTGTTGATCCGGATGGCGAAGGGTTCGAACCTGCTTTCCAGGCTGACGACACCGGCAAGCGTTTCGGCCGCGACTGTGGGTGCGCATGTCTGCGCGAGATCAACGAATGCAATGGGCATGGATTAGTACCAGATCCTTTCCTTGCCGACGCCGTCGATGGTCACGTCGATGTAGTGCGGCTGCTGGCGTTTATTTGGCCGGGTGATGACCTGCGCCATGCACTTAGATCGCCCGCCCTCCCGTTGCCATCGCGGCGAAGAGACGGAACCACGGTTACCTCCTTGGTCATCGCGCCCGAAAGAGCAGAAGCGCCTGCTAACCGGCTGTAGTCTTGTAGAAATGCAAATGGCATCACGGCCGCGTGGGCCGAACGAGCTAGCCAGCCGATAGCCGTTGTTGCAGTAATATGGCTGGTAGCCAGGGCGTGAACTATGGAAGCCGACGCCGCTGCAGGTCGGAAACGACCGACCCTTGGCAAGCCAGTCCCACAGCCTGTGGATCGGCGGCTGGCATTCAGGGTACTGCGTGGCGCCGCCGGGGTTGGAAAGGCATAGGATAACTTGGCATCCCCACTCATCCGCACGCGCTTTAACGTCGAAAACAAGATAGAAGGACGCTAAGCTGATCGCAGCGACGAATGCCCGTAGGAGAGAGTTTTTCATGGTCACTACCCTTCACACGCACGGTTCCGCTCGGAGCCAAAGTGATCCGCCGGATCACCACTCTTTATACTAGCCTATATACGATAGTTAAACCGATGGCAAGCACACTTAACGCCCAGTGGCAGAACCAGCTGTTTTCGGCCTTCGCCCTGCAGGAAGTCCTCGACAATCCGGTGGAAGGCGAAACCCCGCAATCCCGACTGAAGCAGATCGGAATGATGACGGTGCTCTACATGATGCACCAGAGCCACGAGAAGCTAACTCTTTCCAATATTATTGAAATCACCGGACTAACGCGCAACGGCGTGAAGGAATCAGTCGAGCCGCTCGTCGCGCGGGGCATACTGAGAGAGACACGTGTGAAGAATTCGATGGGGCGCGGGACTGCGAGGCAGTTCGAGTTCTCTCCGGAGGTATTTGAGAGACTGAAGCTGGGCATCATCCATCAGAGAAAGCCGCAGGCTTAATGGCTATTATCTGCCACTAACAATCACATATAGTGAGCCTGTCAGATGGGGAGCACAGCCGAGCAAAGTGGGACTGCCGTGCCGATAGGCTCCTCGTCCTGATTTGCTGGGCGCCCTCCCCCGACTTATGGCCTTCCGAAGCGCACGCAGGATTTTGACTGTCGCGAAATAAGACATCAACGAACCGCGATCAGAAGGCAGCTTGACGAGCCCCAGAACCTTCATCCACAGCTGTCGCAATGGCGCGCTTGGGCGCTTGGGGCCCTTGCGGCCTCTTCGGCTGACGCCACCTGCTGGCCGCCTTCGTCACGCTGGTGATCCGCAGAGTAGGCAGTGACCGGGATGTCGAACAATTCAGGGCCGATCCGCTTCTTTCGCAGCCTCTCCGATCGGATACACCCGATCACTGGCCGCACCCTTTAACCGTTTGGGTGACTGCCAAGGGCTGTGTCACCACCATCTCGGGCAACAATGGCATTACAGGCGATTTGCTGCTGCTTCATTCTGCGGCAAATCCTTCGCAAACGAACCCGGTTTTCCTAGGCCAGAAAGTCAACTCGCCAGAACGAGCCCTCCGTATCGATTGATGTCGTTTTCGATTTCAGCGACCAGCGTATCCAGCGCGGAATTTCTCACCTTTCGGGCGCGCCGCGCGACATATGCCAAGGCAGGCGGCGCAGGCAAGCGTTCGGTGACGATCTGCATCTCGGGCCGCAGATGGCGCCCGCTCAGAAGTGCTACACCCATGGCCGAAGTGACCGCGGCAACAATACCGGCAGCGCTCGCACATTCGTATACCGTTTCAAGAACGATTCCACCGTCCTGTCCTATGTCGAGCGCCCATCTCCGATAGAAACATTCGTCGTCGAAGGACAGAAAGGGAATCGGCCCTTGCTGCGGCAGTGACAGCTCCGGGTGCTTGACCCAATGAAGCTCCTCCCGGAACAGGACGACGTCGGTCGGCCGGACTTCATGGGCGAAAACCTGCAGGATCGCGGCGTCTAGCTCCCCCCGCTCCAGCATCGCCCGCAGGACTAGACTCATGCGGACTTTGGTACGGACAGCGACATTCGGATGCAGGCGGCGAAATCTCCCTAGTATCCGCGCGAGGTCGCTGCACGCCGTGTCTTCGGTCAAGCCAAGCGCGATGCGTCCTTCAAGTGACGCTTTCGATAAGCTCAGAAGCGCTTCGTCATGCAAGCCGAGGATTTTCCCGGCATAATCCAGCAGATCCTCTCCGGCTGCCGTGAACATGGCTCCACCCGGCTTCCGGCCGAGCAGGTCACAATCGAGGCTCGTCTCGAGCCGTTTGATCTTGTGGCTGACGGCAGACTGCGACAAGCCCAGGGCCTCGGCCGCGCGGGTAATCCCACCGTGGTGGCGGATCGCCCACAAGGCGCGCAGTGCATCGATTTCCAAACGTCGGCCGTTGAACTCTTTCATTGCGGTCCCAGTCATGAACGTTGCGACGACGATGCGGCTTAAGCTGCTATTTGACAAGAACACATTAGCATTTCGGCCGAATTGTCATGCGGTGATCGCAATTTGTCATGTGCAAACCGAACCTCCGTTGCCTATGGCTGAGTGGCAAACCACATGACCTGAGAACGCGATGACCCACCAGCCCATCTCGCTGTCCGCTCCAAAACATCACCGTTTCCTTTGGCCTATGATGGCCACGCTCCTGGTGGTCGGCTGGAGTTCCGGTTTCGTCGGCATTCGCTATGCCAGCGAAGAGGCAGGCGTCATGCTGGTCCTGTTCTGGCGCACTCTTCTGTCGGGAGTGATCCTGCTGCCCTTCGCACTGACCATCGGTCCGCGGTTGCGGATGCGCGGGATTGCGGAGCAGATGCTGTTCGGTGTGATGTCGGTATTTTTGTATCTGGGTGGCTTTGCACTTGCTATCGAGCAGCGGGTGCCGACGGGGCTGGTCGCCCTCATCTCCGACCTCTTACCGTTGGCGATTGCCGCCCTGTCGCAACCCGTTTTGGGTGAACGCCTGAGCGCGCGACAATGGGTTGGGACGGCGATTGCGGTTCTCGGCGTGCTGATCGTCTCGTTCGACAGCCTCAGTTTCGGTGCGGCCCCCTTGTGGGCCTACGGGGTGACGGTCAGCTCGATGCTGGTTTTTGCGCTTGCCTCGGTTCTGCACAAGCGGCGGCGGACGCAGCACATGCCCGTGCACCAAAGCCTTTGCATCCACACCCTGACCGGTTCGGTGCTGTTCGGGCTGTGCGCCATGATGCAAGGCGATCTCGCGCCACCCCTTACGGCCGCTTTCGCCGTGGGAATGGTGTGGCTGGTGCTGATCGCAACCTTTGCCGCCTATTCGATCTATTACACGAGCCTGCGCCTCTTCCCGGTGGCTCAGGTCAGCGCTGCGATCTACCTTAGTCCGCCTGTCACCATGCTGTGGGCTTGGGCGCTGTTTTCCGAGCCATTAACTGCGGCTATGTTCATAGGGTTGGCGGTGACTCTGGTGGGCGTCTGGACGACTTCGCGCGGCTGAGCGCGCAACTCACCGGGGCAGCGCCGTGCAGTAAAGGCTTAAAGCGGGTCGCCGCAACTTTGAGCCGGCATTAGCCAAAAGTACATCCATCTCGGGTGTTGGCGCGCATCTTTTTTGGTGTTTCAAGCATAGTGAGCCGTTCAGAATACGTACCGACACGGCACCTAATCGTAACTGGTCTCATCATGCCCCCTGGAGAGGAAATGTCCGCGCTGCCAACAGATATCGCTCACTGGCAGCCCCTTCTAGAGCGGGATGCATTTAGGCGGATTCGGAAAGGGGATTCCTTTTTCTGCGCAAATCAGATTCACCATTCAGGCCGGTGAAGGAGGCCGGCCTTTATGGCGAGACCTTTTTCGAATGATCTTCGGGAACGCGTTGTCGATGCGGTGACGGGCGAGGGCCTATCGTGCCGGGCAGCGGCCAAGCGCTTCGGCATCGGCATCAGCACCGCGATCGATTGGGTGCGGCGGTTTCGCGAGACGGGCAGCGCCGCACCCGGCCAGATGGGTGGGCACAAGCCCCGCAAGCTTTCCGGTCCGCACCGGGCTTGGCTGCTTTGCCGCTGCCGCGAGCGCGACTTCACGCTGCACGGACTTGTCGCCGAGTTGAGCGAGCGCGGCCTGAAGGTGGATTATCGCGCCGTCTGGACCTTCGTGCACGAAGAGGGGTTGAGTTATAAAAAAAGACGCTGGTCGCCAGCGAACGGGAGCGGCCCGACGTCGCCCGCCACCGGGCACGATGGCTGAAGCACTGCCCCGGAATTGATCCCGCCCGCCTCGTTTTCATCGATGAGACCTGGACGAAGACGAACATGGCGCCGCTGCGGGGCTGGGCGCCTCGCGGCGAACGACTGGTGGGCTACGCCCCCTTCGGCCATTGGAACACCATGACCTTTGTCGCCGCACTCAGGGCCGACCGCGTCAGCGCTCCCTTTATCCTCGATGGCCCGATCAATGGCGAACGCTTCCGCATCTATGTCCAGCAAGTTCTGGTGCCGGAACTCAAAGCCGGCGACATCGTCATCCTGGACAATCTCGGCTCCCATAAGGGTCAGGAGATCCGCGCCGCCATCCGTAAGGCCGGCGCCCGCCTGTTCTTTCTGCCGAAATATTCCCCCGATCTCAATCCGATCGAAAAGCTCTTCGCCAAAATCAAGCACTGGTTGCGTGAGGCACAGGCCAGATCACGCGACGCAATCCATGACGAACTGCGCCACATTCTCCAAGCCGTCACCCCACAGGAATGCGCAGCCTACTTCAAAGAGGCGGGATATGAACGGGCTTAAATACATACCGCTCTAATTCGCCGGCGCGAGCCTCGACCGCCCTTCCTGCTCGACGACGGCAGCGAAGCGGCATTAGCCCCAACACGCCCTGGAGGCCCGGCCCGTGAGGCTTTGCGAATTCACACCCAGTAGGGCGGAATTCCATAGTAGTCGTAGACTTGACGACCGCTTTCAGGACCCCAGTCGAACTCCCGGTCTGCGGGATATCGTGGAGCTCCTTCAACCTGTTCTTTTGTGATGTTCACTTGGAAGCCGCCAAGATCCGTATTGTAGTCGAGCATTTCCCAAGGGAGCGGATAATGTTCATGCCCAACTCCCAGAAAGCCGCCGAAGCTCATCACCGCATAGGCGACGCGGCCGCCGCGCTTTTCCAGGATGATCCTCTCTATTGACCCTATCTGATTGCCGTTCATGTCATAAACAGTGGTTCCCACCACCATGTCGCTGGCAATGAGGTCATGCGATTGATGCAGATTTGGATTGGCCATCGTGGTTCCTCCTTGTGGTGGCCCAACGCTCTTGGATATTAGTTGTTCCTTGAGATCACTTCGGAGGGCTGACAGTTCAAGTACGTCTGCCATGGTGCCGAGAGCTCCCCTGCTGCTGAAACGAGCTTCCCAGCGCGCTTGAGCGTCGCCCTCCACGATTGTTCGGGCCGCATTGCGGACTTTTCCTGCACAGTCTCATCCGCATCAAGGTCCTCGTGCTCAACGTCGGATCCGGGTCGCCCTCAACCTTGGAACAGCGAATGGCGGCGGCTATGTTGACGGCATCGTCACAATCTCCTGAGCAGTGACGGCTGGGAGACAAGTGGCTCGCTCCAGGAGGGGACACCGATGGAAGACTCAGGTTCCGGCGTCGCTAACCGTGTAAGGGCAATCATCATCGAGCAGTTGGGCGTCGACCCTGCCCACGCTGTGGACAGCGCCTCCATAGTCGACGATCTCGGCGCCGACTCTCTCGAAGTCGCGCAAATTGTCATGATGATTGAGGACGAGTTCAATATCGAAATCTCAGATGAGGCGGCTGAGGCCGTTGTTACGATTGGAGATGCCATCTACGTGGTCGTTGCGTCAAAAACTACGAGCTAACCAGCGTCGGAACGTCCAACAGTTTGGTGTACCGCCCCGCGGGCTATCAGGCTCAAGCTTCATCCACCCGCTTAAGTTCGAAGAAGTAGATACGCTCGTCGCCCCTGATCGTCATCGCTCCCATGATCCTGTGTTGATCGATTCGGCGAAAATAATCGATAACTGGTTGATCGTCGTAGAGCATCGCCGCGCTCGCGACGCCGCTAAACGGCATCGTTCTCAGGGAGGCAACAGGCCCTTTCGCGCGAAGTCCGCGTTGAAGATGCGAGAATAGATTTCGCGCTATGCGCATCCTGCCGACCTTCTGGAAGCGAAGCGCCAGGCGAAGCGGTACTATTCCGGGATCGATAGCGATCAACCGCCGCTTGCCCGACCAAAACAGCAGCGCATCCGCGCGCATGTCTGCGTTAAACCGCTTGCCGAACCATCCGAGGTTTTCCAAAACGCCGTCGAGCGGATGCCCTGTCGGGATGCCTCGCCCCCTCCATAGTCCGACCATTTCGCGTGGCTCAAGCGGCGACAAGAATTGAAATTCCTTAAGGGTCGTCTGCTGTGGGCTCACCGGATCAACCCTCTCCTTCCCGGCGCTGCTTGGCGCGCCGCCTGGATTTGGCGTCACGTCGCGCGTTTCGCAGCTCCTCCAGCGTCGGTATCCACCAGCCCCGGTCGAGTTCGTCATCTCCCGGTGGCGTTCGTGCCGGCCAGGTTGTTACCAATTCCTCAAGCGCTCCCGGTCGCCATGACGCCCAGACATATTCTCCTCCCTCCTTCATGGGAAAATAGAACGCGCTCATCGTTGCCGGGTCCACCAGTTCGCCGTCCGTGCCAATGAAGAAGACAACCCCGACATGCGTGCCGATCGCACGCGTGAGCGGGGGGCGGTCGTCGGCGGGAACCGGATATCGCTTGCAGCGGCGTTCTCTCGTCCTTGCCTTGAGCGCGTCGTCTTCCTCGGTTCCCCTTATTGCCTCACGCCTCGCCTTCCTCGCCTCCGGTTCACTGCGCTCAGCGGCCACCTCGATGGCTGGCCACCGACGGCGGAGCTCGTCGAACGAACGGTAAGGCACGGTCCAGAGCCGGCGATCGGCGTCCCAGCGTGCATGCGGGATTTCCCGGATCTCGTTGACGACGGTGCGTGAATAGGGTGTACGGATTTCGAACGACGCAGTTGCTGCCTTGAGATAGCGGCTCTCGATCGGATCGAATGCGAAGGCGTCCCTGCCCTTCTCGTCGGCAAACGCGTCGGCTTCCGCTTCCATTTCGGCCAGCCAGCGGCTAATGCGTTTTTGAGCTGTGCGGCCGGGTACGAACCAGGCATTCAGACGGTCGCTCCAGCGAGCGCGAGGGAACGCTTCCCGAAACCGGGCCACCGTCACCCTATCGTGCGGCAACTCGGTCGTTGCGCCAACACGTTGCGCGGCGGGTGCGTTGTTATTCGGCTCTTCGTCCATAGTTCCAGAACGCGGGAAGGCCACCTCCCGTTCGCTTCAAGCGGCCTGGCGCCGTTACGGTGCATTCCCAATTGGTTCGAGACGCTTAAGGCGCCCAGTGACCCCGACATCGCAATAGTCTTGGCACGCAAAGTTTCGCAAGCGGCCTTGGCATGTTGAACAAGTAAACCACTTCGGATCCAGTTTGGCTTCACGGAGCCCACGTCGGCGGCATCGAAATGGGAGCGCCGGCCGCGCAAGTGGAGAAGCGGCGGCCCGGCCCCGCGGCCGCCTTCTCCTTCGTCGATCCACCAGAAGCGAAGCCTCCTACCGGTTCGGTTGCTGCTTAGCGGCTGGAGACCCGGATCGCGCCGGCATCGTCCAGACTGCGTTGAACGGCGGCAATCTGACTGGACGCAATATCCGCCGAGACCTCGATGTCGCCCTCGAGCGGTGCATCGCTACGAGCGCCCTGTTCATGAGAAGCGTCGCCACCCGAAGGCTCCGAGCCGGCCGTGTTGCGGTCTGTCGCCGACTGAATGAAGATGTCGGGCCTCGATATGCCGTGCTGTTGAACCAAATGTTCGACGGCGAGATCGGCTGCTTCTCGAGTCTTGAAAGTGGCTCGTATCGTAGTGCTGCTGTCGTCGGCCATTTGAATGTCTCCTGATCACTGACGTGCACAGGACGAGAACGCCTCTGCATTCAGGTAGTTTCGCGACCGGTGTCATTTGGCTTCGAATGCCTACCGAAGGGAGTTCGTGAAGATGCCTTCTATGGAGGTGTGTCGGACAATGAGACCCGGTCAAAATTGACCTGGAACCCGACATAGGCGAGGCCTATCCGGACGGCATCATGGCAGCAAAAGGCAACGCCCAATTGCCCCTCGGCGCTGCTGCACCGGGTCGTCCGCGCGAGCTAGCTCGGATAGACTAAGCGCCAATTCTCCCCACCTCACGTAAAATCAGCCTGCTGAAATTTGAGGGGGAACCAGTATGCCGAAGAACACCCCGTGCGCCTTAACGGCGCTGGCCTACCTGTCATGCTTCGTCACCTATCCAGGAGAACGTTCGATCCAAATCGCTGGTCACAAGTTCCGGACCGCGGAGGACTGCATGAGGAAAGCACCAGTAGGCCGCTTCGACCGCAAGTGCGATATTCCGCTCCTCGGCTGGCGTGGCGCCGAGGGCATGTGGTGGTTCCCCAACGTTGACCAGGGCGCCGGCATCTAGTTAGACAGCGCTCCCATGAACTCTAAAGCGCTCCGAGTTCGGCGAAGCGGAGTGAGCCCGTCGGTGAGCCCGGTAGCACCTCTATCTTGCCGAGATATGCCATCGCCATTTCGCGGCGCGGCCCGGTTCTCGGATCGCCTCGAGCGCTTTCTGCCGTGTCACCTTCGCCGTCTTCATGCGGGATGCGACCTCATATGCCTGTTCTGAAACGAGCTCGCGGTCACCCGGTCACCGCCTTTCTTCTTCAAATTATCTGCCACGCGTTCCTCCGTGTGAAGGCTAGCGGCAGTTCAGATGTCGGCAAGGGCGGGAACTTCGCTCCTGATGGCGTGTTGACCTTCCGAGGAGATGACAGAGTCGGCAAAGAGAAGAAAGAAATGCACTCGCTCAATCTCACTGGCATCCTAATTCTTCTTATTGTCATTGCACTATTCGCCCTTGCATGGATCGCATTTTGAGATGCGGCCCCCTCGAAAGCGCCAGCCGGCGTAGTTTTCTTTGGAACCATCCACTACGCCTGCGATTAGAGGGCACCGCTAACTAAGGCGGGCTGCTGATGGAAGATCAGCGTGACGTTCTCCAGAACTTTTCAGGCAGCGCCCTTTCTAGCTTCAGGGTGCTGCCGCTCTTTCATCAACTTACAGTAGCTTGAGTTTTCGGGAACCAATGAGCAGACGGCGATTAACCGCCGTCGGCAATGATTTGAGCGCCGATTCCTCCGCGACATGTCGATCCTGTCTACCGCATGGACAGGATCGACGTTGTGGCAGCGCCCCGAGGCCCTTCCGGGACGCTTCCGACCAGGCATCCCCATTTTTTTGGTTTCCCGCTGGGGGTTGGTCTGCGGTCGTCGCCAACCTCGACCCGTAACTAGGATCGCCGTCCCGTCGAGGTGCGCGGCGTCCAGGAACTCGCCAAGGGAATTGCCGAGCACTTTCGGGGCCTTCGCGATATTCGAGAAGGTGCTGCGATGCCCAGCGATCACGCCATTCCTTACCCAGACGCTCTACGCGATCCAACTCGAACTGCGGAGGGCCGCCTGCGACCGCGTTCGGCAAAAACAGAAATCGCGCGCAAGGAAATGGTGCGGATAATCTCGGCCGCGCCTGCTGGCGCGATATTATTTCAAGCCGCTGAAGCAAGTTGGCACCTGATGCCATCAGAATTGGAAAAGGCGTTCGAGGAGCAGTTTGGTGTAGAGCGAGGGCGCAAAACCTTGACGCCCAAACGAGGCGCATAGCTGTGAGGGACGAGGAGCCGATCTGGATGAGTAACGAACAGGGCACGAAGTCTCACTGAGAAGCCGAGCCCGGGTTGCACCAGATTGGCAGCTTCGGCCTGGCTTCGGCCGGGCGGAGCCGAACTGGTTCTGCTCTGAGCATCAGCCGCCGCGCATGAGGCACAGCCGCGGCATTGACCTGGATTTGACACGTGCACGCAAGCCTCGTGACGTAGCCATCACTGCTTTGCGTTGTTCAGGGGAAACTTCTAGTGTTGGGTGGCTATTGACTCAAGCTCATGGCGTTTTAGTTCGTCGATTGCTTCGAGTGCTTCTTCGGCTGGCCAGCCTGCAGACACCGCCGCCTCCAGCAGCTTGGCCTCTGCCTCCTGCTCGAGTTTCATGTACAAGGGCTCTAGTGCCTCCTGGACCGTTAGAATGTGCTCATCCGGAGCCACGACTTGGACAGATGAAGTTGCGGGCGACATGGCACAAACCTTCCTCCTTGACACGGACGTGTTCCAACAAAACTCCAAACCTTGGCGTCTGTTCCACGGCTCAACCTTGAGAATTAGATGAACCCGCATCGGTCGATTGGCGTCACTTTGGCTCTTCTACTAATCGCGCATTCCACGTTTGCGGCCGATCCGATCAGTGGACGCGCGACGGTGATTGACGGCGACACGATCGAGATCCGAGGCGAGCGCATCCGCCTGCACGGTGTCGATGCGCCGGAGACCTGGCAGAAATGCGAGAATGTCGACGGCAGCAGCTATCGGTGCGGAAGAGAGGCGGCCCAAGAACTCGCTCGGTTTCTTGCCGAGTCCCGCCCTGCCCGCTGCGAGTTCGTTGAGCGCGATCGATACAAGCGGTTCGTTGGAGTCTGCTTCCGCGCCGACGGCCGAGACGTCAATCGCTGGCTCGTTGAGAGCGGCAATGCTGTGGATTGGACGCGGTATAGCAATGGCGCCTACGCCAATGCTCAAGAGCTCGCACGGTCTCATAGGGCCGGAACCTGGCGTGGCAATTTCGAGCTGCCTTGCAATGCTCGCGCCGCCCGTGCAAAGCGTCAGGCATCCTGCTAATGCGAGGTGTTCATGCCGACCGACGAAGCCGCCAACGACATGCAGTCGATCGACCGTGAAATCGGAGCGCGGCTCCGATCTACGCGCCAAGTGTTAGGCGTAAGTCAGCAAATCTTGGCAAAAAAAGTTGGGGTCAGCTTCCAGCAAATCCAGAAATACGAGAAGGGTATAAACCGCCTGTCGGCGGGGATGCTCGTGAAGATCTGCCAATCGCTAGAGGTAAGCCCCATGGAGATCCTCGGCGCTTACTTCCCGCATGAGCGACCAAGTCATAGCCGCATGGACTGGCTCCAACAAAAGTTGCTTACGGCTGAGCGAAAGCTATCTGGGGTAAGACGCGCTTTAAGAGACGAATGACGCGATCCTGTCTTCCTCGAAGCTGCGTGACGAAATCGTGAACGTTCTCAAACGCCCCACGAACAACGGACTATAGTCCGATACCCAAGCTTTCAATGCTGCTGTAGGTTCTGCGTTCCGCGTTCTGCGTTGACGTAATGGTTGTGGAGCTTTGCCGTGATTAAGATCTTCGTTTTGGCGATGACGCTGGTAATGGTTGGCTTCTGGGGTTCTGTCGGCGTTCTGATCTATCGGCTGCTTACGTGATTTCGAAAGGGAATGCTTAAAACGTGCAGGCTACACTTAAAGGGTGGCGGAATCTTCAGCAGTCCCCTATAGTTTCCTTGCGGCGATGGAGGTTGCCCAAGGAGGATCATATGAGCGACACCGCTTTTGGGTTTCTGCTAGCGGCTGAACTGTCAGCCTTGCTCTGGACCGCACTGCTCATGGCGGCCTTCTCGGTTTTCTGACCATCCTCTCAGTTTCATCACTCTTCAATCGCTTTTGCGGTGGCCCAGGCCGCAAGTACCTCCTCGGCCTTCTCCTGCTCCGACCGCTTCCCGTATTCCTCGATTGCGGCGTCGAGGCCAGGCAGTGATACGTCCTCGACGCACAGCATCGGATACCGCATCCCGCGGGATGATCTCCTGACCGGGTAAAGCGAAAGCCCCGCAACCTATTATCGCGGCCGGGCTGTGAGTAGCCTGCAACGGTGCGCTTCTACGAGAGGCGGCGCGGGCATCGTTGATCTGGTGCCGGGCGCACCATAGTCGGCCACTATCGATGCGTGGTGGCGGTCTACGTGGGATTTCCACCGCCGTTTTAACCGACTCGCTTGGCGTTCTTTCGCAGGTTTTCACCAAGCTCGGCTGCGATCCGCCGCCCGAATATGCTGGGGAAGCCATGCCGTAGCATGGGCGGACAGATGTCACTTCTTCCCGATCTCGTGAGGCATTGCCACGAAGCTGGTTGTGCCGATCTGCGGTCGGTGCCTCCCCTTTACGCCCCGGGAGCTTACAGCGCGCTAGGTTGATCCTCGGTTGCCTCGGTCTGCTGCCCCGGCTTGAACAGATGTTTGGGGTCCTTGCGGTCATCGCAAAACTAGATTGGTTGCCAATCAACAGAACTCCTGCGCATCGTGTCGTTCTAAGCAGGAGGGGAAAATGTCAGAGCTGGAAGAAAACCGCTTGTTAGACAGTGAATTCCAGACAATTTCGTCAGAGCCATTGATTGGGCGCCTCAATCTCGAGACCGACTTGGGCACCATCGACCTTTTGGTGAACAAAGAGGCCGCGGAGTTCTTAATTTCGGTGCTGCTTGAGTTCCTTGCAGAAGGGGCCGGCGAAGACGCTCCGAAGTTCACGGTGCATACTGAGCAATAACTGCCCGGTGAGCCCTGGATGAGCCGGCCGTCGGCACAAAACGTCGGCTATTCAGTGGCATCCGCCCAGAGCAAGGCGGGCTCGTGAAAGGAAAGGCGAACACCCTACCGCATAGGCGGCGGTCATTCGGTCGCGCTTACCCGCTTGGCCACGAACCGGCTGGAGTTGCTGTGCCCGCCTTCCCGATCTCGTGAGGCATTGCCTCGAATTTCTCACATTCGAAACTGCTAATGATGCATGGACAAAGCCGGCATTGCCTTCCTCGTGCTCATCTGCATCCTGGTCGCCCTCGTGGTGAGCATCTTGGCATTTGTCCAGTATGAGGTGCCACCGGATGTACCAGAGGTTATTCCTCAGACGCCCCAAGATGAACCAGCTCGTCCCGGAGCCACGCGGCTTACCAGTTGCCCTGCCTGCCGAATTGTTGCCCGGCATCCAACCGGGCGGCGATCCCAATCAGGGGGCTACTCCCGAATTGCTTCCGATATACGGGGGTCGGATCGCGTCCGCTTTTGTGCGGATGCATCCATCTCTCCAGCAGGAGGGGGACAGATTTGGCCACTTGATTTGACTAAACTGACGCGCGAACCTCTCGCCCCCGTCACCATCGGTGGCTGGTACAACACTGTCGAACGCGAGGAGATTGCAATGCGCACCTTATTGATCCCGGCCGTCGTGATGCTTGTCAGCTCGTTTGGAACTGTTGCCGTTGCAGCCGAAGGCGGCGAGGCGCTCGCTATGGCTGACAAGGAACTGAATTCGACGTTCAAGGAGATCGAGGCTCGCATTGGCGATGACGCCGAAACCAAAGAGCTTCTTGTCTCCGCCCAAAGATCGTGGATTTCATTCCGCGACAATGAGTGTGCATTCCAGACATCAGCTAGCGCCGACGGTAGCGCTTACCCTATGCTCGTCGCCGCCTGCAGAACCGAGTTGACGACGGATAGAACGAAGGCACTTAAGGCGTACCTCAATTGCCAGGAGGGAGATCTCTCCTGCCCGGTACCTTCTGGCCAATAACTGACATTTTCCAGCAGCAGTACCGGGCAAAGGCAACAAAAAGGCCGGGCAGCTGAACTGGCCCCGGCCTCTGTCTTTTCGCTCTCAAAACTCGTGCCAGTACATCCGTGGTCACAAGTCGAAAGCAATGCGCGATTGCCGGCGTCTAAACCCCCACGCCGACAAATGCGCTTATGCAATCTTTATAGAGGGCGGAGGTTTTCTGAACAAGTTGTCCGTTGGGAGTATGCGCTGCCAGAATTTCGGGCGCATTTCTTCTACCGCCTATCTCGGCGGTGGACCGGCGGGTGTTCCCTCAACAGAGGTCCGCAACTGAACAGCCACAACAGATCACTTGAGGAAACCTATACAGCTTTGCGCAGCTTTTCAACCTCCACGTCAGGCGTAAGACCGTTCAGTTCACTGACAATTTTCTGCACTCGCTCTTTTATCTGCAAGATTAGAGAATCTATAACTCTCTCCGCCTGGTGGACCATGGAGACGCGCGCTTTCCGGCCTTTCGGAAGGATCTTTCGGAGCTGTCCGCGGAGATGCTGGATTTGCTCGTGGCGCTCGTTCTCCTTCCGGCAGTGCTGCTCGTAAAGGAAGGCCTGCCGGCGCTCGTGTTCGGCGAAGTACAGGGCCTCGATGGTCCCATCGGGGAACTCGAGCGGCCCATAGTTGGCGCCGCGCAGGAAGCACACGACACCGTCGACGCGGCGGAGCTCCTCGAAATTCAACCTCTGCAAGTTCACGAAGGCATAGCCGACCAGGCACGGGAAACGCTTCTGGAGGATTTGTTTCGTCCGGTGATGCCTCAACTCGGTGTAGAACGACGGCATGAAGATGTCGAAGCCATCCTTGCGGCAGTTTCGCTCGATTATGGATTCCATGCGCCGGCTTTCCGGCAGGCGCTCGTCGACGGCCGCCATGCGCTGATAGCCGGGCGCAACGCGAACCAACGTGATCCCTTCATGCTTGTCCCCTCTTCGTAATGCGCTGGCTTGCTATTGCTCTGGATTGATGGTGTTGGCAGTATTTCCCGGGAGCCTTGGCTGCACAGAATAGGAACGGGCTGCCGTCATTGATGGGCCAAATGCACTCGCCGCGAATCAAATCTACGAGGCGTTTGGCATGTGGCAGTCGCTCTAGGTCGTACTTGTGGGGAGGGATGATTACGGAATCGGGCCTGTGCTCGCGCATTGCAGTCTTGTCCTTCCGCGGAGCTCTCTTGCTCTCGTGCGGTCGGCAATTGCGAGCTCGCGGCTTCAACGGGAACAACGCGCGATTTCCAAATGCGATCCCAACCATGCTGTGACGGCTGACGCCGGAGCGCTTGGCAATCTGCCCGACGGAGACATCATCCCCCAAAGCTTGCGGCAACTTCGACGGCGACGGTGCGCATTGCGTCGCCACGATTGGCTCGAGGTCAACGCCAAGTTCAGATGCAATGTCTTTCTGCCGTTAGAGTACTTTGCGCGCCATCGCCTTGTGACGATTGGTGCCCCCCGCCCCAGCGTGGATCACCCACTCGTCACCTCGGGCGAGGTCTTCGAGCGGAGATTTATCCCATCCTCGAGCGACCCTGGCGGCGCCGTGCCCACAGAACTTGAAAGCCGCCAGGAGGAGAAGCGCTCCACGTGCTGTCCTCGTCGCGCAATGCGCGCAACTCCGTCACCGGCGAGATCAGATGTTAACCCGCGGAGAGCTCGCTTGCCGCCCTCGATTTCGCTATAGGCGCGCCGTCCATGACAATGAGCGCGAGTTGCCCTGCCAACCTGCCTCTCCCCGCGACGTCTTACGCGCTGTGATGGCCCGGCCGTGGCCTGCCATGCAGCAGCCGGCCCGCCAGGGTCATAGCAAGTGAAATGAGCGTACCAGGCGCAGGCGCGTCAGCGCCGAAGCCAGTTCGCGCGCAACGTGACCGGTTAACAGCGCAGCCGCAGGAGGCTTAGCATTAGCGCCGGCCAAAGGGCGGAAGCCGGGACCGACTGTGCCCGGCAAGTTGCTCCGCGCTTCCGAGTTCATTTGACTGGCCTTTGCGTCCAATTGAGCGCTGCTTGAAATAGCTATGAACAGCCGTGAACATGGCGCCAACCCCACCTCCGGATGGCCGTGTCATCGGGCACGATGCAAGTTCGTTATAACGTCTCGACATTGTTACCCCGGTGCCCCCAATCGGTGCAGGAAGTGCTGCATCCTTGGATCGTTCGATCATTCTCGCTGAGTGGAGCACGTTCCAATGCCTGGAAGGCATACCACGTACCCGGACACCACGTCTTCAAAATGCGCGAACGAGACGCCTGCCCCTGAAGCGGCTCCATCAGCAATGGCCATGTCTTACCTCCGCCCGCCGCGCCGCCACGGATGGCAATCTCTGCTGACGACCCAGTAGCACGCTGTCTCCGGGCCCTGCTGCGGGCGAATGATCGTTGGGCGTCCTGTCCTTGCTCAGCTCCTGGCATTTTCGGGCAGCTGGAGGATCGTGACGGGCGATAATGGCGCCGACAAGTCCTCCACATTTCTCCCGTCAGTTCGCGGCAGTTGGTACTAGCGCCGCCGACTTCCTCGGCAGCCTGCTTCAGGAGTGAGGATGCCAGCACCATCTTGCCTGGTTCTCTGCCTTCTCTACTGGAGGCGCGCAGCCGATGGTTGATGGCGTTGGTCGCCGCGTCCTCATGAAGGTCTTGCAGCTCCCTCGAACAGGAGGTGGAACAAAATCTTTCGCCCTGCCGGCTTTCGGATCGTATGCCCTACTACCTGATGACGAGGTCGAATTCTGCCCGACTGATACCGCAACGATTTCCGGGCTATCAAAACAAGCAAGAGCCTGCACAACGATCTGAATATTTTGGAATTGGCCATGGTTCTATGAAGGCACGTTCCCGCCACATCGCCGTGTTAAAGCCACCACGTCCGATGGAGGCGATAGTGGACGATCGCGAGATAGAACGGCGAGCAAAGATACTCTGGACCCAAGAGAACCCCAGTCGACCGTGGCTTGCGGTCGCACAGCGGTTGCAAGTGGGTGAAGACCTCTCAACAGGAGCGACAGAAGAGGATCGGGAGCGCTATCGGCAACGAGTGCGCGCCGGCGAATGATTTTCACGCCATCTTGAGCTGACAGGTCCCGCAAGCATGAGCGATATGAGCCTTGGCGATCTCAGGCGGCCGGTTGGCGACATCGGCAATCGGCGAGTGCCGCCCGCGTCTGCGCGATAGCGACGAAGAGCACCAACGAACTCTTCTACCCGGTGAAGACCGCCCGGCTGGTGAACCCTGCTAAACTTGGGCGCGCCGAATGCATTCGTCTCTGCACGGCCTGGTAGAACTGGTGCTAGACCAGCGCTATGAACTCGGCATTCCCGCACTGACGGCAGTATTCGGCGTCCAGCGTGATGATGAAATCGGGGGCGAAGCCAATATGCATCTCCGCATGGGCACTGGACCACGCCCATGGCACCTTGAGGTGAGCCGATTCCGCACTGCCCGATAATGATCCGCAACAAACTGCGGCGAGGGCGACCCGTCGAAGGCCCGTCGGAGCCGTTGTTGTGTACTCCACGGTCGATGATCCCGATGGAAGTTACGCCACTGGTCAAGTGATCCGTCTTGCTGCCGAAGAGCTCTATTTCGTTTGCCTCGACGGAAACGAGGTGACGCTGCCTCTCGAGCTCGCACCCATCGGCGAGATGCTGGAGACCACCGAAGAAGAGTACAAGCTCTGGCGATTCTTCTACACGATCGAGGAAAGGGACAAGTGGATCGAATGGCTGGATGCGCCATCTAAGCCGCGGGTCATCTCGCTCGTGAAGCCGACCAAGTAACAGCTTAGAAACCTGTGACCTCTGCTTATAGGCGGCGAGCCACCGGGCTGCTCTACACCTACGCTGAACGCAGATTATCCTTGTTTTCGTGGGCTTCCGCTTGGGCGTCGGATCGGGGTGGATGGAGATGGCGATGCGGTAGGCCATTACACGCTCTCCCCGTTGCGCGGAACCTTACCGATTGCGGTTGGTTGAGACCGCGACACGAAAGGAATACGACGATGGGTGATCCCAAAGACGGCAAACTCACCGAACAGCAGACGCCATCCCGGCGGGCGGCAATGCCACCGGAGATGGATTTCGAACCCGTTCCGTTGCCGGATCAAGCGGCCGAACCCGGCACCAAAGACGCCGATGCTCCTCCGGCACGAAGCGGCCAGTCCAAAAAGCGGGAGAAGCGGACGGAAGGTGCCGGCAATGACGAACCCGTGCATCACACTGGCCGGGTTCCGCCGAAGGTTTGAGCCTGCGGCCATCGTCCGTTTCCCTCTCTCGGCATGCGGATGGGAATTCAGTGAGAACGGCAATCGTTTTGTCCAGAGGGGCCACACGCGGCGTGCATCAATTCTCGTCGCGAGTTGGCCTCGACTTCTGGCGTTTCGCCATCTTCAGCGGCTTCCGGATCGAATAAACTTAACAATATTGCCGTCGCTCACATGGCCGCCCTTCGGTCGGCGACTGACCTCATAGCACATGCAAATGTCACCAGCGCACTAACGGGATGCGATCGTATCGGCTCGCAGACAAGCGATTTGGCCTTGGAACCGATCAATGTCATGCTTCACGTCACAGCATCGATCGGCGGCTGCCGAAAACACGACCATCGGGCGACGTTGGTGATGATTCTCACACCCAAAGTGCGGAGCGCGCGCCTGAGAAAGACCGCTGCCCACACCCGAGGCGCGCCCAGGAACGAAATACCGTTCCGAGGGGTTGAATGGTGGTCCGAAAATGGAGGGCTATCTTGAGGCAGCGTGCCAAAGCCCTGCACCCCCGTGAAAGCGCCCCAAATGGTGCTCAGGGACGAAAAGCCGCGGTTGGCAGTCGACGGCCTGCGTCCCCCGTTGATCGTCTGGCAGATCTCGGCGCAACCCAATCCGCCTTCCCCGAATTCATTGAACCCTGCCACCCGACGCTGAAGAAGAGGCCGCCGGATGGCTCAGAGTGGGTTCATGAGATAAAGCTTGATGGCTATCGAGCGCAGTTGCACATTAATGGCGGCAAAATCACGATCTACACGCGGACCGGCCTGGATTGGACGAAGGAATTCAAGGCAGTCGCGACGGCTGCGGAGGACCTCGCCGGCCATGACGTGGTGATGGATGGAGAGGTCACTGTCTTCGGCAAGACCGGGCTTCCCGATTTTCAGGCACTTCGGCGAGAACTCGCGAAACGCTCGTCGCTGCACCTGACGTTTCAAGCGTTCGACCTGCTCTATCTGGACGGCTACGACCTCCGACGCGTGCCGCTGATCGAGCGCAAACGAGTGCTGCGCGACCTACTCGGGGCCGCGGCCGGCACCATCGCCTATGTCGACTATCTCGAACTCGAAGAGGGAGAGCCGGTCTACCTTCACGCCTGCAAGATGGGCCTGGAGGGAATTGTCTCGAAACGCAAGGATTCGCCCTACCGGTCGGGCCGGCAGGAAATCTGGACAAAGACGAAATGCACCAAGCGCGACGCCTTCCCGATCGTCGCCTTCGTCGAAAAGCTCGGAGCACACCCGCGCAGGATTGCCTCGCTTTATCTCGGACGCTGGCAGGGCGATCGCCTCGTCTATGCCGGCAAGGCCCAAACCGGCTACACCTTAACGACGGCCCGCGCGGTGCGAGAGCGGCTCAATCCCTTGATCATCGGCAAGAGCCCCCTCTCCCATCCGATCAACAAGCCCAAGGCGACCTGGGTCGAGCCGCAGGTCCACGCTGAGATCGACTATGGCGGGGTGACGGATGACGGCCTGCTGCGGGAGCCAGTGTTCAAAGGGTTGCAGGATGGGTCGCGGGATGCAGGAAAGCGCCGACCGACTGCTGCATCTGTGTCGATGCGAGTCCCGCGAGAGAACATATTGCAGTTGCTGCCGGAGGCCGTCGTGCCCTCGAAGGAGGAGCTTGCGGAGTACTGGACGCGCGTCGCCGATCGGGCCCTGCTTTTCCTCGGAGGCCGCCCGTTGAAGCTCGTAAGGCACATCCACGGCACCACCTTCTACCACAAGGGACCGCTGCCGCCGATCCCGCCCGAGGTCCGTCAGCTTCGCATCGAGAAACGAGAGGGCGGCGCCGGGGTTCGGCTGTGGGTCGACGACCTCGCCGGATTGCTGGGGCTTGTCGAGATCGGCGCGGTCGAACTGCATCCCTGGGCGGCGACCGTCGACGATATCGAACACGCCGACGCGCTGATCTTCGATCTCGATCCCGGCGAAGGCGTGTCGTGGGCGTTCGTCGTCGAAACCGCCTTGCGGCTGCGGGAATTCCTTGAGGCGGAGGGCTTCAAGACATGGCCAAAGCTCACCGGCGGCAAGGGCGTTCACCTCATGAGCCCTCTGCCTGCGAAGATGACCCATAACGCGGCGCATGCCTGTGCCAAACGCTTGGCGCAGCAGTTCGCCAGCACCGACCCGGATCGCTACGTCACGTCGGCACAGCTTTCGCACCGACCGGGCAAGCTTTTTCTCGACTACCTTAGGAACGGCCGCGGTACGACAGCCGTCGGCACTTACTCGCCGAGAGCACGCTCAGAATTCCCCGTCGCGGCTCCGGTTACCTGGCGCGACATCGAGCGCGGGATAAGACCGGATGCGTTTACCCTCACGCGTCCGCCTAAGCGTCGCAAAGTCTTGGCGAGTGCGAGCTGATCAATCTGAGGCATGCCATCACCGCCGACGTTCATCAATGGAGGCCGGACTACGGCGTCACCATCCGCAACCTCGATCCCCCCTTGCCGGCGACCCCGGACAAAAGCCGCTGCCTCGCGCCATGGACTGCCTTCTGCGCATATGAGGACACGAATCCTAAGAAGACGGCCCATTGGTTCGCGATCGGCGATACGCAGCGCCTCGCCTTCTTCGCTGGCCGGAGGCCATGGCAGGGCGCCCGCGGCTCCATGAAGAACCCGCGCCGGCGAGCACGAACTGTTCGCCTTTCTCACCTGCGAGGTCAACCCGCAGTCGTCAAGCCGCTCCACCCGAAAGCGATGCCCGTCATCCGGACCGAGCCTAAGAAAGTCGAGCCATGGCGATTGGAAGGATGCCAGAAGGCCGCAAAGGCCGTGTCTGGCCGAGTGGATGACACTCCTACCCGTGGAAGTCCGTCGGAGCCGTTGTTGTTTTTAGGCCAGAAAGCCCTGGAACAAAGCGGCGAGCGATGCGTTCTTGACAGCGCCGCGCATTTCTGCGGCACCAGGTCCCCCAACCTGTTCAGAGTGCCCGCCCCCGTCCCCAGGTGCGGGCACTCACTTTATGCGATGCCGCTATTTGCTGAAGATGCTCTGAAGATAGTCCATCAGCTTTTCGGTTCGGCTCCGAGAAAGGGCTACTCCTCGCCCTCCGGCAAGCCTCGAAATCCTGACGAAAGTCTCCATGCACCTCATATCCACCTAACCCTATGATGGCGAGTGCCGCTCTCACGCGTGCCTCGATCGGCCAGCTCCTATTTGCACGACCACTTCATTCACCGGCATGGATGCTCGTCAGTCGGGTTCGCCACTCCCGACGCCGCACCTACTTGTAAGCTGCCGTAATGGCTCTGGCCGCTGCTGCGATCGTGGCGGCACGCTCGTCTTTGCCAGCCCGTGACTCCGCAACAAATGCAGCTACGGCGATGTGACTGCTATCGGGGGCGGTCAGAATGCCGACATCGTTGGTCACGCCATTGACGCCGTTTCGGGTCTGGCTCGTTCCTGTCTTGTGTCCGATCGTCCAACCGGAAGGGACGCCGGCGCGCAAGCGATCAGGAAAAGTGATAGTCCCATTCATGACCTCCAGAAGATAAGCGGTCGAGGCCACGGACAGGAGTTGACCCGTCGCCAGTCTGTGCAGGAAGCCAACCATGTCCCGGGGCGTGGCAGTGTCGCGCGGATCCGTGAGGTACGCCTCGAAAGCGGCTAGGCGCTTTTCTTCGGGGATTTCCTTGCGGGCCTGTTCAAGGCGCTCCGGGAATACGAACTCTGGTATCCAGGTCAGCCCTTCGGTCTCGGTTTGGAGCTCTCGCTCCGTTCGATCGATTCTTATGTCCCGCAGCCCTGAAGAATCGAGAAATGCCTGTACCGCCTTTGTGCCTCCAAGGTGCGAAATCAGCACGTCGGTAGCCGCGCTATCACTTTCCACCACCGCACGCCGCACCAGGTCCCTGACATTGGTTTCGAAGGCGCCTTTTTCGGCGACGATGTCGGCTATCGGCTGGATGTTGACGCTCAGATCCTCGCGACGAATGGTGACACGGTCTTCCAAGGCGATGCGACCTTCGTCGACCGCCTGCATCACGGCGGCTGCGACCACCACCTTCATCACGCTCTGCAGTGAGAAGCGCTGCTCGCCATTCACACAAACTGGTTGCGAGGTTTCATCCTGCACGCAGATGCCGACTCGCCCGGGATGCGCGCTGGCGAGCGCAGCGAGGTCCGCCCGAAGGCGATCTGGGTCAACGAAACCGCCTGCAATCAACTGACTTGGCACAACACCTACGAGAATTGCGACCGCAGCGGTGAGGCTCACGTATTTTGACATATCTTCACCAGTTTGGAGGTTGCGCTCGAGACGGTTATTGCCACATCAGGCAAATTGAGCCAAATGATAGCTCCTCACCTCAACCTGAATGTAGTTCAGTTTGTATGGATTGGCGCAGGATCGATCTCAACCTTCTGAAGGTGCTGGCGGTTATGTTGGAAGAACGGAGCGTCGCACGCTCCGCCGACCGCCTGTTTGTGTCTCCTTCCGCCGTCAGTCACGCCCTCACCCGGCTGAGAAAGATGTTCTCGGACCCTTTGTTTGTCCGGTCGGGCGGAGGGATGCTGCCGACCGCGCGTGCGCAAAGCTTGCAGCGTTCACTGTCTCTTTTGACATTGGTATTGGACGCCGAGCTCGAAAAAGGGCGACCAAGTGCGCTGGAGGCGGCGTTCGAGCCAAGCGAGTCAATGCGCGACCTTCGGATCGTTTCCCCCGGGGCCTTGGAGGTTACACTGCTGCCAGTGCTGGCGAAGACATTGCGAGAACGAGCCCCACAGTGGTCGCTCACAATCGAACCGTTCGCACGGCGCTGCTACGAGACCGACCTTGCGACGGGCCGGGTAGACTTCGTCTTTTCTGTCGGAGGCACCACACCTATCGGGTCACTCGTCGATGGTGACATCTTGTGGGAGGATGAACTCGTTGTTCTGGTCGGCCCGCACTCATCACTCCATGGGGGTTCCGATCGGATCTCAACCGAGCTCTACTTGACGCAACAACATGTCTACCCGCTTCCTTGGCCGACGTCCCAGAACTACCTCGATATAGAACTGGCGCGGGCTGGGAAGCACCGCAAAATAGCTTTCTCTGTGCCGAGTTATGCCGCCGTGGGTCATGTGCTCGAGGCCACGGACCTTATAGCCTCAATGCCGGACCGCTCCGCTCGAGCGCTCATGCGCTACCATCCTGATCTGCGGCTCATTCGGCTTGCGCCTCCCAAACGATCACAGCTTTCCCTGCTCTGGGGCATTTCGGCCCTGCAGGACCCGGCAATCTCATGGGCGCGAAGCATAATCCAATGCGCCGCAGCCAACTAACGAGTTCTCGGACTAAGGGTGCGTGTATTTTTCGCGCAGCAGACTCGGCGTTTTGAACCGATGGGCGTTCATCAAATTCGTCAAATGACTCTGGGGTCGGGCCCCAGATCTCCCGATCGTATCGAAAGTCGCCGCTTTCATGCGTGAGCTGGGGCGAAATACCTGCGCGAGCCGGTGCGGTCGATCCATTCCGAACCGGCCGCCGTGCTTGTCCAGCGCCACAAGCACGGACGCGAGGTTGCTCTCGTTCACTTTGCCTTTTGCGGCAGAGCGAACCTGCTGAGCGGTGATGGCGCCCATTGGTTTCTCCTGATTGCGACTATGGGGTGTGGGATTACGACGGATGGGCTAATGGCCCTCAGCAGGCGTTAGGCGCTAAGTTCTTTCAGCCGTCTCGTACGAGGAGGAGGCGGTTAGAGGTCGGGCGCTTCGGGCGGCTGACCTCGCCGCGGGGCTGGCGCTCACACACAGGCGGTCAGGTCTGCCGCCGTTGAGGCGGCCAACCTTGCCGGCAAGGTGACCAGGTGGATTACGACTGGAGCGGCAAAAGAAGGCGTAGGATCAAAGCTTTAAAGCTGGCCGCGATGACCGTCGTTGGAACCGTGTTGACGGTCTTCCTATGGGAGGCATTGACCTGATCAAAGCCGGCGAAGCTACAGATGTGCGACGTGGGACTTGTATTGGTGCCGCCGGGGTTGAAGCCTCCTGCAGCGCGATCTTAAGCGCGGAGAATGCCTCCGGCTCGAATCTGCATGGCCTGACGGCGCCATTGACGTCGCCACGCTCCAGCCGCTCGACCACGCGCGCCATCACCACGAGCGGATTTTCCCGATCACCTCACGAAAGGCAGCGGCAAGCCTAGGTTCATAATTTGCGTGCAGTTCATCGAAGATCATTGCCATTCCATAGCACAATCCCAGGTACAAATTCCCCACCATCGAAAGGATCCTGTATGAACCGGAACGGCCTCTATCTCGTTATTGCCGCGCTTGTCGTGGTCACGATCGGGCTCAGCATTTACATCTATCGCGAGGAAACGAGGTCCGGCGTAGAGATCGAGATCGGCGAGGACGGCATCTCGGTCCAGGAGAACTAAGGCTTAGTCGGTAAATCGAGGAGACCCGCTTAATCCGCCCCTCTGCCTTGATCTTTCCATTATTAGCTTTCGTTAATACTCTCTCTGACCGGACCGCAGGGGAGCGACCAATGGAAGAATTTTTTCAGCCAGTTCTCGTCAGAAACGTCCGCCATTCGGATCTGGAGAGGCTTTGCAAGTCCGTGAAGACGTATGCGGGTTGCTACGTTCTCAAGGACCCTAGCGGCGAGGCGGAAACAGCTGGCCTCGATGCTCACTGCTGGTTTCCGTCACGCGACGACAGCATACTATTCCAGCTCCAATGGGCAGCGCCTGACGACGACTAAGAGGCAATCCGTCCCTGGAGGATGAAGACGCGTGATGCCGTCGTAGCTGTCCGGGCCGCCGTTGATAATTGCGTAGTCGGTCCATTGGCGGTGACGACGGCGCCGGTCGGCTCGATGGGGGAGACCCACCGCCGAGAAGTAAATCTGCATGTCGCCGGTCTTGATGACCGTGTCGTGGGTGTGGCGAGCCTCGTAGACCATCGGGACGAGCGTTGCTCGGTGCGAGGTCACCGTCGGCTCGCCGCCGTAAACCTGTCCGAAGGCGTCAGCCGCTTCACTGCGCCGGCCTGGCCCAAGCGCGAGATAAGCCGCTGCTTCGTACTGTAATCTCTCCATGAGCGGCCGCGAGTCCGCACCTCGCCTCGGCTGTAACAACGAACTTGCAACATCTGTAAAAAATCATAACGGCCGACATTCGCTTCTTGCTTGTTCAAGACACCGTGACCGAAGCGATGCCCTGACAAAAGCGAGGAATATTCCCGTCACCTTCATAGAGGTCAGCTTCCTTCGCCCCGTCCGGCCAAATGCAGCCGCACCCCCCCTCTCCCTGGCGCTCGACAGCAGAGCGCTTTATTTCGATTGCCGGTAGCCTTCCGACCACGAAGAACTGCTGAAGACCTATGACTTCGAAGCAGATGCGGCACTGCTGGCGCGAGCGCGCGTCGGCATCGCGCTTCTCGCCGAAAGCGGCACCAACAAATACAATGGCGCCGTTAACGGAAAGCCGAGGAGGTCTACGGCGAGAAGACGCGCGAGCGAGTCCTGGTCGTTGCCCAGGTGGAGGACGATGCTCGATTCGCTATGGCTGTGTCGGCTCCCTGACCAACAACGACCGGGTGCGGCTCGCCGCTTTCGAAGACAATCGCACCGGCCTTCCCATCGTCGTCAAGCGCGATCATTATCCTATTGAGGCGCACCCTCAAGACGCTGCTTCAGCAGCCAATCCCAGAGTTCAGCATCATTCAAGGTCGCCCACTCGACGCCCGAATGATCGACACCTTCCAGTACAGTCAGTCGAGCATTGCGATCCAGAGCTTTAAGACGTTCATAAAGCACAACTGAATCCGATAACGGAATTACACCGTCGTTTGAGCCATGAAAGACCCAAAACGCAGCTTTCTCGTTCGTTCTATTGAGATAGTGCCGATTGCCACCGCCGGCGATTGGGACGATAGCGGCGAACTTGTCTGGAAACTGTTGGGCCAAGGCCCAAGCACCGAAGCCGCCCCGGCTAAACCCGACCACATAGATCCGTGAACGGTCAACGCGATACTTTGAAGCTACTTCCTCAAGTGCAGCGTCCACTTTCTCAATCGGATAAAGCAGCTCTTCGCTCGGGTTTTGGGGAGAAAAGACAAGGAATGGGAATTTCTTTCCGTCTTCGATCAGTTTCGGAATCCCGCTCGATTTGACTTTGTTAATATCACTTCCGCCCTGATCTCCTCCGTGTAGCCATATAACGAGAGGATAAGACTCCGTTGACGTCTGGTATCCATCCGGCGTGTACAAAAGATACTTGAGATCATTTTTGACGCTCACAGTCGAAGTCAGTGCTACCTGCTCTGCATTTGCAGCCCCAGGATCGAACACCCCAAGCGCAGCTATCGCAGCCAAAGGTAAAATCCTACGCAACATTACACCACCTCCTCTGAAACGTTCACAGGATAGGTTGGCACATGGCCTGGTTGCGGACAATGCCTCCTCCACTCCACAATCACCGCGCCCTTATCACGCTGGCGAGCTACCGGGCTGCTCTACGCCGACAAAGGATCTCACGCATGCCTCTCCTGACGGCGGCCTGACATCTTTGCCCGCCTTCGAGCTAGACATCGCCATCACCTTCAGGATCTCCCAACCGTGAGAGAGGTCTTCAAGCTGATCAGAGACCGGCGGCAGCCTGCGTCTCGTCTTCCTCAGGCCCCTGCTCGCAGAGCTTTGCCGTATCCTCGATTGCAGCATCGAGCTGTGGCATTGAGCCGGGATGCGCTTTTGCTCGAGTAATTCGCCTCGCTCCCGGCAATGGTCTGCGATGAAGCTTCTGCCCGTTGGGGGCCAAAGCAATTGAAATGAACATACCAGGCGCAGGCGCTTTAGCGTCCCAGCCAGTTCGCACTGCAAGGCGGCATTCAAGGTGAGCATTCCGGACGACCTGTCGGTGGTATCGTTCCACGAGGCGGACTGGACATCCGTCACGACACCTCCGTCACCGTTGTGCGCCAGCCTGTTTGCCGCCTCGAAGAGACAGCGGCCCGGCTGCTGATCGTAAGGCTGCACGGCAATGGCGCAGAACCGAGCCACGCCGTTCTGCGGACGGAAGGCGTCGGGCGCGCCTCCGTCGCAAGAGTGGACCTCTTCAGAACTGCACCCCGAGTCTGAGGGCATCCAGCATGGCGGCATGAACCGACCGGCTGCTGACGGCGTCGCCGATCCGGTGCAGTTCGAAACCGGCAGTTGGCCGGGGGCGCAGAGGCGCAGGACCGATCAAGCTTCCGATCTCCGTGACCCCATCGTTCGCCGAGAGGGGCCGCAATTCGTCGAAGAGGTCGTTCATTGGGACTGTCCCATGCTCGACGATGACCTGGGCATAGTTCTCGCGCCGTTCCTGGCCCGTGAGGAGGTGGCGCAATACCACCGATCGCCGCCCCTCCCGCGCATGCACCGAAACCAGTTCGTGTTCCAGGAGGACCCGCACATCGTGCCCGGCGAGCGCCTTGCGGTAGGTAATGCTCGAGTGATGCTCCATTTCCGGCGCGATGGAAGGGTCACGGGAGACGAAAGTGACCGTTATACCGGTTGCCGCGATCTCGGCGGCTGCCGAGGGCGCGGGATGGCGTCCGGTCGCATCATAGATCAGCACGTCGCCCGCGACCTGTCCGGGGTCGCCAAGAGCGTCGAAGACGCTTAGGCACAACTCGCTCCCCGCAACAGGACCGAAATCCGGAATACCGCCGGTGGCGACGAGAACGAGATCCGGCGCCTCGGCAAGAACGTCCGGCGCCTCCGCATAGACATTGAGCCGGGCATCCACACCGAGGCGCTCCAGCTCGGCAATGCGCCAATCGACGATTCCGATCAGGTCGCGGCGGAGCCTGACTTTCGCGGCCAGGACGAGCTGCCCCCCTAGCCGGTTCGCCGCTTCCAGGAGCACGACGCGGTGGCCCCGCTCGGCCAGCACCCGCGCGGCCTCCAGCCCTGCCGGCCCGCCGCCCACGACGACCGCTTTGCGCTCAGCATTCGGCGAACGCTCGATTACCTGTGGGAGCCAGGTCTCGCGGCCCGTCGCCGGATTGTGGACGCAATGCACAGGCCGATAGAGGCAGTGGGAAGCACCGACGCAGGGACGAATCTGCTCCTGTCTGCCCGAACGCAACTTGTTGACGATCTGCGGATCGGCCATGTGCGCCCGCGTCATGCCGACCATATCGACCAGCCCCGCATCGACCGCATAGCGCGCGGTTGCGACATCCGCGATCTTAGCGGCGTGAAAGACCGGCAAACCCGTTTCCGCCTTGAACGCGCCGACCCGACGCAGCCACGGCGCGGACGCCGCTGTCATGTCGGGAATGTTGTAAACGAGCAGATTTAGACGCGTGTCGAACCGGCCGAAGATGCAGTTGAAGAAGTCGACAAGCCCCGCTCGCTCAAGCAAGTTGGCGACGGCGACCGCCTCAAGAAAGCATAAGCCATCGGCATGGTCCTCATCGATCGTGTAGCGGATGCCGAGCGGATAGTCGGCCCCGACTTGGCTGCGGATTTCCTCGCAGACCATGAAAAGAAACCGCATCCTGTTTTCAAGTGAGCCACCGAACGCATCCTCGCGACGATTGACCATCGGCGACAAGAACTGCCCGATCAGATGGCCGCCGGTCATGATCTCAATGCCGTCGAGCCCGCCCTCCTTTGCCCGCCCGGCGGCCGCACCGAACTCGCGCACGATGCGCGCAATGTCGTGGCGGTCCATCTCATGGGCGAAGGCGCGGTTGTAGTCCTCGCGGGAATGGGAGGGGCCGAGCGCCGGAAGCCAGGCGCCGACCGTGGCGTTCGCCCGCCTTCCCACATGCGAGATCTGGCACATCACCGCCGCACCGTGGCGACGGATGCGTTCGGAAAATGCCCGGAAAACCGGAACGATCGCATCGCTCGACACGTCGAGCTGAGTGCCGCCCCAGCTCGTATCCGCGGAGATGCGGGCCGAGCCCCCGAACATCGTCAGTGCGAGGCCGCCCTTCGCCTTCTCCTCGTGATAGCGTTGGTAGGCCTCGAGAGGATGGCCGCCCACGTCGAGGGCGGTCTCGTGGCTGGTGCTCATGATCCGGTTGCGCAGGGTCAGCCGACCGATCTGCAACGGCCGCAGCAGCGGGTCGGTCCTCGCCGGCGCGACCGTCGCCGGTCCGCCGGATGGCTTGCGTTCCTCCATCTCCCCCTCCCTATGCCGGGCCGAGGGCCTTGCGCATCGACTCCACGCATTGCCTCAAGGGCCGGGTCGGATCGACATTGTATTTCCAGTTGGTCAGCTCGATCGTCAGCGAACCCTCGTAACGCTGGTTGCGGAGATAGGCGACCAGCCCCTCGAGATCGATGATGCCTTCGCCCCAGGCAAGGTGGCTGCCGCCGGCATCCGCGTCGGTGAAATGCACATGCGCGACGCGGCCGGCGAGATGGGTGAAGTAGTCCTCCGGTTTCTCCCGCGTCATCACGGCGCCCGAAACGTCATATACTGCATGGAGCGCGGGGCTTGCGAGCGTGTCCATAAGGGAGCGGATCTCCTTCGCCGAGCAAACGATGTTGGCGAAGGAATCCGGCAGCGACTCCATCCAGAGATCGAGGCCGAGCTTTCGCGCGCGGTCGCAGAGGATCCCCATGGAATCGACGCAGCGCTCTAGTGCCTGCGCGGCCGGTTCGTCGCGATAGCCGCCGCCGGCCGTCACCAGCAAGGCCGGTGCGCCGCACTCGACGGCGAACTCCATAGATTCGAGGAAATAGCGCACCGAACGGTCGCGCAGTTCCCGCTCCTTCGCAGATATGTTGATGGGGTAGATACACTGTTCGGGCGTGAAGGCGACGATGTCGAGGCCCATGGCGCGCACCTTTCGCCCGAGAGCCCGCGCCTCGGCCAGCGTCTTGTCGCCGATGTAGAAATGCGGGGCGGCCGCCCAGAGCTCGATGCGCGAAATCCCGGCATCGCACACGTCGGCCAGAAAGCGGTCCATCGTGTGCCGGACATAGTGGAAGTTCATTACGCTGATATTGCGCTCATCGAGTGCCATTGCATTTCCTCCGCTCGCCACCGCCGTTACGGCATATCAGGATATTTCTGTTGCAATATATGATAACGTTCTCATTTAGTTTTGCACGTTTCGCATCGTCATTGCCCTTGAAGACGTCAGACCGGTTGAGGCGGAAAGCCGAACGCGACGGCGGTTTCCTCGATGAAGCCGGCGACCTGGGCTGCCGTCTCCTCCGGCGTCCAGCCCAGATGTGGGGCTGCCAGGCGCGCGGCGGTTTCCGCATGGCGAAGACCGAGGTCCGGCTCCCACCCGACTGAAAGGCGGCGCCGCAGGATGTCCGAGAGGGTGCGGGCCTGCTCATGAAGCACTGCATGTGCGACGCAGCCCTCGGTGACGCAGTCCAGGCCTCCGACGAATGTGACGGAGGTATCAAGCGGACGTCGAGGTCCGGACGGCTTCAGCCGGCGGGATACTGCACGCGTGAGCCGCCGCCCTGCATCGCGGTGGGTCATCAGCAGACCACCGGTGAAAGTGAAGACATTCGGAAGCCCCTCGTCGGTGAGGTCATGCTCCCGGACCGCCGGCGCCGACCCCTTGCCGTCGGCTGAGAGGCTGCGCGACCGCACGCCGGCCCAGGAATAGAGCACGTGCTGGCGGCGCAGACCGAGACCGGGGAACAGCCGCTCCAGTTGGTCGAGAATGGCGGCGATCTCCGCCTCGCTCGCGCGAAAACCTTCGGGCCTGCCGTCCGAGGCGGAATCCCATGGGCCAACATAGTGAAGCTCGCCCCACGGGATCAGGTAGAAGGGAGCGCCGTCCGCGGTGACGGTCTCCAAGCCAATGCCGCGGAGGCTCTCCGGCAAACGAAGGACGATGTTCGTGCCCTTCTCGCCGGTGTTCTTGCGGATATGCGGCGTCCCCGCCATCGCGATGATCTCATCGACCCAGACGCCTGCACAGTTGACCACCGCACGCGCGAGCACGTCGCGCGGTCCCCCGGCCGCCGTCAGCGTGACCCGCCAAAGATCGCCCTCGCGCGCGAGCGCCGTCACCGCCGTGTGGTTCAGCGCTTCCATGCCGATCGCGCGCGCCTTCATCACCGTGTCGACCACGATCCGCTCGGGCCAGTGATACTGGTATTCCGTGAAGGTCAGTGCGCCGCGGATACCGTCGAGCCCCGCCATGCCTTTAAAGGCCGGATGCGCCCGCGCCTCTTTCGCGGAAAGGATGCGAAAGTCGAGCGGAACCGCGCCGCCGTCGCTCGCCGCCATCAGCCAAAAGGCAAAGCGCGCCTTCCAGCGGGGAACGGCGTTCTCCCGTGTCAGGGGAACGATGAAGGTGACGGGCCTGACCCGCTCGGGCGCGGTGCGGACGAATTCCGCCCGCCCCTGCATCGCGCGACGCATGAGGCTGAAGCATTCGATCGCGGCGAGCGGCCGGGCGAGAAGGGCCGCAATGGACCCGCGGCCAGCCGAAAGATAGCCGAGCCCGCAATGCTGCAGCCGCGACGTCCTGCTGGACGTGCCTGCGCCGTAGTCGTCGCGCTCAACGAGCAGCGTGCGGTAGCCCGCCGCCGTCAGATGCTGCCCCGCCGCCGCGGCGATAATGCCGCCCCCGACGACCAGGGTGTCGTAAATCTGGGCCATGTTCAAGTTCCCGCTTCGGCAAAGCGTTTCAGCGCCGGATGTGAGAACGTTCGCAAAACTTCACAGCGGGTGTCAACCCCGCTTGACCCGACAGTTGAAAATATAATACGTATTATGACGTCATATAGAAAGGTACGACCATGTCCTTCCCCTCCGCCTTTGACGCCGGCGTCGTCGCGGCGTTGTCCGCCCTCGACGCGAAATCCGTGAAGCATGTTTTCTTCGTCGCCTGCGGCGGCTCGCTGTCGATCATGTACCCGGCCAAGTTCCTGCTCGACCAGCATTCACCGCTGCCGTCGGACGTCTACAATGCCGCCGAGTTCGCCGCCCGCGCTCCGCGTTCGCTCGACCGGAGTTCGCTGGTCATCCTCTGCTCGATGACCGGCACGACGAAGGAAACCACCGCCGCCGCCGAATTCGCCCGCTCGAAAGGGGCGGCAACCATCGGCCTGACGGTCGAGCCCGCCTCCCCGCTCGCCAACGCGGTAGACCATGTCGTCGGCTTCGAGGCGCCTTATACGACCGGCGTGCCGATCGATGCCAAGGACAGCAACTATGCACGGATCTACCAGATCGTCATGGGTCTCGTTGCCCTCACCGGCGGCGAGGATCTGACGGAAACGCTGATCGAAAGCCTCCATGCGCTCCAGCCGGCCATCGACCGCGCCCAGGCGGCCTTCGCGCCGAAGTTCGAGGACTATGCTCCCCGCTTCGCCAAGCAAGATGTGATCTATACGGTCGCCAGCGGCGCGAGCTACGGTGCGGCCTATTCCTTCGCAATCTGCGTACTCATGGAGATGCAGTGGATCAACAGCCAGGCGATTCATGCCAACGAATTCTTCCACGGCCCCTTCGAGGTGTTGGACACGGACCGCGCCTTCATTCTCATGAAGGGCCTCGACAGCACGCGGCCCCTGGAAGAGCGCGCCGACGAATTCCTGCACCGCTTCGGCTCGGCGGAGAAGATCCTGGTTCTCGATGCCGAAAAGCTCGATCTCTCCGGCATCGACCCTCGCTTCCGCGGCAATGTCGTTCCGCTGATCTTCTTCGACACGCTCTGGCATTTCGCCTATAAGATCGCCGACCTGCGCAAGCACGAGATGCTCGAGGCGCGGCGTTACATGAAGAAGATCGCCTACTGATTGAGCCTGGAAGGCGGATGGACGACCAAAAACACCTCCTGCCACTCTATGAACACGTCCGGCGTTCGATCCTGGCTGGCATCGAGTCCGGCCAGTTCGCCGAAGGCAGCTTCCTGCCGGCCGAGCCCGAGCTGATGGCGTTCTACGGCGTCAGCCGGATCACGCTGCGGCGAGCCATCGGCGAGCTTTGCGCCGACGGCCGGCTGCAGCGGCAGCAGGGCCGCGGTACCGTGGTCATGCCCGCCAAGGTGCGGCAGATGCTCGTCTCGCTCTCCGGCTTTTCGGAAACCATGGACGGCCTGGGGCGAAAGGCCGGCCATCGCATCCTCGCGCGCGACGACAATCCCGACGCGCCTGCCTTCCGCGAGCGCCTGCAGGCCGAAGCCCTGATCCGATTCGACCGCCTCCTGGAGGACGACGGCCGGCCGATGACGCTGGAAACGCTCTGGTTCGATGCGGCCCGCTTCCCAGGAGTGGTCGAGCCGGTGGCAGCCGGGGGCTCCTTCTTCGCCGCGCTGCGCGACAGGGCAGGCATCGTGCCGGCCCATGCCGAGCGGCAGATCGACGTCGGCCTCGCCTCGGCCGGCGAGCGCAGCATCCTGATGGTGACCGCCGCCCAGCCGGTCTACCGGATCGAGAAGATCGTTACCGACGGCGAGGGGCGCCCCCTCGCCCTGTCGCAGCTCGTCACTCCAAGCCATCTGGTCACGTACACGATCAAGACCTGAAAGGTTCGACATGCACGTTTTCGATGCGGCCTCCGTCCACGCGGCGCTTGCCTGGCCTTTTCTGATCGAGGCGTTGCGCAAGGCGCATCGGGGGCCGATGCCCGCCTCTAATGTTGTCGTTCAGTGCGACCCGGCGGGCGGTGACGCCCAGTTCGTCACCCTACCCGGTTGGGCGCCCGGCGGGCCGATCGTCGTGAAGATGGTCGGTGTCTTTCCGCAGAATGCGGCCCTCCATCCCCCCCAGCCCGCCGTCCAAGGGCTGGTGACGCTGTTCGACGGGGCGACTGGCGCGCCGCTGCTCGCCGCGGACGGCGCGGCCATGACGGCGCGCAAGACCGCTGCCGATTCCGCCCTCGGTGCGGCCATCCTCGCAAGGGACGACGTGGAGAACCTGCTGATCGTCGGGGCGGGCGCGCTCGCCCCGCATTTCGCCGAGGCGCATCTTTCAGCGCGGCCCTCGCTGCGCCGGGTCTCGATCTGGAACCGCACCGCGGCCCGGGCCGAAGCGGTCGCCGCGCAGCTGCGCGACAGAGGCACCGACGCTACAGTCAGCACCGATCTCGACGGCTCTGTCGCACGCGCCGATGTGGTGGCCTGCGTGACCATGTCGGACAAGGCGCTGGTCAAGGGCGCGCTCCTGCGGCCGGGCACCCATCTCGACCTCGTCGGTGCCTATCTGCCCACGCTCCGGGAAGCGGACGACACCGCGCTCGCGCGCGGCACAATCTTCGTCGACAGCCGCAACAACATGGAGAGCGGCGGCGACCTCTCGCAGGCTATCGCGTCCGGCGCGATCACCTGGAATGCCGTGAAGGCCGATCTCTTCGAGCTCGTCCAGGGAAAGAGCGAGGGCCGCACCGACGCCGACCAGATCACCGTGTTCAAGAACAACGGCGGCGCACATCTCGACCTTTTCACCGCCTGCGCGCTGGCGCAGACGCTCAGCTGACGCCGCAGAGGCCGTTTGCGAGCGGGGTGGCAGTTTAAGGCGATCCATGATTGAAGCTTCTGATGTGTACAGCAGCGATGCGGGACCTGATGGCCGCCGCCGGTATTGAGGGCACCTCAAGCGTCCGTTGCTAGACTAAGACTAGGCGACACCCTGTAGATGGAACGACACCTTGGAGAACGGAACATGGCGCTCAAGCGGATGGACAACGTAGGAATTGTCGTCGAAGACCTCGGAAGGACGATTGATTTCTTTCTCGAACTCGGGCTCGAGCTCGAAGGGCGGACCACGATCGAGGGAGAGTGGGCCGGACGTGTCACTGGACTGGGCGATCAGCGTGTCGAGATTGCCATGATGCGCACACCGGACGGCCACAATCGGCTCGAGCTCTCCTGCTTCCTGGCGCCCCCAGTCATCGCAGATCACCGGAACGCACCGGTCAACGCTCTAGGCTACCTCCGCGCCATGTTCACCGTGGACGACATCGACGAGACACTTGAAAGGCTCCGCACGCGCGGCGCGCACCTCGTAGGCGAAGTCGTCGAGTATAAAGACGCGTATCGGCTCTGCTACATCCGTGGACCTGAAGGGCTTCTCATCGGACTCGCCCAAGAACTCAGCTGAGCGCGATACGAAGACGAAGGGCGACGAGGGGCCAATGTCAGCGAGTGCGTCCGGAAATGTTCTGCCACAACGCTGCGTCGTCGAGCGGACCTTCAGCCGGATGACACAATGGCAGCGCCCCGTCCGCGACTACGAGGCCGGCATCGACGTGCAAGAAGCCATGATCCATGTCGCCATGGGCGGTGTTCTGCTGCGACGTATCCACTGACGTTCTCAAACGGACTGTCAGGCGTCGGCCAGAACCCGCGCCAGGAACGCCCGCGTGCGGTCGTGCTGTGGGCGCGTCAGCACGTCGGCCGGCCGGCCCTGCTCGACGATCACCCCGCCGTCCATGAAGATCAGGTGATCGGCGACGTCGCGCGCAAAACCCATTTCATGCGTGACGACGACCATGGTCATGCCGTCGTCGGCAAGCTGGCGCATCACGGCGAGAACCTCGCCGACGAGCTCCGGGTCGAGCGCGGAGGTCGGCTCGTCGAACAGCATGACGTCCGGCTTCATCGCCAGCGAGCGGGCGATGGCCGCGCGCTGCTGCTGGCCGCCGGAAAGCTGCGCCGGATAGTAGCTCGCGCGCTCCTTCATGCCGACGCGCTCCAGAAGCACCATCGCCTCCTCGACCGCGGTGGCGCGCGGCACGCGCTTGACCTGCACCGGCGCCTCGATGACGTTTTCGAGCACGGTCTTGTGCGGAAAGAGATGGAAGCCCTGGAAGACCATGCCCATGCGCTGACGCTGCCGGGCAAGCTCGTTGAAGCTCATCTCGTAGAGTTTGTCGCCCTTCCAGCGCACGCCGACGGGTTCGCCGCGCAGTAAGATCGCGCCGCCGGTCGGCCTCTCGAGATAGTTGAGGCACCGCAAAAGCGTGCTCTTGCCCGAGCCGGAGGGCCCTACGATGCAGGTCACGTCGCCGCGCATCACCGCGACGTCGATGCCGCGCAGCACCTCATGCGCGCCAAAACTCTTGCGCAGGCGCTCGACCTTCAGCAGCGGCTCTGCAGTCGTTTGGTCGTTCATCATAGGACCTCCTGCTGGCGTGCGAAGACCCGGAAGGCGAAAATCCCGCCCGCTTTCTTCGCGCCTGCGCGGTGGTCGGATTTCAGCCGGTGCTCGACGGCATGTTCGACGAGCGTCAGGACCGTGGTGAGGACGAGATACCAGATCGTCGCGACCAGCAGCAGCGGCACAGTCTGGTAGGTGCGGGCATAGACCATCTGGGCGGAATAAAGCAGATCGGGCAGCGCCAGCACGGAAACGAGGGAGGTGAATTTCAGCATCGAGATCGTGTCGTTGCCGATCGGCGGAATGACGATGCGCAGCGCCTGCGGCAGCACGATGCGGCGCAGCGTCTGGCCGCGCGTCATGCCGAGCGTGGCGGCCGCTTCCGTCTGGCCGACATTGACTGCCTGGATGCCGGCGCGGATCATTTCCGCGGCATAGGCGCTCTCAGTAAAGGCAAGGCCCATGATAGCGGCGCTGAAAGGGGTGATGAGCTGGTTGGTATTCCAAGAGAGGAGTTTCGGCCCGTCGAAGGGAATGCCGATCGAGATCTCGGGCAGGAGAAGCGCCAGGTTGTACCAAAAGATCATCTGGACCAGCGGCGGCACGCCGCGGAAAAACCAGATCCACCCCCAGCTGACGGACTGGAAGACGCGGCTGGCCGACAGCCGCATGATGGCGAGCACGATGCCGATCGCAAGGCCGAGCACCATGGCAAGGAACGTCAGGAGCAGCGTCATGCCGAGACCGGACAGGATGGCCGGGCTGAACAAGTAATCGGCCACGACGCTCCACTGCATGTTCTTGTTGGTGACGAGCACCTGCAGGAAGACGACCGCAAGGATGGTTAGAACAACGCCGCCGATCCAGTGGCCGACATTCGGCATCGCGATGGGCTTGACGTCATGGATCGAGGGGCGGCGTGGCGGTTCTTCAGACATCGTCATTTCCTGTGCCGTTCGCGGGCGTCCGCCCGGCCCGGGGAAAGCCCGGGGCCGGGGATAACGGTCCTAGAGGTCCGCCGGATTTTCTTCCGTGATCAGGAGCGCCTTGGTCAGCATCCCGGAATCGTTCAGACCCCACTTGGCCATGATCTTCTCATAGGTGCCGTCGTCGATCATCGATTGAATCGCGTCCGTCATGACCTGACCGAGTGGATCGCCCTTTCGCACGCCGATGCAGCTGTTCACGGGCGAGAGGACCAGTTCGGACACTTTCAGATCCGCCGTCTGCTTGGCCATGTAGGCGAGCTTGACGGAGCCGGCGACGGTCGCCTGGGCGCGCTGCGAGCGAACGGCCAGCTCCGCCTGGGCCTGCGTACCGTGTGTCTGCATGATCACCGGGTTGTCCTTGCACTCGTTGTCGTTCAGCTTTTCCAAGAGCCCGAGATCCCATGAGCCGTTCAGCACCGCGACCGTCAGCCCGCAGGCGTCAGACGCGGTCTTGATGTCGAGCTTGCTGTTGGCTGGATAGGCAAACGAGGTGCCGATCTTGCGCTGGGAGACGAAATCCAACGTCTTCAGGCGTTCCGCGGTTGTGCCGAAGGACGAGAAGCCGGCGTCGAAGCGCTTGGACTGAAGGCCCGGTATGATGGCGTCGAAGCTCGTCCCCTCGAAAGTGAAGGGCACGCCGAGGCGTTCTTCCATCTCCTTGGCGATGTCGACGCTCCAGCCCTTGAGCTGGCCGTCGGCATCGAGGAATTCGTCGGGCGCCCAGTCGTTGAAGACCGCGGCCTTTATGCCGTTGTCCTTGTATTCCTGCGGCAGGGCCTCGTGAAGGGCGGGCACGACATCGGCAAGCGCTGGCATCGCCAGCACCGCGCTCAGGACACAACCGGCCAGAATGGACTTGAACATGACAACCTCCTTGTCGCGGCGAACCCGGCGGGTCCGCGATTGCGTTCTCTGGTTCCCCTTGCAGTTTTCGCGAGAACGTTCTCATATATGAGACACAGAGAATACCCATTCGTCAAGCACCGCGTCGCAGGGATTGATGCGGCAAGGACGTTGAAAACGGCCATCGATCTGTTAACACCTAAGAAAACCTGTCGTTCTTCTGCGAAACCGCATGATGAAATTCTCATTCGGCAGGCCCTAAATGTGAGAGGGAAGTGCCACGTGGCTCTAAAAAGCAAGGCGACGATCGCGGATGTTGCGCGCGAAGCAGGCGTTTCCACGGCAACTGCGGGCCGTGTGCTTGGCGGCTACGGCTATACCAGCGAGGAGAAGAAGGAGCAGGTTCTTAAGGCCGCCCAGGATCTCGGCTATCGGCCCAACGCGCTCGCCCGCAGCCTCATCACGGGCAAGACCCGCACGCTCGGCGTCGTGGCGGGCGATATCCAGAACCCCTTCTATGCCTCGGTCCTGCGCGGCATTTCCAACGTCGCCGAGGCCAACGGCTTTGGCCTGCTGATCACCAATAGCGACGAAGCCCAGCCGAAGGAGGTTCACTCGGTCGAGCTTCTGGCGCAAAAGCAGGTGGACGGGCTGATCGTCACGCCCAGCGACACGCGCAAGGCGCGGCACCTGCACAATCTCAAGGCCATGGGCGTGCCGCTCGTGCTGATCGATCGCGCTGTTGCCGGCCTGATGGTCGACCGCGTGGCCACCGACAACATCGCCGCCGCCGAACAGGCCGTCCGCCACCTCATCGCGGCCGGGCACCGCCGGATCGGCATCGTCGCGGAACTCGTGGAGGAGGAAAGCGGCGGGCTGAGTACCTTCCTCGCCCGCGCCGTCGCGGGCGACCCGATCGAGAGCGAGACGCTCTATCCCAGCTGGCAGCGCCTTCTCGGCTATATCCGGGCGCATCGGATTGAAGGCTTGCCCGTGGACCCGTGCCTGACGCTGAGGGCGGGGAGCTATTCCGCCCTCGCCGCGCATGGGGTGGTCGCCCACCTCTTGGCGGCGCCAGAACGGCCGACGGCACTTTTCACCACGGACGGCACTATGTCCGAGGGCGCCATGCGGGCCGTCACCGAGCGGGAACTTTCGATCCCTCAAGATCTCTCGCTCCTCTGCTTCGACGACCTCGACTGGATGAGCTTCCACCGTCCTGGCATCACGAGCGTGGCGCAGCCGCGCCTCGCCATGGGCGAAGCCGCCGCGCGGATGCTGTTGGAGCGCATTCGCGGCGAGGACTATCCGGCCCGCACGGTGCTGATGCCTGCGGAATTAATCGAGCGTGGCTCCGTCGCCCGGCTTTGATTTCCGCAGGAACAGCCCGCGTCGCCGTAGCGCTTTCTTTTTAAGCGGGTTCCAGTGACGACCTCTCGAGGACCTCGCTGTTGGACGCCCGACTGCGAACTCCGCCCACAATCTATCCTAGCAATGTGCGGCTCCCCTGAAGGTAATCATTGCTTTTTCGGACGCAGGCTTATAATTGAGAACGTTCTCAGTTTCCTCTCAGGAGAGCTTGTCAGATGCCGCGTCCCGCCAGAATCCTTGCTTTCGGTGACAATGTGGTCGATTGCTACCGCGATCGGAACCTGATGTTCCCCGGCGGGAACTGCGTCAACCATGCCGTCTTCGCTCGGCGCGCGGGCGCTGAAACGGCCTATGCAGGCGCAGTCTGCGACGACGATGCCGGGCGCCTGATCCGCCAGGCCTTGATCAAAGAAGGCGTCGATGTTTCGGCGCTGCGGATCGAACCGGGGCTGACCGCCTATTGCGTGATCGAGACGACGCCGGACGGCGACCGGGTGTTCGTCGGCGCAAATCTCGGCGTTTCGATCATCGCGCCGTCGCGCTTTGACCTCGCGCGGCTTTCGGATTTTGACGCCATCCACACTGGCCGGTCGAGCCATGTCGACGCTTGGCTGCCGCGCTTTGCCGAGGCCACAAAGGTCTCCTACGATCTTGCGACCGTGCACGACCCCGAGCGGGTCGCACAGGTCGCGCCCCATTGCTTTCTCATCGCCTTTTCCGCCGGCGGCGCCTCGCGTGAGGAAGCACTCGCGCTGACGCAGAGCGCGCGGACGGCCGGTGCGCGCTGGAGCGTCGTCACCCGGGGCATCGAAGGGGCTATTCTGGCCGGCGAAGCCGGCGTGTTCGAGGCACCCGCGCAGCCCGTCGACGCCATCGACACGCTCGGCGCCGGCGATACCTTTATCGCCAATGTCCTCGTTGGCTTGCTCGACAAGCGCCATCCCGAAACGATCCTGACGGAGGCGGCGGAGGCGGCGGCGAAGACCTGCCTGATGCGCGGCGCCTTCGGACATGCCACCACCATGAGTGTCAACCTGTCGGACATGATGAGCCTCGAGGAGATCTACCGCACCACCCGTCCCGCAAAAGCGCCCGAGAAGCCCTGACAAACGGGCGACCTGGACTCGACAACGGTGTGGGCAACCTCATCACCTAAAAGCGAAAGCTTGCAGCCTTCGGCGTATAATGCTTTGAATGGTTCAGCCATTCGAGCCTCCTGTCGGCTCGTTTTGGTTAGGGCCTCGCGGTGGTGTAAACCCCGCTTGAGGCCCGATTTTTTTGCTGATGAGCAGTGCCTGCGACGGTGCCAGCATCACTGACGCACAGTTGCACTCGTTCCCGTTGCCCTTCGCGGCGGAACTGGGAAAAGGTCTCGTTGCGAAAATTCTGAAAAGACCTAGGAATCAAATAACCATGTACCGCTTTTATGAACTCACACTCTCTATGGACGAGGCTGAGGACGGCACCATCTCTTGGATGGTAAGATGGAGACGAGATCCCCCTTCCGTCATCGGAGACCAAGGCCGTCGGCCGATACGGGGAGGTCCCGGTCCTCACTTTCCTCAAGTGCGGGCTTTATATGATCTGCGAAGGACGTTTCACGCGCTGAATTGGCGCGCCTGCTCAGCTGGCACCGTGAGCAAGTCGATCGGCTATTCCGTCTCGACCATAAATCGCAGATGGACCAGATCGAAGCTGCTTACAAAGCACTGGGTGTCCCAACAGACGTGAAAGTCGATTTTGACTCCGGCGGCCGCTTAGATGTCACATCTTCCCGGACGCGTCCTCAACCTCTATTGAAGAGATTGGACAATCGCCTCACAGCGTGCTTCGGTTGCACGGCAGAGGGGGGACTATCATGGTTTTCATTAGACTGTTGGCGGCGGGAGCGATGCTCGCAGCGTCCTGCACGAACGCGCTTGCCCATGGCGGCGGGTGTCGGAAGAGTTCACCACCTGGACAATGCTGTCACATGGATCGGAGCGCCGGATCTGTGCATTGCCACTAACTACTGCAGTTTGCATAGACGGCGGTCAGCGCCGGGTCAACGTGCTGGCTTAGCCTCTCTAAGCGACGGTCCATCACGTGAGATTTCACTATCGGCAAGAGATAGAAAATCTCGCTATTTCTGAACGGGACCACGTCGAACTCCCGGTCGAGGGTGTTATCGACTACGCCGGAAATGCCGGGACGGCGCTTGTAGCCGATCTGCGCTTTGAACCCGGCAAGACGGGTCAGACGGGCAACTCGGGCAGCACGTCCTCTCTGGTCGAGGACTTCGTCGTGCAGCTTGCGATAGCCGTAGACCTTGCCGCTTTCCTCCCAGGCCGTTTGGAGAAGATCAGTCTACCGTTTGTCTTCGCCGGCCCACCTGCTCAACGGGCTCTTCAGCCAGGCGTAAAATTCATTCGGATGAAACCGCAAAAGGCGGCACATCGTCCGGACCGAGAGCTGCAAGCGATGCAGGGCAAATGAACGCGTCCTTCACTTTGCATCCCTGTCAGGTCGAGGTCAGCTTCCAGCCGGATCCTTCTCAACTCCGCCATCTCTTGCGGCCCGAAGGTCAGCGGCCGGGCCATGCCCATCTTGACGCGGTCCAGCCGTTCTCGTTATGGGAGACCGTCACCATCGCGGACCGACGGCACCTCAAGTGCGAACTTCGCGAAATAGGCCATCGGAGACAAAGCCAGGCCGATGTCTCTGACCCGGGCGCCTGCGGCCATCCGCCCGCAAACCAACGCCAGCTTGATGCGAAGCGAGTAGGAACGGAAGTCGTGCCCGGTCACGATCTCCGGACCGACGCCCGAGCGCTGGATCAAGGTGCCGAGCCGACGACGAACATGTCGCTGAGCTTGTACGCAACCTCAGTCCGGTTCGTAGCCTTCAGTTTTTTCATGATGTTCCGGATGTGGACCTTTACGGTGCTCTCACGCAGGTTGAGCTCGTAGGCAATGATCTTGTTCGCCTTGCCGCGCCTGAGCGCTTGGATGACTTCTTCCTGGCGCTGCGTGAACATCCCCGCCATAGGCCGTGACGCCTCCCCGCCAGCGACCATGTCCATTCGCGTGGTCAGGACGCTGGCGGGGACGAATATCCCGCCGGCTCGCGCCAGATTGACGGCTTGCACACAGACGTCAAAGCCGATCGAGGATGGAATATAGCCCCTGACTCCGCACTCAAGTGCCCTGAGGATTTGAGGCAGTTCATCCCAGTCGGATAGGAGCACGACGGGGGTCGGGTCAAACTCCCTTACCAAATTCGAGATTTCGGCCGCATTGCTGGTATCGACAGCCTTTCGACCACCGATATTCAACAGGATTGCCGCAATGGGCGGATGAAGTTCTTTGTCCTTCCGCCATTCCTCAATTGAATCATAGGCTAAGACTTGCATGCCCATACCATGCAGCACGAGACACTGGGACAGGCATTCCCTATCGAGCTTACGGTTGTCCAGCAGGAGCAGAGCCGAGCTCCCTGCCGTGTTGTTATGCGTTTCACTAGTTGCCTTGCCAGGACGGGATGAGCTCAGCGTATGGACTTCGAGCGCGGCATTTTCGTGAATTCGAGTCAATGAATACATGGTATACCCCCACCACAACATTAGTCGGGCGCAAATAAATGAGGAGGTGGCGCTGAACGGTTCACGTCACCCGCCACGTAAAAAATGTCATTTTTTTGAAGGGCGGCGGTAAAGCGCCAATCCCAATAGAAAACGAACATAAGCCCTAAACCGTCATCGTTAATTAACATAAGTTAATATGCGCCATTATTTCGTTTATAGATGAGAGCCAAAAGGAGAAATTACAGGTTGTTCTAGATTAATACGTTTGCAAGTCTCTCCCACTATACCCATTTTGGGTTAGCTCAAACATCTTCATCTCGCATTCGCATTTCATGTCTCACCGGGCAAACGGAGGTAACCTGGATCGAAATCTGCGAAGTGCTCTAGGCCCTCTTTGTTCAGCAAATGAACGGAACCCTGTCGGAAATCCAGGTAGCCCCTCTGTCTCAATTCGCGCAGCATCCGGTTAACATGGATCGCGGTGACCCCGAGTGCGGCCGCAAGATCATATTGGGTTAGGGGGCATTCAAACCCATGGCTTTTTGCAGCGTCCGCCTTCTCTAGGCGAGTACCCAACTCAAGGAGGAAATGAGCGGTACGGACCAAGGCACTTCTTCGGCCAAGATTGGTCAAGTGCTGAGAAAGAATCGCTTTCTCGCGGGCGATCGCCCCGAACAGGCCAGCGGCAAGGCTCGTGGAATGGGCGAGGCCTGACGAGATCGCCTTGGCGGGCGCCTCGAATAGCATGAGCTCGGTCTGTGCCGTGAATGATTCCATACCTTCGCCCTCGAAGGCTCGAGAGGCTACAACCTCTCCTTTCAGCGGGAAATCGAGGATCTGCCGCTCGCCATTCATCAAATTGGTGCAGATGCAGCCCCAACCGGAATGGACGACGAAGATGCGATCCTCCTCGTCTCCCTGTCGGGTAATCACGGTATGCGCGGCGTAACGCCTCGGAATGAAGCCGAGAGACCCGAAGTGGGACTTATCGCTGTCGTCGAGCGCAATCCGGAGTATCGAGGTTTCCAGTACCCGGGCAAACGCTTCAGACGCAACTGTCATTTGCGGCGCACCCCCTTTCATTAAACTTGTGCATAATATACGGAGTGTGCCACAACGTAAGATTGCTAATCCGAGCTAATGCGAAATCAGTACCGCGCTCCCCCTTGTGAGTCCTGACTTGGCATATTGAGTTGCAATTTAGCGTCTATGCAATCTCACGCTGCTGCGAGGCACTCAGTAGGGTGCCCGCTTAAAGTTCCTGCGATGCTACGGCAAGCTGAAGCCCGATCGCAGCAAAAGAGCTGACAGCGTGACGTCTGCCCCAGTTGCATCGCGAATTGGCGGCTACAGCGGAATCAGGATGAGGGCTTGAGCTACGTTGGCCTTTATGAGAGTGGCGAGCTGCGGAGCTGCTCTACGCCGATACGAGGGATTGTGGGCTGATCAGGTCACCACTTGCTATTGAACGCAGACCGCGCGAACTTTTCGCGCTGAGCGTTTTCGAGACCGGCCAGATGGCCAATATCTATCAGATAATCATGTTTGGCGCCGGGCTCAGGATGACCGCGGCCGGCTTTGGCTACGTTGAGACGAACACTCAAGTGCAGTGGCTATCGCGCGCGATGCGCAAAAGGTGCCCCCCACCTGATCCGAGCGCTCCTCGACGAGCTCAAAAAAGCAAGCTTGTGCTTACAGGGCCGCCGCCGGTCTTTGAGCCTTCTTGCGACCGCCCCGCGCCGGACCGCCCCGCGACAAGCCCTTGCCATGGGAGCTGCCGGGGTTTCTTGGATCTGCGCCGTTGCCCCAACCGTTGTTGCCTTTATCTTTCCCACCGCCGCCGCCCCCAGACTTGGCGATTGCATTTTCCGTAAGGCTGGTGGAAAGGCGCATTGTTACGGTCGGCGGTGTCACAATGGCGAAACGGCCGCAAATCTTCAGAAACTCTCGCCCATCTTCGTCGCTCTTTGAGGGTAGTTCTTTTGGCGTTTCGGATATGAACGTCCCCATAGCGTTGCATGTAGTACACCGTAAAAGTGCCACTACAAGCCGACGTTGAAAATAGATCGTCCTCTAACAGCACGAGAGTTACACTACTGGAGCTCAAATATGCTCGCATCGTCTATGCTCGCATCGTCCGCCCCCTCCCTGATCCCCTTAAACGCCGGATGCCGCAGCCTCGTCATCGGTCCACAGACTGAAGGACAAGGTCGAGGGTAACCGGCCGATTGCTACCGCGGAGATTTCGCCTTGACGCGAGCGATGAGTTCTTCGTCGTCTACAAAGCTGTCGAGGAAGTCGTTCCATTCCTGAGGTGAGCGGCGAGCGTAGGAGAGCATCTGTTCCAATTCCTCCATGCCGTCGTCTGTCAGAGCGGTGACGGATTCGTCCTCCCCGTTATAGACGCTGATGATGCTGCCGTAGGTCAGGTTATCATCGTTGGAGACGATTGCCCGGAGAAGCTCCGGATCCTCGCCGAGAATTTCGGCGACATATTTGAGCGTGCGGACATAGGTGATTGTTGCCATTAGGCTGCCTCGGCGCGGATGGTGGCGACAGGTGACCAATGCCAAGGAAGCAGTTCGTCGAGGCGATTGATCTTGTGATCCTGAATGCGGTCGAGCACATCGGCGAGATAGGCCTGCGGGTCGATACCGTTCATCTTCGCCGTCTCGATGATGGTCATGGCTCGCGCCAGGGTTTCCGCGCCGGTGTCGGCGCCGGCGAATAGCCAATTGCGTCTACCCACTCCAATCGGACGCAGGGCGCGCTCAGCGGCATTGTTGTCGATGGCGACACGACCGTCGTCCAGGAACAGGCAGAACGAGGACCACCTGCTCAGGCCATACAGGAAGGCTTGAGCCAAATCGCCCTTGCCTGGAATGCGGGTCAGTTGCGCTTCGGCCCAAACGCGGAATGCGTCCACCCTTGACTTGCTGTGCTTCTGACGTGCGGCAAGGCGGATATCGGCAGGTTGACCGGCAATGTCCCGTTCGATGTCGTAAAGCGCGCCGATACGGTCGAGAGCCTCGCGTGCGATCTCGGATTTGTTCGATGTCCAGATATCATGGAAGTCGCGGCGCCAATGCGCCCAGCAGGCCGCTTCCCGAAAGCGGCGCGCGCCATCTGCTCCAGGTTCATAGAGCTTTCCGTAACCTTTGTAGCCATCGGCTTGAAGGATACCGCTTGCCTGCCGGAGATGACGATGGACGTGTTCTTGCTTCCAGTCCGGGGCGAAGTAGTAGACCGCCCCAGGCGGGGTAGCACCCGCCCATGGCCGTTGATCTCGGACATATGTCCAGATCCTGCCTTTCTTCACGCATTTGCCCAATCCCTTGTCTCGTTGCGAACGATCCAGCACCCGGATCGGGGTGTCGTCGGCATGGAGGAGGTCACTGCCCATGATTGCCGCTTCGATCCGCTCGATCAAAGGCTGAAGCACCTGCATGGCGCGACCACACCAATCGACCAGCGTGCTATCGGGGATATCGGCGCCCATGCGGGCGAAGATCTCGTTCAGACGATACAGTGGCAGATGGTCGTCGAACTTGGAGACCAGGATGTAGGCCAGAAGACCTCTGTGACCGTCGCACCGTCGAGCCCAACCGACATGACAACGTCGAGCTTCTTCTCGTCACCCCAACGCCGACGACGTTCCTGACCAAGAATTTCGACACGCATCCCATACCTCGCCTAAGATACGTCGCTAACGACGTCGTTAATGACGTGTCTTAGGCCATCAAGGCGCTATCCGGCAGGCGGTGCCAATCGGGTGCTTACGGTCGAGGGTGCCTATAACCGCGCGCTGAACATTGATCGCCGGCACGAGTTGACACAGGAATGGGTCGACCTCATCTTGGACGGGGCAAAGCCGGCGTATTCCTCGCCGGGCAGATGGAAATCCGCTCACCCGTGTCGATCCTGATATTGCTGACCTCGCGCCGCAATCTTCTCACAGGCATCCTGCAGTGGTGAAGGCACCTTAACGAGACCGCCCGTTGCGAGGCGCAGCAGCGCCTTCAGGTGCTCTCTGCCGCCATAGCTGACGAACGGCGCAAAAGGCGCCATGCTGGCGTCGTGATCGCCCGGATAAAGGCGGGCAAACTCGCAGAAGTTCGTGAAGCCCTCGTAGTTGGCGTCTTCGAGCAGAAAGCTCTCGACGGGTGCTCCTTCGGCCAGCACGACCTCGTGCGTTGGGAAGACGATCTGGTAATATTCTATCGTGTCCCGAGCATCAGGTAGTGCCCGCGTAATCGACGTTGCGTTGACGAGGTCCTGCGCCCTGATCAAAACGTTGTCGATATAGAAAGCGTGGCCTGGGGACACAAAAAGGTCCCGGTACGGCCGGGAGCCGTCAAGGGCGAAGCGGCGGATGCGGATCGGCATGACATCTTCGTGCCACATTTGGGAGCTGCGGCGGTAAGCGCGCCGGCCGATCCATTTCACCGGCAGCGCGTCCCCGCGAACCGTATCGACGAGATCGCCGATGCGCAGATCTTCGATGCATACTTGGCCGCGCGGCGTCAGAATCGCGGTGCCGCTCAGCAGGCACAGCGGACCACCATTACCCTTTCCCCTGCCATTGGCGTTGCCACCGCCAGGATGGCCGGGGTTCCACCATGCCGCCGCCGCCATGGAGTGCGGCAGGGCGGACACCGCCGAGCTGATCGCGGCAATTCTGGCCGCTGCTGCGGCCGTCAGTCCGAGGAAGTGGCGACGCGCGCGGTTCATGTCGGAGGGTTCGTTGCTGCTAGACATCGGCCTGCCTTTCATGTTCATCTCGCCCTTCGCGCATTTTATCCTTTGTTCCGCATCTTTGGGAATCCGCCATTCGATCTATGCCGACAGCAACGCCGCGCCCTGCCCACGAAACAGAAAGGTAGCGCTCCCTTGCAGTCGCCGGATTCGCCTGAATAGCGACGAGCCCTGTTGGAACGAAGCGCGCCGGTAGCCGCAATACATGGACAAAAGCCCGACACCGTCGGTTAAAGGTCTTGGACCATTGCGGGACCAGCTCTATCGGCGGGTTTCCCCGTCAGTTGCTTAGGCGTTGCGAGGTCCCTGAGGCCACGACGATTGTCCCTTCCGACCCTGTGGGGCCTCCTCTACTTGCGCTTGAGATGTCACCACCCTGGCGCCCCATTTGAGGCGCATCGTCTTTGCCAGCAGCGGCTAGAGCACGTCCACTTTAAACCGGGTCATATCCTGCTGCTGCGAAGTAGTTCGCACACTCTTGCGGCTCGAAGAGTTTGACGATGTCGCCAACGGTGTTCCACAGGGCGTCGACGGAGCGTTCGGCCCGTGCCCGCAGAAGCGCCTTGAGCTTTGAGAAGGCGTTTTCGATCGGGTTGAAGTCGGGGCTGTAGGGCGGGAGATAGAGCAGCGTGCAGCCGGCGGTTTCTATGGCCTGTCGGATGCCATCCGCCTTGTGGGCCGGCAGGTTGTCCATGACGACGATGTCGCCGGGCGTGAGGGTCGGCACGAGAACCTGCTCGACATAGGCCCGGAAAGCCACTCCATTCATCGCCCCGTCAAGGACCATCGGCGCGGTCATGCCGGAGAGCCTGAGCGCCCCGGTGAACGTCGTAGTTTTCCAATGGCCGTGCGGAACGCCCGATCGGCAACGCTCTCCGCGCGGCGCGCGACCGCGAAGCCGGGACATCTTCGTGGAAAGACCCGTCTCGTCTATGAAGACGAGGCGGGCTGGATCGAGATCAAGCTGGGCATCGAACCAGTCCTGACGCCGCTTCAGGAGGTCTGGCCGCTCCTGCTCCAATGCATGTGCGGTCTTTTTTTGAATGTGAAGCCGCGCTTGCGCAGCCAGACGTCGAGGGTGCTGCGGCCGATAGAGACGGATCGGTCCTCTTCCAGACGCAAAACCATCTCGTTCAGCGTGATGTCCTTCGACGCCTCGATCATGCCGATGATGAAAGCCTCATGATCGTCGAGACGGGAACCTCCAGGTCGACCCTGCTTGGCAGCGCTCACCTGACCCTGCCGAGCGCTCGCGATCCAGGCAATCGCCGTTGAAATCCCGATCCCGAACCGCGCTGCAGCCGACCGTGCGGACATCCCACCAGCCGACGCAGCCAGAACCCGGTGGCGAAGATCATCACTCAATGCTCGGGCCATGTTCCCTCCGACAAATCAAAGACAGGAGGAGGGAATCACAGAACGCTCTGAAAAGGAATCCTCACGCCGATTCCGCTTTCATCGGACGCGCTCTAGCTACACGGGCGCCGCGGGCTGATTGCAGACGCTTTCGCCCTTAATGAGGAGGCGCGCGATATTGAAGCACCACGAGCGGTCCGACGCGATATTGCCTGGCGGCATGAAACTGCTGGACGAATTTTCACGAAATCCTGGCCGAGCCACGGGCTGTTCTACGCCGACATTGAAAATATCACGCCGCACTCCAGTTGCTGTAGTCAGGTCAACGCTTAGATGGAGCCAACATGAATCGGAATACCCTGATCGTCCTCGCAGTAGCCGTCGTGGCCATCTTCGCAGCGGTGGCTTTGCTGATGCCGGGGACCAATGATACCGCGACGGATACAGCGACACCGCCGGCTACGACAACCGAACCGGCGACTTCGCAGCCATCGACAGCCGCTCCTTCGACAACGACGCCACCAGCTACCGAACCTGCCCCAACCACTCCTTCAACCACGCCGCCGGCACAGTAAACGATCGAAGGCGACCACCCAGTCGCATAGACGGCGGTCATCGGGTGGTCGCACTTGCCCGGTCGGCGTCTATCTGCATTTTACACCAGCACTACCGGGTAAAGGCGACAAAAGGCCGGGGCACGCTGGCCCCAGCCTTCTGTTTCTCCGCTCTCAAAACTCGTGCCAGTACTCCGTGGTCACAAGTCGAAAGCAATGCGCGGTTGGCGGCATCGAGTTTCTTCGCTCCGACAAATGCGCTTATGCTAACTTTATAGAGCGCGGCGGCTTTCAGGACAAGTTATCCCTTCGGTCTATGCCCTGCCGGATTTCGGGCGCACTTCTTCTACCGTCTAGCTCGGCAGTGCCCCGGCGAGTGTTCCCTCGAAGTGGTCCGCAACTGACCAGCCGGGCTTTTCAACCTCCGCATCGGGTGTGAGACTGTTCAATTCACTGCTAATTTTCTGCACGTGCTCTTTAATCTGCGGGCTTAGAAAACCTATTGCCATCTCCGCCTGGTCGGCCATAGAGACGCGCTTTCCGACCCGTAGGCAGGAGGATCTTGGGAGCTGGCCGCGCAGGTGGTGGATTTGCTCCTGGCGCTCGTTCTCTTTCCGGCAATGCTGCTCATAGAGAAAGGCCTGCCGGCGCTCGTGTTCGGCGAAGTACAGGGCCCCAATGGTCCTGTCGGTGAATTCGTTCGGTCCATAGTTGACACCGCGCAGGAAGCACACGAGACCGGCGGAGCTCATCGAAATTCAGTCTCGGCAGGTTCACGAAGGCATAGCCGACCGGGAACGGGAAACCTTCTGGAGGATCTGTTTCGTCCGGTGATGCCTCAACTCGGTGTAGAACGACGGCATGAAGATGTCGAAGCCATCCTTGCCACAGTTGCGCTCGATGATGGATTCCAGGCGCCGGCTTTCCGGTAGCGTTCGTCGACGGCCACCTGCGACGCCAACCCGGTCGTCAGGCCGATGCACCCGAAAGCGATGCCCGTCCTTCGGATCGAGCCCAAGGAAGTCGAACTATGGCTGGCGGCCCATTGGAAGGATCCCAGAACGCTGCAAAGCAGTACCCAGCCGAGCGGATGACACTTGTACCCGTCGAAGGCCCGTCGGAGCCGTTGTTGTCTTGACCGCCAGGAAGCCCCGGAACAAAGCGGCGAGAGATGCGTTTATTTCGGCGCCGCATATCTCTGCGGCACCAGCTCCCCCAACCTGTTTAGAGTGCCCGCCCTTCCCCTGATGCGGGCACTCACTTTATGCGATGCCGCGATTTGCTCTGAAGATCGTCCATCACCTTCTTTCGGTTTGGCCCAGCCTCACCGATAGCTTCAAGGGCCTCTGCCCGGTCACCTTCGCCCCCCTCCTCAAGATCGCGAGATGGCCTGACACCCAGCAAAAGGCAGATCGGACCTAAGTCTGGCTCGTCGAAAGCAAAGGTCTTAGGCCGGCAACCGAGCGAAAACCTTTGATATTCATTGGCGTTTCCCCCCGAGCGGCATGCCCTCGGCCGCTCGAGTAAGTGATGGCCTCAGAGCTGCAGAAATTCGTCCCTTCTCCGCAGCCCTGAGGCCGACTTACGGGCAACGGTTACTGGCCTTGGGAATCGGCATCCGGAAGGATTTTGTTGATGCGCGACAGAGACAATTACGGGGCCGGAGCAAAGAGCATCCACCGGCCTACCCCTAAGCATAATGCGATTGCCGTTTACCTGATCGTCGGAGACGCGTTGTTGGATACTGAGAGCCGGGATGTCGCAGTGTACGTCCCGACCGCCTCCTTCTCTAGCCAGAACAACACCTCTGGATAGTCCGTCGCCGCAAGGCGCCGCGGATTTCCAGAGCGACACGCGCCTGCCGGCCGAAAATGCAAACCTCGTATAGAGGATGCTATATCCCAGAACGGTGTCAGTTACTGTATTTTATACTAACCGAAATGGAGGGCACGGAGATGGAGAGAGCTCGGAACGAACAGTCTCCCAGTGAAGAAGACAGACGCGAGTTCCTAAAAACGTGCGGCCGATTTGCGGCAGTCACGCCACCGGCTGTGACGATGTTGCTCTCAACCAGTCTCACCTCCAATGCCATCGCAGCCTCGGGCAGCGGCGGCTCGAGCAGCGGCAAGGGCGCTGAGGGCGGGAATAATGCAAAGGGCGGTAAAGGCGGAAATAGTAGTAAGGGCGGAAAGGGCGGAAACAACGCCAAAGGGAAAGCCAAACCGGGTAAATAAGGTGCTGCCGAAGCCGGGGCAGAGCTTCCATCGGACCTGCCTTTCAGGTCTCTCTGGGTGGCCTCTCATTCGACAGTTGGGCCATCGCCGTTACCAACCGCGCCATTGCGAGAGGCTTTTCCAGCATGATGCTGTCCGGACGCCTGTTTTCCGGCCAGTCGGAGGCGGCATGGCCGCTAACGTATGCTACCGGGATTCCTGCATTGATGCGGCGAGCAACGGGGCCTAATCCCATCCGTCAGGCAGTTCCGCGAAACGGATGTCTGTGCGATCCCTTGTATGGGGTTTTCCTCAATCGAAAGCCTATCGCCTTGGCTCCGCTGAACCACGATAGCAGCAAATCCGGGGTCGGTGATCGCATCCTCATAGTCGAGTGATAGCGCATTGCCTGTCTCGACGATGAGTATCGTGACCGCCGGTTCCATTTTCGCGCATTCCCCGTCCGTGCCGCTGGCTCCCGAACGCGGGGGATGAGGAACGGTTACCTCTTAGCCCACTGCCCCCCTGTATTCGGGCCCTGCCTATTATGTCACCGCCGCAGGTGCGTACAGTCACGCTGACTGGCCTCGATCCTTTGCAAGATCTCGCGCATCACGCGGTATCGATTGATAGGCTGTTGAGCGTGTTCTCGACAGCCTTCATCGACGTCGCCGCTTCGGCCGCCTGCTTCTCCACCGCCAACATTCAAAGCTCGTGATTGGTCGATCTGTCGGAGGGAGACTTCGGCACCCGTCAAGCTTTTCGAGGCGGTCGATGGATTGAGCCTGCGTATCCTGATCGGCGTCACCCTCTCCCACGTCGCGCCCCACGCCATGAGGCCGCCGGGAAAGCCGAACAGGATTACCACGGTGTTCAGATTCCACTCGAAGTTCCACGTTGGTGTCTTCACGATGGTCTTTGCAGTCCGCCCTCATCACCAAACGTGAGTTGGCTTTGGCGGCTTGGATGCCCAATAGCTTCGATTTCAGCTACTGTTCGGGGACCGGCTGAACTACCCGAAACAGCCTTTTATCGAGTTCGGCCTTCGAGCTCAGGCTGATTTTCTACAGAAGAAGGGTCTTCTGTTTAGAACGTTTGTCTATGTGCCTGGCGGTCCGGGCGGAGACATCTTCACTCTAGCCCAGGGTCTTCGGCAACTCGCCGACAGTGGTGCCGCCGGCGCTGAAAGCCCCCTGCAGTGCGATCTTAAGCGCGGAGAATGCCTCCGGTTTGAGTCTGCATGGCCTGGCCGGCGCCATTGACGTTGCCACGCTCCAGCGCTCGATCACGCGTTGTCATCACCACGGACAAGCGGATATTCCCGATCACCTCGCGAAAGGCAGCGGCAAGCCTGGGTTCATAATTTGCTTGTCTATCTCGTCATTGCCGCGCTTGTCGTGGTCATCATCGGGCTCAGCATTTACATCTATCGCGAAGCAACGAGGCCCGGCGTAGAGATCGAGATCGGCGAGGACGGCATCTCGGTCCAGGAGAACTAAGGGACGGCGCGCTCAGGAAAACGTAGAAAAGCCACCGCTGCATGAAGAAAAGGCGGCCGCTCCTAACGTTCTTCGGTTTATTTATAAACTGTCCGATTGGGCCGACTGCTGACGATGAATCTCATCGCCTCCCAGCAAGGGCTCGAAAGGTGTAGGTCTTTCATCGGAGAGTTTTGCTTTCGCCATGGCTGTGTCAAAGTCCCGTCAAATCACCCGGGGTTGAGAGTGGCGTCGAAATCGAAGATCGGTGACGTGAACCGCAACAACCAGCGCCTGGTCGAGAAGATTGAGTATCCAGGCAACGATCACAACCAGCGCATCTGGATCCTTCAATGCCGAGTGTCCCAAGAGGGCGAAGCTTGCGGCCATGTCTACGGCGCCAACGGTTCCGACTTCTTTCAGCGGAAGTGACCGCAATGCCAAGGCGGTCAGCCTGGACTAAGGACGCCTACGCCACCACTCTGAGCTGGCAGGTGCCGCAAGCATGTGCGATTTGCGCTCTGGCGATCTCTGGCCGCCGGTTGGCTGCATCTACGATCGCGCGCATGCCGGCTGCATCTGCCCCGTAGCGACGAACGACTCCGACGAACTCGTCCACGTCATGTCCGCGGATGGTGAAGATCCGCCGGCCGGTCGACCTGCTGAACTTCGCGGGCCGAGTCTCCTGCGCTGCGTGGTAGAGCTCGTGCTCGACCAGGGCCATGAACTCGGCGGCTCCGCATCGCCGGCAGTAATCAGCATCAAGCGTGATGATGAAGTCGGGGCGAAGCCGAACCACTGCTTGATCTGCATCTCCGCCCTGGCGCGGGCCCACTGCCTATGGCACCTGAGGCTTTCCCTCTTCGCACTGGCCGATGATGCGGCGACCCTTACGGCTGTTCCCGACGAAGGTCCAGAGGAAGCCGATCTCGCGTGCGTCAGATGGGCGTGTTCCTCGTTATGGAGCGGCGACGAAGGATCGAGGAAGGTCGCTTCTTCCTATTCAGGCAGACCGTTCGCCGGGACGAACGTTCCCGAATCGATGTCCTCATAAAGGAGGACGGCGGCCGTGGCCTCACAAGCATTTCCATGCTCGGCCACCGGCGTCGCTCTCCACAATTTTGACGGTGGTCAAGTGAGACTCGCCAACTTTGGGTCTATCCACTGTTCCTGAACGCGAAACAATCGACTCCGTGATCTCCGTATGCTTCCTTCCGGTTGCAAACTCGAAGGGGGGCATACATGAAGTACTGCAAGGCAATTCTGGCGTTAGCATTCCTCTGTTCCTTCACGACTAACGTTTTCGCCCACAGCGGCGGGACTGACGAAAACGGCTGCCATAACAACCACAAAACAGGCGGATACCACTGCCATTAGTGGGTGAATGGATCCCATGATCCAACTTGTCGAAGGGTCATGGGATCATCCCTCGCCTCCCCTGCGGCCTCCCGCTGGCGCGATACCGGCTGCTCTGCAGCGACGTGAGAGAAAATCAGCACCCAATGGTAGGTGTTGAACGGTACCGCCTGAACGAGGATACCCCTCTGCCGCCTTCTCGTTCATGAAGGCTTGCATGCCCTTGAGACCGTCTGGGTCGGAATCGAAGTGCTCGACGATGTATTCTGGCATCCTCATCTCCCCAAAGAGAAAGCCCCGCTACCGGGTAGCAACGGGGCGGAACGTCTCAGGCTGGGGGTCGTTACTCAGTCAGCCGGCGTGAAGTCGAGATAGTACGACTTGCCCGGCTCGAACTGCAGCGTCGGCATTGTCGACGTTCATCCGGAGCTCGCTTCAAGGATTCGCCTTTGTGAAGCGCCCGTCCTCGGACTGGATATCAACGGAATAGACGGGAGCCGAGCACGGCACCTGGCTTACCAGTTGCCCTGGCGCGTTTTCCCATCGATTGCTGAAAAGATGTTCACGTGCTGCCTAACCTTGTCTCTCAAGAGGATTACGATGACCGCAGACGAAGTCCACGACAAAGAAGGGTTTATCAAACTCTTAGCGCTGATGCGTGAAGAATTGAGGACGGGTGCCGAAGGCTGGGAAAACAAAAGAGTTGACGATTTTTTGGAGGCGATGTCGGCTTGGGTAGACGATTGGCAGTGGCCTGCGGACACAAATCCTTGGACCCACGCAGCCAAACTGATGCAAGCCGCTGCGAGCTACGAGTGACGCTTTCGCAAACGATCCAAGCTTATTCAATCGCGGGAAGAGGCGATACGAAGTCATTGGTTTGAATGACTTCAGCGTGCTGCCCTGGCTCCTTTAAGCAACGGTCCATCGCACGAGATCTCACTATCGGCAACACGGATAGAAAATCTCGGTATCTCTGAACGGGAGAACACCAATCGAGCGAAGGCCACTCCATCTGGGCACCCGAACATTTCGCTCCTTAAAAGGTACTTTCCCGGCGAGAGTCTGAACTCGGCCGATTCGGAGATACTCGCTATCTCTATTCGCCCATAGTGTGGCACTTCAAAAGGTACTTCCACCGCTCTGATCACGCCAGGACTGAGAGGGCCGGCGTGCTCGGTTATGACGACGTCAATAACGTGTGGACCACCCTGCAACGTGCGGAATGAAACGGATTCGGGACGCCAGGCAAAACCCTGACCTACGTGCCTATCCTCCCAATCGTTAAACGGGTTTGCCAGTCCGCTCCAGAAAACAGCAACTTGATTGTAGTCAACCTCGAGACGAACTTTGTGGGGCCTCGCCATCAATCACCTACGGTAGCCGCACCAGTCGCAAGTGGTGGACGAGTTCATACCCCTCGCCTCCCTGCTTTCCTTCGGTTAGAGAGTCGCCGGCCCACGAGGGAGTCATTAGATGCGAGTGATCGCAGGCATTCCGTAGGGCTTCGAGTTTGCCGATCAACAGATCCAAGCCCTCGCTGTCGAAACATAGGGCAACTTCAGGGTGCTCAGCATTTTTGAGTTCGACAGTGAGAATCATTTGATCATCCAGCCGAGGAAATGGCAAAATGCAGCCTAGGCGGGGAGCGGTGAAATTCTCCCCAAAGACCCGGCGAGTATTCCCTCTAATCGAGGTCTGCTTTCAGAACAGCCTGCAAATCACCAATAATTGCAGGACGCTAAGCGACCCTGTCGATTAGTTCAAGCGGAACTTCGACGCGGACAAGCCCTGAAAGCGTTTCCACAAGGGTCTTCACCGTCTTTCTGCTGGTGACGTCGAGAACGGTCGCGAGCATGCCACCGGCGAGCCGATGCGACGGCGAGATCGTGATAACCGTGTCTCTGGGGAACTCCGCCTGCAGTTCCTCTTGTTACGATCGGTGCTCGGCCTACCGTCGATCATGCATGGTTGATCTCGGGCGACATAACCGAGCTGACTATTATGCCATCCTCGGTCGACGCTAGCGGCGCCGTGCCGCAGAATCCTTGAAAGCTGTCACGAGTTGAAGCGCTCTACGTGCCATCCTCGCGCAAGTCGCCCAACTCGACCGGACTCCCTAGCGAGATCGCATGTGTAGGCGGCGGAGCTCATGCTTGCCGCCGTAGATTTCGCAAGTGGGGCGCTGACTATGACAATGATCGCGACGCGGACGATCGCCATCGCGGCAACCTCGTCCCCAATCTGACCGACCGACACGGACTTCCAGTTGTGGGCAGTGACCGCCTCATCAGGTGGTCGTTCGCCGCCGCCTGTGCGCGTAGCTCCTGAGGCTGACCTTGCCGAAAACCTGATCTTCGGGCCGGTAGATCTCCACGACCTGCACTTTCGGCTTTCCCGCGGAATGTCAGGCACATCCTGCCCTTTGGTCACGCTTCCGCTCAACCGCTGAACGAAGTAGTGTCAGCCGTCCTGTCGTGTTTCGAACCTGCTAGGCTTGGCCCGCGCCGAGAAAATCGGCCATCTCGACCCTGTAAAAGGTCTTGGTCCGTGGACCGGCGAGGATCGGGTCGATCCGGCGCACGCATTCCTGGTAGTGTTCGGTTTTGCGGTGCGCATCCAGCGCCTCGGATGACTTGAAGACTTCATAGATGACGAAGCTGTGGTCGTCGTCCGGATTGCGCAGGACATCAAAGCGCAGATTACCGGGCTCCTGGCGCGTGCCTTCGTAGTTTATGCGGAACGCCTCGAGAAACTCTGCGGCGTGGCCTTGTTTGACGTTGATGCTGACCATTTGAATGAGCATGTCGTTATTCCTGCTGTGTTAATCGATGGATCTATAAAAGTCAGAGGCCTGGTGCCTTCCACATGGCCGTGGTGACGCCCTCATCTACGAGCTGTCGCTGCAGCGCGTAGGCGCGTGCCCAGCGCTCGCCCGCCGCGTCGTAGATAGCCTTATGCTCGAAATTCGGCTCGAAACGCTGGTCCCAGCGCACCCAGCTTTCCGCCGCCTCGACGAAGTTGCGGCGCAGGCCGATCCCGATTGCCGCCGCTGCAGCGCAGCCGAGCGCCGTCGCCTCTTTGACCACGGGCGTGACGACCGGAAGGCCGGTGGCATTCGCAAGGATCTGCGACCAGTGGGCTGATTTCGACGCGCCCGCCGCAAAGACGATCTTGTCCGGCGTCTTGCCGGAAAGCTTGAAGATAGCCGAAAGGTTGCGGGCCGCGACAATCGCCGCGTTCTCCTGAAGGGCGCGAAAGATCGCCGCCTTGCCCGATTTTTCCGGGTCGATGGAAAGGTTCAATAGCGACGGCGCGGCGTGGTACCAGTTGCCGTAGTGCATGACGTCGGAGAAGACCGGAATGATGCCGTAGGCGCCGACCGGCACACCAGCTGCCTTCTCCTCCAGGAGCCTGTAGGCATCGCCACCGGGTCCGGCCGCCGCTACCTCTTCCGCGCCGAAACTGTCGCGGAACCAGCGCATTACGATGCCGACGAAGAAGCTGATCGCCTCGGCCTGATTGAGACCCTTGACGACATGCGGATTGATGCGCAGGTCCATAGACGGATCGGAGACGGACGGGCCGACATTCACCACCTGCTGCCAGAAGGTGCCCCCAAGTACGGCGCAGTCACCTTCATTCACGACACCGATTGCGGCTGCCCCGCTCTGGCAGTCGCCGCCGCCCATGACCACGGGCGTGCCCGCGGCAACGCCCGTCTCGCTAGCAGCCTTCTCGGTGACGCGGCCGATCACCGTGCCCGGCTCGACGCTTTCCGGGAAGATATCGTCGCGCATGCCGGCCTTGCTCAGCGCCTCAGGCATCCAATTGCGTTTGGCCAGGCTGTAGAGACCGGTCGTGCCGGCGTTGGATGGATCGCTCGCGATAACGCCGGAGAGACGCGCCAGAACCCAGTCGGATAGCATGCTGATCTTGTGGATGCGGGCATAGACGTCCGGTAGGTTGCGCTTCAGCCAGAGCAGGCGCGGCAGGGCGCCGAGCGCGAAGGTCTGACCGCTCTCAGTATAAAGCGCCCGCTCCAGATCGGCAAAATCGCGCTTCAGGTCGCGCACCTCGCTCACGGCGCGGCTGTCGACGTTGGCGCAGGCCCAGATTTCCCGGCCACTGCGGTCATAGGCGACGATCGCCTCACGCATGCTGGTGGCACTGACTGCACGGATATCGGCGGGTGCAATGCGGACTTCGGCGATCGCCTGGCGAATGGCGCGCGACAGCAGCGACCAGTTGCCCTCCACATCGAAGTCCATCGAGCCCGGAAAGCGCGGATCGGCCCGGTGCCACCATTCGTGTTGGGCGCTGGCGATCTGATTGCCGTTTTCGTCGAAGATCACTGCGCGGCCGCTGCCGGTGCCGGCATCGACGGCCAGCATATAGGAAGTCGTCATGGTCTCAGTCCTCGATCTCGATGAGGCCGTTCGCGGTCGTCTCGTCGGTTATGAGGATGCCGACAAGCTTTCCGCGAAGCGCTGCATGGATGGCCTGTACCTTATGGACGCCACCCGCCGCCGCCACGACCTTCTCCGCGCGCGACAGCGCCGCGAGCTTCACGCCGATCACTCGATCGTGCAGCGGCAACTCGAGTGGCTCGCCGCATTCGTTGTAGAATTGGCAGAGGATGTCGCCGACGGCGCCCTTTCGGCGCAGCGGCTCCACCTCGTCGGGGCTGACATAGCCGGAACGCACGACAGTGGAGATGGCCGAAAGTTCGCCGATGCCAACGAGCTGGTAACTCGCGTTGAGCGCCATTTCGAGCAAGTTGGCGACGGCGGGTTCGGACGAGAGGTTGCGCGCGACATCCGGGTCGCGCACGACGAGCGGCGCCGGTACGAGATGAACGCTGCTGCCCCAGTTGGCCGTTCGCATGCCGTCGACATAGGTGCCGACGCCGCCGGTCAGGCTGACGAGGCCGATATTGCGCTCGTTGGCGAGATGGCCGAGCCGCTGGATCGTGTTGCTCACGGTCGCGCCCCAGCCGACCGCGAGAAGATCGTCCGGCTGAAGCCGTTGCATGAGAAACTGCGCGGCCGCCTGACCCAGCCGATCACTCGGATCCTGATCGGGAAGCCGCGGCACCACGTAGGCTTCCAACAGCCCGTAGCGCTCCTGGATCTGCCGCTCGAGCGCCAGGCACCCCTGATACCGCGAGTTTATACGCACCTGGATAATGCCGGAGCGTCGGCCGCTCTCCAATAAACGCGACACCTTGATGCGCGACATGTTGAGTTTTTCGCCGATCTCGTTCTGCGTCAGCCCGTCGTTGTAGTAATACCAGGCGATGCGGGTGAGGATCTCCTCATCCGTATCGGCATAGCTCCATTCCCCGTTGTCCGACGCCATGTGAGCGGCTCCCCCGGTCGACTTCTGATCATTTGAATACCAATAAAACTTTTGATACGTCAACGCATCAGAGCTGCGAAAAATTCTTCGTAGCTCCAATCCCTTGACTCTCGCGATGATTCCGGTGTTAGGCCACCGCATCGGCTACCTCCAGACGTTTGTCACGTGGCGGGCATATTGACGACCACTGATCTCTGTGATCACATGACTTCGATAAATTACATATGAACAGGTGCAGAATGGCTGGGAGCCCGGTGGCCGGGAGGGTCGCGAAGCTGACGGACATCTGGAAGTCCTACGGTGCCGTTCCGGTGCTGAAGGGCGTTTCGCTAGCTTTGCAGGCCGGAGAGGTGCATGCACTTCTCGGCGGCAACGGCGCTGGCAAGTCGAGCCTCATGAAAATCATGTCGGGCGTCATTCCGGCTAATGCCGGCGCCATCGAGATCAACGGCCGCGTCCTCACCCATGCATCGCCGGCGCTCGCGCAGGAACTCGGGCTTTACCTGGTGCCGCAAGAGGCGCACATCCTGCCCAACCAGAGCGTCCTGGAAAACATCTGCCTCGGCCTGGCCGCCTCTCGCCGCGCGCTACGGCCGCGCGTCGAGCAGCTCGTCGCCGAACTCTCCGTCTCGCTCGACCTCGACGTGCAGGCCGCCGCTCTTGAAATCGCCGAGCGGCAGATTGTCGAAATCCTGCGCGGGCTCGTGCGAGACGCCCGCGTGCTGATACTCGACGAACCGACCTCGGCGCTAACCCCCTTCGAGACCAGCACCCTCTTTCAGCGCGTGCGCAAGCTTCAGAGCCAGGGCGTCGGCATCATCTTCATCTCGCACAAATTGCGCGAGATTCGCGAGATCTGCGGCACAATCAGCGTACTGCGCGACGGTGTGATCGTGCTCTGCGGGCCGCTCGACAGCTACAGCGATGCCGAGATTATCGACGCGATGAGCCGGGTGCAGATCGCGAATGATGGCGGCAAGGATCGTGTGGGCCGCAAGGTTTCGCAGATCGGCAAGCCGCGTCTCAGCGTGCGCGACCTCAGCGGCGAAGGGTTCCGCGATATCAGCCTCGACGTGCGGGCCGGCGAAATCCTCGGCCTTGCCGGCGTCGTTGGCGCCGGACGAACGGAGTTCGCCGAAACGCTCTTCGGCCTTCGGCCGCAGGCGGCGGGCAGCGTCGTCTTTGATGGTGCGGAACTGAAAAAGCGCTCGCCGCGCATATGCATCGACCTCGGCCTCGTCTACCTGCCTGAAGACCGCCAGCAGCACGGCCTTTTCCTTGAAGCACCGCTCTCCTGGAACGTTTCGTCCTACCTCGTGCACCGCCTCCCCTTCTTTCTGCGGCCCGGCGCCGAGCGGAAGGTCTTCGATGGGTTCCGCGCGAGCATGGGCATCAAATGCACCGGCGCCGACCAGGAGGCGCGCGGTCTTTCGGGCGGCAACCAGCAGAAGGTGCTGCTCGCCAAGTGCCTTTCCGCTCGGCCCAAGGTGCTCATCCTCGACGAGCCGACGCGCGGCGTGGACGTCGCGGCCCGCAACGACATCTACGACCTCATCCGCCGGCTTGCCGCGGACGGCGTCGCCATCATCCTCATTTCGTCCGACTTCGACGAGATCGAACAGCTTGCCGACCGGGTCGAGATCATGGCCTTCGGCCAGTCCGGCGGCGAACTCACGGACCAGATCTCGGTTGACGCCATCACCCGCCTCGCCTTCGGCGCCTAGGAGAGCCGCCATGCTTGATCTCTTTGCCCGCAATCGCGTCGCAACGCTCATCCTAGAGCACGTCCACTTTAAACCGGCTCATATCCTGCTGCTGCGAAGTAGTTCGCACACTCTTGCGGCTCGAAGAGTTTGACGATGTCGCCAACGGTGTTCCACAGGGCGTCGACGGAGCGTTCGGCCCGTGCCCGCAGAAGCGCCTTGAGCTTTGAGAAGGCGTTTTCGATCGGGTTGAAGTCGGGGCTGTAGGGCGGGAGATAGAGCAGCGTGCAGCCGGCGGTTTCTATGGCCTGTCGGATGCCATCTGCCTTGTGAGCCGGCAGGTTGTCCATGACGACGATGTCGCCGGGCGTGAGGGTCGGCACGAGAACCTGCTCGACATAGGCCCGGAAAGCCACTCCATTCATCGCCCCGTCAAGGACCATCGGTGCGGTCATGCCGGAGAGCCTGAGCGCCCCGGTGAACGTCGTAGTTTTCCAATGACCGTGCGGAACGCCCGATCGGCAACGCTCTCCGCGCGGCGCGCGACCGCGAAGCCGGGACATCTTCGTGGAAAGACCCGTCTCGTCTATGAAGACGAGGCGGGCTGGATCGAGATCAAGCTGGGCATCGAACCAGTCCTGACGCCGCTTCAGGAGGTCTGGCCGCTCCTGCTCCAATGCATGTGCGGTCTTTTTTTGAATGTGAAGCCGCGCTTGCGCAGCCAGACGTCGAGGGTGCTGCGGCCGATAGAGACGGATCGGTCCTCTTCCAGACGCAAAACCATCTCGTTCAGCGTGATGTCCTTCGACGCCTCGATCATGCCGATGATGAAAGCCTCATGATCGTCGAGACGGGAACCTCCAGGTCGACCCTGCTTGGCAGCGCTCACCTGACCCTGCCGGGCGCTCGCGATCCAGGCAATCGCCGTCGAAATCCCGATCCCGAACCGCGCTGCAGCCGACCGCGCGGACATCCCACCAGCCGACGCAGCCAGAACCCGGTGGCGAAGATCATCACTCAATGCTCGGGCCATGTTCCCTCCGACAAATCAAAGACAGGAGGAGGGAATCACAGAACGCTCTGAAAAGGAATCCTCGCGCCGATTCCGCTTTCATCGGACGCGCTCTAGTGCTCGCCGTCGCCTATGCCGCAATCGGCACGGTCGCGCCCGGCTATCTGTCCGGCGCCACGGCCTCGGTGGTTGTCTCCAACAGCCTCGTCCTGATGCTGATCTCGCTCGGAACGATGATCGTCATCGTGACACGCAATATCGATGTGTCGAGCGGTTCGGTGCTTGGCCTCAGCGCCGCCGTTCTCGGCCTTTCACTCACAGCCGGCGTGAGCTTGCCGCTCGCCATCGCCTTTTGCCTTGCAACCGGTGCTGTCGCCGGGGCCTTCAACGGCCTGATGGTTGCCTATCTCGGCATTCCATCCATAGTTGCCACGCTCGGAACGCTTGGTCTTTATCGCGGCATCATGCTCGTCCTCACGGGCGGGCGCTGGATCGAGGACCTGCCGCAGGGTCTAAAGGCGCTCGCCGCCAATCTCGGCTTCGGCTTCTCTGTCCTCACGATTGTTGTGCTGGCACTTGTTGCGCTCGCCTGGATCGTACTGCGCAAGACGCGCTTCGGCCGCAATTTCTACGCGGTCGGCGATAACCGCGCGGCTGCCCACCATCTCGGTGTACCGGTAAAGCTGGTGCAGTTTTCCGCTTTCGTCGCAACGGGCGTCTGCGCCGCCCTCGCCGGCCTGGTCTTCGCCGCACAGATCGGCTTCATCCCAAATCAGGCCGGCAACGGCATCGAACTGAAGGCCATTGCGGTCAATGTGCTAGGAGGCGTGAGCCTTCTCGGAGGCACCGGTTCGGTCGCTGGCGTCTTCGCCGCCGTCATCTTTATCACCTCGATCGACAGCGCCCTCGTTTTCTTGAAGATCCCGGCCTATTGGAACGACTTCATTGCAGGCGCGATCCTGCTCTCGGTGCTGCTGCTCGACGGCCGCATCCGCCAGGTTATCGACCGGCGCATCCGTGCCCGCCGCTATGGGGTCCACGAGCGCGGCCCAACACAATCCCGTGAGACGACGACGGCGCGCAATGTGGAGGCAAGCCGATGAAAAAGCTGATCTTCCGCTGGGAGACTGCCCTGTTTGCCATGCTCGTCGCAGAACTTGTCATCTTCGGTCTCGTCAATCCGCGCTTCCTCAATTTCGCGAACCTGATCTACGGCACGTCAGACTTCGTCCAGATCGGCATCGTCGCCCTGCCGCTGACCCTTGTCATCATTGCCGGCGGCATCGACGTCTCTTTCGCCTCGGTAATCGGCCTTACCGCCATCATCTTCGGCGTCGCGACGTTCTACGGCGTGCCGCTTCCGGTTTCCATCTTGCTCGCGCTGGTCACCGGCGCGCTCTGCGGGCTCCTCAACGCCGCGGTCATCCACCTGTCGAAGATACAGCCGCTCGTCGTCACGCTCGGCAGCCTCTATCTCTTCCAGGGCACGGCGACCGTCGCTTCCGGTCTAGTCGGCGCGGGCGGCTACGAGGGCATCGGTAACTTTCCGGAGGTCTTCAACGCCTTCGGCTATGCCGAATTCCTTGGGCTGCCGGCGCCTCTGGCGCTCTTCCTCGCACTCTCGCTCGTGCTCATCGTCCTTCTGCATTTCACTCGCTTCGGCCGCACAGTGTTCCTTTCCGGCCAGTCTGAAAGCGCTGCCCGTTTCGCCGGTATCCCGGTCGGCCGCGTCCAGACGATCACCTATGTCATTACCGGCGTTTCGGCGGCCATTGCCGGCCTCGTGATGTCGGCCTATTTCGGCTCCGCGCGCGTCGACCTCGGTTCGGCGACCCTGCTGCCAGCCGTCACCGCGGCCGTACTCGGCGGCGCCTCCATCTATGGCGGTCAGGGCTCCATCCTCGGCACCCTGCTTGCCACCTTCGTCATCGGCTACCTGCAGCAAGGTTTGCAGGCGGCCGGCGTCTCCAGCCAGATTTCCAGCGCACTTTCGGGAGGGTTGCTGGTTGTCGCGGTCGCATTGCGCCACGCAAGCGCGATGCTGGCCGATTTCATCGCAGTCGCCCGGCAACAGAGACGGAACCGGGCGACCGTCACTTCAGGAGGAGAATGAGAATGATCAAGACCATCATGAAATCCGGCACCCTCGCCGCGGCGTTTTTGGCCGGCACCATGCTCGCGTCCGGCGCTGCGCATGCGGAAAACCAGATCGCCTTCATCCCCAAGCTGGTGGGTGTCGGCTTCTTCACCTCCGGCGGCGCCGGCGCGGTGAAGGCGGGCGAGGAAGTCGGTGCCAAGGTCACCTATGACGGCCCGACGGAGCCGAGCGTTTCCGGGCAGGTCCAGTTCATCAACAACTTCGTCAACCAGGGCTACAACGCGCTTATCGTCTCCTCCGTCTCTCCGGACGGCCTGTGCCCGGCGCTGAAGCGCGCCATGGAACGCGGCGTGCTCGTCATGACCTGGGACAGCGACGTCAACCCGGATTGCCGCAGCTATTACATCAACCAAGGCACGCCTGAGCAGCTTGGCGGCCTTCTGGTCGACATGGCGGCCGAAGGTGTGACGAAGGAAAAGGCCAAGGTTGCGTTCTTCTACTCGAGCCCGACCGTGACCGACCAGAACGCCTGGGCGGAAGCCGCCAAAGCGAAGATCGCCAAGGAGCATCCGGTCTGGGAAATCGTTACCACCCAGTACGGCTACAACGACGCTCAGAAGTCGCTGCAGACGGCCGAAAGCATCCTACAGACCTATCCTGACCTCGACGCGATCATTGCGCCCGACGCAAACGCCCTGCCGGCAGCAGCGCAGGCGGCGGAAAACTTGAAGCGCGCCGAGGGCGTCACTATCGTCGGTTTCTCCACGCCAAACGTCATGCGACCCTATATCGAGCGCGGCACGATCCAGCGCTTCGGCCTTTGGGACGTCACGCAGCAAGGCAAGATCTCGGTCTTCGTTGCCGATCACGTCCTGAAGAACGGCCCCATGAAGGTTGGCGAGAAGCTGGAGATCCCCGGCGTTGGCACCGTCGAAGTCTCAGCCAACAAGGTACAGGGCTACGACTACGAAGCCGATGGCAATGGCATCATCTTGCTGCCGGAGCGCACCGTTTTCACCAAGGAAAATATCGGCAACTTCGACTTCTGAGCACGCGTAAACGGCGGGCGGCTCCGGCTGCCCGCCGATCTAAATTCAAGGACAGGACAATTCGCATGGAAAGCCGTTGGAACGACGAGGACGCAGCACGTTTTGTAGCGGCGGCACGCGCCGCGGGACAGAGCGAGGCGCTCGGCCTCCGCATCTATACCTCCCGTATCATCGGCAGCGACCCGGACCTTGTGCTGCACGGCGGCGGCAACACCTCGGTCAAGGTAAGGTCTGACAAGGGCGAGAACCTCATGCACATCAAGGGTAGCGGCTGGGACCTCGACACGATCGAGGCACCCGGCCTGCCCGCCGTTCGCCTTGCGCCGCTGCTCGAAGCTCGCAACACCCCGAAACTCTCAGACCCTGACATGGTCCTGCTGTTGCGTACCAGCCTGATCGAAAAGGACGCGCCGAACCCGTCCGTCGAAGCGCTGCTGCACGGCTTCATACCCTTCGACTACGTCGACCACACGCATGCGACAGCGGTCCTTGCGCTCGCCGACCAACCGAACATGCGCGACACCGTTCGACGCATCTATGGCGATCGCCTCGCCTATGTGCCCTATGTGATGCCCGGCTTCGATCTTTCCATCGCCGCCGACCGCATCTATCGCAACCATTCGGGTTGCGAGGGTCTATGGTTGGAAAATCACGGCCTCTTCACCTTCGCAAACGATGCCCGCACCTCCTATGAGCTGATGATCGAATTCGTAACTCTGGCGGAGCAGGAACTCGCCCGAGCCGGCGTGGCGTTGTCAGGCCCCCAGCCCAATGACGGCGAGCGAGACGCGGCGCTTACTGCGCGGCTGGAAAAAGCACTGATGCGGGAAGGGTCACCTTTCGCAAAGGGTGTTTTCCTCGATTACCGTTCGACTGAAGCGATCCGTGAACTCACATCGAAGCCGAATGTGGAGGCGATCAGTCTGCGCGGCACGGTGACGCCCGACCACGTAATCCGCATCAAGCCCTGGCCGATGATCATCGGGGCCGATGCGGATGAACCCGCAATCGAGAGCGCATTAGCCGCCTATGCGGACCGCTACAGGGCCTACTTTGAGAAAAACGCGACCCGCGCCAACGAGCCGAAACGGATACTGGACGTCTATCCACGCGTCGTTCTGGTGCTTGGGAAAAGCATGTTCGCAATCGGCGGGAATGCCAAGGCGGCCAAAATCGGCGGAGATCTCTGCGAACAGGCTGCGCGGGTAATCAACGCCGCAGAAGCCTATGGCTGTTTCACTCCGATCAACGAAGCCGACCTCTTCGACATGGAGTACTGGTCGCTGGAACAGGCCAAGTTGAAAATAGCGGCATAGCATGTGGCCGCACAATTCTGCCTGCCAAAAGTGGCACGATCGATGTTCTCGCCTCCCCGACGAGGAACCGACTGCTCCGCCCCCTGGAGCACCGATCGCATACTTTGACCCATAGGAGGTGATGGCCTCCGAACCAATTTGGTGATTGCACCTCCGTGATCGAAGTGCGGGTCCCAATCTTGACACCGATCAGAACGACCTGGCAGCAGCCAGGAAATCGAGAACCTGCGTGTTGCCGGCTCGGAGAAGTCACCGCCCATGCCTGATAGGGCCTGGCGCGGAACGACGAAACCGAGCTCCAGCCCGTTTGTGAGAGCAGTCAAACTGGCCCCTCCCCCCGCAGCACCGTGATGACCTGGGATGCGGCAGCTGGCCCGCCAGGGCCATGGCAAGTGAGATGAGCGTACCAGGCGCAGACGCGTCAGCGTCGAAGCCAGTTCGCGCGCAACTTGACCGGTTAACAGCGCAGCCGCAGGAGGCTTAGCATAGCGCCGCCCGAAGGGCGGAAGCCGGGACCGACTGCGCCCGGCAAGTTGCTCCGCTTGGCCGCCCAAGTCCACCCTTCGTCTAGGCTGCACTAACAAACTTGCAACGTCTGTAATGATCGTAGCGGCCGACATTCGTTCGCTTGTTCAAGAAACTATGACTAAAGCGGCGATCGTCGCCCTTGGCTCAGCTTCAGTTCGGGTGCGCGAACTGACGCGTCCATTCGGGCGCAACGCCCGAGGCTAAGTTGACACTTCGTTTCTGCCATCCAAGCCTCCGAAGACGTCCGAGAACATTCGCTGTATCGCCGCGATCGCCAGGTTGCAGCGTTCAACCTCTCGCTCAGCGACAGCCGCAGATCGCCGACGCCGGCATGGCCAACACGATTTTACGGGTATGCACAAGAGTGACCGCGATCTACAGTAGTTGTGATTCATTTAGTGGTTTCAAGGGAATGGCCGAAGAGAAACGCGCACAATCGTCGATGAGATCCAGTCTCGAACGCCTGCCGGAGAAGAAGCAGCGCGAGCTCACCCGTATTGTCGACGTCATTCACGAGGAGTTTGAAGACGCGCTGAAGGGCGGGACGAGCGATTTCAAGAAGCGCGGTCGTATTCTCAAAATCATTCTGTTTGGCTCTTACGCCCGCGGGACTTGGGTCGACGAGCCACACACGAAGAAGGGCTACAAATCCGATTACGACCTCCTGGTCGTGGTAAATGATCGGCGGCTAACGGATTTTGCCACCTACTGGTCAAAGGCTGAGGACCGACTGATGCACCTGCCGGAGATCCAGACGCCAGCAAGCCTGATTGTCCATTCGCGTAGGGAGGTGAATACGGCCTTGTACGAAGGGCAACCCTTCTTCGTTGACATCCGCCGCGATGGCATCGTGCTCTACGAACTCGACGACGAGCCACTCGCAGAAGCCAAGCCACAAACGCCAACCGAGGCCTACCGACTAGCCAAAGAGCATTTCGAGGATCGGCTGCCTCATGCCAGGGTATTTGTAAAAACGGCAGCATTTTGTATCGGCGAGAATGATTTGAAGGAAGCGGCCTTCTTGCTACATCAATCGATTGAACAAGCCTATGCCACTCTACTGCTTGTCTTGACGAACTATAGCCCTGCTTCCCATAATCTGAAGCATTTGCGCGGCCTCGCAGACGGGCAAGACCGACGGATTGCAGAGGTATGGCCTCGCGATCATCAACGCCATATTGGATGGTTCAACATTCTAAACGAGGCCTACGTAAAAGCACGCTATTCGAAGCACTTCGAGATAAGCGAGGAGGCCCTTAGCTGGCTGCTCGAGCGAACCGAACACCTCCTCCGCCTCGTCGAGATGATTTGCACCGAACGACTCGGAGAACTTGAGCGGGCGACCGTCGGAGAGCAATAATTTGTGGCAAGCAGCGATCGCATGAGACTGGCGGATCGATTGCAGCCCATGTAGATAGCAGTCTTGCTTTCCTGGAACCAATGCACCGATGGCGGTAACGCGACGACAAAGGGAAGATTTCGCCAGTATTTCCTCCGCTCCCACACCGGAGCCGGTGACGACATTTGCCGTCCAGATCATCGGATGGAAGAGAGAGTCTTTCGAGCGATATTTCCCTGAGAGGCACTTCCGCTTCCTCCCGATGAATGTCGGCGAGCGCGAATTCGAGCGCGTCTGGAAGCCGCGAATCCTGGCCGAGAAGGACGCCGAATTTCTCACCTGGGGACCGGAGCTGCCGGGCCCAGTGGCGGCTCTGGCACAAGCGCGGAACATTCCCGTCACCTTCATCGAGGACGGTTTCCTCCGCTCGGTCCGGCCAAGTGCCAGCCGCACGCCTCCCCTCTCCCTAGCGCTCGACGCCAGGGCGCTCTATTTCGACTGCCGGCATGCCTCCGACCTCGAAGTGCTGCTGAAGACCCATGACTTCGAAGCGGATGCGGCGCTGATCGAGCGCGCGCGCGCCGGCATCGCGCTTCTCACCGAAAGCGGCATCAGCAAATATAATGGCGCGCGCCGGCGCAGGGCCGAGGAGGTCTACGGCGAAAAGACGCGCAAGCGGGTGCTGGTCGTCGGCCAGGTGGAGGACGATGCCTCGATCCGCTACGGCTGTCTTGCCCGCATGACCAACAACGACCTGGTGCGGCTCGCGGCCTCAGAGCAAGCGGACGCCCAGATCCTCTACAAGCCGCATCCGGACGTGCTGAGCCGCGCCCGCCCGGCGAGGTCCGACCCCGCCGAAGTGGCGCATCTTTGCGAGCTGGTGACCGAGAGCCTGCCGCTGGCCGAGGCGCTGCGCACCGTCGACCATGTCTATACGATCACCTCGCTTGCAGGCTTCGAGGCGCTAATTCGCGGCATCCCGGTCACGACCGCCGGCTGTCCCTTCTATTCCGGATGGGGCCTGACGGACGACCGCCAGCCCAACCCCCGCCGCGGGCGACAGTTGAGCATCGAAGCGCTTTTCGCCGGCGCCTATCTGCTTTATCCTCGCTACTTCGACCCCGAGACTGGAGCGCAAACCTCATTCGAATCGACCGTCACCACAATAAGAAGCCAGCTCGACGAGCCGCAGGGCCTTGGCCCGCGCCGGCCGCAATGGCGCGCCTGGGGGCCCTACGGCCTCTTCGGCTGGCGCCATCTGCTGACCGCCTTCGTCGCTCCGGTGATCCGCAAGATCGGCAGTGACCGCGATGTCGAAGACTTCAGGGCAGACCCGATCCGCTTCTTCCGCAGCCTTTCCGAGCGGAAATACCGGATTATCGGCCGCATCCTTTATCCGTTCGGGTGACTGACATGGACTATCTCACCACCCATTTTCGTGTCGTCGGTGCCCTGCTGATTCGCGAAATGGCGACGCGCTTCGGCTCGAAGCCCGGCGGCTATGTCTGGGCGCTACTCGATCCGGCGGCCCACATACTGCTGATGACGGTAATCTTCCAGGCGATCGCGCGTGCGCCGGCGCTCGGCACCAGCTTCGCGCTCTTCTTCGCGACAGGCTATATCGCCTTCCAGTTCTACCAGGCGATGACGGGCTACCTGAACGCCGCGGTCAAGGCCAACAAGGCGCTGCTCAGCTACCCCAATGTCGCGCCGATCGACACGATCGTCGCCCGCTTCGTGTTGCAGATGGGCACGACCTCACTGGTCGCCTTCATCGTGCTCGGCACGATTGTCGCCACCATGCGGGTCGACACGAATATTCACTGGCCCTCGATCCTCGAAGCGGTGGGGCTCGCCTGCCTCTTCGGCCTGGGCGTCGCCATGGTCAATTGCGTGCTGTTCCTCAGATATCCGCTCTACGAGCAGGTCTTCACCATCGTGAACCGGCCGCTCTTCCTGATCTCTGGCGTCTTCTTCCTGCCCGACTCGATCCCCGCGCCCTATCGCGATCTCGTACTCATCAATCCGCTCGTTCACGTCATCATGGGCTTCCGCCAGGGTTTCTATCCGGAATATCGGGCGGTCGGCCTCGACATGACCTACCTCTATGGAATCGCATTTCTGACATTGTTTGCCGGAATGCTGGTCTTCACCCTTTCCAGAAAGACGCTGAGAAACGAATGATACGGTTCGAGCAGGCGACGAAATACGCCCGCACCAAGGGCATCAAGAAGCCGATCATCGAGGATGCATCGCTGACGCTGAACCGCGGCAAGAGCGTCGGCCTGCTCGGCCGCAACGGCGCCGGAAAATCCACGCTGTTGCGCCTCATCGCCGGCGCTATCAAGCTCGACAAGGGCCGAATCATCCGCCGCGGCAAGATTTCCTGGCCGCTCGGCTTTGCCGGCAGCTTTCAGAGCTCGATGACGGGCGAGCAGAATGTGCGCTTCGTCGCCCGAATCTACGGCGTCGATACGGAGCAACTGATCGGCTATGTCGAGGATTTCGCCGAGCTCGGCCCCTTTTTCAAGGCGCCGGTCGGCACCTATTCCTCCGGCATGAAGGCGCGCCTCGCCTTCGGCTTGAGCATGGGCGTCAACTTCGACTATTATCTCGTCGACGAAATCACCGCCGTTGGTGACTCAAATTTTAGGAAAAAGTGCCAGGCTGTCTTCGACACCAAGCTGCAGGAATCCGACATTATCATGGTTTCGCACAGCACTGGTACGATCCGCGACTATTGCGATTGCGGGGTGGTGCTGGAAAAAGGCAAGTTGACCTATTATGAGAATGTCGAAGAGGCGATCAGCGCGCACGACAAGAATATGAGGGAAAATTAATGGCAGTCAGGAACGACGCGGCGGTGGACAGGTCTGGTTCCGTGCACGCCGACAGAAACACTGCGACTGCCAAAGGCGATGCCAAGAGCAAGAGCATTGCCATACTGGAAGGTTTGCTCGGACGAGAGGGCGCGCCCGTTATCCCGCTGCGCGAACGGCATGACAGAGTCCTGCCGGAGAAGCCCGCCTCAAGACCGAAATGGCTGAAGAAGCTGGCGTTCCGCCACACCATTATCGCGGCCTCATTCCTCAGCCTCGTCGCTCTACCGGCCGCTCTCGCCTCACTCTACATGGCGTTCATTGCCGCCGACCAGTATCACAGCACGGCCTCTTTCGCCGTGCGCAGCATTGAAGGCGGCGTTTCGAGCGACATCCTCGGCATGTTCACCCAGGCTTCCGGCGGCAGCACGGTTTCTGACAGCTACATCCTCATGGATTATATCCTGAGCGAGCGGATGGCCGCTGATGCGGACCGACGGTTCAAGCTCGAAGAGGTCTACGCCACCCGCGGGTTCGATTATTTCTACGGCATCGGTTCCGATCTGCCGATCGAGGACAAACTTGCCTATTGGCGCGATATGGTGAAGGTCAATTTCGACCATGCCTCCGGCATCATGCAGGTGAACGTCAAAGCCTTTGAGCCAAAACAGGCGCAGGAGATCGCGCAATTCATCGTTGACCAGAGCGACAATCTCGTGAACAGCCTCTCGCTCTCCGCGCGCAACGACGTTCTGCGCGCTGCACAGGACGAAGTGTTGGCAGGCGAGGCACGACTTTCGAAGGCGCGGGCGGGGCTCCGCGAATACCGCGATAAGTCTCAGGAAATCAGCCCGGAAGAAGGTGCGAAGCTTGCGATACAGCTGATCGGCGGCTTGGAAGCAGAACTGACAAAGCTCAACGCCGATCTGGCCACGGCGAAAAGCCAGATGAGCGAAGATACGCCGCGAATCCGCGTACTAAAGACCCGTATCGAAAGCCTGGAACAGCAGCTTGCGGTGGAGCGGCAGCGGCTGGGCGCGGGTGAAAGCTCATCGACCGCGAGTAACCCCAACTCGCCCGACGTTGCAGGCCGAATCGCTGAATTCGAAGAATTGGAGACGGAACGCGAGTTCGCCGAGCGCGCCTATACCGCAGCACTCGGCTCTCTTGAGAAGGCGCGCATCGATGCGAACAATCGCCAGCGTTACCTCGCGCTGTTCATTGAGCCGACTCTCTCCGAACTGTCGCAATACCCCAACCGGTTCTTGAATTCACTTCTAGTTATCCTCGGGCTGCTCTTTGTTTGGGGTATTGGTGTGATGAGCTATTACAATATTCGTGATCGTGCCTAGGAGCGCCCCCAGCTGTTCTCCTCTGGGGAGGTCAGAGTAAATGAGATTCGGTTGGATTAGGTGAACCGCTATGCCCGCTCTTTGGCTTCCGTTGTGGCGGTTTCCAGCTGCTCCAGACGGGGTCGCGACAATCCTGGTCTCGCAATAGTCTTGAGGATGTGCCGAAGCATGATTTCGCCATAGCTTGCATTGCCGTGGTGAAAATCCTTCGGTTCCTTCCGGGCTAAGTCATCACGCATAAAGCCGTCCTTGTCGTAAACATCAGCGGGCGGAAAGATTACCTCAACGCCGCGATCCCGAAAAAACGTCGAGGCGGACGCCCTGAATTCGTGGTCAACTGCGAGAGCTAACTTGCAGTCAACTTCCTTGAAGAAAGGGTGATCGGCGCGGATGGGGGGCGCTGAAATTACAAAGAACTGCACCCGAAACGAAATAAGATACTCGTAGAGTTCGTATATGTGTTGATTGTTGTCACGGACCATCTCGTCGATGACGGCCGAGGAAACTGGGCTGAGGCCATGCTTCTTCGCTACGCGCCAAGGAGCGGAAGTCCGCCATGTGTCGTCGGTAACGACCGGCAGAGAATGGAAGCCGAAAAGCACACCGTACTCAACATCGGCTTGAAAATGCGAGCCGCCAGTAAGATTAGTGAATGCCCGATTGTATCTGCCATCTGAGAAGAACACTCGCCCTTTGTGCGCTCTGCAGAAAGGAACGAGGGCTAGGCTTCCTGTACCGAGAGAGCCGATATTGAGAGAGCGTCCTACGGCTTCCATGTCACTCTTGCTCAGACGGCCCGCCGCTTCGCGAAGTGCATTTACGTGGGAGTCCCCGATGATAACCGTCTTCATGCCGATGCCCATTTTTCAAGGTAACCCTCTTCGCAGACAATGTCGTCGTCATTCTTCTGGCGCCCTGATGTGCGCGCCTCTTCCGGAAAACTCAGCACGGGGTGTTCGGCGAAGAAATGGCGCATGACACTATCGACGCCATCCGCTGTGACTGTTCTGAGGTTCTCGTGATAGTGCAGAGATCGGGCCTGCGGGCCAGTTATGATTTCATACGATGGGAAGTAGTCGACACAAGCATGCCGCTGGGCGACCTCGCCGGCGACAGCTCGGAGAATTGACTTAGAGTAGGTGGTCGCGGCAAGCACATGGTCCCCCGATGCCGTTGCGGTCAACGGCACAGGTGAAACGGTGAGAACCCAACGGGCCGAGGGATTTACCCGGGCAACTATCGATATCACCTTCTCAAGGTCACGCATGATCTCTGAGAAGGTAAAGTTACGGAACTCATGGCTAGACGGGTTAAACCGGCCCGCGGTCGTACCTGGGCATACAGGGTAGACCGCACCGTCGGAGCGCGAGACCCAAGCCTCGGTGAGGCCGAGGGTAAAGACGATGACATCGCTTTCCTCGACGATTTGGCGAACGGCGAGCATTGTCTTTTCGTGGAGTACACGGACCTCCTCTGGAGAGGAGAAGCCATTGGGTTCCATCGTTGGTCTGAACGGATCGAAGTACCGCCCCTCGGCTTCCCAGACGGAATCGTGGGGAGTAAATCTCCCATACGCCCGATCGATAAGCTGAAGGAGTTGGCGAACGGTATAGACGTTCCCATAGCGAGCGGAATAGATGCCGTAGCCGAACTCCTTCTGCCTTGCCTCCGGCAGGCGAAGCGGCGGCGGTTCCAAATCGACATACCTGTATCCGGATGATTTCAATCTGGCGCCGATGTGCTGGGCAAAGCAGGAACCCATAGTCGCGATCTTGTCCGTCGGACTGATATCAAATTTTTTCCTATACAGGTGCGGAATGAAAGCTGCGGTTTGATCCGCTACGCCCGTCTTCCAATATGCTCTCGGCGGCAACGCATCATACGGGTGCGTTCCATTCCACGGCGTAGGGTTCGTTTGTCTCCGGCGGAAAACGGAAAACAGTCGCATCGCATAATCCTTACCATGCGGGATTTTCATGTATCACAAAAGCATGAGCGACAACGCAGCGAATGCGCCAGTTACCACTGATGCAATCGCTGCGAACGCCGCTCCAGCCCTGACCATCTGATCGAGGCGACGGTGCTGCCTTGAGTGCGGGTCGTATCTCGGAAGACCGTTCGGGAAGCGCTTGTCGATATATTCACCTCGAAATTTCTGGTAGACGGAAGAATAGCGACGCGCCTCTCTGACGAGACTTCTCATGGTGCGCCAGTCCGTATCACCCTCGCGGACGAGGTCAAAGAGAGCAGTTGTTGCTCTCGCCTGCGTCAGCATCACTATCGTTTCATGTCTAGAGAACGGGCAAAACACAAACTTCAAAGAATCTACCTGGGGTAGCCGAGCAGCATGGCGCCTATCGATGCGGAAACGCCAATCGACAAACACGAGTGTCTGTCGTGGCAAATCTTCCTCGGCGATCTTCATCCCCATGTGCAACGCCGGGCGAAAGTGCAGATCGGCTCTCCCCTTGTCAAAGTGCCGAACATCTAGCGGGTCTATGGAATGCTGCGGAGAGAAAACTATACCGACGTCCGCACCAAGCACCCTTCCGTAACGCATTGCTGCATATCCGCCCATGCTGTGGCCGTAGGTGATCACTCGCCTATATCGCGCAACAATAGGAGCAATTACAGGTAAAAGCCTGTCCATATGGGCCTTTGGATACCAAGCCTTCTTATAGTCAGTGAGCCCGAGAACCGAGATCCCGTTCTTCTGGAAGAAGGATGCCCCCCAAAGCGCTTTGCCGCGCGTGATTGGGTGAAAGCTGATTACTAGCAGGTCGGTGTCGTTCGCAGGCTGGTAACTGGCGACAATGCAGCCAGTGTCGATCAATGGAGCGAGTTCCATCTCATGATTGCCGCCGTCGTCCATCAATACATACCCTCGAATACGTTGCCAAAAACACGACACTTTCAATTCCGGGAGTTTGCGAAATCCAAACTCTCAAAAAAATCGCGCGCCTTCTTCTGGAGGCGTAGGGGACGCCCTACAACGGTTGCACTTCTCGCCGTCAGCGTTGCGACTGCATCCGGCCTGTCGCTGCAGCGTTCCTCAAATAAGCCAACACCCGCCTCATAGCGATGAGGGCGTTGCGGCCCAAGAGATTCTTCAGCGATCAGCGTGGCGAAAGCTACACTGTCGCTCGGCCGACGGGACGCGGACGATTTCGAAGCTCTGGAAACCTAGGGGGATGATGCGCACGGAATTGCCACGATTGGGCGCCAGTCAACACGAATCATTCCATCCGGGGGCAGTCAGTCTCCGAAAGACAGGCGTCTCCGTGTCTGTCCTCCGCAGACTGACTGTTGGGCAGGAGGCAGGAGAGAGCGCCAGAGCTCCCCCTGCTACCGTTACTTTCAACGCTTTTTAAAAAGATAGCCGTAGTTTTTGATCCACGGTTTAGTCGACCGGCTCTTTAGATACTTACTGAACACACAATCAAAGCCGAGTCGATCAAGGGTGGTAATCATGTCTTGATGAGTGATACCAAACTGCCAAAAGTTATGAACGTCTTTGAGCGGCTTGTTCTGCTCAAGGTCAAACTTATCGAGATTCGCAAACCACTCTTTCAAGCGCCCTTCGTGCTGGTAAACCACGTTCGCCTTGAACCACTCAAAGCCATAGTCAGGGAAACGTAAAGTCTCCGACCCAACTGTCCACATAGGATTGTGGATGAGGAAATACTTTGTCTTGGGCGCCCACATTTTCAGAACCTCGTTCCAGTCAGGGGCAACCTGATGCAAGAGGACATCAAAGAAGAAGACGACATCAACGTCGCCAACCTTTTCCAAGGTTGAATCCGTTCCGAACAGACCCGTGACGGGCTTCGCTTTCGGCTGGTGGCTCGTCCATTCCTGTGTTGCGCTCGTAATATGCTGGTCAACAATAACGGCCTTCTCCAGCTTGTGCTCTTCGAGTACGTAGCGGCTGTACCCACCATCAACGCCCCAACAAGCTCCCAGGTCAGCTGAGGACTTAATCTCAGGAGCGAGAGTGATCGCGCGATCGATGAGCGACAATTTTATCGGGTCCAGCTTTTGCTTATACATTCTCTCATCCCGGTTCTCGGATTGTTAATAATCACAAACATCACTGTTTAGTGTCCACACACTTGCGTGCACGAAGGTGCTATACCATAAGGCCGCGGATCAAAGCGCTATGCTCAGCAATTTCTGCACAGGCTTTTGCGTCTTTCCGCAGGTCATCCATCAGATGGCGATACCGAGCATACCTCTGCTGCTTAATGGAACCGGGAGGCCTAAGACGATAGTATTTGCTCAAGGCATACGTAACCAAACCAGCAGTTCTCTCGTTCTTCCAAGACGCAGCGACCACAGATTTCGCATAAAAGGCCGCAGCCCTTATTGCATTTCCCAATTCCTGGTAATCTTCCGCGATATTTCTATAGAATTCTGCCTTTCCGGCGCTCTTTCCGCCTAAAACAGGGCGTATATGATGCCTGTATATAAAAACATGGGCGCGCAAACGCTTTTTGTTGTTTAGCGTAATTCGATCTTCGTCGTGATCAACGTACACGCAAAGCGGGTCGGGAATTCCGACGAACTGTACATAGTCCGACAGCCTAATGAAGAAATCCCAATCCTGACACGCCGGCAGCGATTCATTGAAACCGTGAATATGGCGGGCTATCCAAGTCTCAACAATTACCGAACTCAGCGTGCCTAGAAAATTGGATCTTCTTATTTTCTGCTGACTTAATGATCGCCCACCAAATTGACGCACGATAATTTCGCCGTCCGCGTCAACTCTGTATCGCGCCGTGGCCGAAAGGATCGGCCTCCCATCCTTCTCTTTAGCCCGATTGATTTCCTTTATCTGTCGCTCGAGTTTTGTGGGCATCCAAATGTCGTCACTATCTAGAAATGCGACAAATTTCGCTGTTGCCGAGAAAAGCCCCCGATTCCGTGAATAATTTGCACCTTTGTTTGTATAGTTAACGATGAGTCGGATATTCAACTCACCTTCAAATTTCTCAACGATAAGCTTTATCGCTTCAAGGTATTCCGGGTCCGAACAATCATCCACCACAATGACTTCCTTCGGTCGAACGGTCTGCTCAACTATGGAATTGAGCGCCCTCCTGAGCAGCGCTGTTCTGTTATAGTTAGGAATAACCACGCAAACGTCGCAGGTCCTTTTCATCAGCACTCCCTCAATGCCTCTACGAACACTCGAGTTTGGATTTTTTCGTCGTGGGCCACCACGACGTGGGCGCGAGCGGCTCTCGCCATGTGCTCCATCATGTCCGGGTTGCGAATTGCATACTCGATAGCTTCTCGCAGTTTCCCAGTATCCCCCTGGGGGACCAAAACTCCGCCCTCCCCGTGAGCGATCAACTCGGGAATGCCGGAATGGAAAGTAGAAACAATCGGTATCCCGGCCACCATTGCTTCCATTAGAACGACTGGCAAGCCTTCGCTGTCGCCGTCCTGCGCAGTGCGGCTAGGTGCGACGAGAAGATCGCATTCAGCCATCAACTGACGCACGAAGCTTTTCTGCTTCGAACCGTAAAAAATAAAATTCTCAGCAAGGCCGTCTTTCTTAGCTCGAGCCTTACACGATTTGAACTGCGGACCGTCCCCAACGCAATGAACACGAATTGGCCGTCCTGATCCGGCCGCAGCGCTTTTCACCGCCAAATACAAGACGTCGAATCCTTTTTTTTCAACGAAGCGCCCCACAAACAATATACTAAACGTATCCCCATCACCGTTTCTACGCCGGGGCACGTTATCTATTTTCGTTCCCAGATATATTGTTCTAACGTCATTAATCTCGGTGTTGCACCGCAATTCATCAGCCCAAATTCTGTTTACACATACCGCGCAATCTATATAGCGTGCCGCTTCCTGGTACGTCTTCCATCCATTCTTTTGGACGTATGAAGAAACATCATGCCCGTGGAACACAACCACATTCTTCATGGTGGGAAAAACATATTTTTTTAGCTGCACTCCCACTGCCAAATTGTTTCCAAAGTGCGTAACTGCAACGTCTGGCTCCCAGCCTAGCTGAACACCGAGCCAAACCGTCTGCAGGTGGATTTTCTTGCGGAGCCGCAATTGTGCGAGATAAATTGCTCGAATTGGATGCTTAAGAACGCCTCGGACGATCCGGCTTAGCATCTTCAGATCATAAGGCTTTGCATACAGGAGGCCGCCAGCACACTCCGGGGCAGATTGCTCGAATCTGAAGGGCGCCAGAGAACGGGCGAACACGGCAACCTCAGCATCGCCGTTATGTTTGACTGCCTTTATTTGGTCGTGTACAAACGTCTGCGAATATTGAGGGAAGCGCCCATTTATAAAGAGATATTTCATTCCGCACCCGTAATCATTCATCCAAACTGCACCACCACCACGCGATCAGCGGCTGCGTTTCTTTATGAAATAAAGCCCTCTGTAAATGGTCAAAGAAGCGACCCACTTTTCGTAAATGTTCATAACAAAATCCGCATCTATCTTCTTAAAATCCGAGCTGTTTCGCTTGGTAAGTACCCTTCCGTTTGTTTCAATATTACGCAGGATGCTCATAACAAAATTTTCCATCTCACCGCGGACGTTGCTAAACTGGCGCTCTCCCGAGCATAGGGTATCCTCAATGACATAAACCCCACCCGGGCGCAGATACTGGAATAGGTATTCAAATGTGGCTATCGTGAGGTTATTTTGATGTGAACCATCATCGATGATGATATCCACCGACGGCACAAGAGTCATCGCTTTGTCGAGGGTCGAGCGGTGCGTTTGATCACCGATTACCACGTGGATGCGTTCGCCGTAGTCAGCTTCAGTTGTGGGGTCAACATCGACGCCCACTACCTGCGCATTAGCGAAGTATTCGGACCACATTCTGAGAGATGAGCCAGCGGTGCCCTTGTACGTTTGGCCGCCAATACCGATTTCAATGAGGCCTCTAGTCTTCTGCCTCAACGCACTGAACTCATCCTCGTAGATGCGGGTGTAATTATGATGCTTCGACGATTTGTCTGTGCCGAACATTATGGCGAGCTCATCAAGCGTTGGATTTGATTCGATGTTCTGCATGTAGAATCCACGTTGCTATAGTGTACGGTAGAAACAGTTCATGACGGCTGAATGACTCGACTTCCTACTTGGTAGGGAAAAGCTGCACAGGCACGAGAGATCGGCAAGTTCCGCTGCGCCTAATCCTCGGGTGACGAAACTGCCGAGTAAGGATAACCAGTAACACCGTACCGCTTCTTGCGCATCTTTGCCGTTAACCACATGTCACTGACACTGTCATCATCGGCGCGGTTCTTCTCATGTTTGACTGTATCGTAGCAACCAGCATTATCCACCTGGCGATATGTTCTCAAATCGAGCACATCGAAACCAAATTTTTCCACGACCGATGCGCTCAGGGTGTGGGGTTCTTGGACGGTGGGTTTATGGTTGATCTCAACCATGAAGAGAAACAAGCCACTCGGCTTCAAGATTCGCCGGACTTCAGTAATGCAAGCATCAACATTGGTCACGTGATCAAGGCTATTAAACGCGAACACGCAATCAAACGATTCCGTCGGAACCGGAATGCTCTCCGCACCCGAACTTATGTATATCGCCTTGTGATCAGAGATACCGAAGCGCGCATACTGGTCAACAAGGGGATCGAGTCCCACCGCAGTCGTTGTATCAGGTACCCATTCGAGTGAACCGCGAGGGCCACATCCGATATCAATAACCTTCTTATCCTCGTAGAAGATTTTTGGCACATCAAAGTATTCCGTGTAGAAATATTCATAGTGCGAATTGAGTAGCTTTCTCTTCTCGGATTTCCAGCGCCGCCACCAATAAATGTACTCGCTGCTCTTCTTGTCTTCTTCAGAAAAATCCAGTCCGCCATCGCTCATGGTGTTGCCTCCCTGTGTGGCGGGGACCATAGTCAAACGAGCGCGGGCAAGCAAGCACGCGCGTAGTCTCTAATAGTCCGCCGGTTGGATGCGACAATATCCATCAGCAAGCGCCAAGGACGCTTCGCGTGTCTCGTTCAATTGCCAAATTGCTTCCTCCAGTTCGGCTCGCGCGCCAGCTTCCGGGTTAAAATATCGAGACCGCAACAAAAAACACGCAGCAAAAATCTCCCGCACCGTCAGCCTCCTCGTCCGCCGTTCGCATACCTGCCGATCATCCGTCACCGCCCAACCTGCATAAAACGGCATCCCATAACACGTCACCCGAATGCCGCGGAGCAGCGCCTCGAAGCCCATCAGCGAGGTTATCGTGTAGACGTGGTCGACCCCCTCCAAAGCATCGGCGGGCGCGATATCCTCTTTCAGGATTTCGCTTATATCCGCCACCTCCGCCGGGTTCGAAACGCCCTCCCGTGTCCCATGCAAAACTTCCGGGTGCGGTTTGTAGATGATCTGTGCGTCCGGGTTTTCCGACGCCGCGAGGCGTACAAGATCGTTGTTCGTCACGGGCCGGTCGCAGCCAAAGGCTATCGAGGCGTCAGTCTCCACTTGCCCGATCACCAGCACGCGCCGCTTGGTCTTCGGTCCTAGCAGAACATCGAGGCTCACGCGCTTGCCGAGGTTGTACTTGCTGACGCGCAGGTCGAGCAGCATGCGGATGCATTTGTCGGCGCGCTCCATCAGGCCCTCGTCGGCCGCGAAATCGTAGGTCTGAAGCGTCAACTCCAGGTCAGAAGCGTTCCGCGCGTCGTAGTGCAGCGTTCGGGAGTCGATGATCAGCGAAGCTGGCGGCGATCTCTGCGCACCGAGCGAGACGGAACGAACGAAACCATCTTCGACATGATAGAACGGAATGCCGAAACGACGGCAGAACCACTTCAGGAATGGCGGGTATTTAAAGCCCCATACGTAGACTTCGGGGCTCCGGTAGAGAAGCAGCCGAAGGGGCCAGCCCCCGCGAAGCATGTCGCGTGGCTTGCTGCTCACCACCTTGCAATCGCGGTCGGGAAACCAGCGCGGAACGTAGTCTTTCCAGGGCCTGAAGCCGAAGAAGATTGCCGGCCGCCGCGAGCCCCTCAAAGCCTATCCTCCCGTATCTCCCGCATCGAGGCAGTCAGCAGCAGCAGCCCTGCCACGAAGCAGACCAGCGCGAATTCGATCACATAGCCCTTATCCAGCAAATCGGTTCGGTATTCCGGGTAGATGCTTGCTCGAAACCACATGATGATGTGCACGAGTGGGTTGTAGAGAATGAAATCGCGGAAGGGGTGCGGCAGCGATTCCGGCAGGAAGAAGACGCCGGAGACCAGAAAGAGCGGGCGGTTAATGATGCCGAAGATCTGTTCGTAGAGCGGAAAACGGGCGAACATCACGATGTTGATCGTGCCGATGCCGAGGCCCAAAAGGGCGGCGGCGCCCGCGGCCTCGATCATGCCGGCGATGTTCATCGGCTGGGTGACGCCGCCGAGTTCAATGATCATCATAAGGATGAGGATCGTCACCAGCGTATCGGTCATCAGCTGCAGGATAAAGCGCGAGACGATCGCATCGAAGGGGGTGACGATGGGGTAGGAGAAGAGCGCCTTGTTGGCCCTCACCGTGCCGGCCATGAACGAGGACATGCGCTGATAGAAGGCGAAGGGCAGATAGCCGCTGGCGAAGAACAGCGGGAAGCTCAGGCCCAGCGCCGGCATCCGGGCGATCGCCTGGAAGATCAGCGTCATCAGCATCACATGGGCCACCGGGTCGAAGATCGCCCAGAGATAGCCCCCCGGCTTCGAGCCGAAGCGCGTGGACATCTCGCGCACGATGAGCGCCGCCGTCACTCTGAGATGCTGTTGGATTAGCTTCACGTCCGACCCTAAGTGAATTGCCGTTGATGGAATGTTCGCGCCCCTCATCCGCCTGCCGGCACCTTCTCCCCGCGGGCGGGGAGAAGCGACTCGCGGCATGCTTCCAGTCCCTCGCCCCCGCCTGCGGGCGGAGGTCGGGGTGAGGAGCGGCGCCCGCATCTTGCCGCCATATTCCACAAACCGCTCTTGCTGGCAAATCTTTGACGCTCTCCCTCACCAGACAAAAAAGACCGCCTCGATCCCTTTCGGTCGAGGCGGCCAGGCGGCCCCACTGGGAGGTGAGCTCGTCTTGCTCAGCGCCCGCCTTCGAGTTCGCTCAGGAAAGCGCCAAGCTCCTTCTCCTCAATACCGACAAGATGGCCTTTTTCCGGATAGGCGCCGGAACGCACGTCGAAAGCGAATTCGGAGAAGGCGGCGATGCGCTCCTGCTGCAGGCGGTCATATTCGGCGGCGAAGTTGCGATAGGTCTTGGCGTGGCGCGGATAATGGCCGCGATTGGCGCCGAGCACGTCCTCGGCAAAGAGATATTGCGCGTCGCAGCCCGTCCCCGCTCCCATCGAAAGCATCAGCATCGAGCTGCGCGCGCTGATCGCGGCGGCGACTTCGCCCGGCACCACCTCGATCTCGGCGGCAAAGGCGCCCGCCTCTTCCAGCGCTTTCGTCTGGCGCCAGATCTCGAGCGCGCTTGCGGCCGTCTTGCCGACGGCGCGAAAGCCGCCGGTCCAGGTGGCCTTGGAAGGGATCAGCCCGACATGGCCGCAGACGGGAATGCCCTCCTCCCGCATGCGCCGCACGGTCGAAAGGCTGGCGGCGCAGTAGACGGCGTCGCCGCCCGCCTTCAGCGCCTGAAAGGCGGCGCGGATATAATCGTCCGCGGTGACATGGTCGCCATATTCGAGGCCGGGAAAGGTGAAGACGGAAGGGGCAGCCTCCCGAAATTCGGGGCCGAGCAGCGCCGGCGGGACGGATACCAGATCGATCCGGGCCTTCTCCGCAGCCTCCGCCTCTTCCAGCGTCATCACCCGGAGCATGGTGAGCTGGCGCTTTCCTTTCATGGACAGGAGATCGGCAACGGTCGGGCGGCGGTGTCTCATCTGATATCTCCGGTAGAGCACGTCCAGGAAGGTGAGCAGCGGTTTTCCGTCCGGAAGTGCGCCGCTTCAAAGAGAAAAGGGGCACTCAGGCCGCCAGGAGCTTCTTGAGCCTGGTTTCGGGCGAGGCAAGCGCCAGCGGATCCGGCTTTGCTCCGGCGGCGATCAGCATTTCGGCAAGGCGGATATCGCGGGCAACGGTATTGCCGGGGCCGATGCCGCTTGCGGCGATCAGCCGTCCCTCGCCATTCAGATGAAAGAGGATGAAGGCCCCCTCCTCCATGTCGCGCCGGACGGTCATTTCTGCACCGTCCGCAAGCCCCGCAATCTGCAGGGTGAACTCGTACTGATCCGACCAGAACCACGGCACGCTGGCCAGGGTTTCTCCTGCGCCCATCAGGTTGGCGGCGGCAAGCGCCCCCTGGTCCTGGGCATTGCGCCAGGCCTCGAGCCGCACCCGCCGGCCGCCATAATGCGGCAGAGGGAAGGAGCAGCAGTCGCCGGCGGCGTAGATGTCCGGGTCCGACGTGCAGAGCCTCTCGTCGACGGCAATGCCGTTTTCGATCGCAAGCCCGGCCGCCTCCGCAAGCTCGGTGTTGGGCACCGCGCCGATGCCCACGACGATCAGGTCGGCGTCAATGTCGACGCCGTCGGAGAGCAGGACGCGTGCGCCGTCGTCGCCTTCCTTGATGGCGACAATTTGCGCGCCGCAGATGATCTGCACGCCTTCCCGCCTGTGCCGTTCGGCGACAACGGCTGCAATCTCCTCCGGCACGCCGCGGGTGAGAACGCGCGGCAGGCCTTCGACAAGCACGACTTCGGCGCCGAGCCCGCGCGCGGTCGCGGCAAGCTCCAGGCCGATGAAGCCGCCGCCGATGACGGCGAGCCTTGCACCGGGTGTAAGGGCGGCGCGGATCGCCAGCGCATCGGCATGCGTCCTCAGCATGCGGATACGCCCGGCATTTTCGGGCACACCCGGAAATGCGCGCGGCCGGGCGCCGGTCGCAAGAAGCAGGCGGTCATAGCCGAGGGATCGTCCATCCGAGAAGGTGACGGTTTTCTGCGCGCGGTCGACGCTGCGAGCCCTCGCGCCGATCAGGACCGCAATCCGCGCTTCCTCGTAGCGCGCGGCACCCGCGATGAATTTCGGCAGGGAGGCCTCCGCGAGGCCGTCCTTGGAAAGCGGCGGCCGCTCGTAGGGAAGATGCGGTTCGGCGCCGATCAGCGTGATCTCGCCGTCAAAGCCCTTTTCCCTGAGGGCGAAGGCCGCCCGTGCGCCGCATTCGCCGGCACCGACGATAACGATATGGGTCATGCTCTCCTCCCTTTTTGCGACCGGGACTTTGGCTCGCCAGGTCATCCTTGGGCTTTACCCGCTGCAATGCTTCAGCTTGACCCACGTCGTCATCCTCAGGCTTGCCCCCGGGAAACCGATCCGGGGTCACGCGCAGTCCCTCTGCACGCCCCACCCCATCCACGTCGTCGGGCTAGAATGCCTTACGTGTGTAGCCTCGGAACAGGCCCTAGAATGACCGGAGGAAGAGTTGACTGCCGACGGGCCCAATCCACCCCTAAGAAACGCCGATGAACACGCTCCCTGCCTCCACCTTCACCGGATAGGTCCTGAGGTTGACGCAGACGGGCGCGCCCCTGGCCTGGCCGGTCTTGTAGTTGAAGCGGCCGTTATGCTTCGGACATTCGATGATATCGCCCATCACCAGGCCGTCGGCGAGGTGGATCTGCTCGTGCGTGCAGAGACCGTCCGTCGCGAAATATTCGTCGTCCGGGCTGCGATAGACGGCAAAGGTGCGTCCCTCGTGATCGAAACGGACGACGTCTTCCTCGTCGATCTCTTCGGCCGCACAGACCTCCACCCAGTTCGAGCTCATTTCTTCCTCCATTCGATGATTTGCTGCGATCGCCCGCGCCGCCTCACTCCGCGGCAGGAACGAGCCGGTCGTTGTGGAATTCTTCGCGATAGGGCTTTGCCGTCGGCGGCAGTTCGCGCTTCAGGAAGTAATCCTCGTTGCGCAGCTGCCGCAGGAATGCCGGGATCATTTCACGGTAGCCATGCAGGATTGAAGGATTGGCCGCCGGCAGGTCGTGCCTGATCATGGCGTGCAGCTTCGGCAGCGCGTGATAGGGCACCATCGGGAACATGTGGTGCTCCACATGGTAGTTCATGTTCCAGTAGACGAAGCGGCTGACCGGATTCATGTAGACCGTGCGGCTGTTCAGCCGATGGTCGGTCACGTTGTCGGCAAGGCCGCCATGCTGCAGAAGCCCGGTCAGCACGTGATGCCAAGCGCCGTAAAGCCGCGGCAGGCCGATGAGCATCAAGGGCAGGATCGAGCCGAGATAGAGCGAAAACCCGATCGTCGCCAGATAGATGGCAAGCCAGATCCGGGCGACGCGGATCGCCTTCGGCTGCTCCATTTCCGGAATGAAGGTCTTCTCCGCGGCGCTGATCACGCCGAAGGCGTTTCTGACCATGTCGATCATGGCATGCCAGACGTCAATGATGCCGAAGAAGTTGAGAACCAGGCGGATGAGATCGGGCGGCCGCATGACGGCGATTTCCGGGTCGCGGCCGACGATGACGGTGTCGGTATGATGGCGGGTATGGCTCCAGCGCCAGGTGACCGGATTGCGCATGATCATGAAGCAGGCGATCTGGTAGACGGCGTCGTTCATCCACATCGTCTTGAAGGCGGTGCCATGGCCGCATTCATGCCAGCGGCTATCGGAAGCGGAGCCGTAGAGGACGCCATAGGCGAGGAAAAAGGGAACCGCCGACCAGCTCCCCCAGAAATAAATGCCGAGGCCGCCGAGAAGAACCATGCTGCCGAGCCAGATCGCGGTGTCGCGAATGGCGGGACCGTCTTCCCGCTTCATCAGCTCCTTCATCTGCTTGCGCGGAATGTCGGTGTGATACCATTCGGCTGCGGCAAGGCCGCTTGCAACCGCCGCCTCGGCATCGCGGCCGAGCAGGCTGTAATCGCGCTTGTTCGCAACTGTGGTCATCCCTGCCTCCCCTGCAGCGCCGCGCCGCTCACGGGGAGCGCAAATGCGGCTGCAGACTTTTGAACCGGCGCCACTCCCGATCGGCGCCTCCAATCGATGAACGGAGGATAGGTTGACTTCTCACGCTTCTCAATGCAGTCATGATATATTCTCTCAAATCCTATCAGCCTGGCAGCCTCAAGGATGAGGGAATAGTTTCAGGGAGGAGACATGACGAAGAGGCCGACAATCGCGGATCTCGCCCGCGCCTCCGGTGTGAGCGTCGCAACGGTCGACCGGGTGCTGAACGGCCGCCATCCGGTGCGCGAGGAAACGGCGCGCCGCGTCTATGATGCGGCGAAAGCGATCGGCTATCACGCCGTCGGCCTGCTGAGGCAAAGGGTCTTCGAGGACCTGCCGCAATATCGGCTCGGCTTTGTCCTGCAAAAGCCGGAGCAGTCGTTCTACAAGGCCGTGGCAAAGGAGATCGAAAACGCGGCGCTTTCGGTGACGCATGTCCGCGCCGTCGCGCAGGTTGATTTCGTCGCAAGCTCCACGCCCGGCGCCATTGTCGAAAAGCTGAAGACGATGGCGGCTCGCAATCAGGCGATCGCGCTGGTGTCGCCCGACTATCCGGCCGTGACTGCGGCAATCGAGGAACTCAAGGAACGCGGCATCCCAGTCTTCGCGCTGCTGTCGGATTTTGCGGCCGGCGTGCGCGAAGGCTATATCGGTTTGAACAATCAGAAAGTCGGCAGGACGGCTGCCTGGATGATCGCCAAGGCGGCCAAGCGACCGGGAAAGGTTGCGGCCTTCGTCGGGAGCCACCGTTTCCATGGGCACGAACTGCGCGAGATCGGCTTTCGCTCCTATTTTCGCGAGAACGCACCCGATTTCGAGGTCCTCGACACGATGGTGAACCTCGACACGCCCGAGATCACTCACGAGGCGACGCTCGATCTCTTGCAGCGCCATCCGGATCTCTTAGGCTTTTACGTCTGCGGCGGCGGCATGGAGGGGGCCATCTCGGCGATCCGCGAGGAAAAGCTCGGGGGCAAGCTGCTCGCCGTCGTCAACGAGCTGACGCCGGAATCGCGCGCGGCCCTTGCCGACGAAACGGTCCTGATGGCGGTGTCGACGCCCGTCCCGGCTTTGGCCCGGGAAACGGTAGACCTTATGGTCGGCGCGATCGACCGGGGCGCTTCGAGCGTGCCCGGCCAGACTTTCCTGCCTTTCGACATCTATACGCCGGAAAATATCTGACGTCGGCGTTGCGAAGACGTTTGCGAAATCGCGCTTTCTGGAAAACGATAGCGAATCAATAGCTTTTACAACCAGGAGAAAGCGATGCGGCGCTTCATTCTTAGTCTTCTGGGCGTTGGCGCGCTCGCCGTCGCTGCAATTGCCATTCTGCCAAGCCTGATTTCCAGCGATTGGGTGCGGAGCGAACTGGGCCGGCAATTGTCGGCTGCGACCGGCAGTTCGATCGCGTTCAACGGTCCTGTAAAACTTTCGGCATTTCCCTATCTCGCGGTCGTCGCGGAAGACGCGACGCTCTCGGCCGAAGCGGCAGGGATAACCGCCGAGTTTGCAGAGGTCTCCGGTTCGGTGGCGCTTTCCTCCCTCTGGTCGGACCGGCTGCACATCAAGCAGATCGCGCTCGACCATCCCGTCATCGCCCTCGAAGAAAAGGCGCCGGTCTCATCGCCGCCGCCTCCCGGCGGCGGCGGCGAGACCGGTTCCGGCGACCCGCTTCCCGCCCTCGTCGCTTTCCTTGAACGAAGCGCAATCGAGTCGGTCTCCATCGCCTCCGGCACCTTCATACGGCGAAGCGCAGCCAACCCCGAGGAGGTCGTTTCCGATATCGAGCTCACGCTCACGGCACCCGACATCGATGACGACTTCTCTCTTTCCGCATCCGCCCGCATGGGGGGGCGGAAGTACGAGACCAGCTTCACCATCTCGACCCTGCGGTCGCTGCTCGAGCGCCAGCCCGCCGATGTCACCCTTGCCGTGGAAGCGGATCCGGCTCCCGCGCCGGGCCTGACCAACTTTGAGGCAAGCGGACAGGTCACCCTGAACGCCAATGGCAGCTATCAGATAAGAGGCGGCGAAGTTGAAGCCGGCGAACGGGCCTTCGGCCTGAACGCGCTCTTCGTCCCCGGGCAGCGCGCGCGCTTTCTTGTAGACCTCGAAGCCGACCGGCTCGACCTGACGCCGTTCATGGATGCCACGCCGGAAACGTCGCAGTCGGGAGCGCCGGCCGCGGACACAGCCAAGCCGGCGAATTTGCAGTTTCTGGCCGGCTTCGACGCCGACATGAGCATCAACGCGGCCGCTCTGGTCCTCGGCGAAATTTTAGCGACGGACGTGTCGTTTTCGGCCGCACTCAAGGACGGGGAACTGGCTGTCGAGCTCGGGCATATGGGGATCGAGGCCGGCAGCCTTGCCGCGAGCGTCGCGACCGACGTCAGGGCCGACGAACCGGTCTTCCGGGGCCATCTCGCAAGCAAAGGGCTAGACATCGCGAAGCTCTCAGCCCTCGCCGGCCAAACCGTCCCGCTTTCCGGAGCCCTGACGATCGACGCCGGCTTTGCCTTTCGCGGCCTTGATGCGGAAGCCATCAGAAAGACGGCCGATCTTACGGGAACGGTCGGGCTGCGGGATGCGGCCTATACCCTGCCTGGTACCGCCGATGAGACTATGCGCGAGGTGAAGGCGAAGAAGATCACGGCCCGGATCGAAAGCCTCGCGAAGCCGGTGCGCTTGGCCGGCCGCCTGGAGTGGCGCAACAAACCGGTCGATGTCGATCTGCAAATCCCAGCCGCCGATACAATCCTCGCCGGCAATCTCGCCGCTGAGGGTATCCCCCTCAAGCTTCAGGTGAAAATGCCCGACGTAAGCCTGTCGCTCGACGGTAAGGCTGCTCTGCCGGGGACCTATGCGGGAAAGCTCGGTTTTTCCACCTCCGACCTCTCTGCTTTCCTTGCCGGCCTCGGGCAGAGCGGTGCGGAGAGCATCGGTCCGCTGGCGTTCAACGGGCACGTCGATGTGGGCACGACGAGTGTTTCCTTTCAAAAGACGACCATATCCGTCAACGGCGTCGAAGGTGCGGGCAGCGGCTCTGTCGAATTTGCGACACCGATGAAGATCACGACTGCGCTGAACTTCGACGAATTGGACCTTGCGCGGCTGGCCGGAGCGCAATCCCCCGCGCCGCAGGCAAAGGCGGCGAAAGGGGCCGAACCCGCCGACGCTCCGCTCGACCTCTCTTCGCTCCGGTCGATCGATGCCACCATCCAGCTCAATGCCAAAAAGCTCGGCTACGGCAAGGTCTTTGCGGGACCGGTTGCCACCAGTCTCGTCGTCTCCGACGGCGTCGCAAGCCTGACGCTGCCCGAAAGCCCGTTCTATGGCGGCCATGTCGTCGCGAACCTCAAGGCCGACGGCTCCCAGCCCGAGCCCTCGATCGCCCTGCAGGCCTCCATCTCCGGAGCGTCGGCCGCACCGCTTCTGACGGACATGGCGGGCTTCAAATATCTCGAGGGTGCATTGAAAGCCCGGTTCGACGTAACCGGTGCGGGCGGCACGACCAGGACGCTTGCGAAGTCGCTGCAGGGCACCGCGGACGTGACCTTTTCCAATGGCGCCATTCGCGGCATCGACATCGCCGACGTCTACAACAATCTCGTGAGCCTGATGTCGTCGGGCTTCAAGCAGGACGGCGGCAAAGCGACGACATTCACCGAGCTTGCGGCATCCTTTGTCATCGAAGGCGGCGTTGCGCGCACAGAGGACATCAAGCTTGTCGGCCCGCTGGTCCGCATGAGCGGGAACGGTGCGGCCGATCTTGCGGAACGCACTCTGAATTTCCGGCTCGAGCCCCGCCTCGTCGCTTCTCTCCAGGGCCAGGGCGCCGAGATCTCCACCGACGGCATCGGCGTGCCTGTCGTGGTCGAAGGCAGCTTCGCCGCGCCCCGCATATATCCGGACCTTTCGGACCTGCTGAAGAACCCCGATGCCGCATTGGCAAAGCTCAAGGATTTCGGGCTGCCGATCGATAAGTTGCCGATTGGCGACCTCGTTAACGGAGGCGGTGCGGGTGGCTCCGTGAAGGATCTGCTTGGCGGCGCCCTGAATAAGGCTCTAGAACGAGAAGAACAGCAGCTCTCGATTGAAGAGATTATTGGCGGCGGTACAGCCCCCAAGCCCGACAAGGCGGCTGTGGAAATGCCCTCGAACGAGGAGCCCGCAACCGCCGAGCAACCGGGAGTCGGAACTGAAATGCCCGCTGATGAGGCGGACAGTCCGATGGAGAGCCTGTTCAAAAAGCTCCTACGCTAGCCGACCCTATCCTGCAATTGTCCGGCGGTAGCAAAAACCACCAGACCTGGTGGCATCCCGACTACCCTGGTTTCGGTGAGAACGGAGCCTCGATGGGTGGAGCGTACGAGTTGAAGCAGAAGCGGGCCGCCTTGACTGACAGGCTGGCGCAGATTGAAGGGAGCGGGCGGACATTCGGGAAACTCATGAATGCGCTGGACCGCGTCATCCTAAGCTATGAGCCTGACTACCAGGCGTCGACGTTGACGCGACCTGAACACGGTGGACGTTCTCGAAAGGTCAAGCCGTCTTCATCCGAGGTGAAAGCAGCGATGGGCGGCGTAAACAAGCGCCAGGCCGTCTTGGAGGGCCTGCGCGAGGCAGGGAGAACCGATTTCGGTGACCGACTGTGCAGCGAAGTTCGCGGACAAGTTCGGCATCCCAAGCGAGCCAGCGAATCTCTTGGACATCGCACACCGCCTGTCGGCGGTCCTCACCCAACTGACGACTGCAGGACGCGTGCGGCAATCGGGTAAGTTCGACGGCCCCAAGGTTCTGTGGGAGGTCGCCGCTTAGCCTCTCCCCAGATCAGGTCCGGCGGCTTGTTGCCCTGCCAGTATCCGCACAGATAGCGAGATGTCGGGCGAGACAGTGCCTTGCCCAGCACCTGGATGGTATTTCCTCGATTGCTCACCTCGCGGCAATCCTCGCGCCCCGCGAGCTAGGCCACGTACCAGTCGAAGTATTTCAACGAAAACCGATGGCGGATGCCGACGTAGGCTCGGTGGACCCTCAAGAAGAAGCTCTCGACCTCATTGGTGTTTGTACCATCCTCGGTCTGGTGGGCCTGCGAGTTGTCCGCAAAGACCGTTGCCTCCCGCGACACGTGATTCCGGACGGCCGCCCAGGTTGCATTGCTGTCTTCGTCCCGGATAATCCGGGTGAACGTCTGTCCTCCCAGCCCGCGCTGGCGAATCGCAAGGGCGCACAAACGCTTCATGTTTTGGTATTTCTTCAGGCGGCGGCCGATTCCATCCTCGGCCTTGTTTCCAGGACGGATGTGGCCGCCAGCGTACTTGCCGTCGATCTCCACCTCGCCATCGAGCAGCATCTCCTCCCTGCGCCAGGCGATGGCCTCGCGCAGCTTCATGAGGAGTACCCAGGCGGTCTTGTATTGGACGCCGATCTCGCGCGAGAGGTGAGCGTCCGGTGAGCGGATTTTGCTGAACGAGCCAGTTAGGCGATGTTCTGGCATTAGAACCAGCATTAGTGCTGACACTAATATCAGATCTGGGAGGTTGGCATGGCTCGCATGGAGATCATTTCCGGCGTTGAGCGTAGGCGGCGGTGGTCGAAGGAAGCGAAGCTGGCGATATTGGCTGAAGCCGATCAACCGGGCGTTCGCATTGGTGATGTCGCTCGTCACCATGACATTTATCCTGCGCAGATCCGTTTATGGCGGAAAACGCTTAGCCACTTCGATGTGTCAGCATCGTTCCTTCCGGTCCACCTGGTCAACGAAATAAGCCTCGGGCAGATGCCGGCAGCCGGCGGGGCGCCGGTGCTTATCAAGATCCAGCTACGAAATGGTCGCAGTTTGAAAGTTCCGGCGGACATTGAACGCAAGACGCTGTCATCGTTGATCGCGTGTGTTGAGGCTGCATGATCGGGCCGACAGGAAATGTGCGGGTCTACTTGGCTTGCGGGGTGACCGATATGCGGCGCGGTATCGATGGTCTGTCTGCAATGGTCGAGGCGGTGATCAAGGAAGCGCCGGGGTCCGGAGCGATCTTCGGGTTCCGTGGAAAGCGCGCCGACCGGATCAAGCTTCTATGGTGGGACGGCCAAGGGTTCTGCCTATTCTACAAGATTCTCGAGCGCGGATACTTTCCTTGGCCGACGGCGAAAGATGGTGTTGCGCATCTGACGCAGGCTCAGTTGTCGATGCTTGTTGAAGGGATTGACTGGCGCCGACCAGCGTGGACTTCCGCCCCTGGCCGCACGGGATAAAAGCTATATTTTACAGGGACATCCTGGGCAAAACGCTAGTGCTTTCGCTGCAAATCGGCTATGTTTTTGGGCATGAAAGCACCGCCGCTGGACAGTCATGACGAGCTATTGGCATTGCGCGCGCTCGTCGCTGAACAGGCGGCGAAACTCAGCGCGCAAGAAGCCGAAGTCATCAAACGCGACTCGATCATCGGTCTTCTGCGCGCGCAGCTGGAACTGCTCCGACATCGGCAGCACGGCGCTTCTTCGGAAAAGATCGATCGGAAGATTGAGCAATTCGAACTGATGCTCGAGGAGATCGAAGCCTCTCGCGCCGAAGCTGATGCTCGTTCCGGAAAAGGCCTGCTGCCAGATCTGGATGATACCCCCGACAAGCCGAAACGCAGACCTCTGCCGGATGGCCTTCCAACTGAAGAGCGGGTGTACATAGCGCCCTGCAGTTGCCCGACTTGTGGTGGCATGTCCTTCCTGAAGGCGGCCGACAAGGTGGTCCAGGTGTTGGAGCATGTGCCGGCTTCTGTGAAGATCGTCCGGCATATCGAGAAGCGCATGGTCTGTAAGGACTGCGATACGACGGTGTCTGGCGAAATGCCGACCTTGCCGATCGGGCGAGGCAAGCCCGGTCCGGGGTTGCTCGCGCATATCATGGTCGCCAAGTTCGACGATCACATCCCGCTCTACCGTCTCTCCGAGATGTACGACCGCCTGGGAATAGACATCTCCCGGTCTGTCATGGCGGACTGGGTTGGCCGTGTGTCCGTTCTGCTTTCGCCCCTCATCTTGCTGATCAGAGCCCATATCGCCGCGGTCGACCGAATACACACGGACGATACCCCGGTCGATGTTCTCGACCCTGGACGAGGAAAGACGAAAACCGGCAGGGTCTGGGTCTATGTCTTCGATGGCAGCGGCTACCAGGATCCCACGCCCGGAGCGATCGCCTATTACTATAGCCCCGACCGAAAGGGCGTGCATCCGGCTGAACACCTCGCTCACTTCAGCGGCGTAATGCATGCGGATGGGTATGCTGGCTATAGCAAGCTTTACGGCAACCAGATCATCGAAGCTGCCTGCATGGCGCATGTGCGCCGCAAGTTCCATGATGTGATCAAGCTCAAGCCATCTCCGATCGCCGACGAGGCTCTGTCGCGCATCGGTGCACTCTACGATATCGAGGATCGTATCCGCGGCATGTCGGCTGACGAGAGGCGAACACTGCGCCAGCAACACGCCAGACCCATCCTGGCGGACCTTAAGGCCTGGATTGAAACGACGCTTTCGACGCTGCCGCAGAAACAGAAGCTTGCAGAAGCGATGCGATACGCTCTCTCGCGATGGGCAGCTTTGAGCGTCTACATTGACGATGGCCGTGTCGAAATCGATAACAACATAGCTGAGCGCGCCATGAGGCCACTCGGAATTGGAAGAAAAAATTGGCTCTTTGCCGGGTCAGACAAGGGCGGCGAGCGCATGGCCAATATCCTGACTATCATCGAGACAGCTAAACTCCATGGCCACAATCCAGAGGCCTATCTGGCAGACGTCCTGACCAGGATCCAGAGCCATCCGAAGGATCGACTTGAGGAACTGCTCCCGTGGCAGTGGACTCCGGCAAAAGACCGGTGCGAGGCTGCGTGATGGCACGCTCAAGGATCATCTATACCCTCAAAGAGGTCGCTGAGATGATCGGCGAGAACCTCGAGTTGATCGAAGAGGTGACCGCCAACTCGGATAATATCAGCGAGGGCGAATTGCTTTATGTCCGCGACGGCACCGAATACGGCACAAAGGGTCTGACCGAGAACGGCGTGGACGAACTCCAAAATCTCCTCGCCGACATACGGACATGGGATGGTGGAATCCGCCAGTTTCTCGTCGATGAACAATGCGATCCGGATGTGGTCGAACGCGTTATGGCCGACGAGATGAAACGCGGCCTATAATATCGGCCTCTCGACCAAGCGAAAATGCCTTCGCCGGACGCTCACCGCGAGAGCTGGAGTGCGGCCTTGCCTTTCACCGAGTTCGCCGAGAACCAGATGGCGATGAGCATCTTCTTGAAGCTCAGCTTGCGGGCGTGGAAGACGTGCCCGAGGTGACGCTGAATACGGCCTTGCAGGTCTTCTCGGTGCACCTGAAGCGGTTTCGGCTCATCGTGTGGCACCGCAATGTTCCGCACTTGGGGCAGTAAGGCTCGCCCTCCGTCTCGGGCCAGCGCAGACGCTTAAACCAGTCGTAGGCAGTTGTATCCCGCATCTTGGCGAGATCGAGCACCGTCAGCGTTCGGCACTCTGGCGACAACAGGAAATGCTGGGCCTTGGGCGTATCTTCGGGGTTCGCCATGGCTCAACCCCTCCGCGATCCGAAGGGATACGACGCATATTTCCAAGCCCCAGCCCAAGGCGCTGACGACCAACACCGGGGCGTGCGGGCCATAGGCAATGGCGGCGGTAGCGATGGCGTTGAGCGTCATGTTCAGGCTCCAGAAGTCGACGGCAGACACAGCGGATCGGCGGCCGAAGGCCGCGGGGAGATCAGAGCTGTATGCGTATCATCCTGAACATGGTGCAGGCTCTTACCTGGACCTTCCGCAAGAGTCGATCGGAGGATGGGCATGTGGTTAACGGGCGAGTGTGTGTGCAACAATCATAGCGCCCCAGTTCGATCGACCCATCACGGAGCTTGAATGTGTTGCTCAATTGGGCTACATACATATCAAACTCGAAAAGGAGGCAAAAATGGCTGCAAACGCATATGTACGCGCCCGCATTGATCCTTCGGTGAAGGATAGCGCCGCCTTGGTACTCGATAGTCTCGGACTGACCACCTCGGATATCATCCGAATCGTTTTGACCAGGATCGCCCGAGATAAAGCTCTTCCCGTCGAATTGACTCGACCGAACGCCAAAACAATCGCTGCGATGGAGGAAGCAAGAGCCATCAAGGCGGGTCACGGCAAGCATTTTGATACTGCTGATGAGATGTTTGAGTCACTCGAGGGACGCAAGGTTGTCAAGTGATAAGAAACGAGCGAAGTCCGCTTCCAGCAAGCGGGCTTCGCTGCCGCGGCAATCAAGTCATACCAAACAGTTCCAAAAAGATTGGGAGCGCCTTTCTAGGTCTGGCCGATATGATATGGTCGCACTGAAGAATGTCGTCGGTTTGATCGTAGACAACGATGGCCCTCTGCCGGCGGAACTGAAAGACCACGAGCTGACGGGTGATTGGAAAGATCATCGAGAATGTCATATCGGCGGTGATTTTCTCCTCATCTACACGTTAGACGAAAGAAAGAACCTGGTTGTGTTCGTAGCCGCTGGGACACACGCCGAACTCTTTGAATGAAGCACTCGCTCGGATGGCTCCCACGCGCCCTACCTCGCTATACTCCAATCGTTCTGCGGGCGAGTCGGCTCCGTCTTCTCTCGGGCGAGAGCCATTGAGACAGGAGCCGTACCCTGCGCGTAAAGAGACCGGACACATGCCAGGACCGCTGCCGATTACATCCATGTATCAGGGCATCGCTCGCCCTGGATTGTGAGTTGCGCTCCGTAGCTCCGACCACCACTGGAAAAGCGCTCGAAAAACCACATGTGTTCGGGTACGCCATCTCCCGCTCAAAGAACCCGCGTATTGTACGGACGGCCCTTCTAAACGCATTTTGATTTCGCCTTCAGAGTGGAGCTACCATGGATGGCCGCAGCGGTCGCGTATCGTGCGCAAACGCCATCGCTCTTGACGGCGGACGTCGGAAAACTTCACCACTGGACATTGCTGGCATGTGGATAGAAGTACCGGTTCTCTGCATTGACAATGACTCGGCTCGAATGGACGAAACCCCGAGACAGCAGAAAAGGCCGCGAGACGACTTTTATCTGAAGTGGCCGGCGACCGTAAACCTTGGCTCCTCCAAAAGTACCATCCATCCTCCTTTTTGGCTCTGCGGTTGCCGAATTGGCGTATTCTCGCCAAGAGCGCCGGGAGCATAGAATAGCATCAGGGAAGGGACGCCCCGAATAAGGAGCATGGAGATATGCCCGACGGTCAGGGAAGGTCACCCACGAATACGGCGCGAAGACATTTCATCGGCTTGGCGGCCGCGGCGGGAGCCAGACTAGCCGCCTTAGCCGCATTCTCCGCTACCGTGACGTCATCAGCGGCCGCCAAGGAGGCCGGAAAGCGCGGTAGTGATCTGGGCCTTGGCCGTGGTCGCGACGGCGTTGGCAAAGGGGGCCCACTGTGCCTGCTACGCGGCACGGCAATCCTCACGTCCAAGGGCGAGACGGCGATCGAAGACCTCCGCATAGGCGATCTCGTCAAGACGGTCCGCGGCGAATTGCTGCCAGTCAAATGGATAGGTCGCCACGTCTACCGGCGTGCGTTACCCACGTGGAACGAGAGCGTGGTGCCGATCCGCATCCGCCGTTTCGCTCTCGACGAGCACACGCCACATAAAGACCTCTATCTCTCATCCGGTCACGCACTCTACATCGACGGCGTTTTTATCAGGCCGAGTGATCTCGTTAACGGAACGTCGATTGACCCGGCGCTGCCCGGCGACTCGGACGTGCTCGAATACCATCAGATCGTGCTCGCGACTCATGAAGCGGTTTTAGCAGAGGGTGCCCCGGTCGAGACTTTCCTCGTCGAGGGCTCCAATTATGAGGAGTTCACGAACGGCGCGGAGTACGCGCAGCTTTACCCTGTCGGTGAGCACACCTCGATGAAGCCCTTCGCCAAATCCGTTGGCTATGGCGGCAGGGAGCATCTGAATGCGCTTTTGCGACTTGCAACGCGTCAATTCGTCCGGCCACGTTCACCCCTGGAGGACGTCTATGTACGCGTGGCGGCACGCGCAGGCGATCTTTTGAGCTAAGACAGGAAGCTGGTCGCCTTAACCATCGCGGCTGAGCTTATGTCGAGCGCGAACTTCGGGAAGTAAACTATCGGCGACAGCACGCAGACCGAGTGTCCTTGGCCCCGGCGCCCGGCGGGTTCCCCTCGGGCGCCTTCGCGGCATTGGGGCCCCAACCCGACGCGCATCATGTTCCCGAACCGGTCGCCCTTGTCAGCGCTCGTCTCATTGGCGAGCTTGGAGGGTTACGGAATCGGGGGAGCCGGCTCATGTGCTTGAGCCGGCTCGAACGAGCGAAATTCACCCCCGATCCCGCTCACCCTCAGTTATTGAAGTGATTCAAGAAGATCACTGCTGCGGCAGACCTGATTTCTCCAGCTCTCCGGCCTCCGCGGGAAACATATCGCTGAGCTTGTAAGCCACCTCGGTCCTGTTCGTGGCCTTGAGCTTTTTCATGATGTTGCGGATATGGACCTTTACGGTGCTCTCACGCAGATTGAGCTCGTAGGCGATAATCTTGTTTGCCTTGCCGCGCCTTAGCGCCCGGATGACTTCTTCCTGCCGCTGTGTGAACATCCCCCCTAGCGGCCGAGACACCTCCCCAGCAGTCAGCGTGATCTGACGAGTGGAAAGGATACTGCTCGCAGGGACGAATGTCCCGCCAGCGCGCGCCAGGCTGACTGCTTGCACGCAGATATCGAAGCCGATCGATGATGGAATATAGCCCCTGACGCCGCACTCCAATGCTTTGAGGATTTGTGCCAGTTCGTCCAAATCAGACAGGACCACGACCGGCGTGGGGCCAAACTCCGTCACGAGATCGGTTATTTGGGAGGTATTGCTGGGATCGGTGACTTTTCTGCCACCGATGTTCAAGAGGATTGCCGCGACGGGCGGATGAAGATCCTTGTTCTTCCGCCATTCGTCGACCGACCCGAAGGCTAAAACCTCGATGCCGAGACCATGCAAAACGAGACATTCGGCCAGGCATTCTCTGTCGAGCGTCCGATTGTCCAACAGGAGCAGCGCCGAACCGGCTACCGTGTTGTCACGCGCTCCATTGGTCGCCTCATCGGGAGAGGATGCGCTCAAGGCATGAAGCCTAAGCGCCGTATTGTTGTAAGATAGAGCCATTGAATTCATGGTTAAAATCTCCCCGCCACGCCCGGTACCCCGCGGCGCAAATCAAAACGAGAGGGGCGGCTGAACGAAGGTTCACCTCACCGTTTCACAAATGCATTTTCTAGGCGACCGCAACGGGTCGTCTGCAACTATAAGAAATAAAAGAGGCCACTAAGTGGCCGCCAACCAATGTCCTTTTGAGGACATTTTAAGAATGAACGCTAGCATAGATCCGATCTAGATGAAACTATTTAAGCAGTACGATTACACTTGATATTGACATTTACACTTTTGACGATAAAGACTGTTTGAATTAACTAAAACATACTAGTCTTCCACTCCAGGTTTTATGTCTCTTTAGGCAAAACGAGCCAGCCCGTCTCCGTTGGGCCATCTCGTTCTGGATGTGACAGAACCCCGCGTCTCGCAGAGCCCGCATTTCCACCGGAGCGCAAGGATGGACGACGAGCCTTAGTCGCCGGCAGCTCCATTTGTCCGGCCGCCTCTCATGTTAACGTGACACTTGCCACCTTGCGATGGCGCCGAGACTAGCGGACTGGCTAGGGGCTCTAATCTTCTTTAGTGTCCGGCTTCCGCTAATTCCCCTTCGACCTCGGCTTATAAGTCGCTGAGCCGTCCGGCCTCAGGAGCCATGTGCGTCGCCTGAAAACAGCTCGTTGAGCTTGCAAGCGACCTCCGTCCGGTTTGTGGCCTTCAGTTTCTTCATGATGTTGCGAACATGAACCTTGACCGTGCTCTCGCGCAGATTGAGTTCATAGCCGATGATCTTGTTCGCCTTGCCTCTTCGTAACGCCTCAACCACCTCCGCTTGACGGACTGTGAACATTCCCGCCAGCGGCGAAGTCTCCCGCTTCTCTGCCTCGATCAGGTGGCGCGCCGACAGAAGACTGCTTGCCGGCACGAAGACGCCGCCTGCCATCGCCAAGGCGATCGCTTCGATGCACACATCCACACCGACAGATGCGGGAATATACCCCTGTGCCCCGCTTTCGAGGACCTGCAGGATCTGAGCGATATCATCGGTGTCCGAGAGGACGACAACGGGCGCGGGGCTAAACTGAGAGACGAGCTTGGAAATGTCTGCCGTCACATCCCCTACCTTGCGCGCGCCGATATTGAGGAGGACGGCTCCGACCGCGGGATAGCTGCCCTTCGTCTCCCGCCATTCGTCGATCGAGCCGAAAGCAGCGACATCCATCCTGAGACCGTGATCGACCAGTGTCCTCGACAGACATTCGCGGCCTAGCGCCCTGTCATCAAAGATGAGCAGACACCGTTTGTCCGGCTTTGCGAGCGGCTGCTCCGCTTCCTTGCCTGCCTGTAAGGGGTTGGTTACGCGGTGCTGCGCGAATGGCGGCTCGTTCTCTAATTTCGATGTAAAAGTAGCCATTGCCGAACTCCCTTTCGTCATGGCTATTCAGATAACTCCGTAAGAGTTGCGGGAAGATGGGGAAAAATCCCGCCGAAGTTGCATGAAAAAAAACTCTTCTTTTAAGGACGTTCCCATGCGTTTACGACTTAAAAACAAGCAATATACAACAGTTGCTAGACTGCGGCCGCCGACAGGCACCGGATGTTCGCTCATGTCATCCTTCGGATTACGTGATACGGGCAGCACTTTGCAATTAGCGAAATGAGAGAGTGCCACTACCTTTGAGGTAGCCGATTTGTCGGGCCATTCACCTTATGTAGGATGACGGGAACGAACGCCATGGTGTCGGAGGTGCCTCTACCTGTTTCGCTCGCGCCAGAAAGCAGATGAGCTTGAGAGCGGCATAGCCGATATCGAGCCGGGCGAACTCATCGGGAGTGGCATAGGTGTCGGCGGATGATGTCGCCGCGCCCACAGGACGGTACGGGAGATGGCCTCCGTCAGCGTTCTAAGCACCATTCCCGCCACCAGGAGTGCTCCTGCCGTCGATCTGTCGCGGCCCGACGCGGGGGCGGTGAAGCCCTGGTTATGAGCCGCTCCCCAGATCGATCTCAGCTCGCGGCGAAGGCCTGACAGAGGCGACCGGCCAAAGGACATGACAACAGCCGCGCCGACCCCTGCCGCCTGCAGGGCTGCTTTCCCCGCTCGCAACGACGAATGAGCGCGTCGTGTCGTAGGGCTCCATGTAAACGTGTAAACGCGTCCCATTGGTGGTGTAAATCACCAGGGCCTGCCGGCGTGACGTAGACCGCGCGTGATCAAAGGCCTTCTTGCAAGCTGCGAAATCTTGCGACTGCCTCCGTTCTGTTATGGGCGCCGAGCTTAGTTATAATGTTGTGCAGATGAATCTTTACGGTGTGCTCGGATAAACGGAATTCGGCGGCAATCAGTTTGTTCTGCAGACCGCGGGAAACCATTTCGAGAATCTGCAGCTCCCGAGCAGTCAGCTCCGAGACACCCGTCCCGTTGATCGGTGCGCCAGGCAGTTTGGCGTCGCCGCCGGGACCATGACCGTTCTTTCTTGCGTTAAGAATTAGCGCAGGCGGAAGATAGTCGCCGCCGCAAAGCATCAACCCGATCACGGACAACCATGTATCGAGCCTTAGATTCATCGGAAGGACACTGTGCACCAATGGCGAACGGGTGAGCTTGAGGAACGAGGCAGCTAGGTTCTCGTCATTAGGCTCGATCGCCGCCGCAAGCGCGTCGGGGTGCAAACGCAGGAGTTCGATGTATTTTTCATCGGCTTCGTCAATCATCCCAGGGTCGACAAGGATGAGCGATACAGGATGGGCAAAGACGTTGCATGCCGCGGCAACCTGCTCAACCTCTTCGACGAGCACCCAAGAGAATTCCCGCTCGAGAGCACTGATCAACCTCTCTGAAATTATGCCGGTTTTGCTTATAATGAGAATAATGCGCCGAGGCCTTCGCTCATTTCCTGCGGCTGCGGCTCTCCCGCCCCTCGCATTGTCATTGTCCCACCTGCTCATCAAGCACATCCCTTCCCCGGAGCTCCAAAACAACGGACCGGATTTATGGATCACGGCTGCCGATTCTAGCCTTCGCCGTGCGTGATGACGACGGCGCAAAAAGGATTGAGGTATACACAGAAGGGCAGGCATCGGCAGAGTATGTTCCCCCCACCTCATCCCATCGAACTAGATAAAAACGGCTATCATCCTCGACCGAATGAGATTGGCCCAACACTCGCTTGGCTTTCCGACCCCGGGTTTCGTTCGAATGTTGGTCACGTCGAACGATCGATATACCGCTTGATTTCGAATGAACCTGCCGTGCCCTTGTTTCATCAATATTGATGAAGCGATACCGTCTTCGATCCACTTTCCAATTCTTTCAAAACCCTCACACTTGAAGTGGCCATAAACCTATCGCGGGCCTACGCATTCTCGCGACCGCGAACGATCTTGTCGGTCAAGACGCACCCCTCTTCCTTCGGTATGCGGCGAAGGCATGACTATGCTGGTTGGAGAAATAATGAACGTATCCCACCGTGCTAACCGTAGCTCCCTTCGGAGTGTTTTCCTTGCGGCTGCGCTCGCCCTCGTCAGCGGTGCGTCGACGTCCGCCGTGGCCGCCCCAGAGATTGCGCCCCAAACCAAAATTCGCCTCAAAATTGTGCAGTGGATGCCCACGAGAGGCGAATATTCGCAATGGGCCCTTGGCGGGGAGTACGTCGTGTCTGAGGCCGGTGAGATTTCGCTGCCCGTCATTGGTACCTTTGCTGTGCGCAATCTCGACAGAGGACAACTTGCTGTCGAAATCGCACGACGCCTTCAGGCCAAGATCGGGCTCGTGGAAGCGCCGGAAGCAATTGTCGAGGTCCTCGAATACCCACCGGTATATGTCGTAGGAGAAGTTGCGGCGCCGGGAGAGTACAAGTTCCGCCCTGGGCTGACGGTTCTGCAGTCAGTGGCAATGAGCGGCGGCTATTTCCGCCAGGTCGACACGCAAACATCAGAAGCCGTAATATCTCGGACGGGTGAACTACGGACGATCCGTGACTCCCTTTTAAGGAGTGATGCCCGGATATCGCGCCTCAAGGCCGAGCTGTCGGGTGCCACAGAGATCAGCTTCTCCGACTCTTTGGCCAGTGATCTAGCACTTGGCGCCGTGGCACGCGAGCAAGAGACAGTTATCTTTGCAGCGCGACTGAAGGCGCTGGAGCGACAATCGAAGTCCCTCTCTGAACTGCGCGATCTTTACAACCAAGAGATCGACGTCCTCGGAGTTAAGATGAAGGACGCCGAGATAAGCATTAAATCTGCCGAAAAGGAACTAGGAGGAGTCAAAAGCCTGGTCGAAAAGGGTGTAGCCGTGACGTCGCGGCAATGGGAGCTGGAGCGGGCACTTGCAGCCTACCGCGCCGACCGCCTCGATCTGGTCACCGCCATTATGAGAGCGCGCCAGAACATCAGCGAGGCCACGCGCAATCTCGAGGGTCTCAATGACACGCACAAGTCGGAGGTGGCAGCCGCGCTTCAATCGGAGCAGGAAAAGGTCGATCAGCTGAAGCTGAAGCGAGAAACCACAGAAAGGCTGCTGCTCGAGATTCTCGAGGCCAAAACCAGTGGAGGTCCTACGGCCGAGGGCCCCTCCCTCACCTATTCCATCACGAGACGGGCGAACGGCAAGGCTACCGAATTTCAAGCGTCCGAGGCAACGGATTTGAGGCCTGGCGATGTTGTCAGGGTCGTGCGGCAGGTCCAGCAGCGCGCCGTCGAACCGTCGGCGCATCTCGAAAGCGCAGGTCCGCCCGTGCCGGAGGTAGAACGGGCCAGTCGATGAATAGCTTCGCCAGCGCATACCTGTGATCGCGCGCGATACAACGCCCGACAACAGGCCAACGAGGACAGCGACAGGGGGGAGGCGCGGATGAAGGGCATAATATTGGCGGGCGGAAGTGGCACGCGGCTTTACCCGTTAACCATCTCGGTCTCGAAGCAGATTCTGCCGATCTATGACAAGCCGATGATCTATTATCCCTTGAGCGTGTTGATGCTGACGGGTATCCGGGACATTCTCATTATATCCACGCCGCGGGACCTGCCTTGCTTCGAGGCCCTTCTTGGCGACGGCTCCGTCTTCGGGCTTAGCCTCTCCTATGCCGCACAGCCGCACCCCAATGGGCTTGCCGAGGCATTCATCATTGGCCGCGATTTCATCGGCAGTGGCAATGTCGCAATGATACTCGGCGACAACATCTTTTTCGGCAACGGTTTGCCGAATGTCTGCCGGCAGGCCGCTTCCCGAGAGACTGGCGCCTCCGTTTTTGCCTATCGCGTCGACGATCCGGAGCGCTACGGCGTCGTCACCTTCGACCAGCGGACGGGCAAAGCAGTGACGATCGAGGAAAAGCCGGCGCGGCCAAAATCCAACTGGGCGGTCACGGGCCTCTATTTTTACGACAAGGATGTGGTCGACATCGCTGCGTCGATCCGACCTTCCGCGCGAGGCGAACTCGAGATCACCACGGTCAACAACATCTATCTGGAGCGGGATCGGCTGCATGTCTGCCAGCTCGGACGAGGCTATGCGTGGCTCGATACAGGCACCTATGACAGTTTGCATGACGCCTCCTCCTTCGTGCGAACCGTCGAACGCCGTCAGGGTGTCCAGATAGCCTGCCCAGAAGAAATCGCGCTCGACATGGGCTGGCTTGGGCCCGAAGACGTGTTGCGACGGGCCGGCGTGCTCGGCAGGACGGCCTACGCCTCCTACCTCCGCCGGCTGGTAGAGGAATATGCCGGATGAGCCTCGTCGTCATCAGATCGCTTGGCCTAGACGGTGTCCTGGAGATCCTGCCGGGCAGGATCGAGGACGAACGTGGCTTCTTCTCTGAAACTTGGAACGAGCGCAAATTCGCCGAAGCGGGGATCGCGTTGCACTTCGTTCAGGACAATCATTCCTATTCGGCCGCGAAAGGCGTTCTGCGCGGACTTCACCACCAACTCTCACCCTATGCACAGGACAAGCTGGTCAGGGTGATAAGAGGCGCCATCTTCGACGTCGCGGTGGACATTCGCCGCGGCTCGCCAAGCTTTGCACAATGGGTCGCGGCCGAGGTTTCGGCTCGCAAGTGGAACCAGCTCCTGATTCCAAAGGGTTTTTCGCACGGCTTCCTGACGCTCGAACCGGATACGGAGGTGATCTACAAGGTCACCAATCCTTATTCACCAGCTCACGACAGATCGATCCGTTTTGACGATCCCGAGATCGGAATCGCCTGGCCGCTACCAGTCGCCGAATTCCAAGTTTCCGACAAGGACGCCGCGGCTCCGCCGTTGGGGCAAGCCGAACTGTTCAACTTCCCGGTGGAGGGGGCTCGGCTATGAACATCCTCGTCACCGGCGGCGCCGGCTTCATTGGCTCCGCCCTCTGCCGATACCTTGTGGCCGATCCAGGCAAACGTGTCATCAACCTCGATAAGCTTACCTATGCCGGCAATCCGGCGTCGCTTCGGCAGATCGAGGCCTTACCGAACTACCGCTTCGTCCGCGGCGACATTTGCGACGAGGCAGCTATGGCCGATGTCCTTGCTGGCGAGAGTATCGACCGCATTATGCATCTTGCCGCGGAAACACATGTGGACCGGTCGATTGACGGCCCTGGCACGTTCATCGAGACGAACATCGTCGGCACATTCAGGCTGCTCCAGGCGGCAATGAAATATTGGCGCAGCCTACCGGAAACGGCAGCCGAACGGTTCCGCTTCCACCATGTTTCAACTGACGAAGTGTTCGGCGATCTTTCCCTTGATGACAGCAGTTTCCGCGAGGAGACGCCCTATGCTCCATCCTCGCCCTATTCCGCCTCAAAGGCTGGATCTGATCACCTTGTTCGCGCCTGGCATCACACCTTTGGCCTGCCCGTCGTCATTACCAATTGTTCCAATAACTATGGTCCGTTTCACTTTCCGGAAAAGCTGGTGCCTTTGATCATTCTCAATGCCCTGGAGGAAAGGCCGCTCCCGGTCTACGGCAACGGCACCAATGTTCGCGACTGGCTTTATGTTGACGACCACGCACGCGCTCTGGAGCTGGTCGCGAGGAACGGCGGAATCGGCGAGAGCTACAATATCGGTGGAAGCTCCGAGCGCTCCAACCTCGCGGTGGTGGAGACGATCTGCGATATTCTCGATCACAAGCAGCCGCGGCGAAACCGCCGGAGCTATCGCGACCTCATCGCATTTGTCGACGATCGACCCGGGCACGACCGGCGCTATGCCATGGATACGACCAAGATCGAACGCGAACTTGGCTGGAAACCGTTGGAAAGCTTTGAGACGGGATTGTCGCAAACGATCGACTGGTATCTGGCGAACAGTTGGTGGTGGCAGCCGATCCGCGAAAGGAACTACCGTGGCGAGCGCCTCGGCAGGCTGGCGGCAATGCGATGAGAGTGCTTGCGACCGGCACCACCGGCCAGCTCGTCACCAGCCTGATCGAGGTTGCGGCGCGATCACGCGACATCGAGTTGATTACCATCGGCCGCCCCGAGTTCGACCTCACGAGACCGATCCCAATGCGGGAAGCCATTATTGCGGCAAGGCCGGATATCGTAATTTCGGCTGCGGCCTACACTGCCGTCGACCGTGCGGAGGACGAGCCCGCGTTGGCGCATGCCGTCAACGTCGCGGGGGCTGCCTGCGTCGCTGAGGCAGCGACAAGGCTCGGGGTATCAGTTATCCATCTATCGACCGACTACGTCTTTTCGGGCGACGATCGCACACCTCGCCGGGAGGACGACGAGACGAGGCCACACACTGTGTACGGCGCTACTAAAGTCGAAGGGGAAAAAGCCGTCGCAAGCATCACAGCGCGTCACATCATCTTGCGGACGAGCTGGGTCTACAGCCCCTTCGGCACCAACTTCGTCAAGACGATGCTAAGGCTCGCCGCAGGCCGGGAACGCCTTTCGGTCGTTTCGGACCAGTACGGCAATCCCACATCGGCACTCGACCTGGCAGCTGCGGTACTGCTGATCGCGACGCATCCGAGGCAGGATTGCTTCGGCACCTACCATCTCACCGGGACGGGCGAAAGCAACTGGTCTGGTTTCGCAAGACATGTGTTTGCCGCGAGCCGCCTCAACGGCGGCCCTTCCGCCATCGTAGAGGACATCGCCGCGGCCGATTTCCCCACGAAAGCCCGGCGTCCCAGGGACTCGCGCCTGTGCACCGATAAATTCCAGAAGATATTTGGCTGGCGCCTGGCCGCCTGGGAACCAAGCACCGAAACGGTCGTCGCACGCATCCTCGCGTCCGGCCGCGCAATAGCGGAGGCGACTGATGTCCTTGGAACTGCGCGCAAACTCCGAGGGTGAACGCAGTTACACCCAGATCCTCAAGTCGACAGCGCTCATCGGCGGCTCATCTGTGGTTACGCTACTGTTTTCCGTAATTCGCAACAAGGCGATGGCCATGCTCCTCGGTCCAGCGGGTGTAGGGTTGATTGGCCTCTACAGCTCCGTTGCCGACATCGCCTACGCGATTGCCGGACTAGGAATCCAGGCGAGCGGCGTACGCCAGATCGCCGAGGCGGTCGGCACTGGCGATACCGAGAGAGTCGCCCGTACAGCGACCGTTCTACGGCGGACGTCTGTCGTCTTGGGTCTTTTGGGGGCACTGCTCCTCGCTGTGCTCGCCCATCCGATCGCGACTTTCACGTTTGGCGATCCCCATTACGCCTCCGGCATCCTCCTGCTCTCTGCAGCGATCCTCTTCCGCCTAGTGGCCGACGGTCAGACCGCATTGATCCAAGGCATGCGGGACATTAGGACCCTCGCCCGCATCAATGTCTTTGCCGCCTTCTTCAGTACGGTCATTAGCATTCCGCTGATTTACTTCCTTGGCACGGCCGGAATAGCCGTTTCTCTCGTTGCGGTCGCTGCGGCGTCGCTCGTCACTTGCTGGTGGTACGGCAGGAAGATGCGGATAGCGACGCGGTCAACTTCGGCGCTTCGCGTTCGCTGGGAAGCCTCTGCCCTCCTGAAACTCGGCTTCGTGTTCATGATCAGCGGTTTTCTGACGCTTGGCGCCGCCTATGCGATCCGCATCATCGTCTTACGAGCGGAAGGCATCACTGCAGCTGGCCTTTACCAGGCGGCGTGGACGCTGGGCGGCCTTTATGCCAGTTTCATTCTGCAGGCAATGGGCACCGATTTCTATCCGCGGCTGACGGCGGTCGCCAACGACGACACCGAGTGCAACCGTCTCGTCAACGAACAGGCGCAGATCAGCATGCTCCTTGCAGGTCCCGGCTTGATTGCGACGCTGACCGCGGCACCTCTCGTTATAGGGCTGCTGTATTCTCCCGAATTCTACGGCGCAGTGGAGCTCCTCCGATGGATTTGCCTCGGCATGATCCTGCGGATCATCTCATGGCCGATGGGCTTCATCGTTCTTGCCAAGGGCGCAAAGGGCGCCTTCTTCTGGACTGAGGTTGCGGCAACAACGGTGCATGTCGGGCTCGCGTGGCTACTGGTCGGAGTGTTTGGGTCGGTCGGCGCCGGCGCCGCTTTCTTTGGCCTCTATGTCTGGCACAGTATTCTGATCTATGTGATCGTTCGGCGGCTTTCGGGCTTCCGCTGGTCGTATGAAAATCGCCGGCTTGGGCTGGTGTTCCTGCCTGCATCCGTGCTCGTCTTTGCCGCCGTCACGCTGCTACCGCTCTGGCCCGCAACGGTTATCGGTCTCCTGATGACGATGCTGACCGGGGCTCATTCGCTACGGGTGCTTACGGAACTCGTGCCGTTACCTGCGACAATACGGGCCTGGTTCTCGCGCGCACCGTGAGTCGCTCACCAATGGGAAGATTGTTGACAGTGAAGAAGGAACGGAGCTAAGCGGCGAGGTTTCGCTCCGGTGCGCAGGCGAGCAGCAGCCTCAGAAGCTACCTCGGCAGCGGCCAGGACGGCATTGATGGCATCGCCGTGTTTGCCGGCAAGTCACTTTCGAACCATGCGGTGCTCGGCCTTGAGATGGCCGATGGGCCGGTTCGACAGCCGAGCGCCGCCTCGGCCAGAGCCTCGCATGCAGGGCGCACTGGTCGCCTTGCCAGCGCTTGCGTGTTGTTGCGAGTAAGACCCCCACACCGAACTCGTAGGACTGCACCTGCCGATTCATTCCACCTCCGGCGCATGCAGGCTGTAGATCTTGCGATCGCCTGGGTTGCCTTTGCTCCAGGACTGTCGTCGCTTGGTAGAGCGGTCATTGGAACACAGTTTGCAGCTTCTCGTCCTTGCCGATCAGGCGGCGAATGTCGCGAACGGTATGGCCGAGACCGGTCCTGAGCGTCCGCAACGGCCTATTCGACCGTTTGAATTGCTTGGCAGGTTGTAGCGCTGGTGGGTCGCGCGCCCAGTGGATCAGCTTCGCGTCGATGGCGAATATGACGTTCTTCGGCTGCACGGTAGTACCGACGACCACCCTCACCCGCGCGTTTTCCGCGGCTGCACACCTCGGTTTTGACCGAAACCGCCAGGCTTTTGCAAGAGCACCGCCAATCGCTCCTCGCCCATGCGGCCCGCCAGCGCGTCATTGACGAGCGGCCGAAGGGGAGGTTGTCACAGCGCAGGCAAGGCCGCGGCCTTGGCCACCGCGGCAATGGAGAGTAGTTCCTCTGCGATCAGCGCCACGTCTGCATCCGTCATTTGCACGAAAAGGGGAAGGATCACCGAGGTCTGTTGCGCCGTGACGCTCCGCCCCAGGGTCGTGGCGGCCCTGTGCGATTCGCTTCCCGCGTAGGCTTGCTCCAGATGGATGTTCATGATTCCGCGACGCGACGAGACCCCGCGATCGAGCAGCGCCTGCATGGCGTTGCGTTGGTCCAGCCACCCTGGAAGTCCCACGCAATAGCTCTGCCAGTTGCTTCTGGCCCAGACGGGCTCGGCCGGTGTCTGTAGTCCTGCGATTCGAGAAAGGCACCGCGTATATTGCTCGGCAAGCTCCCTTCGCCGCGTTACGAACGCAGCAAGTCTCTTCAACTGCTCCCGGCCGATCGCAGCCTGTAGGTCTGTCATGCGATAGTTGTAACCGAGCTCTGGATAGCCTTCGAAGATTACCTGCTTGGCCCCATGCCGGACGGTATCCGGGACGCTCATGCTATGCTGGCGCCAAAGCCTGAACTTTCGATCGTACTCGTCGTTTGCAGTCGTAAGCATGCCGCCGTCGCCGGTAGTTACGACCTTTCGGGGGTGGAACGAGAAACATGCGATGTCGCCGTGCGGTTTGCCGATTCTTTTCCATTGCCCTTGCCATAAGATCTCGCTTCCGGCAGCACAGGCGGCATCTTCAATCACCGGAATGGCATAGTGTTTGCCGATCTCGACAATGCGGCGAAGGTCGCAAGGCATGCCGAGCTGGTGCACGCACAGAATTGCCTTGGTGCGCGTCGTGATTGCCGCCTCGAGGAGATCGGGATCCATATTGTAGCCACCCGCTTCTATGTCGACGAAAACGGGTAGTGCATCGCAGTAACGGATGGCGTTTGCCGTCGCGATAAAAGAGTGGCTGACCGTGATCACCTCGTCTCCGGCGCCGACACCAACGCACTTCAAGGCGAGGTGAAGCGCGGTTGTGCAGTTCGAAACGGCGCAGGCGTGCGCAGCGCCCACGAAGTCGGCGAACTCCCTTTCGAACGCTGCGACTTCGGGACCCTGAGTGACCCAACCCGAAAGAACGACGCGCCGGACGGCCTCCACCTCCCGCTCATCGAGAACGGGCTTGGCGACCGGGAGCTGGTGGGGTGCATCGCTCATGCCGCCTCTCCTCCTGCCGAGGCGCGCTCGCTCTGCCACCACGCGATGAGCTCACGCAGCCCCTCCTCAAGCGAAATCTCGGTCTTGAAGCCCAGAAGCTGTTCCGCTTTGCGCATATCGGCCAGCCGGCGCGTAACCGCGTTCACCTTTCGCGCCGGCTCGTACTGCGGCTCGATCGACGAGCCCATGATGCGGGCGAGCAGTTCAGCGAGATCCTTGAGGCTTGTCTCCGTACCGCTGGCGACGTTGAACACCTCGTCCGTAACATCGGATTTCGCTGCCAGGAGATTGGCCCGTGCGATATCGCGGACATGCACGAAGTCCAGCGTCTGGGTGCCGTCACCGAGGATGATCGGCGGGCGTCCGGCCGCAATACGCTCCATCCAGCGGATCAGCACCTCCGTATAGACACCATGGACGTCCATGCGCGGGCCGTATACGTTGAAGTACCGAAGCGCGACATAGTTAAGGCCGTACATCTCGGTGAAGCTGCGCAGCAGCCCCTCGTTGAAGGCCTTGGCGGCGCCGTAAATGGTCCTGTTATTGTAAGGGTGATGATCCTCGGTCGTCGGGAAGCTCTCGGCCAGGCCCAGCACGGAGGCCGAAGAAGCGGCGACCACTTTCGACACGCCTGCCTTGACAGCCGCTTCGAGAACATCGAAGGTGCCCCCGGCCAGCACGTCGAAGGCAAGCCTCGGCTCCTCGGCGCACTGCGTGATGCGAATGGCCGCTTGGTGGAACACGACGTCGACGCCGTCCATCACTCTCGCCAGAAGAGCGCGGTCCCTGATATCGCCTTCAATGATCCTCACCCGCCCTGTGCTCGCTGCCTGATGGAGGTTTTCCCGCTTGCCGCGAACAAAATTGTCGAGGATCAGGATTTCACGAGGTTCTTCGCGCGCGACGAGATCGGCGATATGCGAACCTATGAGGCCTGCCCCGCCCGTGATCAGTATCCGTTTATTTCTCATCAAGGCCCCCGTTGCTAAGTTTCGCCGGCAACGCATCAGAATCTCCCCGCCAGCGCAGGAATTTCGCGGGCACCCCCGCAACGACGGAAAAAGGCGCCACGTCAGAGACGACGACCGCGCCGGCCCCCACGAGCGCCCCTTTGCCGATCGTGACACCGGACAAGATGGTGGCATTCGTCCCAATATCGGCCCATGCGCCAATGTAGACGGGCTTGATTTCTAGGTCGGTTCGGATGATCGGTATATCGGCGGGGATACCGGTGTGGCTGGATCCTAGAATTTTGGCGCCCGGCCCCCATCCAACGAATTCCTCAATAACGAGCTCGCGCGCGTCGAGATATGCCTGCGGCCCGATCCAAACATTGTCGCCGATCAGACATTTCCCGTCATAGCGGCCCTGCACATAGGCCTGCGCGCCGATGAACACGCCGTCGCCGATCTCGAAGGTCTCCGGATGTTTGAAGCCGGCGCCGCTGCCCACCTGCAGACCGCTCCCGCAACGCCTCGCGGCGCTCTGCCAGATCACCTTGCGCATCAGAGCGTCGGTGAAGCCGTCGCCCGTCGAGAAGCGACCGTAAAGCTCAACCAGCCCCGCGGTGCCGTAGGCCCGTCTGAGCTCCTTGACCAGTTCCACTTGGTACGGAGGGTCGCCGACGGGTTCACGGCGGCCATGCACCGCCGGGACAACTCGGCAAGTCGCGGGGCGTTCAATGGACATGGGCCTCCTGCTCCACCGCCGACGCCACCTCTTCGATCTGCCTCGTGGTCATTTCCGGGTAGATGGGCAGCGACAGTACCGAGCGAGCCGCAGACTCCGATCTCGGAAAATCTCCAGGGGCGTAGCCGAGGTCAGCATGCGCTTTCTGCAGATGCACCGGAATGGGATAGTGCAAACCGAATTGGATGCCCTGAATAGCCAGCGCCCTTTGCAAGTATTCGCGATCCCGGCTCTGGATCGCATAAATGTGGTAGACGTGACGCCGGTCGGCAGCCTCTAAGGGCGCCCTCACATCGTTAGATCCAGCCAGCAGCGCGGAATAGCGGGCTGCATGGGCGCGGCGCGATTGCGTCCAGTTGTTGAGATGCCTCAGCTTTACACGCAGGATAGCACCTTGAATGCCGTCCATCCGGTAATTGAAGCCCTTGAGCACGTGATGGTACCGGCGTTCCTGTCCCCAATCGCGTAGCATGCGTACGGTGCGCGCGTGACTGTCATTGCTGGTGACGAAAATACCGCCTTCGCCGCAGGCGCCGAGGTTCTTACCCGGATAGAAACTGAAACAACCTGAGACTCCGATGCTTCCGGCGGGCCGGCCCTTGTACTCCGCACCGTGGGCCTGGCAGGCATCCTCGATGACGGGCACGCCATGGAAATCGGCAACCGCCTTGATCGCATCCATATCGGCCATTTGGCCGTACAGGTGCACCGGTATGATCGCTTTGGTTCGGGAGGTAATGGCAGCTTCGAGCTTCGCCGCGTCCATCGTCAGCGTCACTGGTTCGACGTCGACGAAAACGGGCTTCGCGCCGGTGTAACAGATAGCCGAAACCGTGGCGACGAAGGTGAAGGGCACGGTTATGACTTCGTCTCCCGGGCCAATACCGAGCGCGAGCAAGGCGAGATGGAGCGCACTGGTACCCGAATTGACGGCGACCGCGTGCTCCGTACTGCAATACGTTGCAAATTCCCGCTCGAACTGCGCGACCTCTTCACCCAGCACGTACTGCGCGGAAGCCAGCACGTGCAGCACCGCCGCGTCGATCTCGTCCTTAATCGAAGCATATTGTTCCTTGAGATCGAGGAAGGGGATCATGCGGTGCGCCTCATGTGCTCGAGTTCAACGATGCGACCGCGTTCAGCGAGCGACTGGGTGGCAGCTTCGAGAATCCTGACCACCCGCAGCCCAGCGTTTCCATCGGAGACGGAGACTTCGTTGCGTTCGATGCAGTCTACGAATTGGCGCAGTTCGATGCCGAGCGCTTCAGCAAGATCGAGGTGGGGGGCATACATGTCGCCGGTGCGATATCCGACCAGCATCTGGTAGACCTTTTCACCGTTCTTCTGCGGGCAGCCGTTCAGCGTGATGCCCTTGTCATAGACCTTTATCTTTTCGCTCGGCTCCAGATCATCATAGAGGATCATCTTGCTGCTGCCGCCGATCAGGGTCCGGCGCACCTTCACGGGGGCGAGCCAGTTTACGTGGATATGAGCGAGCAGCTTGCTCTCGAAGAAAAGATTGAGATAGGCGATATTCGCTGGTTCACCGACAACATGGCTCATGCCAGTCGCAGAAACGGCAACCGGTCGTTCAGGCAGGACATAATCCATAATCGATAGATCATGCACAGCGAGGTCCCAGATGACGCTGACGTCGTGCTGGAAAAGGCCGAGATTAACGCGCACCGAATCGTAGTAGTAGACGTCGCCAAGCCCGTTCTCGACAAGCTCACGCATCTTGCGTACTGCTCCGGTGTGCACGAAGGTGTGATCGACGGCAAGCACGAGGTTGCGGCGGGCCGCCTCATCGACCATGCGGCGTGCTTCATCCGATGTCGCCGCCATCGGTTTCTCGACCAAGATGTGCTTACCAGCCATCAGTGCCTGCATTGCTAACTTGAAATGAGTGTGGGCGGGTGTCGCGATCGCGACGGCGTCTATCCGCGGATCGCGTAGGATCTCGTCGAAATTGTCGGTGATTTCAACGGCCGGATACTGGTTCTGGACGGCCGCCAACCGATCCTTGCGCAAGTCGCACACGCAGACCAGGCGCGTTACCGGAATTTCCCAGAAATTGCGGACGAGGTTTGGGCCCCAATAACCATAGCCCACGACTGCAACACCGATCATTTCAGCCCCCCACCGAACAAGTCTCGATTTCATTGTCCTTGACGCGTCCGATTACCCTGGCGGGTACGCCGGCAACGATCGCGTAGTCCGGTACATTCCTGGTTACCACCGCTCCGGCGCCAACTTGCGCGGCCTCTCCGATCGTCACGCCCGCGAGAATAGTGGCGTTGCTGCCGATAGAGGCGCGACGTTTGACCAACGTCGGGACGACAACCCAATCGCTCTCCGACTGAAGTCCTCCGTCCGCATTCACGGCGCGCGGGAAAAGATCGTTAGTGAACATGACCCCGTGGCCAATGAACACGCCGTCTTCGAGCGTCACTCCCTCGCAGATGAAGGAATGGCTGGAAATCTTGCAATTTTTTCCAACCGCGGCCTTCTTCTGGATTTCCACGAAGGTTCCGATCCGCGTGCCGGCTTCTACTGTACAACCATAGAGGTTTACGAGCTCCGGGTGATGGATGACTACACCGTCATGCAGCGTGACATCGGACGCAATCATGCTGCCAAAGTTCCCGTTGAGTTGTGTTTGTTGTTTGAAACCACGACCGGCATGGCCATCGAGAGTTCCTATTCGCCTGGCAATGTCTCTTTCAAAAAGAGAATACTTTTCAATCCCAGAGTAAACGAAATGGAATGCAGTACTGAGCGCGCCAAAAGACGTATCTCCTTACCTAGTATTAAGGAGCCAGACCACACTCCTACTTTGCATTGGTGGGGCCGCCATTCCGTTTCCGCCAAAGTTAGGACTTGCAAGGAGAGGCACGGTCGGCGGTGTGCCGATGTACCATCTACTGTGCCACGTCGCGGAATTGCGGAGCGCGGCTTCGCGGGACATCAAGGGAAACATCAGCGTTTCGACTGTTCGTGTTTCCGCATGACCTTTCGATCCGGGTAGTCAGATAAACGCCATAGTTCTCGCTGCTGCGGTAACCTGCCCTGAACTTTCATCCAACGGCGATTAGATCCTCGGCGGCTTTCAATGATGCCAGTCGCGACCATTGCGAGCCAGACGTGACGCATCAAAGCAAAGAACAGCGCCGACTTCACCGGCGCATAATGCCGCTACTAGCTTCTCAAATCCTGGACGAACAACTATTCCACTGGCCGATCGCCCGAGATTATCGTCGATGACTTCAACGGTGCGGAAGCCGCGATGCCGTGCGACGGCAACAAGCTCATATTGCCGGCGACGGCTCTCTGGATTGTTCTCAACCTGACCTGGGCTTGATTGCCGCACGTTTGCGTTCAGGATGGTGGAGGAAGGATCTCAACGGGTCGTCATCATTGCCGCTTCGATGAGAAGCGTCGCAAGATTGGACACCAACCGGCGGCGTTCGCTTGCAGGAAGACCGAGAAGGCGCGGCGGTTCGAAAGAGATCAGGAGTTGACGCTGATACCGTTGAAGGCGAAATTGGGGATCGGGCATTTTGGTGTTCCTCGACGAGATGCCGTTCGCCGCATTCCGCGGTGCTAAGAAGTCATCCAGATCCGCAAGCGCCGGCAATGAGGCCCCGGGGCGTCCCCCAATTCCATGCCAGCACAGCACGCCGCATCGAGCGTCCATGCTGCGATCGCCGTCACAACGCGGGCACGACAACGTGGACAAATTGGCCCTTCTTACGGTTCTCGCTGTAGTGCAGCCGCAGACGACGACCGAAATAGGGATGCCAGCGATGGTGAACGACAACTTCTCGCCCGCCAGGGACAGAAGTTCGGCAGATGGCTATGTCACGGAAAATCCACGCAACAACATTTCCGAGCTTGCCACATGGTCAATGATCTCTTTCGTAATACCGTCACAGGCTACCCGACCGCAAGAATCTGTTGGAGGCTCCTCGGCTCCTCGCCCTGCTCTACGCCATATGGCTGATTCAACTTCAGCAATTATGCCGGCGATCCCCAGGTACAAGCGTTTCCTCCATCGGTGGTGGATGATCGAGAGCCCGGTCCGCCGAAAGATGCAGTGTCGCGGAGGAACAGCCGCTGTATAGTTAAAGTTTTCAAGCATCGACTGCATTCGGCAGCCGAGAAACTGGTTTTATAACCCCCATAGCCGAAGCACGCCGCTGCCGGCATTGTCGAGTTGGGGAGGCAAGAAATTGGCCAAAGGCCTGGTACTGATCTGGGCAGCGATTTTAGGTGCGATACTTGCTTGGTTCCCCTCGGGGGATTATGCGCCCGCCGTTGTTTCCTGGGTCGCCCCCTCGGCGGATAGCACTGATGTAGATCCTGATGCCGCAATCATGGTGACCTTTGGCGATGGAATAGATCCTGCGAGGGTAAGGATCAATTCGTTCTGGCTGTCAGCAGCGGATGTAACGGTCGAAGCGAGCGCCATCTACGACGAGCAGAACCGCTCCGTGGTGCTTTCGCCCGCCGTGCCGCTAGCGATCTCTACCAAGTATATGGCGGCCATTGCCGTGGACGCGCGCGACAAGGCCGGCAACCCTCTGACGCTCAGCCGCCGTTGGTCATTCACGACGCGGCGCGATCTTGAACAAGGCTTCGGAGGCCAAATACTGATTATTACCTCCGCAAGCCAGCCGTTCACCAAGTATTACAGCGAGATTCTGCGGGCCGAGGGCGTCGGCTCCTTTGAAAGTATCGAGCTCTCGCAAATTACCGACCAGCTGCTCGACCGATTCAGTCTCGCCATTCTCGGTGAGATGCCGCTGAGCGAGACACAGGTGGGGATGTTTTCGCGATGGGTCCAAGGAGGTGGCGATCTCATCAGCATGCGCCCTGACAAGAAGCTGGCCCGGCTTTTGGGATTGGAAAACGGCGGCGCGCCAGTGAAGGATGGTTACCTGCTGATCGACACGGCGGCAGAGCCCGGGCACGGCATCACCGGTGAGACCATCCAGTACCACGGCGCGGCGGATTTATACACCCGGAAGGAAGGTGTGACCGAGATCGCTCGGCTCTATAGCGACGCTTCGAACGCCACGCTCCACCCGGCTATCACGCTTCGTGAGATTGGCAAGGCTGGAGGTCAAGCTGCGGCGTTCAGCTACGATCTCGCCCGGTCCATCGTCTATACGCGCCAGGGCAATCCCGCTTGGGTCGGTGATGAGCGCGATGGGAATCCCGTCATCCGGCCGAACGATCTGTTCTTCGGCGCCAAGGAAGGCGATGAACACCCCGACTGGAATGACCTTGAGCGGAGCGCCATTCCAGTGGCTGACGAGCAGCAGCGCCTGCTCGTCAACCTGATGAATTTGATGCTTGAAGGCAAGGCGCCGCTGCCGCGGCTGTGGTATTTTCCCAAAGTCCACAAGGCGGTTCTCGTGATGGCGGGCGATAATCATGGGACCAAAATGGGGAGCCAGAGATCGTTCGATGCACTTAAGGACAATGACCCCGCGGGGTGCTCGCTCATCGACTGGGAATGTTATCGCGCGACCTCGTGGATTTACACGACCTCCGGTTTGACAGCGGAGGACGCCCGCACCTATACCGCAGACGGTTTCGATATCGGCCTACACGTCAACACCGGCTGCAAGAACGTCGAGCCCTCGGTATTCTCCGAGATTGTCGCCAAACAGCTTTACGACTTCCGCACTAAATATCGTGACTTGCCTGCCCAGACGGGAAGTCGCACCCATTGCTTGCCGTGGAGCGAATGGGCAGGCACGGCGAAGGTGGAGGCACGCTACGGCATTCGTATGGACCTGAACTACTATTACTGGCCCCCCGAGTGGATAAAGGACCGTCCCGGTTTCATGACCGGCTCCGGCCTGCCAATGCGTTTTGCCGATCTTGATGGGACTATGATTGACGTTTACCAGTTGCCCACGCATCTGGTGAACGAAAGCGGAATGGGCTTTCCGTCGGCCATCGAAGCGCAACTGGACAGGGCGCTCGGGCCTGAAGGCTATTATGGCGCATTCGGGACCCACTACGACTTCACTGACGATTTCGACAGGCAGTTGACGGCTGCGGCAAAAGCCCGTGGTATCCCCCTGGTTTCGGCGCGGCAGTTGCTCGACTGGACGGACGGCCGCAACAATTCCCATTTCGCGCATATCGCCTGGAGCGATAGCATTCTCACCTTTGACGCTTTCGCCGACCCGAGAACCGGAAAGATGCTTCGCGGAATGGTCCCGGCAAGAAGCGGAGGGATCGAGATTTCGGGGATCACCCGCGACCGGATGCCAGTGGACTACAAGACCGAGACCATCAAAGGCGCCGTCTACGCGATGTTTCCTGTCGAGAGCGGCACGTATCAAGTGTCGTATGACCGCAGCCAAACTGCCGATGCAAATCCTGACAAGTGAATTTCGTCACTTGATTGCAAATGGGGCATAACCGATTTCGCCAATTCGGATAATCACCGCCGCCCGCAGAGGTAACATGCCCTTCACACGCCTGTCCCCTGCAGCACCACAGCCGGGGTCTTCGAGAGGATCCACAGATCCAGGCTGAACGACATAATTCCGGCATAGCGGTTATCATGGATCGCCCGCTCTGCAAATGTGCAGTCGTTGCGATCACTGATCTGCCAGAGCCCCGTTATTCCGGGGCGCATGGTGAAATAGGCCGTCCCCGGATAGTATTGCCGCTGATCCGGCATCATGGGTCGTGGACCTACGAGGCTCATATCACCAACAAGTACATTCCAAAGCTGCGGCAATTCGTCGAAGGAATACTTGCGCAGATACTTCCCGACCAGGGTGATGCGCGGGTCGTCCCGCAGTTTTTGGTTGCTGTCCCATTCCTTTCGAGCATTGGGGTTTGCCTCGAGATATGCCCGCAGTTGCTCATCCGCATTTGGCACCATTGTTCGAAGCTTCCAGAGCTTGAAAGTCTTCCCGTTCTTGCCGACGCGTGGCTGGCAATAGAAGGCGCTTCCACCATCTAGGCAGACAAGCAGCGCGAGGATGCCAATGATCGCCAACGTAAAAGGCGCCAGGACTATTGTTACCAACAGGTCGAAACTGCGTTTGGCCGATGTGGCATAGATCGGTCGCGACGCTGTAGGCGCGCCGCCGTATATGGCCGTTGTGGCAATGTGGTGTAACGGTAGTTTGGAATTCTGCGACATGCGCCCCTCCATGGAGGCGGTAGAACCGCCAACAAGCGCAGGGGGGTGGCATCGCCCGTTGCACGCTTATACTCGTGCGGGCACTTTTATCGATTAAAAGAAAAGTGTTTGTAGTACACGCTATGAAAATCTCCCTGCGCCAAGCGCAATATTAGGGAGAATGAACTACCATATTCAATACACTTCCAGTTATACAATTAGATCTAGATCGAAAGACTTACACCTATTGCGTGGCGACTTTAGGGTTTCTGCCTGTTCCAGGTACCGAGCAGTCGCGCCGTGTCTCCATGAAGTGCCAGACCAAACATCAAACTGGCGCGATAGAGACGAACCCGCGTCAGCCACTTGAGGTCGAGCCATCGGTTGCAGAAACCCGACAGCCGATCCGTGCGCAGGATAGTCCTGCCGCTTCTCCACATGCTGGCTGACGCACATCCCCGATGAGGAGCATGGTCGCGCGCCACGAAGATTGGAAGGTTTCGCGCCTTCTCAAGTTACCAGGAACTTCGGCTAAGCCTCGCCGGATCATTCCTCATTCGACGTAGCCGGGAGGCAATAGGCCTTCCACCTTTCGATGGATGCGGCGGCAGCGGCGAAAGTGGCGTTTCCTTTGGCTGTGCCCGCTCGAATGCTACATCTGCGCACGTTACGGCGATGTCCAATGGCAGTCGATCCCCTCAGATGCCCGGTGCGTGACGATGAGACCCTGCCTAGCCGAAAGAACTAGCTCCAGCAAAGTGACGGACAGTTCCTCCACCATTTACGATCTTTCCTTGGAGACACAAGGGCTTGAGAATGGCCCCCGGGCAATAGCAGCGAGTTTTCAGGTTTCAGGTCTGCCGAGATGAATGATGCGGATGTACGCTTCTACACTTCGATACTTTTGAGAAGATCACCGTATCTGCTGGCGATCACCGCTGCGGCTCTGGCGATTGCCGTGACCGTCGCGCTCGTTCTGCCGCCCGTTTATCGTGCGAGCGCCAGAATATTGGTGGAAGCTCCCCAGATTCCCACGGACCTCGCCCGATCGACGGTCCCGATACAGGCTGTTCAGCAATTGCAGATTATTCGGCAGGAGATCACGACGCGCGAGGATCTTCTCGCGCTCGCCGACAAACTCGGTATCTACGCCCAGGGCAAGGAGCGCCCGACCGACGAGGATATTGTCGATGACATGCGCTCCCGCATTGCCTTCGAGGAGATCGATCTGGGTGCACCTGACGGTGGGCTTGGCACGTCGGTGTTCAGCGTCGCATTCGCGGCAGCCGAGCCCGGTCTGGCGGCAAGGGTAGCCAACGAACTCGTTGACCTGATCTTGTTCAAGCAACAACAGCAGCGAACCGACCGCGCCGCAGACACTCTGCAATTCTTCAATCAAGAGGTCGGCAGACTCGGCTCGGATCTGAACCGAATCGAAGCCGAAATCCTCAGGTTTAAGAACCAGAATGCAGACACTCTGCCTGAAAGTCTCGACTTTCGACGTAACCAGCAAACGAGCCAGCAAGAAAGGCTGATCTCCCTTGAGCGCGAAGAGACCGATTTGCTCGGTAAGCGAAGCAACTTTGCCGAGAGCTACGCGCTAACGGGCCAGCTGTCCGATGGCGAGGCTGCGACACCGGAGCAGCAAATGCTCCTGCAGCTCAACCGTGCCCTGGCCGATCAGCTTCCAGTCTTTTCGGAAGCAAGCCCCAACATCGTGGCGCTGCGCACGCGGATCGCGTCACTACAGGAAAGACTGCGCGTACGACAAGCACAGGAAGCCCCCCCATCGAGCAAGAAGAAGGGGCATTCCACGTTCGACCTCCAGTTGTCTTACATCGACGAGCGATTGCAAGCAATCGCTCGAGAGAAGGCCACCATCACGGAAAGCATTGGCGCGCTGACGAAGTCAATCACTGCCACTCCGGCGAGCGAAACCGTGCTGAATTCTCTTGAGCGGAACCGCGCCAACCTGCAGATGCAGTACAACGCGGCAATCGCCAGGCGCGCGGAAGCATTAATGGGGCAACAGATCGAGAAACGGTCCGACGGAGGCCGCGTCTCCGTCCTTGAACGCGCGACGCCACCCGACTCTCCAGAAAGCCCAAAACGTCGGCGCATCGCCGTAATGGGCGCGGTCGGTGGGATGGGTGTCGCTGTGGCGTTCGTCACTTTGCTCGAGTTTCTCAACGGAACGATTCGCAGACCCGTTGAACTTGCGCGGCTGCTCGGCCACAAGCCGATTGCCACCATCCCGTACATCCCAAAGCCCGAGGAGTATCGCTTTCCGATCAGGCGTACCCTAGCAGCGGTACTTTCGGCAACGGCCGTTGCAGCATTTTTGATTGCTGTTCAGTTCTTTCATTTGCCCCTCTCTACTGCGGCCGAGAAGGCCTATCGATGGCTTACCATTTTAGGTTAGCGGTGGAGATGGCCGCCAAAACCATCAATGATTTGGAGGCGTGAGACATGGAACACTCCAAGGCGCCCCGGCAGGACCTTCTCGAATCGGAAAGCCTGTTGGAGCAGACAATTCTCACCTGCTCGGGTGGCGGAAGCGAAATCATATGGGAACGTTTACCGCTATTGCAAACCGATCCCCGGCACATTGTCCGCAGTCGGATTGTCACCACCACCCGTCCAAGCCCGGCGCGTGCTGCTTTCGATATGATACGGACCAAACTGCTGCAGGAGTTTACGCAGAACAATTGGACCACCGCGGCGATCACGTCTCCAACGGCTAGTTGCGGCAAGACCGTCGTGGCGCTGAACCTGGCCTTCAGTCTTGCCAATCAGAAAGAATGCCGCACAGTTTTGGTCGACCTCGACTTGAAACGACCGCAAATCGCCAATACGCTCGGGATAGAGGCTCCCCAATCCATCGAAAGATTCTTGCAAGGGGAGATCGACATCGGCGACGTCTTTCTCCGCCACGGCAATAATCTCGCTATAGGTGCAAACAGGCAGAGCGTATCGTTTTCGGCGGAGCTTCTACAAAGCCGCGAGACGGTGAGAGTGCTTGAAGAGATGCGGCAAAGGATGAGTCCGCACGTCATCCTGTTTGATATGCCGCCTATGCTTTCCAATGACGACGTCTTGGCATTCCTTCCCAACGTGGATTGCGCAATCCTCGTCGCCGCAGCAGAGCAAAGCACCCTGGATGAAGTCGATGTCTGCGAACAGGAACTCTCCGAGAGGACCAACGTGCTCGGCGTCGTCTTGAACAAGTGCCGATTTAGCTCGGAAAAGTACGGTTATTGAAGCGCCCGCGGCCGCGTCAGCGATTGTGCTGTGATGAAGACCAATGCGAAACGCGAAGGGGATTCCGGGATGCACAAGGTCCTGATTATCTCGGAAGGCGTCCTGAAGCGATACAAGTGGCTCCGCTTATCCGCGGGATCGAGCGGTCGTCCCATTGCACTTCCGTGGTCGCTGTCACCGGCAACACCGAGAAATGCTCGATCAGGTCACGGGCCAATTGCCACTGCGCTCTTTCGCCTTGGCGTCATTGTCGGGGAACCCTGCGGGTCGCGTTGGGGCCCGGAGACCGCGCCGCTTTGTACGCGGCGTTCACATCATATGGCCGACGTCCGTGGCGTCGAAAGTCGCTGCGGGACCGGCAACGCGCAGGCGCGATTGGCCAGCGCTACCGTCGCCGACGGCCGCAGAAATTCACTACCGAAAGTGACCACGGCCATTGCCCCACCTGGCCGGCTTCGTTTGGGACGCAGCAGCAGGTCCAACCGAATTGCTGATACTCGATTGCGACGAGACCACAACAGAGGCGCTTTCGCGCTGATCATCATTTAGCGATCTGACTGGCGTGCCGCGATGGTACTCGGACTACGCTGGGGCGGGCTCGCGGCTCATGCCCCTCCTTCAGATTGCAATTTCCTTCTGCAGATTGCATCTGCACAAGGTAGGTTATTTCGGCGAAATTACGGCTCTCAGGGCGGACATAGTCTTTGATTTTTGTTGATTCGGAGGGCGTGCCAGTGACTGTATTCGTCAGTACGGTAGTAGCGTTGGCTTATTTAGCTGGCGTTGTAGATCCCAAGACAAACGCGATATCACGCCAACTCCTTGCGGGTGGGGAGAAAGGGCTGCTAGAGATGGCGAGCACCTTTCCTGATGCAACGAATACGGGCGTTCCGGCCGGCACAAATCTGACCCAATACACTGGACCGATGACCATTACACAGAATGGGACCGTGATCGATGGCATGATCATCAACGGGCCTCTCCGTGTCATGGCTGACGATGTGGTGATCAAGAACTCTGAGATCACGTTTAATTCGGCGTGGGGCGTCGATGCCGAGGGCGCGAAGAACTTCACCATCCAGGACAGCGATATCGTAGGGCCAGGCTCCTCCGGTGACAGCAACTCGGCTATCCTCGGCAGCGGGACCTTCCTGCGCAACGATATCTCCCAAGTCGAGAACGGTATCACGCTGACGGGCGGTTCAAGCTCGGTGAAGGGCAACTACATCCACGATCTCGAAGACAGCGCTTCCGATCCGCACTATGACGGCATTTCGGTGCAGGGTGGTCAGGACGGCGTTCTGATCGAGGGTAATACCATCCTCGCGCGCGACACGTCGGCTGTGTTCATCAAGAACGATTTTGGGGCAATTAATGACGTCAATGTAACCAACAATTTTCTGGGCGGAACTCCCGGGTATGACATCTACGTAGACGGCAGAGCTAACGGCGGTCCGATTACGAACGTTTCCATCACCGACAACCACCTTTCGATGGGTGGGTACGGCTACTATTCAGTAGACAACGCCTCCCCCACAATTTCAGGCAACACCGAGCTTCCGGCGGGACCTCGCCGAGTGAGATAAGCGGCGGACACGTTCCGGATTGGACGAAGATTAATCCGTCCAAATTTGTTGACGTTCGCCGAGACGGTTGAGGAACGCAACGTACTGGCCCAACGCCCAATAACCCTCGAGATCATTATATCGGCTAACAAACGTTTCCGAGGATATCGTGGCAAATGCCTTCGAACTGCTTTCTTCTGGACATCTGGAATCTGTCGCCGCATAACAGGAGGATATCGAAGCTCTTTGTGATAGTAAGGACTTGGCTTTGTTTGTCTCTACAAGGTCACCGATGCGAAGTGGACAAATCGTTCAACCCGTTTCGTTCGTCTATGGAAGAGCTCGATCACAGACAATGGGGACAGGAACATCGGTTGCGGTGCTGCGTCACTCTGGCCCATGCACTTCAGGCTGTGCAAGGTGTGACGTTGCCGGCGGTCGTCACCCTCGTTGAGCCACTGCCTGGAAAGCGCAGGTTCGCCTTTGCGCCAAGTTCCGGAGACTTGGCGCTTCTGGAAAGCAGACGGTCAAGGCTGTGACCGCCGTTGCGCCGGAGCTTACAGTGTGCATCTGGATATCGCCCGGCCGTCTTCCTAGAAAACCAGCTCACCGAACGTTCGGTGGACATCGATTCCGATTATGCGTCCGCATGTGCATCTCCTGTCAGACGAGTGACGGGAGCGGCGGGCGACGCGACGACTACGGATCCGCGCTCTCGGCGCAACCGGGCGAGTCGCAGAGGCGGCCACCTACCAACACGAGCTCGCAGCCAATCCAATGCAGCGGCCTGCCCGCACCTTCGTGCTCCCGGTGCCTCTGTCCCGGATGGTCGCGCCGTACGCTACGATCTTCGGAACCGCAGCCGGATGTTGGCACCGAGAATCTTATACGACTACCAATTCGATCGAGTCCCTCAGGCGAGAACAAGCAGCGCACCGAGGTCGTCGGCATCTTTCCCAAAGACGATGCCATCGTCCGCCCGTCGGCACATTGCTCTTGGAGCAGAAGGACGAGTGGGCGGTGAAGCGCGCCCGCTACATGACACTGAAACCCTCAGTCTGCCCCGCTGTGGCACGCGGATCTTCCCGGCCCATGCCGGAGAGTGCGGCAATTAACGCCGTCAGTTCCATCGCTCCCCGGCTGGCGTAGTCATGCCAAATTATCGACCTGCGAAGAAAATTTTTTATTTGTCCACAACAAAAACGTGACCAACCCTCCCGCCCACGCTGTTTTTGGCTCCTCGGCACGTGCGCCACCAGCACACGCATGGCACTAATTTTATTAAAGTATTTAGTCATACTTAATATGTCCGAATCGGCTTGTGGCCGAAATATGGCATTCGAAACGGTGCTGTCTCATGGAGATGGTTAATTTTCTGTTGCCCTAGACGCGCCATTTTTCGTGTCTAGAGCCGCTTTCGGCGTATCAAGAAGGTATTAGCCGAACTCGCACAAAGGTGCTTCAAGCACCAATCAGTTTAGGGGTAGGGCGAGAAAGAAAGGTACTTCGAAAGTGACAATAACAACATATCCTAATGCAACGAATACGGGCGTCCCGGCCGGCACAAATCTGACCCAATACACTGGACCGATGACCATTACACAGAATGGGACCGTGATCGATGGCATGATCATCAACGGGCCTCTCCGTGTCATGGCTGACGATGTGGTGATCAAGAACTCTGAGATCACGTTTAATTCGGCGTGGGGCGTCGATGCCGAGGGCGCGAAGAACTTCACCATCCAGGACAGCGATATCGTAGGGCCAGGCTCCTCCGGTGACAGCAACTCGGCTATCCTCGGCAGCGGGACCTTCCTGCGCAACGATATCTCCCAAGTCGAGAACGGTATCACGCTGACGGGCGGTTCAAGCACGGTGAAGGGCAACTACATCCACGATCTCGAAGACAGCGCTTCCGATCCGCACTATGACGGCATTTCGGTGCAGGGTGGTCAGGACGGCGTTCTGATCGAGGGTAATACCATCCTCGCGCGCGACACGTCGGCTGTGTTCATCAAGAACGATTTTGGGGCAATTAATGACGTCAATGTAACCAACAATTTTCTGGGCGGAACTCCCGGGTATGACATCTACGTAGACGGCAGAGCTAACGGCGGTCCGATTACGAACGTTTCCATCACCGACAACCACCTTTCGATGGGTGGGTACGGCTACTATTCAGTAGACAACGCCTCCCCCACAATTTCAGGCAACACCGAGCTTCCGGCGGGGACCTCACCGAGTGAGATAAGCGGCGGATACGTCGAAACCGGCCTCGCCCCGGACGATGCTGCATCAGCGGGAAGCACAAACTCCCCAGCAAGCGGCACCATCGAACCTGCAGTTGAAAGTACGTCTTCCTCAATGGGCGAAGAAGGCTCCACGACCAGTGGCGGGACTGGCAACACCGAGCTTCCGGCGGGGACCTCACCGAGTGAGATAAGCGGCGGATACGTCGGGACCGGCCTCGCCCCGGACGATGCTGCATCAGTGGGAAGCACAAACTCCCCAGCAAGCGGCACCATCGAACCTGCAGTTGAAAGTACGTCTTCCTCAATGGGCGAAGAAGGCTCCACGACCAGTGGCGGGACTACCGTGCAGGGAGTTACATCGGCAGACGAGTTGACGGGCGGAAGCACGTCCACGGAGGCGGAGGATGGCATATCGTCCGGAGATCCGTCAGGCGTATCGACCGGTGAAACCGCTTCAAGCCACGATTGGCTGAGTGATGTTGATCACGTCGTGTTCGACAAGCTGTCGAGCTATGCCAACAAACATGATGCTGTCGACACTGGCATGGATGCGGCCCCTACCTGGACCTCCACTGACAAAGCTGCTGGCGCGCATTCCGGGGAGGAATTCTCCATGGGAGCATCGGCTGACGATGCGGATGGTTATAGTTCGGCATCCGGTTCGCCGCCCCATGACCCGACGGCATCGGAGGAAGGCACGGCGCACCAGTTCGACTGGTTCACCCACAACCAGTCTTTTGTAAATTGGGACTACGCCGCTTAAGAACTGGAACTGCGGGAGCTTGTCCGCCTGACTGGCGGGCAAGCTCCCTCGAGCGGCTGCGGCCGGTGCAGATGGCCGTCAAGGCTTGGCGTATGCAAATAGCCAGGCAGATCATGCTCAATGGCGACTGGATGAAGTGCGCGCCCGTATCTCCTCCCGCCGCGGCAGGAGGAGATACGGGACATCTCAGTGCCCCCAACTTCAGTAACATTCCTGAGTGAGGCAATAGGGGGGTCAATTCCTCGCTTCGCTCGACATACTCCGCGGGATAGCATTCCGATCAGCAAAGCCTCCTTCAACGACATAGACAGGTGGGTGTTATGAATCAGTATTGTAGTCGCGGCGCCAGCTTAAAAGCGCTTATCGAGCATGGTTCAGAGACGAGAACAGGGTTTCATTCAAGAATGCGTCTCGCAGCATGCCATTGAAGGTCTCGATGAAGGTGTTCTGGAGAGGCTTGCCAGCGGCGATGTAGTGCCAATTCACCTTGGTTCGCTGACGATCATTCTCGGTTTGCCGCCCTCCTCGATAACCGGCCGAGCTCACGGGCAACACGCAGGCCCGGATCATGTCCCAGGAAGTGGTGTAGGTGGCGGCTTCCGTCGCCGCGTTCTCCGGCATGGGCCGGGATGATCAGCGCGCCACGGCTGGCATGCTGATGAGCGGATCATCGCTCATCTGGCTGATGGTTTCCGGCGTCATATAGCGCGCTGCACAGCCCATTCGTCGTTCTGCTCGAGCAGGATCGCGCCGACGAGGCGGACGATGGCGTCATCATTGGGGAAGATGCCGACGACCTCGGTCCTGCGCTTGATTTCGCCGTTGAGGCGCCCGATCGGGTTGGTCGAGTGCAGCTTGGCGCGGTGCTCCTTCGGGAAGGTCATGTAGGCTAGAGCACGTCCACTTTAAACCGGGTCATATCCTGCTGCTGCGAAGTAGTTCGCACACTCTTGCGGCTCGAAGAGTTTGACGATGTCGCCAACGGTGTTCCACAGGGCGTCGACGGAGCGTTCGGCCCGTGCCCGCAGAAGCGCCTTGAGCTTTGAGAAGGCGTTTTCGATCGGGTTGAAGTCGGGGCTGTAGGGCGGGAGATAGAGCAGCGTGCAGCCGGCGGTTTCTATGGCCTGTCGGATGCCATCCGCCTTGTGGGCCGGCAGGTTGTCCATGACGACGATGTCGCCGGGCGTGAGGGTCGGCACGAGAACCTGCTCGACATAGGCCCGGAAAGCCACTCCATTCATCGCCCCGTCAAGGACCATCGGCGCGGTCATGCCGGAGAGCCTGAGCGCCCCGGTGAACGTCGTAGTTTTCCAATGGCCGTGCGGAACGCCCGATCGGCAACGCTCTCCGCGCGGCGCGCGACCGCGAAGCCGGGACATCTTCGTGGAAAGACCCGTCTCGTCTATGAAGACGAGGCGGGCTGGATCGAGATCAAGCTGGGCATCGAACCAGTCCTGACGCCGCTTCAGGAGGTCTGGCCGCTCCTGCTCCAATGCATGTGCGGTCTTTTTTTGAATGTGAAGCCGCGCTTGCGCAGCCAGACGTCGAGGGTGCTGCGGCCGATAGAGACGGATCGGTCCTCTTCCAGACGCAAAACCATCTCGTTCAGCGTGATGTCCTTCGACGCCTCGATCATGCCGATGATGAAAGCCTCATGATCGTCGAGACGGGAACCTCCAGGTCGACCCTGCTTGGCAGCGCTCACCTGACCCTGCCGAGCGCTCGCGATCCAGGCAATCGCCGTTGAAATCCCGATCCCGAACCGCGCTGCAGCCGACCGTGCGGACATCCCACCAGCCGACGCAGCCAGAACCCGGTGGCGAAGATCATCACTCAATGCTCGGGCCATGTTCCCTCCGACAAATCAAAGACAGGAGGAGGGAATCACAGAACGCTCTGAAAAGGAATCCTCACGCCGATTCCGCTTTCATCGGACGCGCTCTAGAACGTCTTCTTCGGCATCATCCATGATGACGGCGAGCTTGGGCACCTTCGGCCGGATCTGGTCGGCGACGGCGCGCCATTGGGCGCTTGCGGCTTCCGGCGTCTCCTGGGCGAAGGCGGTGGCGATGAAGGCGGAGACGACACGGCGGCCGCTCTTGCCAGCGTGGGCGAGAACGTTGCGCATGAAGTGGACCCGGCAGCGCTGCCAGGTCGCGCAGAGCACCTTGGTGGCGGCGGCCTTCAGGCCTTCGTGGGCGTCGGAGACGGCCAGCTTGACGCCTTCGAGGCCACGGCGGGTCAGCTTGCGCAGGAACTCGGTCCAGATCGGCTCGGCCTCCGAGGTGCCGACCTCCATGCGGAGCACCTCGCGGCGACAAGTAGCCACCAATCCACCGGAATCCCGGGCCACCGGCATGCTTTCGATCGGTCAAATGGAGGGGATTAACTCGACCTTTTGCCAAGCTGACCGCATATTTCTACACCGATATGATTTCAATATTTCAATCTAGACCTGCTGAGGAGCGCAATGAAGATTGTACCATGCGCAGCGGAAGTTTCACTGGATCCGCTCACTTCAGGGACGGCCACCGAAGTGCGTCCGCGCGCCAGCAGATACGGCCTACGCTCCAGCAGCCACCGCTCGGAGACGCTGCAGTCGAGAACGGGATTGCCTCGGCCAGTAGCCATTTTCCTCATTGGTCTCGTCATTCCATGGGTGATCCCCCTGGGCACATTCAACTTGTCGATCTATCGGATTGTTCTCATTGCTGCGCTTCCATTGTGCATGATCATGTGGATCCGCGGCAAGGCAGGCCGAATCAAACTTCCCGACATCGGGTTCATCCTCTTCTCGCTTTGGGCCGGGTTTACCCTGGTCTCCGCTCATGGGATCGAGGCGGCTATGCAGCCGGCGGGAATACTGCTCATAGAAACATTAGCGGCCTATTTCCTGGGACGTTGTTTCATAAGATCAGTGGATGGTCTTTGCAGAATGACTCTGCTTTGGGCCAAATTGGTAATCCTCATGTCCCCATTCGCCCTTTACGAGTGGGCCACCGGCGGTAAACCAATCCTTTGGGCGTTCAGCGCGGTTTTCCCCGCCGTCGAAATCACCATGATGGACCCACGATGGGGTTTCTGGCGTGTCCAGGGCCCGTTCAACCACTCGATCGAGTTCGGGCTCTTTTGCGGGAGCCTCCTTTCGGTCACCTATCTGGTATTGGGCCGCGGCAGGAATGCATTGCGCTGGCTCTTGCCAGCGGCGGTCGGAGGCACGGCCTTTTTGTCGATGTCATCCGCACCGATTGCAGCTTTGATGATCCAGACCGCACTGACCGTATGGAATTGGCTCCTTAGAGAAATCAAGTTTCGGTGGAAGATACTGTGGGGCATCGCTCTCGTTGGATACCTAGTGGTCGAGTTCGGGTCCAATCAGACCCCGGTGAAATTCTACATCTCCCATTTTACGTTTGACGCACAGACGGGCTGGTATCGGCTGGCAATTTGGGACTTCGGATCGGCTTCCGTGCTTAACCATCCCTTTTTTGGCATCGGCCTTGCCGAGTATGAGCGCCCGGCATGGATGGGGTCTGCCAGCGTAGACAACTTCTGGCTTCTCACCGCGATCCGACACGGCCTCCCGGCTGCTCTCCTGATGATGGGCTCGTGCCTTTGGCTGACCGGCACGCTGGTTTTTAAAAAGGGGCTCGATGAGAAACTGGATGCCGTGCGCATCTCTCTTATCATATGCTTCAGCACCTACTTTTTTGTAGGGTGCACAGTGCACTTCTATGGTGCGACGTACGTGTGGTTCATGTTTCTGCTGGGGAGCAGCGTATGGCTACTGGACGTAAGGCCTGATGAAACTACATCGCATCTTCCGACGACGCGCAAAAGGAAGCAGTTCCAGGGGAGGCAGCAGATTAACCAGTCACGCAGGAACCTTGGAACTTGACCTCAGCATTCGCCCGTTCTGTGCCAGCGCCAATGGCGATACCGGCTGCGCAAACCGCGAACCACCCGCTCTGCAAAGAAAACAGGATTCTGAGCTGCACGGCCGGAGCCGATGGCCATCCGATGCTCCAGTCCTTTCCAGCCCGGAATATCGTCTACGCTCTTCACCAGTGAGCAAGCGATGTCGCGTAGGGCCTGAACCTTTTTAGCGTCGACAACCGAATGGTCATATTGGCGGCAGGCGAGTTCCACTGCGTTCGCCGCTATTGCCATCATCGCGTCGGCCCGCAAGACCGCTGCCTCGGGAATCTGGCCCGCCGAGCCCGCAAACAGGATCTCATACGCAGCACGCCGCTCCACCAGGTCCCGGAAACTGTCAACCTCTCGCGCCGACAGGCTCTGCACATGCTCCCTGTGCCAGGCTTGGTCCGATCCGTGAATATAAGCGACGTCTGAGAAAGCCGACAAGCGCAGCCACATCTCCATATCGTGCGTGTGGTCCAATGGCTGCTGCCCGCCTATTTGTTCCACAACTGAGCGCCGCATCATGACCTCAGCGGAAGTGATCACATTCTTTCCAGAATGGCAGCGCGCCGCGAGCCACTGCCTACCTGGCCAAATGGTCCACAACGTCGGTTGCTGCCGCGGGGTCGGAAGAACGTCGCCGGCGAAGTGCAACGGATGGCCATAGACAAGCCCGACAGACGGATAGCGATGCATGACGGCTGAAGCTCGGCGCAGAGAACCCGGTGTCAACAAATCATCTGCATCAAGTCGCACAAGAAATTCGCCACGAGCCAGTGCGAGTCCATCGTTAAACGTCTGCACCGGCCCCAGATTCGTTTGATGTGCGACCACCGTGACACGGGGGTCGGAAGCCGCCAATTCAGAGGCCGTTTTCAAGCTTTCATCTGTTGAGGCATCGTCAACGACGATGACACTGACTTCAGCACCCCCTTGAGAAAGCGCGCTTTGCACGGCTGCTGGCAAAAAGCGCGCATAGTTGTAGCATGGTATGATTACGGTAACCTTGGCCACGGGGACCTGTTGGGGAACTGGCTTCACCCGGAGAATGCGCGCCAGTGGAAGCGGATTCGATTGCCGTGCGTTCGCGACCTCCCCAACGAGCAGCTGGTTTGCTGTCGATGCAGAGCTCATTTCCAATACCTTTGCCACTGCCTCCCGCGAGGCCCGCAAACCGGTAACCGTCCTGAGTTTGGTCAATTCGACTGCCAGTCGGGTGATGGAGGGGAGCCGCCTTGCCATTGATGCTTTGCTGTCTATGGTATTCTTATACATTTCGATCAGCCGAGTAGCCGCATTATCGAGACTGAACCGCTGCTCGACGAGTGTTCGTCCGAAGCGGCCCAAAGCTGACCGTCTGTCTGGATCGGCGGCCAAGTCCGACAGGATCGCTTTCAGGTCATCTGCACCATTGCCTCCGTTGCCGAACCAGCCCTGCCGCAGGAATAGTTCGACAGACGCCTCGTCGAGCAGCCGCCAGAATCCGCTCGCCCCTTGCACGACCAGCGGTTTGGCAAAGGCCATTCCCTTGAGCGCGGAACTCCCCATTCCCAGCACAATGTCCGAAGCTTCATACGCATCGTGAGGGTTGAGCATTAGACCCGTAACCGTGACGATTTGCCGGTCCCAGCGGCGGTTTGCAACCTCGGCCGCACGCCTTACCTGCCCGAGTCCTTCGCCGTCGCCCGCGACGAGGAGTTTCAATGGCAAATGTTCAGCAAGATCACTGACGGTATAGATCGCTGCCAAGACCCCGTGGAGTTTCTCCAAATCCGTCGTCAGCCGGCAAACGACAGCGGCTACTATGTCGTCGTCTCGAAACGACCATCTCGCTCGCGCGGCGGCACTATCCGTTGAGCAGTTCTTAATGGTGTCTATCGGTGGCTCCATCAGCCAGACACTCCGGCCATGCGGCGCCTTATCGACGAGCTCCGCGGTACCTAGAATCATCGGGATATGCCGCGGCAGGGCGTACGGAATCTGCATGGACAGCACGGTCATTATGACCGGCGTCTGGGAAAAGAGATGGGGGCCCAAAACAGCCTCGATGCTTGGCCGCCACTCATAACAGTGAATTAGATCGAACTTTCGTTTTCGTGTGACGCGTATGAGATGTTCGATCGTCGCCACCGATGGATAGGTCGACACGACGGGCGTAGGTATGTAGTCCAGCCCCAAGCTCTCGATCATGGGAACGAGCGCCCCTGACGGCGCGGTGACCACAACGTCATGTCCCCGGTCTCGAACCGCACCCGCAAGTTCGATGGCGTTTATTTGGCTGCCGCCAACAACCAGCTCTTGAGGGTATATGAGGATGTTCATGGTGATAGGCGCCCAATAGGGACTCGTTTGGTGCGTTCCATGTCCGATCTTTGCTACAGCTGCTGCTCAACAATCTGACTCAGGTTCATTTCCTCGTATGCTCGAACCACCTCTTCAGGCTCTCGCTCCGGTCGGTATGGCGACAAAATAAAGTTTGAAGCCTGCCGGCCCTTTCTTACCATCGCCCACCTGAAGGGATCCAAGGTCGGTTTCACCATCAGACACTACGCGCCAAGGCCCGACGGAATGCCGCGTCGACCGCCGCTCCGGCATCATCCCACGATGCAGACACGACGCTTTCAGCCGCCCGTCTGGAGGTTGCTTCGAAATCTGGCATATTCACCAGCGCTTCCAGTGCAGTCGCGAGCGAGTGAGGCGTGGGAGGGGCATAGCGAATGTGGGGGTTATCCAATACCATGCGATTGTGTTCGGCGTCGTTGACGATCGGAATGCAGCCGCACGCAAGCATCTCGAAGGGTACCAGAGAAACGTTCGTCAATGACAGGCTAAGACCAGCAAAGCAGCGGTTATAGATCTCACTAAGCTTGGCTGGCGTTACCAATCCGTGATTCAGAAATTTGAACGGAAGGTTTCCTAATCGTTCACCGAACAAATGTAGCTCCACATCTGGTCGCCGATTTGCGAACAGTTCAAGCGCCAGCAGACCCAATTCAACCGCGCGGCGCGGGGTGCCGGCTCGAGCATAAAATGCCACTCCCGATCGTTTGGATGACGACTGCCGGCGATATCGGGCCGTATCGCATCCGAACGGAAAGAAGTCGGTCATCATGCCGAACTCTTGCGACAGCTTTTCAGCCAGCCAGCGCCCAGCGGTGATACCGTGGAAGCCCATACGGTAAGTGTTCTCGGCTAGCACGCTGTTTGTGCCGACCGGATAGAAGAACGGCTCGTAGTCCTGGACAAAATAGAACCGCTTTCCAGAACAGCGCGCGTTGTAGACGGCATAAGCCGACGGCCAGGCGGTGGCTACCACCGCGTGAGCGTCCTTCATTCCGGCCCTTACGTCACTTATTTCGCAAGTGATGCCGTAGTAATCCCGCGAAATCCTTTGATAATACTTATGATCGCCCCCAAATGGATCATACAAATAGACGCGGTTCACATATCCCCTTCGTTCCATGTACTTGATAATCCGGCAAGTCGTGGTGTGACCTCCGGATCCGCGGCCGGATGCTTCCATCACCCAGTTCACTACGATCGGCTCACCGGGGGCAATCTTCGGAACCACGGTCACCGGCGGTCGTAAAAGATCAGCCGCCATCACGTCCTCGGGAAAGACGGACCAAACCACGCTGCGGGGCCTGATCCAATCCGACGCCTTCAGCCTTACACGACGTACGATTCCTTGGTATCCGTCCTTCGCCAGGAGGTCACTGAACTGACGCGCGCGGCGGCCGAGCTGAAGGCGCGCCGCATTGACAACAGACGCTGCGAGAACAGATGCCGCCATCGCTTCGCGAGACCCCCAACTTCTTCCCGTCTCGGCGGGCCCATAGTAACGCGCCGTTCCGGATTGGACGCAGATCAATCCATCCGAAATTTGCCGCACAGCCGCAATTACACGTCAAATCACTAGCGTCGCCTAGTCGGCAATTTGGATAATAGCAGGGGATCCAAATTTCCGTGTGCATACGCCGAAGGCCGCGGGATTGTCGCGTACGCGCGTGAGGGCGCTATAATTCCATGTCCTTGTCGCTGCAGTTGTTTCACGAGTTGAGGTCCTGCACTGCCGATGCCCTAGCTTGACGGCGGGGGTGGACGGATGAAGAGAGATCCGCATCGTCGAGGAGAGCTTGCAGGGCTATCGGCACGCGCTGCTGGGTAAGGCGTCTTCGCGGGTGAAAGCTTCGAGCTTGTGCACCAACCCCTGGCCTGCCCTCGGGCGGGTTTCGGCCCGACGGGGGGATGCCGGCCAGTTCAAGGTCGGCCGGCATCCGTATGAACCCAGCACAAACCGATGCGCAAACGGACTAGGGTAACCTCGACTTCCTCTAATTGAGTAACCTCGGGTGACACTTAAGTTGATCCCTCGCCGATTGTCCCGCGCATGGCTGGCCATGTAGATTTGTCCGGCCTAAATACGGGTCCACCTGGTTCTCCTTGGGGGATATCATGGTCTATCTGCATGAAATGGATGAGAATAACGGGCTGATTGCCGGCGACATCGACCGCGACAAGGGCAGCGAACTTCGCGAGAGCTTTCAGAGTGCAGACCCTTTCCCGCACATAGTTATAGAGGAATTCCTGCCGTCCAACGTGCTTGAGATTTGCGTCAGGGATTTTCCAGCCGGGTCCGACGTCGCCGAACAGAAATTCGACAGACACCAGGAGCGGCAGAAGGAAAGTTTCAACCCAGACATTCTCCCGCCTTCCACACGACAGATCTTCTACTCGTTCAACTCGCGGCCATTCATCCGCGTCATTGAAAACATTACCGGAATAAAAGGACTCATCCCGGATCCATATTTTGCCGGCGCAGGCCTCCACCGCATCCATCAGGGCGGCCACCTGTCGATGCATGCTGACTTCAATCATCACAAGCCGATGAATCTGGAGCGGCGCGTCAATGTGCTGATCTACCTCAACAAAGACTGGCGAGCGGAGTATGGTGGCCAACTCGAACTGTGGGATCAGGGCATGACCAGATGCGCCCAGTCCATAGTTCCGGGTTTCAACAGGTGTGTAATTTTCAATACGACCCAGGAGAGCATGCACGGAAATCCGCAACCAATCAATCATCCCGAGAGTGTCCCTCGAAGGTCGATTGCGCTCTACTATTACACCTCAACGTGGGACGAGACGAAGCGGGACACAACAACACAGTTTCGGGTCCGTCCAGGTACGACCGACCGCATGGATTGGCGGACCAAGATCAATGAAGTGGCCGTCGAACTCGCCCCTCCGGTGGTGATTCGCAACTTCCGCCGCCTGAAGAAGCATCTGGTCGGGACACATTGACGCCAGCCGGAGATCGGTCCACATGTCGTGATCGGCTTCGATGCTGCGCCGCACCAGTGAAGATGAGTACCGCTATGCTGCTGTCGAATCTATGTTATTTGCAGCACGATAGAATGGTCGTTTAAAGATGCAACGTGCGCGGAGCGAGCGCTGGACCCGATACGGGTTCCTCCCAGCCGCACCAAGGTGAGACGGGGACAAGCCCGCGGAAGAATCTATATCGTGCCGCTAGTTGGGCTATACCAGGGGGAGACCAGTGCTCACGGTCCTTCGACATTCGGCTCAGCGCGCCACAAACCATCTGCAGGACTTGTGGCTCGGCATTTCGACAACTGGAACAGCCCCTGCGGAATTGCCGGGACATGTGTATTACGCGACGGTCACCTACTCTTGCACGCGATCCGTCCTCCGGAAGTTGAACCTGACGGAGGCGGACACGTTCGCAGACGTTGGTTGCGGCAAGGGTCGCGTAGTGTGCCTCGCGGCCAGGCATAAGATACAGCGGGCTATCGGGATCGAATATTCGTCAATGCGTGCGGATGCCGCCAAACGGAACGTGACGCGACTTAGAGGGCGAAGAGCGGACGCTAAAATCCTTTGTCAGGCGGCGGAAGAGACAGACTATACAGACGTTACGGCGCTCTACTTCTTTAATCCGTTCGAACCTCGCCTACTGGACTCCGTTCTCAACAAGATTCGCTCTGATAGACAGGGTAGAGCTACACGAATGGCGTTCGTCATGGAGAGCGTGGGGCACAGAGAGGTGTTTTCTCTTCATGAATGGCTTACCTGCTACGAGCGCTTTGAGGACGGAGACAAGCACATCGTTGCCTTCTATCGGACCGCCTTTAGTCCCCCAAAATAACCTGTTGCGGTGAATAGCTTGCTGAATTTGTTCGTATTTCGTAAGAAAATGAACGGCTGACGTGTGGCCCGCATTGCGGGGCACCTATCACCTCCTGCTGAATGGCAAGTTTCAGCACCGACATCGCGGGCCGCTCATATTGACCTCGCGACTAAACCCATCTCTTAATAGCCATGGCGGCGGCTCGGCGAAGCCACCGCAGATTGGACATTTTCCCAGACAATATCTCTGTAAGTTCGCCGTCCAAGGTATCGTGCCGGATTGAGGTTCTCGGCCTAAGAAAGGCAGTTGCTTGCATGCAGCCTCCATCGCTCGAATAGGCAGCTACGTAGCCGGCTTTTTGCAACGCCGCCAAAACCGCGGCATTGTAGCGCCCGAACGGTATAGCAGCGCATCGAATGGGCTCGCCGCATATTCGCTCCAACGTCGCCTTTGACGCATTCAGCTCGTTGTTAAGTTCTCTCGCAGACAAACTGGTCCAATCGCAGTGAGCAATGCCGTGGCTGCCGATGCGCATGCCCATCTGCAGGAGAGCTCGGATGTCCTCGGCACCGAGCGATCCCGGATCGCCGATGCGCCCCGTCAGCACAAAGAATTCGGCGCTGAGGCCGCGCTTCTGCAATTCCGGAACCGCGATCAAGAAGTCGGAGATGTTGCCATCATCGAATGTGATGAACAGTCGCTCGCGGTCGGAATGTACAGCGATACGGTCGAGCACATCGCGGAAGCGGTCAATGCCGATCCAAAAAACATCTTCAAGCGGATCAAGCACGCGGTGGGGCGTTCCGATTCCGTGAAAATTCAGAACCCGGAATTTTCTCGAGGCCGTCGGCATTCTCAGCTCTGCCGTTTTGTCAGGAAGTACGACGCTGGCCTCAAGGGCATCACAGCGCTTTGTAGCGCCGCCCTATGGGCCGATCCGCGCCAGGACCTGAGGGCCTGGCCAAAAGCTATGCCCAGCCTGAATAACAACGTCGGCAAAACGCCGTGATGGCGCCTGTAGTAGCGGATCCTATTTGCCGTGAGCAGCGCGAACAATCGTGGATCGGTTCCACTGCCACCACCAGTATGTGTGACCTGCGAGCGCGGCTCATAGACGATCTCGAAGCCGGCCTCGCGGACCCTTCTCTGATAATCTACCTCTTCACTATAGAGAAAAAATGCTTCGTCCCAGTCACCTACGACGCGCCGCGCCTTAGCTGAAACCAACAACGCCGATCCGGTTGCCCACTCTATCGATCCGCTACGATCATAGTTGTTTGCTTTGCCGACAATCTCGCCCCAACCGAGCCCGGCGGCGAGGGTTCCGCCCAAAACCGCATCGGCCCATGCCGTACATAGGGACGGTTCGCGCCGCAATGTCGGATCGGTCGTTCCATCCTCCCGGAAATTTCTGGGAACGGCAATTCCCACGGACGCCGTTGCGGCACGCTCGATAAGCGGTCTTACCGCGCCTTGGTAGAGCCGAAGGTCGGGATTGAGGATCAGCATATCGGAATCGGAATCTGTGATTGACGCAGCTGCATTGATGGCGGCCGCATAGCCCGCATTTCTACCCATGCGTATGACTACCGGCCGAACTGGGTGCGATTCTGCCAGCCCAGCCGAGTCATCCACGGACTCATTGTCGACGACGATGACCCTGACATCGTCGATGCCTTTCAGGCCTGCCGGCAGAGAGTCGAGCAATGCAGGCAGGGCGGAAGCGCTGTTGAAGGTGACGACAACAACAGACAGGGGACAGGGCTTCCCCACACGCTTGCTGCCGATCTCCTGCTGATTTCTCACCACGCTGAGACCCCCTGTCTACTGACGGCGGTTGCAGTCAACGTATCCGGCAAGCGATCCGACGGTCTCGAAGACTTCAGCCGTAAAATCGCTGTCGTCGATCTCGAATCCGAACCGCGATTCGATGGCCATGGCCAGATTGACCACAGCAAAAGAGTCCAGCTCGGGTATACTACCGAACAAGGAGGTCGAAGCGCCCGCAATCCTGCTTGCGTCTTCTATGCCAAGCGTTTGAATGATAATGGCCTTCACCTCGTCGAGTGTTGATGTACATGAGTTCATGACGTTCGTCTGCTCCCTCAAAAAACCCAAATGGGGCATAAAACTTGGCGCCTAGGCGAGAATCTCCACCGGAAGTGGATGCCCGAGAAATGCTGTCGGGCTGGCGGTCAGACCGTAAGCACCTGCTTGAAAAACGACCACAAGGTCACCAATATCTGCGCGCGGAAGTGTGATATTGTCGCCCAGGATGTCGAGCGGTGTGCAAAGGCAACCAACGACCGAGACGTTCTCAAACTCGGTCTCCTTCATTCTGTTCGCGACAGCGATCGGATAGTTTCGGCGAATGACTTGGCCGAAATTGCCGGACGCGGCCAATTGATGATGAAGACCGCCATCGACGACCAAATACACTTTTCCACGTGACACCTTGCGGTCGACGACGCGCGTGACATAGACTCCAGACTCACCGACCAGATATCGCCCGAGTTCGATGACGACGCGTGCGTCGGGAAGATTCGGGCGGACTGCGCACTCCATCAGTTCACTCAGAGTCTCTCCGATGGCCAGAAGGTCCAGTGGACGGTCCTTTTCGAAATACGGAATCCCGAACCCACCGCCAAGATTGAGATAGCGGACTGGCCACGGGCATTCTTCGGCAAGCCTGATCAGGAGTGAGACATGCTTTGCCAAGGCCTCACAAAGGATGTCTGCATGAAGGTTCTGCGACCCGGAGAAAACATGAAAACCGAGAAAGTCCAGGTCTGCGGCTGCAAGCTTTTGGAGCAGCGACGGTATTTCCTCGACGTCGATTCCGAACTGCTGCGGCCCGCCACCCATGCGCATCCCGGATCCTTTGATTTGGAAATCAGGGTTGATCCGTAAAGCAACGCGCGGCCGAATTCCAAGCCGGCTGCCGACCTCGACGACGCGTGCGGCTTCGGTTGGGGATTCGATCTCGATAGTCACGCCGGCGGCGACCGCCTGTGTGAGTTCGACCATAGTTTTCCCTGGTCCCGCGAAGCTGATGTGCGATACCGGTATCGGCGTATCAAGCGCCGTCTTCATTTCAGTCGTCGACGCAACGTCGAAGGCATCGACCAGCCGAGCCAAATGCTGAACGACCGCAGGCATGGGATTGGCTTTCACCGCATAGCTCAAATGAATGTCCGAGGGCAGGACAGAGCGAAGGAATTTGACACGCGATGTGATCAGTCGGCGATCATAGGCGAAGAACGGTGTGCCGCCGACACACTCCGCAAGCCGGTTGATGGGAATGCCACCTACGGAGAGCCAGTTCCCCACAACGTCGAACAGTGCGATGGTCGGATGCGAATTCACGATGCTAGCAGCTCCCGCAGCAGGACGCGATCGAATTTCCCGTTAGGCGTCGTTGGGATGGGTTTCATTTCGACCACCTTCGAAGGAACCATGTACTGGGGCAACTCGCGCCTGAACTCAGACAACAGGGCCGGGATGTCGAGGGGCCCTTGGCCTATCGAGCTCGCCACTAAAACGATGCGTTGCCCCAAGACCGGATCTTCGACGCCAAGCGCGACGGCGTCGCGGACCAGGGCTGTGCTATACGCGACCTCTTCGATCTCTGTCGGGCTGACGCGATACCCGGAGGTTTTGATCATCTCGTCCCTACGCCCGACAAAGAACAGGAAACCCTCCTCATCGGCCACAACCGTGTCCCCGGAAAACACAGCTATCTCGGGGGCCCGCCAACCAGCGTCACGGCCCGGCATCGGCCGGAATCGTTCCGCCGTCCGGACCGGATCGTTCCAATAACCCAACGCCACTAGGGGACCGCGGTGCACAAGTTCGCCTTGTTCCCCGGGATCACAGCGCGACCCGTCCGGCCGCAAGACCAGGATTTCGGCATTGGGGATCGCTTTGCCGATCGAGTCTGGCCGGCGGTCGACTTCGGCCGGATCAAGATAAGTCGAGCGAAAGGCTTCGGTGAGGCCATACATCAGGTAGGGAAGCGCCTTTGGAAACAGAGCGCGTAGCCTGTCGAGCGTAGTCTTCGGCATTCGCCCCCCGGTGTTCGCGAAATAGCGTAGCCGTGAGGCAACCTCGGCCGGCCACTCCAGGTTCGCGACCTGAATCCAGAAAGGAGGAACACCGGTAATTCCGCTAACCCGGTGTTTTTCGCAGAGTCGTACAACATCGCCAGGCAGGAGATAGTTCATCAGCACGACATGCGCGCCTGCGTTGAATGCCGTCGTCAGCTGGCTAAGGCCCGCATCGAAGCTTAGCGGTAAGACGGAAAGGATCGTGTCGGCTGGGGAGTTCTGCAGATAATGGCTGACGCTCTCTGCGCCGACGATCAGATTGCGATGACTGAGAACGACCCCCTTGGGTTTACCCGTGCTACCAGACGTGTAGAGCATCGCTGCCATCTCGGAGTCGACCGTACAGATCCGGGGAAGCTCGGCATTGTTATCAGCAAAAATTTGCCTCCAGTGGCGCACCTGGCAGCCCGGAACACTGATCCCATCACTCCCACTGGACCTTTCGTCGACAAGGATTACCTGGTCAATCAAACTGTTGCTGCTTAGATGGTCTTGCAGCTGCGTCAGACGGTCGGCGGAGGTCACCAGCACGCGCACGCCGCAATCGGCAAGGATGTAGGCTACCTGTTGCGGCCTTAGGAGCGGGTTCACCGGCACAAAGACGCCGCCCGCCGCAGCGGTGCCGAAAATGGCGACCACCGTTTCGATGCGTTTTTCGAGCAGAACCGCTACCCGATCGTCGCGACGCAGCCCAGTTGCTGTCAGGCCAGAAGCGAATCCGCAAATCAGCTTCCAAAGCTCGGCATACCCATAAGTCGTGTTCTTGTAGGTAAGAGCAGGAGCTGGCGCGTGGAGCAGCGCTGCGTGACGAGGCAAATCGGACAGGTTGACCTTGATTAGCGGTTGCATGGGCGTCCTCCCCGTCACCACGGGACGCATGTGAGTTCGCTGTAGAGATAATCGATTTGGCTGGCTTCTAATCGGCTGCTCCGGAACATCTTGGGACGTGGCGAACGAAGCGCGACGGAGAAGCGCGGGCACCAACCGGCCACGCGTTCTTCAACCAGCGTCGCCACGACGCCGAAGCGAGTAAGGAGATAGCTGTAGACATGACGGGCGGCCTTTTGAAACAGTTCGGGATTGCCCACGTGCAGGATCGACGCGAACAACGGAAGGCTCTTCCGCCGGTCCCGTCGAAAAATCACATAGCAATATTCATTATCTCGAAGCACAACCAGATGGTGCGCTGCAGCTGCGTGCACATGATCCCGGTAAATCTCAAGGTCGCGCCCCCGGAGCCTGCATTCGATTGAGGTCGGATCGGAGATTACGCGCGTGCGCGTCGCCCATCGCGGCCACGGCCAGTTCGGAACCAACCTGGTCGCCGTATTCAGATGCTGGAAGTTAAGGCGAGCATTCAGCGAGACGACGTTGCCGCTGGGCGACAAGTCGGTAAAGGTGTAGCCATCCTGAGCAAGCACCGCTCTCAGAAGCTTCAGCCCATGCGACCGATATTCCTTGGTTACGCACCATGCGGCTAAGTTGCAGAACCTCTCCAACCGACCTTCAACGTGCCGCTGCGAGTAAAACGCAAGATAGACGCCGAGCACGCGATCTCCACAAACCAGCATGAAGCCGTGGTTGGGCGATGCCATCTGCCATGACGGCTGGATGGCGGCAGCCCATTTTTCCGGTGTGATCCGACCGTTCAACTCATTGTGGAGGAATTGGGCAACCCGGGCCACATCGGCAAAAGAAATCGGGCATGTCTCGATGCTCTTATCGACCCTTTTCAAGTCAGAGTGTGACACACTCCACCTCCCCAGCTACCCGCCCCAAGAACATGCACGGATTGCGATACTTGGTATATCGCTGCTTCACGAGCAAAGGTACTTCGACAAAAGGTGCAAGTCCCTATCCCATTTGGCAACTGGAGGCTATTGATAGCGAAACGTATGGTCTTGCCTGGACGTGATCTGCGGACACGTGGGAGGCAGCCATGCCAATTCGTCACCATGTTCTGATCCTGGTTGAGAACCTGCCCGTCCCGTTCGATCGGCGAGTCTGGCAAGAAGCTCAAGCCTTATATGAGGCCGGCTATGAGGTGTCGGTCATTTGCCCCATGGGAAAAGGCTACGATAAGGCCTACGAGGTGATGGGGGGTATTCATATATATCGTCATCGGCTACGGGAGGCGGACTCCACTATTGGCTACATGCAAGAGTATTTCACCGCTCTTTGCCACCAGGTTTACCTTTCATTTCGGATAAGGTGGCGTAGGCGGATTGACGTCATACAGGCATGCAATCCTCCGGATTTAATGTTTCTCGTAGCTCTCATTCATAAGATTCTCTTTGGCACATTTTTCGTGTTCGATCACCATGACTTGGGTCCGGAGCTCTATCTGAGCAAATTCGGCCGAAAGGATTTCCTCTATCGGCTTATGTGCTTCCTAGAGAGGCAAACCTTTCGCGTCGCCGATGCAAGCATCGCCACCAATGAAACCTTTCGCGACATCGCCGTGGCACGCGGCAGCATGAATCCCGACAGGGTCGTTGTGGTGAAGAGCTATCCAGAGGCCGCCAAGTTCAAGCGCGCGGCTCCTGACCGTTCCCTCTTTGTTCCCGGAAAGCATCTCGTAGGCTATTTAGGCATCATGGGCGCCCAGGACGGTGTGGAAACATTGCTCCGAGCCATAGCTGAGGTTCTGCATGTTCGAAAGCGTGACGACATCAATTGCGTTATTATCGGCGATGGACCGGAACTCAACCGGCTGAAGGACATCGCCGCCGAACTGGATTTGGGCAGCTCGGTGCGTTTTACCGGATATCTCAGCGGCCCCTCACTCATCGCGTATCTGTCGGCGCTAAGCATTGGCGTCATTCCTGATCCGCCCAACGAATTTAATGACAAGCTATCCATGAACAAGGTGTTTGAATACATGATGCTGGGCTTGCCCATCGTTCAGTTCAATTTGCGCCAAGCGACACGCGAAGCTGGTAATGCCGCGTTGGTTGTGCGGGAGCACTCCGCCCGCGCGCTCACTGACGGCATACTTACGCTTATCGATGATCCTGAACGGCGCAGGCGTATGGCGTTGTCGGGCCGTGCCATTGCCGAACGCGAATTTCAGTGGCCCGCCGAAGCCCGGCGGTATCTTGAGGTGTACCGAAACCTGCTCCTGTCAGGATTGAACGTAAATGATCAGCGTCATTATCCCGCATCTTGATCAGCCGGACGCTCTGAAGCAGTGCCTTGCATCGCTTTTCGCTCAAAGACGGCCTAGACAGCCGGTCGAGTTCATCGTTGTCGATAACGGCTCGACAATGATGCCGGACGACGTTTGTTCTGCGTTCCCTGGGGTCATCGTTCTATTGGAGCTAACACCGGGTCCTGGGCCAGCGCGTAATCTGGGCGCCTCGCGCGCCAGTGGCGATATTCTTGCATTTATCGACGCGGATTGCCTTGCCGACGGAGGTTGGCTGTCCCAGATCGAGTATTGCTTTTCGGAAAACGCCGAGATTGCCATCCTGGGCGGCGATGTGCGAATTGCGTGTCAAGATCCGCGCCGGCCGACGCTGCTAGAAGCGTATGAGAGCGTGTTCGCGTACCGCATGAACGAATACATCGCCAGGCAGGGATTTACGGGCACCGGAAATTTGGCGGTGCGAGCTGATATCTTCGCTGAGGTCGGGCCGTATGGCGGAATTGAGATTGCGGAAGATCGCGATTGGGGGCAGCGAGCATCGCGGCTCGGTTACCGCACACAATATTGTTCGAACATGATTGTCTATCACCCGGCTCGCAGGAACCTTGCAGAGCTCGCCCGCAAATGGGAGCGGCATACAGCACACGATTTTGTGCGAATGCAGTCGAAACGCGGCTGGCGGCTGCGGTGGATCGTGCGCAGCGTGGCCGTCGCACTTTCGCCCGTCGCAGAGGTTGCTCGGATCGGTCTCTCGAATCGGCTAGAGGGCTGGCGCGCCCGGGGGCTCGCATTCTTTGGCGTTGTTTTAATTCGCCTCTATAGGTCCGTGCTTATGCTGACTCTCGCCTTTGGTGCGAACCCGGCTCGGTTGAGCGAACGCTGGAACCGGATGTAGTCCTTCCCGGAAGGGATCATTTGAGCTTGGCAGGTTCGGCGTCCGGCCTTTCGGTCGTGGTGGCATTGCCGAACTGGATCAGAACCGGTCAGGATTCTTGGGACAAAGTTGTTCGAGAGGCGAATAGGCACCTCGTCGCCACGCGTTGAATGTGTGCCTCGAGATCAGGACCTGCTTGACTCTGTTCGGGGTCCCCCTCGTAGGTATCGGGCGGTTAGCTAGCAGCGTATGCGCGCCCTGGCAGCGACCACCGCCAGTGCTTCTTCCCTGCCCTCTTGGCTCTCCTTTAACCCTTCGACCTGGAGGGCCTCTTCCCGACCAACACCTTTGCCGCCGCGAATTATTGGGCCGACGTGGTCTTCCAACCGCAACTTGTTACCCGAAGCTTTTGGGTTGCAGCGCGAGGCGCCTTGTAAGCTAGCAAGGCCCGGACCATCCTGGCCAAATACCCGGCGTCAGGCCAACAGCGAAATGGATCGATGCCTCTGCGAGTACTCGCGAAGGCCACGGAGATGGCGCGCTCAAGCAGTCGGGTTCTGTGGGCAAGTTCGATCTCCGTGATCCGCGCGGAGACTCGAAGATAAGCCGCTCGCCGTCAATGGGCTGACGCTGGAACCACATGTCATTGCGACGATGATTTTGGCGTTTGCGATACCGGTGCAGAGCTCACGTTGAGCCCGGGTGACTGACAGCGGTCCTCGCACGAGTGGCAAAACCCACGGCGCCAAAGTAGTAACGCAAGATAACGTCTGCAACCCGACGTAAGCCCAAGCTTGTTTCTGCGACGCCTACCGTGGAGCCTCACAGTATAGCCTTCTCCGTGCCGCATTTTGGACATCAACGTTAGTATTTTGCACCTCACCCGAATTATTTCGCTATTCGGTTAGAGTTTTCCGGCAAGTCGATAAGCTCTCTTGATGGTCGATGAACCTATTTCAACCAACGGTTGCTTTGAGTGCAAAGCATTCCAAATGGAGAATATATGAGCTGGAAGTATTCAGAAATGGAATTATTTTCGGACGCCGCACTTAGGCTGAAGAACTTGAGTTACCCCACCGCCACCCAATGGCACACATTGACAACCTGTTCACGTGGAACGACTCAGCCTGATGGGTAAGGGGAGCCATTGGCTGCGGCGGATGAGTGTGGCCTTGCAGTTGGACCAACTCGAGCAGTTCCGGCTCTGCCTTCAACCTCTTTGCTGGCGAAAGACACGCAGCAATTTCAAAGGGCCATCGGGGCGTTTGGGCTTATTAGGTTGCGCGACGTTGTAGTCGAAAACGCGCGCGACGGCTTTCATTGGATTATAAGAGATGACAAATCCCTCCTTGCAGGTGCCATCACCGCTCGCGGGAGCCTTGCGCGAGATCCGTCCGGGCCTCGTAGCGGCCGGCGGGCTCTCACTCTTCGTCAATCTTCTGATGTTCGTGTCTCCGCTGTACACGATGCAGATTTATGATCGCGTGCTGACGAGCCGTAATGCCGTCACGCTCGTCATGATCTCGGTGATCGTGGCTATTCTGCTGATGACCTATGCGGCCCTCGAACATTATCGGGCGCGTATTCTCGTGCAGGCTGGCGTGCGGCTGGACCGGCTCTTGTCCGGCCCCGCATTCGAGGCGGCGCTTTCCTCGGCCTTACGGGTACGTGGATCGAACCATGCACAGAGTTTGCGCGATCTCGATCTCATGCGCGACGTTCTTTCTGGCGGTGTCACTATGGCGCTGATGGATGTGCCCTGGGCTCCGATCTACCTTGTGATCTGTTTCCTGCTTCACCCAATGATCGGCCTTGTGGCTCTCGTCGGCGCCCTGGCAGTCGTGACGATCGCGCTCGTAAATGAGCGAGCGACGAAGGGCTTGCTCTCGCGAGCCTCGCGCACGAACATTCGCGCGATCGAAAGGCTGGGCTCGTCGCTGCGCAACGCAGAGGCAATTCAGGCGCTCGGCATGGGGCGTGCTATCCAGTCACAGTGCACCGGCATCCGTGAGGAAGCGCTCGGTCACTCCGTCAGCGCGGGCGAGCGCGGAGGTACCCTCCTGGCAGTGTCGAAGTTCCTGCGCATGGCCATTCAGGTGGCTATGATCGGCGTCGGCGCTTACCTGGCAATCAACCAGGAAATTTCCGCAGGCGTCTTGTTCGCGGCGTCACTCATCATGGGTCGCGCGCTTGCCCCGATCGAAATCATGGTGGCACAATGGAAAAGCGTTGTGTCCGCGCGCAGCGCCTATGCGCGTCTCAACCGCATTTTTGAGGAAAATCCCGCGGTTGTCGGACGGATACGTCTGCCTGACGCCAAGGGCACGGTTTCCGTCGAGAACCTTGTCGTCCTTCCCCCCGGCGCAAACACGCCGGTCGTCATGGGCGCGACCTTCACTTTAGATCCTGGAGAGATCGTTGCGCTTGTCGGACCATCGGGCTCGGGTAAATCCTCGCTCGCGCGTGCCCTTGTAGGTGCGTGGCCGTCGGCGCGGGGATGCGTGCGGCTCGATGGCAACGATTTGCGCCATTACGATCCGGAGCAACTCGGCACTGCGCTCGGCTACTTGCCCCAAGATATCGAGCTGTTCACCGGTTCTGTGCGAGACAACATTGCGCGTTTCCGAGCGGATGCATCCGATGCTGAAGTGATTGAGGCTGCAACTCACGCCTCTGCACACGAGATGATCCAACGCCTCCCCAACGGCTATTTGACCGAGATTGGGGAGGATGGCGTCGGAATATCGGGTGGGCAGCGGCAGCAGGTCGGCCTCGCGCGGGCGCTGTTCGGCAAGCCCGCCGTCGTCGTACTCGATGAACCTGATGCCAATTTGGACAGCGATGGCAATCGGGCACTGATCCGTGCCATCGAAGGGCTGCGGAGAGACCGGCGAACCGTTGTGATCGTGACCCACAGGCCGAACCTCCTGTCGGTGGTGGATCGAGTGATCATCATGCAAGAAGGACGGATAGCGCGGATGGGCAGTCGCGACGAATTGCTGCCGTCTCTCGTTGGCCCGAATGTGGCGCCGGCACCGCGGCGGCCTATCCGAGACGAAGGGCGCGTCGGGCCGCCGGCTTCCGCCTCGACTCCTCTCCTTAGACCACGCGTCGATGCGTAGTTCACCGAGGCAAACGATGACACCTAATACCCGGAAAAGAACGCCGATCATCGCGCGCGGTGGCGAGCTCGTGGCGCGGACGGCCAGCTCGCTTCTTGCCAGCGCTCGTACCAGCGCGGCGGGGCCGACATTCGCCATACCTTTTAGAGCGACACGGGCAACCCGAGCTCCCCTCCCGGAAATATTGGCGCCGTCAGATCTTGTCGGTCCAAGCCATAACCCGGCACAAGCAAACCTCTCCGGCAACTGGCGCAAGCCCGCTCGGATGGGCTTTGGCATCGTCGTGCTGACGTTCGGCATCTTTGGGGGGTGGGCCTCTCTGGCCAGCATCGACAGCGCTGTAGTCGCTCAGGGTACAATTGTGGTCGAAACCGACCGCAAGGCGGTTCAGCACCTGATGGGCGGTATAGTGCGCGATGTTCTCGTGAAGCCGAATGCACATGTGACCGAGGGCCAAGTGCTCGTGCGCCTCGACTCCACAGAGGCGCAGGCGCAGGGCGAAATCGCGAGGTCCGCCACCTTCTCGCTGATTGCTGAGCAGGCACGGCTGCAGGCGGAAATGAACGGAGCCGAAATGGTCACGTTCCCGCGCGAGCTCACGCGCGCTTCGAGCGGCCCCCTGGCCAAGCGCGCAATGGAAGACCAGATGCGACTGTTCCTCAAGCGCCGCTCGGCCCGCACCAACGACGTTTCCATTTTGAACGAGCGCATTGCTCAATCCGAGCAGAAGATTGAGGCCGTGCAGTCCCAAAGGGAGGCGGTCCGTGTGCAGATCGAGAGCATAACGGAAGAGTACGACAAGTTGGCGCCCCTCGCCGATAAGGGTATCATTACGGCCACCCGGCTGACGGAGCTCAAACGCCAGCGAGCCGATCTCCAAGGTCAGCTTGGTGCGTTCGTTGCCGATATTGCGGGCGAGCGCCACACTATCAGTGAGGCGCGGCTCCAGATCGAACAAGTCGGGCGCAAGGTGTTTGAGGAGGTTTCGGCACAGCTCGCCGAGACCAGCGCCAAGCTTGCCGACGCTGGCGAAAAGCTGCGCGTGGCTGATGACGTGCTCAACCGCACCGAAATACGCGCACCGCGTTCCGGCCGCGTCATCGGCTTTAAGGTCCACACGATAGGAGCTGTGGTTCGCCCCGGCGAGACTTTGATGGAGATCGTCCCTGATGACGACACTCTCATCGTCTCGGCGAAGATGTCGCCGGTCGACATCAACAATGTTGGCGAGGGTCTTCCTGCCGAGATCCGACTGCCTTCATTCAAGGCGCGATCAACACCAATCGCAATCGGAGAGGTGCAGAGCGTTGCTGCCGATGCGCTTCATGACGAGGTGACGCGTCAGCCGTACTACGAGCTGAAAGTTTCCGTGCAGGTCTCGAAGTTTCCCGACCAGGTCCGAGCGAAGCTTAGGCCCGGGATGCCGGCGGAGGTGATCGTCGCTACCGGTGAGAGGAGCGTTCTGTCCTACCTGACTCAACCTTTAGCGGACGCGTTCCGCCTCGGGATGCGCGAGAACTGAGCCCCTGTGGTTGGCCATCCCCGCACTCGACCTTGGCGATGGCAAGACCGGATGGGAGCCGCCGAGGCGGAGAAGACCGAAAAGCCCCAACGAGCACCACGGACGCGGCCGATTTCTGCGATTCGGGACACCTCGATGTGCCAACGGTAAAGGATTTCGTGAACGGTCGGGAACACGCATGTCGGCGAGGACTTCGCCGACGACCCACTACAACAATACCCTGGCGGAGATCCCGCCAGACGTCCGGAAGGCAATTATCGACGAAGTCGCGGACTGGGACGGTTCCCCGGCAGCTCATTATTGCTCGTACGCAGTCTAAGGCTGCGCCAGGCTTCCAACTCAACTCCTGGAATGCCACCAGCCACACCGAGCACCCGAGCGCGCTTTCTCCGTCACGGCCCGAATCGAAAGCCTCGCGAAGCGGTGCCTGTGGCCCGCCGCTGATCTGGCGCAACAAGGCCGCCCGAGACCAACCTGCAGATCCCCGCGAGCGCATTGCGAGCCTGACGCTGCCCGAAACACCATTCTATGGCGGCCATGTCGTTGCGAACCTCAGGGCCGACGGCTCCTAGTCCGAACCCTCGATTGCCCTGAAGACCTCCATCTCCCGGAGCCTCGGCCGCCCTTGCTCAGCGATATGGCGGGCTTCAAACATCTCAAGGGCGCATTGAAAACCGAGTTCGACGTCACCGGTGCCGGCGGCACGACCAGGACCCTATCCAAATCGCTGCAGAGAACCGCCAATGTAGGATTTTCGGATGGAGCCATCCGCGGCATCGACACCGCTAACGTCTACAACAACCGGCAAACGGAGGACCAGAGGCAAGTGACGGGGCCGATGGTTCGATGGAGGGCTTTTCAAGCGGCTCCTCCGGTAGCCGATGCGATTGAAGCTCTTGCCAGCCGAATCGAGCCGCAGGGTGCCGGCGGTCAGAGCCGGAAAAATAGCGCAGCGGTTTTCCTCGGAATGGCGGAGAACGATAGGTTGTTGCCCGTTCCACGATTCGGCGAAAAGCGGAAATGCTCTAATCGGGGAAACGATACTTGAAATGTTCGATCTCGGCGCCGAACAGCCGTTCGACGCGTTCGCGATCGCCTGGTTTATAATAACTGCGAGTATCTGGCCTTGTTGGGTTCGCCTTCGCCCTGAGCAGAAATCGCTCGTCAAAGGGCAGTCCGAGTCTGTCGCATACGCTTCGTAGATCCTCCGAGAGGCGCTCCTGCCGACCGACGAAGTCGACAACGATTTCGTCATTCTTGGTGTAGAGCTGCCAGGACTCCCAACTAATTCCCTCCTTCTTGGCTGCACCTGCCTCGATCAAGCAGAGCATTTGCGAGAAGCTCGGCCGGGTAACTGCCTTCCTGTAGTGCCAGTTGTAAAGAGAAACAGCCCTCTCAAACGGATTCCGCACGAAGCAGAATTTGAAATACTGTTTCCAGGCAGAGGGATCGAAGGCCTCAATTTCGCTAGCGCTTGAATGATCCGCGAGCTTGCCTGCAAAGCGCCGGCTGAGAGCGGCCCCGGCCAATGAATCGACACTATGGGTGCGGATGAGGGTTTGGGCGATCTTAAGTGGAGACACATGGTAGAATATGGAAATGAGCGCCAGCCGATTGGCTTTGGCTCCATTTCCGAGTGCATCCTTCCAGGACCCAAGTTGCAGATCCCATGGTCCGAATTCGCGAGCAAGATAGGCAGAAACCGCGCTGCCGGCGGTTTTCGGTACGTGGATGAAAATGAACTTATGGCGATGGGAAATAATCACTGCCTGGCCACTCCTTAGCCAGAAACGTCGAACCCGCCCCTCATCGAAAGCGACGACTGCAGAAAACTCGGGCAGATGCCCCTCGCACCTGCATCCTATGCATGGCCTCGGCTCCAGCAAGCCCCGGCCGCTGGGATTTTCCGCGCTGCAGTTGGAATTGAAACTGCCTTTCACTCCCGTGCGCCGGCCCCACCCAATTCAAGTTCAACACTCGACGATGAAGCTAACTCCTAAGGACGATGCGCAATGAGGAAGCGGGCTGCCCCAGGGGGATTGCCGACCAATGTCAGCGGCTCGCCCACACCATTGCTCGCCTGTAAGGCCTCGAGAACCAGCTAAGTGGCATCGGCTCCGACAGTCAATTCCAAAAAGCCACCTTGGATGTTGTGGAGGCGAGCGTAGACGCCTTCCGGACGGCGCGCGAGTTCCTCGTGCGTCCCCTCCTCGACGACCAGCCCCTCCTTCATCACGACGATCTTATCAGCATTAACGACGGTGGAAAGCCGGTGAGCGATCACAATGACGGTGCGGCCGCTCATCGCCTGATCGAGTGCCTTCTGGACAGCTGCTTCCGACTCCGTATCAAGAGCCGAGGTAGCCTCGTCCAGAAGCAGAATGGGCGCGTTGCGGACGAGTGCTCGGGCAATCGAAAGACGCTGGCGCTGGCCGCCGGACAGCGTCATACCTTGTTCGCCCACAGGTGTATCGTACCCCTGTGGCTGCGCGAGTATGAAATCATGCGCATAGGCAAGCCGGGCCGCTTCCTCTACTTCCGCGTCCGTCGCTTCGGGCCGCCCGTAGCGGATGTTATCGCGGATAGAACCTTCAAAGAGGTAGGCTTGTTGTGAGACATAGGCGAGCCCGTTGCGAAGAGACTGCTTGATAACAGCGGCTATGTCTTGCCCGTCGATTAGGATCACGCCCGATTGTGGATCGTAGAAGCGTGGAATGAGGCTGATGATCGTCGATTTGCCGGCGCCGGACGGGCCAACGAGCGCGGTTGTCTTGCCACCTTCCGCCAGGAAACTAACTCCCTTGAGAACCTCCTCGCCGTTACCATAGGAGAACCGCACGTCGCGAAACTCAACGGTCGCTTCGCTGAAGGCCAGTTGATTTGCCCCGGGTAGGTCCCGTTGATGCGGAACCGTATCCAGAATTTCGTAAAGCATGCGGGCGTTGACGGCAGCGCGCTCCAGCGACAGCTGCAGGCGAGCCAGGCGCCGCACCGGGTCGTATGCCAAGAGAAGCGCCGTTACAAAGGCGAACAAGGCACCCGGGGCCACGTTGCTGTAGATGGTGCGGAAGGCCGCATAGGCAAGCACGCCCGAAATTGCCAGGCCTGCAAAGGTCTCCGTCAACGGCGCCGTCCGTTCGCTCAAGCGCGCAATGCGGTTGGCGCGGTTCTCCGCGCCCTTGATGATCCCCTCGACGTTGCGGCCCAACTCGTCCTCCATCGTGAAGGCCTTGACGATGGAAATGCCCTGGATGGTTTCCTGCATCGCGCCTAGCACGCGGCTGTTGGCCTCGACCGCCTCGCGCGTCGCCAGACGCAGCCGCCTGGAGATGTAGCGAAGCCCGAGGAGCAACGGAGGGGCACCCACAAAGGTGATAAGCGAGAGCATCCAGTCCTTACTTATCATGACACCGACAAGACCGACCAAAGTCAGGACATCGCGGGCGACCGACGTGACTGTCATGTTGAGCACGTCGCGGATGCCGGAGATGTTCTGGTTGATCTTGGCGGTGAGGTGCGCCGAGCGCTTCTCCTGGAAAAAGCCAATGCTCAAGGCCATCAGATGCGTATAAAGCCGGCGCTTATAGCGGGCGACAATACTGTTGCCGATTTTCGATAAAGCGACGGCTTGCCCATAAGTCGCGAGGCCTCTCAGAACAAAGGCAACAAATATCGAGAAGCAGACGAGTAGAACGACGTCGCCGCGCTTGTTGGCGAACGCTTCGTTGATCACAGTTTCACTGATCCACGCCGTGAAAGCCGTCGTTGCCGCCACGACCATCAGGCAGGCAATGGCAAAAGCATATCCGCGGATATGGTCGCGGCCGTTTTCGGCAATGACGCGCCTTAGGATCCCAGCGATCGTTTCAGTATCGACTTCGCGCTCTTTTCGATCCTTGACGTTCAAATAGTCCCGTCCCCGCAATCACGCATGCGTGCCCGTGTACTGGCGCCGTCCCCGGGTCTCTATAGTGCCTTGTGGCCGTTTTGACCAGTCATGGGCACTGTCATGGGCAGAGCCCGAACGGCTGAGCCTTCTAGCGGCCTCCCTTCTGCAACTTCACAGGCTTTCAGCGCGAGTGAGGTCGGAAGCCACCATCAATTCATTCTCCATGGTTTCCTAGCGGGCGAGGCTTCGGAGGCCCTTTCGCAATTTCTTGATGTCAGACTGGAATTTGTGCACTTATACAGGAGCCATTATCCTAAACTCATCGAAAGCACGAAAATTGTTCGAGGGGATAAAGTCCGCCATACATTGGCGGTTCGCCAAAAAACTGAGGAATTCAAATCCTGACAGAGCTGCAAGGCACTTGGTGCTGGCAGCTACAGGACGCGGGGCAGACGTTTCCAGAGCCAGGCGCGCTGTGGGATTTCTCGTGGCAGACAAAAGGTACTCGGACGCCCGCACGATTTGCCAGGAGCATATATCGACAGGCGACCCATCCGGCTTTTGGCGGCATTACGAGAGCTTCGTTGACGAGCTCGCAAGCTCCTGCCGGCAGCGAGAAGTGTCTGGTTCGAAAATCAAGATTGCTCTGTTCAACGATACAGACTTCAGGGTCAATATCGGATGCCGGCTGACAAGCCAGGGTCTCAAGCAACAAATTCTAGATGCGTTCCCGGGGGCCGAGATTACGTCCATCGGTTTCAATTTCGCAGCCTTCAGAAAGGAGTTCCCGAAGTCCACCTCCGCTGGAGGATATGCACAATCGGACATTGAAAGCCGACTTTCCACTGCATATGGCGAAGACGCTGTAGACCATATAGCGGCCGCTGATTTCGTGATCCTTCAGCCAGAGGGATCGTTGGATCACAGGACAACGGCAGAAGGGCTTGCAACCTTTTTCACGCCTATTCTTACCGCCAGGACGTTAGGGAAGCCATTTGCAGTATTGAACGGAACGATACCTATCTACGAAGGCGAACGATCGGATTATCTCAGAGGGCTCTTTCGCGAACTCGGCCATGTGGCCGCACGCGACGAAATCTCGGCGGAGTATTACGGGATCGAATTTCTGGCGGATGCTGCATTTCTTCGGATATCGCCAGCGCCCGTCGCGGATCGCGATGGTTGCCTGATTACCACCGGCGCCAGAAACAATGCCGAAGAAGACGTTGAAATCCTAAAGGCTGCACTGAAGGTTTGCGAGGCGTTGAAGCTTCGGCCCGTTGTTCTTACGCACGCAGTTGAACGCTTCTCTCCATATGAGGCCGAGATCATTGGCCGTGGCGGCATTTTTGCTGGGACGGCCAGTATAGAACATGCTGCCGAGACGATCTCAAAATGCCGCCTGCACATCGGCGGGCGATATCATATGGCGATCTTCAGTCTCCTTTGTAACGTCCCTTCTCTCCTGTTCGACGTCAAGACCCACAAGAATCAATGGCTTGAACGATACTCTCCACTGATAACGCTTGTGCATCCGCACACGGACCTCGATGCCGCGGCAGCCGCAGTGCTGAGCGGTGGCGTATCGCAGGGACAACCGGGATCAACGGCCGCGGAGAAATACGTTCATTTCCTGAAACGCGCTATGGCTGAGCAGCCGCTATAGTCGGTCCCCCTTCGACCAGACGCTGCTGCGGCGAGCGGCCAATGACAGCGGGGCGCGTTCCGAACTACCGCCATTGGCGGTAATGCGAGGCAGATAGCGGCCTACCTGCAATCGGCGACATCGTGGTCGTCCGCCCCTCCACCGCCCAGTTCAGAATTGCATTTGCCTCGGCATGCATCTTTGCTCTGATCTCGGCCCGTTCCACTTCACTGGAGACGAATTGCAGCGGTATTCGTTCAAGTGCGCTGAGTACGTCCTGCTTGAGGTCGGCATCGGGATCGTCCCTGAGCCTTTTGGTTGCAAGGACTTTCACCAGAAACTCAAGGGTCGCGACCCGCAATCCGTCATCTTCGAAATGCAAACTTCCGCCCCCCGGTGATTGCACCTTGACCAGAGATTAACAGCGGCGCTTGTCAGTGGCAATTCGGATTTACAGTACACGAAGTATAAGAATGAACGCGGCGAAATATTCAAAGTTTCATGACAGAGAACTGTCTCACGTGCGGACGAGTTCCGGCCGCTGCCGCTCAGCGATTCGAAGCCTGGACGCTCTCTCGCATTATGCTCAGCACGGGTCGGAAGAGTGCTGAGAGACTTTCCGCACCTTTCGCCGACAGGTGATCTCCGTCCTTATAGAGAACGGTGCCTTCTCGCATAACATGACACCTGGAGGCGTCGCAGATTTCGCTCATCGGATCGACAACCAAAGCTCCACTCGATCTGGCCGCATCCGTCAAAACCCGCCGGGCCAAGGCTTGGCGCCTGTTCGTGTATTCAACAGAAGGAGCTATGTCGAGCGAGCGTCCAGACGCAGCCGCTCGTGCGAGGGCCTCGGGAACGTCGAACCCCATCTCCGGAACGTCCATCACAAGAATCGCCTTCGATCCCTGCCGAGCGAGCTTGGTCAAAGTCGCATCAAGTCCCTTCCTGACCGGAATAGACCGATCGGTCCGGGAGGGTGCGACGCGAGGGTCAAAGAAAATGCCCTGACCCGGAAGCTCTTCTCGGTGGACGTACTTGGGCCAATAGCCGACCATGAAAATGAAGGCGAACTTTCTCTTCTCGATCAGCGACATCACTGCGGAATTGTGATCGATGCACCTCTTGACCGCCCCCGGAGGACCGAAATCCGTATTGGGCAAGGGCGGGCACGATCCGCGCCCGACGAACATGCCCGATATACCCATCTGGCGAGAGGCAAGGTCAATCGCAGGAGCGATCGCAGCGGCATGAGAATCTCCCCACACAAGGAACCGCGGCTCGCCCGCAGTCTCGACTCCGACCCGACAGATCTCCCCTCTCCTTATCTGAACCGGTGTCAGACCTTCTCCATTCGAATCGGTGAAACACCGCTTGGAGGAGAATGGGCTCTCATCATAGGTGGCCTGGTAAAGCGTTCGGGCCTTTTCGGGCAACCTTTGGGGAATGCCTTCCAAGTCATTGACGATGAAGCCGAAGGCGACCGCCGAAGAAATAGCAGCGCTACTCACGCCGATGATCGCGACGCGCGAGGATGCTAGCGCGCCATACCGCGCAGGCTGCTCGACGAACCTCCATGAAATGTATGCGAGCGCGAAGGACATCGCCACGGCGGTCAGCGCCCATCCGGTTGTCAGTTCGTGGCCAAGGCCGTAGCGCAAAAACACGATTACGGGCCAATGCCAGAGGTAGAGGGAATATGAGATGCGTCCGATGAAGACCGAAACCGGATTACCGAGTAAGCGCCCTATCGCTCCGCCTCGACAGTGTGCGTGGATCACAAGGGCCGTTCCGAGGCAGGGCACTGCGGCATAGACGCCCGGAAAGGGCGTATCGGGAGAATAGACGAAAACGGCCAGGAGAACTGCCAGCAGACCGAGTGCGGCCAATGCCTGTGACCCGCGGGAGCCATAAGTTGAGCGCGGAGCAATGGCAACAAGGACTCCAATCAGCAACTCCCAAACGCGAAAATGCAGCAGGTAGAATGCTTTTTCCGGCGAGTGCACGATCCCCCAAATGCTTGCCCCGAAGGACAAGAGCGCAACCGCCAACACGATTGCCGGAATGTGCTTACGTGCGAACTTGAAGGCAAGGAAAACCGCGATGGGAAAAAACAGGTAGAACTGCTCTTCCACGGACAGAGACCAGGTATGAAGCAATGGCTTCATCTCCGAGGAGAGATCGAAATAGCCGCTCTCGCTACGGAACAGAATGTTCGAAATGAATAAGGCAGCGGCTTGTACGCTATCGCCGAAATACCGAAACTCCCGCGGCATTAGCAAAAACCATGCCGCAACGGTCGAAACGGCAATCATCGTGAACAATGCCGGGAAAATGCGCCTCATCCGCCGAAGGTAGAAGGCCCAAAAGCTGAAGCTGCCGCGCTCCAGGTCGGTGAGGATGATCCTCGCCATGAAAAAGCCGGACAAGACAAAAAAGACGTCGACCCCGACGAATCCGCCGGAGAACGAACTGAAGCCTGCGTGAAAGAGGAGCACAGGCAAAATCGCCACGGCCCGCAAACCATCCAGGTCCGGACGATACTCGAAGTCTCGGTGGATTACTGCCAAGCTGGTCCCCATTTCCATGGCCGAAAGCCAAAAGCGGCGTTTCAAGTCCACCTCAGGATCGTAAAGTGCGCTCCCTCGGAGACTGGCTCGTCAACCTCCGGGCGGCACTATTTGTGTTTAGGCAACGCCGGCACGCAGAAGATCGTGGACGTGCAAAATGCCCGACGGCCGGCCTGAATCATCGACCAGGAACAGCACCGTGATCTTTTGCGATTGCATCATTTCCATTGCCGCACTGGCCAGCATTCCAGTCGTAATCACGCGAGGCATATGCGACATCACGGTCTCGACCGTGAGGAGCAAAAGATCTTGTGACATGTGGCGCCGCAAATCCCCATCGGTAATGACACCGACAAGCTCACCGTGGCTACCAACGACGCCGACGACCCCAAAACCCTTCGAAGACATCTGGATGACCGCTTCGCTCATCGGGCTGCCGATCGGCAAAAGTGGCACAGCCTCGCCCGAATGGGCCAGCTCTTGGGCGAGCAGCAACTGCGAACCGAGCTTGCCGCCCGGATGAAACGTCTTGAAGTCCTCGGCCGAAAACCCACGTCGCTCAAGCAAGGCTATTGCAAGAGCATCCCCCACCGCCAATTGCAGCATTGCAGACGTGGTCGGGGCTAGACCATGTGGGCATGCCTCCGGCACTTTCGGCAGCACCACCGGGACCGTGGAGTTGCGAGCGATTGTGCTGTCGGCATTCGACGTGACGGAAATGACCGGGACACTGAAGCGCTTGGCGTAAGTGAGGACGTTCCCGAGTTCGACCGTCTCACCGGACCATGAAAGCAGGATAAGCAGATCCTGCGCGGTGATCATGCCGAGATCGCCGTGACTCGCTTCCGTCGGATGCACGAAATAGGCGGACGTACCGGTAGACGCTAGCGTCGCGGCGATCTTGCGTCCGATGTGCCCGCTCTTACCAACACCCGCGACAACAACGCGGCCACGCTTGGAGGCGACGAGTTCGATGGCGTCGACAAAACTACGGCGCAAGGCTGCATCATCCGCCAGACAGGCCGCCAGTGCATTGATCCCGTCGGCGGCAGTGGCGATCGTACGACTGATCGACGCCAGTACTGTGTCACTTACAACCACGTTCATTTCTTGACTGCCCGAAATTGTCGACGGCCGTTTTAAAGGCGTCGCTTACCGTTGAAGTCTTCGAAATCAAATCAAGATGGCTAAATTGTGCGACTTACGAGTATTTCCACACTTTCTGAGGCGTGATCGACAGAAGAAATCAGAAAACTGCAACACCGGCTCCCCCGTCTAATCGAAGACCCAGCGGCGAATGGACACGTAGCCAGGCTTGTGCGAGACATAAGATGTCAGTCCCTTAAGTAAATGTCGCCTGCCTACCTGTCCAATGGAATTCGCGATGACGATTGAAGCTGAAGCACTTGAAAAACTGCGAGAAAAGCACCGCCGCTGGCTCTCGCGACTCGGCATTCTCGATAAGCCGTGGCTGATTCTCGGTTCCGCGCCCTCCCCCACGATTCCGCCGGACCTGATTGGATATTGCGCACGCGTTGACGTCAATAACGCTGGCAAGACGGCCAATGCGCTGGGTCTCCCACCCGCCGATTTGACGTTCCGAAAGCGCAAGAAGTCGTGGGAAGAGCACCCCTATGTAAGGACGAAAGGTCTTCTATGGCTTCATACGAAGTCTATCTGGGTGATGTACCTGAAACTTCTGGCAATGCCGCAAGTTCGCTACAAAAGCCTAATGCGTGCCACCAAAGCTGAGCGCGAAGCGATCGTCAACGTCGTGAGCGGCGGGCTTCCCTCCGATATTGGAGAAGTCGGCAAGGTGACGAACGGAGTTGCCGCCCTGTGCTACGCACTTTTCATGGGAGTGCCGTCCGTGACGCTTGCCGGGTTCTCAGTCACCAAGATGGGCCATTCTTATGACGACAAGGGGAGAATTCGCCGGCAGATTGCCGAAGACACCTTCGTTCTTACGCAGTTGAGAGATCGAGGGAATGTCTTCACGACCGAGTTGGAACTCTCTGAGCATATCGGCCTGCCTTTCGTGCGCGATAAAGGCGACATCGCCGGCAAGCTGGACACCCCGATCGGCGCCAACCCCGCTCAGTGGAAGTCCGCCCAAATATAGGCAAAAGTGTATGTGTCGCCCGGGCGCCCGGCGTTGTAAGGAACTGAGACGATCGTCGGCTTTGCGTCGGCAATAGTCACGGGCATGAGTTGCAGTAGGGCCGAAATGCGAGGAGGAATCGCCTTTCGCCCCTTACCTTCTTCCGACCAGACCGCCAAAATTCGCCCCGAGGGAAGGCGTCTCTCCGTCTCCGGAGAAAATCCGGTCAGGATGATCGGAGTGTCGGGAAACTGAATCCTGAGATTGCCCGCCACGATCCTGTCGTCGACCACGATGGCGACCGGGGGCGGACCCGGGTCAGCGCGCACCGTGCGGGCAAAACCGTTGTAAGGCGTGTGCGCGAAGGAATAGTCGCCGATCATCGGCCCGACAAAGACCCTTGCCCAAAGCATCAGGATGACGCCGACGGAGAGGATGCCCGATATCGAAAAAAGTGCGGGCAGGCGCCGAGCAGGATCCAGGCCGGCGGCATCGATTTTCAGTGTCAGATAAAGTGGGAGAAGTGCCGTAAAAAGCGCCAACCACTTCGCACGGATGTGAGTCGCATCCATTGCAACGACGATAAGCGCTATCATGAGAAAGCAGGCGACAATCATCCTGCCGACGACCCTCGTCCATAGGCTCTCGGCGCGAAGGATTTTCCCGAGATCCGCGTAGAAGAGCAATCCGAAGACGGCAAGGGTCAGTGCGACGCCCTTGAGGGCCGCAACCGCGAGCGAGACAAGGCCTTGGATGGCGTGCGGCAGCAGCGCGCTATCTGCCCCCTCCTTCATCTCAGCGACAGTGACACCGGTGGCATGTCCAAGATTATTGACGATCCAGTAGGCATGGGGTGCCACGATCAGCGCGCAAACGGCAACTGATGCGAGCACACGCCAGTCGAACAGATATTTGCGCAGATTTGCCTCTGGCAGGATAGCGAGCAGTGCCGCCGCGGGCAGGATAACGAAATTGTATTTCGAAATCGCCCCGAGCCCCACGGCAACGCCGACAAGCAAGTAATTGCCAACGTTTGGTGGGTTCTTTAGCGCACGGAAAAAGCCGTAGAGGAACAGCGACACCGCAAATAGCGCGGCGACGGTGTGGGACAAGTCGCGCTGTGACAGAAGGAAAACCGGTGGCAGCGTGAGGACACCCAGCACCGCGACCGCCGGAGCGACCCGACTGTTGGAGAGTACACGGGCGGTGAGCCCGTAGAATAGAAGGAAGAGGAACAGAAGCCCGTTTTTTACAATGGCCAGCGACGCAACGGAGATACCAAATAGGGCCACCACTCCATATTGAAGCCAATTGTAGAAGGGCGGCTGGGCTCCGTATCCGAACAGCAGATATTGTGAGAGCAGTGCTTGCTCGGATTCGTCTATCTCGAGCGAGTCCGGACGTAGAACTTTCAGGATGATGCTCAGCAGGCAATAACCAGCGATCAGAACGTATAAGAGATCCGGTCTTCGAACCAGGAGACTGCGCATTCTTCCCCCATCGTCGTCGCCCGCATTGGTGGTTATATCGCAGGCCAGCGACAAAGCTACTAGGCGAAGTTCGCGGAAATTGCCAGACGCCCTCCTGTGGATGACGGACAACCAACCACATCGTTCTTCTTCATCTCTAAGGACGAGACAAGGCGACCGGGAAGCGGTGTTGCCACCAAGATGAACGTTATCCGCTGCCCCAGGCTTCACGGCGCCGCCTTTTTTGGCTACACCTGGTATCGGGTTGAGACGCAAATCGAACGTCAGTTGAAATCGTTTCGCCGCTTAGAGGATCAAGCCAGACCAAGAACGTTTTGAAGCCTACCTATAATCGGAGGTGTAATGACGCAAGGTGCACATATTTACATCGGCTTCGACAGCAAGGAAGTCGTCGCCTATCATGTTCTTTGCCAAAGTATTCTGGAAAAGAGCTCCATCCCGGTTACGTTCACGCCGATATCCTTGAACAATGTCGAGAGAATTTTTACGCGCGAGCGGAATCCTCTCCAATCTACCGAGTTTTCTTTTTCGCGATTCCTGGTGCCTTATCTAAGCCGCTATGAGGGCTGGTCGCTTTTCGCCGACTGCGACATGCTCATGCGGACAGACATCGCCCAGTTGTGGGAGTTGAGAGACGATCGCTATGCAGCGATGTGCGTAAAACACGACTACGTTCCGAAAGTCGAAACGAAGTTCCTGGGCCAGGTCCAAACCAAGTACGAAAAGAAGAACTGGTCGAGCGTGATCCTGTTCAATAACGCCAAGTGCCGTAAGCTCGATTTGGATTACGTCAATACTGCGTCTGGGCTGGAGTTGCATCAGTTCAAGTGGCTAGAGTCCGACGACCTGATCGGCGAACTGCCCGCAAGTTGGAATTGGCTCGTAAACGAGTACGAATATTCGCCGGATGCAAAGCTTGTCCATTTCACAGATGGAGGGCCTTACTTCGATGAGTATAAGAACGATGACTACGCCGAGGAATGGTTCGCTACACGTGATCGTGTTCTTCATGTAACGCAGCGCTCGGCTTGATGGCTCGACACCCATAAGCCAATTTCATCGGGGCGGCGGCGACCAACTAACCGCTTCACGCCCCGATGTGGTGCTGCGATACAGCTTCGGCGCTTTAACGTCAGCTAACGCAATCCCGGCTAAAGCGTCACTCAGCTTTGGCAAAGGTGGCGTCGTAGCCAAATCCCATCCCGACGAGGGCCGATACAGGCGAGTGGTTTACGACCTCGATACCGCTTTCGGCGGCTATGCTGCGTGCCATGACCAGATGGTCGACGATCCGCTTTTGGGCCGCGACGATTCCCGAATAGGCCTTATCGGTTGTTTCGTAGTACCTCGGTTCATCGGCGTTACTGAGATCGATCCCCACGAAGCCGATCGAGCGGGGCCTCCAGGCGACGGCAAACTGTGCCGCTGAAACCGCGACCGAGCCTGCCTGGAAAATGCCGGCAAAGGGGTCTTCGGAAAAGCCGACGTCGCCGTCCTCGCTCAGCCTCACATACGGCAGCTTACGCAGTTCCGCGGTGTCCCGGCGTGCCACCCCGTACGGCTTTCGCAGGTTATCGATCAATACGATCGGCCTGTCTCGCAGCCATGTGCCATCCAGCTCGCAGATCGCCCTAATGACGCTCACAGACAGCAGACACACGCATCCGGCAGGAATCCGCTTCACGAGATCGAAGTGTCTCCATACGAACCGTTCGTCTTCGATTGCTATCGCCAGAGGCTTTGCGATTACGGTGGGAAAGAGGTGTAGCGCGCCGTTCAAGAGAAGGCAGGAAGACCCGTCTGCGCGGGTCAGATCGCATCGCGCGACCGAGGGGCCGGAGCCCACGATAAGCACATTCGACGGCTTTTCTTCCAGGGCGCGCAACGGGCTCGTGAGACGTCCTACCAACTCGCCTCGATACTGGATCATACCGTCGCGATCACCGGTTGCAAGTTCGAGCTTGAGTCCCGGAAACCAATCCTGAACATGGGCCTTGGAACGACCCAGGAGGAGGCGAACGGCGATCTTGATGCAGGAACGTGAAAGGGGACGATTTGAAATCATTGATTTCTCTAACGCAGGCGTTGAGCGGGCAAAACGACGACACAGGGCAAGTATGCACAGTACTAGCGGCTTGAACCGCACCACAACGGAATGCCTAATTCTTCCGAAACCGGCGGATCCGCGGTGAAGATCGGGCGGCCCTCACTAATCAACTTGGAAACGAGCACTTTATCCATTTGAACATGGAGACGCGTCAAACCCGTTGAATTGTAGACGTGACCGCTTGAGTTCGGATTTATTCCCGTGACGATGACGGCGGGTGCTCCGTTGTAGAGGGCAAAAAGGACCGCGTTCATACCGTTTGAGCACTTGGAATCGGCGTCCATCTCGAGGGAGCGCAAGTCAGCCACCCGATCCAGCAGCGCCATCCGCTCGTATCGATCGACGATTTCCAGTCGATCGTATTTATAGTCAAACGCTCGCAAGCCTTCCTCCAGGCGCGCGCGATCGTCCTTGCGCCAGAGAAATACGTAGAGGGTCCCTGTACGCTGCCCTTTCAGTACACGCCTGACCTCGATCGCGTTCGCAGTGGTTCCTTCGACCTGGTTGAACATCATCATGGTAATATCCGGCGCATCAACGCCCCACTTGGCGGTGACCGATTGCGAGCCGTTCACGGTAATGATCCTGAAGCTCTCGTCCAATCCGGCCGGTCTATTGGAGACAGGCGCAGATCCGACCACCACGACGGGGCTATTGAATCGAAAGGGTGCGGCCGGCGGATCCGGCCGCATAAAGCGGTACTTCAGATTCCGGTATATGCGCTTACGCGCGTCGGAGATCCATGATCCCATTTGTCCTCACCAGAAAATCGGTACTCGTCAATTCGGGGCCACTTTTGACTTCGTTTTCTTCAGAAACTTCGGCTTCAGCCGACGTAAAAATTCGTCGATCGACCGCAAAACGTTTGTTAAAGATATCAACTTGTCCACTTGTGCATCGGTCTGGTTCAGACGCGATGACAAGACTTCTGCGATCGTCGAAGAGATTTCGGCAGCGGGCAACTCCGGGAACCTTGAAGCAAGCGATGCGTAACTGTTTGTGCCGACACCGCCATGCATCGTCAGCTTGCCCACTCTTTCGAACAGGCGCAAGAAGACCTGCTCGAAGGTCCAATCGTGGACAGCCACAATCCGCCACTGTTCGCTGCGCTTTGCCGAGAATCCCGCCAAGATGATCTTGGCCGGAAGCGCCTGGTCGACCAGCCATAGGGCCATGGCGAAGCCGCTCGTAGGAACTTTGGCCTGCGGGTAAAAGTCGGCGCAGAAGCCGGTCAAATCCAAATGCCCGGTGGGCGTTCCCAAGTAATCGGAGCTTGTGTTCAATCTCTCGGTCGCGGCCAGGCGGATGTTCATGATGCCCAGGAAGTCCTGCGGCGCGAATAGCTTGACGACGTCAGCGACCTCTTGGCGGTAGACGATGTTTGCGCCTCCCGGCTGAGCGCGTGAAATCAGCAAGGAGTGGCCGGAAAATTGTTCATCAAGAACCTTGTAGACCTTATTGAAGAATACAAAGAGGGCCGTCCGCGGGTATTCGGCCTGAAGTTCCTTCACGTTAACCTGATCGCTATTAGCCACGAGGATAACGTGTGAATACCTCGAAAACAGAGCACGCCATTGCTCCGCAGTCGTCAAATTCTCCGTCGTTCCGGAGGCGGGAAAGTCCATAGTCACTCATCCCAACTTAAGCGTGCTTTCAGCGCGCGACTTCTCCATGCTACCGAGGCTTGGATTCCAAGTTCGGTTCTCTCCCTCTATAAAGGTGATGTATTCCAAATCAAAGCCGGCATGCTAGTTCGGAAGGTGCATGGTCGAAGGCTTGGAAAGTCCCTTCTGCGCCGACTGAGGTGAAGGGCAAAAAGGAGAGCCGTTCGATGTTTAGGGACCAAGGGGCGTAGATGTTTGGACTGAAGGCTAAACGGCATCTGACGAGAGAACTTGCTATCACACCTCCGCTGGGGGAGTTGAACCGACACGGCATTGCAATTGTCGCCTGCGTGAAAAACGAAGCCAGTTACATTGCGGAGTGGGTGCGCTTTCACCGGGCTGTCGGTGTTCGACATTTCCATCTCTACGATGACGGCTCGACTGATGGAACGGTCGAGCTGCTTCAGCGGTCACTGACCTGCCAAGAACTGACCGTCGTCCCTTGGAAAATGCGCATGCGGGATGAACAAAGTGGTGAGTTCTTGAACGGGCAGACGATTGCTTTCGCCCATGCGATTTTAAACTTTGGAGGTAAATATGAGCGTATGGCTTTCATCGACGTTGATGAATTCTTATTGCCCAAGAAAGGTCGAACGTTAGAGGAGGCATTACGAGGAGCCAACGGATTTCCTAACATCTCTTTGCCCTGGCATATGTTCGGTCATAGCGGTCATGTCTCGCGGCCAGCAGGGCCCGTATGCCTCAATTATAATATGCGGGTCTCCGATCCCATGCGGCAGAACCTCGATGCAAGCAATTTCAAATGCATTGTCGATCCGGTCGAGGTCACGAAAGTCGGCGTGCATCACTTCCAAACACGTTCCTGCGGCGACGAAACCGCAAATGATGCGGGGATGGTGGTGCCAAAGAAAAAGCGGAAGGCTGCCGAATTTTACTCCGCAGAGTTCCTGCAGCTCAATCACTATTATGCGAAATCGATCGAGGAGTTGAAGGAAAAGACAGACAGAGGTTGGTCTTTCGACGGCTCTGCAGAGAAATACCGGAACAAAGTCACTTCCACCATCAAGTATATCGAAGCGAACGCCATCGAAGACCGTAGCATGATCGATTTTGTCGACAAGAATGGAATCGATCTCGGCCAGTGATTCTAAGCCACGGTGAGGAACGGGGCGGAGGAAAACAAGCGTCATATTGGAGCTAAGCTTGCAAGATAACGACGACACACCGGTGAAACCGTCCAACACGAACTGTGTGTGGGCTGTGGCAGAAAGCAAGGCGGGAACGCTTACGCAGTGCCTTGGCGTTGGAAAACAGTTCAATCGCGAGCCGGTGGTCAAGTTGATCAGTCGGACGCGCGGCTTGAGAAAACTGTTCGAACCCAGATTGTTTCGAAAGAGGGAACAGCGTCCCGAGCTCGTAATCTCCTGCGGTTTCCGCGCTGAACCGGCAGTCCTCGATATAAAGGCGGCCTATGGCGGCAAGCCTGTAACCGTGCACCTCCAACGTCCGCGCATCGACGGATATGATCTCGTTTTCGTTTCTCGCCACGATTGGGTCGATGAATTGAACGGGCGGCCAAACTATCACTCGATGGTCGGAGTACCGCATCAGATTACCTGGGCGCGGCTCGCGCCTCTTAGGGATGCTGCGCGCAGACGATTGTCCCCGGACGGGCGCCCAATAGTCGCCGTCTTCGTAGGCGGCTCAAATGGCGCGTATGTTTACGACGACAGAACTCACCAAAATATAAAGGGCGCTATCGAACAATTGGAGAAAGGGGGCTGGCGCATCGTTGTGTCGGTCTCACGCAGATCTGAAGACCACACTCAGCAGGCCCTGTCGACACTCAACAGCGAAAGCATCGCTGTCTGGGACAGGCGAAGCGAGAACCCCTACCTCGACTACATGGCGGCCGCCGACGCATTCGTCATCGCAAAGGACTCGATCACGATGCCTTGCGAGGCCCTGGCGACGGGCAAGCCGGTCTTTACACTCGAGTTAACCCCTGTCGCGGGTCCGCGCCTGGACAAGTTCGAGCGCTATCACCGGGACCTGCATGAAACTTTGCAACTGACCCGGCCGTTTGAGGGAAAGATCGAACCCTACAGCTACAAACCACTCGATGAAACGCAACGCATCGCCTCGGTAATTAGGTCCCAGCTCAACCGCCCGTGAGACCCTTTGCGGCCGCACGATTATTCGCGCCAGTGCTCCGCCACCCAAGGCGTCGGACGGATATAGTGCCGCAAGTATTGTAGCGGTCCCTTGTTCTTCCTTTGCTTCGCATCGAAGACGCCCGCTATGTGTTTGAACGCTGTCTCGTGGGCACGCTTGGTTCCGTATCGGCCTTCTATCGCGTGCTGCGGGTGCAGACCGCGCGGAAAAATCACGACACGTGCATCATGCGGCAGGCGTGGCGCAAAGAAATAATTTAGCGGAAATGGCCAGCGGCAGTCCTGGCGAAAATGGAGAACCCATTTTCTCGGAAAGAACATTATCCCCCCAGGCGCCTTGCGGCTTACGAAGCGCTGCTCGTACCGGTACTCGTCGGCCACGCCCTGTGGGTCGGATCGGAACTTGTCCTGCAGCGGCACGAGTTTCCCAACGGGAAAGCGGAAGAGGGACGTTTGCCCGAGACGCTCAAAGGGTGTGGTTTGGTTTCTCGTCAGAACTATATCATCCGCCTCCCCTATCTCGAAAAAAACATCCAGCGATGACACGATCACGAGATCCAGATCGAGAAAAAGCACCGGGCCCTTCAGATTTCCCAAGGTCGGCCCCCACAGCCGCGCCTTGGGCCATATGCCTCTCGTGTTGGTCGGCATGCTCTGTACGTCGAGCGGAGGCAAATCTTCACAAAGTATCGCAGGGTTCAGACCTGCGCGACTGTCGGTAAAACAGGTGAAGGTAAAAGGCGGCGTGATGTTGCGAGCAACCATCGCGTACAGCCTGTTAATAAAGGGGGCTCCATATTTTGTGCCCCAATTGATGCATATGACTTGCTTCACGCCGCCACTTGCTGCCAAAACGTTTGTGGTCATTTGCTCCGTTCCCAGTTGCTGCACACTTCCTGCAGCCGTCGATCCCAAATGCGCTAGCAGGCGTGCCGACATGGGCACAAAGACTGAATAAGCGCGAGCATCGCATGACCCTATTACTTGCAAGCCGCGCCTTCGCCAAGACGGTGCGGCACCTCAAAATTCGCCATTACATCACGCAGAAGTGACGAGCAACTACCGCGCGCCTGCTTCACTGTCCCAAGTGATTTCTCGCCGTCAACGGCCGCTTTGGGACATAGAGCCACCTGCCATCGGCCGCATTGCGCCAATTTTCCTATCTTTGCCTCGCCTGTTCCGGTCTGGCCACCATCATCAATGAGTGCACAGTCAGAATTGTAGAGCACGCCCTTGACCTTGCCATCGTTGGAAGTTCCACATTCGCTCAAGTCAGATCAAAGGAGACTTTCGATGTATCACCTCAACCTAGAAGACGTGACCTGCGGACATTGCGCCGCCACGGTCGAGAAGGCCGTCCAAGCCGCCGACCCGAAGGCGAAGGTTACGGTCAATCTCGAGGCGAAAACGGCTTCAATCGAATCCGAGATCGGATCCGATGCATTCATCGCTGCGATTGAAGGCTCTGGTTACCGGGCGTCCATCAAGAAGTCCTGCTGCAGCCACGTCGATTGATATCCCAGGCAACCGCAACAATCACGCGCGCCGTGTCGGCGGCGCGCGTGATTGGCAAATAATGGAAACTTAACGAGCCGATCCGGCAAAACGAAATCAGGATGGGAATGGTTTCTTGAACCGGCAGATCTCAACGGGCGTATCCGCGCAGCTCGCTGTACTGCTTGACCTGAACTTCGGTTAGCACGCGCATCATCGCAAGATGGGCGGTTAGATGAATGTAGCGGAGGTTTGCTCTGATTGTTTCCACGTCGCGAAGTTTCGCACGAAGACTGGCCTCGTTGATCGAGCCCTCCCGGAACGCAATCTCTAGCGCCAATTCGCTCGCTATCAGTCTCTTTCCGTCGATCACCGCGTCTTCTCGCATCCTCTCGAAGATGCGCTGCGTCGATGTTTCCTGGTCGGCGCTTAAGGCGAGGTCGGCCTTCATTTTCAGCACATGAGAAGGTCCTGGCATGCCGTTAAGCTCGGCGGCCTTCGCCAAGCCCCAGCCTCCCCCACTTTCAAGTTCTGCAAGATCATCCGCCGTTAGGCTTTTGATTACGCGGAGCTCTTGGCCGGCGTAGGGCGAATGGTGGACGTGTTCTCCCTCGGCCGCTGCGGGCAGAGGCAGGGTAACGGCAATAAGCATAAGGAACAAGATTTTCATGGGAACACCAGTTGGAAATGAACGAGAGAGGGTGTTCAGCTTGCCAACCGATCGCAACCGTGAACATGATAGTTATCATGTCGGATGAAATTTTTGCCATTCTTCGGGCAAGGGCTGTCGCGCGTAGATCCTTTGTGCAGGGCGATCACCTCTTTTACAGAGGCGATCCGGTACGGGTCATGTTCCTGGTAACCGATGGATGTGCAAACCTCGTGCGCTATCAGGAGGACGGCGGCCCTGCCGTTTTGCAGCGTGCCAGGCGAGGAACGGTGTTAGCCGAAGCCTCTGTGTTTTCGGACCAATACCACTGCGACGCCGTCGCCGCGATCGCGACGGAAGTGGTTTTGGTCGCAATCGGCGAGATCCAGCGGCTGCTGAACGAGGACCATGTCTTCGCTTTGGAATGGTCACGCCACCTCTCGAACGAACTGCAACACACCAGGAAGCGCGCCGAAATTCTTGCCTTGCGGACAGTCGCAGCCCGGCTGGACGCCTGGCTGACTTGGAGCGACGGCGATCTTCCCGCGAAGGGTGAATGGCGAAGACTTGCGGAAGAGATCGCAGTTTCTCCGGAAGCACTGTATCGCGAGATTTCACGTCGCCGCGGCTAGAGCGGGATGCATTTAGGCGGAATCGGAAAGGGGATTCCTTTTTCTGCGCAAATCAGATTCACCATTCAGGCCGGTGAAGGAGGCCGGCCTTTATGGCGAGACCTTTTTCGAATGATCTTCGGGAACGCGTTGTCGATGCGGTGACGGGCGAGGGCCTATCGTGCCGGGCAGCGGCCAAGCGCTTCGGCATCGGCATCAGCACCGCGATCGATTGGGTGCGGCGGTTTCGCGAGACGGGCAGCGCCGCACCCGGCCAGATGGGTGGGCACAAGCCCCGCAAGCTTTCCGGTCCGCACCGGGCTTGGCTGCTTTGCCGCTGCCGCGAGCGCGACTTCACGCTGCACGGACTTGTCGCCGAGTTGAGCGAGCGCGGCCTGAAGGTGGATTATCGCGCCGTCTGGACCTTCGTGCACGAAGAGGGGTTGAGTTATAAAAAAAGACGCTGGTCGCCAGCGAACGGGAGCGGCCCGACGTCGCCCGCCACCGGGCACGATGGCTGAAGCACTGCCCCGGAATTGATCCCGCCCGCCTCGTTTTCATCGATGAGACCTGGACGAAGACGAACATGGCGCCGCTGCGGGGCTGGGCGCCTCGCGGCGAACGACTGGTGGGCTACGCCCCCTTCGGCCATTGGAACACCATGACCTTTGTCGCCGCACTCAGGGCCGACCGCGTCAGCGCTCCCTTTATCCTCGATGGCCCGATCAATGGCGAACGCTTCCGCATCTATGTCCAGCAAGTTCTGGTGCCGGAACTCAAAGCCGGCGACATCGTCATCCTGGACAATCTCGGCTCCCATAAGGGTCAGGAGATCCGCGCCGCCATCCGTAAGGCCGGCGCCCGCCTGTTCTTTCTGCCGAAATATTCCCCCGATCTCAATCCGATCGAAAAGCTCTTCGCCAAAATCAAGCACTGGTTGCGTGAGGCACAGGCCAGATCACGCGATGCAATCCATGACGAACTGCGCCACATTCTCCAAGCCGTCACCCCACAGGAATGCGCAGCCTACTTCAAAGAGGCGGGATATGAACGGGCTTAAATACATACCGCTCTAAGATCGGAGATACATCTTCAGGAGCCAGAGTCGGCAGCGATCAGCGGCCGGCGGTTCGACATGGCAGCTGTGATGGAATTCAAAGTGCGCCCGGTCCGTGCGGGAATTGCCTCGCCGTGCGAGAGCGAGAGGCCGGCAGACCTGGAGGAGATCGCTTCGGCATGCCGCAAGGTTGGCGACCTTCAACTTTCGCCATCCCTCTGGTCGAGAAAACCTTCTCAGAGTGCCCTGGGATAATTGCATGGAATGACGAGCGCTTGGAAGAAAAAGGGAGCCTTGTCATGTGACTGGATTTTCGATTTGATCGACACCGGCAACACAGGGGCAGCTCGATGACTTACCTCGAAGAAGATTCAGAACGCGGAATTCAGCTCTTCATGGCTGAATATGCGGTCAACCGGGAAGAAGCCCTTCGTCTCATCGTTCGAGACTGGTTGGGCAGTCACGGTTATCTCGCCCTAACCGAGGATGAATCAGGACTCGGCAAAGACACCGCAATCGACGACACGGCGACGCTTGGCGCGGCCTAGAGCAGCGAGGCGCTTTCTCCCCGCCACTCCTGTATGTTGAGGAATGAAGCACCTTGTATCTCTCCAATGCGGAGCTTTATTTCGTCTCGGCGGGAACACGCGTCGCCGGGCTGCGGCAGCCAACCGGAGAGAAGGCAGATGAATCTTTCCATGCGCCTTGCACTTCTCAGCCTCGCCTGGGTGATGGTCGGGCTCGGCATTGCCGGAATCTTTCTCCCGCTGCTGCCGACGACGCCTTTCCTCCTCCTGGCAGTATGGTTGTTTTCGCGCTCCTCGCCGCGCCTCGCGAAATGGCTGATGGAGCACCCATTGTTGGGGCCACCATTACGTGACTGGCGGGAAGAAGGAGCAATCTCGCGTCGTGCCAAGATAACTGCAATTTTGCTCATGAGCTTGGCGCTCGTCTACTTGTGGGTTGCGTTCGAGCCACCGGCAATCGCTTTGCTCGCGATTGCCGGGATCATATTCACCTGCGGTGCCTTCATCGTGTCCCGTCCAGAACCGCCAAACAAACGATGAGATGAGCAGCAAGTCCGCCGCGCTACTTCTTTCGACACGTCCTCTTGTGGGCAGTGCGGAAAGGGATGAGTGCCGGCCGGCAGTGATGAATGAGATCGCTCCTACGAATAAGTGCGGCAGCGCTCTTGACCCCCAGGAGAGAGGGCTACTTTTCCGGATGCGCCGATACACAAGGTTGCGGCATATCCAGAAGACCAGTTCGGGAATTATTTCGGGACACCGTGGCTCGGATCTGCATTTGCCGCTCTCGGGCTAGGTCAGCTCGAACACCGCCGCGCCATCCTCTCGCGTCCTGATCCCTTGACGCCGAATATCGCAGCTTCCACTCTTCCGTCCAGTGTTCCCAACAAGTGGTCTAGTCCGCCTGTCCGAATTGCGTGTGATGTTTTTAAGCCTTAATTGATGGGCTGGCACTTTTTCAAATGAGCGAACGCGCCGTGAGAGAGGTTGCGTGCGGTTGACCGACAAGTCTTGTCACTTTTGCGCCTCCTCACGAATTTCCACCTCCGCCAAACATCTAGAGGGAAGAAATGATCTTCAATGGAACTAGCCTGTCCGACGTCATACGTGGCTTTCTAAGCGACGATGAGCTCTGGGGCTATGCGGGGGATGATTATCTCCAGGGCCGCGAAGGCAATGACAAGCTTTTCGGCGGCGATGGTAACGACTATATCGTCGGCGGGCTCGGAGACGACTATGCCGAAGGCGGCGATGGCAACGATCGGTTCGACGGCGGCCTCGGAAACGATGCGTTCATCGGTGGACTGGGAAACGACATCTTCGACGGCGGAGATGGCAGCGACATCCTGTACGGCGGCGATGGCCATGACCATTTCGTGGGTGGTCGCGGGCACGACAAGATCTATGGGGGCGCGGGCGAAGAATACATCGACGCAGGCGACGGCGACGACATCATCTTTGCTGGGTCGGGAGACGACGGGTTCAACAATCGGGTGAATCCCGCTACCGGGAAGCTGACGCAGCAGGCGGTCGCCGGCGGGGCCGGTAACGACACGATCTATGGCGAAGAGGGCAATGACGCGCTTAAGGGCCAGGCGGGTGACGATCGCGTCTACGGCGGGATCGGCAACGACATCGTCGATGGCGGCAACGGAAACAACTATCTCGATGGCGGCGACGGCAACGATGTGTTGGATTCGGAGGGCGGAAACGACGAAGCCCATGGCGGCAGCGGCAATGACAGAATCTCGGTAGGTGCCGGTAACGACCGGGCTTTCGGGGATGGCGGAGATGACACCGTGACCGGCGGGGCCGGCGACGATCATCTGAGCGGCGGCAACCATCAAGATCGCGTTTTTGGCGGAGCTGGCAATGACACACTGCGGGGCGACGCAGGCCGAGACGTTCTCTCAGGCGAAGCGGGAAGCGACATACTTTGGGGCGGGGCCGATTCCGACCGCTTTGTCTTCAAGGGCCTAGCGACACTAACTGGCCGGGATACCGTCATGGATTTTCAGGATGGCCTGGACTTGCTTATCATCGAGGGGCTCGGCGTCAAGCAGTACTCAGGTTCCGGCGCGGCAGGTACGATCTACGCCTACGACGCCGCCGGCGGTGACGTGCTGGTGAAGGGTTACAATTCTGCCGGAAACGCGTTCTCCATCCTGGTGGACGATCCCAACGGCAGTTTCACCGCTGCCAACTTCTCGAGGGCGGACTTCCTTTTTGCATAGCCTGAAGAGATCACTGACGCGAATCTACCCGAATGGTGCGACGTATTTTGGAAGTGCCGGCTGCGGCCACATTGCCCGAGTTGACCGGCGGGCGCTGACTGCGCGATTTGGGAAATGGCAGAGCATTCTTCCGCTCGCACGTAAAATGCGTGCGGAAGTGTGACAACCGAGACGGCAATGCCATCTTGATCAGGGAGCCCAAGCGGTGAACAGAGGAGACGACGATGGCGGATGCGCTCAAAATGAAGCAGCTGATCTGGGATTGCCAGAAGGACATTGCGGCGTATCTGCCGCCGGCGAGTGGCATTTCGGAGCACGAGCTGGTGAAAATGCTCATCGCCCGCCTCGACGGGCGCCAGGCGAAGGAAGCGCTGGGAGAAGATTGGAAGGGCTGGTGGCCGGACGATGACGGCGGGGACGATGACGGCGGCAGCCCCGCTCCTCAAGATCGAGAGTTGGCCTGACACAAATAGAGCTGCAGTTAGGATTGGCCAAGATCCGCTGCAGCTCCGGTCGCGACGCTGTCATCATCTAGCTTGGGCCTATTCGCCCTGTTCCATCCAAGGGAACCGCTTCGAACGTCGCTTGCACATATTCTACTCTCAGCAGGGGCAGAATCAAGGGAAAGCGCCGGATCGGTCGGCGCTGACACTCAACGTCTCTTCTGATCAGGGAATGGCTCTCGCCCCAAGGCCCTGGCGATTTTACGCCAGGCGTGTGCGCCCATCCCTGGTATCCGCAGTATCTCTGCGGCGGACAGGTGCTGCATATCTTCCACTACCTCGTATCCGAACTGGTTAAGCTCGGCGAGAAGCGACGGCGTAAGCTTCAAGTCTTCAAGTTTCGTGCTCATGCCGAAGATCAGATCAGGTCAACGCGCACCGCGCAATTGCATGATTATGCAACATCAGCGCCGCAACTGCGCGCCGTCGCGCTGGCTGGCCTCGATCCTCTGCGGGATCTCGCGCATCACGCGCGTATCCATGGAAAGGCTGTTGACCGTGTTCTCGACGGCTTTCATTGATGTCGCCGCTTCGGCCGCCTGCTTCTCAACCGCCGATATTCGAAGCTCGTGATTGTCGATCTGCCTGAGGGAGACTTCGGCAGCCGTCACACGCTTACGGAGGCGATCAATGGAATTGGGCTGCGAATCCTGATTGGCGTTCACCCTCTCCCACGTCGCGTCCCACGCTATGAGACTGCCTGCAGAGCCGAATAGGATCACGAATGTGTTGAGGTTGAATTCAAACCTCCAAACCTCCACTTCGGAGTTGCGACCATCTTTTCGGCTCCCTGTGTTTCAGACAATCCCCTGCCCCTCGCGTATGCAATGCCGGATCGTTGATTAATTGCCGCAGCCGAGCGAACGCAGCAGCCGGTTATGGGCCGCCGCGCCGTTCGCGAACGGCCTGTCGTTCTGGAGGATGATGTAGACGGTCGTTTCAGGTTCGGCCGGAGCGGCTTGAAGCCGTCGCGCGCATTCCCTTTCGTCGTCATCTGCAGGCCGTAAGAGCCGCGCAGATCAGCGGCGGAAGAAGTAGAGACTTCGGCATCGATCTCGCCTTTCTTGCGCAAGATTTTCACGTAACATTCGAGCGCCTCGACGGCGGCCAAGGCCTGGCGCTGATGTGACTTGCCTTGGAAGTAGGCGATCGGTCCCGCCACTCCGATCGCGAGCGCCGCCAAAAGCTTCGGGATGTCGACGATGGAGAACATCACGCCATCCCTCGACCTGTTTCGCGAACGCCTTGCGATCGGCGTTCTTGCGCCAGTAGAGGAAGCCGGCGATGCCTCCAAATGCGACGAGGATCAGGAGGAGGTTCTGCCAAGGTAGCCGATCGCCGTCAGGAGCGAAGCGCCGCCACCGATGACAGACGGGGTGATGACCTCTTTCGATTTCCACCACGGCGCATCGAGGCCGGGAGGCGTGACCGGTACTAGGGCCGGCTTCTCCTCGATCACCGGCGCCGCTTTGTCGTCCGGCCGTGCCGCCTCGCCCGGTGTGAGTGCCACAACCGCCTTGTGATGGCAGCGCGGGTTTTCGGCCCGACGTCGCAGTCGACCTGCAGCCGCTGGTCAGCCTGGAACTGCAGGACGTTGTCAGCGCGATACCGAGGAGAACGAGCGATCCTGGCGAGCCGATCAATGCGATCGGACAGGCCGTTCTTGCCGCCATTGACCTTCTTTGTGATGGTCTTGGCGAAGCCTTCGTCGGCCCAGCGGTTAAGGCCGCGCGTGTCCCAATAGAACAGCGGCACCAGACCTTCCCGAGGATCGGTTTTGACGGCATCGGGATCATCAACAAAGTCCGGGCAGGCTAGGTCGGCCGCTCGGCACCAGTCTCGGAACTGGCGGTAGTTTTACTTGCCCGTGAGCTGCATGCCGGTGCGGCCACGGTAGAGATAGCCGTCGCCATCCTTTTCCGGCGTGTTGCCGAGATCGGTGCGCGTGTCGTAGCGCTACTGCTGGCGTCGGCCCCCGGATTTCCCGATCGTACCGGAAGTCGCCGCTTTCGTGCATGAGCTGGGCGAATACTGCGCGAGGCGATGCGGCCGATCCGTGCCGAAGCGGTCCTGCACCGGTCCAAAGCGACCAGCACGGACGCAAGATTGATCTCATTCATTCTGCTCTTTGCGGCGTCGCGAACGTGCTGAGCGGTGATGGCGCTCATTGGTAGCTTCTGATTGTTGTTGGAAATGTTCAGCGGGACTAAGCCACACTGGCTAATGGCGGGCCGAATTGGTCCGGCTTAGAATGAAACTGGTCGTCTCACACCTCGTAGGCGGCTCGGGAGGCTCGTCACCGGCCGCAGCCGTGGGCGGGCCTCGCCGTTGGCGCAGCACCGGTGCTAAAGGATTGGGACATGGACGATCGCGAAGCGAGAAGCGCCGGCGATGCTGAACCGGCTCCGGACCTTTCGGAAGTCGCGGCACAATGTGCCGCTGCGGACCTTCTGGACTTTGCGGCGCAGCTTGCCGGCCTGGCCGAAGACCTCAAAGCTCTAGCAGCAAGGCCGATTGAGCCAATACCGACATTGGCCGAGCCAGACCATCCGCCTGAAGCAACTTCTTCTGACCTATGAGCAGCCTCATCCCGAACGTGAGTTCGAGGGCGTCGGGAAGGGTTCCCCAAGCCACATGATCTCCCGATTTGCGGTTGTGGTAGAATTAGTTCAGAGAGAATCGACCACCGCCTTGGGGCGATCGCACATAAGCCACCCATGGACAGCAATGAAGGGGACGAGCATCCGGACGAGTCCGATATGCTACGCGACCACTCGTGAACTGCGGTTCACGATTTCTTTGACAAATTTGTAAGGCTCGAGCTCGGCAACCCAGGCAACGTAAAGCCCGTCGGCGAAGGAGTAAGTGAAATGCGCATTCGCTGAGGCCCTGGCTAGGAGTTACCCGTGAGGCACTCTGTAATTCCTTAGCGAACATGGCGATCTTAAGCTTTCCACCCTGCTCAGTGTAACTAGGGCTGTTGGCATCAAGCTCACCGTTGAGGCGGTGGACCGAGGAAATAATTACGCCGAACAAGGCTGGGGGCGTAGCGAACAGGACTAATGGATGGGCGGACTAAGCCCGATGGGCGAATGGCTGCAGGAAACTGATTGTGGTTTCCTGATCCCCAGCCGCCAGCACCCATCACTCCCAGGCGGTCAGAGGTCTGCCGTTGCCGGAGAAAGCGGCGGACCTCGGTCTTTTGGCAATCAGCCCGAAGCAAGCTCCGAGCGCGGCGCCGCCCCCTTAGCCCTCTCCGTCTCGCCGCCTTTAACGGCAAAGATTGACCATCGGTACTGATTGCCCTTGGTGATGGGCCGGGGCCTGAACTGACGAAATGAGATTGGCGGGGACATTCAGCGTCACGCTATCGACGGTAAGATGTGGGGTGGTGACGCCGGGTTATATTATGTCTGATCATACTCGACCGAAGGCGACCGGCTGACGGCCGCTGTCACCACAAGCCGCCATACGACGCCACAACGGCATCACGTCGGTTTTCGGAGTCGATAAGGTCGCCATAAATTTCGATGGCGGCGTTTCCGAAGACAGCATCTTGGTCAAAGGACGTCGCCGCATGCACCTGGCATCAACTTCGCTGCAGATCTTTCTCGCTCCAACGACTCATCGCAGCCGTCAGATCAGGCAATAAGTATTACTTACTTAGTTCTTGCTTAATTAGACTTAAGTAGCATAGCCTGGCCTCCTTCGCTTTGGGAGGAGCAAGATGGTCGAACGCGTTGAAGCCGATAAGATTTCCAAGCAAACTACTACTAAGGTATGGAACATACACGTTTTTTGCCTGCGGCAACGCTTGCCTCAAGATGAGGAGAAGCGCTTGACCAGCCTTTTCGGCGATTTCGCTGAGGCTTCGGAGTTGCTTCACAATGCCAAGCGCGCGCCCAGGTGGCGGTACTGAGATATTAGTGACCACCAGGGGTGCGCATCGTAGAGAGATGTCGGTGGTACGATAGGCGGGAATGCCGACCGCTGCAGACAGTACGCTGCCAGCGTATATGCGCTGGCAGGTGGCAAATCCCGACGGAGATGCCCATGACGAACCACAGACAACTCGCAGATAACCGCGCCACTAAGATCGGTCCTCGGCGTAGGCAATAAAAATCGCGGCACTCGCGCCGATAATCGCGACGCACTGGAGCAAGAAGAGAATCAAATCTGTGGACATCGCGGCGCCCTCCGCAAAGACGCACCGTTCCTCTGATTTAGGGCGTTCTTATGTTCTAGGACGCCTTATAGTTACCCCAAGCTCGCACGCGGCTCAGGGTCCCGTCGCGATTACACTGACGGAAAAGAAAACGTCCGCTCGAGGCGGGCGTGGGATTTCACCCCTTCATACGGATACGTTAAATCGCGCCACGAATCGGCACGTGCGGCGCAATTGTTTGTTGTCGTCTGCAGCGTCGCGCCAGTTGCTCCTGGGTCTGGGAAGCGCGGCCGCTAACGCCTGCGCGAGATCAGCATGCTTGCTAAAAAGCCATCTCAGCGAAGGGAGCGTGCCGCGGTAGCGAGGCTGGCGAGGTTTGCGGGGTGGCAGGCCTTTGGGACTCCGGAGTCGTTGGTGCATCTGGCGGGTTGCGGCCGTTTCCGGCCGGTCGCAGTTTGCCGGCAACGAACTCATGTCCGGCATATCGGTCCCGGAGGTCCGCAAAGGTGAAGCGTCTTTCGACGAGGGTTGGCCAGAGCATTTCGTGGATGGTCCCGATGCGCGGCTAACCCTTGTCCGTAGCGCTTGGACGTCTCAAGCCATCGCCCCGGATCTCATTCGACCTGCTCTTCGCCTAGAGCACGTCCACTTTAAACCGGGTCATATCCTGCTGCTGCGAAGTAGTTCGCACACTCTTGCGGCTCGAAGAGTTTGACGATGTCGCCAACGGTGTTCCACAGGGCGTCGACGGAGCGTTCGGCCCGTGCCCGCAGAAGCGCCTTGAGCTTTGAGAAGGCGTTTTCGATCGGGTTGAAGTCGGGGCTGTAGGGCGGGAGATAGAGCAGCGTGCAGCCGGCGGTTTCTATGGCCTGTCGGATGCCATCCGCCTTGTGGGCCGGCAGGTTGTCCATGACGACGATGTCGCCGGGCGTGAGGGTCGGCACGAGAACCTGCTCGACATAGGCCCGGAAAGCCACTCCATTCATCGCCCCGTCAAGGACCATCGGCGCGGTCATGCCGGAGAGCCTGAGCGCCCCGGTGAACGTCGTGGTTTTCCAATGACCGTGCGGAACGCCCGATCGGCAACGCTCTCCGCGCGGCGCGCGACCGCGAAGCCGGGACATCTTCGTGGAAAGACCCGTCTCGTCTATGAAGACGAGGCGGGCTGGATCGAGATCAAGCTGGGCATCGAACCAGTCCTGACGCCGCTTCAAGAGGTCTGGCCGCTCCTGCTCCAATGCATGTGCGGTCTTTTTTTGAATGTGAAGCCGCGCTTGCGCAGCCAGACGTCGAGGGTGCTGCGGCCGATAGAGACGGATCGGTCCTCTTCCAGACGCAAAACCATCTCGTTCAGCGTGATGTCCTTCGACGCCTCGATCATGCCGATGATGAAAGCCTCATGATCGTCGAGACGGGAACCTCCAGGTCGACCCTGCTTGGCAGCGCTCACCTGACCCTGCCGAGCGCTCGCGATCCAGGCAATCGCCGTCGAAATCCCGATCCCGAACCGCGCTGCAGCCGACCGTGCGGACATCCCACCAGCCGACGCAGCCAGAACCCGGTGGCGAAGATCATCACTCAATGCTCGGGCCATGTTCCCTCCGACAAATCAAAGACAGGAGGAGGGAATCACAGAACGCTCTGAAAAGGAATCCTCATGCCGATTCCGCTTTCATCGGACGCGCTCTAGGTTGCGAAAAATCTCTGCCGGCAGTATCTCTCACCCGAGGAGTTCAAGCACCTTCGGGAAACGCGGATGATTACGGATGGGGTCGAGATCCGAGTCGTATTTTACCCACCTCTTTGTTTCGTGGGTGGCCTCGGGGAGAAGCTCGATTAGCAAGTCGATTGCTCGATCAGGTTCGCCCTGGAGCGAGTAAAAGCAAGCCACATTATATTTGGCCAGGCGATCGTCGGGATCGGTCGCCAAAGCGCGTCCCGCCCATTCCTTAGCACGATCAAGCTCGCCAAGTGCCGCAAGCCCCACAGCCCCCAAGTAGGCGGGTCTTGGATTTTCCGGACGCATCATGAGCTCACGCTCGGCGCGCGCGACGCCTTCCCGCGCCGCGGTATTCATTTCCTGCTCGCGTCCGAGCGAGCGGAGAACGTTAATGAGCACAAGCAAGGCCTGGTAATCGTCAGGTTTGATGTCTGCGGCGCGCTGGAAATGCCTTGCCGCTTCGTCCAGCTTCCCCTGGGTAAAGCAGGCACGGGCATAGAAATAGTGGGCTTCAAACAGATCGGGATCGAGGGCGATCGCCTGATCGAACTCCGCCATCGCTTCCGAATGTCGCTCGCGAAGCGACAGAGCCAGGCCGAGTGAAGCGTGCGCTTCGGCGAGACCACTCTCAAGATCCAGCGCCTTGGCGCTGGTCGCCAAAATGCCGTCGATCGACACGTCAGCGTTGTAGTGAAGGAAGAGGAAGGAATCGCAATCGGCAATTCCGGCGTAGGCCCGCGCATAAAGCGGGTCGAGTTCGACCGCCATGGCGAACATACGCTTCGCCAAAACGTAATGCGACTGTGAGTGCCAGTGCAGGAATTGCCGTCCTCTAAGGTAATACGCATAGGCCTCGAAGTTCCCGGTGGGCACCCGACCGATGTCCTTCTTCTCCTCCGGAAGCAGCTTGACCTTCAAGTGGTCCACAATGGTATGGGTGATCTTGTCTTGAAGGGCGAAGATTTCGGTGAGATCCCAGTCGTAGCGATCGGCCCAGAGATGACCACCGCCCTTGCCCTCGACGAGTTGCGCGGTGACGCGCACACGCGAGCCGACCCTGCGCACGCTTCCTTCTAGGATATAGCCAACCCTGAGATCCTGGCTCACCTGCTGCACCTTCACGGGCTTATTCTTGTAGGTATATGCCGTATTGCGGGCGACAACGAACAGGCCGGAGATTTTCGACAGGTCGGTAATGATGTCCTCGGTGATCCCGTCGCTGAAGTATTCTTGCTCAGGGTCACCGCTTATATTGTTGAAGGGCAGCACCGCGATGGACGGCTTCTCGATCTCCCAAGGCTCTTGGGTGCCTGCATCCGAGCCGGCCGTTTTTTGGGCCGCCGGAAAATCCAGAGAAATGCTGTAGGCGCGCACTGGGCGGTCGATGTTCTTGAGCGCCTGCTCGCCCATGTCCTCAAATCGAAGATCCAGCCTGTTGCCAACGTTATCGCGGACGGCCGCAGATACGGCGATACCGCCCGGCGCCGCTATTTTTTCAAGCCGCACAGCCACGTTGACGCCGTCCCCGAAAATGTCGTCGCTTTCAACGATCACGTCCCCAAGGTTGATGCCCATGCGAAGCTCGATCCGGCTTGGCCGCGGCACATCCGCATTGCGCTCCAGCATACCCCGCTGAACCGTGGCAGCGCAGGTGACCGCATTCACGACGCTTGGAAACTCCGCCAGGAATCCATCGCCGGCGAGCTTCACGATACGCCCCTCATACTCGGTGATCTTGGGGTCGATTAGGTCCCTGCGGTGCGATTTCCATGCCGAATGAGTACCTGCCTCATCCCGGGCCATGAGGCGGCTATAGGTCACTACGTCTGCGGCAAGGATGGCCGTCAGACGTCTGTGCACGGTCGGATCGTCCATGTGACCACCCAGTTTTCGTGTACTGCCACGCTCGGGGTGCCATGTCCCAGGCCAAAGGCAATTATACTCCAGCGGCTAGTGAATGTCTCTGTCAGGTAAGGCGAAAACGGTCGAACTTGCGCTTCGATCGATCCCGCTCAACGGAAATGTCGTGCGACTCCTTAGCTGACCGAGCCTTGCAGGCAGTGGTAGCCGCGCTGGAACGATTGAGAGGGAACTCGGTTAGGCCCCGAAAAGAACAGGAATATCAACATGGACGAGACATGGGATGAATGCGTGATCGTCGAGGTTCCCAATCTCGATGGTGTCCAGATCGTGTGGTCGCCCACGTTTGCAGCTCGCCTGCTTAGCGAAAACTGGCCGAAGATGGACGGAAGCACATACGCTGCTGCTTTGAACGCCTGCACAGATGCGATGCTCGGCGCCGCCCCTGCCGCGCCGGCACGAGACGCTTTCCTAGCAGCGATTGCAGAGGCGAAGCTCAAGACCTTCAGCTGAGGTCACGCGGGACCCACCTTTTGCAAACGAGCTGCGACGGCACCGAGCATGGCGACACAGCTTTTCTTCGGCCCTCGACCACGGCTCAAGCGCTCCGATCTCGGAGCCGTGGTCTCGACCTTCGCGCGCTCCTGGCTTCAGCCCCTTGATGATGGCGACGTAGCTCTATGCTGATTGCTGCGCATCATTAAAGGGTCGCACGCGACGTCGTAATCACGCGTCTTCGCGGCTGCTGTAAACTCTTGGGCGAATGATTGATGTGCGCAGGCGCACCAATCGATCGAACTTGCCAGGACAGACAAAGCCGAGCGGCCATAAGCCGCGCGCTTGCATCGGCAGCTTCCGAGGTCTCAATCTCACGTCTGCCGATCGGATCGTTGAGCCTGCCACCTGCACGTCACATGCAAATGCCATGGATGTCTGCGAACTGGAATCTCGCTGACTGGATCAGCCGGCTCGGACCGTGGCCTTGCCTTCCTCCACCAACCGTGACGCCGCATCTTCGATCGATATTCGTTCGAAGGCGAGTTCGTCGGCGATAGGGCGCAGCACGCGCTGGTCGAACTCGGTCGATCCGAGCGGCGCCGGCGACGGATAGCCGCCCACCTGATCCTTGAGGGCATTGATGTATTTCACCGTTTCCGTCTCCGTCGGATTGAGCGAAGGCAGGATGGCTTCGCGAACGGTCGGCGACATGGGTACGCCGCGCTCGACGCCGAGGATCTTGCCGGCCTCGACATCATTGACGAAGAAGTTGATGAATTTGGCGGCCGCTTCGCCGTGTTCAGTCGATGCACCGATGCTCCAGATCAGCGCCGGGCGATAGTAGTGGCCGGAGGGGCCGCCCTTCTCGGCACGCGGTAGCATGCCGATGCCGAGCTTGCTTTTCATGATGAGCTGGTAGCCGACCATCTGGTTGGAATAGGCCATGCCCATCGACGAGTAGCCCAGCGCCAGGCAATTGGTGTCGATCGTGTTCTGGTCAAGCGTCTGTATGTCAGCGCCCACGGTGCCACCGCGCTTGCGCAGTTCCTCCCAATAGGCGTACCACTCCTTCGCCTCCTCGACGCTGAAGCCAAGGCCGGTGTCGGTGTAGAGGCTGCTGCCACGCTGGCGGAGCCAGGCATCGAAGACATAGGCATAGCGTGCTCCATATGGTCCGCCCCAGACATTCTTCTTGCCGGCCGCCTTGGTCATCTCGACGGCGATGTCGGCATATTCCGCCCAGGTGGTGTCGACCCCCGGCGGCGTGATACCGGCTTTGGCGAAGGCATCGGCGTCGTAAAACAGCGCAAAGGAATTGAGACCGAGGCCGATACCCCAAAGCTTTCCGTCCACCGTCGTCAACTTCAGCACGTCCTTGCCGAAGGCGTCGACGTCGAGCGCCGAAGAGATGAAGGGATCGAGCGCCATGCAGGCGCCGCGTTTGGAGTAATCCGAAATCGTACTGGGCTCGAGCTGGAAGATATCGGCGATGGCGCGGCCGGCCATCTGCGTGGCGAGCTTCGTCCAGTATCCGTCGCCGCTCAAGCTCTCGCCGATGATCCTGATATCCGGGTTCTTCTCCTCAAAAAGCTTGGCGACCGCCAATGTCCGTTTCGAGCGGTCGTTGGATCCCCACCACATCGCGCGCAACTGCACGCTTTCGTCCGCGAGGCCCGACCGGGAGCTGAGGGCGATACCCGTCGCTGCGCCAGCCGCGCCGACCATGAATCCGCGTCTGTTGAGTAGCATGCTAGTCCTCCCCTGTGCTGCCCTGCCCGGCACTCTCCTCCAGCACCTGCAGGGCCAATTAGCGCAAGAGTTTATGCAAAAATCTTTGTTGCGCAATATTTCTTTTCATTCTTGCAAATTTGCATTGATTGCGCGATGTTTGCGCCATGATAGAAAGACCCTCGAGAAGACTCCGTCAAGCAGACATTGCCGCCCAAGCAGGCGTTTCAGTATCCACCGTCTCACGCGTCCTCGCGAATGAGCCTGGCATCAGCGAGGATGTCCGGGTACAGATCCTCAAGGTCGCAAATGACCTCGGCTACCCTCTCAAAGCCGGTGCTGCGGCAGCCCCTCGCGCGCTGGCGCTGATCGCGAGCAACGGCGTCACGGGCAGTCTCAGCGCATTTTACCAGGGTATTGTCGATGGCCTGCGCTCCGAGGCGGCCGACCAGGGCATGTCTTTCGACATTCGCCTCGTGAATGAGGCGAAGGCTACGCCGCAAGCCATTGGCGAACATATGCAATCGGTCGATGCGCAAGGCCTTTTCCTGGTCGGTATAGATCCCTGCGAGGCGCTTGCGGAATGGCTCGTGGAAAGCCGTACCCCCGTCGTCCTCGTCAACGGCGTCGATCCGCAATTGCGCTTCGACGGTGTCTCGCCGCCGAACTTCTTCGGCGCCTTCGCGGCGACGCGGATGCTGCTGGACGCCGGCCACCGGCGTATCCTCCACCTGACCGGATCGCATCGGCATACGATCCGCGAACGCGTGCGCGGCTTCGAAGCGGCCGTCGCCTCCGTGGATGATGGCGATGCGCGTGTCATCCGGCTGCCGTTCGCGAGCAACTCCAGTGCCGAAGCCCATGCAGCAATGCTTGCCGCTCTTGCCGAGGACGAGGGTTTCACCGCGGCCTTTTGCATGAACGACTTCATTGCCGTGGGCGTTCTCGAGGCGGTGACCGAACTCGGTCGGCGCGTACCTGACGATTTCGCGATCATCGGTTTCGATGACCTGCCCTGCGCCGACATGGCCAATCCGCGCCTTTCGACGATGCGTGTCGACCGCGCAGCGCTCGGCCGCGAAGCGGTCGCCATAATGCAGTTTCGCTTCAGCCATCCGGACGTGCCCGCCCGGCATGTCACTCACGCCGTCATCCCAGTGCCCGGCGGCACAATCGCCACGAAAGACAATCCATGACCTATGATCCCGCCAGCGCCAACCCGCTTGCCGGAAATCCGCTTGAGACACGCGGCGACATGCAGCGCGCGCTGCTCGATCTCTTCGATCCGCTGCTCCCCCATTTCTCTGCAGGAAATGCGCGGGTCCGCCTCGACGCAGCCGCGGCCCATTTCGACCGGGCCGCTGCCGATCTGGAGGGCTTTGCGAGGCCCCTCTGGGGTATTGCTCCCTTCGCCGCGGGCGGCGGAAATTTCGCGCATTGGGACCGCTATGCGGAAGGGATCGCCAACGGCACCGACCCTGAACATCCGGAATATTGGGGACAAGTGAACGGCCGGGACCAGCGCATGGTCGAGCTTGCGGCCCTCGGTTTCGCGCTGGCACTTGCGCCGGAGAAGCTGTGGGACCCCTTGAACGGGCGTGAAAGAGACAATCTCGTCTCTTATCTCCTCCATGCCCGCAAGTTCGACTATGCCGACAATAACTGGAAGTTCTTTCGCGTTTTCGTCGACATCGCCCTCGATCGCCTCGGCATCGAGCACGATCGCAGCCTGACGAAGGCCTATCTCGCCGAGCTGGACGGCTTCTACATCGGGGACGGCTGGTATCGCGACGGCAATGTGCGGCGCGTCGACCACTACATCGCCTTTGCCATGCACTTCTACGGGCTGATCTATGCCCGCCTCGTCGAAGACGACCATGCGAAACGGTATCGTGAGCGGGCGGTCGCCTTCGCCCAGGATTTTCGCCACTGGTTTGCCGAAGACGGAGCGACCCTCCCCTTCGGCCGCAGTCTCACCTACCGCTTCGCCTGCGCCGGCTTCTGGGCAGCACTGGCGTTTGCCGACCTCGAGGCTCTGCCCTGGGGCGAGATCAAGGGGCTCTGCCTGCGCCACCTCAGATGGTGGGCAGACAAACCGATAGCGGATCGGGACGGCGTTCTTTCTATTGGCTACGGCTATCCGAACCTCCTTATGTCGGAAAACTACAATTCGGCCGGTTCACCCTATTGGGCGTTCAAGGCTTTCCTGCCGCTAGCCGTCAGCGAAGACCACCCATTCTGGAGGAGCTCGGAAGTCCCGCTGCGGCCGCTGGCCGAACCGGTAGTCCTTCGCCATCCGGGCATGGTCATGATGCCCGTCAAAGGGGACGTGGTGGCGCTTTCCTCAGGCCAGGAAAACCGCCAGATGCGCTTCGGCTCCGAAAAATATGCGAAATTCGCCTATTCGGCGCGTTACGCCTTCAGCGTCGAGAGCGACGAACGCGCATTTGCCGGCGGTGCCTTCGATTCGATGTTGGCATTCAGCGACGACGGCGTTCATTACCGGGTGCGCGAGGCCAATGAGGAGGTGCGGCTTGCGGACCATGTGCTGTTTTCCAAATGGTCCCCCTGGCCGGACGTCGTTGTCGAGACCTGGCTTGTTCCGGCCTCGCCCTGGCATGTGCGCGTGCACCGGATTACGACGCCGCGGCCTTTGGAAACGGCCGAAGGCGGCTTCGCCATTCCCCGACGGGATTTCGAGGCCGACACGCTCGCCGCCGCGGACGGGACGGCCCACGCAATCGGCGCGGAAGATTTCAGCGGGATTCGCGATCTCGGTTCGACCGTCCCGCGCGAGGGCAGTATCCAGAAGGCGCCGCCCAACACCAATCTGATTGCCGCGAAGACCCTGGTGCCGCAGTTGCGGACCAAAATCCCCACTGGTGAAACCATACTCGCCTGCGCTGTGCTCGCGAGCCGCAACACTTCCGCCGTCACCGAAGACTGGTCCAACCCGCCGGCGATGCCGGATATGTTGGTGCTCAACGGCCTCCGGGCGGAAGGCTTGACCGTCAGCGCAATGCAAGCGCCCGGATCGATGCCATGACCCTCCCGTCCGTCGCCTTTGCAATGCAGCCGGAAAGGACGCGTTATGTTCTGGCGCCGGAGCTTTTCGCACGGCTCGGTGCCTTCGCCCGAATCTTGGATCAGCGGCCGATGACGGAGTTCGCCGATGAGCGGTCGCAGCGTTTGTTGGCCGAGACAGAAGTCCTGGTGACCGGCTGGGGCGCGCCGTTCATCGATGCGGCCGTCCTCACCCGGGCGCCGCGTCTTCGCCTCATCGTCCATGCCGCTGGCACGATCAAGGGGCTGGTCGACGAGAGCGTTTTCGATGCGGGGATCAAGGTCAGCCACGCGGCGGAGGCCAATGCCGTACCGGTCGCCGAGTTTACCCTCGCAGCCGTTATATTTGCGGGCAAGCAGGTGTTCCGCTTCCGCGATGTCTATGCGGCCGACCGTGGCCGCGAGCGCACCCAGATCCTGCAGGGCGAAGCGATCGGAAACCATCGTCGCACGGTCGGGATCGTCGCCGCGTCGCGGATCGGACGCCGCGTGATCGAACTGCTGCGTCTCCTCGACTATCGATTGCTGCTTTATGATCCGCTCGTCAAAGACGCCGAAGCCATGGCCCTCGAGGTAGAGAAGGTCGACCTCGATACGTTGATGGCCCGCTCCGATATCGTGTCGCTGCATGCGCCGCTGCTACCCGAGACCCGGCACATGATCGACGACCGCCAGCTCGCCCTTATGAAGGACGGCGCGACGCTGATCAACACGGCGCGCGGCGCGTTGGTGGATGAGGCGGCACTCATCGAAAAACTGCAGTCGGGCGCGATCAATGCCGTGATCGACGTTACCGACCCCGAGGTTCCGGATGAAAGCTCGCCGCTTTACGACCTGCCGAACGTATATCTGACGCCGCATATCGCAGGCGCCATCGGTCTGGAACGCACGCGCCTTGGGGAAATGGCGGTCGACGAAGTGGCGCGGTTCCTCGAAGGCAGGCCGCTCCTGTTCGAGGTTCACAAGCAGGACTTGGGGCGCATGGCATGAACGCTTTCGAACCGGCTCTCTGCACGGTCACCTTCCGCAAGCTGCCCGCGGACGAAATCGTCGCGCTGGCAGCGAAGGCGAGGCTCGCCGCTATCGAGTGGGCGGGAGACGCCCATGTTCCTCCGGGTGAAGCGTCCACCGCCCGCACTGTCGGGCACCTGTGCGAAAGCGCGGGCCTGAAGACCTCCTATGGCTCCTATATCGCGCCGCCGACCGACGATCTTTCCGCCCTCGCGCCCGCCCTGGCAACTGCGATCGCGCTTGGTGCCTCCAACATCCGCATCTGGCCCGGCACGCGTCAGCGCGATTCGAGGGATTACAGCGACCATGAACGGCGGGCCGCGGCGGACGTGATCCGCGACATGGCCGCGGAAGCCGCCCGGCATGGCGTCACCCTCTCGCTCGAATATCACCCGCAGACCCTGACGGACGAGACCGGGTCGGCGCTCAGCCTGATCGAGGCGGTCGCGCACCCGAATGTCTATCTCTACTGGCAGCCGCGGCCCGGTCTCCCGCTTGACGATGCAGTCACGGAGATTGCCCGGATCGGCGAGCACGTCTCCCATGTCCATGTCTTCGCCTGGGATCGCGACCGCAACCGCTTCCCCCTGGCATCCGCCGCCGACTACTGGCGAACCGCTCTGGCCGCCATGCCGCCATCGCGCTGGACCGGCCGGCGTTTTGCCATGCTGGAATTCGTGGCGGGAGACGATCCGGCGGCATTTCTGGCGGATGCGGCGACGCTGAGAAAAGTCCTACAGGCGGAGTTTCCGCCAGGCGCCTCTCCCATTGCAGACGGAGATTGACTGCTTTTTGCTCTTTGGCATCAGCGCCACCACCACTGCCTTTTTCTATACGTCTGGCTACGAGGAGGAAAGATGACCTTGCGCACTGGGTCAACCTCGTCACTCCACACCAGTTCGAACCCAATCCCACAAAATTCCATGTCGTTGATTTGTTCAATGAAACCAGCCTGCATATACAGATTGGATGTGCGGTAGGGCAGCTTGAAGATGAGGGAATTCCCAATAACCTCTTGGTGAACCTCATAACGCTCGATGTTTAGTATATCGCCATCGTCGAAGCGTATGATTTCCGAACGACCTTCATCTAGTGCGTCCAAGACAGTCGTTGCGTTGAATAGCTCCAATCCATTGCCGCCCTTCAGGGGCAAGAACTCGCCGTATGGCGTCATGATGTCGCGCAGGCCTTCGGCAGCGGCGCAGCGAAGTATGAGGACATGCGACCCATACCAGGGAAAATCAGAATATCCCCGCGGCGTCCCTTCGTCATCCTCAGTGAGGAGGTCCATGCGGATAGGCACCCAGTGGGGTTGGCACTGTCCGCGAAGGTCCGATAGCACGTGATTATCCTCGAGAACCTTCGGGATAGCCCATTCCTGCCCGTCGGCGAGTGTTAACTCATAAATTCTCATCCTATCACCGCTTTAGGTGTTAGGCAGTTCAAGTCATTAGCAGAACTTCGATCATAGTACACCGAAGTGCAGGGGGCCGGCCTTTGTCCGGCTACTCACCAGTCAATTATGCGGCGGGCGGCAAATCCCCCCGCAATGGCCAAGATTGCCACCGCCATCGTGTACCAGGTCGCGACGAAAAGCGGGGAGTCATCCGTGCAATGCGAGGCATAGAAGGCCGCCGCAATGCCACCGGCAGCCAATCCGGCAGCTGCGCCCGAAAGCGCGGGATGAGAAGAGGCCCCATGGCGCAACGCAAGCAGCAGCAGAGCGAGGGGCCCGATGCCGATCAGCGAGATGAAGGTCAGGCATACGAGACTGTTCGTTCCGACGAGCCTCGCGGACCATGTGCTCGCAGGCACGGCAATGAGCTCGGCAAGCACCGCCATCGCGATCAGCGCCGGAGCGACGATCAGAGGGGGCAGCAAGTCGCGCGGCTCGGTTTCCGGCCGCGACAGCGCGCGCAGTGCACTGAGGGAGCTCAGGGTAAGCACAATTGCCACCACAATCTTGAACGGGAAGCGCAGCGTCTGCATTGCGCTTGCAATATCCGGCCTGGGCCCGAGAAGTACGAAGAAGACGCCAGCAGCGACGGCGATGGCGATGACAGCGGCACCCGTCCAGACGACAGTCATCGGCATTCCGCTTCGCTGGTTGTCCGCAGCCAGGGCCTTGATGAGTTCCTGCGTTTCCATATCATTTCCGTCCAAATCGCCGGGCGATGGCAGCAAGGCCGCGGTGGAGCGCGACGCGAACTGCGGTTTCATTCATGTCGAGGCTTCTTGCAGCCTCGGCGATCGTGCGTCCCTCGACCGATATAGCCGTTACTACCGAGCGTTGGCCGGGCGTCAGCACCTCGAGCGCGCGGCCAATCTCCCAGTCCCTGGCGGTTTCCGCCTCTTCTGTCGCGAGAATGCCCTCAACGTCACTGAGTTGCACGCGAGCATGGTGGCCATGTCGTCGCAAGGCATCGATGAGCTTGTGCCTCGCGATTGCAAAGAGCCAAGGCTTCACGGGTCCGTCGGTCCGCCAGGTATGGCGCTTTAAATGGACCGCCAGCAGTGTCTCCTGGACGATGTCCTCGGGATCGAGGCCTACAGACGCCACTCTCCGGCGCGCCCAGATGCGAACAAGGGCAGCCGCATTTTGCAGGAAATCGCTGTAGGCCTTCTCGTCGCCACCGAGCGCCGTGCGAAGGAGCCGGGCGAGATCGCCGTCATCCGCGCCGTTCACCTGCACTTCCTCCCAATTCGCCGAGTTTCGCTACTTGTTACATGCCCGGGCGGCAAATGTTTTGCCGCAGGTGGGCCGTGGGAGCGGAAATATTCGTCTTCTTAGTCTTCCAAAATTCGACGCAAATTCAAATGGCGCGGCACTCACGAAAGCGTGTAACCGCCAAATGTAACATCGCTCCCGGTGGCTGCGAATGACGGACTGTGCGCCGAAGCGAAGGTGCATGCAGCAACGATGGAGAGAAGAATCATGTCTACCAGAAGTTCGATCAATACGGCCTTGCTTGCCGGCGCTGTGGCGACCGCGCTGTCGTCGCTCGCAAGCGCCGCGCCGCTTTCGCAAGCCGAGGTCAAGGCTGCGATGGATGCAGGCAAGGAGAAGTGCTACGGCGTCGCGCTGAAGGGCCAGAATGATTGCGCTGCCGGCCCGGGCACGACCTGTCAGGCCACGTCGACTGTCGACTACCAGGGCAATGCCTGGAAATTCGTCGATGGCGGCACCTGCACGACAATGGAGCTGCCGGGTGATCGCAATGGCTCGCCTGAACCGCTGACGCGCGACCTGCCGTCTTAATCGCAACGATGAGCCGGAAAGTGGAGGCGACAGTGACGGAACTGGCAATTCACGCGGATCGCGCTCAGCTGGGAATTCCTCGCTTTCCGGCGCATCCGGTCGATGGACTGGCTGGCACCAGCTTTAAGCACCAGCATCTGCCGGCCATCCTCGCTGAGGACGAGCGGACTGGCGGCTTTTTCGAAGTTCATGCGGAAAACTACATGGGAGCAGGCGGCCCGCCGCATGCCGCACTCACGAAAATACGCGAGGACTATCCAGTCTCGCTTCACGGCGTGTGCATGTCGATCGGTGGGCCGCAGCCATTGGACAAGGGCCATCTCGGCCGCTTCGCTGCCCTCGTCAGGCGATACGAGCCGGCTCTCGTCTCGGAACATCTGGCGTGGTCGACGCACGACACAACCTACTACAACGATCTTTTGCCCCTGCCCTATACAGAGGCAAGCTTGCAGCGGGTCGCAGAGCACATCGACGAGGTACAGGAGGTGATCGGACGGCCGCTCTTACTCGAAAATCCCTCCAGCTACCTGCTCTTCAAAGAATCGACGATGAGCGAAACGGCATTCATGCGGGGACTGGTGAGACGCACGGGATGCGGTCTGTTGCTCGACATCAACAATGTCTTCGTCTCGGCCACCAATCATGGCTTTTCCGCCCTAGACTATCTGTCCGACTTCCCCATGGCCCATGTCGGCGAAATTCACCTCGCCGGCCATACGGAGCAGCAGGATGACGAAGGCGATCTCCTGCTGATCGACAGCCACGACGGGCCGGTAGCCGACGCGGTGTGGAAGCTCTTCGACGTGGTGATCGCCCTACATGGCCCGATTCCGACGTTGATCGAATGGGATAGCGCGATACCGGACTGGCCAGTATTGAAGCGTGAGGCGCAGGCGGCCCAAATGCTCATGGACCGCCATGCTGCCGGCCTCCGGCAGGAGACGTTGCATGCGCGAGGTTAGGGACTGTTTACTCGAGTCGGCCGACGACCTCGACTATCCCGCCCAGTTCGTGGCCGGGCTACTCGATCCCGCTCGTCCAACCCCGACGCTCCTTACGGGCCCGCACAGCAAGGCAGCCGACACGCGCTTCAATGTCTACCGCAACAATGTGACGGTAAGCCTCATCAAGGCGCTCGCTGCCACCTTCCCAGCGACGAGGCGCATCACCGGCGAAGCATTCTTCCGGGCCATGGCCCGGTTCCATATCCGCGAGATGCCACCGAAATCGCCGCTCCTCTTCGAATACGGCCGGAATTTTCCCGATTTCATAGAACGCTACGCATATGCCAGGCCGATGCCGTGGCTGGCCGACATCGCACGGATCGAGCGGGCCTGGCTCGACGCCTATCATGCGGCAGACGTAGACGTCCTGCTGCCGCAGGTGCTAGCGACGACAAAGCCCGCTGAACTCGCCGACCTGATTTTCGAACCGCACCCGGCGACCGGCGTCGTCCGCTCCGCCTATCCAGCGGTGACAGTGTTCTCGGCAAATCGCGGCGATGGTCCAGTCGGGCGCGTCGAGGCTAGTGCGCCGGAAACCGCGTTGATTACGCGGCCGTCCCTCGAGGTGGAGGTCCGCGCTCTTCCGCCGGCGGTCGACATCTTCATCGGCAGTCTCCTTGAAGGCGAACCATTCGGACGTGCCGCGGTTGCGGGGCAGGCTTGCTGCCCGAACTTCGATCTCGCGGCCGCCATCAGGGCGATGTTGGAGGCCGGCGCTTTTGCGGCCATCCGCCACGGAGGGTGAAAAGGTGAGCTCGGTACGAATCTTCCTCAGACACGGGAACCGGAAAGTGAGAGGTTGGGCGGCCAAGATCGATGGCATGATCGCCGCCATCGCCCCGGCATCGCTCGCCCAACTCGCCTTGCGCTTGGCCCTTGCGGTGCCCTTCTGGCGCTCCGGCCTGGGCAAATGGGATGGCTTTCTTGAGCTCAACGACGTTGCCGTTCTTTTGTTCACGTCGGAATTCCAGCTTCACCTGCCGGGAGGCCCCTATCCTTTCCCGGCACCGGCGGCGACTGCCTTCGTGGTTGCCTCCGCCGAAGTTCTGTTGCCAATCTTTTTGGCGTTGGGCTTGGCGACACGCCTTGTCGCGCTTGGGCTCCTCGCAATGACCATCGTCATCCAGCTCACCGTTCCGGATGGCTGGCCCATTCATCTGACTTGGGCGGCGATGGCGCTTGGTGTGATGACCTGGGGCGCGGGGAGGCTGTCGCTGGACCACTGGCTCGTGTCTCCGGCTGCGTCAGCAAGATAAGCGGCCGGAGCATAATCCGAAGCTGAGCTGGGCGCGGCGAGGAACGTAACCAGTCTGGCGCAACAAGGACTCCCTTACAGAGCGGGCGCGTCGACCGGATATCCATGCTGCAGCCGATGACCAGCATGCGCATCATCGGCTCCGAGTCGATCTATGTTCAGGCCGGAAACGGTCCGCTCATGCTGCCGACTTCAGGAAGTCGAGGACGGGAGCCGTGCGCTTCGGGTCAACTTCGTACGTTTCGGCTGTCACGACCCCCTCCACGACGAAGGGGTCGGCGGCGATGCGCGCATCGTGCGCATTACGACTTTCCCCATGAGCGAGTATCGCGCCGCCAGCAGCGGCCTGGAGCGAGCCGACGCAGAGGAACACGCCATCGGCGAATCCTCGCCCGATCCATTCGTTGTGCGCCGCCATGAATTCGGACGCGGCGTTGCGGTTCTCTGCAAATCTTAGAAAAGTGACGAACATCGGTGCTCCTTTGTCATGTAGGTTGCGAGACGTCCGGCAGGGACGCTAGCCACTGTTCGATCCCGGCTACCTCGTTGCGGATGAAGGCCTCGTCCTTGAAGGCGGTCGCCATCACCGCCACCCCCTGCGACTGGGCTAGAAGATGCAGCGCCAGCGTTTCTGCCCGATCAGCGGCGCCAAGCTCACGGATCTGTTCGGCGAGCCAGTCGCGGTAGAGACCGAAGATTTCGGTCGCGCGGCCCTGCGCGGTGTGGTCGAGCTTGGCGAGTCTGAGCAAAGCGTTCCGACTGGGCAGCCGAAGTCCATAATCTGGGCTCGGTTGGCGATCAGCATATGAATGAAGGACAGGATGCGCTCGCGCGGACCTTCGCCGTCCGCCTGCCAGCCGTCGAGCATCGCGCGTGTCCGCTCCATTCGGCGGGCAATCACGGCATCCAGTATGTCGTCCTTGGTCTTAAAGTGATGATAGAAGTTCCCGCGCGAGATGCCCAAGGCTTTGGCGATTTCGGCAAAGGACGTGGCTTCGAATCCGCTCTCGTAAAAGAGGGCATCCGCCTCCTCGACAATCAGGTCACGGGTTGAATGTGCTGGCATTTGTGGCGGCGCTCATGTTTGACACAGGAGAACTAGGACGTTTGTCCTAGTTCTGTCAAGAAGAGATAGGCGAGCAGCTTCCGCCAGCAAAGCGCTGTCAGGAGCCTGCAAGAGTGTCGTGAGCGGCCATTCGCCGGGGTCTGGCATGGTTCGCTAGCCTCCATCCGGGAATGTGATATCCTCGCCATGTGACTATGTATGCACGCACAGGGGCAAGGCTGAACAGAATTCTGAGCGAGGGGCTGCAATGGCATATTCAACGCCCGCGAATGAAGCGGAGCGGCTTGTTGCGGTTCGAGCGCTCAATATTCTCGATTCCGCGCCGGAGGTCGCTTACGACGACATTGGCGAACTGGCCGCGCAGATTTGCCAGTGCCCCGTAGCCTATGTCAGTTTGATGGACGACGACCGTCTCTGGCTAAAGGCCAAGTACGGCCTTCCTCCGAACTTTAACCAGTGTCCGCGCGAAATCGCCTTCTGCACAACGACTGTTTGCGGCACGGAAATGGTCGTTGCGCCCGATCTGCTCATGGATTCGCGCTTCAATCAGATCCCCTTTGTTACGGGCGAACCGCACTTCAAGTTCTATTGTGGCATCCCGCTTGTAACCGAAGCGGGTTATGCGTTGGGGACACTCTGTGTGATGGATTTCGTGGCGCGTCAGCTGACCTTTGAACAGGCTGAGGCACTACGCCGCCTTTCGCGTCAGGTGCTGACCCAATTGGAGCTGCGACGCAGACTTATCGAGTTCGACCAAGCATTGAAAGAGCTGGATCACGCGCATGGTGACTTGGTGGCGGAGAAGGCACGTACCGAAGAGCTGCTCATCAATATCCTTCCAATATCAATTGCCGACGAGCTTAAGAAGAGCGGCAACGTGCAGCCGAAATACGAGGCATCGGCGACGATCCTATTTGCGGATTTCAAGGGCTTTACCCTACTGGCCGAACGCATGGAGCCCGCCGCGCTCATCGGGCTCTTGGACCAATATTTCACGGCTTTTGACGAGATTGTGACACGGCATGGGCTGGAAAAGATCAAGACGATCGGGGATGCCTACATGGCCGTTGCCGGTGTGCCTACGGCCAATCGCCGGCACCCAATCGACACCTGCCTCGCGGCGCTGGAGATTCACGCTGTCACGGCCCGCATGAAGGCACAACGCGAGAAGATGCGGTTGCCGGCACTGGAGTTGCGTGTCGGAATTCATACTGGGCCAGTCATATCGGGCGTCGTCGGCCGGCGGAAGTTCACCTTCGATATCTGGGGCGATGCGGTGAACACGGCCGCGCTCATGGAGGAGAATGGCGCTCCCGGACGGATCAATGTTTCGGAAACCGTTGCCGGGCATGTCAGGACGCTATTTGAACTGGAGGCCCGAGGGACTATCGAGACTAAGCACGGGCGCAGGCTCGAAATGTTCTTCCTTGACCGCTTGAAGCCGGAGTATTCGCGCGATGCGGATGGCCGCATGCCAAGCGATAAACTTGTCGCCGAATGCAACCGATTGCTCAGCGGCTTTCCCGGCTAAACAGAGACAGACAAAAGCGGCTGGGTCGAATATGCAGATTCAAAGTACCGACATGAGCGTTCTATAGTTTCCTGACCAGTGTCCGATCTAAACTTCTGCAGCCAAGGGAGTCACGGCTATGATGACTGCCTACCCTTGCGGAAGCGGAATTTTTTGCCTCGAGGAGGTACTGCACGCACGAATAGCACTCCTTGATCCAGTGGAGTTGGCCTTGGGTAACGCTCCCCCTTGAACCGAGTGTATTGCAACGCCATCCGCTGGGGGGAAGCTTGCTGTATCACGCCTTGCGTCCTGCGCGGGTGCGGAAAAATCGTTCCTTGGCCTGCTCCCGCACGGTCTGGACCAGGACATAGAGCACGGGGATCAGAAGAAGCCCGACGACGGTACCGACCAGCAGTCCGCCGAACACGGTCATGCCAATGGCGCGGCGGCTGCCGGCGCCTGCCCCGGTGGCAATCACGAGGGGGATGACGCCGAGGATGGATGCCATTGCGGTCATAAGTACGGGGCGAAAACGTTGAGCTGTCCCCGCCGCGGCGGGTTCAGGTGTCGCCATCCCTTCATCGCGCCGTTCCTTGGCGAACTCGACGATGAGGATTGCGTTCTTCGCGGCGAGTCCGATCAGTAGAACCAGACCGATTTGGGCGTATATGTTGATGTCGATCGAGGCGAGCATCAGACCCACGAGAGCGCCGAGCACGGCGACAGAGACGGACAGCATCACCGCGAGAGGAACACTCCAGCTTTCGTATTGCCCCACGAGAAAGAGATAGGTGAAGATGAGGCCCATGAGGAGAATGAGGGCGGTCTGGTTTCCGGCCTGCTCTTCCTGCAGCGCCAATCCCGTCCACTCGAATCCGAAGCCGTCGGGGAGATTTTGCTCCGCGAGCGACGCCATGGTGGCGAGGGCCTGGCCGGTACTCGTTCCCGTCGCGGCCTGGCCGTTGATCGAGGCCGAAGGGAACAGGTTGTATCGATTGATCGCGTTCGGCCCGTAACTGGTGGAGATGTCGAGCAGTGATTGGAGCGGCACGAGCTCTCCGTTCCGGCTGCGCACCCGCAGGCGCTGAATGTCCTCGATGCGGCTGCGGAACTGTGGCTCATCCTGGATCCGCACCTGGTACACGCGCGAGAAGATGTTGAAATCATCGACATAGGACGAGCCGAGATGGGACTGCATAGCGTTGAAGATCGTCGCGGTTGAAACCCCGAGGAGCTCGGCCCGGCGGCGGTCGACATTGAGAAAGACCTGCGGGACGTCCGCCGAGAAGGTGCTGAAGACGCTGGCAAGTCCTGGGGTCTGGTTAGCCTTGACGATCAGGCCGCGCATGACTTCGGCAACTTCCTGTTGGCTCTGGCCGCTACGCGCCTGAAGCCTGAGGTCGAAGCCGCCGGTCGTGCCAAGGCCCGGTATGGCCGGTGGGTTGAACGGCACGACGGAGGCGGTGGGTATCCGGCCGAACTCGGCGCGGAGACGGTTCATGATCGCGTCGATGCTCTCCTCGGCGCTCCTGCGTTCGTCCCAGGGTTTCAGCGCTGTGATCACCATTCCGGCGTTCGAGCCGCCGCCGCCCACCATGCTACTGCCGGCGATGCCGACAGAATTCGCAACGCCTGGTGTCCGTTGCAAGATCCTCGAAACGGTATCCAGCGCCTGCTGTGTCCGCTCGAGCGAAGCGGCATTGGGCAATTGCACATTGATAAAAAGGTATCCCTGATCCTCGCTCGGCACGAATCCGGTCGGAAGCGCGCGGAACAATCCATAGACCCCGCCAAAGATCGCCAGAAGAATTACCGAAGCAATCCAGAGCCGCCGGGACATGCGGTCGAGCAACGCGAGGTACCAATTGCGCGAGAAGTCGAGGCCCCGGTTGAATGTCCCAAAGATCCGGGACCGCTGCTCGCGCGGTGGCCTGAGCATGAGGACGCACAGAGCCGGGCTGAGCGTCAGTGCATTGATGGTCGAGAAGGTAATCGTGATCAGGATGGTCACGGCGAATTGACGGTAGAGCTGCCCGGTGATTCCAGCCACGAATGCGATCGGCACGAAGAGGGCCGCAGGACCAGAGTGGTCGCCACGATCGGGCCCGTGACTTGGCTCATCGTACGGCGGGTCGCGTCGTGCACATTCAGCCGCTCTTCGGCCATCAGGCGCTTTACGTTCTCGACGACGATGATCGCGTCGTCGACGACCAGGCTGATGGCGAGGATGACGGCGAAGAGCGTAATGGTATTGGCCGAGTAGTCTAGCAGATAAAGGACGGCAAACCCGCCAATCAGGGACACCGGGATCGTCACTGTCGGTATAACGGTCGCCCGCCAGTCTTGCAAAAAGAAGTAGGTGACCGCGACCACCAGCGCAAAGGTGATCGCAAGCGTGATAGCGATCTCCTTGATCGTTTCGGTGATGAAGGCAGTTGTGTCGAAGACGATCGCATAGGCCATGTCCTCGGGAAACTGCCGCGAAAGCCGATCGAGTTCGGAGAGCACTGCCCGCGACACGGTAAGCGCATTGGCGTCGGCGCTCTGGTAGACGACGACCGTCGCGCTCGGTTGACCGTTGAAAGTTGACGCCGTGTCGTAGGATTGGGCGCCGAGTTCCACGCGCGCGACATCGCGGAGGCGGACTAAGGCACCATCCGTATTGGTGCGAACGATGATATTCGAAAAGTCCTCCTCGGTCGCGAGACGCCCCTGGGCCATGATTGTGAGCTGCAACTGTTGGCCCGATGTTGCAGGCGGAGACCCCAATTGGCCGGCAGAGGCCTGCGCATTCTGGGCCTGGATGGCGCTCGTCAGATCCGCGGCGGTGAGGCCTAGGGCCTGCATCCGGTCCGGGTTCATCCAGATGCGCATGCTGTAGGACGGACCAAAGATACCGGCCTCCCCGACGCCGGCCACGCGGGCGATCGCATCACGGATATTGTTGGCGGCATAGTTGCTGATGAATATCTCGTCGCGCGTTCCCTCGGGGGAATAGATCGCAACGCCCATCAACATGCTGGACGAGCGCGCTCTCACGGAGACCCCCGTCTGGGTCACGGAAGCGGGTAGCCGGGGCGTCGCGAGCGCGACACGGTTCTGCACGTTCACTTGCGCCAGTGCCGGATCGGTACCGACGGCGAAGGTCACAGTCAGCGAGTAGGTCCCGTTGTTGGTGCTTGAGGACGACATGTAAAGCATGTCCTCGACCCCGTTAACCTGGTCTTCGATCGGAGCTCCGCTCTCCTCCAAGACGCTCGCATTGGCCCCCGGATAACTGGCGGTGACCTGCACCTCGGGCGGCGTGATCTGCGGGAACTGCGCAATCGGAATCTGGAAGAGTGCGAGCGCACCGGCGATCGCCATCACGACGGCGATCACCATGGCAAGACGCGGGCGGTCGATAAAGTGCGCCGACAGATTCATTGGCTCGACGATCCTGGCGCCGGCGCGGCAGTATCCGTTGCGGCGTCGCCGGCCGCTACGCTCTGAGCCTCGACGACTGCTCCCGGAGAGACGCGCTGGAGGCCCTCAACGATCAGCTTCTCACCGCCCTGCAGGCCCTCCTCGACCACCCAATTCTGCCCGACCTGCACGGAGGCGCGAATGCGCCGCACAGCGGCACGGCTCTCGCCGTCGACAACGAGCACGAAGCGGCCCTCGCGGTCCTGCTCCACGGACCCGACCGGCACCACCGGGCGTTCTTCCCGCTCCGCCGGCTCGACAATCACCGTGACGAACTGCCCCGGCATGAGGAGCGATTGCGCATTGGCGAACAGAGCTCGGATCGGAAGCGTCCCGGTCTGCACGTCGATCTCGTTTTCGAAGAATTCGACGTTCCCTGACTGCTGGTAAGGCTCACCATTCGACAGGCGCAGCTTGAGGACATAGCCTTTTGCCAGCTCGTCCTTGCCTGCCCCTCCGGCGGTCGTGCGAAGGTCGAGGACAGTGCGATCGCTGACCGAGAAGACCACTCGGATGGGATCCGTCTGAACCACTCGGGCCAACGGCTCCGACGAAGGGCTGACAAGACTCCCCACAGAGTAGGCAGCGCGGCCGATCCGACCGCCGATCGGAGCCTTGATGTAGGTGTAGCCGAGATTGAGCTCGGCCTGATTGACCCTTGTCTGTGCCGACAGGACGTTTGCCCGGGCAGTGTCGCGCGCCGTCTGGCTCTCCTCGAGCAGGGCCTGCGAGACTGTGCGCTGGCTTAGCGTCTGGTTTCGCTGGAACTGCCGTTCGGCATTGTCGAAATTGGTCTGGGCGCTGACCAGGGCCGCTTGTGCATCCTCGAGCGCAAGCTCGTAAGTCGTTCGCTCAAGGGTGAAGAGATCTTGACCTTTCTCGACGTTCTGGCCCTCGGCGAAAACCCGCCTCTCCAGGAAACCTTCGACCCTGGCTCGGATATCCACGGCGTTGAGGGCTTCGACACGGCCAACGAATTCATGGGCAGGAGATACATCCTCGACTTGAACGGTCATCACGCCGACGACGGGCGCGGTCTGCGCGACACCGTCTCCAATCGAGCAGAGCAGGAGACCGCTTACCCCTAGAACGAAATCCACAGATCGAAATGCCGTTTTGAACATCGAAGACCCCGCTTCGCGTTTCCGATCCAAGCCTCCTTTGGAGAGCCAAGCTATCAGGCCGCCTGTCGCGGCCTTGCGATAAAAGAAGAGCCCTTGGGGGCGCCTGTCGAGACCTGCGGCACGCCGGAAGCACGATCGCTTCATCTAGTGTGGCCTCAATCGGTAACCCGCTGGGAGCAGCTTACGAGAGGTAGGCACGTTCACGGTTGCACGGCGGACGCCGCAACGCCAGAAGTGTATGGCATTAAGAATAGCAAGTTATACGCGCAAAGCCAGCTTGCTTCAAGAAAAATGAGCCGCTCGCCAGCTGGCACTAACGCGTTTTCGGCACTGCTTCTATTTCGGACCCAAATCGTGCGTCGAACTTGCAACAAGCTTCATCGCCGCCGCCAGGAGAAGTGCCGCGCCCGGCAGCACGAGGCCGTTCCAGTCCAGCATCCCCTCGGTCTCTGCCACGACGGTCGCGAAATGAACGACGAGATAAAGGATGATCACCTCGATGAAGAGGATCTTCATTTCCGCGACGGTGTTGAGGATCATCCATCGCGGCACCCTCTTACGGACTTCGTCCGAGACGTCGATGACGAAACCGAACGTGATCGCATAGCCGAAAATGGTGAGCACGATGCCGAAAAGAAACTTGTCCGTCGCACGCAATACGGCAGCGGTCACCGAAAGCTCCGGCTCTGTTCTGACGAAGGTGAAGGCGTTGCGCAAAAGAAGCGCGCCTTCAAGAAACATCAGCAGCGCACCGCCCAGGACTCCGATGGACGCGAGGATCATGATGTAGCGGATGCCTAAGAAAAACGAGATCATTGGCCTTGCTGCCTTTCTGCAGCGGGTCCGGGGCACTCTCATTAGGAGGGGGCGCTTCCCGTTCGAACGCTCTCCCTGACAGCGGCAGCTCGACGGCTACCCAAAGCGGTGGAATACCGTTCACCCACAGTTCCCGGGCGCTGGCGACACGCAAATTAACACAACTAGCTCTGGTCTGGTCCCCTGGGATTTTACAGCTTGAAGTTTTGAAGCAAAAGGTACAACCTTTCGGCCCTACCACCTAGGGGCGGCTCATCAGTAAGTGCTTTTCGTTCAATCAGGCAACCGTGCGCAATCGGAGGCCGCGTGACCAGCACTGCTCAGAAACTTTCGCTCGCTTCGCTGTCCGCGCTCGTCGTGGGCTCCATGGTGGGAGCGGGCATATTTTCGCTGCCGCGCACCTTTGGCGATGCGACTGGTCCGTTCGGAGCGATCGTGGCCTGGTGCATCGCAGGGGCGGGGATCTTCGCTCTGGCTCACGTGTTCCGGGTGCTCGCGGAACGCAAGTCGGATCTCGATGCAGGCGTCTACGCGTATGCGAGCGCCGGCTTCGGCGACTATGCCGGCTTCCTTTCGGCTCTCGGCTACTGGCTGGTCGGCTGCATTGCCGATGTTTCGTACTGGGTGTTGATCAAGGCCACCCTCGGGGCCTTCTTCCCGATTTTCGGAGACGGCAACACGATCGCCGCTGTGCTTGTCTCCTCGGTCGCGCTGTGGGGCTTCCACTTCATGATCTTGCGAGGGATCAAAGAGGCAGCGGCCATCAATACTGTCGTCACCGTGGCAAAGATCGTCCCCATCCTGATCTTCATAGTCTCCTGCTCGGCGCGTTCGAGACCGACCTCTTTCGCAGCAATTTTTGGGGCGGCGCTGACATGCCCGAGGCGAGCCTTTTCGAGCAGATACGTGCGACCATGCTGGTCACCGTTTTCGTGTTCATCGGCGTAGAAGGCGCGAGCGTCTATTCGCGCTACGCGCGCAAACGTACCGATGTGGGCGTGGCCACCACACTGGGCTTCGTAGCCGTGCTGGGACTGATGGTGTTGGTAACGCTGCTGCCCTACGGGGCCCTCGAACGACCCGAAATCGCGGGCATGCGGCAACCCTCGATGGCTTCCGTTCTGGAATCCGTCGTCGGGCCATGGGGCTCCGTCTTTGTCAGTGCCGGTTTGATCGTATCCGTGCTCGGAGCGTATCTGGCATGGTCGCTGATCTGCATCGAAGTGCTCTTCTGCGCCGCCAAAAACGGAGACATGCCGAGCGTACTCGCCAGGGAGAACAGCAACAACGTTCCGGCTGCGGCTCTTTGGCTGAGCAATGGAGTGATCCAGCTCTTCCTCATTAGCACCCTGTTCTCGGAAGACGCGTTTCGCTTGATGGTAAACCTGACGAGCGCAATGGTGCTGATTCCATACCTGCTAGTGGCAGCCTATGGCTTTCTTGTCGCCAAGCGCGGGGAGACGTACAACATCAGACCGAAGGAACGGTTCCGCGATCTGATCTTGGCGGGCGCCGCCACGGTCTACACGGCCTTTATGATTTATGCCGGAGGCCTGAAGTTCCTGCTGCTTTCCGCCATTCTCTACGCGCTTGGAACGGCCCTGTTCTTCTACGCAAGACGCGAACAGAAGAAGCCGCTCTTCAGCCCTCGTGAATGGCTCGTCTTCATCGCTGCAGTGGCCGGATGCCTTTTCGGCATCTACGGTCTCGTGACCGGCTCCATCACTATATAGTTTTCACAAATCGGGGCGATCCAGGCCTCGCCGATCTTTCGCTTAGAGACACTACGCTGGCCCTCCTGCATGTTTCCTTGAACCGGAGTCGACTTGAGAAAAAATACAGTAATGCAAAACGTTAGTGTCCCTTACCGGTATGAAAGGCGCTGTAGCTGACACGTCCTTGCGCAGGCTTTTCGTCAGCAAATCGATTCGCTCTTGCAATTTTGAGTATTACACGTTAACATTGTGATTAATCCAAGTATGCTACAGAAGTGGCGCCAGAAGCCGATAGCAGCTTCAATATCCCACGCCGGCTTGCGATATCCGTAATTTCACTGGCTAAACAAGCGATCTCCAGAGTTGTTCGCGCGTCCGCACCTCCGCAGACGCTTTTTCCATTGGCGAATCCGGAAGTAGAGCGATGGCGCAGAAGCTTTCCCTGTTTGCTCTGACTGGCATGGTCGTCGGTTCAATGGTCGGCGCGGGCATCTTCTCGCTCCCGCGGACATTCGGCGTCGCAACAGGGCCGTTCGGCGCAATCATCGCCTGGTGCATTGCGGGCGGCGGTATGTACATGCTGGCGCGCGTCTTCCAATCGCTGGCGGAACGCAAACCCGATCTTGACGCCGGCGTTTTCGCCTATGCCAAAGAAGGGTTCGGCGACTATCCAGGCTTCCTATCCGCCTTCGGCTACTGGATCGGCAGTTGCATCGGCAACGTGTCATATTGGGTGCTGATCAAGTCCACGCTTGGCAATTTTTTTCCGATCTTCGGCAACGGCAATACTGTCGTCGCTATTCTCGTCGCTTCGATCGGCATCTGGCTCTTCCACTTCATGATCTTGAGAGGCATTCAGCAGGCGGCCTTTGTCAACACCGTCGTGACCGTCGCGAAGGTCATCCCGATTATTGCCTTCATCATCATCCTGTTCTTCTTCTTCAAGCTCGACCTGTTCCGGCTCAACTTCTGGGGTGGCGAGGGGATGCCGGAGGCAAGCCTCCTCCAACAAATCCAGGCGACAATGCTGGCGACGGTCTTCGTCTTCATCGGCATCGAAGGCGCGAGCAACTATTCGCGCTATGCGCAGGCGCGCTCCGATATCGGAACGGCCACGATCATGGGCTTCATCGGCGTCAGCGCGCTGATGGTGCTGGTCACGCTGCTGCCCTATGCAGCCCTGACGCGCCCCGAGATCGCCGCCATGAGCCAGCCTTCGATGGCCGGAGTGCTTGCTGCCGTCGTCGGCCCCTGGGGTGCGGTTTTCATCAGCATCGGGGTGATCGTCTCGGTGCTTGGCGCCTATCTCGCATGGTCGTTGGTGTGCGCGGAAGTGCTCTACGTGGCCGCTCGCACGGACGACATGCCCCGGCTTTTCGGCACCGAGAATCAAAACAAGGTGCCCGCAGCCGCGCTATGGCTTACCAACATCGTCGTCCAACTGTTCGTCATCAGCACCTACTGGTCGCAGGACGCGTTCGCGCTGATGCTGAACTTGACGAGCGCAATGTCGCTGATCCCCTACATGTTCGTGGCTGCCTTCGGGTTCATGCTGGCTCATCGCGCCGAGACTTACGAGGCCCGGCCGCGTGAACGCACCCGCGACCTGATCATCGCCAGCATCGCCGCCGCCTACACATTTTTCATGATTGTCGCCGGCGGCATCAAATTCGTCCTCCTGTCGGCTCTTCTGTATGCCCCTGGCACGATCCTCTATTTCTGGGCCAGGCGCGAGCGGGGCAAGCGGGTTTTCAACACATCCATCGACTGGCTGATTTTCGCGACTGCAGTCATCGGCTGCATCGCCGCGATCATTGGATTGTCCACCGGCTACCTGACGATCTGAAAAAGGAGATGTGCCATGTCTTCTGGAAGCTCGACCCAGCACACTTTCGGCGTACATTCCGAGGTTGGCCAGTTACGCAAGGTCATGGTCTGCGCGCCGGGGCGTGCTCATCAACGGCTCACGCCGAGCAATTGTGACGCCCTCCTGTTTGACGACGTCCTCTGGGTCGACAATGCCCGGCGCGATCATTTCGACTTCATGACCAAGATGCGAGACCGCGGCGTCGAGGTTGTTGAGATGCACAACCTGCTGGCCCAGACCGTGGCAATTCCCGAAGCCAGGGAGTGGATTCTCGATAACCAGGTCGTGCCTAACCAGGTCGGGCTTGAGCTCGTAGACGAGATCCGCAGCTACCTCGAAGGGCTGCCCGACCGTGAGCTTGCGGAGACCCTGATAGGCGGACTGTCGACCCATGAATTTCCCGAGACGCACGGCGGCGAAATGTTGGAACTGATCCGGGACGCTGCTGGGGTCGCAGAGTATCTCCTGCCGCCGCTGCCCAACACGCTCTATACGCGTGATACCACCTGCTGGATTTACGGCGGGGTGACGCTCAACCCGCTTTATTGGCCGGCGCGCCACGAGGAGACCATCCTCGCCGCCGCCATCTACAAGTTCCACCCGGATTTTGCCGGCAAGGTCAATGTCTGGTGGGGCGACCCGACCAGGGACTGGGGGCTCGCCACACTAGAGGGCGGCGACGTCATGCCGATCGGCAAAGGCAACGTGTTGATCGGCATGAGCGAGCGAACGTCGCGGCAAGCAATCAGCCAGCTCGCCGCAACCCTGTTCGAAAAGGGCGCTGCGCAGCGCGTGATCGTCGCCGCAATGCCAAAATTACGTGCGGCCATGCACCTGGACACGGTCTTCACCTTCGCCGACCGCGACTGCGTGCTTGTCTACCCCGACATTGTCAACGAAATCGAGGCATTCTCCTACAGACCCGGTGAGAAACCGGGCTCCCTCGAGCTCCACAAGGATCGTGGCTCGTTTGTCGAAACGGTGCGGGACGCCCTGGGCCTCAAGGAGATGCGCGTGGTCGAGACCGGCGGGAACGCCTATGTGCGCGAACGCACGCAGTGGGATAGCGGTGCAAATCTCGTCTGCCTCTCCCCCGGCGTGGTGCTGGCCTACGACAGGAACACCTACACCAATACGCTTCTACGCAAAGCGGGCGTTGAAGTGATCACCATCACGGGCGCCGAACTCGGTCGCGGACGCGGCGGTGGCCATTGCATGACCTGCCCAATTATTCGCGATGCGGTGGACTATTAATCAAGATCGGCGGTTCCTGGCCCGGAGCGACTGTAGCCCTGCCCCAAATCGCCTGATCACTAGGCCCGATCTTGCAGAGATTGGCCGCTCTCACAAAAGGAGAAATGCCATGGCCCGAAGGACAATACTCACGCTTGCGGCTGTGGCCGCGATTGCCGGTGGGTGCGCCACCGAACAGAACCAACGCGGCCTGGGCGGAGCTCTGATAGGCGCCGGAACAGGCGCGGTGGCGGGCCAGTTGATTGGAGGGAACACAACGAGCACCGTCGCCGGTGCGGCTGGCGGAGCCCTGGTTGGGGCCGCGGTCGGGACTGCAACGACCCCGTCTTACAACCGTGGCAACTGCAGATACAGACAGCCCGACGGCACAATCATCATCGCAAGGTGCCGATAGACCGGCCGCCTGGCGCTCGCCGCAACCTCATGCCCGGGAAGGCGGTGAGTGCCTGCGCGGATCGTCACAGTTGGGCTTTCAGGGTGCGCGCCAGGTTGCCGCCAAGCGGAAACTCGTCATCACCGGGACGCGTCGAGAACTTCGCAACTCAAGTAAATGGGAGTTAGTCATGTCCAGCCTGATTGCCATTATTTATCCCAGTGAAGACAAAGCCGAAGAAGTCCGAAAGCGGCTGATTGAGCTGCAGAAAGAATACTTGCTCACGTTGGGCGACGCAGTGATCGCGACAAAGACAGACGCGGGCAAGGTCAAGTTGAATCAACTGATGAACCTAACTGCGGCTGGTGCCGCTTCAGGAAGCTTCTGGGGATTGCTCGTCGGTGTGCTGTTCCTCAACCCGCTGATCGGGGTGGCCGTAGGTGCGGCGTCCGGAGCGATCGGCGGCGCGTTGAGCGATGTGGGCATCAACGATGACTTCATGAAGGAACTTGCCAGGGGCCTTCAGCCCGGCAATGCGGCGCTGTTCGTGCTGGTGAAGGAGATGACTGAGGACAAGGTTCTGAAGGATATATCGCCGTTTGGCGGCACCATCCTGAGAACCTCTCTGGATGAAAGCAAGGAGCAACTACTGCGGGAGGCCTTGCAGAAAGCGAGCGCCGCTTAGACGCCCTTCGCGCTGGTGACAACCGAACCGGACGCGCAGAAATTGGATGCTCACATGGCAGGATACGGCGAAAACTTCAACCTGATGAAAATGAAGCTAATCGGCTTCGGGAGTCTCATTGTTGGTTTCCTCGTCGCGGCGTCCGGCTACCGATATGGCTCGTTTGGAATCGGATTGGCAGGAGTAGTCCTTCTGCTCGTCGGCATAGCTTTCATAGTGGGCCACGTCCTTCGCCGAAATGAACGGCGATAGTGCGATTTGCGCCGGGCGCTGGCTGCAGGCGCAAGGTCCGCACAGACGTCTGTTCGCCCGCGGATCGATGCGTCTGCGCCGTTGAAGCGTCTTGCCGATGATCGCGCCGGTTCTCGGAGCATAGTAGTGGCAACGAGCAGCCGGAGTGACGAGGAAGCCATGGCATCTTATGACACCATGCCGGTCAATGCAGGTGGCGACCCGAGCGGCCCCCCGCCTTCGGTTCGGGTGGTGCTTGGCGGCGTCATGCTCCTGGCGGGACTGGTCGTCCTGACGGATGTGGCGTTTGCATCAGTCGTTACTCCGGTCTTCGTCGGAACCGCTGCCATCTTGGTCGGCGTATTCGAAATCGTATATGCCTTCTGGGCGAGACGATGGGGTGGCTTGTCATGGCAAACGCTGCTCGGATTTTTATATATCGCGCTTGGCTTGATGCTCACCGACGTCGCCGGCTCGAGCGTGATGGAGGTGCTCACGAACATTGTGGCCCGCTCTTTGCGTACACAAGAGCTGTTGCAAACCTACACGGTCGGCCTGCTGTTCATCCTCTCAGGCGTCGTCAGAATCCTGCTCAGTAATAGCTACTGGCGTGAGGCAGGATGGCCCATGATGCTGTCGGGAGCCTTCGGCGCCGCAGCGGGACTTGTCGTCCTGGCCGAGTTCCCGAAGATGGGTCTTTGGCTCCTTGCGCTCTTGCTGGGGATCGATTTCCTGGCGCATGGCGTGGCTTGGCTGAGATTCGCATTTTTCCCCCGGCCGGACGAAGGTGGAAACAATCCGGCATCGCCACCCGCCTGACTGCCGGGACTGAATCGGCGCTATCGTGTGATCGCTTGACCCACATAGCCGCGACGGCTGACGATGACGACCGTATTATCCGGTGGGCGTCGAAGCGACCTGATCGGCTGCCATCTCCTGACCGAACAATTCCGAAAGCCACTTGCTGGACGGATGCTGGTTGCAGAAAGTCAGCAACGCGATCGTTATCGGCACGCCGATGAAGGCGCCGAAGATCCCCCAGAGATACCCCCATAAGAAAACGGAAAACAGGACCATGACAGGAGACATTGACAGCGCGCTGCCTGAGGCTCGTGGCTCGATGTAACTGCTCACGACGAACTGAATGAGGTTCAAGCCCGTAAAGACAATCAAGACGGTCTCCAAAGTCCCGAACTGGATAAGAGCAAAGAGCGTCGGAAACAAGGTGGCCAGAAGCGGCCCAAGAAAGGGGATGTAGTTGAGAGCGAACGCAATGAAGCCCCATTCCTCCGCGAGAGGCAACCCAACAGCGCGGGTGAAAATCCAAACCAGAAGACCTGTGACGACACTCATCACCGTCCTGATCATCATGTAACGGCGGATCTTTATAGCGGTTTGCTGGCTGCCATGAAGAAGCAGTGCACTGGCTGTCCGGTTTCGCAGCGCCTCGATCCTGCGCCCGAAAGCCTCCACCTCCATCAGCCCGAGCAGGACATAGACGAGCGCGATCAGCCAGAAACTGAAGGTGCTGTTAAGCCGGCCGCTTGCGGCCTGCACAGTACGCAAGACCCAGCCAACGCCGAAGTTTTCCGACCAAAGCACGCCAACCGCGACGCCGTGTTCCTCGAGCCAGAGGCGAACCTGGTCATAGACCTGCTGAAAACGCGCAGCATCCGCGATGATCCACCGGCCGACGTGCCCGAATGCCCAGGCTATGAGCCAGCCGAATGCGACAATGGCGAGCACGACCAAGAGGAAGCTGATGATGAGCGCCAAATAGCGAGGGAGCATAGTCTGCAAGCGGCACTGCGTCGGCCACACAAGCGCGATAATAAATAGCGCAAAAGCTACGGGGGCAAATATCGAACTTGCCATCGAGAGCATCGCAAGCAGGAGCAGTGTCGCGATCAGAATTTGGGTAATGTAAATTATCTTGATTCTTGCGGCGGGCATGCACCTACCTCTCAGACGATCTCCGCAGTCATCAGTAGCATGCGACGACAGCAATCTTCGGTGGGGCCATCAGGCAGTCGATGCTCACTTGGCGACTGTGTTTTTGTAGATCACGCCGTCCTTCATGATGATTTTGAAGCTGTTGGCAGGATCTGCCACCAGCTCGATATTCTCCAGCGGATTGCCTTCGACGAGCAGGAGGTCCGCGAGCGCGCCTTTTTCGATCACGCCCAGCTTTCCCGGATAGGGATTGCGCCGGCCCGACAGCGCCAGCAGTTCGGCATTGGTCCCGGTCGCCATGACAAGCGCTTCGGCAGGCGTGTACCAATGCACGAGCGATGCCAGAATTGCTCCTTGTTGCTTCGCCAGTGCACGGGAGAACAGGACATCCGTGCCCCAAGCGGTCTTGATCTTGTACTTCTTTGCCAGTTCGTATGTCCTGCCGATGCCCGGCCACACCTCATCGGCCTTAGCGCGCTCGACGGAACCCTCGCGAAGGCCTGTCCTCATCAATTCGGGAAGCGGCTGCAAGCTCAGCCAAATGTCCTTCTCGGCGATCAGCCTGGCCGTGGCCTCATCCATGAGGAAGCCGTGTTCGATGCACTTCACACCAGCAGCGATAGCCTGCCGGATCGCATCCGGGGTGAAGGCGTGCGCGGCGACGTAGGTGCCCCAATTCTCGGCAATTTCCACCGCGGCCCGCAATTCTGGCCCGGTGAAGGTGGTGACGTCGAGCGGGCTGAAGGGTGAAGACACCCCGCCGCCCGCCGTCAGCTTGATCAGAACTGCCCCTTGCATGAACTGCTCGCGGACCCGCAAACGCACCTCGTCGGGGCTGTCCACGACCATGGCACCCCCGCTCGTCTCCATCGGCGTGAGCAGGCCGCCGGTCCTCCTTGGCAGGTCAGTGAGCTGGCGGAAATCGCCATGCCCGCTGGTCACTGTGATCATGGCACCGGACGGATAGATGCGCGGTCCGGGGATGATGCCCTGGTCTATCGCGCGCTTGAGGCCGAACGCCGGCCCGCCCACGTCGCGGACGGTGGTGAAGCCGCGCATCAGCGTATCCGTCGCCTCATCGCCGGCCAGGATACTGGCGAAGCTGACGTCGCCCATTGCCTCTGCCGGGGTGGAAGCAGCCAACATCGCATGCCAGTGCGCATCGATCAGGCCCGGCATCAGCGTTCGCCCGTCGCCGGCAATGCGCTCAGCGCCTTCGGCGTCGATGGGGCTTGTCGAAATCTCCGCGATCACATTGCCCTGGACCAGAACATTCGACGGGGCCGACAGAGCAGCACCTTTTCCGTCGAAGATGCGGACGTTTTCGAAAAGCACGTCCTCGGCGCTGGCGGTGGCGCAAAGCCCGAGCACGAGAGCCGCTGCAAGCATTTCTCTGCCAGAGCGAAGCAACGTCAGAACGGGGCGCGCAAAAAGGGACAACGCTGCGGGACCGGACACCGCATGCACTACAACCTCGTAGTGCGCCAACTCCTGCGATCCAGAGGATTTGTGACACATGACGATTATCTCGCTTCAGGAGGAGAGGTGGTCACGCCGCAAGGACAAGTTGTAACCTATACAGCATCGGCGTCAAGCATTCCAGACTGATCTCTTCGTCGTGTGGATAGGCAGGCCGATCACGATCGTACCAGACCAGCAGCCCAAGATTTGTTGTCGGCGGCTAAGCGCGGTCGACGAATTGGTCGCTGGAAGACAAGTCGCCGACCGTTGAGGAAGCGCAGTTTCCCCGCAATTCGGTTGCGGACGTGGCGCGTCGGCGTGGCGTTAACAGCAACCGGCTTTTCCGCTGGATACGAGCGGGGCCCGACAGCTTGGCGACCGACCCGCTTCCCTGGTTTTTCCGAAACGTCCTGTCGACTTCATTCCGATCGGCGGTGAGGGCGTCTGCGGTTGTGCGCAGGGCTTCAAGCCGGATGATGCAGGACGCTGAGCCCGCCATCCACCGTCAGGCAGGTCGCGTTCATGAAAGGGCACTCGTCGGAGATCATGAAGACGGCGGCGCGGGCGATCTCTTCTGCCGTCGCGATGCGGCCGCCCGGGTGGAGCTTCAGGGTTGCCGCCTCGGCTGCCGCCGGGTCCGGAAAGCTGTCCCAGTAGTCGTAGGCCTTCTGGGTCAAGACATAACCCGGTGCCAGCGCATTCACGCGCACACCCTTCGATGCATATTCGATCCCGAGCGCCTTTGTCATGCCGAGCAACGCGTGCTTTGCGACGGGATAGGGAAAGGTGTGCGGAATGATGGTGAAGGCATGCGTCGAGGCGATGTTGAGGATCACCCCACCGCCCTCTTCGATCAGGCCAGGCAGCACCGCCCTGCAGCAGTTCCAGGCGCCACGGAGGTTGATGTCGAAACAGCGCTGCCAATCGGCATCGCTCATCTCCAGCGGCTCCGAGAAGACGTTGACCCCGGCATTGTTGACGAGCGCATTGATCGGACCGATCGATGAAGCGGCCGCCGACAGCGCTTCTTCGATCGCCTCCGCATCCGTAATGTCGGCCTCGGCGTAGGAGAGCGACTGCCCCTGCCGCTGCAGGCGCTTCGCCTCCTTTTCAAGCAGGGGACCGTCGCGGTCGACGAGGAAGAGTGCCGCCCCCTCCGACAGGAACACTTCGGCAATCGCAAGGCCGATGCCCTGTGCAGCACCGGTCACCATGATCCGCTTACCCTTAAGCCGGTCACTCATCCCTGCCGTCCCTTCGATCGGCCCATAGTCATCACCACTCGGCCACACTGCCGTCCGAATGGCGCCAGACCGGATTGCGCCAGCGATGCCCCTCCTTCGCCCGTTCCACCACATAAGCCTCGTCGACCTCGATGCCGAGACCGGGTCCCTGCGGAATGGAAACGAAGCCGTCTTCGTAAGCGAATACCTCCTTATTGGAGATGTAGTCGAGGATATCGTTCGCCTCGTTGTAGTGGATGCCCAGGCTCTGCTCCTGGATGAAGGCGTTATAGCTGACCGCGTCGACCTGCAGGCAGGCGGCAAGGGCAATCGGCCCGAGGGGGCAGTGCGGCGCCAGCGCCACGTCGTAGGCCTCGGCCATAGCGGCGATCTTGCGGCATTCGGTGATCCCGCCGGCATGAGAAAGGTCCGGCTGGATGATATCGACGAATCCGTCCGAGAGAACCGATTTGAAGTCCCAACGCGAATAGAGCCTTTCGCCGAGTGCGATCGGCGTCGAGCAATGATTGGCGATTTCCCTCAGGGCTTCGCGGTTCTCCGAAAGGACGGGCTCCTCGATGAACATCAGCTTGAACTGCTCAAGCTCCTTGGCGAGAACCTTCGCCATCGGGCGATGGACCCGCCCGTGGAAATCGACGCCGATGCCGATATGAGGGCCGATCGCATCGCGGATCAGCCCTATCGTCTCGACCGCCTTGTCGATCTTCTCGTTGGTGTCGACGATCTGCATCTCCTCGCAGCCGTTGAGCTTGATCGCCTTGAAGCCGCGGGCGACCACCTCGCGCGCATTGTTCGCGACATCGCTCGGGCGATCGCCGCCGATCCAGGAATAGACCTTGATCCTGTCTCGGCACTGGCCGCCGAGCAGAGAGTGGACAGGCTGACCGAGCGCCTTGCCCTTGATGTCCCAAAGCGCCTGATCGACGCCGGCAAGCGCGCTCATATGGATGGCGCCGCCTCGGTAGAACCCGCCGCGATAAAGGACATTCCAATGGTCCTCGATCAGGAAGGGGTCCTTGCCCACCAGATAGTCCGAAAGCTCGTGAACGGCAGCTTCGACCGTCAGGGCGCGCCCCTCGACTACGGGCTCCCCCCACCCCACGACACCCTCATCGGTTTCGATCTTGAGAAACAGCCAGCGCGGCGGAACGATAAAGGTCGTCAGCTTCGTAATTTTCATGAAATACGTCCAATCTGAGTAGGAATATGGCTATCCGAACGGCGCCTATATGGGCAGTCAGCCTTGCGGCGAATGCCGCTCGACGGCGACGGCGAGATCACGTGCGGCGAGGTCCAGCAACTGATTCGAACAGTTGCGCGCAGCAGCCGTGTCGCGCATCCGCAGCGCTTCGACCAAGTGCCTGTGGATTTCCACGGCGTCGCCGCACGTGTCCGCTGCCTCGTTCGACGCTTGCAGCGAGAATTTGAGACCGGCCTGGATGATGCTCGCCAGCTGCTGGAACACCTGATTGTGGCTCGCCTTCAAGAGTGACTCGTGGAAGGCGACGTCCGCCGCCGTGAACTTCACGATGTCGCCTTCGGCGTCCCTCATCTGCTGCCAGGCGCGCTCGATTGCGGCGATTTCCTGCACCGTCGCGCGCGCAGCAGCCAGCTCCGCCGCAATCGGCTCGATCGCACGGCGCGCTTCCAAAATACAGTTCAGAAGATCGAACTGAAAAATCCGGTCGCCGATCCATTCCAGAACCTGCTGGTCGAGAATGTTCCACTCGTCCTTGCTGCAGACGACGGTGCCGACGCGCGAACGACCGCGCACCAGTCCCTTCGATTCGAGGATCTTCAGCGATTCCCGTATCACAGTGCGGCTGACGCCGTAGCGCTCGCACAGGTCGTTCTCCCGCGGCAGAAAGCTGCCTGCTGGATAGTCGTCACCGCAGATCTCGGCGGCGATCGCCCGCGTCACATCCTTCTGGACACGGGGCCGGCGAGAAGGCACGCCGCTCGGCTCCGTCGGTTGATCCTGTTGTCCTTGCACCGAAATCTCCATGCGCGGGCCGCTACTTCTTGGGACTTGAAGCGATGCTTATCGCAATTGAGCCGAACTGACGACCCTTCGTTCGTCCCGCTTTATCAGACACATGTTCATCATTCATCATACCAGTTCAATTGACAAGTATGATCTTTCCATCATACACAAATGCGGCTGCTGGGAGCAGTTCGAACAGGGAGAGAAATCATGCGCTTTATCAAGGCCGTCGCTTTGGCCGGCACCGTCGCGATCTTTGCTGCAACATCCGCCTTCGCCGCCGACGTGAAGATCGGATTCATCGTCAAGCAGCCCGAGGAGCCGTGGTTCCAGGATGAATGGAAATTCGCCGACGAGGCGGCCAAGGAAAAGGGCTTCACGCTCGTCAAGATCGGCGCCCAGGATGGCGAAAAGGTTCAGTCGGCCATCGACAATCTCGGCGCTCAAGGTGCGCAGGGTTTCATCATCTGCACCCCTGACGTGAAGCTCGGCCCGGGCATCGTCGCCAAGGCGGCAGCCAACGATCTGAAGCTGATGACGGTCGACGATCGGCTGGTCAATGCCGACGGCAGCCCGCTCGAAGAGGTTCCGCATATGGGCATCTCCGCCACCAAGATCGGCGAGGCCGTGGGCGAAGCGATCGTCGCGGAGATCAAGAAGCGCGGCTGGGACATGAAGGACGTCGGGGCGATCCGCGTTTCCTACGACCAACTCCCGACCGCCGTGGACCGCGTTGAAGGTGCTCTCTCCGTTCTGAAGGCGAACGGCTTCCCCGAAGCCAATATCTTCGACGCGCCGCAGGCAAAGACTGACACCGAAGCCGCTCTCAATGCCGCCACAGTCGTTCTCAACAAGAATGCGGGCATCAAGAAGTGGGTCGCCGTCGGTCTCAACGACGAAGCCGTGCTCGGTGCAGTGCGCGCCACCGAGACGGTCGGCATCCCCGCGGACAGCATGATCGGCATCGGCATCGGCGGCGCGGACTCCGCGATCAACGAATTCAAGAAGCCTTCCGCGACGGGCTTCTTCGGCACTGTCATCATCTCGCCGAAGCGCCACGGCTACGAGACGGCCCTCAACATGTATCAGTGGATCGCCAACGGCAAGGAACCGGAAGGCCTGATCCTGACCGCGGGCCAGCTTGCATTGCGCGACAACTATGAGGCCGTCCGCAAGGAACTCGGCATCGAGTAGGACCCTGCCGACTGAAACGAGCCCGGCGTCGCCAAGCGCCGGGCGTCCTTCCCGGAGCGCTTCAATGCAGGACTTTCTGGAATTCCAATCGATCTCAAAGGGCTATCCCGGCGTTCAGGCGCTGTCGGAGGTCTCCTTCTCTGTCCGAAAGGGCGCTGTTCACGGGCTGATGGGCGAAAACGGAGCGGGAAAATCCACCTTGATACGGGTGCTCTCCGGAGACCAAACGGCAGATACCGGCGAGATCCGCATCGACGGCGAACCGCAGCACTATCGCTCCGTACGCGATGCCTTCAACGCGGGCGTCATCGTCATCCATCAGGAACTGCAACTCGTACCCGAGCTGACGGTCGCCGAAAACCTCTGGCTCGGCCGTTTCCCCGGCAAGGCCGGCGTCATCGACCGTCGGCAATTGATCCGCGTCGTCTCCGACAGGCTCGCCGAAATCGGTATCGACGTCGATCCTGAGGCGAAGGTTGCGTCCCTGTCGATCGGCGAGCGGCAGATGGTCGAGATCGCCAAAGCGGTGATGACCGACGCTCGCGTGATTGCCTTGGACGAACCGACCTCTTCGCTCTCCTCACGAGAAAGCGAAATCCTCTTCGCCCTGATTGACAGATTGCGGTCGCGCGGTACGGTCATCCTCTATGTCTCGCATCGGCTGGACGAGATCTTCCGCCTGTGCGACAGCCTGACCGTGCTGAGAGACGGGCGGCTTGCCGCCCATCATCCGGACATCTCGAAAGTCGGCCGCGAACAGATCATCGCCGAGATGGTCGGGCGCGAAATTTCGAACATCTGGGGTTGGCGCGCCCGGCCGCTCGGACCCGCGAGGCTTTCGGTCGAAGGCGTTTCCGGCACCACCCTGCCCCAACCGATCAGCTTTACCGTCCGCGCCGGCGAGATTCTCGGCTTCTTTGGCCTGATCGGCGCGGGCCGAAGCGAAATGGCCCGTTTGGTCTATGGTGCCGACCGCCGCCGGCAGGGCAAGGTCCTGGTGGACGGCGTCGCCGTACCTGCGGACAGCCCGCGGCTGTCGGTCCGTGCCGGCGTCGTTCTGTGCCCGGAAGACAGGAAGTTCGATGGCATCGTCCAAGGGCGCTCGATCGAGGAGAACATGGCGATCTCCTCCCGCCGTCATTTCTCGCCGTTCGGGATAGTCGACAAGGGTAAGGAGGCGGAGCTTGCCGAGCGTTTCATCGCGAAGCTGCGGGTGCGCACGCCCTCACGCCACCAGGACATCGTCAATCTTTCCGGCGGAAACCAGCAGAAGGTTATCCTTGGCCGCTGGCTGTCGGAAGAGGGCGTCAAGGTGCTTCTGATCGACGAACCGACCCGCGGCATCGACGTCGGCGCGAAATCGGAAATCTACGAAATTCTCTACGAGCTTGCGGCTCAAGGCATGGCGATCGTCGTCATTTCGAGCGAATTGCCCGAGGTCATGGGGATTGCGGACCGCATTCTCGTCATGTGCGAGGGTCGCATCGCGGCCGAAATCGACCGGAGCGATTTTGACGAACACCGGATTCTTGCAGCAGCACTTCCGGATGCCTCAGCCACGACGGCCATCCTTCCCGAACAGGTAAGCTGACCATGACGACCTCCTTAAAAAAACTTCTTCTCGGCGAACAGGGCCTGCTGGTGATCTTTGCCGTCGCCTTCGTGGTGGTGGCGCTGACGGTTCCAAATTTCCTCACCGAACGCAACATGCTCGGCTTGCTGCAGTCCGTAGTGACCATCGGCGTCGTCGCCTGCACCATGATGTTCTGCCTGGCATCGCGCGACTTCGATCTTTCAGTCGGCTCTACTGTTGCCTTCTCGGGAATGGTTGCCGTCATGGCATCGAACGCGACGGGTTCGATCGTGCTCGGTCTCCTCGCGGCACTCGCCTGCGGCGCGATCGTCGGTTTGGCCAACGGCATCGTGATCGCCCGCTTCCGCATCAATGCGCTCATAACGACGCTGGCGACGATGCAAATCGTTCGCGGGTTCGCCTTGATCGCATCGGACGGCCGCGCGGTCGGGATCAACGATCCGGCATTTTACCAGCTCTCCCTGTCTAAGTTCCTGACCGTACCCACGCCGATCTGGGTGATGGGCATCTTCTTCGTCGTCTTCGGTTTCCTGCTCAACCGTACCGTCTTCGGCAAGAACACGCTTGCGATCGGCGGCAACCCCGAAGCTTCCCGGCTTGCCGGCGTCGACGTCGCGCGGACGCGCATCTGGATCTTCGCCCTGCAGGGGCTGGTATGTGCGGTGGCAGGGGTGCTGCTCGCCTCGCGCATCACCTCAGGTCAGCCGAATGCGGCCACCGGCCTCGAACTCTCGGTGATTTCCGCATGCGTTCTCGGCGGTGTTTCGCTTGCCGGCGGCAGGGCGACCATGACCGGCGTCGTTGTCGGCGTTCTGATCATGGGCATCGCCGAGAATGTCATGAACCTTCTCAACATCCAGGCCTTCTATCAGTATGTGGTGCGTGGTCTCATCCTGCTGATTGCGGTCCTCCTCGACAACATGCGCTCTGTCGCCGGTAGGCCGCGAGCCTGAAGCAGCAATGCCGGATGTCCCGCGTCGACAGGTGCTCGCCACCCCTATGCAAGTGCGCGCTCGAGAGCGCTGCGATTTCGCAGCAACCAGGCGACGCTCCGCGTTTGCCAGGCGATCCCCCAGACGCGCGGAGCATGCTCGGTCTTAGGTGTGATCCCCTGCTCGATCACCTCGTTCGCTGCGCTCTCGGCGGCGAACTCGACGATCCTGTAGCCAAGCCGATGCCGTTCCGGCGCCGTGAGGCCGTATCCATCGGCGAAGAGGCGCACTTGTCGCATCCGGCTTTCGGTATCGGGCAGGCGGTTCCTCTCGGCAACGTCGTCATCGTAGAGCTGCGCGTTGTTCCAGGCGATCATGGCCAATTCGGTCAGCCTGTCGACCGGACCGGCCGCCTCCCAGTCGATTAACGCAACGGGATTGCCGTGGCGCGAAATCACATTCCAGGGCGCTGCGTCACAGTGGCCGATGATGTCCCCTTTGCCGATGCCGCGACCGAACCAGTCACGCCAGACGGCGTCGGGTGGTGGCCGGAAGGTGGCAAGCGCCTCATGTAACCGGCGAATGAGATCGCCCAATCTCCAAATCGCCTCGTCCGACCAGGGCGCCGGATTTGATGACCTTCCCGTCGATATACGTCAGGACCTCACGGCCGTGCTCGTCGCGGCCATCACCGACGACGCGAGGCGCGCCTTCGAAGCCGACCTCCTGCAAATGCGTCAGCAACGCATGAATCGACCGGGCCCAGGGGCCTGCCTCCCGCAGGACGACAGAGCCGCGGCGTGTAACAGCGGTTCTCTCTCCCCCGGTCCGCGGTATTTCGGCTTCCTCGTTCATCGCAGCAGAATAGCAATGACTGGGTCTTCTAGGCCAGGCGCTTTCAAGCCCAACATATCGACTCAAGCGCAGCCCTCGTGAAATATATTTCAGTGTACGAAATATATTGACACGCCTGCTCCCGTAGAGTTACCTGCCTCTACCGGACTTCGAGGAGGAAGAACGGACTTCACGAACACAGCGGCCGCCTTTGGCGGACCGATGCGCTTTTTGGGAGGGGCTTCGGCCTCGAGGAGGACTCTTGCGCAATTTTCTCAGCACGACCGCCATGGCGGTCCTCGCAACCACGCTTCTTGCCGGCACGGCCACCGCCGCGACGGAAAACCCGTTCCGCTGCAAGCCGGGCGAAAAATACGTCATGAACGTGATGGTATCAGGCGTCGAATACTGGTTCCCGGTCTACGAGATGTTCAAGCAGGCCGGCCAGCAGTTCGGCTGCGAGACGGCATACACCGGAACACCGGAATATGACGTCAACAAGCAGATCGCCAGCTTCGATCAAGCCCTGGCGCAGAACCCGGCCGGCATTCTGGTTCACCCGATGAACTCGGATCCGTTTATCGAGCCTATCAACCGGGCGACCGACCAGGGCACGGCGGTCGTGACCTTCGCCGCCGATTCGCCCCTGTCGAAGCGCGTTTCCTACATCACCTCCGACAATACTCGCGAAGGCATCTACGCCGCCGACAAGATCGCCGAGAAGCTCGGGGGCAAGGGCGAATATGCGGTGCTCGAAAATCCCGGTCAGGACAATCACGACAAGCGCATCTCGGCCTTCATCGCCCGCATGGAGGAGAAATGGCCCGACATGAAGCTCGTCGGCCGGGCCGCCTCCAACCAAGACCCGAACAAGGCCTATCAGGGGCTGACGAGCCTCATCCAGGCCAACCCGAATCTCGGCGCCGTCTTCATGCCCGAGGCAAATTCGGCGATCGGCGCGGCGCAGGCGAACAAGGAAACCGGCGGCAAGGTGCTCGTCATGTGCGCCGACGTCAACGCCAATATCCTCGACATGATCAAGGCGGGCGAGGTCTTCGGTTCGATCAACCCCAACCAGGGTATGCAGGGCTATATGGGCTTCCTGCTGCTATGGCTGGCCAAGCACCCGGAGCTCATCGACCCGATGAACGACGCCAGTCGCTCCGGCTTCAATCCGATGAGCATACCCGTCGTCGACAACGGGCTGTCGATCGTCACGGCCGATAACGCCGACGATTTCTACTGGGACAAGTACCTGAAACGCCGCGGCACCAAGGGGATCGAGGAATAGGATCGCATGGGCGGCCGCCCGGATCTTTGCTCCGGGCGGCCGACGAAGCGAGAGGGGAAAAATCGCGATGACATCAGAGACTGTGCTGGACATCCGCAACGTCAGCAAGCATTTCGGCGCCGTGAAGGCGTTGACAGCTGTAAACTTTCGACTCGAACGGGGCGAAGTTCACGCGCTATGCGGCGAGAACGGCGCCGGCAAGTCGACACTGATGAACGTCATCGCCGGCGTGTTGCAGCCGTCGGAAGGGGAAATCCTGATCGAAGGCGTCACAGTGAAGATCGCCTCGCCCGCGGTCGCACAGTCGCTCGGCATCGGCCTCGTGCATCAGGAGATCGCGCTCTGCCCTGACGCAACAATCGCGGAAAACATGTTCATGGCGGCGACGAACCGCCGTCGCTCGGCTCTGATGAACTACGCCCAGCTGGAGCGCGACGCGCAGGCCGTGATGAATCGTCTGGCCCCGATCGACGTCAGCCAGAAGGTCGGCGACCTGCCGATCTCCAGTCAGCAGCTCGTCGAGATCGCCAAGGCGCTGACGCTCGATTGCCGCGTGCTTATCTTCGACGAGCCGACGGCGGCGCTGACCGAGACCGAAGCGCAGGTGCTCTTCGGTATCATCCGTGATCTCAAGGCACGCGGCATCTCCGTCATCTATATCAGCCACCGCATGGCGGAGGTGTTCAGCCTTTGCGACCGGATGACCGTCTTCCGCGACGGGCGCTATGTCGCGACGGAAAAGATTGCGGACGTCACTCCTGACGATGTCGTCCGACTAATGGTCGGCCGCGAGATCAACCAGCTTTATCCGGAAAAGCAGCATTCCTCCGAACGGGTAGGCGAGCTGATTCTTTCGGTCCGCGATCTCGGCGACGGTGCACGCTTCCGCGACATCAGCTTCGAACTCCGCCACGGCGAGATTCTCGGCGTCGGTGGCCTGATCGGCTCCGGACGGACGGAAATCGCCGAGGGCATCTGTGCGCTACGTCCGGTGACGCAAGGCGAAGTTCGGCTGCATGACAAGGTGCTTCGCCTGCGGCGCTATTCCGACGCGGCGAAAGCCGGCGTCGTCTACCTTTCGGAGGACCGCAAAGGATCCGGCGTTTTCCTCGATCTTTCGATCGCCCAGAACATCGCCGCACTCGATCTGAAGGCATTGACCTCATTTGGCTTGCTCAATTCCCGCAAGGAAAGGTTGCTCGCCGAAGACCTGACCCGCAGGCTTGGCGTGCGGATGGGCGGCGTCGACATGCCGGTCTCTTCGCTGTCGGGCGGCAACCAGCAGAAGGTGGCGATCGCCAAGCAGCTGGCCGTCGATCCAAAGGTGATCCTGATGGACGAGCCGACGCGCGGCATCGATGTCGGCGCCAAATCGGAAATCCATCGCCTGCTGCGCGAGCTTGCCCGTGCCGGCATCGGCATTCTGGTCATCTCGTCCGAACTGCCGGAGCTGATCGGCCTCTGCGACCGGATCCTCGTGGTGCGCGAGGGCCGGATTGCCGGCGAGGTATCGGGCGACGAAATGACCGAGGAGGCGATCATGCGGCTTGCATCCGGCATCGGGCCGGCAAGCGAAACGAACTTGAAGGCATCCGGGCATGCTGCCTGAAGAAGCGGGAGACAGGGCTATGGCAGTCGATACATTGGCGGTTGCGGGAAAAGCGCGCAGGCCGGCATGGAAGCGAATTGGCACGATGCGCGAGGCCGGACTGATTGCGATCATCCTTTCGCTCTCAGTGATCATGAGCTTCGCCTCGCCGCATTTCCTGACGCTCGGCAATTTCCGTGCGATGCTCATGTCCTTCTCGGTCGAGGGCATCGTCGTCGTCGGCATGACGATCCTCTTGATCGTCGGCGGCATCGATCTTTCGGTCGGCTCCGTCGTCTGCTTTTCGATGGTGCTCTCGGGCTCGCTCTTCCTGATGGGAGTCGATCCCTGGACGGCGTCGCTCGTCGGGATTGCCGCCAGTGCCGCCATCGGCTGCATCATGGGCTTCTTCGTCACCGTGGTCGGGCTCAACCACTTCATCACGTCGCTTGCGGCCATGGTGATCGTGCGCGGTCTCTGCCTCGTCATCACCAAGGGCACGCCGCTTTCGCTCTTCACCTTGCCGCCGGCATTCAAGGCAGTCGGCCAGGGTACTTTCTTCGGGGTTCCCTATGTGATCCTGATCTTCATCGCCGTCGTCGCCGCCTTCGATTTCCTGCTGCGCCGGGCGACCGCCTTCCGCAAGGTCTTCTACACCGGCAGCAACGAGAAGGCCGCGCTCTATTCCGGCATCAAGACGAAGGACGTCAAGTTCTGGGTGACGGTGCTTTGCGCAACACTCTCCGGCGTGGCGGGGACGATCTACATGTCGCGCTTCGGCGCTGCGACGCCCACCTTTGGGGTCGGCATGGAGCTCAACATAATCGCCGCGGCGGTGATCGGCGGCGCCTCGCTGAATGGCGGCTCGGGCACGATCCTCGGTGCCATCCTCGGCATCGCCCTGCTCTCCGTCGTCACCAGCTCGCTGATCCTGCTGGACGTTTCGGTGTACTGGCAGGATATGATCAAGGGCTGCATACTGCTCGCCGCCGTTTCGATCGACCACTTGCTGCACAAGCGGAAGGCTCTGTGACATGCCGAACGCCAAACCGAAATCCATGTCCGCCCCGCGCGAAGAAATCGTCATCGCCAGGCAGATGCATCAAGCCCTGGTGCTGCACTTCCTGGAGGGTCTGACGCAGGCGCAGATCGCCGACCAGCTCGGGATCTCGCATGCGACCGTCAACCGCCTCATCAAGCGCGGCCGCCAGCTTGGTCTCGTCGAGATCAAGATCAAGTCGCCGGTCGAGCCATTGGTGGAAATCGAAGAACAATTGCTGGCGCTCGGAGGCATCCGCCGCGCGGTCGTCGTGCCGACGGTCTCCGACAATCCTCAGATCGCCCTGCAATCGGTCGGCGAAGCCGCGGCACGGCTTATGCTCGAACAGATCGCCGACGGAGATACGATCTGCATCACCGGCGGCAAGGGGGTGAGCGCCGTCGTTGCCGGCCTGCAGCCGTCGCGTCGCTTCGATATTGAGGTTATCCCCGCGACCGGCTGTGTTCAAGGCAAGCACTATACCGACGTCAACCACGTCTCCACCCTGATGGCGGACCGGCTCGGCGGGCATTCCTTCCAGATACACGCGCCGCTCTTTGCCGATAGCGAAGCGGAACGGAAAATGCTGCTCGGCATGCGCTCGGTCGCCGACGTCTTCAAGCGGGCGCGCGATGCGAAGATCGCCGTGGTCGGCATCGGCTCGATCCTTTCGGACGACTCCAGCTATTACGACCTGCACCCCTCCTCCAGCACCGATCGCGAGGCAATCGAGCAATCCGGCGCCTCCTGCGAGCTGCTGGCGCATCTGCTCGATGATCACGGGCGCGTCTGCGGCTACGGGCTCAATCGGCGTCTGGTTTCGCTGACGCTCTCCGAATTCGCTTCGATCCCGACGAAGATCGGTGTCGCAAGCGGGCCCAGCAAGGCGGGGCCGATCTTAAGCGTCATGCGCGGCAATCATCTGGACACGCTTGTCACGGATCAGGCGACGGGAGCGCGCATTCTCGAACTGGCCAAGGAAGGCGGAGAGTGTTCATGAATGGACAACATATCATGCGGGAGATCGGACGCTCCGGGGTCACGGCCTCTGCAGTCGGCCTCGGCACCTGGGCAATCGGCGGCTGGATGTGGGGCGGCACGGATGAACGGGAATCGATCGCCGCCATCCAGGCCTCTCTGGATGCAGGCGTGACGCTGATCGACACGGCACCCGCCTATGGGCTCGGGCGGGCGGAAGAGATCGTTGGCAAGGCGTTGTCCGGGCGCCGCGACAAGGCGGTGATCGCAACGAAGTGCGGCCTCGTTTGGCATACACGGCAGGGCCATCACTTCTTCGACCAGGACGGCAAGCCCGTCCACCGCCATCTCGGCCGTGAATCGATCTTCCACGAGGTGGAACAGAGCCTCAGACGGCTCGGCACCGACTATATCGACCTCTACATCACCCATTGGCAGGATCCGACGACGCCGATCGAGGAAACCATGCGGGCGCTCGAGGATCTGCGCGCCGCTGGCAAGATCCGCGCGATCGGCGCAAGCAACGTGAACCTGGAAGAACTCGAGATCTATGTGAAGATCGGCGGGCTCGACGCGATCCAGGAACGGTTCAGCATGATGGACCGGGAGATCGAAGCGCAACTCCTGCCGGTCACGACGGCAAACGGAGTGGCGACGCTCAGCTATTCGTCGCTCGCTCTGGGGCTTCTCTCCGGCTCGATCGGGCCGGAACGCGTCTTTTCCGGCGACGACCAGCGCAAGGACAATCCCCGTTTCTCCGTCGCAAACCGGGAGAAGGTCACGCGCTTCGCCGAAGCGATAAAGCCGATCGCGCAAGAGCACGAGGCATCGATCGCCCAGATCGTCATCGCCTGGACCCTGGCGCAGCCCGGCATCACCTTCGCGCTTTGCGGCGCGCGCAATCCGGCCCAGGCGCTCGAGAATGCAGGAGCCGGCACGATCCGGCTCAGCGCGGAAGACCTCTCGGCGATCGATGCTGCGATAGCGGCTGAGCTGGCGAACATGGACAGGTAACGGACGCCCCATGACAAGGACAGAGATTTTGGACGGGCTCCGCCGGAGCCCGAAGGTGGACGTCTGCGTCCTCGGCGGCGGCATCAACGGGCTCAGCGTCTTTCGCGAGCTCGCGCTGCAGGGGGTGCGCGTCCTGCTCGTCGAGAAGCACGACTACTGCTCGGGCGCGAGTGCTGCGCTGTCGCGCATGGTGCATGGCGGCCTGCGATACCTCGAAAACGGCGAGTTCACGCTGGTGAAGGAGTCGCTCGTGGAACGGGACCGGCTGCTCAGGAACGCGCCGCACCTCGTGGCGCCTCTTGCGACGACGGTTCCCGTCTTCGACATATTCTCCGGCCTTGCCAACGGCATCGTCCGCTTTCTCGGCTTGAGCCGCCGGCCGAGCCGCCGCGGGGCCGTCGCGATCAAGGCCGGGCTTTCGATCTACGACTTGCTGACGCGCAAGCGGGCACTGATGCCGCGCCACCGGTTCCGCGGCCGTCGTGCGACGCTCGCGAAATGGCCCGCGCTCAACCCGAAGATACGCAGTTCCGCCACCTATTACGATGCCTGGGTGAGCCACCCCGAGCGGATCGGCATGGAGCTCCTGCAGGACGGGCTGTCCGCCTCGACCGAGGCGGCAGCGCTGAACTATGCTGAGCTTCGCAGAAACGAGGTCGGCACATACATCATTGCCGACGGCGTCGATGGGGTCAGCGTGGAGATCGAGCCCAGTCTGATCGTGAACGCGACCGGCGGCTGGATCGACATCACCAATGGCGCGCTGTTGCCATCCGATCACCCCTCCATCCCGCTGATGGGCGGCACGAAGGGATCGCATCTCATCATCGACAATGTGGAACTGCGAGACGCGCTCGGCGATCACATGATCTATTACGAGAACGAGGACGGCCGCATCTGCATCCTCTTTCCCTATTTCGGCAAGGTGCTGGTCGGTTCGACCGACATCCGGGTCGACGATCCCGGGACGGTCAGGTGCGAGGAGGAGGAACGCGACTACATCCTGCAGTCGCTGGCCTTCGTCTTGCCTGGTATCGAGATCGGGCAGGAGGAAGTCGTCTTCCAGTTCTCCGGCGTGCGACCACTGCCCGCCAGCAGCGACAGTTTCACCGGCCGCATCCCGCGCGACCATTTCTGCACCACGATCGAGAGCGCCGGCACGCCGGTACTGTGCATGATCGGCGGCAAGTGGACGACCTTTCGCTCCTTCGGCGAACTTTCCGCCGACACGGCGCTGGAACGGCTCGGCCTTTCACGCCGCGTCTCGACGGCCGACCGCGCCATCGGCGGGGGGCGGCGATTTCCGGCCGATCGCGAAAGCTGGATTGCCGCGTTGGCCGCTCGCTGCGGTCTGCCGCCGCCGCACGTCGCCGAATTGTTCTCCCGTTACGGAACGGAGGCGGAGGCCCTGGCGGCTTTCATCGGCCAGGCAAGCGATGCCGTGATGCCGGGCGCCGGTCATACGATGCGGGAACTTCTGTTCCTGATCCGCAACGAGGCGGTCGAGCATCTGGACGATCTGCTCTTGCGCCGCACGACGCTCGCCATCTCGGGCACGCTCTCACTCGCCATTCTCGACGCTGCGCTCGAACTGCTGACGGAGGAGAAGGGCTGGTCCGAGGCGCGCCGCCTGAGTGAGCGGAACCGGTGCCTGACGCTGTTGCGAGACCGGCACGGGGTCGACGAGCAAGCCCTTGCGGCCCGAGTGCCGCCCCCAATGGCCAAGGCCGTCGCGGCGGGGTGATACCGCAATCTTTGCGGTGGCCTCGATCCAGGCTGCCGCGCAACCTACGACGAAGGAGAAGAGCATGAGAACCAATAGCAAGGTGCGGATGAACCGCCTGTTCAACGGTGGACGCTGCCTCGACGTTGCGATCGATCACGGTGTCTGCAACGAACCCTCCTTCCTGAGCGGACTCGAAAACATGGAGACCGTGGTAAAGGCACTCACCGCGGCGGCGCCCGACGCGATCCAGATGAATTACGGCCAGGCCGATCTGCTGCAGGAGTTGCCCGGCAAGGACAAGCCGGCGCTCGTCATGCGCATCGACATGGGCAATCCCTATAACCGCGTCCGCCACCGCGACATGTGGGCGGTGCTGCAGAACGAGGCCGAGCCACTGGTCGGGGCGCTGGCGATGGATGCGGCCTGCGTCGTCGTCAACCTTTTCATGCTGCCCGACGAACCGGATCTATTCCGCCAATGCGTGCAGAACATCGCCCGCGTCCGGGCCGATTGCGACAAATACGGCATGCCACTGATGATAGAACCGCTCGTCATGCAGCCGGTGACCGAGCATGGCGGCTACATGGTCGACGGCGATCCCGACAAGATCGTCACGCTGACACGGCTTGCCCGGGAAATGGGCGCCGACATCGTCAAGGCGGACCCGACCACCGATGCGAACGAGTTCCACCGGGTGGTTGAAGCAGCGCGTTGCCCGGTTCTCGTTCGCGGCGGCGGCAAGGAGGATCTGAGATCCGTCTTCGACAAGTCGGCGGCCTTGATGAAGCAGGGCGCGATGGGCATGGTCTATGGACGCAACATCTATCAGCACTCCAATCCGAAAGCCGTGGTGCGCGGATTGATGGCGATCGTGCACGACAATGCGAGCGGCGAAGAGGCTTTTGCGCTGTATCGTCAAGGTTGATTGGATATCGGACCTTGGGAGGGGTTCAGCATGGGAGATTATCTTTTGGGCCTCGACGCCGGCAACACCGTCATCAAGGCGGTGATCTTCGACCGGCAGGGCAAGGAGATCGCTTCGGCCGCGGCTGAAGGGCACAGCCGGATGCCGTTCCCCGGCCATGTCGAGCGCGACGTGGACGAGCTATGGGAGAATGCCCGCCGGGTCATCCGCACATGTGTCGATGAGGCGGGGATCGACGCCGGCGAAATCGCCGCGATCGGCTGTGCCGGCCATGGCAACGGGCTCTACGCGCTTGACCATGAGGGGCGTCCGCTTTTCGGCATCCAGTCGCTCGACACCCGGGCGGCGGCGCTTGTCGAAGAGTGGACGTCGCAAGGGGTCGGCGACCGGACCTATCCGATCGGCCAGCAACGGCCCTGGCCTTCGCAGACCCCCACTCTGCTCGCCTGGCTGAAACGACACCGGCCGGAGGTTTTCGCCAGCATCGGCACGATTTTTCTCTGCAAGGATTTCATCGTCAACCGGCTGACGGGCGCCCGCGTCAGCGACGTCTCGGACATGACCGGCTGCGGTTTGCTCAACGTCGCCGGCCGGCACTACGACCGGGAACTCATGGCAGCTTACGGGCTCTGCGAATCCATGGACCTCCTGCCGCCGCTCGTGGAAAGCGCCGATATCGCCGGCCGCATCACCGAAGCGGCCGCGGCAGAGACGGGGCTTGCCGCCGGAACGCCGGTGGTCGGCGGTCTCTTCGACGTGGTCGCCTCGGCGATCGGGTCCGGGGTCACCCGCACCGGGGCAGCCTCCATCATCGCCGGAACCTGGAGCATCAATCAGGTGATCATCGAACGCCCGGAGCTCCAGGGACCGGTGTTCATGTCCTCGACCTTCGACCGCGACCGCTACATGGCGATCGAGTCCAGCGCGACCTCCGCCGCAAACCTTGAATGGCTGGTGCGGGAGTTCTTTTCCGAGGTGCGGTCCGATGGGCGCTCGCCCTTCGACCTCTGCTGCGAGTTCGCCTCCTCAAGCGATCCGGCCTCCGACGACCCCATCTACCACCCCTATCTCTACGGCGCCCAGCAGGACGGCAACGCCCGCGCCGGGTTCTACGGGATCGCCGGCTGGCATACGAAGGGCCACCTCGTCCGCGCGGTTCTCGAAGGGGTGGCCTTCGGTCACCGCCAGCACATCGAGACGATGCGGAATGCAGGTGCGGCCTTCGACGAGGCGGTACTTTCCGGCGGCGGCTCGCGCAGCCTCACATGGCCGCAGATATTCGCCGACGTTCTCGGCGTCCCGGTCACCGTCGCCCGCTCGCGTGAGACGGGCGCCCTGGGGGCGGCAATCGCCGCCGGCACCGGCGTCGGCATTTTCTCCGACTTCGCCGCGGGTGCGGCCGCGATGGTGAGAACCGAGCGGCACTATCGTCCGAACAGGATGCTGGAGGCGCATTATGCACGGCGTTACGCACTTTACAGGGACATTGCGGACGCCATGGCGCCGATCTGGCGACGGCTTTCGGCAATGCCGGCCATGACGACGGGAGCTGCGGCGTGAACGCGGATATGAACGAGACGGTCACCGACGCCGGCAGTTACGATTTCATCGTCGTCGGCGCCGGCTCCGCCGGCTGCGTGCTTGCCAACCGGCTCTCCGCCGACCCGACAAACCGGGTCCTGTTGCTTGAAGCCGGCGGCAGCGACCGCTATCACTGGGTGCATGTGCCGATCGGCTATCTCTACTGCATGGGCAATCCGCGCACCGACTGGATGATGAGGACGGCCGAAGAACCCGGCCTCAACGGCCGCAGCCTCCCCTATCCTCGCGGCAAGCTGCTCGGCGGCTGTTCTTCAATCAACGGCATGATCTATATGCGTGGGCAAGCGGCCGACTATGATGGCTGGCGCCAGGCCGGCAATACCGGCTGGGGCTGGGACGATGTCCTGCCCTATTTCCTGAAGTCGGAGGACAACTTCCGCGGCAAGTCGCCGATGCACGGCGCCGGCGGGGAGTGGCGGGTCGATCGGCAACGTCTGTCCTGGCCGATCCTCGACGCCTTTCGCGATGCCGCCGAAGAGCTCGGCATTCCGAAGACCGAGGATTTCAACACCGGAGACAACGAGGGATCCGGCTATTTCGAGGTGAACCAGCGCGGGGGCCTGCGCTGGAACACGACCAAGGCCTTCCTACGCCCGTCCATGAAGCGGCCGAATCTCCGGGTGTTGACGGGCGCCGAAACGGAGCGTCTGATCTTCGACGGCCGCCGGACGAAGGGCGTACGCTTCCGGTTGAACGGCCGCGTCCAGCTGGCGCGCGCCACGCGCGAGGTCATCCTGTCTGCAGGCGCGATCAACTCGCCGAAAATCCTCGAACTGTCCGGGGTGGGCCGACCGGACATCATCTCGGCAGCCGGCGCAGAGGTGGTCCACGACCTCCCCGGGGTTGGCGAAAACCTGCAGGATCATCTTCAGATCCGCACCGTCTTCCGCATCGAAGGCGCGAAGACGCTGAACCAGCTCTATCACAGCATTTTTTCCCGCATGGGAATGGGCGTCGAATACATGCTGAGGCGTTCCGGTCCGCTCTCCATGGCGCCGAGCCAGCTCGGCATATTTGCAAAGAGCAGCCCGTCGGTCGCGACCGCCGACCTCGAATACCATGTCCAGCCACTGAGCACCGACCGACTGGGAGAGCCGCTCCACAGATACCCGGCCGTCACGGTCTCGGTTTGCAATCTGAGGCCGGAAAGCCGGGGAAGCGTGCATGTCACGACAGCGGAACCATCGGCCGCGCCGGACATCCGGCCGAACTATCTGTCCACTGCCGGCGACCGGCTGCTTGCGGCACAGGCGATCCGCCACGCTCGCAATCTCATGGCGACGAAGGCGATCGCAAGATTTAAGCCGGCGGAAATGCTGCCGGGCTCGGAGTTCCAAAGCGAGGATGAGCTCATCCGACGCGCCGGCGACATCGCGACGACGATCTTCCACCCGGTCGGCACCTGCAAGATGGGCAGCGATCCGATGGCGGTGGTGGACCCTTCGCTCAAGGTTCATGGTCTTGATGGCTTGCGTGTCGTCGACGCCTCGATCATGCCCAGCATCGTCTCCGGAAACACGAACTCGCCGGTCATCATGATTGCGGAAAAGGCGGCGGAGGCCATCCTCCACCGCTAGATCACGATTTCGGAACCCAGACGAAACCGCACGCGCCGTCCTCATCCGCTCCAGGTGTTGGGTCGGGTTTGGATGGTGCATTTCACGAATTGGTTCCGCATGCAGCGTGAACGCGCGGCCGGTCAACTTCAAAAGGCGCTGGAATTGACCGACGCTGCGGCCGCGCGGACCCGGATTGATCCTGCTTCAATCGTTTCGTGCGAGGCATTATCTTCATCGTGCTGGGTTGCTGGACTGCGCCGCCAGCGTCGATACCAGTCCCTCGGAAGCTGGCTTTCTCAGTTGAAGGCGTGCACCCTGAGTTTCAGGCTGCCCACTGGCTGCTTCTCGTAAAGATGGGTTGCACGCCAGCCCAAGGCTGATCAGCACCTTTGGCGTCTTTGCCTTTGGCCGACCGTGGCGGCCAAAGGCGCGCGTTCCTCGCCGAGACCGTCACAGCCGATCGAGGCGCAGCATCGACGTGCTGCCTACCCATGCATCACGCCATCGGCGCGACGTTTTTTCAGCCATGACCTCGTCGCCGCGTGCGCGATAGACCTCGCTTAGGCCGAACAGGGCCCAGCCATTGTTCGGAGCAAGGACGAGGCTCTCGTTAAAGGCATTTTCCGCGCCATCGAGATCGCCGGCGCGCAACAGAACCGCTCCGAGCGACTGCCCGATCGGGTAGTACCAGTGGCGCGGCTCCATATATGAAAGGCGATCCTCCACTTTCTTGGCATCCGCGAAGGCGCGAGCGGCAGCCGGCCAATCGTCACCCGCCTGCGCAATCCGCGCGGTAAGGACGTGCCCGGCTATTGCCAGTACGTCAGCAGCGGGCATTCCGCCTTCCTCTAGCGCATTCAAGTCAGCCGATCGGGCGATTTCGGCAATCGCTGCTCCCTCGGATCGAGCAGCATCAAGGTCACCGCGCCTAGCTTGAGCAACCCCGCGCATATAATGCCAGGCGGCATCGACGAATGGGAAGTCGCCGGTCGGACGCGCAACCGCGAGGATCGTTTCCGGATCGCTGAACTGGGCATGCGCGAATAGGGGGGCGGCCTTGATCGGCTGAACGAACGCAGGTGCGGCGCGCGCGAGCTCGTCCGAAATCACCCCTGAGAGCTTCTGCGCCGCCTCGATGGCAGTCGGGCCGTCGCCGGCCATTTGTGCCGAAACCAGCAGGAAGTGGATGTTGTGTGGATAGTAGCCGCCGGCATAGAGCCCCTCGGGCGCCACCGCTTGAAAGAAAGACTCATCCGTTGCGACCGCACGGCGATTGACCGCAAGCGAATCCGCATAACGTCCGACCCGGTAGTAAATGTGAGAGGGCATGTGAACCAGATGACCGGCTCCGATATCCATCTTCGCCAGGCGATCGGCGTGCCGCTCCGCCCGCTCGGGCGTAGTCGAGGCTTCGACGGCATGGATGTAGAGATGGATCGCGCCAACATGGTCCGGATTGCGCGCCAGCACCCGCTCAAGCGTCGAGATGATCGCCGCAGTCTTTCCCTTCGGTTTTGCGCCGGCGTCGGTCCAGTAATCCCAAGGATTCAGGTCCATCAACGCCTCTGCGTAGAGAACGGCGATATCGTCGTCTTTCGGAAACTTGCCTGCGACTTCAGCCATTTCCTCTGCATAGGCTTGGTCGAGAACTGTACGCTCGGTGTCTGGAGCGTAGCGATGGGCCAGGGCAGCGATCAACGCCTGCTCACGCGGAGACGCGTTGGGCGCCAGGGCCACGGCTTTCGCCACCGCGGCCAATGCCGCAGCATTCGCGTCGGGATCCATCGGTGCGTTGATGTTCGGGCCGAGCACGAGCGCTTCGCCCCAGAAACAAATCGCGCAAGATGGGTCAAGCTTCTGAGCTTGCTTGAAGCTGCGGGCAGCCTCGGCATGGTTGAAACCGAAGCTCAGCATCATCGCCTGGTCGACATAGGCCTGCGCATCTTTGCTGGCGGTAGAGGCGGCGGAGCGATGACCGGTTAGACTTGGCCACAGAGGCACCTGTGCGCCCCGAGTAGCCGGCGTCGGAAGCTGGTTGCCGCTGAACTGTTTCAGTTCAGTGTTCTTCGCCAGGTGGTACTTCGCGTCATGGGCAAGGGCCGGAGCGGCGGCGAAGAGGATCGCTACGGACAGTGCGCTGGAGAGAAGGTGCGTTTTCATGGTCATTCTCAATGGTTTCGATCTGACAGAGACGGTGGCACTCGGCCGCTTCACTCGCTCTTGCGCCATCTACAGGCTCGTCCGGACTCGACGCGGTATTCGATTTCGAAACGCGTCACGCCGATGTCCTTTAAGATGTGATCCGGCATTTCCTGCAGCGCGCACCCGCGTGCACGACTGGTTTGCCGGCGACGGCGAGTTGCCTCGGCCACCTGTGCCGCGCAGCTCAAGAAGGCTGTGCTTAGCGCGGTGGTCAGAAAGGCCGACGGATTGATGTTGAAAGAGGTCTTAGACATGGTGCTTCCCTCTTGGTCTGAGTGTCGGCCTATCGGTGGACACTCACCAATGCCGCTGTTGCGACAGAGCCACCGCCTTGTTGTTGCGGATGTGGTGGCAAAGGCTCGTCCAGCCCGCGCGCGCCATCCTCGTTCAGCCCGCACGCGCCATTCATTTGTTACTGCATACCCGGACTGAGCCACTGCAGCAGTTCCCGAAGTAACTGGAAGGAGCCTTGGCGTCGCCTCAGCCGCCCACGCAACCGCGCAGCCGTGGGTGCTCAGGCCCAGTCGAGGCGACGTTGCGCGCAGGAGCTTTAAGTATTTGGGGCCTCCAGACCGGGCCGGGGCGAGGGCGTTCACGCGGATATTATCTCTCCATGGACACGGGCGCCTTGGAGGACAGGGCGAGATTGATAGTCCCCTGTCGCACGCCAGCCGATTGGTGCGCCTCACCCTCATAGCTGGAGTCCTCGACGGTGGAGGACCTGGCGCAGCACCTGGCAGTGATCTATCGCCGGTGCGGATCGGTGCGCCCCGGCTTTTGCCAAGACAGGGCAATCCCGGGTGGAGGTGATGCCGCTCCATCGGTTCCGTTTGGACGATCTCGATGCGAACCGCGGCCGCCGCCGTACGGGGCGATGGGGCCTGCATGGCTGGGCGGGGGCGGATCGAGACAGGCACGCTCATCCCCCATCTGCCGGAGCAGCCGCCGTTTCTATATGATTGACACCATTGTGGCCCAGACGCCGCACCTCTCGCTCAAAGGTCGCGTTGCCGTCGATGCCTTGGCCGCTCAATTGCCGAGATGCATGATTTGAAATGGAGGGAGAGTTGCTCGGCACGCTCCGTTGCAGGGCGCCTGTGGCAGGAACCAGTGGGAGACCGTTGGCCTTCCTCGGTTCAGATCAACTCTCGCGGAGCCGGTATCGTTCAGTGATCCAATCGATGAACACGCGCAAGCGGGGCGAAAGCTGACGCGTGTGCGAATAAAGGACGTGCACTGGCAGTGGCGATGGCGGAGCGTCCGTTAACACTTCTACGAGCGCGCCGCTCGCAAGCTCGGAAGCGACCCGATAGCGCGGGACTTGAATGAGTCCCAGACCGGCACAGGCTGATGCGACGTTCGTCTCCGGGCCGGTCACCGTGATGACAGTGGGCAGCGTCAGCTCGCGCGCCTTGCCCGCGACGATGAATACAAAGGGCGCAACCGACGGCGTATCGGGGGAGAGGAGCCCCACCATTCGGTGGCCGTTAAGTAAGTCCTCGGGGGCGTGGGGCGTACCGAAGCGAGCGAGGTACTGAGGGCTCGCGAAGGTGCCGCGCTTCAGCTCGGTCAATTTGCGGCGGATCAGCGGGGAGTCCGCGAGATCGCCCGCGCGCACGATGCAATCATACCCTTCGCGCACGATGTCCACCGGCTGGTGGGTTTCGCTGATATGCAATCGGATATCGGGATAACGATCGAGAAAAACCTGTAGGCCAGGCAGTAGAAAATGGCGCGCCTGCGTGCCGTGAACATCAACACGCAACAGACCCGACGGACTAGCGCCGCTGAAGCTTGCCTCGGCGTCTTCAAGATCGGCGATAAGTCTGACGCAGCGGTGATAGTAAGCTTCTCCGTCCAAGGTGGTCCGAACCACGCGTGTGGTCCGCTGCAGCAGGCGCACGCCCAGACGCCCCTCCAACCGCTTGACGGCATCGGTAATTGTCGAACGGGGCAATCCAAGGTCCTCCGCCGCCAGCGTAAAGCTGCGCCTTTCGGCGACCCGGGCAAAGACTCGCATAGCATCGAAACGGTCCATGACTATTATTCGGCGCTCCCGGATAGTGATGCCGGACTATGCAGCATTATCCGCGAAGCGAGAAGTGTCATGTTTTCCTTCGTTACCTACCCGCTTCGGCGGACCACACGAAGGAAGAAGCATATGGAAACGAACACAATCAAAGTAGCGATCGTCACCGGCGCGTCGCGCGGCATCGGCGCGGCAATTGCGGCGCGTCTGGCGCGTGACGGCTTCACGGTCGTCATCAACTACGCCGGCAATGCCGCTGCCGCTGAAGAAGTGGCCGGGAAAATCGAGGCGACTGGCGGCAATGCGCTAACGGCGCAAGCCGATGTGAGCGATCCGGCGGCCGTCAGCCGCCTGTTCGCCACGGCGGAAGAAGCCTTCGGCGGTGTCGATGTCTTGGTCAACAATGCCGGCATCATGCCTCTCGCCACTATTGCGGACACCGATGATGCCGCCTTTGACCGAGTCATCGCTGTGAACCTGAAAGGCACGTTCAACACCCTGCGCGAGGCGGCGCAACGCCTGCGCGTAGGTGGTCGCATCATCAATATGTCAACCAGCCAGGTCGGCTTGCTGCACCCGAGCTACGGCATTTACGCGGCCGCGAAGGCCGGCGTCGAGGCTATGACGCACGTGCTGTCGAAGGAACTGCGCGGCCGCTACATCACAGTCAACGCCGTCGCGCCCGGACCGACTGCTACTGATCTGTTTCTAGAGGGCAAGTCGGAGGAGGTCATGGACCGGTTTGCGAAGCTCGCCCCGCTCGAACGGCTCGGCACTCCGCAGGACATAGCGGGTACCGTCGCCTTCCTCGCGGGACCGGACGGTGCCTGGGTCAACGGCCAGGTGCTGCGCGCCAATGGCGGCATCATCTGACGGGTCCTCAAAACTCCAAGGCGTGCCGGCGCGATCCGCCCGCGACTGGGCACGCTGCGGTCCCAGGTTCCGACTCCCAAGGCATCAACAAACGCGCATCAAGTGAGGAACGCACCATGTCGAAGAAAATCATTCTGATCACCGGGGCCTCGAGCGGCTTCGGGCGCCTGACCGCCGAGGCCCTCGCCGGCGCCGGCCACCGGGTATACGCCTCAATGCGAGACATTGTCGGCCGCAACGCGGCCAATGTTGAAGCTATAGCCGGCTTCGCTAGGGACAATGACGTTGACCTGCGCACCCTTGAGCTCGACGTCCAGTCGCAGGTTTCCGTAGACAGGGCCGTCAACCAGATCATTGGCGAAGACGGACGCATCGACGTTTTGATTCACAATGCCGGCCACATGGTGTTCGGACCCGCCGAAGCATTCACGCCAGAGCAGTTCGCCGAGCTTTACGACATCAATGTACTGAGCACTCAACGCGTCAACCGGGCGGTGCTGCCGCACATGCGTCGGCAAAGGCATGGGCTTCTCATCTGGATCTCAAGTTCAAGCTCGGCAGGCGGCACGCCGCCTTATCTTGCCCCCTACTTCGCCGCCAAGGCGGCCATGGATGCCATCGCTGTGCAGTACGCACGTGAGTTGTCGCGTTGGGGCATCGAGACGTCGATCATCGTGCCCGGTGCCTTCACGAGCGGCACCAATCACTTCGCCCATTCCGGCGCACCGGAGGACCACGCCCGCCAGGCCGAGTATGAGGCTGGCCCGAATGCCGGTCTCGGCGAAGAGATTAAGAAGGCTTTCGCAGCGATCGTGCCGCCGGACGCTGATGTGTCACTGGTTGCCGATGCCATTGTTCGGGTTGTGGGCACCGCGTCCGGCAATCGTCCATTCAGGGTGCACGTCGACCCCGCCGAAGACGGCGCCGATGTGGGGTTCACCGTGCTGGACCGGCTTCGCGCCGAGATGCTCCACCGGGTCGGCCTCTCCGACCTCCTAAAGCCCAAAGCTCTTGTTTAAGCGCGGGCTGCGCTCGACCACTGGGGTCGTTGTATTTTCCGCGACCCCAGTGCGGAAGGAAGCGATCTCGGCCAGGATGGACAGGGCGAGCGATCTGGCGTCGCGCGCCTTCGGAAATAGTCCTATGGGTGCTTTGATGCGTGCGATCGAAGCGTCGGAGAATCCGCGCCGTCGCAACTCGTTACAGCGTCGGCTATGAGTTCGATCACTGCCGAGCGCCCCGATATAGAAGGCCTTGCTTTCCAGCGCGACCTCGAGCGAGCCCATCTCTCGGCACGGATCATGGTGGAGGAGGGCAACGGCGGAATCCTCGTCCAAATGCTCGGGACGCAAGGTTTCGGCCGCTCCTCCGTCCAGAGCGATGACATCGTAGCCGACCGCCTCGGCAACAATTGTAGTCGTCTTCAGTTCGATCGAGCGTCCGCAGAGTACGAGGCGCGTCGTGGGACGATAGCTGGTGATGAAACTATCCTGCACCTCCGCTGTCGCTGCAGTTGCCTCCTGAAACTCGAGGGTCTGAGCCTTCGCGTCATAGCGCAAGCTGGCCCGGTTGCGGCTTGCAAGCGACGCAAGAACAGCGTCGAGCGGCTCACTCCGCCGCAGCGCGTGAATCGCGAGAGTTATCGCTCCACCGCACGGAAGAACGATGTCGAAGAACTTGGAGCCTTGCCCGAGAACAAGCGTGCGGTCGCTTCCGGCCCTGGCCACCTGAATGGCCTCCGCGGCAACGGCAGCCTCCACGCAACCGCCAGACACGAAACCACAGAACAGACCGTCTGCTCGCACAGCCATGTGCGCACCGAGCGAGCGAGCCGCTCCACCCCGGATATCGACCAGCGTGACGAGTGCGCAGCCGATACCGCTCTGCAGTGCGCCGCGGGCAAAATCGAGGATCTTCTCCGCATCCTCGGTAAGTAGGCCATGCTGCGGAACCGGCAGTTCCTCATCGAGCTTGCCTAGCATCGGGTTTCCTCCCCAAGCCGAACGGCAACGCCGGCCGCCGCGCAAAGCTTCCGTCATAGGCTGATGTGTCGGGGTCTTGACGCTCGATCATTTTCTCCAGCTAGCGACCACCGGCTTGCCGTTCCCCTTCTCGTCGCGGCCGCTTTTCATCCGTTCGGCTAGTAGGAAGGCGAGCTCCAATGCCTGATCCGCATTGAGACGCGGATCACAATGGGTGTGATACCGGTCCTGCAGGTCGCCAGCCGTCACCGCTCGGGCGCCGCCGGTGCATTCAGTCACGTCCTTGCCCGTCATCTCCACATGGATGCCGCCCGGGTGGGTGCCCTCGGCGCGGTGAATCTGAAAGAAGCTCTCGACCTCCGACAGGATTCTCTCGAAAGGTCGTGTCTTGTAATTGTTGAGCGTGATGGTGTTGCCATGCATCGGGTCGCAGGACCAGACGATCTTTTTGCCTTCCCGCTCGACCGCGCGGATCAGCTTGGGCAGGCGGTCAGAGATTTTGTCGGAGCCGAAACGGCAGATCAGTGTCAGACGGCCCGCTTCGTTGGCCGGGTTTAATGCGTCGATCAGTTCGACAAGGTCGTCCGGCTGAAGCGACGGGCCGCATTTGAGGCCGATCGGGTTCTTGATGCCGCGGAAGTATTCCACATGAGCATGATCGAGCTGTCGCGTGCGGTCGCCTATCCAGATCATGTGGCTGGAGGTCGCGTACCAGTCTCCGGAGGTCGAATCGACGCGGGTCAGGGCCTCCTCGTAGCCGAGCAGCAACGCCTCATGGCTGGTGAAGAAATCGGTTTCGCGCAGACTTGGATGGTTCTCCGAGGTGATGCCGATCGCTTTCATGAAACTCATGGTCTCGGAAATACGGTCGGCGAGCTTGCGGTAACGCTCTGCCTGAGGGCTATCCTTGACGAAGCCGAGCATCCACTGATGCACGTTCTCAAGATTGGCATAACCACCCATCGCGAAGGAGCGTAGCAGGTTGAGCGTGGCAGCGGACTGGCGATAGGCATCGAGCTGCCGTTCCGGGCTTGGGGTGCGAGCCTCCTCGTTGAAATCCGTACCGTTGATTATGTCGCCCCGATAGGTGAGGAGGGTCTTTCCGTCCAGCGTCTCATGTGAATTGCTTCGCGGCTTGGCAAACTGACCCGCGATGCGGCCCACCTTGACGACCGGAAGCTGAGCGCCAAAGGTCAGCACGACGGCCATCTGCAGAAAGGAACGGAAGAAATCGCGAATATTGTCCGCGCCGTGCTCCACGAAGCTTTCGGCGCAGTCGCCGCCTTGTAACAGAAAGGCGTTCCCTTCCGCCACACTGGCGAGCTGCTTCTTCAGGCGGCGCGCTTCGCCGGCAAAAACAAGCGGGGGGAAGGTCGCGAGCTTGGCTTCGGTCGCCGCCAACGCAGCAGGCTCCGGATAGTCCGGCACCTGCTGGATCGGCCTATCGCGCCAACTGCTCGGGGTCCAGTTCTGTGCCATCTTTACTATGCTCCCTAATTGCATGCCGCCGGCAGAGTTCAATTTGGGCCGACGCTCAAAGGATGTAGGTCCCGCCGAGGTTCTGGACGGCGCGACGGCTCATGACGGCGACGAGATGGGCGCGGTAATCGGCGGGCGCATGCATGTCATTCATCATAAAAGACGGGTCGATCGCAAGGCCGTCGAGTGCGTCGGGCATCAGGCTTTTCGTCAGCCGCTGCTCCGCCTCCGTCCAGCGGAAGACCCCCGCATTGCCCGCGCCGGTGACGGCCACACAAACATGCCCGTCGCGATGCTTGCTGACAAATGCGGCTGCCATCGAGTAGCGCGAGGCTGGATTGCGGAACTTCGCGTAGCTGGCAACTTCAGGGATCCTGAACTCGATGCGAACGAGGATTTCGCCCGGCTCCAGCGCCGTCGCGTAGAGACCCTGAAAATAGTCTTCGGCTGGAATCTCGCGGCGATCCGTATGCATGATGGCATCGAGCGACAGTACGGCGGAGGGGTAGTCGGCGGCCGGGTCGTTGTTGGCGATCGAGCCGCCGATCGTGCCCATATGACGCACCTGGACGTCGCCTATCGAACCGGCTAGGCCGGCCAGCGCCGGGATCGCTCCCCTCACCTCCTTGGATGCCGCGACGGCCGCATGTCTCGTGGCGGAGCCGATAATGACCTTGTCGGATGTCACCTCGATGCCCGAGAGCTCGGGAATGGCGCGCAGGTCGATCAGGTCCTGCGGGGCGGCGAGACGGTTTTTGAGCGTCGGAATTAGAGTGTGTCCGCCGGCGAGGTAAGACGGCTCTTGCGAATTCTCGTAGAGTTCGATGGCTTCGGCGATCGTCTTCGGCTTGTGGTATGTGGTTGCGTACACGGTTTGCCCCTCATTCAGCCGCCGCGGCGTGTGCCGCCCGGTGCTTTTCCGCGGCGTCCAGCACCGCCTTGACGATATTATGGTACCCGGTGCAGCGGCAGATATTGCCTTCGAGCTCGTGTCGGACAGTGTGTTCGTCGAGAACGCCGTCGTGGCGGCGGATCATGTCAACGGAAGCCATGATCATGCCCGGCGTGCAGTAACCGCATTGCAGCCCGTGATGCTCGTGGAAGGCCTTTTGAACCGGATGCAGCGTCTGACCGTCTGCAAGCCCTTCGATCGTTGTGACCTCGGCACCGTCGGCGGCGACGGCGAGCACGGTACAGCTCTTCACGGCTTCGCCGTCGAGATGGAGCGTGCAAGCGCCGCACTGAGTCGTATCGCAGCCGACATGAGTGCCGGTGAGACCCAGATGCTCGCGGATGAGCTGCACGAGAAGCGTGCGGTCCTCCACCTCCCGCGTCTCCGCCTTCCCGTTGATCCTGATGGTTACACGGGACATCGTCCCCTCCTTTTGAATATCAGACGACGAGCGCCGCAATGATGGCGACAGCCACGGCCGCGAGGCCGAAGACGACATAAGGCACGTGGTTCGAGGACTGCGCCGTCGGCATTGCCTGGGCTGCAGCCGGAGCGGCGGTTTCAGGAAGTGCAGACGCAGACGCAGCCGGGTTCGCCGACCTAAACGAAGTGCGTGGAACCACAGGCGTAGTTGCACCGATCGTTGCGACTGCATCCGCCGCGTCGCCGTCGCTCGCCTGATCCACGGCAACCGCCCGCGCCGCCAACGTCTCGAAGAATTCGTCGGCGAGCTTCTTGGCGGTGGAATCTATGAGCCTCGCGCCGAGCTGCGCGAGCTTGCCGCCGACCTGGGCCTTGGCGATATAGGTCAGCACCGTATGCGCACCGTCGACGACGAGCTTAACGTCGGCGCCACCCTTGGCGAAACCGGCGACGCCGCCCTTGCCCTCGCCCGAGATAGTCAGGCTTTCCGGCGCCTGTACATTCGATAGCTTCACCTCGCCCGCAAAGGTGGCCTTGACGGGACCGATCTTGGTTGTGACGCGGGCCGCGTAACCGGTCTCCGGCGTGCCCTCGAGGCTTTCGCAACCCGGGATGCAGTCTTTCAGTACGGCCGCGTCGTTGATCAATGCCCAGACATGCTCGCGTGGTGCGGCAATACGGTATTCGCCCTTCAGATCCATGGACTTATCCTCTCCTTGCCGTCAATTGGCGCCGGTGACCGCCTCGAAAAACGAGAGGTCGAGATATTTCGAGATGTCGGTGAGTGGCTTGCCGCCCTTGCCGTAGCGAGAGCGAAGGTCAAGCACGGTCCTCATACCCTCGGGCAGGATTTTCGAGCCAGGCGTCAGCCCTGAGCGCGGCGAGAGCAGACTTGCCATGATCGAGGGCACCGCAGCCGACTGGATGTCCGGCATCTTCGCCTGCAGGAGTTCGGCCGCCGCATCACGGTTCTTCTCGTCGAGCGTCCATGCGAGCCCCATGAGATAGGCGCGAAGGAACGCCTTGACCGTTTCCGGGTTCTCGGCGGCGTAGGACCGGCGCGTTGCGATCGCACCTCCCTGGTAGCTGACGAAATGGTTGGAGGAGACGTCGAGCACGTTGAAGCCCGCGCGCTTGGCAATGCTGGTAAACGGCTCGATCGTTAGCGTCGCTGCATGTTCGCCGGACTTGACCGACTGCCAGCGCTGCGGTGTCGCCCCGACCGCGGCGAAGGTGACGTCCTCACGCTTCAGTCCGTGCTTCGCCATCATTTCGAACAGCACGAAGGCAAAGCCGGTCGTGAGTGCATCGAGCGCGATCGAACGGCCCTTGAGGTCACCGTAGGTCTTGACGTCCGGCGCGGTTACAATCGCGAGTTCGAGCTGGGTGGCTCCGGTCAGCACGACGTAGTCCGGATCGACGCCTTCAGCTGTGGCGCCCTGGCCTTCTTCATAGGCCACTACATTGTCGAAGGCGGTGAAAACGATGTCGAATTCGCCGGCCGCGGTTTTCTCGGCCTGCGCCACCGAACTCGGGGTTAGCGCAAGTTCGACCTGAATGCCTTCTTGGGCGAAAAAGCCCTGTTCGATTGCCGCGAAAGACGGCAGGTTCGGTGCACCGGGGAATGCGATGACGCGGACGGTCTTCAAGTCACTCATAAATATCTCCTCAGGACGCCTTGCGTCCGCTGTTCATGGCGCGCCAAACATTGGCCGGCGTCACCGGCATCTGGATGTCCTTGACGCCGAATTCCTGGAGCGCATCGACCACGGCGTTGACGACGGTTGCGAGGGCCGGCGTCGTGCCGCCCTCACCGCCTGCCTTGATACCGAGCGGATTGGTCGGCGAAATCACCTCGGCGATTTCGCACTTGAAGCTCGGCATGTTGTCGGAACGCGGCATGCCGTAGTCCATCAGCGAGCCGGCAAGCGGCTGTCCGCTCGTCTGGTCGATGGCGCAGAGCTCCCACATCGCTTGGCCAACCCCCTGGGCGATGCCGCCATGGGTCTGGCCGTGAACGATCAGCGGATTGATGCAGCGGCCGACATCATCGATCGTCGAATAGCGGACGATCTGCACGTGCCCTGTTTCACGGTCGACCTCAACTTCGCAGACGGCAGCACCGTTCGGATAGACAGGCGTGTGCATCTCGTTGTCCCTGACGACCCGCAGCGGCCCGTGCGTGCTGCGCGTGCGGCGTCCAAGCTCGAAGATGTCGATCGTCCGGTTGGAATCGCGCAACTTGAAGACCCCACCCTCAAAGCCGACTTCGTCGGCCTTTGAGCCGAACAGGTCGGCGGCCCGCTTTCTTCCTTCGGCGAGGAGATCCGCCGATGCCATGGCCATGACGGTCCCGGCGTGACGCATCGAGCGTCCCGAGTGCGAGCCGCCCCCAACGCTAACGATGTCCGTGTCCCCGAGGACGATCCAAACTTTCTCGACCGGTACCTGGATCATGTCCGCGACGACCTGGGCGAAGCTCGTCTCATGGCCCTGGCCGCTCGGCTGCGTGCCGATGACGACCTCGATATCGCCGTCGTCCTTGATCTCGATCTCGGCGCGTTCCTTCGGCGTGCCGATTGACGATTCGACATAGTTGGCGAAGCCGCGGCCGAGCAGCTTGCCGCGCTTGGCAGCTTCCGCCTTGCGGGCATCGAATGTCGCCCACTCGGAGAGTTCCAGCGCACGGTCCATGTTCTTTTCGTATTCGCCGCTGTCGTAGACGGAGCCGACGGCATTGGTATAGGGCATCGCCGAAGGCGGGATGAGGTTCATCCGACGTAGCTCCAGCTTGTCGAAGCCGAGCTGGTCTGCGGCAAGCTCGACGAGCCGCTCGATCGCGTAGGTGACTTCTGGCCGACCGGAACTCCGATAGGCCTGGGTGCACATCGTGTTGGTAAAGACGGCGCGGGCGCGCAACGTCGCATAGGGAATGTCGTAGGAGCCGGTGATCAGGCCCGAACCCTTGCTGAGCGGAGAGAGCGACACGGCGCGGCCGCCGACATTCGACAGATTGTCGGCGCGCATCGCCAGGAACTTGCCGTCCTTGCGAAGTGCCAGCTCGACCTTGGTCACAAGATCGCGACCTTGATAGTCAGTGAGAAAGGCTTCCGAGCGGGTCGCTGTATATTTCACCGGCCGTGCGAGCTTGCGCGACGCCCACAGCACCAGCCCAAATTCAACGTAGACGCGGTTGCGGGCGCCAAAATTTCCGCCAACGTCGAAAGAGAGCACGCGCAGTTCGTTCGGCTCGATGCCGAGCACCTTGGAAAGCTCGTTCTTCTGGCGAACGGCGCCTCCGCTGCCCGCATAGAGCGTGTAGCGCTTCGTGTCCGGATCGTAGTGGCCAAGCGAAGCGCGCGGCTCCATGGTCACGGCCGTGACGCGATGGATATGGAATTGCGCCTTGATCACGTGATCCGCCGCGGCGAACGCTGCGTCCGTGCCTTCCCTGTCGCCGAAGGTCGTGTCGATAAAGACATTATCGGGAACCTCGTCCCAGACAGTCGGAGCGCCTGGCTCCGCCGCGTTTGCCGTGTCGGTGACATAGGGGAGCTCCTCCCAGTCCACGAAGACCTTCTCGGCACCATCGGCGGCCTGCGCAGCAGTTTCGGCGACGACGATCGCCACCGCCTCGCCCACATGCCGTGCCTTGTCGGTTGGCAGCAGGTGGTGCGGACCGGTGAACGCCTTGCTGCCGTCCTTCGCCCGCAATTTCATGTCGAAGTTTGTCGAGGGAATGGGGTTGTGCGGAATGTCCTTGAGACCGTCGGCGCGCAAGTCCTCGCCGGTGAGCACCAGCAGCACGCCCGGGCTCGCCAGCGCCTCGGCCTTGTCCACGCCGAGGATGCGCGCATGTGGATAGGGCGAGCGGACGATCGCCGCATAGGTCTGGCCAGGCAGCGAGAAGTCGTCGGAAAAACGGCCATTGCCGGTGATAAGGCGACCGTCTTCCTTGCGCGGGATAGGCTTGCCGACATGCTTGAAAAGAGCCTCTTGTACCAGCTTCAGTTCTGGCGAAAGCTCGGCCGAAGAGGATTCCGGCTGCTTCAGCGGATGCACGATAACCTCGGTTGCAGCGGTCTTCAGCGAGCTATTCATGAAACCTCTTCTCTCTGAAACTACGGCGGTTTGCCTCCCGCCGACACACGATGGCCTTTTCACAAGATCGCACCGCATGCTGTTGCTCTTCGTAATAATGTATGACAGTATGGCAGAATAAAGCAATCGAAAAAATCGCCCCCGACAGAGGACGATGCCTCACTCAGCTCGATGCTTTCGGTACAAAGGGGATCGGTTTGCCGCGGCGGACACCGAAGGGAAATTTTGGAGTACACTCTATGAAAACATTCGCACGCAAGGCGCCGGTCGATCTGCAGGAGCACCTGCACAGACTGGAGGCCCTCGGTCTGCTCACCAGGATACAGGTGCCGATCGATAAGGATACCGAGTTGCATCCGCTCGCACGCTGGCAGTTCCAAGGCGGACTTCCGGACGAGCAGCGCCGCGGCTTCCTTTTCACGGATGTGAAGGGCGCTAAAGGCGAGAAATACGATATCCCGGTCGCAGTCGGCGTTCTGGCGGCCTCGCCCGCCATCTATGCCGCAGGCCTCGGCGTCTCCGAGGATGAGATCGGCGACGTCTGGGTCAGGGCCATGGAACAACCAATCGACCCGGTGATGGTTGCGGAAGCGCCTTGCCAGGAGGTCGTGATCACCGGCGACGAGCTGGAGCAGGAAGGCATGGGTCTGGGATCGCTGCCGGTGCCGGTCTCCACCCCCGGCTTCGACAGCGCACCCTATTTCACCGCAACGCTTTGCGTGACCCGCGACCCGGAAAACGGCATCCGCAACATGGGCACCTACCGAGCGGCGCTGAAGGCGGAAAACCGTCTTGGCGTGCGAATGGCGAGTCGCCTATCCGGCGCGGGGGGCTATCAGCACTGGCTGAAGTACCAGAAGATGGGCAAGCCGATGCCCTGTGCCATCGTCATCGGCTGCGCGCCGGCCGTGCTTTTCACCGGCCCGCAAAAGCTGCCGATCGACCAGGATGAGCTCGGTGTGGCGGGCGGCCTGATCGGCGAACCGATTCGCATCGTCAAGTGCAAGACGATCGATCTCGAAGTGCCCGCCGATGCGGAGATCGTCATCGAGGGCCTGATCGACCCGGTCCTACTGGAGCCAGAAGGTCCCTTCGGCGAAAGCCACGGTCATGTGGCGCTCGAGGACTTCAACATGTCCATGCAGGTGACGGCGATCACACGGAAGAAAAAGCCGGTTCTCGTCTCGATCGTCTCGCAGGTCACACCGAGCGAATCGAGCGTCCTTAAGCGTGTCGCCTACGAGCCGCTCTTCCTGAACCACCTGAAGAAGGTGCTGAACGTCAAGGGCATCAAGCGCGTGGTGATGCATGAGCCGCTTACCAACATTCGCAAGGTAATCTTCCTGGAGTTCGACCGTTCAGCACCGCAGTCGGAAGTCTGGCGCGGGCTGCGGGGCGCCGCGACGCTGCAGGCCCAGTGCGGCAAGATCGTCATTGCCGTTTCCGACGACATCGACAGCCGCAATGCGGATGCCGTCTTCTGGTCGCTCGCCTACCGCGCCGATATGATCGACGACGTGCATGTCACGCCCTATCGTTCCGGCGGGCATGGGCCAAAATCCGGATCTAAAGGCGCCGAAGGTACCCTGTTGATCGACGCGACCCTGAAGACAGCAATGCCCCCACTGGCCTTGCCCGCCGAGCCCTACATGGTCAGGGCGCGGCAGATCTGGGAAGATCTCCAGCTTCCCCGCCTCACCCCGCAGCCGCCATGGCATGGCTACTCGCTGGGCGACTGGACGGACGTTTGGACGCAATTCGCCGACGATGCTGTCGCCGGCGACTGGCGCAAGACGGGTGAAAATACTCTTGCCCGTCGCAAGGGTGGAATGAAGCCGGAGACACCCACTCGCGATATCGAAAAGAGCGACTGAGGGGCTTTTGGGGCGGGCGGCCCGCAGGTCGGCCGCGCCGCGACTTTCATCCTTGATCCATACTCGTTCAAGGCGCCTGGGAGGAACGAAGCTGAAGATCGGCCAATCACAATTGCGTTTCGAGGATGATGCGCTGATCACCGGCCGCGGCCGCTACGTGAACGACCTTCCCGTTAAGGGCGAGGCCGCTGCGGTTTTCGTCCGTTCGCAGACGGCTTCGGGTCGAATCGTTCTGATCGACATTGCAGCGGCGGCCGAAATGCCGGACGTGATCGCCGTCATCAGCGGCTCGGATCTGAAGGCCGCGGGCCTGATGCCGATACAGCCGCGCAACAGGCATCCCGGGCCGGACGGTGGCGAGATGCGGGTGCCGGCCTTCTATCCGCTGGCGATCGACGCCGTAAGGTACGTCGGCGATCCGATCGCCATCGTCGTCGCGGAGACGAGAGCGGCCGCGCTCGCCGCTACCGAAGCGGTGACCGTCGAAATCGAGGAGCGGCCGGTGGTGGTCGATGCCCTGGAAGCAGTCTCCCCCGACGCGCCGCGTGTTTGGGACGAGTTTCCCGACAACCACTGCTTCACGGTCAAGATGGGCGACAAGGCCGGCGTAGATGGCGCAATTGCCTCTGCGCAGACCGTGGTGCGGCAGCGATTGAGGATTTCCCGCGTCGTCGCGGCTCCAATAGAGACGCGCGGCGCGATTGCATCATACGACGCCGGCCTTGACCGCTATCGGCTCGATCTCGGCACCCAAGCGCCGCACCGCGTTTCCGAGGATGTAGCGCGGGTCCTGGGCGTCTTGCCGGACAAAGTCCGCGTGGTCGCCTCCGATTGCGGCGGCTCATTCGGCATGAAGAATGCCGGCTATCCCGAATATCCGGCGCTTCTGTGGGCGGCGAAAAAGACCGGCCGCGTCCTGCGCTGGACCTCGGACCGGCTCGAATCCTTTCAGTCAGATGCGCATGGTCGCGACATGTGGGCGGATGCCGCCTTGGCGCTTGACGGCGACGGAATGTTCCTGGCGCTCGAGGTGCATATGCGTGCAAATCTGGGTGCCTATCTCGGTCCGGCGACCCTCCATCCGCCCGTTGCCAATCTTGGTGGACTGGCGGGCGTTTATCGCACGCCGCAAATCTACGCCGAGGTCGACGGCGTCTTCACCAATACTCAGCAAACCGCCCCTTACCGGGGCGCCGGACGTCCGGAAGCGACCTATCTCATCGAGCGGATGATCGACCTCGCCGCCTACGAGATCGGCCTCGACCGCGCGGAGCTACGCAGGCGTAACCTCGTGTCGAAGGAGGCAATGCCCTATACGACCGGCTTCATCTTCACCTACGATTCGGGCGACTTTCCCGGTGTTTTGGCGAAGGCACTCGAATTGGCCGACTGGGCCGGGTTCGAGGGCCGCCGCACGGAGGCAAAAGCGCGCGGAAAGTTGCGTGGAATAGGAATTGCCAATCCGATCGAAATCGCCGGAGGTCCGATCGCCAAGCCCAATGCGGAATTCGCCCGGCTGGAAATTTCCCCTGAAGGTAAGGTCCGAATCCATGTGGGCTCGATGGATAGCGGCCAAGGCCATGGCACCGCATTCCGGCAAATTGTCGCTGATCGCCTGGGCCTGGAGCCGCAGAGGATGGAAATCATCACCGGCGACACGCATGAAGTGCCGCAGGGGACCGGCACCTTCGGCTCTCGGACCCTGGCTGCCGCCGGCGGCGCCATCTGGGCGGCTGCCGACATGATCGTCGAGTCCCTGAAGGACAAAGCCGCCGAGCAGCTGGAGGCGCATAGGGCCGACATCCTCTTCGATAATGGCGAATACCGCATCACAGGCACCGACCGGACGCTCTCCTTCGCGGAAGTCATGGCCGAGCAAGCCGCGCCGGTCTCGGCCGAGAACTTTATCAGCAACAAGGGCGCCACTTTCCCGAATGGCTGCCATATCTGCGAAGTGGAAGTCGACCCCGATACCGGACATATGCAGCTCGTTGCCTATTCGGTGGTCGATGACGTCGGCCGCGTCGTGAATCCCTTGCTCCTAAAGGGACAGATTACCGGCGGCGTGGCCCAGGGGCTGGGCCAAGCGGTGATGGAGAACGCCGTCTACGACCCGGATTCCGGCCAACTTCTTTCCGCGACATTCATGGATTACGCCATGCCGCGTGCCTGTGACATGCTTGAGATAGAGATCGCGGACTATTCGGTTCCCACCGAGCAGAACGCGCTCGGCGTGAAGGGTGCCGGCGAAGCGGGAACAGTTGGAGCGCTTCCGGCGATGATCAGCGCCGTGTCCGACGCGTTGCGCCCTCTCGGCATCCGGCACTTGGATATGCCCGCCACACCTAGTCGGATCTGGCACTGCTTGCAAATGCCGCGTGAGGAGGTGGTTGCGCGATGACTTCGATATTTCGCAGAAAGATGTCAACCGAAGGAGGTGACGGCATTGCCGTTTCTTTGTATGACAGTCATCTGATCACATTGTTTCGAACACACCGGAGCATTCGAGGAGACACATGGCCAATCCCCTTGCAGAGCCACTCAATCCGCTGATCCATGAACCCGCTCCTTTGCGGAACAAGATCATCAACTCGCTGAGGAGGGCGATTGAAACAGGCGTATTGGAGCCAGGGACCCGCCTCGTCGAGAAAGATCTGTGCGAGAAACTGAATGTCAGTCGCACGTCGTTGCGCGAGGCGCTCCGGCAGCTTCAGGCTGAGGGAATCCTTACCGACCTCAACAATCGCGGTTTGACGGTGGTGACCGTCACGCGCTCCGATGCGGAAAACATCTACCGTATTCGCGGTGTGTTGGAGCCGCTGATCGTCGAGCAGTTCGTGGAAAACGCCCCGGATGACGAGCTCAAGGCACTGAAAGCCCACAGTGAAGTGCTGAAGAAGGCCTATCTCAGAGGCAATGCCGAGGAGATTGTCGCGACCAAGCGGGAGTTCTACGACCGCATCTGCACGGGTGCCCGCAATCCGATCGCCTTCGATCTCCTGAAGAAACTGACGCTTTTGACCTCGCCGCTGCGCCGCAGCTCCGTCGTGCGCAAGGAGCGCCGGAGCCAGAGCATTGCGGAAATTGACGCGATCGTCACCGCGATCGTCAACCGCGACAAGGCGGCGGCCAGGACCGCGGCTGAGAAGCACGTCGCCAATTCGGCGGTCTCCGCCTTCAGCACCGCCTACGACGCGTCATAACCTCGGGATTACCGCATGCGCCGCATCATCATTGCCATCACCGGAGCGTCCGGCATCATCTATGGCGTGCGAGCGCTGCAACTCCTCCGGGAACTCGATGACGTGGAAACACATGCGGTCATCTCGCCATCGGCCTTGCGCACGGCCGCCGACGAAATCGATATGAGCGCGAATGAAATCAGGGAGCTGGCCGATGTTCTGCACAACTACCGCGATATCGGCGCGGCGATCTCGTCGGGCTCCTTCCGCACCGCTGGCATGCTCGTGGCCCCGTGTTCGGTCAGGACATTGAGTGGCATAGCGAATTGCTACAATGAAGAACTGATCGTGCGCGCCGCCGACGTCTGCCTTAAGGAACGCCGCCGCGTGGTTTTGCTCTTTCGCGAAACGCCTCTGCATGCCGGGCATATTGCGCTGATGGACCAGGCGACCCGCAACGGGGCAATCATCATGCCGCCAGTGCCCGCCTTCTACTCGAAGCCGAAGACGCTTGATGACATGGTCACGCAGACGGTCGGACGCGCGCTCGACCTCTTCGACATTCACTTGCCGATGGTGAAGCGCTGGAAGGAAGGCCCGGACTCTCCAGGCCAGCATTAGTCTGGCGCAAGTCGACTGGGAAGCCGGTACAACCGTTTCCGTCAGGGCTTACACACTCTAAAAAGCTGCAAGCGCCTTGCCGATGGCGGCGAGTGCTTCCACAGTCTTCGGGTTCGGATCTGCGGCATGGAAATGCCGCAGCACCAAAGCGAGATTGTCAGCGGCATCGACGGGAGCACCTCCGGCCGCAATCAAGGCCTCGCCTTCCGCTTCGAGCACTGCCAGCTCGATCTTTTCCGAACCGAGCTCGATGCCTTTCAAACCATTGCGCAGCGCCTCGGTATCTTGGTTCGGAGCCGGCTGGGGGCCACTCTTCAGCCGTCGTCGAACGCTGCGTAACGGCTTTACGACCTCGTCGCGCCAATCTGCAACAATGCCGTCGATGCGAACGAGCTCAGCCTGCGTCAGAGCGACGGAATGCTTCGAAAGCCAGGCGGAGAAGAGCAGAACTGGCACATCGACGCCGCATTCGTCCTGCAGCGTGAGGCAGGCTTCGCCGACACCTGACGCGGAATAAAAACCTAACGCAAAGTCCCAAAGTCTCTGCCTTTCGGCCGCCATGGTGTTTCTCCTGTTAGCCCGCAGTGACTAGCCACTCGTTTGAAAGTGGGCAAGTTGCACCATCCGGGAATTTTGCTCTCCAAAGATCCGACCCCGCAAGTGCCCAGAACAAAACACAACTGCCTCGCTGTTGCACGATACTCGTGTTTGTCATACAGTAGTACCGTCACAACATGTGATACTAAAGGGATGGTCGCCGGGAGGCAACCAAGGGAGGTACAATCGATGCTCAAATCCATTCGTTCGCTGACGGTCGCTGCGACCACGGCCTGCGCCAGCATCTTCGGCGCGGTATCGGCTCAGGCCGACGCGGTTTCTGATTTTTATGCCGACAAGACCGTAACAATCCTGATCGGCCATCCTCCGGGTGGCTCTTACGATCTTTATGCGCAGCTCATTGCTCAGCATTTCGGCAAGCATATTCCCGGCGAGCCGACGGTGATCGTCCAGGGCATGCCGGGCGGCGGGGGCTCGCTCGCGGCCGCGCATTTTTACGCGAAAGCGCCGCGGGACGGTACGATGGTCGCTCTCCTGCCGGAATCGCTGGCGCAGGACCAAGTCCTCGAGCCAAAGAAGAGCCGCTGGGACGTTTCCGAGATGCACTTCATCGGCCGCGCGGCGGACGTCACCTCCGTGATGATGGCTCGCAAGGATTCGCCGGTGAAATCGATCGAAGACTCGCTGAAGTCCGAAGCTAACGTGAGCTGCTCCGGCCGCACGACTTCAAGTGCCCAGACGGGCGCGGTGCTGAAGTCGCTGATCGGCTCGAAGTTCAACATGGTCTGCGGCTATGACAGCGCAACGGCCAGCGCGCTCGCAGTGTTTCGCGGCGAGGCCGATCTGACGACCACCGTTTGGGCAAACTGGTCGGTAAACTATTCCCAGCAGCTCGCTGCCGGTGACGTGGTGCCGGTCGTCCAGTTCTCCGAAAAGCGCCTGCCCGAATTGCCGAACACACCGACCGCCATCGAGCTCACGGACGATCCGGCCAAGAAGCAGGCGATTGAGTTCTTCGGCGCAGGCGGCGATATCGGCCGCGCTCTAATGACGCCGCCGGAAACACCAGAAGACCGCGTCGCCGCCCTTTCTGCCGCCTTTGAAAAGCTGATGGCAGATCCGCAATTCCTGGCCGACGCTAAGGCCCGGTCGATCCCGATCGCGCCAATAACGGGCAAGGAAGTGGACGCGATCGCCAACCGGATCATCTCAACGCCACCGGAAGTGGTCGCCACGCTGAAGAAAGCAATCAGCGACGGCTTCGACAACTGACCAAGAAAATCGCGCGACGCACAGGCCTCGCGCGGTTTCTTTTTGCCTTTTTCCGTTTCCAGAACATTAAGGATCCCGACCATGGACCACCAGGGCACGAAGCGTTTCGTCCCGGTTGAAACCGGTACGCCTTGTTACGGCAGCGACCTGATCGCCGCAGCGATCCGGGAACAGGGGTTTCCCTACATCTGCCTCAATCCAGGCGCGAGCTATCGCCACCTACATGACAGTCTGGTCAATTATCTCGGAAACGAGAAGCCGAAGATCATCCTGTGCATGCACGAGGAACATGCGATCGGCATCGCTCAAGGCTGGGCGAAGATCACGGACCGACCGCTTATCGCGGCAGTCCACTCAAATGTCGGGCTGATGCATGCCACCATGGGCATTTTCGATGCTTGGTGCGACCGCGTCCCCGTCGTCGTCATCGGTGCCACCGGCCCGCTCGATGCCACCAAGCGCCGGCCCTGGATTGAGTGGATCCACTGCACGATCGACCAGGGCGGTCTCGTGCGCGACTTCACGAAGTGGGACGACGAGCCGGGCTCTCCGGAAGCCGCGGTGGAATCCATCCGCCGCGCCACGATGCTGGCGACGGCACGCCCCGCCGGCCCGACCTATGTCAATCTTGACGTCACCGTGCAGGAGATGGAACTGGGAAAGGTGCCTGCTCTGCATGATATCTCACGTTTCCGCGCACCCGCCGACCCGGAGCCGCCCCGCCGCGACCTAGAGGAAGCGATCGAGATTCTGGTCAGCGCCAAGCGCCCCGTCATCCTGTGCGGCCGCACCTCACGCAGCGAGGAAGGCTGGGCCGAACGCGTGAAGCTTGCCGAACTGATGGGCGCCAAGGTGCTGACCCATGTGAAGCTTGCGACAAGTTTCCCGACCACCCATCCGCTTTTCATCGGCGAAACAGGCTGGAGGCTATCGAAGAACCTGCTCAAGCACCTGACCGAGGCCGATGCTGTGCTCTCCCTCGACTGGCTCGACCTCGCGGGCACGATCAATCAGGTCTTCCCCGCCGGCGGCCCGAGTGCACCAATCATCAGCGTTTCGAACGACTACAACATACATCGCGGCTGGAACATGGATTATCAGGGCCTGCCCGCAGTCGACGTCAACATCCCGACTGTTCCGGAAACGGCCGTCGCGCGGCTTCTGGAGGCGCTGGAAGCCCGCATCCCTACACCAAAGACCTACCAGCGGCTCCGTCTCGACGCGGAGCCCTCCGGAAGCTCCGGTCCGATCAGCCTGATGGACCTCGCCAGGGTGTTCAACAAAGTAACGCGCGACATCGACGTGTGCTTGACCTCGAGACCGCTTGGCTGGCCTACCAATGCCAATGAGCTCGAACATCCGCACGATTATCTGGGCCACAATGGCGGCGGCGGCGTGGGTTCGGGCCCGAGCATCGGCATCGGCGCGGCCCTCGCACTGCGTGACATGAAGTCTCCGCGTGTGCCGATCGCGATCGTCGGCGACGGCGACTTCACCATGGGCAATACGGCCCTCTGGAGCGCCGCTGCCCAGGGCATTCCGCTGCTCTACGTCATCTCCAACAACAATTCCTACTTCAACGACGAGCACCACCAGGCGCAGGTCGCCATTCAGCGTGGCCGCCCGTCGGAAAACGCCTGGGTGGGCCAACGCCTGCAGGACCCCGTTCCGGACCTCCTGATGCTTGCCAGGGCGCAAGGCATCGACGGCGAAGGCCCGATCACCGATATTGCCGACCTCGCGCACGCCCTTGCGCGCGGCATCGAGAATGTGAAGGCGGGCAAGCCTTGGGTTGTCGATGTCCGGGTCCCGCCGGAATATTGCCGCGAGCCGATGGTCGAACTCGCTTAAGAGCAGTAAATATCTTCCGACGGAGCCCTGCTTGCCCGAGCGGGGCTTTCTTTTTTGCGAATGAAGGATGTCGCGCGTGGCGCGCACGCGCGCGATGACCCGCCCAATGAGGTCCTGCGCCGGGCATGCGGGGCCAAGGGAGCTGCCGTCGCGGACGTCCATCGCCTGCAACCGGGATAGGGGGAGCGCTGAGGCTCCTCCCCTCCCACACCACCCGTCATGCGGGTCCGCATCGGGCGGTTGGAGCGGTTGCGGTCGTCAGGCTGTAGTTTCTCCCGGCCCGGCGCCTGGATTTGCTTAATCTGGTTCGGCGGATTTGATTTCTCGCTGCCGTGGCCCCTCAGGCTTCACCCCATCTGCCGGATCGGCGAGCTTCGCTGGTGCGAACATCTGAGACCGTTCAAATCCGATAACCGGCGGGCTTTCCCTTCCGCTCCTTCAGCCCTTCGCTCCCTTACGGCAGCTACAATGGCCTCTGCTGACTTCTCGCTCCGGCTCGACACCGTCACCCTTTCAGGCGCAAGGCGAGATCTCCCCGGGTAAGAACGCATTCCTTCACCGCACCACCGCCGGATCTACGCCGCCGCCCCTTGGTCACAAGAGCTTCGCGGTTCATTGCCCGCTCGCCCGGTCGGCACCGCCTCATATCCGGTTCTTGTTCATCGGCACGCGGATTACGCTCCACGCTTCCTCCCCACGCTCGATCGCCCTAACGCAGTTGCGCTTCGCTTCACTCGCCATGACCAGCTCGTGGCGGGACTTCCACCCGCAGGAATGCGTCCATGCCGGGCGCACAAAGGAAAGGCCGGAGCGTCGCCGCTCCGGCCTTTCCACATACGGCTGATCCGGTTCAAATGATGTCTGACACCATGGTGCGCAATTGCGGGAAGGCGTCGCCAAGATATGACTGCGGCCATGGCATCACGAGCAACCTGTCGAACAGGATGAACATGGCGACCCAGATGACGATGGCAATGGCGAGCGTCCGGACCCAAGGCTGCTTTCCCTCGAAATGCATGTAGCTGATCATAAAGAGGAGCAGCGTCGGCAACAGGCCGAACAGCAACGTTCCGACGTAGATCGAAAACACCCAGGAAGCCATGATGCCCATTCGCTTATAGAGCATCCGATCGGACATCGCTTCCAGCGGGTCGGCTTCATGAGCTTTGCGAGGCTTGACGAGGCTCTCTCCGGCGCGCTGCTTCACAAAGACACCGATGCCAGCGCAGATCACCACGATGAGGCCGACCGCCGCGACCGTCTGCGGCATGAGCTTCGCGGCGAGTGCCCATTCGGTCGAGGTGGCAAGCGCACTGATGAAGAGGATGGCGGCAAGGATCCACATGCCCGGCAGCATGATCCGGTCGACGGGGGAGATCGGGCCTGCGGCCCCGATTTCCTTAGGCGCAGCCGGTTCGCTGACGGCGGCACCTACGGCGGCCGGAACGGCTGCGCGGCGCTTCATGAAGAACCGCACGGCGCTGTAGATGAAGTAGACGACGGGAACCATCAAGATGAAGATCACGCCCGGACGATGGAGCCACTCGGAGCCATAGCGGCTGGTCGAGATGAACAGATACTGTTCTACCAAACCGCCGAGCACGAGTCCGAGAAGCACTGGAGCGCGAGCCCAGCCGAAGCGCTTCATCGCCCAGCCGATCGCGGAGAAGATCAACAGCACGATAATGTCGCCAGTGTCGCGGGTCGCCGAATAGGCACCGATAAAAACGACGGCAAGGACCGTTGGCACGAGGATACCGGCTGGTACCAGGGCAAGCTTGGCAAGCTGCGACACGAAGGCGAAACAGATCAAAACGCCGACGATATTGGCGATCATCAGGCTCCAGACGATGGTATAGGTGATGTCGAGTTGCTCGGTAAGCAGTTTCGGTCCCGGCTGAATGCCGTGCATCATGAAAGCGCCAAGCAGGATCGCCATAGTGGCACTGGCGGGAATGCCGAAGGCGAGCGTCGGAATGAGTGCGCCGCCTTCACGGGAGTTGTTGGCCGCCTCGCAGGCAATCACGCCCCGCACATCCCCGGTGCCGAAAGTCTTGCTGCCGTCCTTGACGGATTTCGCCGCCGAGCCGTATGCGATCCAATCGATCGCCGGGCCGCCGAGGCCGGGTACGGAACCCAGGATCGCACCAAGCCAGGAGCTCTGGAAGACAAGACGAATGTTCTGGAGGGCGTCCCTGACGCCGCGGAATTGATCGCGCAAGATGCTCTCGCTCTTATGCATGGCAACGGCCTGGCGTGCCGCGCCGAGTTCGAGGAGCTCTGGGACGGCGAACAGGCCGAGCACGAGCGCCTCGAGTGGTACGCCCTCCCACAGATAGAGAGAGTCGAACGTCCAGCGCAGTTCACCTGTCTGCGCCTCATCGCCGACAGACGCGATGACGACGCCAAAGCACGCCGATACCAGGCCTTTCATCATATTGCCCTGACTGACGGCGGCAACGAGCGTCAGGCCAAGAATGCAAAGCGCCAGGAGTTCCGGCGTGCCGAAGGCCATCATGAACGGTCTCAGGATCGGAATGGCCAATCCAAGCAGGATGGCACCGAAAATGCCGCCGATTAGGGAGGCGGTGTAGGACGCACCCAGTGCCCGACCGGCTTCGCCGCGCCGGGCCATCGGATAGCCATCCATCACCGTCGCGGCCGAGCCCGCTGCTCCCGGCACCCCAATCAGGATCGAAGGGATGGTATCGGCAGTCGGGGTCACCGCCCACATGCCGATCAGGAAGGCGAGCGCCGTATAGGGGTCCATCGTGTAGGTGAACGGCAGAAGCAACGCCATTCCGGCCAAACCGCCGATTCCCGGGATTACCCCGATGAAAAGGCCGAGCACGCAGCCCAGCATGATGATCATGAATCGGGTCGGGTCGAAAATGACCGTTAGCGCCATCATGGCCTGTTCCACAAGATGCATAAGTCCTCCACCGCCTCGCTGCCCGCGAGCTTGTTTGTACACACGCGCCGCAGGCGCCTCCTCGTGCCACTGCGGCAAAGCGACGCCCGCCTCCGACTTTTCCCTCGTCAGCGCTTGTGTAGTACTGTATTTTTGTATGACAATGTTGGCTCTGCAGAACGCCTGTGGCAAATTCAAAAAGCGAAGAGTACTATCATGCCGATGAATTTGGCGACCATCGATCTGAAGCTTCTCGTCGTTTTTGACGCGATGATGGCCGAGGGCAACGTCAGCCGCGCCGCCGAGCGCCTTGGCATGTCGCAGCCGGCACTATCAAATGCGCTCAACCGCCTTAGGCTGCTCCTCAACGACCGGCTTTTCCTGCGCACGGCGGACGGCATGCGGCCGACGGCACGGGCGCTTGAAATTTCGGGCCCAATTCAGTCGGCCATGCGCCAGATCGAGGAGGCGCTAGAGCCCACGGCCTTCGAACCTCAGGATCCTGATTGGACCTTCAGCCTCGCCGTGTCCGACCACGCGTCGGTGGTTCTGCTGCCGCCCCTAATTGAACACATCGCCCGCGTTGCGCCACGCGTCGGGCTCAACATTCAGTCGCGCCCGAACGACGAGTTGCCGGCGCTGCTCGACAATAGCGAGATCGATCTCGCCGTCGGCGTCATTCCGAACCTGCCGCGCCGCTTCAAGCACATGTCTCTCTTCCGGGACAAATATCTCTGTATGATGCGGCGGGGCCACCCGCTGGCCGGCCGCCCGATTGCGCTCGAGGAATTTCTGACGACAGACCAGCTCTCCGTCAAACCCGGTATGAGCGACATCAGCCGCGTGGACCGGCTCCTGGCCGAGGCAGGTCTCAAGCGGCGCGTCGCCACGACCGTCCATCAGTACCTTGCCGCGCCTGCGATCGTTTCCCGTTCCGATCTCATCGTGCTCGTCTTCGAGAAGATGTTACCCATATTCGATCCGTCTCGCTTCTATTTCTGTCCTGTGCCCGTGCCGAACATGGAAGTCGCGGCCACCGCAGTATGGAGCGACGTAAATACCGATCTTCCCGCCCACAAATGGCTGCGCCGCCAACTTGCGGTGCTGGCGCGGCAGCTTGCCGACGAAGATGACGGCGAAGACCGCCCAATTCCCGCAGGCGGATGAAACGTGAAAACACCGCATCCGTTGTTGTTCCGCTGACGAGTCTTGTTTATATGCTTGTCATACAGTACTACGTACCGAGGTTATCGAAGGATATTGACGTGAACGACAACACGAACAGCACTGTCACGACCCGTGACGGCACGAGGCTGTCCTATCGGCTGGTGAAGGGAAGTGGCCGCGGCCGCATCGCGCTTGTTCATTCCCTCGCGATGGACAAGACCTTCTGGGAGCCGACCGTGGCTGCGCTTGAAAGTTTCGCCGACGCGCTGATCTTCGATTGCCGCGGCCATGGCGCCTCCGATAAGCCTGCCGGGCCCTACAGCGTCGAACTTTTCGCCAACGACATTGCCGACCTAATGGATCATGTCGGCTGGAAGTCGGCCGTCGTCGCCGGAGCCTCGATGGGTGGCTGTGTCGCCCTCGCCTTCGCCGCCATTTACCCTGAACGCGTCGAGGCGCTCGGCCTTTTCGACACCACCGCCTGGTACGGCGAAGACGCCCCGAAAGCCTGGAGCGAGCGCGCCGACAAGGCGCTCACCGGGGGCATGGCTGCGCTCGTTGGTTTCCAGAAGACCCGCTGGTTCAGCGACGGCTTCCGCGGCGCCAATCCTGATGTGGTCGAAAAGGCAGTCGGTGTCTTCCTCGAGAACGATCTGTCGGCCTATGCGGCAACCTGCGCCATGCTCGGCAATGCCGACATCCGCGCGGCACTTCCCCACTTCGACTTTCCTTGCCGTGTGGCCGTCGGAACCGAAGACTACGCAACGCCGCCGGACATGGCCCGGTATATGGCGGAGAACATCCCCGGTGCCGAGTTCTTCATCATGGAGGGCGTGCGGCATTTCACTCCGCTCGAGGTTCCCTCAACGATCGCGGCGCACCTGAAGGAACTCGTCGAGGCTGGCTCTCGGCTATAAGGCAGATAGCTCATGTCCCTGCACGCCGCATTCGCCGCCATTCTTCGGTAGTCGCGTGCACGACACGTGGCGCGTCTCGTGCTTGCCGTGGCCAGGCCGCTCTGACCGATGCCCTGGGGGAGTCCTGAGCCGCGCGATCCCGGCTACGCGTCTCTCTTCGCCAATCTGCCCCGCTTGAGCCACCGGGCAAGAAATGTCGCGGAGACCGCCACGAAGAACACGCGGAGCACGTGGTGTGTGGCCACGAATGCGACATCGACATGAAGCGACAGGGCCATGAGGCTGGTCTCGGTCAACCCGCCTGGCGAATAGGCGAGCAGCAGGCTCAAGATGGGTCTTCCCGTTATATGGGCAACAAGCATCGCGCAGCTGGTGCTCGCCGCGACGAGGAAAATGGTCGACCCCACCGACAACTGCAGAATATGCAGGATATCGGACTTCTTCACTCCGGCGAAGCTGCAGCCCAGGGCACTTCCGAGCACGAGCTGTGCGAATGCGATGATCTCCCAGGGCGCATGGAACTCCGAGACGCCGGTCAGGTGGATCGCGGCGCTGACCAGCATCGGCCCCATCAGAAAAGGCGAAGGCAGCGACAGGAGCCGCCCCAAGAACATGCCGCATATGCCGGTGCCGAACAGCCACAGGTCTGCGCTGATCGGCGTCTCGAGAATAGATGCACCGGCACGGGTTGTGCCGCTCAGCGCCTGGCCTCCGACAAAGGAGAGCAGGAAAGGAAGCGAAAGAACCACAAGCATGATGCGGCTCGAATGGACGAGCGCGATGGTCCGGGTGTTCGCCCCGTAAACTTCGCCGAGCGCCGTCATCTCGACCAGTCCGCCCGGCATTCCGGAAAAGAACGCCGTCCAGTGATCCAAGCCCCCTGCACGCCGGAAATAGACGTAGCAGCAACACGCCGTCACGATGACGAAGATGATCAATACGATGAGACCGGGAAGCCAATCGATCATGCTGCCGGCCATCGCCGGCGTAAAGCCGGAACCGAGAACGACGCCAACCAGCATTAGCATCGGGGGGCGAACGATGCCGGGCACGGCTACCGGCATGTTGAAGAGTGATGCGAAGAGGCAGGCGACCAGGGCGCCCAGCATCCAAGGCAGCGGCAGATGGAAATAGAAAAAGATGCATCCGCCGATGAACCCTATCGCAAGGGCCAGGAAAAGCCTTCGATACGGAAATCTACCTGGCGCGAACCGAGTGAAGAATAGACGCATCCCGTCTCCTCTATCGCATGCTTCCTCCAACCGAAGCCGGAATGAAGGAAAACACGCGGAATTCAAAGTGCTACAGCAATCTTCGCACGTCCGAAAAGACATGCCGGCCTGCAGTGGCGAGCGGCACTGATGGTTCAGACGTCGCCACGGCTGCCGGCCGGCAGATCGAAAAGGCCGGTTTCGAGCCCTTCCATGAACGTCCGCACCTCGCCGCTTGGCAATACGTCGGCATATTTCGAGTTCATGTCGAAGAGGTTGACCGCGTGGCTCGCCTGGCAGCGCTCGAAGCAGCCATCTTCGACCACCGTAACGCGCAGGTTATGGCTAAAGGCATCAACGACCGTCGCCCGTACGCAGCCGCTCGTAGCCGTGCCCGTAACGATCACGCTGTCGCACTTCAGGAGAAGGAGGTAGTCGATGAGATTGGTACCGTGGAATCCACTCGGCTTCTGCTTATAGATGACGATGTCCTGGGGTGCCGGCGCGATCTGCGGCATGATCGTGTTGCCGTCGATCGTCGTTGCCTTCGGACGCTCCCGGCTGCGGCTGTTCTTCCAGAGCCAGCCTCCGCGATCCCATTTATCTTCTCGCTCGCTGCCAGTCGTGTAAATGATCGGCAGTCCCTTGATCCGGGCAAGTCTGGCGAGTTCGGCGATGATCGGAAGCGCGTCCCACGCCTCATCACCACCGGATTGGCGCCAGCGCAGGATCGATTCTTGTACCGGCTCGCGTTTGTCGCCGCAAAAGGCATAGTTCACATCGACGATCAGGAGGGCCGGCCTTGTGCCGAAACCCTGTCGCGCGCCGTAACCAGCAATGCCGATAACCTCTCGGTCGCGCTCCGTCAGGAAACGGTCCCACGGTCGTGCCTTCGGGCTTCCACCTCTCGATCCCTCACGCATGTTCGCCCGCAATCTCGCTCTGCCACGGCGCTATCTTCCGTTCGAGCCAAGCCACCAGGCGGTCGAGCACGACGGCGAATATCATCACGCAGATGATCGGCACGAACACCTCGGCGGTCCGGAAGCTGTTCGCCGCATTGATGATGATGCCGCCAAGGCCGGAAATCGCGGTCAGAAACTCGGCGATGATCATGGCGATGACCGCTTTGCCGATCGCAAGTCTTAGACCCGCCATGATGTAGGGCAGCGTCGCCGGTAGCACGATCTGGCACATGATCCGGCTTTGCGGCGCGCAGAAAGCTGCTCCGACTTCGATCAGCGTTTTCGGAACTGCTTTTACGCCGACCCAAGTATTGATGCAGACCGGGAAGAAGGCGAGCAGGAAGATGATCACCATCTTCACCGCAAAACCGAGACCGAACCAGACCATCAGCAGTGGGACGAGTGCGATGAGAGGCGTTGCGTAGCCGGCCATGACATAGATGCCAAGCGCAGCCTCCGCGATGCGATAACGCCCGAGCAGCAGTCCCGCAGGGACGCCGATCAGGGCCGCGAGCAAGTAGCCTGCGAAAAATGGCTGAATGCTTTGCCAAAACGCCTGCACCAGGGTGCCGCTCTCCATCATGACCAGGAAGGAGGCGAAGATCTGGGACGGATAGGAGCCGAACAGGGGATCGATGAACGGGGCTGCCGCCTGCCAGAGGCCGATCAGCACCATCAAGGAGATGGCGGTGATTGCCCAATCGGGCATCGACCAGCTCCTGTCCCCGGCCACGGCTGTCTCGTCTTCGCTTGTTTTCTCGGAGACTCTTGTTTCGGTAATGCTCATGGATCCCCTCCTAGGCGACCAGCTGATCGTGTTTCGCCGGCTCGTGCAGAGCCTCCCAGATCATGGCGCGCTTCCTGGTGAACTCGCTCGCGGAGCGTATGCTGCGCATGTCGCTGCGCGGACGTTCGAGCTCGACACGGATAATCTCACGAAGGCGCCCACCGACCATCACCACAACCCGATCCGCCAGCAAGACCGCCTCATCCAGATCGTGCGTGACGAAGATGACAGTCTTTCCCGTGCGCTGATGGATATCGAGCAGCTCTATTTGCAAGGTCTCGCGCGTCTGCGAGTCGAGCGCGCCGAAAGGCTCATCCATCAACAGCACTTCCGGATCGATCGCCAGCGCGCGGGCAATTCCCACACGCTGTTTCATGCCCCCGGAAAGCTGATGGGGACGATGATCCTTTGCGTGGCTGAGGCCGACCAGATCGATGAAATGCTCGGCACGTTCATCCAACTCGTTTTTCGGGAGTTCCTTCATCTCCAGACCGAACTTGATGTTGTCCACCGCGCTTCGCCAGGGCAGCAGCTCGGCATGCTGGAACACCATGCCGCGGTCGAAGCCGCAGCCGCCAATCTGGCGGCCGGCCACCTTCACGGAGCCCGAGCTGGCGCTGTCAAGGCCCATGATGATGCGCAGCGCCGTGGTCTTGCCGCAACCGCTTGGCCCTGCGAGTGCGATGATCTCACCCTTTTCGACGTTGAAAGACAGGTTGTCCAACGCCCTTGCGCGGTGTTGGACACCCCTTACCTTCAAGGCGAATGTCTTGGAGACATTCAGTAGTTCGACATGTGCCATGACCGATCCTGACTTCCCCAGCTTCAGTTGGTTGCGACCAGCTTCAGGGCATCCTGACGCGGTCCTTCGTCGATGAACTGCTTGATATCGTACGCTTCCTTGATGCGGCCGTTGCGGTGCATCATGTCGACGTTCCACTGAAGCTTGTCGGCCATGATCGGCAGGTCCGGTTTGACCGCATCATATTTGACAACCTCGTCGTAGATGAATTCGGGCGTCCTATCATCCGGCGACAGTTTGGCGATCTGCCGCGCATAGTCCGCAGTCTCCTTCGGATTCTCGATGGCATATTTATGCCCCACCATCTGGGCGGCGAGGAACCGCACGAGCTGGTCGTGCTTTTCGGCGATGACCTTGTCTGAGGTGACGATGCAGATGCGCAGCAGATTAGGTGTGGCTTCCGGCGCGCGAGCGATGACATTGACGCCGCGTTCGGCTGCTTCAGGCTCAAATTCGCTCGAGGTTGCGGTGGAATCCACCACGCCGGCCACAACGGCGCGGAACCGGTCCCCCCCGCCACCGGCATTCGCGAAGGTCACTTCGGACGGATCGACACCGCCCCAGCGAAGCGCCTCGCGGGCGAAGAGGTCCGGCGCGCCACCCGGACCGGAAATGCCGACGGTACGGCCCTTCAAATCCCTGACGCTCTTGATGTCGCCCCTGGCGTAGAGGTCGTAAGTCATGCCTGGCCAGTTGCAGCCGAGGAACTTCAGGTCTGCACCTTCCGCCATGGCGGCGATCGCCGTTAGCGGCGTCGTAGCATAGCTGTCGATCTCCCCTGCAAGAAGGGCCTTGACCGGTACCGTGCTGCTTGCAAATTCCACGGTCTCGAGATCGAGATCGAACTTCTCGGCGAATTTCGAGGGCATGAACTGGATGCCAGCATCGCCCTTCGCTTCGACGACGCCATGGTGCCAGGCATCGGCGGCATGCGCGGTGCTGATGCCGGCGAGAACAACCACGCCGGCGGCAAATGATTTAAGGATATCCTTCATGTGTTCCTCCCTGGATTAGTGGGGGGCCTGCGGCCCCCCGTTGATCAACGTACGATGGCTTGAGCTCGCTCCTGCTCGATGCCGGATGCTGCGTCGTCCGGAAACGCCTCCTTCAGTCTCGGATAGACTTCGCGTGCAAAGGTGCGGATGCCATGAACAGTGTCCTCATGGTTCAGGAAGCCGGCTTGTCCCATCAGCAGCATGTGACCGAAACCGCCGACTTTGCCGTAGAATTGCTTGACCTGGTCGAAGACCTGATCCGGCGTGCCCGCAAACATGATGCCGGCTTCGATTGCCTTTTCGACGCTCAGGTCTTTGATCGATGCTGCCAGTTGAGGCATGGCACCGCGCAGGAACCGGACATTGACATCGACTGGCACATAGCCCGGCGGGTTCTTGTAATGGACCGGCACCTTGTTGGCCTTGAGATACCAGAGCAACTGCTCGGCCCCTGCACGGGCTCGAGCCGGATCCGGGCTCGTATAGAGGAGTGGCGCATAGGCGAGCCGGTGGATGGGTGTGACTTCGCCCCGGCCAGCTTCGCGCCACCCCTGACGATAGGATTCGTAGACCCTCGGCGTGCCGCCGAAACCGGTCAGGAAGGTCGCCTGGACGAAGCCACGTGAACCGACCCGCGCCGCGCCGCCCGGGCTGGTAGCGCTGACCCAGACCGGCGGGTGCGGATCCTGATAGGGTCGCGGCCAGATGTTGACATTGCGATGGTGGAAGAAACGCCCTTCATGGCTGAAGGGCCCGTCGCGGGTCGCCCAGGCTTTGATGATGAGGTCAAGCGCCTCCCAATGCCGTTCATTGGTACGCACCGGATTGCTGTTTGCCGCGGCCAGTTCGTAGGGCACGCCCCTGACGAAACCGACTTCCAGGCGGCCGTGCGAGAGGATATCTGCCAACGCCATTTCCTCGGCAACACGAACGGGATCGCGACGGTTCGAGATCGGATTGCCGAGGAGCAGCAGGCGCGCCTTGGAGGTGAGCCTTGCAAGGGCAGCCAGGACCAACGGCGCCGCCGGGTCGACGCAGGTGGGGGTCTGGTGATGCTCGTTGAGCATGATGTCCAGCCCCTCTTCCTCTGCGACCAGCCATTCGGCAATGTAACGGTCGTAGAGGGCAGCACCCTTCTTCGGGTCGTAGAGATGGTTGGGCAGGGTCACCCGGATGGACTCATATTCGGTTTCGGGCGGCAGGTCCGGATAGGCGTTTTCGCTGAAGAACCAGGCTCTCATCCCGCGTTCCTCCAAAGGCTTTTGGTTGTCTGGGGCTCAGCTAGAAAGGCCGCCACGCGTGCAGCGAGCACCTCCGGCCGTTCTTCGGCGAGGTTGTGGCCTGCGGCTTCGATCGTCTCGACCGAGGCGTTCGCGATGAGGGCGCCAAAGGAATTCGCATAGTCCGCCGAGACGAAACCGTCGGAGCTTCCGCGAAGGACGAGCGTCGCCGAGGCCAACCGATAGAGTCGATGGCGCAGCTTGGGATTGTGCATGTAGGGCTCCCAGGTCAGGAGCGCCAGCGTCTCGCGGTTGCGCACGATTGCGGCGAGCTTCTCATCCGTATAGGCCGAGGGATCGAAACCGTGTTTCGCGACATCGTGATAGAAGAGCCGGGTGACCTCCACTTGGGGCATGGCGAAAATGTCAGGCACGTCGAGGCGGTCGACTGGGCCGACCTTGATACCGATCGGCGCCACGAGCACGACACGGCCGAAGCGTTCCGGCGACATGGTGCCCATCTCCGCAGCGATCCAGCCGCCGACAGAGCAACCGATCACATCCACCTCATTGAGCCCGAGGTAATCGAGCAGCGCAAAATGCACATGGGCGACGTCGGTTACGCAATCCAGCCAGTCAGGGAGGGAGGATTTTCCGAACCCGGGATGGGAAGGGACGATGAGACGGCGCGTCTTGGCGAGCTCCGCCGCAAAAGCATCATCCGGAAAGAAGCCCTGGACTCCGTGGAGATAGAGAACCGGAGCACCCTCCCCCATTTCGTGCCATTCGAGCTCTACATCTCCTATGTGAAGAAAGTGGTGTTTCACGTTCGAACATCCTCCCTGCTGTCGTTTGAAGCTGAGGAAGTCTGCCAAAACGAATTGCCCTGAGGCAGATGCAAATTAGAGTCTGGTGATAGACAACGGTTATTGCCGCCTTCCGTAACAGAGGCTGGCAACCCGCTCCGAAGATACTGAAATTGTTGATAAACCGAGCAGTTTCGGCACGTTCGTCGGCTCATCGTCAGTGATAATTCCAGCGAATAGTTTTTTGTCATACATTATGCTAAGCATACAAATGCTCATTAGGAAACCGAAAAATGTATCCAGATGCGGACGGGCAGATTAGTGAACATGCGGTCGAGGTAACCACGCTCGACTTCGTTGAAAGGGGCGGAACGCCGCTGTCGGGAATGCTCTACCGGCCCCGCGGAAAGGGCGGCCTTGCGACGATCATTGCCGTTCACGGTGGCGGTTGGCGGCTGGCTTCGACAGCCAACTACCGGCATATCGCTCCTTACCTCGCCGCACGGGGTTACGCCGTCTTCGCACCGAGGTACCGCCTTTCAGGGAATGGCTCGCCCACCTATCCGGCGGCCGTGCACGACGTCAGGGCGGCAGTTCAGTTCATCCGCGCCGCGGCAGAAAATTTGGGCCTCGACAGCAGGCGGATCGCGCTGCTGGGAGACTCGTCGGGGGCACATCTCGCCGCACTGGTGGCGCTCGCCGGGGACCTGCCTCTCTTCAGGAGCATTTCGCCGAACGGAGACCTCGACCGCTGGAACGCCGGCGTCAAGGCGTGCATCCCGGTCTACGGTATTTTCGACCTTGCCGCCCAATGGCAGCATGACCAGCGCGTGCGCTTTGACGACCACATCGTCGAAGGCTTCCTGGGGGAGCGTCTCGTTGATGACCGACGCCCCTATTTCGATGCGTCTCCCCTATCGCATATTTCGGCAACCCGAAAGGACACCGGCTTTCTCGTTGCCTGGGGAACGAGCGACGACGTGGTCGACCCCGCAAGCCAGAGCGAAGCTTTCGTGCTCGCCCTCAAACAGGCGGGCATTTTCGTGCGCAGCGTGCCGGTTCAGTCTGCCTCCCATTACTGGATCTCAGACCCGCTCGAGGAGGCGGGCAGCTTTTCCGGCTTCTTCACGGCGCGCCTGCTGAGATTTCTTGAGGCGAAGCTCTAGTACTCAGCGCGGGGAATCCAGGAGGATCGGATGATACAGCTTCGTCACGTCAGAGCATTTCTGGCGGTTGCCGACACCGGCAGCATTCGAACGGCCGCCCTGCGCCTCAACGTATCGCAGCCGGCACTTTCGAAGACGATTCAGGAGCTCGAGGAAATCCTCAGCGTCCCGCTCTACACCCGCTCGGCGCATGGTAGCTCACCGACCGAGTTCGGCCGCGCCTTCCTCCATCGTGCCCGCATCATCGACACGGAATTTTCCCGTGCTCAGGAGGAGATCAGCCAGATGGTGGGCTCCAAGGGCGGCAAAGTCGCTGTCGGCATCTCGGCGATCGCTGCGATGCTGATGGCCTCACATGCCCTGCAACGCTTCTGGAAAAAGAACCCCAATGTCAATGTCCGCATATCCGATGGACTGCTCGACAGGCTGATCGGCGGTGTACGGCAAGGCGAGTTCGATTTTGCGGTCGGCGGCGTGTCCCCGACCTCGATCGCCCCGGATTTGACGATCGAGCCGCTTTTCGAGAACAGCATCGTCCCGGTCGTGCGGGCCGGACACCCCCTTTCAGACGCCACGTCCTTGAAGGATCTTGCCGGAGCGGATTGGCTTTTCACCAACGATCAGCCGACTTTCATGGCTTTGATGAACCAGTATTTCACCGACCATGGCGCCCCGCCGCCGCGAGTGCTTCTGACTTGCGAATCCTTCTCGGCAGTGCTGGACATTCTGCCCTCCACGGATCTTGTGGCCGCTCTGCCGAAAAGCTGTCTCACTCATCCGCTGATCCGGGATCGGATCGTAGGCCTAGCCCTCGCCGAAGGCGGTTCGCACACCACGGTCGGCCTTGTGAGCCGCGCCGGCGTGCCGCTAACCCCGCTTGCGGCCGGGCTTGCCAAAGCTTTCCGTCAAGTCGGCATCGGCTACAACAATCTCGCCCGATAGCCCCGCGGCGATAACGGCGGGTTATGACACCCCGATTATCCTAGTCTGCACAGCCCTTACCGCCGCCCGTAGACTTCGTTTCAGTACAGCACGGGAGGATTTGCGATGGCTGGAGAGCCAACTAACAGGAACTCTGATGCCCCGCTGGTGGTCGGCTTGGGGGGCACCACACGCGAGGGATCATCGACAGAGCTTGCACTGCGTTATGCCCTTAAGGAGGCGGAGAAGGCCGGCGCTCATACGTTACTTTTCAACGGCCCGTCGCTAATGATGCCGATGTATGCACCAGAGGTACCGCACCGCACCGCCGAGGCGCGGGAATTGATAGCCGCGCTGCGCGCCGCTGACGGGATCGTCATCGCCTCGCCCGCCTACCACGGCAGCATATCGGGATTGGTGAAGAACGCGCTCGACTATACGGAGGACATGCGCAACGACGCGGCGGCCTATCTCGATGGACGGGCGGTCGGTTGCATCACATGCGCCTACGGCCCGCAGGCCGCCGGCACGACGCTTGTAGCGTTGCGCTCCATCGTCCATGCCCTGCGAGGTTGGCCGACCCCACTCGGCGTCGGCATCAACAGTCTTACCTGCCGTTTCTCTCCCGATGGCGGGCCGAGCGACGTGGCAATTGCCGACCAGTTGAAGATCATGGCCACCCAGGTGACCCAGGGTGCCTTTGCGATGCGGGGCGGGCTTGCCGGGGCCAAGGAGGCGGACCGCCTGGTTTGCGTCGCGTGAGACACGGTGCTTCGCGCGGCCGCACGGTGGGATCTCCCAGCGCGGCCGCGATCGCGGTCGGAACGGCGGCCTAACTGGCTTCAGCGCGCCGGAAGCTGGAACGATACTGAGCCGGGGTCACGCCGAGGCGCTCGCGGAAGACGATCCGCATCCTGTCGGCGGTGCCGAAACCGCAGTCATAGGCGATGGCCTTCAGCTGGCGATCGCTCCCCTCGAGAAGGTTGCGGGCTGAGTCAATGCGTGCGCGCTCCACGAATTCATGAGGTGTCATGGCGGTCGTCTGCACAAAATGCCGGGCAAAGTTGCGGGCGCTCATCCCCACTTGAGCGGCGAGAGATTCAAGCGTGTGGCGCTCCCGGATATTCGCCATCACATGATCTTGAACTCTTGCTACCGGCGATAAGGGATCATTCGGTGCGGTGAGATAGGGGCTAAACTGGGATTGCCCCCCTTGCCGTTGAGCAACTACGATCAGTCGCTTGGCGACGACCAGTGCAATTTCTGCTCCGTGGCTTTCCTGTACCAGTGCCAGCGCCAGATCAATTCCAGCCGTCACGCCGGCAGATGTGACAAGGCGCCCGTCACGCACATAGATGGCATCCGGTTCAACCTGTGCGGCCGGAAACCTTGCCGCGAGCGTGCCGGCATTTTGCCAATGCGTGGTGACGCGCCGCCCATCGAGCAATCCCGCGTGTCCCAAAGCAAATGCCCCCGTACAGATCGATCCGTAGGTGATTGCGAGAGATGGAGCTAACGCCAGCCATTCGACCAAGGGGTGACTAGGCTCTCCGTCCGGCAAGGCTGGGCCGCCAGCGACGAGCAGAATGTCTAAATCGCCCGACACGTCCTCGAACGCCAGGTCCGCTATCATCAACATGTTGTTCGACGCTCGCAAAGGATTCCTATGGGCCGCCACTACAACAGTCTCATAGCGATTTTCTGGCGCAATATAGGTGTTGGCCTCGGCGAACACGTCGATCGGTCCAGCGACATCGAGAGCCTGGACACCCTCGTGAATAGCGATAGCAACCCTCGTAACAGCCATGGTTCCGCGATCGTTCTGGCGAGAATCGACGTATGCTTGTCCTGATCCGGCGAATGCGGCGAGTTGCGACGTCGACCTACGAGCGCGTACAACTGCCTAGGATCGCGCTGCAGCCGTAAAACCCTTAGGGCGCGATCTTACCAAATGCAACCAGGGCTCTTTTGCGTGTCTATTCACGCCACGGCGGAGCTCTACCTATGAGGAGTCAGAAATGACCGAGATCATCGCCGGTATCCGTGTTCCCGACAGTGAAATCGCTCGCGCCGCGACCCAACTGGTCCGCGATACGCAGGACAATCTCCTTTACAATCATAGCCGCCGTGTCTTCTTTTGGGGTGCACTGACCGGCAAGCGCCTGCGTCTCGAATATGACCCCGAACTTCTCTATTTGGGCGCCATGTTCCACGATATGGGTCTGACAGAACGCCACTCCAGTCCAAGTTTGCGCTTCGAGGTCGACGGCGCAAATGCTGCCCGGGATTTCATGAAGAGCTACGGCGTTTCCGAGCGGGATATCGAAGAAGTTTGGACCGCTATCGCGCTCCACACCACACCCGGCATTCCCGAGCACATGCGTCCGACGATCGCGCTGGTCACAGCGGGCGTGGAGATGGACGTCCTCGGCATCAACTATCATGTGTTCTCGCACGAACATCGGCATGACGTTTGCGCCTGCCATCCGCGTGAAGAGAATTTCAAGGAAAGCATTATCGATCACTTCGCAGAAGGCATCGAAATGAAGCCCGAAACAACCTTTGGGAACGTCAAGGCTGACGTCCTGGCGCTGAGAGACCCAAATTTTAAGCGAGTAAACTTCTGCTCGATCATTCTAGATTCCGCTTGGCCCTCGTGAGCGGACGGCTGTTTCGCAAGCTTAGCCAAAGGTCAACATTGAGGCAGCTTGGCCAAGCCTGACTCCGATATTTCGCTTTATCGTGTAGCGAAATATCGGCGGAAACTACGGAGACCGTATGCACATCGCGAAGAACACTCTTAGACGATAGATTTTCCTTCTGATCGCCCGGCCACTCGAGGTCCGAATCGAACTATTCGTGTTGACGCGCTACCAGTTACCGGGGTCTTCAGTGTGATCCGTATCGGCAAACTCATCTGCTTTCTCCCGGTCCAGCGTGAGCTTGGTCACAACCCTCGTTTCATCCGTGACTGAATAGCGTAGGGGGTGCCGTCCATTGGCCGGCTCCTGATACATGAGCAAGGCAGCTTCCTCGGCCGCTTCGGCCTCGATTTCTTCTGTGACGGTGACAGTGAAATTGTGCATTGCCCCTGATCTCGTCGGTACTAATCTCCAAACCGCGGGCCTGGAATGGTTGCTGACCAAGAGGACGCGGATCGCGTCCAGAGATCAGAGCCGAGGATGTGTCTGGCCTGTTCTACAGCATTGGGGCATTTCCCTACTTAGAGCCGCCAAAAACCGATAGGTGGCAGTCTCATTTCGCAACCTGTTCGATAGACGTTGCAGATCGGGATCCTCTTGGGCAACGACTCGAGTGTGCCAGCTCCATCGATTGCCAACGCAGCCGCACGGCAATCTGTGCACCTTCCGCGCACCTGGCCAGTCCGTGAGAGCTGGAACTCCACTCCTCTGTCGGAGTTCTTACCATCATGTTCGCTCTCAGGCTCGCTCTCAGAATAAGGACGCGGCGTACGCAATGAATCCAGAAAAATGGAAGCATCTGTGCATAGATATGCAGCGCATGTTCGCCGAGGATACTCCTTGGCAAGTTACCTGGATGCCGAAGGTATTCGACCAGGTTGTTGAAATTGCAGCCCGGTTTCCGGAGCGCACGATATTCACGCGTTTTGTGCCGCCGTCCGCTCCTGAGGAACTGCCAGGCATGTGGCGGGCGTACTACGAGAAATGGCCGATGATGACGACCACCCAACTTGATCCGGTTCTGGTGGATCTAGTTCCGGACCTGAAAAGATTGGTTCCGCCAGCGCGCATTTTTGACAAAAGGACCTATTCGCCCTGGACGAATGGGCGCCTGCATAGCGCCTTACTTCATCAGGATATCGGGACACTGGTCGTAACAGGAGGCGAGACGGACATCTGCGTGCTGGCCGCGACGCTTGGGGCTATCGATCTCGGCTATAAGGTTATCCTGCTGAAGGACGCGGTATGTAGTGCGACGGATCAAACGCACGATGCGTCCCTGGAACTTCTCAGCAAGCGCTTCTCAGTTCAAGTGAAGGTTATGAACACCGAGCAGTGGTTATCGTCATTTTAGAACCTGCGCGAAACGAGCAGCGCTTTCCTAGATACCTATGCGATCTTAGAAGGACGAACTAAGCAAATTGGGCGCCGGAGGTGCTGAACGGTCTCGACGGCAGTATTGCGGCACGACGGCCGTCCGGCCAACCGTCCAGCCGGCGGAGCGGGACTCCCTAAGCTGTGTTACACTCCGGCTCATCGCTTCAATGGAGTGGTTCCATGGGCATAACGTTTCCGAACGAAAGTTCAAAATATCGCACCGCTCGCGACAAGCTACTGCAGCGCGAAGCAGCACTCAGGCGCGAAATGGAATCGGTGGCCGCAGAGATCCGAGCACTCCCCCCGGGCGGGGTCGTTCCCGAGGACTATGAATTCGACCACATTGACGGAAAGGGGACATCGGCGAAGGTGCGGCTCTCCGAACTGTTTCGGCCCGGTACCGATGTCTTGATCCTCTACCATTATATGTTCCCTCGCCATCGCAGCGACAAGCGGCCCAAACCGAGCAGCGGGCCGATGGCAGAGCTGCCGATTGAAGACGGGCCGTGCCCATCTTGTACTGCCCTACTCGACAATTGGGAGGGAGCGGTGCCGCACGTAGAGGGTCTGGGAGCAAACATCGCGGCTGTTGCAAAGGCGCCGATAGAGCAGGTTGCGGCCTTTGCGACTCATCGGGGCTGGCGCAGTCTGAAGCTCCTTTCTGCCGCGAACAATAGCTTCAAACGCGACTACCACGGCGAGGACGCGGAGGGCCAGCAATTGCCGATCCTTACCGTGTTCCACAAAGGTGCGGATGGGTTAATTAGGTTGAGCTGGGCCTCTGAACTGTTGTTCTTGCCGGCCGAGTCGGGGCAAGATCCACGACATTTGGGCACTGTCGAGCCGATGTGGACCCTCTTGGACCTCACTCCCGGAGGGCGGCCGAATACCGACGAACAGTTCGAATACCAAGGCTGACAGACCGCTTTGCCGAGGTGCTATTCTCGTGACCTCGCAAAGAGGGCTATTGATTGAGGGGTCGGCTTTCACCGGCGAACGCGTATACCCACCCCGAGAGCGCATCTTTACGACCGACTTGTAACTGTGTTCCCTTTTTGCAGTGCCGTGGCTAGGCGCCAGCCGAATGATGCGTTCTGCGCGAAGGAAATCAGCGCCCCCTGAACAAGCTCAAACTTGAGTGCCGCGAACGCTAGTTGAGCGGCGCAGGCGATCCCGCGGCTGAAGGGCGAGGGAGGTCACCCACGCGGAGTGGCCACCCCCCCTCTGCCCGGCTCATGACACGCGCGGACGCGCCACGTCGTTCACGCCTTCGGCGTCCGGCGCCTGGCCATAGCTCATACGCCGCATCTGGGCGATCACCCGCTCCATCTCGTCGTCCGGCAGCACGGGCGGCTCGCCCAAGGTCAGGGCCTGGACGTAGATCCGCGATAGCGTCTCCACCTCGATTGCAAGCCACAATGCCTGTTCCAGCGTTTTGCCGAGCGATATCTGACCGTGCTGGCCGAGCAGGCAGGCCAATCGGTCCTTGAGTGCAATAAGCGCGTTGTCAGAGAGCGCCTGCGTTCCGAAGGTCGCGTATTCGGCGCAGCGGATCGTCGTGCCGCCGGCAATCCCCGTCATGTAGTGGAAGCTCGGAATTGTCTTGTGATGGCAGGCAAGTGTCGTCGCGTAGATCGAGTGGCAATGCAGAACCACGTCGATATCGGTGCGTGCGCGCAGAATGTCGCGATGGAAGCGCCACTCCGATGAGGGGCGATGGCCCACATAGGTGCCGTCGAACGCCATTTCCACCAGGTCTTCCGGCTGCATCGTGTCATAGGGCATGGACGAGGGTGTGATGAGAAAGCCGTCGTCGGTGCGCAGCGAAAGATTGCCGGCCGTGCCCTGGTTGATGCCGCTCGAATTCATCCGCCGGCAGATGTCCACCATCTCTCGCCGCAGTTCCAGCTTGTCGGTTTCAGCCATGAAGATTTCCTTTCCTGTTCCGGAATTTATCTCTGTTGCCCGGTACCACACGGGCGAGCGTGCGCCATTCGGCGGCGTAGCGGGAAAGTTCGGGATTGAGGCGCGCAAGATCGATCGGCTCGCTGAGGGCAAGCGGCGCCGGCCTCTCGCGCGTCTCGTGACCGGCAAGCAGCGCCGCACCAGCAGCAACGCCGTAGGCATCGAGATTGAAGCGCACCTGGCGCTCGGGAAGCAATGCCGCAACGACGCCGGCATAGAGACGATCTCGCAGGAAGCTACCGTCGAGCACCACAAGGCGATCTGCGGAAAGCGTCTCGATGCATTCCACCGTCAGCAGCGCACAATAGAGGAGCGCCAAGGTCTTGCGCTCCATTGCCGTCTCGGCTGCAGGCCCGGCGATGCGTCCGGTTCCGGCGCTGCCGGGGAAGAGACCGTCGTCGTCGCCGAAGGAGGGAGCCGCGATGGTCCGCTGCGCAACCAGGCGCTCGAGGATCTCGAGCGGGGCGTCGTCTGTTGGCGGATTGGCACCGGCGACATGGGAGAATTCCCGTCCGCCCATGGTGAGTATCCCCCCAAGGCGGTTGCCGAAAACGTCGCTGTTGAGCGTCATGCCCCGGTGCTCGTCGAGGCGCTCGATCGGTGTCGAACGTGAAAAGCCGACGATCCAGGTGCCCGTCGAGATCACCGTGAAATCCCGCAAGCCCGCGGCGTGATAGCGATAATGATTGAGGCTGCTGTCGTGGCCGCCCGTGAGGACCCGCATTTCTGCCGGGAGTCCGAACCTCCGGACGAGTTCGGGCCGGATCGGCCCAAGCGTCTGCCAGGCCTTCGAGAACGGCGGCATCAGCCGCTCCCAGCCGCGGGCACTAACGATCGGTGAGAAGCGCCCTTCGGCGACATTCCAGAGATGCGACTGTGCTCCGAGAAAGCTCGTTTCCGACGCGGCGACGCCGGAAAGCCGCCAAGCCCAATATTGCGGCAGGCCGAGATACCAGCGAGATTTCCCAAAAGCATCCGGTTCGCGCTCCTCCATCCAGTAGAGCTGGCGGGCCTGATGGGTTGCGCCATGCATGGTCGCGCTGCCGCGGTCGAGAAACGTACCGGCAAGCGGGATATAGCCGTCGCGGATATCCGGGGGCAATGGCTGCTCGTAATCGACCATCGGAAGCGCCGCACCGTCGCCGGCCCCCGGATCCGCACCCGTCAGAACGCCGCCCGATCCGTGCCCGGCCGCGACGACGGCGGCAAGTTCATGGCGCCGCGACAGAGCCGCAAGCGTCTCGAAAACCCATTCGCCCAGCTTGGTAAGGTCGTGGTGGCGCCAGGGAGGCCCAGGGAGGACGGGATTGGGGACGCTCATCGTCTCCACCACCGTCCCGTCGGCTGTGACGGCGCTCAGCTTGACATTGGTCTTGCCAACGTCGAGGACCGCTACCGGAGCCGCCCCGCTGTCTCGGTCGTTCATCGCATCCACGCCTCTTCTCCGCGACCGTCCCCGCTGCAGCTTCCCTCAGATCAGGCCATACTGGGTGGCCTTGTTGCGCAGGAAAGGCAGACCGTTGCCCATCACCTCTTCCTCGTCCTTTGCGACCGGACGCCAGACGGCAAGGCCATAAGCCACTTCCGGCGGCATGTTGATGAAGCTTTCCATGGCAAGGCCGCCCTTGAAGCCGATCGCCGCGAGGGTCGAGAAGATTTCGTCCCAGCCGCAGGTGCCATAGCCCGGCGTGCCGCGGTCGCTCTCGGAAAGATGGATGTATTTCAGGTGCTCCCGCGCATCGAGAATGCCTTTCCCGACGCCTTTTTCCTCGATGTTCATGTGATAGGTATCGAGGTGCACGAAGACGTTGTCGGCTCCGACCCGCTCGATCATCTTGACCGCCTGCCAGCCGGTATTGATCAGGTGGTTCTCATAGCGGTTGACGGCTTCAACGCCAAGTTCGATGCCGCGTGACTTCGCATGCTTGGCCGCCGCCTGCAGCACGCGGGCGATATTGTCATACTCCTCGACGGTCGGCGGCACGCCGGTGCGCTCGCCGATGCCGCCATAGATGACGCCCGACAGTGCCTCGCCGCCGAGATCGGCAGTCTTGTCGATCGCAATTTTCAGATGGTCGATCGCCGCCTCGGGCCGAACCGAGGCCCAGGCCCGCTCGGGCAGGCCGAGCGAGCAGACCGCGCGCAGACGATTCTTCTCGAGCAGGGCGCGGGTGTGCGCCGTGTCGACGGCAGGCGGATTGAGCATCGGAATCTCGATGAAATCGACCTTGTATTTGACCGCGGCCGCTACCGCGCGTTCGGCGCCGGGCCGGTCCCAGTTCATTGTCCACATGCTCGTATGAACGCCAAAACCCTGCATCGTCATGATCCTCTTCTGACAATTGAAATCTTGATCCTGGAAACGGCCCAACGCAGGATCATCACGCCGACGAGAAGGATGCCCCAGACGGCGGTCGCGAGATGCTGGTTGGCCCCGATGAGATTGAGCCCGGACGAGAGAAGCTGCAGCACCACCAGCGCGACGAAGACGGGGATCACCCGTCCGAAGCCGCCGAACGGATTGACGCCGCCGAGGAAGCACGCGAGCACCGTGATCAGGAGGTATGACTCGCCATGGCCGATGCGCACCGAATTGAAGCGCGCCAGCATGATGATGCCGGCAATCGCGCACATGACGCCGGAGAGCGTGTAGACGAGCACGATCGCCTTGCGCGTGTTGATGCCTGAATAGCGCGTCGCCTCGAGATTCGAGCCGATCATATAGGTGTTGAAGCCGAGCTTGGTGCGGCCGAGAAGCAGATGCCAGGCGAGCACGCACACGATGAAAACGATCAGCGGCACGGGAATGCCGGCGATCGAGCCATGGCCGATCACGCCCACGAACGGCGGGAATCCGGAGATGTCGCCGCCACGCGTCAGGAATTCGCCAAGGCCGCGCAGGAAGATCATCATCGACAAGGAGACGAGGATCGGATGGGCGCGGGTAAATGCGATAACCAGGCCCATGACGACTCCGCTTGCCGCACCGACCATCACGGCAAGGAGGGAACCGACGAGGAAGATGCCGAAGCCCGCGTCGGCTCCTCCGTTCGCCTTGAGGACCCAGGCGAGGGTCAATCCGGCAAGGTTGGCGGTGAAGGTAATTGCGAGATTGAGGCCGCCGGTCAGGATCGGCAGAAGCATGGCAAGCGTCAGGAGGCCGAGTTCCGGCAGCTGGAAGGCGACGGAGCCGAAGGTCGCGGCACTCAAGAATTGAGGCGAGGCGATCCCGAAGACGAGGACGACAGCGATAAAGGCGAGCCCCGGACCAGCCATTTCGGGCCCTATGGCCGCCTTGATCCTTTCGAAGAAGGTGGTCATCGTCCCGTTCCCCTTTGACCCACAAAAGGCAGCAGGCGCTCGATCCGCGTGTTGGAAAGTGTGATGGCGACCAGAATGATCGCGCCGATGATCATCTTGAAGGCGAAGGGCGACACGCCCATCAGGTTCAAACCGTTCTGGGTGATCGAAATCAGAAGCACGCCGAGCACGCAGCCGAGCACGGTGCCCTTGCCGCCGCCGAGGCGCGCGCCGCCGAGCACGACCGCGGCGAGCACGTCGAGTTCGCGGCCATAAAGCGCGTTCGGCACGACTTCCTGAGCATAATGCGCCTGGATGAGACCGCCGATGCCGGCCATCAGGCCAAGCCAGCCGAAGGCAATGAATTGCATGGCACCGATATTGATGCCGAAGCGCCGGGCGCCTTCCGGATTATCGCCGAAGGCGTAAAGCTGGCGGCCGATCGTGGTACGGGTGATCAGCGTCCATGTCGCAATGACGCAGGCGACCATGACGAGAACCGGAAGCGTGATCTCGATCCAGGTACCGTCGGGCATTTCACGCTCGAAAAGGATCACCCTGTCCGTCAGCCAGTCGGGCAGGTCGTAGATCGACACGCCGCGCGTGAAGAACATCAGCAATCCGAAATAGATGTTGAAGGTGGAAATCGTGGCAACAATCGAAATGATTCGGAAGCGGTGGATCAGAAAGGCGTTGAAGCAGCCGAGCAGCACGCCCAGGGAGCCGGCGATGAGAAGCCCGGAGATCCAACCGCCGCCGCCGATCCAGCCGAGCGCAATAGCCGTGCCGTATTGGACGACGGAAGCGGCCACGGCGAAGGAGATGTCGATGCCGCCGGCGATCAGCACCACCAGGAGGCCGACAGCGAAGATGATGTTGACGGCGCTGATGTTCAGGAGATCGAAAGCGTTGCCGAGCGAGAAGAAATTCGCCGTGGCGAAGGAGAGCACGGCACTGATGACGACGATCACCGCCAGCAGCGAGAATTCCGTCGCGTGAGTGCGGATCAAGCTACGCATAGACGGCCGCCTCGATCTCTTCCAGCCGCGACTGGCGCGGATCATAGGTTCCGACGATTCGGCCCTGCGCCATGTGCAGAACACGGTCGGCGTTGAAATAGACTTCCGGCACCTCGTCCGAGATCAGGATAATCGCAAGCCCGCTCTCAGCGAGCTTTGCGACGATGTCGAAGATCCCGGCCCGTGCCCCGACGTCAACGCCGACGGTGGGTGAATCGAGGATCAACAGCTTGGGATCGGTGGCAAGCCATTTGGCGATCGCCACGCGCTGCTGGTTGCCGCCGGAAATCGTCGATATCGCGTCGGCCTGATGGCCGATCTTGACGCCGAGATCGGCGATCCAGCGGGAGACGAGACTTCGTTTGCGGTCTTCGGAAAGAAGACCCCCGGAGAGAATCTTGCGCAGCGAGGCGATAACCAGATTATCGGCGATCGGCTGCGGCTGGATGAGCCCGAGTGACAACCGGTCCTCCGACAGATAAGCGACGCCGGCCCTGATCGCCTCGCGGTTCGAGCCGAAGCAGACCTCCCGGCCATCGATACTGATCATCCCGGATGCGGGCTTGAGCATGCCGAAGAGGGCGAGCGCGAGCTCGGTCCGCCCTGCCCCGAGCAGACCGGTTATGCCGACCGTTTCGCCGCGGCGAACGGTTAGCGAAATGTCTTCGAAGTCGCCCGGCCTGGTGAGGCCGCGAACCTCGAGAACGGCCGGCTGATCGTCCCTGGGGCGAGCGCGAACGTGCTGATCGAAGGTCTTGCCGGTCATGAGTTCGGTTATTTTCGACTGCGTCATGCCGGCGGCCGGATAAACCCCGACCAGCGCGCCATCGCGCAAGACGGTGATCCGGCTTGAAATCTCCAAAACCTCGGCCAGGCGATGGCTGACGAAGACGACCGCCACCCCGGAGGCGGACAGGCTGCGGACGATTTCGAGCAGATGGTCCGTCTCCGACTGCGTCAGCGATGCGGTCGGCTCGTCCATGAAGACCAGCTTCGCCTCACCGACCAGCGCCCGGGCAATCGCCACGATCTGACGCTGGGCGATCGCATATTCCTTGAGCGGCAGGTCGACGTCGAGCGTGATGCCGAGGCGGGCCAGCGCATCGACCGCGATCCTGCGCATGCGGCCGTAATCCACCAGCCGCGGCCGGCCGCCGAGCACCTCGTGAAAGGCGATGTTTTCGGCGACACTCATTTCCGGGAAAAGCGCAAGATCCTGCCAGATGACCTGAATGCCGCGGTCCTGTGCCGTAACCGGCGACATATGTGGATAGGTTTCGCCGTCATATTCGATCACCGCCCCTTCCGCGGGGCGATACACACCCGTGATCACCTTGATGAGCGTGCTCTTGCCGCAGCCGTTCTCTCCGGCGAGGCAATGAACCTCGCCCGGGCGCACCTCGAAGCTCACATTCTTCAGTGCTTTGACGCCGCCGAAGGTCATGTTGATGTTGCGAAGAGACAGAAGCGGCTTGTCCGTGCTCACCGCGCTTGCCGACTGGTGCATGCTATCGAGGCCCATCGATGGTGTGTCCAGAGGATCTGCCAGGCCGGCCGGAGCCGGCCCAGCAGCCGGGAGAACCCGTTGGTGGGGCGGGTTGCGCTTGCCTCCCGCCCAACTTCTGTCCGTTCAGAGACCCATCGCGGCGAGGTCGGCGACCGTCTCCTTGTTGATCGGCACGAGCTGGTCGACGATGATGTTGCGGTTTTCGAAGTCGGGGTGGATCACGCCGAGACCTTCGATTTCCTCGCCGTCCTTGATTTCCTCGCCCTTCATGAGCTTGTCGGCGAGCGTCACGAAGACTTCGCCGGCCTGCTTGGGATTCCACATGAAGCCGCCGGAAATCGCATCCGACTTGATGAGCTTCTGGCCCTGCCCGGGCGAGAAGGGCCCGAGAACGAAGATTTCGCCGACCTTGCGGCGCTCCTCGATAGCGCGCCCGGCACCGATCGGCCCCTGACTTCCGAAGGCAAGGAAGCCTTTGAGATTCGGATGAGCGGAGATCAGATCGAGAGCCGTCGAACGGCTCTTGTCCACGTCCTCTGCGACGCCGTAGCGATCGCCGACAAGCGTCATCTCGGGATGGTTCTTCTTGATGTATTCAATTGCTGCGTCGGCCCAGGCGTTGTGCAGCGGCACCGTCAGCGACCCCACAAAGACGGCATATTCGCCCTTGCCGCCCATCTTCTCCGCAAGCAGCTTTGCATGCGCCTCACCGAAGCCGGTGGCCGACGCGAGCTCGAAGTCCCAATCCGCGCCCTTTTGGCTGGGGGATTCATGCGTGATGACGATGATGCCCTTTTCCCTGGCCTTGGTGAGCACCGGCTCCAGCACCTTGGCGTCGTTGGGTACGACGCCAATGACCTTGACGTTCTGGGCGATCAGGTCTTCGATCGCGCGGACCTGCAGTGCTGGGTCGGCACTGGTCGGCCCGACCATGAAAGCGTCGACGCCAAGCTTTTCGCCGCGCTCCTTGATACCCGCCTCCATGGCATTGAACCACGGTATGCCGCCGATCTTGACGACGACACCGACCTTGCCCGTATCCTGCGCCGCGGCCGTATAGGCACCCGCAAGCGAAAGCGACGCCGCCAGAGCGGCGGCAAGAATTTTCCTGATCATGCTTCTCCTCCACATGTTTCCCCGAAGGGAACGCTCCCGGGCGCCTCTCGCGCCGGCCTCCAGCTTAATTCTTTCGCACGGAAGGGAATATCCCGCCGCTGACAGCCGCCTCCTCAGACGGCACCAACAACCTGCACAATCGATATTTCTTTTTTGCACAATCGATGGTGCAATGACTATCATTCAGACTTAATCTTTCGTCAAGCCGAAATCGGCACTAGAGCAACTCCGGGAAACGTACGCATCGGTTTTCCGGGGTTTGGAGGAGGACAGATGACGAACGGCGGCAGGAAAAAGGCGACCATCTATGATCTCTCGGTGCTGTCGGGAAGTTCGCCCTCTACCGTCAGCGCGGTGCTGAACGGCACGTGGCGCAAGCGACGGATCAAGGAAAGCACCGCGGAGCTCATTCGAAGCCTCGCCGAGACCCATCAGTACACTGCAAACCGGCAAGCGCGGGGCTTGCGCAGCTCCCGCTCCGGCCTCGTCGGCCTGCTCCTGCCCGTGCACGACAACCGCTACTTTTCTTCGCTCGCCCAGACCTTCGAGGCGCATGTGCGCAGCAAGGGCCAATGTCCCATCGTCGTCAGTGCCAGCCGGGATCCGGAGGAGGAGCGCAGGACGGCCGAAACGCTGATCTCCTATTCCATCGACGAATTGTTCATCTGCGGCGCGACGGATCCCGATGGCGTGCACGAGGTCTGCGAAGCGGCCGGCCTGAAGCATATCAACATCGATCTCCCCGGCACGAAAGTGCCTTCGGTCATCAGCGACAATTTCGAAGGCGGCCGCCTTCTGACCGAAGCGATCATCCGCCACTTCCCCGCCGAGCGGCCGCTCGAGCCCGACGATCTCTACCTGTTCGGCGGGCGCGATGATCACGCCACGCGCGAGCGCATCCGCGGATTTCGGGCGGTGAAGCAGGAGCTGCTGGGAAGCGATCCGGACGAATGCATATGGCCGACCGGCTATGCCGCCGACAACGCGCGAAAGGCCTTCGAAGCTTTCTACGAACAGCATGGGAAACTGCCGCGCGGCTTCTTCGTCAACTCATCGATCAATTTCGAGGGATTGCTGCGTTTTATGGCCGAGCATCCGCTCGAGAATTTCACGGATCTCGTCGTCGGCTGCTACGATTACGACCCGTTCGCCTCCTTCCTCCCCTTCCCCGTCATCATGATCCGGCAGAATATCGAGGGGATGATTGCCAAGGCCTTCGAAGTGATCGAAGAACCGAGAGCATCCTTGCAAATACACATGATCGAACCGCAGCTCGTGCCGCCGAGGACCGCGCTGACCGGCCCGCTCGATGCGCTGATGGACAGCGAGATGCCGCAGGAATGATGGGCCGCTACAGCGCTGTGCGACTGCCGGGGAACAGCAGCTCGATGAAGCTTGCCGCCGTCGGCTGCGGCTCGTGATTTGCAAGGCCGGGACGCTCGTTGGCTTCGATGAAGACGTAGTCCGGTTCCGCCGGATCGCGAACCATCAGGTCGATGCCGACCACCGGGATGTTGATTGCCCGCGCCGCGCGGCAGGCAGCGTCGACGAGATCGGGATGCACGATCTCCGTCACGTCATGGATCGACCCGCCTGCATGAAGATTGGCGGCCTTGCGGACGGTAATCTCCCGTCCCTCGTCCAGTACCGTTTCGAGATCGAGCCCCTGCTCCGCTAGGCAGCGATCGGTTTCCACATCGAGCGGAATCCGGCTTTCGCCGCCCGTTGCGGCCTCGCGTCGTCGCGATTGTTTTTCGATGAGGGAAGCGATCTTGCTGCGGCCGTCGCCGATGACGCGCGGCGGCAAGCGAACTGCGGCGGCAACCAGCGTATAGTCGATGATCACGAGGCGGAGGTCCTCTCCCTCGAAAAAGGCTTCCAGCAGTACCCGGTCACAGACCTGACGGGCCGCGGCGATTGCCTCTTCCAGCGCGTCCATCTTTGTGATGCCGACCGAGATGCCCCGGCCCTGCTCGCCGCGCGCCGGCTTGACCACCAGCTTGCCGTGTTCTTCGAGAAAGGCGCGAACGGACTTCCGGCCCTCCCCCACTTCCATCTGGTCCGGGACGACAAGGCCCGCCGCGGAGACCATGCGGCGCGTAATCGCCTTGTCGTCGCAGATCGACATCGCGACGCCGGAAGTCAGTTCCGAAAGGCTTTCGCGGCAATGTATCGAGCGGCCGCCATGGGACAGGCGGAAAAAGCCGCCTTCCGCGTCGGTGATCTCGACATGGATCCCGCGCCGCGTAGCCTCATCGACGATCAGCCGCGCATAGGGATTGAGCGCATCGTAGGATTGATGCGGCATCGCGAAAAACTTCTCATTGATCGCATTCTTCCGCTTGATGGCGAATAGCGGCATGCGCCGGAAGTTCAGCTTCTCATACAGCCCGATCGCCAACGTATTGTCGTGCATGACCGACAGGTCGACATAGGAAAGGCCGCGTGCCTGGAAGTGCTCGGCAAGCTTGCGGACCAGATGTTCGCCGATACCCGGCTGGCGCGCCTGCGGATGCACCGCGAGACACCACAGCGACGCGCCGCGGTCCGGATCGTCGAACAGTCTCTGGTGGTCGATGCCGGTGACCGTGCCGACGATATCGCCCGTGGCGTCGTCCTGCGCCACGAAATAGGTTAGCGACCGGTCGTCCCGCTCGGACGAGAAGAAATCGGATCGGATCTGGACCATGCCGCAAGCGGCATAGACCCGGTTGATGCCGTCTCCATCGGCTTCCGACGCGAGCCTGCGGATCGTGATGCCTCGCGTGCGGCGGGTGTTTGCACGGTAGGTCCACAGGTCGAGCCGGTAAGTGTGGGACGGGTCGAGGAAAATTTCCTGCGGCGCCCGTGACAGAAGCACATGCGGGTCCCGTACATAGAAGGCAATGTCCCGGCTCGAGGGGGCTTCCTCGCGCAATTCGGTTAAGAGTTTCTCGTCGTCGGAAAACGTCTGCGCGAACAGGAGCCTGCCCCAACCGCAGTCGAGCACGACGTCCCGCTTCGCCCCTCCGGCGGTTCTCGACCCCTCGGCATCGCGCCCCGGCTGAGTATGCGTCCGCAACCGGTTCAGACGGTGCGTGACTGCCTTGGTGCCCTTGCTGCGTTGACGCGGCAATGCGATCTCGCGCGACTTCTTCATGCTACACCCCCTGCGCTTCAAGCCACATTTCAAGCAGTCCGACCTGCCACAGTTCGGAGCCGCGTAGCGGCGTGATGTGATCCGACGGCCGTTCGAACAGGCGGTCGAGATAAGCATCTTTGAAGATGCCCCGCTCACGCGCCTTCTGCGAGCGCAAGGTGTCGCGGATCAGGTCGAGATACGGACCGGCGATATATTTGAGCTGCGGCACAGGGAAATAGCCCTTCTTACGGTCGATGACCTCGCTCGGAATGATCCGGCGCGCCACGTCCTTCAGAATGCCCTTGCCGCCGTCGCGCAGCTTTTCCTCCGGCGGCATGCGCGCGGCAAGTTCCACCAGCTCGTGGTCGAGGAAAGGCACACGCGCTTCCAGGCCCCAGGCCATGGTCATATTGTCGACGCGCTTCACGGGATCGTCGACGAGCATGACGTTGCTGTCGAGGCGGAGCGCCTGATCGACGGGCGTATCGGCGCCCTCACGCAGGAGATGCTCGTTCAGCAAGTCGCCGCTCACGTCGTGGTCGGCAATCCAGGCATCCGACAACTGGGTGGCCAAAACTTCGTGGGAACGGTCGCGGAAGGCCTTGCCGTAATCCGCAACGACATTGTTGGAGTTCATCAGCGGCGGGTACCAGTGGTATCCGCCGAAGACCTCATCCGCGCCCTGTCCAGATTGTACGACCTTGACGTGCTTGGAGACCTCCTTCGAGAGCAGATAGAAGCCGACATTGTCATAGGAGACCATCGGCTCGGACATTGCGGCGATGGTCCCGGGCAGGGCCCCCATCAGATCGGCGGACGGAACGAATATCTTGCGATGGTCCGTACCGAAGTGACCGGCGATCAGGTCCGAATAGACGAATTCGTCGCCCTTTTCGCCGTTCGCTTCCTCGAAGCCGACTGAGAAGCTCATGAGGCCGCGCTGGCCCGCTTCCGCAAGAAGCCCGACGATCAGGCTGGAATCTACGCCGCCGGAAAGAAGCACGCCGACCGGCACGTCGGCGATCATACGACGCTTCACCGCGATGCGCAGCGCTTCGAGGAGTTGTTCCTGCCATTCCTCGCGCCGTATGGCTGCGTCGCCCCCATGGCGACGATAGGGCGGATCCCAATAGCGCCGGTCTTTGAAGCTGCCGTCGCGTTCATAAACGCGAAGGGTCGCGGGCGGCAGCTTGCGCACGCCGTTCAGGATCGTGCGCGGCGGCGGCACGACCGCGTGAAAAGTCATGTAGTTGTGGAGCGCGGCCACGTCGATCGAGGTGTCGACGCCGCCCGCCTTGACGAGCGCGGGCAAGGCGGAAGCGAAGCGCAAGGCGCCTTGGACTTCGGCGATATAGAGCGGCTTGATGCCAAAACGGTCGCGCGCCATGACGACACGTCCGCTGTCACGCTCGTGAATGACGAAGGCGAACATGCCGTGGAATCGCGAGACGCATTCCTCGCCCCAGGCGTGCCATGCCTTCAGGATGACCTCGGTATCGCCGGACGAGAAGAATCTGTAACCCTTCTCTTCAAGCTCCGCCCTCAGTTCGCGAAAATTGTAGATGCAACCGTTGAAGACGAGCGACAGACCGAGGTCAGGATCGACCATCGGCTGCTGCGACTTGTCGGAGAGGTCGAGGATACGCAATCGCCGGTGTCCCAGCCCGACATTCCCACGCACCACCACGCCCGACGCATCCGGCCCGCGAGGGGCAAGGACGTCCGCCATGATCGAGACTGCCGTAACCGACGGCGAACCACCATCGAACCTGACTTCTCCACAAATTCCACACATGAACCGGGTCGAAACCTCCATTGTTGGTACGAGACGCGACGTCAGGGCCGCGGATCTATCCGCGGCCCTGACGTCGCTAAGAAAACCCAATGCCCCACCGGGCCGACAGTTCCGCCATGGGCGTCACTTGGTCGCGGCTGCACGTTCGAGCATGTAGCTTTCGGCGAAAGCCATATGCTCGGCGGCGATCACGCGCGCATCCTCCGACCGCCCGTCCTTAAGGGCGGCCATGAGCCGGTACTGGAACGACAAGCCCGTTTCTCGCGAAAGCGACGTCGGGTCGGCATAGATCGCCCGTGCGGCCGGAAGTTCGCGCAGCAGATTGTGCATGAGCCCGCAGACGAAGCCGAGAAGCGGATTCGGGCAGAGTTGCGCCAGCATCGAATGAAAATCGAGCTCGGCGACGCGCTGGCGATACTGCTCGTCCAGATCGGCGGGGGGATGATCGTAGATGCGGATCGTATTTTCGAGGGCGATGAGCTCCTCCCGCGTCACCCTGCCGGCAAGGAGCGCCGCCACTTCCGGTTCCAGCACCTTGCGCATGGCGTATATGTCGGAAATGCCCGGCTGATCGAAGAAGAAGTGGGTCGACAGAAGCTCCATGGCGTGCCGCGCCGAGGGCTTGGCGACGAAGGCGCCGCCTCCCGGGCCGCTGCGCGTGAAGACGAGGCCCTGTGTCTCCAGCGCTTTCATTGCCTCGCGTACGGTCCCCTTGGCTGCCTTGAAGGTGTCGATCAGGTCGCGTTCCTGCGGAAGACGGTCACCCGGCCCCAATCCTTCCGAGCGGATGTAATCCTTGATGCGATCGGCGATCGCCTCAGGCCTGCGTTTCGTACGCTCGGCCGGGACAAAGAGACGCTGGCCGTCTCCACCGATTTCCTTTTTCTTTTCGATGACCACTGGCATGAACCGTCATTCTTTCCTGATGCGGGGGGCGCTTGCGACAAGCTGTCGTGTATAGGCGTGCTCAGGGTCGGTAAAAAGGCGGGCGGCCGGTGCAGTCTCGACTACCTTGCCGAAATACATCACCGCCACCCGATCGGAGATCGCCTCGACTACCGCCAGATCGTGGCTGATGAACAGATAGGAGAGGCCGAAGCGCTGCTTCAGATCGCGCAGCAGAAGCAGGACCTGCGCCTGGATGGACACGTCGAGCGCGCTCACCGGCTCGTCGAGCACGATGATCTCGGCCTCAGTCGCCAGCGCCCGGGCGATTGCGATCCGCTGCGCCTGCCCGCCGGAAAACTCGTGCGGGTAGCGCACGAGCGTGTCCTCCGGCATCTGCACCGCATGAAGCAGTTCCTGCATCCGGGCGCGACGGTGCGGGGCTTCGTAGCCGCACAAAAGCTTCAGCGGCGTCTCCAGAATCTCCTGAATCGTCTTGCGCGGGTTCAGCGAAGCGACCGGATCCTGGAAGACATATTGGATCGTCTTGCCGAAGGCCCGCGGGCCGGATCGCCGCAGCGCCGCCGCATCCCTGCCTGCGATCAGCATGCTGCCGGATGTCGGCTCCTCGAGGCCGACGAGCATGCGCGCAAGCGTGCTCTTGCCGGACCCGCTCTCGCCGACGATGGCGAGCGTCTCCCCCCGCGCGACATCCAGCGACACCGCCTTCACGGCCTTTATCTCATGCTTCGCCTTACCGAAAAGGCTGCGGCCTCCGCCGAAGGTCTTGGAAAGGTCCCGAACCTGAATGGCAGCACCCGTCATTGCGCCACCTCCGTCCTGCCGCCGGCAAAAAGCCCGCCGACACGATCCAGGAAACGCTCGCCCGTTCCGAGCTCGGGCACGCAGGCGATCAGCCGCTTTGTATAGGCATGCTGCGGATCGGCGAGTACCTCCCGGGTTTTACCGGTTTCGACGATCTCGCCATCCTTCATCACGGCCACGCGGTCGCAAAATTCCGAAACGATGCCGAAGTCGTGCGTGATGAAGAGCAGCGCCATGCTCCGCTCGCGCTGAAGATCGCGCAGGAGCTCCAGGATGCGGGCCTGAACGGTCACGTCCAGCGCGGTCGTCGGCTCGTCCGCAATGATGATTTCCGGATTGTTGGCGAGCGCCATCGCGATGCCGACACGCTGACGCTGACCGCCGGAAAGCTGGTGGGGATAATGCACCGACCGCTCGCGAGCGTCAGGAATACCCACCTTTTCCAGGAGCGCAACGGCTTTTTTCCGCCGTTCGGCCGCCCTGATCGGCTGATGCGCTGCGATTGCCTCCTCCACCTGCCGCCCGACAGAATACATTGGATGCAGCGTCGTGAGCGGGTCCTGGAATACATAGGCGACTCGGCTGCCGCGGTTCGCGATCAGCCTGGTTTCAGGCATGGAAAGCACATCGTCGTTTCCGAGATAGACCGCACCGTTGCGGATCACACCCGGCGGCGAGGCGACCAGCCCCATGACGGACAAGGCGGTGACGCTCTTACCCGAGCCGCTCTCGCCGATGAGCCCGAGGCATTCGCCCGGCTTCACATGCAGCGAGACGTCTCGAACCGCGGGGATTATCTCCTTTCCCCGCCGAAAACCCGTTTCGAGCTTCTCTATCGCAAGGGAAGCACCTTCAGCCGTGTTTGCCGGCGCGGTGCGGTCGGGGGCAACTTCGGTCACCGGCCCCGGCCGCGCGAGAGCGCCAGAGCGAAGCCGCGGGTCCAACACGTCGCGGATCCCATCACCGAAAACGTTCAGGCTGATGACGATCAGGAAAATCATCACGCCCGGCACGATCGAGACATGCGGAGCGGTGAAGAGCTGCGCTCGGCCCTCTCCCAGCATGGAGCCGAGATCGGCCTGGGGCGGCTGTGCGCCGAGGCCGAGGAAGCTGAGCCCGGCCGTCTCTAGGATCATCCAGCCTGCCGTCGTCGACATGGTGATGACGATGACGGGCATAACGTTGGGCAGAACTTCGGTGAAAATGACCGACAGATGTCCCTTGCCGGAGAGCCGCGCCGCGTCGACGAATTCGCGACGCGCGTAGCCGAGCGTCACGCCGCGCACATTCCGGGCGAAGAACGGGATATTTACGAGGGCGATCGCATAAAGCGCATTCATCAGTCCGGGCCCGAGGGCGGCGACGATCGCGAGCGCCAGCAGGATGTAGGGAAAAGCCATCAGCATGTCGATGCCGCGCATCATCGCGTTGTCGGTGCGCCCGCCGGCGTAACCGGCAACGATGCCGATCGCCGATCCAATGCCGGCGGCAATGAGGGTCGCGGCGAAACCGACCGCGATCGAGACCCGCGTGCCCCAAAGCAGGCGGCTCAGAATGTCCCGGCCGAGCTGATCCGTGCCGAGAAGATGCCCGGCGGTCAGCACAGGCTTCAACCGGTCGGCGGGCGCCGTCGCATCGGGGTCGGGCAGCGGCAGGATCGGGACCAGAACAATCAGCAACAGGATCAGTCCGAGCAGCACGAGCCCCGCCGTTGCGAGCCGGTTGTTGAGCAACAGTTGCCAGGAGGTGATCCGTGCCGACCTGCTCCGCGGAGCCGGCGATGTTACCAGCGCACTCATGTACGAATCCTCGGATCGAGCATGGACTGAACGACGTCGGCGAGAAGGTTGAACAGCACATAGCTCGCCGCAACGACCAGCACGCCGCCCTGCACCAGCAGGATATCGCGCGTCGAGATCGCCTTCACGAGCATCGCGCCGACGCCGGGCCACTGGAACACCGTCTCGACATAGACGGCGCCGCCGAGCACGAAGCCCGCCTGGATGCCGATCGCGGGGACGACGCTGACCAGCGCCGCGCGGAAGGCATGGGCGTAGATCACGCGCCGCTCGGGCAGCCCCTTGGCGCGGGCCGTGCGCACATAGTCCTGCCGCAGGACCTCCAGCATCGCTCCACGCGTCAGCCTCGCTATGACGCCGGCGGCAACAACGGCGAGCGTGGCGGCTGGCAAGATCAGATGGAGCAGTAGATCCTTGAGGTCACCCCCGCCGTAGACGGCGTACATGCCCGACGCCGGCAGGATGCGCCAATGAACGGCGAAGAGGTAGATGAGCAGGAGGCCGAGCCAGAAGGACGGCGTGGAGATGCCGGCCAGCACGACGAAGGTGATGATACGGTCGGCCCAGCCGAACTGGCGCACGGCGGAGATCACACCTGCGAGAAGCCCGATTACCGAGCACAGGACCAGCGATACGCCAGCCAGCACCAGTGTAGCCTGAAACCGTTCCAGCACTTCGTCGAGCACGGGGCGGTTCAGCGCGAAGGACCGGCCGAAATCGCCCTGCAGCACGTTGCCGATCCAGATCGCGTATTGTTGCACCAGCGGCTTGTCGAGCCCGAGGTCACGATTGATGCGCTCGACGTTTTCCGGCGTCGCATAGGAGCCGAGAATGGCCGTCGCCGTGTCGCCAGGAATCAGAGCCATGACGAGAAAGACAATGATGGAAAGCCCGAACAGGACGGGCACCACGGCAACAAGCCGCTTCAGGACATAGGCCTGCATGGATAACCCTCCGGGTAGGTCCGTGTTGGTCGCCACCGGCAGAACGAACATGCCGGCGGCGATTTCCGATGCCCGATCTACTCTTTCGTCACGCCATGGAGATCGAGGAGGAAGGAGGGCTGCAGCTTGAACCCCTTGACGGCGGCGGACGTCACCGCATTCTGCTTCCAGTTGGCGACGAAAAGCCACGGTGCGTCGTCATGGACGATCGACTGGACCTCGCCATAGAGCTTGCCGCGTTCGGCCTGGTCCGTGGACCTGCGCGCCTTTTCCAGAAGCTCGTCCAGCTGCGGATTGGAATAGTAGCCGGAGTTGAAGCCTCCCTTGTCGGGCATGGCATCGGTGCGCAACGTCAGATAGGGTACGGTATCCGGATCGTTTGTCATCCAAGCCATCTCGGCCATGTCCGCCTTGCGTTCGAGGCCAGGATTTACGCGGCCAAGGAAGGTGTTCCACTCGTAGGTCTCGATCTTGACCTTGAAGCCCACAGCCTGGAGATCCGCCTGGATCGCGGCACCCATGGTGATCGGATCGAGCATGCCCGAGCCGCCTTCGGTGACGTAAAACGTCACCTGCGGATTTTCGACGCCGGCTTCCGCGAGCAGTGCCTTGGCCTTTTCGGGATCATGGGCATAGGGCTCCACCGAGCTTTCCACCCAGTTGAAGGCGGGCGGTATCGGGCCGGCCGCGACCGTCGCGGTTCCCTGCAGCACGTCGTCGACCAGCGTTTGCTTGTTCACCGCATAATTGGCCGCCTGGCGCACGCGCTTATCGGCAAAAGGCCCTTCCTTGGTGTTCAGGATGGTGAACCAGACATGCGGCCCCGCCTGCTCGGCCACGGCGAAACTGGCATCCTGCTCAAAGGTCGCGAGATTGTCCGGCGGCACCTCCACCATCACGTCGATACCGCCGGCCATCATCTCGGCGACACGGGTGTTGGCGTCGGTGATGGGGCGGAACACGACGGCCTGCAGCTTCGCGGCGCCATCCCAGTAGTCCGGATTGCGCTCCACGACGACGCGCTGGTTCGACAGCCACTCGACGAATTTGAACGGGCCGGTCCCCGACGGGCTGCGGCCATATTCCTTGCCATGTTTTTCCACGGCGGCGGGGGAAACGATCAGACCCGTGGGATAGGCGAGATTTGAAAGGAACGGCGCAAAGGCTTCGCTGAGCTTGAACTCGACCGTATGCTCATCCAGCACGTTGACCGCTTCGACGGAGGCGAAGTTGAAGGAAAGCGGGAATGGTCCGGTTTCGTAGAACGGATGGTCTTTCTTCAGCATGCGGTCGAAGTTGAACTTCACCGCCTCGGCATCGAAATTCGAACCGTCGTGGAACTTCACCCCCTGCCTTAGCGTGAAGGTATAAGTCTTGCCGTCGTCCGAGATTTTCCAGCTTTCCGCAAGCGCCGGCTCGACCTCCAATGTACCGTCCTTGAAACGGACCAGGCCGTCATAGACGTTGACCAGGATGCGGAAGTCATTGGTTGCGGTCACCGTATGCGGGTCCAGAGACTGCGGCTCGGCAATCTGGCCAACGACGAGAACGTCGGGCGGAGTCTGCGCTGCGGCCGGCGCGGCGGCCCCTGCAAAAGCAAGAGCGGCCAAGGCGATGGCGCTCCGAAACAGCCTCTTCATGGGGAAGATCCTTTCGATTTGGCTTCAGTTCGCGAGGACGTATTTATAACGATAAATCTTCGAGTTGCAATAATTTATCATGATTGAATGGCAGACGCTCCGTCGAGCGCGACATAGAGAGGATGCCCCTCGAGGAAGCCCGCCCATGGTTACCCCTCTCAACGGCCCAAAGGCGATCGACGTTGCCTCGGCCCGAGGCGTTCGGTCCGCCAAAACGAGTGGATCAAAAGAGAGCACCGATTTTTGATGATGACGATGTCGGATCGATTGCGGCTGGTGCGTCATCGTATCATCAGGTCGGGCTCTCGATCTGAAGGACAACAACCAGGAGGACGACGCGATGTCTAAGAACACCATTTGTCTATGGTACGACAAGGACGCTGAGGAAGCCGCTCGCTTCTATGCGGACACCTTCCCAGACAGCAAGATCGGAGCCGTCATTCGCGCGCCCGGCAAATACCCCGACGGAGAGGAGGGAGACGTGTTGGTCGTCGAGTTCACGGTGGCAGGTGTCGCCTGCATCGGATTGAACGGCGGCCCCACATTCAAGCACAGCGAAGCTTTCTCATTCCAGATCAGCACCGAGGATCAGGAAGAAACAGATCGCTATTGGAACGCCATCGTCGCCAATGGCGGTCAGGAAAGCGAATGCGGCTGGTGCAAGGATAAGTGGGGCGTATCGTGGCAGATCACACCTCGCACTCTAATGGACGCGCTTGCAGCAGGTGGCGAACAAGCAAAACGCGCATTCGACGCGATGATGTCGATGAGGAAAATCGACGTAGCTGCGATCGATGCGGCACGAAAAGGGGGTGACACGCAATGACCAGCGAGAAGATCAAAGGACCTGCTTCCTATTTTCCATCGATCGAGAAGAAATACGGCCGTCCGGTCGGTGATTGGCAAGCGCTCGTGCGAAAGCACTATCCAGCAAAGCACATGGAACTCGTCGGTATGCTGAAGATCGAACACGGAATGGGCCACGGCCATGCAAATGCGGTCGTCGCGCACACTCTCGCGGAAGACAAGCAGGCAGCCGCCTAACGGAGTACGGTGCGAGGCGAAACATCTCGTCTGTTTCCGCCCTTTTCGGTCGGGGCAAAGACCGGTGGAAAGGGGCAAGACTACTGTTCCACGGCGAATTGGAACTGTTGATTTGCGATAAGTTATGCCGGTCACAGAGACAAAATAATCCGGCAATCGACAGCTGCTGTCGATTGCCGCGCTACCCGGTAGGCCCCGCAGCCACGGTGGATCGAGCAACGTTGCTCTCGGATTCGTCTCGAGCGGTATGTATTTAAGCCCGTTCATATCCCGCCTCTTTGAAGTAGGCTGCGCATTCCTGTGGGGTGACGGCTTGGAGAATGTGGCGCAGTTCGTCATGGATTGCATCGCGTGATCTGGCCTGTGCCTCACGCAACCAGTGCTTGATTTTGGCGAAGAGCTTTTCGATCGGATTGAGATCGGGGGAATATTTCGGCAGAAAGAACAGGCGGGCGCCGGCCTTACGGATGGCGGCGCGGATCTCCTGACCCTTATGGGAGCCGAGATTGTCCAGGATGACGATGTCGCCGGCTTTGAGTTCCGGCACCAGAACTTGCTGGACATAGATGCGGAAGCGTTCGCCATTGATCGGGCCATCGAGGATAAAGGGAGCGCTGACGCGGTCGGCCCTGAGTGCGGCGACAAAGGTCATGGTGTTCCAATGGCCGAAGGGGGCGTAGCCCACCAGTCGTTCGCCGCGAGGCGCCCAGCCCCGCAGCGGCGCCATGTTCGTCTTCGTCCAGGTCTCATCGATGAAAACGAGGCGGGCGGGATCAATTCCGGGGCAGTGCTTCAGCCATCGTGCCCGGTGGCGGGCGACGTCGGGCCGCTCCCGTTCGCTGGCGACCAGCGTCTTTTTTTATAACTCAACCCCTCTTCGTGCACGAAGGTCCAGACGGCGCGATAATCCACCTTCAGGCCGCGCTCGCTCAACTCGGCGACAAGTCCGTGCAGCGTGAAGTCGCGCTCGCGGCAGCGGCAAAGCAGCCAAGCCCGGTGCGGACCGGAAAGCTTGCGGGGCTTGTGCCCACCCATCTGGCCGGGTGCGGCGCTGCCCGTCTCGCGAAACCGCCGCACCCAATCGATCGCGGTGCTGATGCCGATGCCGAAGCGCTTGGCCGCTGCCCGGCACGATAGGCCCTCGCCCGTCACCGCATCGACAACGCGTTCCCGAAGATCATTCGAAAAAGGTCTCGCCATAAAGGCCGGCCTCCTTCACCGGCCTGAATGGTGAATCTGATTTGCGCAGAAAAAGGAATCCCCTTTCCGATTCCGCCTAAATGCATCCCGCTCTCGCTGACCGAGAACCTGATGATGATTGCGTGGCAGTGTGGATGGCGCTCAGTGCATTCGGCCTGCCGGTCGGATCAGCAGGCGGATGAAGGGAAGTCGGATTCGGCAGCGCGTCCGATTGAAAGCAAGGCGCCTCAGGATACGTCCGGCTCGTCCGCCTTCAAATCCTGCTCGGCCTGTCGTACCTTCTGCCGGGTAAAGCCCCGAAGGCCGGAGACCTCCTCGGCGTCGCGCTCGATCTGGACCTCGCTTGCCGCGTGATACACCGCGAGCTTCGCAACGGACATCAGCGCGTGGAGGTGGATACGCTCATAGCCGTGCGACGCGTCGACGCCGAAAGTGAGAAGCGCCGTGCGGACGTCGTGCCCCGCCTCGACCGCGGAAGCGGCATCGGAACGGTAGTAGCGGAAGACGTCCTTCTGGACGCGGATGCCATGCTCGCCGCAAAGCTCGTAAAGCTTTTTTGAAAGGTGATAGTCGAAAGGTCCCGTCTGGTCCGCCATTGCGAGAGTCACGCCGAACTCGTCCGAATTCTGGCCCGGCGCGGTCGTGCCGTTGTCTATCGCCACCAGCGAGGCGATTTCCGGTACGATTGCCGCTGACGCGCCTACGCCCACTTCCTCGCCGATGGTGAAGAGCCAGTAGGTGTCGACCGGCGTGTCCACCTTCTCACGCTGCATGGCCTCAAGCGCCGCAAGCATGATGGCGACCCCCGCCTTGTCGTCGAGATGCCGCGAAACGATGAACCCGTTCTCGAGGAATTCCGGCTGCGGATCAATGGCGACGATGTCGCCGATGTCTATTCCGAGCTGCACCAGGTCGTTGCGGTCACGGGCGAGCGCATCGACGCGCAGCTCGATATGGCGCCAGCCCGTCGGTTGCGTATCGACCTCCTCGTTGAAGGTGTGACCGGAGGCTTTCAGCGGGAGAATTGAGCCGCGATAGGTGCCCTTGCCGGAAAAGATAGAGGCGCGAGCCCCCTCCGCGAACCGTGCCGACCAGTGCCCGATCGATACCAGTTCGAGGCGGCCGTTTTCCTTCAGAGCCTTCACCTGCGCACCCAGGGTGTCCAGGTGCGAGACGATCCCGCGGGCAGGCCGCTCGGCAGCCCCCGGCCGCAGAGCGCGGATCGCACCTCGGCGGGTCAGCTTGACTTCCAGGCCGAGACGCTCGAGCTCACGCGCCGTGTAGCGCACTGCCTCGTCGGTGAAACCGGTCGGGCTCGCAATGTCGAGCAGAGCTTTCAGCCGGCTGGTGAGATATTCCGGGTCGATATTGATCGGTGTCTGCATGAATGCGTTGTCGCAATCATGGCTGCCCGCGTCAACAATGTTGCCGAAGCGACGCGCTCCCGCAGATCGTCATGCGCGTTTAGAAAGTCGCGGACGGGAACATCGCACCGCCCGCTACGTTGTAAGGTACTCAGCTATTCGGCAAGTCCAGGCGAGGCGTCACTCGGGAGGTTGCGTGGGCAGATCCGCGAACGAAAAACGAAACGGCGTCCCGCTCATTCATGGCGCCAGCAATCTGCCGTCGGTGACGGTCGACGATTATAATCTGGAGCTGCGTGACGGCGACGGCTTCCTTGGCGACAGGGCCAACAAATTTGCCTTCCAGGAGAAGCTCGACGCCTGGCGCAAACGCGTGCGCAAAGGTGGCGACGATCCGCTGGGGCAGTCCTTGACGCAGGATCTGTCCAAAAAGCAAGTCGATGCCCTTCTGCGCGGCGACGACAAGGAGGCGGCCGCCCTGATCATGGGTGCGGTCGACGATTTCGCCGGCGAGCTCGCCAGCGTTCTCGAACGGTTCCTGCAACAAAAGAACTGGAAGAATACGGAACGCGTGGTAATCGGCGGAGGCTTTCGGGGAAGCGCAGTAGGTGAATTGGCCATTGCCCGGGCAATGGTGCTGCTGAAGGCTGAAGGCATCAAGATCGAACTCTCCCCCATCGTTCACCATCCGGATGATGCGGGACTTGTCGGTGCCGCGCATCTCATGCCTGCCTGGATGCTGAAGGGACACAAGGCGATCCTCGCCATCGACATTGGCGGCACCAATATCCGCGTGGGCATAGTCGAGCTGCACCTGAAGGATGAAACCGATCTCTCCAAGGCCAAGGTCTGGAAATCGGATATCTGGCGACATGCGGATGACAAGCCCAACAGAAGCACGACCATCGAGGGGCTCATCGGCATGATCGAGAAGCTTATAGCCAAGGCGGACAAGGCGGACCTCGCGCCGGCGCCGGTCATCGGCGTGGCCTGCCCCGGTGTGATCAACGAAGATGGCTCGATCCTTCGCGGCGGCCAGAACCTGCCGGGCGGCAACTGGGAAAGCGAACATTTCAACCTGCCTGCCGCGCTCAAGGACGCCATTCCGCAAATCGGCGATCACGAGACCTTCGTGATCATGCACAACGACGCGGTCGTGCAAGGTCTGTCGCAGATACCCTTCGTGCATCATGCATCGAGCTGGGGGATCCTGACGATCGGGACGGGCCTCGGCAACGCGCATTTCAGCAACAAGGTCGAAAATTGAGGCGCGGCGCGGCAGCTTCCGGGCCGCCGTGAGTGCCCGAATGGTTAAGCGCCTGATACGCAATCCCGGCGAATTGTCGGCTTTTCCTCGACCCTGAATTAAATGCTTTCGGCTAACCTTCCTTCACAAGCAAAAACGGGGAGTTCCGATTGTGAAGGTAAAGTCGAAAGCATTATGCGGACTGTTCGAAGCCCGCAAAACCGTCGCCCGCAGCACCCTTGCGGTCATGCTCGCCGTGGCCACCTGGGGCTGTTCTTCGACGGTCAGTCAGGAGACGACCTCGTCAATCACGCGGGAAGTCGGCTACCCCTTGCCTGAAAGAAAGCCCGCACCGGGCAAGCAAGCCGTAAAGCAAAAAGCGCCCAAATTGGTGCGCTCGGCCTTTCTCGGGCGGGCTCCCTATGTCTGCACGCCCAGCGGCTTCGGCAGCACCTCGCGCTGTTTCCTTCGCTGAGCGGGTCCGGAAAAGCGTGGGGCGGGGTTGCGGGCCTTTCGACGCCGGGCTCATCTGCGGAGCCAGTTTGAACTGCTGACACCGGCCAGCCGCGCAACCCCTTCCCGGCCGGGGTTACTCGACCCGGCCGAGTCTCGCCTCGATGCGGTTCAGGCTCGCGCCCACATAATTGCCGCGTCGAAGCTTGGTGAACTCGTCATCTGGCCTCACCCGTGCGTTCTTGAAGACGTACCAGGCGCCGTCCGGCTCGCGCCTTTGATAGATCACGCCACCCCGTTTGGCATGGCTGAAACAGGTCGTCGCCGGCGCCGAGCCACCCCTGGCATGCCATTCGGCACGGAAGCAGAGCTTCCCGGGTCCGGTGATGAACCAGCGGCCGACCCCGTAGGACGGTTTGCCGTTCTCCTTGGACCAGGCGGTGAAGCGACGTGCCTGCACCGAGAAATAACCTGCGCCCTCTTTCCATATCCAGGATTTCTGGCCGTAGAGTTGGTACAGTTCCGCGTGCGTCAGGGGAGTGGTCTTCCTCTCGGCACGCGCAGTGGCGGCCTCGGCGAACGAAGCAGCGACTATGCTGGCGGCCATCGCGATGGCCAAAGGTATCCCTCGATATATCGATTTCATCACATGCCTCCATCGGGCGCTTGCCCGCTAATGGTATCGCGGACGACCCGCCAATCGGGGCGGCCGTAGCCCTGCGGCCAGTCATAAATTTCGCGATCGTTGAAATAGACCACGGCTGTCAGCTGCGGGAATTCGGCGTGGCGCTCGGCGACCGTTGCCACCCAGCTAGCTACATAGGAGCCATCGCCCTCGTAGCCGAGCTCGGCGACCATGATCGGCTTGCCGTAGTTCATCACCCGGCCGTATCCGGGCGCCAGCCGCTCCGCGAATGTCTGATCGCGGCCGGTCGTGCCCCGGTCGTAGGGCTGGTAACCGAATACCGAAAGCCCGACGATGTCGACGACATCGTCACCCGGATAGAAGGCTTCGAGCCCCTCGTTACCTTTGGGCGACCACATGAACTTCGCGTGCTTCAGGTGGCTGCGGCAGACGTTCACCACGCGGCGATAGGCTGCCTTGAAGTCCTCGCCCCGCCAATGGGACCAGGAAAACTGGTTGTCGGTTTCGTCCATTTCCTGGCCCCAGCGGATGATCACGGGACTCTTGAGGGTAGCGGCAGCGGAACAGACCTGGGCCATGTTCTCGTCGCGTTCGCCGCTCAGGATCGAACGCAGGAGCTCCCCTTCGGTCACGCGCCACTCGGGCGACCATGACCAGGGTTCGATGGTGATCATGAGCGAGCGGCCGCGCGCTTGGGCATAGTCGTCGGCAAGCGTCAGCGTCGACAGATCGACGTCTTCCCAGGGCAGGAAGAGATGCTCGATCTTCGAGCTGCCCGGCGTGCCGAAGTCGCCGTGGGGGTCGTAAGCGCCGAAATCGATCGAGTTCTCCGTCAGTACGGGTCGCTTGTCCGATGGTGTCGCCATCGTCGGCGAATTCGGTTCGGGGATACCCCGCGGCATATTGGCCGCGAGCACGGTACCCGACAGCAACAGGCCGAGAGATGCGAAGGTAATGGCCTTTGATTTCCTGTTCATTGAACACCTCCAACCGCGTTCATCCCGGCTTGCCGGCCAACGCTATTCTTTGTTTCTTTCACTTGGCCCTCGAGACGCTCCTTGACGGCTGCGAGCTTGGCGGCGACCAGATCCTCCCTGACCAGCCGGTTGAACTCGTCGCCTGCCTTCACCTTGGCATGTTTGAAGACGTACCAGTCGCCGGACGGCTCCCTCTTCTGGTAGATGGTTCCATCGAGCGTGCGGTGGCTGAAGCAGGTCTTGTCGCGGGCGGCGGCACCCTGGCTGTGCCACACGGCCGTCAGGCAGAGTTGGCCGCGGTCATTCACGCTCCAGCGGCCTTCTGCCCAGCTCTCCCCCGTGGCCGATTGCGACCAGGCCCGGAACGCACGGTCTTCACTCTCCATCCGGCCGGCGCCGCTCTCCCATGTCCAGGTCTTGCCCTGGAAGATCATGTAGAGCTCCACGCCCGTCATGGTGCGGGCGTTTTCGGGAACGGCAACTTCCGCGGACGCCGGTGAATTCCAGAGGAATAGGGCGGCCGGCAAGATGCCAAGGACGAAGTGCCTGCCGAGCAGCGCATGTCGGGTGCCGCGGCCCTCTCTCCCGAAGAATGGGACTTTCACTCTCATGTTCCTATCCCCTCTCTGAATTGCCGTCCCGCTGTTCCGCCGGGGCGGAAATCCAGCGGGGACGGAAGACGATCTTGCGCAATGCCGTACCGCCCTGCCCGGCTCCGGCTACCGCATAACGCTCCTCGAAGATGCGCAGGCGCCCACTGCCCCATGCGAGCGCCTCGAGCCCGTCTTTCCCGTGTTCGGCAGTCGCAATGCCAGGCAGCGCGACGACCGCCAGGAGCCCAGCCGCTATTGTGGGACGATAGAAACGGGACGCGGTGCCAACGGCGTTTTCTCTCGAATGCCGCAGGACGATGACCATTAGAAGCAGGCAGTAAATTGCCGCATTGAGGATCGCGAAGAGGTAGAACCCCTTGGCCTTCGCGGCATCTTCGACGAACAGGACCGGCAGGACGGCCGCAACCGCCAGGAAGAAGTAGGGCGCGAGCACCCGCAGGGGCAGCGGGTCGACCTCGGATGATCCCTTCGGCGTGACACGAAAATCTACGAAGGACCCGGTGAGCCAGTCGCGCAGGGCGGCAAGCGTACCGGCAAGTGCCCACGGCCAGCGCGCAAAGAGGAAGAGCATGCACTCCCAGCTTAGGATCTTCGCGTCGTAAGGCCGAAAGGCGCCGGTTGCACGCCAGCGATAGGCCAGGAGGACGAGGATGACCGAAAGCGGCGCGAAATAGGCCAGAAACTCCGGATAAGTCACAGCGACAAAGGTCTCGCCGCGTGCAAGGGCGACGATCGGCATTGCAAACATCAGCGCCATGAAGCACGCGAAGAGCGGATACCAGAGCTGCGAGAAGAGGAACTGGAACTTCAGCCGCAGCGGCAGCCGGCCAACGAGACGCGGCGAATACTTCAGCAGGAGCATGACGAGACTACGCGACCACTGGAACTCCTGGGTCACCAGGTCGGCAAAGGTGCGCGGTCCGTCGCCATGGGCGATCGCGTCGAGCGCGTGAATGCCGCGCCAGCCTCCCGCATTCATCATCAATGTCGTCGAATGGTCTTCTGCAAGCTCCGGACCGAGCCCGCCGATCTCCTTGAGTGCCGCCGTGCGCACCGCGTAGTGAGAGCCGATGCAGAGCGGCGCGAGACCGCCACTATATCCGGCCTGGAGAGCACCGTGCATGCTCGCCTCCGCATAGAGCCGACCGCGCGCCGACCAGCTCTCGGAAGCATTGCGGTCGCAGATGCTCGGCGCCGAGACGTAACCCACGTCCTGGTCGGCAAAGGGGCGAAGCATTTCGAAAAGATAACCGGGTGCGGGGACATGGTCGGCGTCGAGCTGAGCCACGAAGTCATACCGATCATAGCCGTAGTGATCGTAGAAGAAGGCGAGATTGCCCTCCTTGCAGCGCGTGCGCCGTGGCCATGTGGCCCGGTGATAGTCTTCCCGGCCTTTGCGGGTGGAGACGAGGACGTTATGGCTGCGGCACCAGTCGAGCGTCGCCTCAGACGGATCCTCGTCGGCAAGCCAGGTGTCGTGCGGCACCTCCTGCGCAAGCATTGCCTCCAATGTCTCAGCCACGATCGAAAACGGTTCCGACGGAGCCTTGGTGACTACCATGGCGATGCGACTGCCGGCCGGGAGCCGCAATGGTCCGTTTGGTTTCAACGCGCCATGGAAGACGGCAATGAAATAGGCCGGCAGCAGGGTGACCCAGGCAAGGACCGCGGTCACGATGGTGCTGCCCAAGGCGTCCACGTGATGGCGCGGCTCCAGCCACCAGGCCCAGAAATGGACGAGCGCCGCGACCCAAAGCCCGGCGCCGAGCAGAAATTCCATCCGGCGTCCGCGCGTGAGCACAGGTACGAGCCGCGGCTCGCCGTCCTTGGAAATGCGCGTCGGCTCATTGGTGGAAAGGACGGTCATGACCGCACCTCCAGCCCGAAGAACGGGGCCGCCGTTCGCACGATCGTCTCGAGATCGGAATATCGCGGCAGGAAGCCGAGTGTCCGGCAAGCAAGCCCGGCATCCGCATAGAGAGCCGGCGGATCTCCGGCACGACGCCGGCGAAACACGACCGGGACGTGATGCCCGGTAATTTCGCCGATCGTTCGCAGGACTTCCTTTATTGAGAAGCCGCGGCCGGTACCGAGGTTGAGCGCGAGGTTCCCGCCGCCCTTGGCGAGATGCCGGTATGCCAGCACATGGGCGCTCGCAAGATCGGCTACGTGGATATAGTCGCGCACGCACGTTCCGTCCGGGGTATCGTAGTCCTCGCCGAAAATCTCCAGATGCGGAATGCTGCCTGCCGCGGCCATCAGAGCCCGCGGAATGAGGTGCGTTTCCGGGTCGTGCCATTCGCCAAGGTCACCCTCAGGATCAGCGCCACATGCGTTGAAATAGCGCAGCGAGACATAATTCAGCGCAAAGGCGGCCGCATAGTCGGCGAGCATGTGCTCGGCCATCAGTTTCGTCTTGCCATAGGGGTTGATCGGTGCCTGTGGCGTCGCTTCGTCGATCGGCAGCGCGGCCGGTGCGCCATAGGTGGCGCAGCTCGATGAGAAGATCACTTTGTCGACGCCCGTCTGGCGGCAGGCGTCAAGGAGCGAGAGCGTGCCGCGGACGTTGTTGTTGTAGTATTTCGCGGGATCGGCGACGGATTCGCCAACATAGGCGGATGCGGCAAAGTGGATGACGGCATCCGGCTGGTGGGCCTCGATGACTTCGATCAGGTGCCTCCCGTCCAGGATATCTCCCTGAATGAATGGTCCCCAGCGCACGGCGGAACGGTTCCCGGTCGTCAGATTGTCGTAGACGACGGGCTCGATACCCTCCAGGCGCAGTAGCTTTGCGGTGTGACTGCCGATATAGCCGGCGCCACCGGTGACGAGGATACGTGGCGCAACCATCAGACCAGCTCCGCACTTTCCCGGATCGACCGGGAGAGAAGGTCGTCGAAATAACGGATCGTGTGCGCAAGGCCTTCGGCCAGATTGACCTTCGGACGCCAACCGAGCTCTTCCGTCGCGAGCGAGATGTCGGGACGGCGCTGGCGGGGATCGTCGACAGGCAGGGGCCGCCGGACGATCTTCGAGCGCGAGCCGGTCAACCGGATCACCTCTTCGGCGAGTTCGCCGATCGTGAACTCTGCCGGATTGCCGAGATTGACCGGCCCGGTAAGCGACGGCGGCGATGCCATCAGGCGCACGAAGCCGTCGATCAGGTCGTCGACGAAACAGAAGGAACGGGTCTGGGAGCCGTCACCGTAAATCGTGATGTCCTCACCCTTCAAGGCCTGGACGATGAAGTTGGAAACGACACGGCCGTCATCCGGTCGCATCCGCGGGCCGTAGGTGTTGAAGATACGGACGATCTTGATTTCGACCCCATGGGACTTGTGGAAGTCAAAGAACAGGGTCTCTGCGCAACGCTTGCCCTCGTCGTAGCAGGAGCGCGGGCCGAAGGGATTGACGTTGCCCCAGTAGCTTTCCACCTGCGGGTGGACATGCGGGTCGCCGTAGATTTCCGATGTAGACGCCTGGAAGATGCGTGCGCCACGACGAGCAGCCAGATCGAGGAGGTTGAGCGAGCCGATCACGCAGGTTTTCGTCGTCTGGATCGGGTCTGCCTGGTAATGCGGCGGCGATGCCGGGCAGGCGAGGTTATAGATCTCGTCGACCTCGAGGTCGATGGGCTCAACGACGTCGTGGGCGATGACGCGGAAGGTATCGAAGCGCTTGAGGGGCGCGATATTGCGCCTCAGGCCCGTCGAGAAGTTATCGAGGCAAATGACCTCGTGCCCGGCGCCGAGAAGCAGCTCGCAAAGATGCGAGCCCAGAAAGCCGGCACCGCCGGTAACAAGTATTCTCTTTTTGAGGCTTCGGCGCCGCAGTGACTCAGTAGCTTCATTCGTTCCGAAGAGAGTTCCCCTGAAGTCATTTCTGAAATAGTTCACGGAATATTCCTCACACTATCTGCTAACTTCTAAAATTCATCCACAGCAGGCACAATAAATTGGTGATCGAAACTTTAACGTTCGAAACTACCTTCATTACTTTTCGGCAATGCTTTGAACAACTGTGGGTATTTAATACAATCAGCGGATGGGGATTGTCATTATCACCCAATCCCGATTGTTATCCCGCCGTGCATTTCTACATATAACGGGGTATAAACTGGAAACTGGCAGGTGTACCTCAGCGATTCGATTCCACCCTGGGGCGAGTTGCGCCAGGGTGGGACAGATTCGCCGCCCGGGTAATCGCTCGTTCGGGCTCACCCAAACGGGCAATCCATTTCGCTGGAGAGTTGCATGACGAAGGACTCCGGATCAGGAGATGACCCCGTCGAAGTTCCTGCTTGGCCCGCCCATATGGAGCGGCGCCGTTGGCCGCGCGATCCGACAGCCCGAAAGGACCGTTCAGCCGAAAGGCCGCCGGCTCTCGTACCTTCGCGATTCTCGACGCGTGATTTGCCGCCGCAGGAGCAATTTAGATCCTGGCGGGCGCATATGGCGCCGCTCGTGGACGTGCGCCTGCCCGACGGGGTGTCCGAACAGGACGGCTTTGCGGCCGAACTGACCGGATGGCATCTCGGCGATTTGCTGATCGTTCAACAGGTGACGCCGGCACATAGTTTCGAGCGCTCCCAGACGATGTTGCGCTCGAGCCCGATCGACCATTGGAACGTCGGCCTCTTTCGCAGTGGCCGGTCATGGACCGAAGCCGACCGCCGCGTCACCGAGACGGGGCCTGGAGAGTTCTTCTTCCGGTCGCTCGGCTATCCCTATCGTGGGCGGATGACGGATGCCGCATCGATCCTTCTCTTCATGCCCTATGAACTGCTTGCGGACGATGCTGGCAAGCTCGAAGGCGCCAACAATTCGGTCTTGTTCGGCAGCCTCGCCGACCTGCTCGCCAACTATATCAACGGCATGGAAGAAAACCTCGGCAACATCACCGTGGAAGAAGTGCCGCGCATCGTTCGCACGATACGCGACATGGTCGTCGCCTGCGTGGCGGCGGTGAGACCGGACGCGGGAGGTTCCCAGGCGAAAATGGGAGTGATGGAGCGGGCGCACCGATATATCCATCTCAACCTTAACTCGGGCGACCTCACGCCCGAAGCCATATGCCGGGAGCTCGGCATTTCCAGAACCCGCCTCTATCAGCTTTTCGAGCCGAGCGGCGGCGTGCTCAATTATATTCGCAGACGCCGGCTCCTGCAGGCGCACGCGGAGCTCAGCGATCCGACCAACAACAGGCCCATCGCAGAGATCGCGGAAGCGGCCGGCTTCGACCTTGCCGCGAATTTCACCCGTGCCTTCAGCCACGAATTCGGAGCGAGTCCGCGCGAAATCCGCAAGGCCGCGGCCACCGAACGCCTCGCCACGCCCGTTGCGCCGCCTGAGCGGGACCGCGGGGCCACGATCGGCGACTGGCTCAAATCGGTTCAAGGCTGAGGGTTGAGCCGCGTACCCGCGGCACATGTTCGGGCGCCATGCATTACTGACACCGTGACCATGGCCGCGGCTTTCCGGGATCAAGCGTTGGCACCGCCGTCGATGGTCAGCGAAGCGCCGGTGACGAACTTGCCTTGCGGCCCCGCTAACCAGGCGACGAGGCCGGCGATGTCTTGCGGTTCACCGTAGCTGCCGGTGGCGATACGTTCCCGTTGCGCTTCGGCATGGTCGCCATCGGCCGGGTTCATATCGGTGTTGGTCGAGCCTGGATGAACGATGTTGACGGTGATCCCGCGCGGCCCAAGGTCGCGAGCCAGGCCTTTCGTCAAACCGGCCAGAGCAGCCTTGCTGGCAGAATAGAGGCTGATCCCCGGCCAGGGAACCAGTTCGGCCAGGTTGCTGCCGATCGTGATTATCCTGCCGCCGTCACCGAGATGCCTTGACGCCGAACGAATGGCCACGAAGGGCGCACGGAAGTTGACGGCCATCACTTCGTCGAAATCGGCGACAGTCGTCTCCTCCAGCGGAGCCGAGTGCCAGATGCCAGCGCTGTTGACCAGTATGTCCAGCCCGCCCAAGGCTTCGACAGTTTCGCGAATGGCCTGCTCGATGGCTTCGGCGTCGCGATTGTCGGCACGGATTGCAACCGCGCGGCCGCCCGCCTGCTCGATCTCGGACACGACTGCCTGCGCACGTTCGGCCGCATTCACATAAGTCAGCGCCACCGCCGCCCCCTCCAGAGCAAGCCTCTTGGCGATAGCCGCGCCGATACCCCTGCTGCCGCCGGTAACGAAAGCGGTCTTTCCGGCCAAACTGATCGATGTCATCGGGAAACTCCATTCTGTAATGATCGATACACAAAAGTTGCCCGAGCTTGCCAATACCTGTCAAGCGATATATTTATCGATCGCTACAGAAAAGAGTGGATCCTATGTCCGACAAAGGCCGCCCCCGCAGCTTCGATCGTGCCGATGCCCTCATGCGCGCCATGAAGGTGTTTTGGGAGAGAGGATACGAGGGCGCGTCGCTCACAGCGCTGACCGCTGCCATGGGCATCAATGCGCCCAGCCTTTATGCCGCATTCGGCTGCAAGGAAGCGCTCTATCTTGAGGCAATGGAACTCTACGGCCAAACGGTCGGCACTGAAATCTGGGCGCCGCTGGAGACAGCGCCGACGGCAAGGGAAGCGGTCAATAGCTTCCTTCTCGCGACAGCCGAAGCCTACTCTCAGCCGGATACCCCGCACGGCTGCCTGATAGCGCTCGGAGGACTTCACCAGGCAGCAATTCCCGAAGCGGTCTGCGAAGCGTTGACCCGTCACCGAACGGAAAACATCGATAAGCTACGCCACCGGCTGGAAGCTGCAATTGCTGGAGGCGAGTTGCCCGATGGGGTGGATGCCGGGGCCGTCGCGACCTTTTATGCGACGGTACAACATGGAATGTCGATCCTCGCGCGCGATGGCGGCAGCTATGAAGCGCTGAAAAACGTCGCCGACGGCGCAATGGCCGCTTGGGGCGTTTTGACGCAAAACGCGGCGCTATAGGAATACCCGGCGGGCTTAGGATACTCGCCGGGCAAGCTTGAGGTTCAGAGCGCGAGAGAAAAGCCTACGCGGTTTCTCCCGCTCGAACGCGTTTCAGGCCCGTGTTTTACTGAACGACCTGCACCACCGTGCGGCTCTTCGGCTCTACGATGACGCGCTTCTCGTTGACTACGGCATAGGCATAGCGCGTATCGTCAGGGATCGGCGTGACCACCACAGTCTGAGGCAGCGGCTTTCCGACCACGATCTCCTGTTGAACAACGACCGGCTCTGCCGGAAGCGGCTGCGCCTCGACATACTCGATTACCTTCGGCGGCGGCGGATCGAGCGCCGCACCCGCGACTGCTCCTGCGACGCCACCAACGGCAGCCCCGACAGGGCCACCTATGACTGCGCCTGCAGCAGCTCCGCCGGCTGCGCCGGTGACGGTGCTGTTCTTGGTCGTGCTCTGCGCCGCTGCTGGAACAGCAAAGCAGCCGAGTCCGAGACCCAGAACAATGGCACCTTTGACGATCAGATCTTTCATCAGGCATTCTCCCGTTATGCAAAATGCGTCCCTTCCGCCAAACAACCCGTTGGGTTCAGGAGTTGTTCCGCGGCTTGACGGAACGCGTCACGCAGCGAGCTGGCGAAGTAGCCTTCAAATCGCCCTGCGAGAGGTAAATCAATGCAGGCGATGGGTGTATCGCCTGTTCCCTTCGGCCGGAGTCGAACTATAAATGAAACCCTGCGGCAACCAGAGGACCAGCCGGAGATATTCCCGCGTCCTCACGCCGAAGGGCTCTCGGGAAATGGAGGAACAGCATTGGCAGATAGCCCGCTCTACGACATTCGCGACGAACGTTTCCGTTCACTGATTGTTGGCAGCGCAGCGCTCGAAGAACTTTATCGCGGCTGCCGCTGGGCGGAAGGGCCGGTCTGGTTTTCCGACCTCGACTGCCTAATCTGGAGCGATATTCCGAACCAACGCATGATGCGCTGGACGCCGCACGGGGGCGCTTCCGTCTTCCGCTCCCCCTCGAATTACGTGAACGGCAACACGCGCGACCGCCAGGGCCGCCTTATCTCCTGCGAGCACGGCGGCCGGCGCGTGACGCGCACAGAACATGACGGCCGCATCACCGTGCTCGCCGACAGTTATGAAGGAAAGCGGCTCAATTCGCCGAACGACGCCGTGGTGCACTCCGACGGCTCAATCTGGTTTACCGATCCAACCTACGGCATCATATCGGACTATGAGGGCCACAAAGCGGAACCGGAACAGCCGACACGCAACGTCTACCGCATCGACCCTCTATCCGGCGCAATCAAGGCCGTCGTCCGCGATTTCATCCAGCCGAACGGGCTCGCCTTCTCGCCGGACGAGGCGCGGCTTTATATTGCCGACTCGGGATCTGCAAAGCACGAATTTCCGAGCCATATCCGCGTTTTCGACGTCGCCGCTGACGACGTCCTCGCAAACGGCCGCTATTTCTGTTCCATCGACAACGGCAATCCGGACGGCTTCCGTTTCGACGTAGCGGGAAATCTTTGGTGCAGTGCTGCCGACGGAGTGCATTGCTTTGACACGGACGGCACCTTACTCGGCAAGATCCTCGTGCCGCAGACTGTGTCGAACCTCACCTTCGGCGGCCCCAAGAAGAACCGCCTCTTCATTACGGCCACCCAGTCGCTCTATTCCATCTACACGGCGACAAACGGCGTGCAATATCCGTGATGCCTTCAGCGCGCCTTCGAACTTTGGGAGCGCCCTTCAGCTTAGCCTCAGATCGACGCCCGGGTGGAGTTTCTTGAGGTTCGGCAGGGACTTCGTCTGCCAGGGGAACTCGGAGCTTCCGCGAACGGTAAACTGAATGTTCGGCCGCTTGCGCGCTTCGATGGTGAGCTTCGCAAGCAGGTTGATCCCGGAGGAATTGAGGAACTGCAGCCCCGTGAGATCGACGGTCATGCGCTCCGGCTCGGCTTCGAGCATATTCATAACGAGGGAGAAAATCGGGGCGTAGGCTTCGGTGCTCGGCAAGCGCATCGTCCCGTCGAAATAGATGTCCTTGTCCTCCGACCAAACGCGATATTCGTTTTCCTTGATTTCCATGTTTTCGTTGTCCGTCAATTCGAGAGGTCGGGGATGGCGATGGAAGCATAGGTTTCCAGCGGAATCTTGCCATCCGCTTCGCCAGATCCGAAAATCCAGGCGAAGTGTGCACCATAATCGCTCATGAGCGTCAAAAGTCCAAGGCCGGAACCGGAGCCGGGTCCCGAGCCTGTTGCGTTCGCCTCTATCCGCTCAATCAGAAGGTCGGACGGATCTCCTATCGTTATTTCAGAAAGCAGATGGCGGAACTTGTCGGCCGTGCCCTTGTCGACGAGATTGGAAACCTTGGTTCGGAACGTGTTGGAGGCGATCGCCGCCTCCACGACGATTTCGCCGCCTGCACGGAATTTCACGGCGTTCTCTATCAGCTCGTTGGTCAAATAGCCGACATTGTGCCGGACTTCCTTGTAGAGGCCGCGGGACGTTTTGTAGCGCAGAGCCGCGAACTCGGCCACGAAATCGGACGTCATCGCGCAATGCTTCCAGCCGAGATCGAGCGGGCCGTCGAAGAGACGGAGTTTCGTCGAATTCTCGCCCGTCCCGACGGCAAGATCCTCCAGTCCATATAAAGTCGTCATCCGCTCACCTGTGCCTCATCACCACGAGAGTGATATCGTCATGAATTTTCTGGGTACCGATATGTGCCATCAAATCCTCGATGATGCCGGATTTGACGTCCTCGGCGCTGCTGCCATAGCGGCATCGCGCGCTTTCGCAGAGCCTTTCGATGCCGAAGAGTTCGCCGGTTCCGCTCTCCGCCTCCGTCACGCCATCGGTATGGAGGATGATCATGTCGCCGCGACTGAAGGAGATTTCGCGCGTTGCGACAAAGGCGGAAATATCCGGCTCCAACCCAATCGGCAGACCGAGATCCAGAGTGTCGATCCGCTCCACGCTTTCCAGATCTCTGATGACGATCAACTCCTCGTGCTGCCCGGAAAGCGTCAGCCTTGCGCCGTCATAGTCGAGGAATGCCAGGGAGAGATGCTTGTTGGTCCTGGTCCTGACGAGATTCTTGTAGATCGCCCGGTTAACGCGGTTGAGGAATTGCGCCGGCTCCATCTCGCCCATTTCCTGCAAGGCGCGGGCTACGGATTGGACCATCAGCATCAGCACGCCGCTCTCGAGACCATGCCCCGTCACGTCGCCGATGCCGATCTTTAGCCGTTTTCCGTCCTTCAGCACGTCGTAATAGTCGCCGCCGACCTCGTCGGCGGGCCGCATATAGGCGGCGATCTCCAGTTCGGCGATTTCCTCGAGCTCGCCGGCCTTCGGCAGGACCATCATCTGGATACGGCGGGCAACGGCGAGTTCCGCTCCGAGACGCAGGTTCTCGCTGCGCAACTGCTGGTTCAGCGCTGATATCTGGAGGTTCGCCTCCTCGATCTCTTTCGTCCGATCCTCAACAAGTTGCTCGAGGTTCTCGGTGTGGAAGCTGATCTCTTCCGCCATACGATTGAAGGCGGCGCCGGCGTCGCCGACTTCGTCACGCGTCGGAATGTCGACCCGCACCGAATAGTCCTTCGCCTCGATGCGCTTGGCGGCATTAGCAAGCGCGCTTATGCCGCCGGTGATCCGCTTGGATATGGCGAACACGGCGGCAATGACGAAGAACAGGGATACGAGCAGCGCCAGGACCTGATAAATCAAGATCCTGTTGGTCGCCTCCGAGATCCCGGCTTGGGCGGCAAACAGCGAAGCGTAGATTTCCCGTTCCGGCACGGCGATGCCGAGCAGCATCGCTTCACGGCGGACCGGGCCGGATGCCCAGAGGTTGGTCGGCTGCAACTGTTTCAGGACGACCAGATAGGGTACCCTCTCGCCGTTCTCCTCAAGGAGAATATGCTTGAGCAGTCCATCCTCGCCTAAGGGCAATTGCGCAATTTCCGGCTGGGCGCTGCGACGCAGAGAGCGATCGAGACCCGTTACACCTCCGCTGGCGGCCGCGTTCGACGCCCGAAGGCCGATGACCTTTTCTCCAACCGGATTGATGGCAACGACGTTGCCGTCTGACATCGTCAGAAAGCCGAAACCGGTCTCGGCAACCTTAACGTTCTCGACGATCTCGGCCAGCTGGTCGAGCGTGATATCCGTGCCGGCAGCGCCCAGCACACGGCTGCGGTCGCGCGACCACAGCGGCTGGAAGAAACTGACGATGAGCTTGCCGGTTATGGCGTCGGTATAGGGTGCCGTCTGTGTGATGTCGCCATTCACCGGACGTGACTTCGGGTCATGCGCCCATTGTTCCCAAGATTCGTAGAGTCCGGGAAAAAAGAAAGACCAGAACTCCGCCGAATTGTGTCCCGGGTAGAGCTTATCGAAGGTCTGGGCCTGGTCCGTATAGGGCGCCGTCCTGAATATCGGCCGCTCTTTCGGGCCAATATAATACATCTGCAGTTTCGACTGACCGTTTGCGAGCAGGCTCGGCGCGACAAGATCTAGAACTGCGCTGTTTTCGATGTCCGTCTGCACGTCGGGAAGCGGAACGTGGTTCTGGTCAAGAAGATAGCCCCAGACGCTGACGACCGATGGAGAGCCCGGCAGGTTCTGAGCCCATCCGCCTTTCTGATCGTACGCGACCGTCACGGTTCCCGGCGCGCCGCGCGCCATCGCTTCCCCGATTTGCGATTTTCTCACCGGCCGGTCGATCTGCTCCTGTAGAACGCCCGCCAATGTGCCCACATCGGAGTGGACCTGGTTGAGCAGCAGGTTGACCCGGGCAGCCGTGGTTGCCGCATAGGAGCGGATATAGTCCTGGTTGGCCTCCTCCAGGCCGCGGCCGACTTCCGCCGCCGCGTCGCGGGAAAGTCTCTGCACGTTCCAGAGCGCAAGACCGCCGGTGACGAGCAGATCAAAGAGCACCGCGCTTCCGACGACCAGCACGAACTTGGCGCGGAAGGAGCGTAGGCCCAAACGGGCGGTGTTTTCCCCGGGCAGGCTCATAGCGGCTTGCGCCCTGAGGCCGCCCAGATCGGCCAGCCGGCATAGCCCTTGGGGTGGAGGGCGGCAAAAATGTGGTCCCGGAAACCCTGGCGGAAACGTTCGATGAACTCGGGCGGGTCGCCGCGCTTGACGGCCATTTCACCGGCATAGACGTTCTCCCACGCCGCGATGATATCGGCGAAGTCCTGAGGGTCCCCGTCGAGATTGGTGACCATGAACGATTCGACGGTGATATCGTCAAAGCCCGCGTCGACAAGATAGCGCTTGCTCTTCGGTCCGAACTCCACATCCATTTCGAAATGGCTGAACAGCCTCGCGACCTCGTTGTAGGTCCATTGAATGCTCCGTGCGCGCGGTTCGCCGAGACAGTGCGAGTTTTTCTCGTTGGTTATATAGACCCGCCCGCCGGGCTTGCAGATCCGGAAGAGTTCCTTCAGGAGCACATCCGGCTGGTTGAAGATCTGCAGCGAATGGCGGCAGGTGACGAAATCGAACTGATTGTCCTCGAGCAACATCTCGGAGGCATCGCCATAGGTATATTCGATATCCGTTACGCCGAAGCCGGACGCCACGTCGCGCGCATAGGCGAGGCTCGCCTTGGAATGGTCGAGCGCCACGATGCGTGCCGGCTGGAACTCTTTCCGCACCAGCATGGCGAAGTCGCCGATGCCGCAACATATGTCTGCCATCGTCATACCCGGGCGCAGGCCGTGACGCGGGAGGATCGTGCGCTCGTGGCGCCACGTCATTTTCGTTTGCGTGCGCAGGATCGGGATGAAGCTCGTGTTTTCCACGAAGCTCTGCCCGGGATAGAACTTCGAGTCGTAGACCTCGACGGTCACTTGCGGCTCGATCTTGTTCAAATGGGCGAACATGCGCTCGGTCCAGCCTACGACGCTCGAGGTCACGACGACGAAGCGAATGTCCGACCGCGTGCGACAGGCATCGAGAAGAACGCGCGCGAAGGCGTGATAGGCCGTGTTGTTCATCTGCACCAGGCGCTTGACGTTGATGTAGAGAACGCCCCGCACGTCTTCGATTGCGCCTTTGAGCATCGATATGCTTGCGGCGATCTCGTCGGCCGAGCGCGGCCGCACCACCCCGGAAAGAGCGAACTCCTGGCTGTTCGGGTCGAATTCCGCCTTGAAGGGAACTGCAAACGCTGTCGTACTCACCTCACCACTCCTTCAAGAGGCAGATCCACGACAAGCCTGATCGATGGCGGATCGCTTTCGTCGAGCCGCACGTAGGCATCGAAATTGATCGACAAGTCCAGAAGAACAGCCTCGCGACTCGGGGCGAGATCGGTGGAGATGGAATCAAGGTAGCGCGCATGGGCGTCGCCGTCGCGGGTCTTCGACACCGCCTCTCTATAAAACTGCCTCTGACCGGGCGGACACGGGAAAGTAAGCTCCACCCGTTCGGTCGGCCCCCATCGATAAACTGCGCAACCGATCCTGCCGTCGGGCGAGCCGCTGCGGAAGGAGACCTCGAGGAGCTCGTTCAATGCGGACGAGAAGAAATTCGAGTGGCGAACGGGATCAGTGCGATTGTGACTTATCATTCGCGCCATGAAGGTCGATAGCTGATCGCAATGATTCCAATCGGAAAGAAAGGCACCCATCTCCATCTCGAACTGGAGCAAGGGCTCGAAAGCGGCTTCCGTGGGCTGGTTCTCGGCTTCGTGCATGCGGCTTTCTCCCTACGCAAAAACGCCACGAGATTCAAAGGCTATACGAAATAATTCCCGGCATTGACCCGCTCATGTTCGCTGAAGACCTGCCGCAGGGATGGCCGGCGTTTTGCGGAGAAAGTCGGCTATCGCTTCTGCGCGCATCGGCACCCCTAAAAAATATCCCTGAAGGCGGTCGCAGCCTTCTTTCCGAAGCCAGGCTGCCTGCTCCGCGGTCTCCACTCCTTCGGCGGTAACATCCATGCCCAGGCCGTGGGCGAGCGCGATGATGGAGCGCACGATCGTCTGGCTCTTCTCGTCCCTTTCCAGGTCCCTGATGAAGTATTGGTCGATCTTGATCGTGTCGAAGGGGAAAGTCTTCAGGTAGCTCAGCGACGAATAGAAAGTCCCGAAATCATCCAGCGAAATCTGCACACCCAACACGTTCAAGGTATTGAGCGTATCGAGATTGTTGATCGTACGCTCCAGAAGCACCGACTCGGTGATTTCGAGCTCGAGGCGGTCTGCGCGCATGCCGACCAGGTCGAGCGTCTGGGCCACGCGGTCCGTAAGCCCCTCGTGGAGGAATTCGGCGGGAGACAGATTGACGGCGATCGTGAAATGGGACGGCCAGTCCATGGCGGCCCGGCACGCCCGCTCCAGCAGCCATCGCCCGATGTCACTCATCAGACCGTCGGCTTCCGCCATCGGAATGAAGACACTCGGAGGGATGATGCCGACCAGCGGATGACGCCACCGCAAAAGAGCTTCGAAGCCGACGACCAACGAGGAGGGCTTCACCAATGGCTGATATTCGAGGAAGAACTGCCCCTCCTGAAGGGCGGTGCGCAGGCTTCGGCGCAACATTTCCCTTTGTTCCAGCACGATGAGCATCGAGCGGGTGAACGTACTCGACCGGCCCCGACCGTCCTTCTTCGCAGCATACAGCGCGATATCAGCAGCTTTCATCAGCTGCTCGACCTCGTTGCCGTCCGCCGGCGCGACGGCAATTCCAACGCTTGCTCCGACGAAGACATTGATGCCCTCGACCGTAAACGGTTCCTTGAACGCGTTGATCAGTGCGTCCGCCAGACGTTCGGCCTCGCTCGGCTGATCGGTCCTCCACTGAATGACTGCGAACTCGTCGCCGGCCAGACGGTACGCGAATTCCCGATCCCTCAGGACGCTCCTGATCCGGTCCGCCGCCATCTTGAGAACGGCGTCGCCTGCCCCGTGGCCCAACGTGTCGTTGATCGGCTTGAAGTCGTCCAGATCGATCTGCATGAGCGCCAATCGGGCGCCGTTCGGCACAGGCAATGCGCCGCGCAGCTGATCGCTGAACTGCCGCCGGTTGGGCAAGCCGGTGAGGACGTCATGGGTCGCCTGATGCAGGAGAAGAGCACGATCGCTCTCGCCCTGACTGAACGTTTCGCGGTAGGTGGAACTGCTTTCAGCTTCGACGACACCGATGCCGCGCGCACTGCGGAAAATGACGAGCGTGCGTCGGCTCCCGGTCGATGGGTGGGCGATCTCGACGGTTCGCGGCAATCCACTTGCGACGACGAATTCGATGGCGGACTTCGGCCCGGGCGCCAGCAGTTCCGGGTAGATGTGCCAAAGAGACGTCTCGACGAGAGAATCGGCGGCATAGGTTTGTCTGTGCCGCGGCGTGCATTCGACGAGCTGAAAACTCTCGTCATAAAGCGAGACAAGTTCGTCGGAATGGGCGAAAAAGTCGGCCTCGACGGAAGATGAAGCAGGCAGTGTCGTATCGCCGTCCGGCATCCTCGCCTTTTCCTTCCGTTCCGTGTCGCCCGAGCAAGCCCCTGAGGCTACAGTTCGTTATCTTCGATGCATGTCAATTGCCGTTTCCCAACCCTGCCATTGCCAGAAAAATTATCGCGCAACGTGTCGCGGTCAATGGCGCACGACTGCAGAGAGTTAATTTGCGTGATTCCGGCGGAAAGATGGCTAACAATTGAAGTCGGCTGAAGGCACGCGGCGGCAGCCGATCCATCTTATCACGATGGATCGGTTTCCGGACGCTACGGGCGCAAAGGATCAACGAGTCGCGGCAAACAGTCCATAGGTCGCGTGCGAGAGAGCACACTCTATGCCGCGCAATTCTGCAAGCCCTTTCAATCGGCCGATCGCCGGATAGCCGGGCTGGGCCCCACGGGAGAGGTCGTCGAGAATCTCCTGCCCGTGATCCGGCCGCATCGGGATCTGGTGGTCCGCCCGTCCGGCGGCGCGCCGCCGCTGCTCTTCCTTGAGCAGTTCGGCAATGACGGCCACCATGTCCGTGTCGCCTTCGAGATGCTCGTCCTCGTAGAAGGAACAGGGTGTCCGTTCCTCCTCGCGAAGGACGTTGCGCAGGTGGACGAAATGAATGCGGGACGCGAACCGGCGGGCCATGGCCGGCAGATCGTTGGCGGCAAGGGCGCCGAGAGAACCCGTGCAGAGGGTGACGCCATTGGCCGGGCTGTCGACCTCCCGCAGCATGAAGGCGTAATCTTCCGCGTTCGAGAGAATGCGCGGCAGGCCGAGCAGCGCCCAGGGCGGATCGTCGGGATGGGCACAGATGTTGATGCCCGCCCGCTCCGCCACCGGCGTCACCTCCGCGAGGAACTCTACCAGGTGACGCTGCAGCTTTTCGCGACTGACGCCGTCATAGGTGCGCAGGTGTTCTCGAAGCTGCGGCAGACTGTAGCCGTCGGCGGAGCCGGGGAGCCCCGCGCCGATGTTGCGGGAGAGCGCGAGCCGTCGCTCCTCCGTCATTTCACGAAACCGCCGCTCGGCTGCCTCGCGCGTCGCCGTGTCGTAGTCCTCGTATGCGCCCGGCCGCTCAAGGAGATGGATGTCGAAGGCTGCAAAGTCGATCCGGTCGAAGCGCATCGCCTTGGCGCCGTGACGCGCGGTCCAGCGCAGATCGGTGCGGGTCCAGTCGAGCACCGGCATGAAATTGTAGCAAACGGTCCGGATCCCGGCGGCTGAAAGACGGCGCAGCGTTTCCTGCCAATTTGCGACGTGTTCGCGCCAGGGACCGGTCTGCGTCTTGATGCACTCGGACACGGGGACGCTTTCCACCACCTCCCACTCCAGCCCGCCTGCGCGGACCTCCTCCTGCCGCTTGCCGATCTCGTCGATCGGCCAGACGTCGCCGGTCGGAATGTGATGCAACGCGCTGACGATCCCGTGCGCGCCGGCCTGCGCTGCGTCTTGAACGCTCACCCGGTCCACCGGCCCGAACCAACGCCATGTATGTCGCATGTGAACTCCTCAGGAAAGAAATGTCAGCTGCACCTTGCATGCAGCGGATCGATCGCCGGCCTGCTCGAAGGCCCGAACCGCCTCGTTGACCGGAAACTGATGGGAAATGATCGGGCGGACGTCGATTCGGCGATCCGAGATGAGCGCGACCGCAAGGGCGAATTCCCCGTCGAACCGCTGCGATCCGACGAGCCGCAACTCCTTGCCGACCAGCGCATGGAGCGGCAGGGTGATTTCGCCCGTCACGCCGACCTGCACGATCGTGCCGCGCGGCCGAACTGCCGCGACCGCGCCGCGTAGTGCCGGCTCGGCGGCCGAGCATTCGAAGGCCACTTGGAACTGGCCCTTGTCGGCCTCGTAGGCGGCAAGCCCGGCCGGATCGCGACGGACATTGACGGTGCGGGTCGCTCCCATGGCCTTGGCCCTGTCGAGGGCCGCATCGGCCAGATCCGTCACGACGATCTCATCGGCTCCCGCATGGCGCGCCGCCGCCACCACGAGCGCGCCGATCGGTCCTGCTCCGGTGACGAGTACCTTTTTTCCCCTGATTTCGCCGGCCTGGGCGACCGCGTGGAGACAGACCGCCAGCGGCTCGGCGCAGGCTGCCTCGCCGGGGCCGACCAGCGAACCCGCGGGATGACATTGGACGGCCGGAACCACCAGCCAGTCGCGGAACATGCCCTGCGTGTGGGGGAGACGCATTGCACTGCCCAGGAAGCGCATGTCGAGGCAGTGGACGGGGAGGCCTTCCCCGCAAAAGCGGCAGGTCCCGCAAGGCTGGCTCGGATTGACCGCCACTAGATCACCGATAGCAGTACCGGAGGCGCCGGCCCCGAGCGCCGCGACGTGGCCCGAAGCCTCGTGGCCGGGAATGATCGGCTCCCGAACCCGGACGGGTCCGAAGCCCCCGTCCTGGTAATAGTGAAGATCCGAGCCGCAGATGCCGCCTGCGGCCATCTTCAACAGCACCTCGCCATCCCCCGGTGCGGGAACGTCGGCGACTTCCAGCCGAAGATCGCGGGGGCCGTAAAGGCGGGCGAGGCGCGTGCGCATGAGTGCTCCTGCCATCAGCGGATCAGGCCGACCGATTGCGGCAGCCACAATACGACAGCCGGAACGAAGGTGATCAGAATGAGAGCGATGAACAGCGGCACGAGCCACGGCAGGATCGCCATCGTCGTCCGCTCGACCGAGAGCTTCGCCACCCGCGACAGCACGAAAAGCACCATTCCGAGCGGCGGGTGAAGCAGGCCGATCATCAGGTTAAGCGTCATGATCAGGCCGAAATGCACCGGATCGATTCCGAACTGGGCGGTCAAAGGCAGAAGGATCGGCACCAATATGGTGATCGCCGCAATCGTATCGAGAAAACAGCCCACGAAGAGCATCAGAAGGTTCACCAGGATGAGGAAAACCCATTTGTTGTCGGTGATCGTCAGGATCGCGCCGGAGAGCATCTGCGCGGCCTGACTGACCGTCAGGAGCCAAGCGAAGATCGACGCCGCCGTGACGATGAAGAGCACCGATGCCGTCGTCTCGATCGTGTCGAAGGTCGCCCGGGCGAGCGTCGACATCGTCATCGTGCGGTAGCGTACTAGGCCCAGGAACAACGACCAGATCACGGCGGCGACGGCCGCTTCCGTCGGCGTGAACCACCCCATGGTCATGCCGCCGATCAGAATGATGGGTGTCATCAGCGCCATGACGGCGGAAAAGTCGAAATACCAGTCGAGAGCAAGCAGCACCACGAGCGCGATGCCGACCGCAAGGTTCATCGACAGTCCGGCCGCCATCAAAAGATAGATGAAGAGCGGTACGGCGAGCACGACGACGACCTCGAGCGAGGCCGCAAGCAGCCGCTTCATTTCGAAGGGCGTATCCGAGCCCCAGCCGCGCTTATAGGCGAAGATCGCCACCGTCAGCATCATCAGCACCGTCATCACCACGCCCGGCACGACACCGGCCATGAACAGCGCGCCGATGGAGACGTTCGCCATCATGCCGTAGATGACGAAGGGCAGCGACGGCGGGAAGATCGGGCCAAGCGTCGCCGAAGCGGCGGTAACGCCGACCGCCGCCTCGACCGGATAGCCGTGATCCTTCATGGCCTTGATCTCGATTGTGCCGATGCCGGCGGCGTCCGCAAGCGCGGTGCCCGACATGCCGGAGAAGATCACCGAGCCGACGATGTTGACCTGGGCCAGCCCGCCCTTCATCCAGCCGACGAGGGCGACCGCGAAGGAATAGATGCGGCCGGTGACGCCGGCGGAGTTCATGAGATTGCCGGCCAGGATGAAAAAGGGCACCGCAAGCAGCGGAAAGCTTTCGACGCCCGCAATCATCCGCTGCGCCGCGATGATGTCGGGCGCGACATTGTAGGAGACCAGATAGAGGACCGACGCTGCGGCCATGGAGATGGCGACGGGAACGCCGACCAGCATGAGTACAAGAAAGGAACCGACGAGCAGTAGCATGGGGATCAGTCCTCGACCTTGTGGAATTCCTCGGGCTTTTCGAGAACCGAATAGCCGCGGCGCTGATTGGCCACGAAGACCTGGATGGAGCGGACGAGCATCAGCACGAAACCGGCCATCACGCTATAGAAGACGATGTTGCGCGGCAGGTCGACGGTGACCATACGTTCGTGGGCGACGATCGCCACGTAGCGCCACATCAGCCAGCAGGCATAGGCGAAGAAGACGATACGAACGATATCCACGAAGATCGCCAGGCCTCGGGCGACAGTTAGCGGCAGATAATGATAGAGCACGTCGACCTGGATGTGGCGCGACAGGCGCACGCACATGACGGAGCCCAGAAAGACGACGCCGATCAGGCAGTTCGTGGCGATCTCCTCAGTCCAGGCATAGGAGTCGTTGAGCACGTAACGCGTGAAGAACTGCAGGAACACGCATCCGGCCATCAGCCAGAAGACGGCGAGCGTCACCCAATCCTCGAAGGCATAGTTGGAAAGATCCGCGGCTGGCGGGGCCTCCTCGAAGGCATGGGCGATTTCTTCTGGCGTCGTTTGCAAATGGACTTCCTGGGACATGGCATGATCCGGCTTCTGGAAAAACGAAACGCCGGCCCGCCATGGAAGGCGAGCCGGCGAGAGTGGTTCACTTGATGGCGCGGATGGCCTCCCAGTCTTCCTTGTTGTAGCCGAAGTCTTCGAGCTTCACCTTTTCATTGACGTTCTTCTCAAAGTCGGCCCTGTCGACCTCGGTCACTTCGATGCCACGCTCCTTGAAGGTGGCGACGAGCTCCTTTTCGCGCTCTTCGATGATCTTGGTGGCACGCACGGCCGCCTCCTGCATCACCTCGGTGAAGATCTGCTTGTCGGCATCGGAGAGCTGCGACCAGAGGTTCTTCGAAACGACCGTATTCAGATGATCGACGATGTGGCCCGTTAGAACGATATGCTTCTGCACTTCGAAGAACTTCTTCGCCTCGATCGTCGTCAGCGGATTTTCCTGAGCCTCGACGGTGCCGTTCTGGAGCGCCAGATAGACCTCGGCAAAGGCGATCGGCGTCGTGTTGGCACCGCAGGCCCGTGGCATGGCGAGATAGGCGGGAACGTCGGGGACACGCATCTTCAGGCCCTGCATGTCGGCGCATTTGGCGATCGGCCTGTTCGATGTGGTGTGGCGCGTACCGTAATAGGTGACGGCCGTGATGTGGTTGCCCGAAGCCTCCTCATATCCCGCGGCCAGGCGCCTGAATACGTCGCTTTTGGTATAGGCGATCATATGGGCGGGGTCGCGGAAGATATAGGGAAAATAGGTGACACCGATCGGCGCATGATCGCGGGCGGCGAAACTCGAGCCCGAAATGATGATATCGACGGTGCCGAGCTTCAGGCCCTGATTGATATCCGCTTCCTTGCCGAGCTGCGACGCCGGGAAAACATCGATCTTGTAACGCCCTTCGGTGCGCTTGGCGATCTCTTCCGCCGCCCAGACGGACTCGGTATGGAACGGCTCCGACGTTTCGTAGACATGGGCCCATTTGAGCGCCGTCTGGGCATGAGCCGATAGGGCCGATGCCAAGATGGTCGCGGTGGCACCGAGTAGCGTCAACAGTCTGATCGTCATCTTTTTCCTCCCAAAGTGAAGTCGTCGCTGTGTGGATTACCGCCCGACGCGCCTCCACGCGGCGGGTATCGTGCTGTCAGATGGCTCCTCTTCGAAGCTCGCGGACAGGCGAAGCTGAGATTGGTCGAGATGCGCGCGCATGGCTGCGCGCGCGGCGGCGGGATCCCCGAGCGCGATCGCGTCGCGGATGACTCGATGCTCCTCCATCGCGGCCCGCCATGTATCGGTGTTTTCAAAGTAGCTCGCGAGTTTTTCGAAATAGGGCGTCATGCGCATGTCGTGGATGCTGCCGACGAAACGGTTCAGCGTCTGATTGGCGATGATGCTCGAAACGATAACGTGAAACTCGCGATCGATCGCAAGCGCGAGGCGGCGATCCTCGAGTGCGGCGGCCATCCGGGTCAGATTGTCGTCAAGAACGGAAATATGCTCCGGGCGTGCCAGCCGGGCCGCTTCCTCGGCGATGGCGCATTCGACCACGGCCCTCGCCCGCAACAATTCGAAGGGACCTTCGAAATCCTCGGGCGGCGCATCGGCCGCCGGCGCCGGACGCGCCGTCACATAGATGCCCGAACCCATGCGGATGTCGATGAAGCCTTCCACTTCGAGGACTATCAGCGCTTCTCGGATGGTGGGTCGCGAAACGCCGAACATCTGCGCCAGCTCGCGCTCCGCCGGAAGCCGAGACCCGTGCGCCAGTTCGCCCCGTTCGATCAGGGCTCGCATCTGATCCGCCACCTGGCGATAGAGGCGACGCGATTCCACGGCAGAGAACATCATGATCCCCGTTGAGGCGACCTGCGGCCAGGTGGCCAAGTGGTCATACCAATTTTCCCACACTTTACTCGTGCTTGCGATCGAGTCAACGGTGACCGCTGCAGCGCCTCACGACAAGGTCCGCCCTCCAACAAAAAATGCCCGGCACTGAATGGCCGGGCAGTCGGCAGGGAGTTGGCTATCCCTGCAGGGAAGTGGGTATCGCGACGCATGGATCCGTGGACCACGACGGCCCGGCGGAGGGTCGATCCGAATGGCTATCGCGCAAGCGCGCCGGCCGGGACACCTCGGTCGGCCTCGCGCTTGATCTGCCGGATCGAGACATTCATCCAGACCATTGAGACGGCTACGATGACGAAGAGCAGCATGAAGCAGCTGGACCAAAGGCCGGTCACATCCTTGAGGAAGCCGAAGGCGATGGGCAGGACGAAGCCGCCGAGCCCGCCCATCATGCCGACGATGCCGCCGACGGCGCCCACATGGGAGGGATAGTAGACGGGTATATGCTTGTAGACCGCCGCCTTGCCGAGGCTCATGACGAAGCCGAGCACGAAGGTCACGACGACGAAGACGATCGGGGTCACTAGGATCGGCATCGCACCGCCGGCAGCACCTGCAGGTATCGACAGAATGGCAGTTGCGACGGCAGACACCGCGAACATGGCATACATGATCTTGCGGGCGCCGAGCCTGTCCGACAAAGCGCCGCCATAGGCGCGGAAGATACTGCCGGGAATGGAATAGGCGGCGGCGATCATGCCGGCGGTCTCGATGTCGAAGCCGTAGACGCCGACGAGATAGCGCGGCAGCCAGAGCGCGAGCGCCACGAAGCCACCGAAGGCAAAGAAGTAGTAGAGCGAGAAGCGCCAGACCTGAATGTTCTTGAGTGGCTCGAATTCGCTCAGAAAGCTCTTCTTTGGTGCACCAACATCGCGGCGGGCGCGGAATTGCGGATCGTCTTCCGTCGAGAACCAAAAGACGACCGCCGTGACGAGAAGCGCGGCCGCCCAGACCTCCGCGACGGCTTGCCAGCCGAAGGCGACGAGAACGAATGGCGCCAGAAATTTCGTGACCGCGGCGCCGACGTTGCCGGCACCGAAAATCCCGAGAGCGGTGCCCTGTTTTTCCGGCGGAAAGAATGGCGAAACATAGGCGACCCCCACGGCAAAAGAGCCTCCCGCCAGACCGACTCCCAGCCCTGCGAGGAGCATCTGCGGATAGGTCGTAGCATAAGCGAGCAGGAAGGTGGCGAGTGCTGCCGCCAGCATGGTGAGCGTGTAGACGAGTCGGCCGCCATAGCGGCTGGTCCAGATGCCGAGGACGATGCGGACGAGCGAGCCCGTCAGGATCGGCATGCCGATCAGGAGCCCGAACTCGGCTTCGCTCAGGCCGAGTTCATCCTTTATGCGCACGCCGATGATCGAAAAAATGGTCCATATGGCGAAACAGACCGTAAATGCACCCGTTGAGACCCACAAAGCGCGTCCTGGTGCGCCCTTATAGGTCGACTGCGTCTGGTGAAGAGCGGACATGATATCTCCCTGCGCGATATCCTCGCGCGATACGCATCGTTGATCATGGGGAACAGCCGCGAGCAGGCATCGCGCTCACCCAAACGGGTGCGCCGATCCTCTCCAGCAACCTTGCTCATGGCGCGCGACATTGGGCGCCACTGGTGGTTTGCTCGGGCTCAAAAGAATGAATGCAAGCAGCGTGCCAAATGGAAAGCCCCGGAAAGCGGGAGAGAATTCAAAAGTTTATTCGGCGCGGCTTTCATGCACCTTGCTGGCATGGTCAAATATTGGGCCGCCCGCCACGTCATGCCCAATTATCGTGCAGGCCGCGTTTGCGCTTCGCAGGTAGGCAAAGACCCGCCGTCCGGAGCAAGTCCGGAGACGGGTCCCGAGCAAGAAGTCCTAAGACTCCGGGCTAAATCTACACCTCGATGCCCAGGACCGCGCAGCAGTCGCCCGACTTAATCAGCCCGGGGTTATGTCGAGCCACCAGAACGCCATCCATCTTGGCTCGAACCACGATCGGTTCCACGCCCGTGCGTCCGATGGGATAGATGCACGCGATCACTGCGCCGCGGTCGACCGTTTCGCCAAGGTCGATGAGGAACTCGACGAGACCGCCATCCTCCGCGAAAGCGAAACAATCGTCGCTCGGCATATCCAGCCATTTCGTGGGTTCCGCCTCGATCTCGCCTTTGAGTATCCCGGCATGCTTCAGCACGTTCGCGACACCGCGCTTTGCGACTGAAGCGGTCTTGGCGGTAGCCGAACCGCCACCGCCGAGCTCCGTCGTGATGAAGACCTTGCCCATCTCCTCGGCCGCGGTGTCGTACATTCCGACTGCATCGATCTCCAGCATCTTCATGGAATAGGGCGCCCCGAACGCCCGGACGAAGTCGAAGGCTTTCGCTTCCTGGGCCTTGTCGGGGAGGATGTGCGCCGCGCAGAAGGGCAGGAAGTCGAGGGTCTTTCCGCCCGAATGGAAATCGAGCACGATGTCGGCGAGCGGCAGCAGGACACGCTGGAAGTAATCCGCGATTTTCTCGGTGACCGTTCCATCCGGCCTCCCCGGGAAACTGCGGTTCATGTTGCCCTTGTCGATCGGCGATGTCCGCGTCTGCGCCTGAAAGGCAGGGTAGTTCATCGCCGGGACGATGATCACCCTTCCCTCGACGTCGGCCGCACCCAGCTTGCGGGCGAGATCGAAGAGAGCGATCGGCCCCTCGTACTCATCGCCGTGATTGCCGCCCGTGAGGAGGGCAGTCGGGCCCTCCCCGTTCTTGACCACGGTAATCGGAATCATCACCGAACCCCAGGCGGAATCGTCGCGGCTATAGGGAAGGCGCAGGAAGCCGTGCTGGACGCCATTGGCCTCGAAATCGACCGTCGCGCTGATCGGCGACGGCCGCAAGTGGTGCTCCCTCATGCTCTCAGTCCTTGACCATCAGCTTGCGCGGCACGGAGGCGAGGCACTCGACGCCGCTCTCGGTGATCAGAATGCTCTCGGTGGTCTCGAAGCCCATGTCCTCGAGCCAGAGCCCCGTCATGAAATGGAATGTCATCCCAGGCTTCAGTTCCGTCTTGTCGCCCGGACGCAGGCTCATCGTGCGCTCGCCCCAATCCGGCGGATAGGAAAGGCCGATCGGGTAGCCCGTGCGGTTGTCCTTGACGATCCCGTATTTCTTCAGCACGGCGAAGAAGGCGTTCGCGATGTCCTCGCAGGTGTTGCCCGGTTTGGCAACGGCGAGGCCTGCCTCCATGCCCTCGATCGTCGCCTTCTCGGCGTCGAGGAAGGCCTGGGTCGGCTTGCCCAGGAACACCGTGCGCGACAACGGCACGTGATAGCGGTTGTAGCAGCCGGCGATCTCGAAGAAGGTGCCCTCGCCCCGCTTCATCGGCCGGTCGTCCCAGGTGAGATGCGGCGCGGATGCCTCGACGCCCGAAGGAAGAAGCGGCACGATCGCCGGGTAGTCGCCGCCGATGCCGTCGACGCCGCGCGTACCCGCATCGTAGATTTCCGCCACCAGGTCGCATTTGCGCATACCCACTTCGATCTTATCGAAGATGCGCTGATGCATGGCCTCGACGATCCGCGCCGCGTTGCGCATGTATTTGATCTCGGTGTCGCTCTTGACCGCGCGCTGCCAGTTTACGAGCGCCGTCGCGTCGCTGAAGCGCGCATTGGGCAGGTGTTTCTGCAGCGACGCGAAGGCGGCCGCCGAGAACCAGTAGTTGTCCATTTCGACACCAATGCTGAGCGAACCAAAGCCGCGATCGGCGAGAATGCCCGAGAGATAATCCATCGGGTGGCGTTCGGTCGACTGGACGTAGTGGTCGGGATAGCCCACGATATTCTTGTGATCGAGATAGGCGGTCAGCTTCGCGCCATTTGCATCCTGGCCGCGGCCGAACCATATCGGTTCGCCCGACGGCGGCACGATGACCGCTTGATGCACATAGAAGGACCAGCCGTCATAGCCGGTGAGCCAGGCCATGTTGGAAGGATCGCTCACGATCAGGAGGTCGACGCCTTTCGCCTCCATCGCCTTTCGGGTCTTCGCAAGCCGCGCTTCATATTCCCCAAGGGAGAATTTGAGGTTGGGTTGGGTCATGTCTCTTCCCTCGTTCTTCCGGCCCCGTTCCAGAGGATGCCGGTCTCAACTTTCGAATGTCGTACCTGCGTCCACCGCGTTCGCCCGCGCGACGGCGAGCGTGGCGATGGCGGTGTCCTGGATGCCTGTGCCGGTCAGGTCGGCAATGGTGATCTCGTCGGCGCGCGTGCGTCCGGGTTTCAGCCCGGCGATCACCTGGCCGAGTTCGGGGAACTCGGCCTCCGCCGACACGAGATGAGCGGCAATCGCGTGATGCAACTCGCCAAGCCTGCGCGTCTGTTTGAGGCTGTCGGCGACATAGGTGGCACGGGCGATCGCGTGCGGATCGAGCTCGTTCTTGTGTTCGGCGTCCGAGCCCATGGCCGTGACGTGCTGCCCCGGCTCGAGCCATTGGGCCTCGAGGACCGGCGTCTCGGACGGCGTCGTGGTAACGATGATATCGGCGCCAGTGATGGCCGCTCTCGGATCGGTTTCGGCCTTGACCGCAAAGCCGAGCTTCCCGGCAAGCGCAGTGGCCGCCGCTTCAGCCTTGGCCGCATCGCGGGCCCAGATGCGCGCTTCCCGGATCGGGCGCACGAGCGCGAGCGCTTCGAGCTGAAGCCGTGCCTGCATGCCGGCGCCGAAGACCGCGGCGACCGAGGAATCTTCCCGCGACAGATGGTTCGCCGCGACCGCCCCTGCCGCCGCCGTACGCACGTCCGTCAGATAGCCGTTGTCGAGCAGCAGTGCCTGCACCAGCCCGGTTTTGCTGGACAGAAGCACCATCATGCCGTTGGTGCTCGGCAGGCCGATCTTCGGATTGTCGAAGAAGCCCGGGCTGATCTTGATCGCAAAGCCGTCCAGCCCCGGCACATAGGCCGTCTTGACGTCCACCTCGCCGCGATGCTCCGGAATATCGAGCCTCAGGATCGGCGGCATCGCCACCGCCTTGGTGGCGAGAGAGCGGAATCCATCCTCGACGCAGGCAACCGCTTCGCGATCGAGCGGCACGATGCCGCGCAATTCCGCCTCGGTCAGAATCTTCATCCGTGTCATGCCGCCTCCTCGCGGAATGGATCCGTTTCGCCGTTCATCACGCGCAGGTGCAGGTCCATGTCGACGTTGCGCCCCGAGAGGATGACCGCGATAGGGCCGTCGATGTCCTTGATCTTGCCGGCGAGAAGCGCCGCAATGCCGACGGCGCCCGCCCCTTCGACGATCTCGCGCTCCTCGGCATAGGCGTGGCGCATGCCGGCGGCGATTTCGGCTTCCGTCAGGAGGATGATGTCGTCGAGGAGCTCCCGGCACATGCGGAATGTGACGCGATTATCGGGGCCGATGCCGCCGCCGAGCGAGTCCGCAAGGCTCGGCTGTTCATCGACGAGCACGGGTCCGCCGGCGGCGAAGCTCGCCTTCATCGCCGCGCCGCGCTCCATCGTCAGGCCTATGACACGGGTCGCCGGTCTGCGCGCCTTGACGGCTGCCGCCACCCCGGCTGCCAGCCCGCCACCCGAGACCGGTACAAGCACCATGGCAACGTCGGGCATCTGCGCCACGACCTCGAGTCCGAGCGTCCCCTGCCCTGCGACGATCGCAGGATGGTCGAAGGGCGGCACCATCACGAGACCATTTTCCGCAACGAGCCGTTCGACTTCTTCCTGCGCCTCATCCTGGGAATTGCCGATGATCCGTACATTGGCACCGAGGCGTCTGATTTCGGAGACCTTGTTCACGGGCACCAGGTGCGACATGCAGATCGTAGCGACCGAGCCTTCCGCCTTCGCCGCATGGGAAAGTGCCCGGCCATGATTGCCGGTCGAGGCCGCGATTACGCCGAGCGCCCGGTCGCCGGCAGAAAGCGAAAGCACTGCATTGGTCGCGCCGCGCAGCTTGAAGCTTCCGGTCGTCTGGTGGTGCTCGAGCTTTAAGCCGACCGGTACGCCGCAGAGCTCGCTCAACGAGCCCGACATTGCGAGCGGCGTCGTAAGTACACGGCCGGAAATGCGCCGTGCCGCCACCTCGATGTCGTCGATCGTCACGGGGAGAGAAGCGCTCACGGCCTTTCCCCCTCGAGTAGCAGCTCCATCAGCTGTCCGAGTTGCGGGCGTGCTTCCCGATCGCCGCAAAGGCGCAGGCAAGCCCAGGCGGTGGCGTAATTGCTGCTGACGACCGGCTTGCCGATCGCCTGCTCGATTTCGGCGATGACGCCTGCCGCGCGAACAGCAGTGCAGGAAATGAAAAGCGCGTCTGATCCCGGCGCTGCCGCGTCCTTTGCGAAGGCCACGATCTCCTTCGGGCTGATCCGCGCCATCTCGCGGTCGTCGGTGAGTCCCAGGCAGGTAAACCTGTCGATAGCGAAGCCGCACTCGGCGAAATAGTCGGCCATGGGCCGGCTGGTCTCGATCGTGTAAGGGGTGAGCACCGAAATCCTGTTTGCACCAAGTGCCCGCAAGCCTTGGACCGAGGCAGCCGTCGGCGTCACGACGGCCGCCTCCGGCTTTGCGGCCTTGATCGCCGCAGCCACCTCCCTGTCGCCGATGACAACGGAGGCCGAGGTGCAGGAATACATGACGACGTCCAGGGTCTCGTCCGGCAGAATCAAGGCTGCCGCTTCGGTGAGGGACGGCTGCATCGCCCGCAGATTCTCCGGCGTCACCGGATTGGCATAGGGAATACGCGTGACATAGACCCCGATCCGGTCCGACGCGACCATGCGCTGGAAATCGACTTCTGTCGTATGGTCCGTGGCGAGGATGACGAGGCCGATCCGCTTGTCGAGCGGCCGGTCGTGGAGACGCGGCCTGCGCGCCGCAAGCGAGAGGGGGACGGCGTTTCTCATCAGCGCTCCTCCACCCGGGAATAACGCGCTTCAAGCCAGCGCAGGAAAAAGACCGAGATCAGGCTCATGATCAGGAAGAAAACGCCAACCAGCGTCATCGGCTCGATATAGCGATAGTTGCTGTTGGCGATGCTCTTCGCCTGGTTCATCAGTTCGAGCACCGTGATTGCCGAAAGCAGGGGTGTCTCCTTGAACATGGCGATCAGGTAATTGGCGAGCGCCGGTATCATCGGCGGGATCGCCTGCGGCAGGATCACGTGTATCCAGGTCTGGCGGGCCGTGAGGTTCGTCGCCTTCGCCGCTTCCCATTGGCCGCGCGGCACGTTCTCGATGCCGGCACGATAGACCTCGGCGGCATAGGTGCCGTAGTGGATGCCGAGGCCGATGACGCCGGCGACCAGCGCAGGCAGGCGGATTCCGATGTCCGGAAGCACATAGAAGATGAAATAGAGCTGCACGAGCAGCGGCGTGCCGCGGATGAACTCGACGGCAAAGCTCGTGACGCGCGCGATCGGGGCCGGTGCGGTCATCCGCAGGATGGCGAAGACAAGGCCGATCACCGCTGCGACCACCGAGCCGAGCGCTGTCGCGAGAATCGTGATCTTCAGCCCCTCGATGAGGGTCGGCATGATCTGGCGGACAAATTCCCAATCCCATTCCATGATCAGACCCTCACACCGTCGAGGCCGCGCGAAACGCGCCTCTCGAGCCACCGCATGCCAAGCGAGATCAGCCAGGCCATGACGAAGTAAAGCAGCAGAATGGTCGCGAACGGGATCAGCGTGCTGCCGGTCTGGGCGCGGACCACCTGGGCCTGAAATGTCATGTCGCTAAGCGAGATCAGCGAGACAACCGCCGTTCCCTTCAGGAGCTCGATCGCGTTGTTGCCGAAGGTGGGCAGCATCAGAGGCAGCGCCTGGGGCAGGACGATGTGGCGCATCGCCTGGAAGCGCGTGAGGTTGAGCGCGATGCAGGCCTCGCGCTGCTCGCGGCCGATCGCCTTTACCGCGCCCCGCACGACCTCCGCTCCATAGGCGCCGACATTGAGGCCGAGCGCGAGGACGCCCGCCTGCAGCGGCGTCAGCGTTATGCCGGCGAACGGCAATACGAAATAGACCCAGAAGAGCTGCACGAAGATAGAGGTGCCGCGGAAGAACTCGATATAGGTCGTGGCAAGCGCGCGCACGGCCATGAACCGGCTGAGGCGCCCGAGGCCGGCCGCGAAGGCAGCCACGACGGCGAGCGCTGAGCCCATGAGGGTCAGCTGCACGGTCACCCAGGCGCCCTGCAGGATCAATCCGATATAGCCGGACCAGTCGATCATCGTTTCGTTGTTCCAGTCAGAGTTTCGGCTTGGTTGCCGCCGCCCACACCGCCTTCCTCCGCGTGCTGCGAATGGAAGGCGGCGGGAAGCCCCAGCCCGGGCTTATTTCGCGGCGCAGAGTTTTTCGCGGGTGGTCGACATCGCAGCCTTGGCCGAGAAGCCGTAGGGCTCGATGATCTTCGCGAATTCGCCCGACTCCTTCAGCTTGGCGAGCTCGACATCGAAGGCGTCCCGGAGCGCCTCGTCGCCCTTCCTGAAGGCGGCGCCGTCGCAATAGACCGGCGCACCCTCGACGGGCGCCAGCACCTCGACGTTCGGGTCGTTCGCCTTGGAGACGAGATCGTTGATCGAAAGGACCGGCAGCGAGTAGACGTCAATGCGCCCGTCCTGCAGCATCTTCAGTCCGCTCTGGCCATCCGGCACCACGATGACACGGTCGCGCGGCACGCCGGCTTCGAGGGCCAGTTTCTCCTCGGTACCGCCGCCCGGTGCGCCGATCTTGGCGTCCGGATTGTCGGCGATGTCCTTGTAGCTCTTGAGGCCGAGCGGGTTGCCCTTCTTCAGCGCGAAGGCCTCGGCGTCGCAGAGGATCGGCTGCGAATAGGCGACGGCGGCGCAGCGTTCCGGCTTCATGAAGAGACCGGCGGTGATCGCGTCATGGCGCCCGGCCTGCAGGCCCGGGATCATCGCGCCGTATTCGGAAATGGAGGCGACGACGTCGGCAACGCCGAGCCGCTTGAAGATCTCGCGGGCGACATCCGGTGCAGCACCGGAGACCTTGCCATCGGCTCCGACGGCGGTAAAGGGCGGTTCGTTGGCGATGGCGATGCGCGCGAAGCCCTGCTCTTTCAGCTCCTCGAGCTTGTTTTCGTCCGCCGCGGCCGGCGTGGCCGCAGCAACTGCCATCAATGCCGTGGCGCCTGCCGCCATTGCCATGAAATCTCTCAGTTTCATCGTTCCCAACTCCTCTGTTCTCTCGATGTTTTCCTTGAGGCAATGTCGGCCGTGAGGCTTAGACGCGGTGCCCTGCCGCTATGATCTTGCGCAGGAAAGTCTGTGTGCGCTCCTGCTTGGGATGCCGGAAAATGTCCTCGGGTTTTCCTTCCTCCACGATCTTGCCGCGGTCGAAGAAAAGCACCCGGTCCGCGAAATCATGGGCAAAGCCCATCTCGTGGGTGACGAGCAGCATGGTCATGTCCGTCTCGGACGCGAGCTTGCGCATGACGTTCAGGACCTCCTCCACGAGCTCGGGATCGAGCGCGGAGGTGACCTCGTCGAAAAGCATGATCTTGGGTGAGAGCGCCAGCGCCCGGGCGATCGCAACACGCTGCTTCTGCCCGCCGGAAAGCTGTGCCGGCATGCTCTTGGCCTTGTCGGCCAGGCCCACCATGTCGAGCAGTTCCATCGCGCGCTTTTCCGCCGCAGCGCGCGCCATGCCCTTGGTCAGCATCGGCGCCAGCGTAACGTTGTCGAGAACGCATTTATGAGGAAACAGGTTGAAATGCTGGAAGACCATGCCGATCTTCTCGCGCATCTTGTGGAGATGCCGCTCGTCGGCTGGGACGAGGCTGCCCGCCTTCTTCATGTGATAGAGCTGCTCGCCGTCGACCTGGATGAAGCCGTCGCTGATGGTCTCGAGCGTCATCAGAATGCGAAGGATCGTCGTCTTACCCGAACCGGACGGCCCGATGAGAGCCAGCTTCTCGCCCGGCATCACCTCCATCGACAAGCCGTCGAGCACGGTCAGGGGACCGTATCGCTTGACGATGTTGTCGATGCGAATGATCGGCTGGGACATTCACGCCTCTCCCTTTGAGACTAAAGCGCATGGCGTCGCTCCAGACCGCTGCACACTTCTGGGCGCCATCCGTTAATGTCCTAACGATGATCCGGTTCCGAAATCATGTCAATCTGAATAATAATATCATGACAATTATTCGAAAGGTGCTCAAAAGCTGAGCATTCGCCTCAAATGACGAGCAGCAGCGCCTCAGGCTCCCCGAGCGCCAGAGAGGCGACGATGCCGAGCCCGGACTTCAGCTCCTGCTCGGTCGTCGAGCCGAGCGATATCCTGACCGCCGGACGCCAGCCGCTGTCGGCCGTTCGGAAGGACGCACCCGGTGCGATCGCCACCCCGCGCAAGCGCGCCTGGGAAACGAAGGCGTCTTCCTGGTGCCCCTCGGGCAGCGGCAGCCAGACATGCAGGCTCTGCGGGTGGGTGTGGTGGGCAAGGCTTGCCAGCACTTCCTTGGCAATCGCGTGGCGACCGGCAAGCGCCCGGCGCTGCCAGTTCACGAGATCGATCGCCGTGCCGTCGCTCACCCACTGCGTCGCGATCTCTGCAATGGCGGGGGTCGCCATCCAGTTCGAAACCAGATGCCGGTTGGCGACAGCGGCCACGTAACGGTCGGGCGCCACCAGATAGCCGATCCGGAGACCCGGCACGGTGATCTTCGTGAAGCTTGTCACATAAAGCGTGCGCTCAGGCGCCAGTGCGGCGACCGGCGGCAAGCGTTCCTCCACCAGGGGACCGAGGATGTCGTTCTCGATGATGGCGATGTCATGCCGGCGCGCCACCTCGGCCAGCGCTGCCCGCCGCTCGGCGCTCATCAGGGTCGCGGTCGGATTGATCACCGATGGCTGCAGGAAGACCGCGCGGATCACGCCCTTGCGGCAGGCTTCGTCCAGCGCATCCGGGATCATGCCGTCGGCGTCGATCGCAAGACCCTGAAGGTGGATGCCGAGATAGGTCGAAAGCGGCACCAGCGTATGATGGCTGATGGCCTCCGTCGCGACCGTCGAACCGGGCGGCGCGACACTCATCAGCGCCACGGTCATGGCCGAGGTGGCGCCGTTCGTCAGGTTGATGTTGAGCGGCGAAACATCGAGCCCGCAGCGCAAGAGCCATTCGGCCGCGACATTGCGGTGACGCGGGAACACCATGTTCGGGCGGAAGGAAAGCGCGGAACTCGGCGGCAGGTTCTCGGCAAGCCAGGCAAAACCCTGCCGCATCTTTTCCAGATGGTACTGCTCGCATACGGGCTTCAAGATCGAAAGATCGATCAATTCGCCGAGGCGTTCCGGCAGATAGGGCGGCTCCGGCTCGCGCGGCCGCGTCTGTACGAAGCTGCCGCGTCCGACCTCGCCGGAAATCAAGCCGCGCCGGATGAGCTCGTCATATGCGCGACTCACCGTCTGCACCGAGAGCTTCAGATCGTCTGCGAGCTTGCGATGCGTCGGCAGCCGCATGCCGTTCTGGAGTCTCCCCTCCTGTATGGCGCGGGCGAACTGGTCCGCCAGAGAGAGATAGGCGGGGCGGCGCAGAAGTGTCGTGTCGGGCGTCCAATTTGTCATGATTTGAACAGTGATCAAAATCAGCTCAATTGACAATGTAAAAGTGAGCACCCAATGTCATTTCCCGGCTTTGACGTGACCACTACCGACGGAAGGACCTCTTTATGAAGCTCGATGCGATCGATCTGCGGATCCTCGAAGCGATCCAGGCCGACGGGCGTATCACCAAGCTGGCGCTCGCCGAGAAGGCCGGCCTGTCGCCGACGCCCTGCTGGATGCGGCTCAGAAAGCTGGAGAAGGCCGGCATCGTCACCGGCTATCACGCCCGCGTTGCGCTGCGCCGCGTGGCGCCGGTCGCCAGCGTCATGATGGAGGTGACGCTCGGCAACCACCGGCAGGCTGATTTCGACCGCTTCGAGCGCGCCATCGCCGCCATCCCCGAGATCGTCGCCTGCTGGTCGGTGGGCGGCGGGGTCGACTATATCCTCAAGATCATGACGGCGGACATCGACGCCTACCAGCGGCTGGTGGACGGGCTGCTCGAAAGGGAACTCGGCATCGACCGCTATTTCACCTACATCGTCACGAAGACGGTCAAGGAAGAAACGGTGCTGCCTTTCGGCTCGCTGTTACCGCAGGCGCCGGCAGGGCAGGAATAGTCGGCAGCGGGTGTAGCCAGCCCCTGCGCATCGGGACGCCACATAGACAATCTCTCTCCCCATTGCCCCCACTTTGGTCAAATTCTCTCCGCCGTCACCGCCGATTGGACAATCTCTCTCGTCAAGCATGGCACTCTTCCCGCAACAGTCGAGGAGAACCGATATGACCGCCGTCTTTGCGCGCACAACCTTTCACGACGCGTTGAAAAACCTGAACGACCGGCAATTGCTGCGGGAGCTGGCCTATGTCGGCGGCCGCTGGGTTGCCGGGCGGGACGGTACATGCCTGGAGGTGAGCGACCCGGCCAGCGGCGCCGCCCTCGCCTTCGTCGCCTCGCTCGACGCTGCCCAGACCTCCGAGGCGATCGACGCGGCGGAAAAGGCATTCAGTTCTTGGCGCAATATGCTGCCGCAGGCGCGCGCCGCCGTCCTGCGCAAATGGCACGACCTGATGCTCGAAGCCCGCGAGGATCTCGCCCTGTTGATGACCCTTGAACAGGGCAAGCCGCTTGCCGAGTCGCGCGGCGAGATCGATTACGCGGCATCCTTCATCGAGTGGTATGCCGAGGAAGGCAAACGGCTCAATGCCGAGAGCGTGACGAGCCATCTTGCCGGGGCCGAAATGATCGTGCGCCGCGAAGCGCTCGGCGTCGTCGGCATCGTCACGCCCTGGAACTTCCCTTCCGCGATGATCACCCGGAAGGCGGCCGCCGCCCTTGCGGCAGGCTGCACCGTGGTGGCGCATCCTTCCTCCGAAACCCCTCTTTCGGCTCTCGCCCTGGCCGAGCTCGGCGAGCGCGCCGGCCTTCCCGCGGGCGTCTTCAATGTCGTCACCGGCAAAGCCGCAACGATCGTCGGACGAATGTGCGAGGACGCGCGGGTGCGCGCCATGAGCTTCACCGGCTCTACCGAAATCGGCCGCCTGATCGCCTCCCAATGTGCACCGACGATGAAGCGACTGGTGATGGAGCTAGGCGGGCATGCCCCCCTGATCGTCTTTGCGGATGCGAATGTCGAGAAAGCCGCCGATATTGCGATTGCCGCGAAGTTCGCGACGTCAGGACAAGATTGCCTCGCCGCCAATCGGATCTACGTCGAGCGGCCCGTTCTCAAGGCGTTCCAGGAAGCTTTTGCCGCACGGATTGCGCGATTGAAAGTCGGTTCCGGGATGGAGTCGGATACGGATATCGGTCCGCTGATGCACGAACGCGCCGTCATCAAGGTCGAGGAACAGGTTGCGGATGCGCTAAAGCTGGGCGCCAGGCTCGCCGTCGGCGGCAAGCGCCACGCCGCCGGGCCGCTCTTTTTCCAGCCGACTCTTTTAACAGATGTGCCCGATGACGCGCTCATCATGCGCGATGAGACCTTCGGCCCCGTCGCGGCCGTAACCGCCTTCGACAGCGAAGACGAAGTGGTCGCGCGGGCGAACGACACGGAATACGGGCTCGTCGCCTATGTCGTGACCGAAAACGGCGCCCGCCAGATGCGGCTCGCCCGCGCCCTCGAATACGGCATGGTGGCAATCAATCGGGTGAAGATCACCGGCGGCCCAATCCCCTTCGGCGGCTGGAAACAATCGGGCCTCGGCCGGGAAGGCTCCCGCCATGGCACGGAGGCCTTCACCGAGCTCAAATATCTCTGCATCGACACCGCTGCCTGACCTGAGCAATTCCAGCAAAACTGCGCAGCGGTTTGCGAATGGAATGGCGTGAAAACAACAGGATAGAGCGTTTTTTGCGGTTCGGCCGAAATGCTCCAGATTCATGAAAGGAAAGACCATGCTCGAAAAAAGCAACGAACTCACCGCCTGGGACCGCGACCACTTTTTCCATCCCTCGACCCATATGGGGATGCATGCGCGCGGCGAGACCCCGACCCGCGTGATCGACGGCGGGGAAGGCGTCTACATCACCGACATTTCGGGCAAGCGCAGCCTCGATGCCTTTGCCGGCCTCTATTGCGTCAATGTCGGCTACGGCCGCCAGAAGATCGCCGACGCGATTGCCGAACAGGCTAAGAACCTCGCCTACTACCATTCCTATGTGGGCCACGGCACCGAAGCGTCGATCCGGCTTTCCAAGATGATAATCGACCGGGCGCCGGAAGGCATGAGCCGCGTCTATTTTGGACTTTCGGGCTCCGACGCCAACGAAACCAACATCAAGCTGATCTGGTACTACAACAACATTCTCGGCCGCCCGGAGAAGAAGAAGATCATCTCACGTTGGCGCGGCTACCACGGCTCGGGCGTGATGACCGGTTCGCTGACCGGCCTTCATCTCTTCCACAACGCCTTCGACCTGCCGCGGGCGCCGATCCTGCACACCGAAGCGCCCTACTACTTCCGCCGTCCTGATCGCTCGATGAGCGAAGAGCAATTCTCGCAGTATTGCGCCGACAAGTTGGAAGAGATGATCCTCGCCGAAGGTCCCGACACCGTTGCCGCCTTCATCGGCGAGCCGATCCTCGGCACCGGCGGCATCGTGCCGCCGCCGAAGGGCTACTGGGAGAAGATCCAGGCTGTCCTCCAGAAATACGATATCCTGCTGGTCGCCGACGAGGTGGTCACCGGCTTCGGCCGTCTCGGCACCATGTTCGGTTCCGACCATTACGGCATCAAGCCGGACCTGATCACCATCGCCAAGGGCCTGACCTCTGCCTATGCGCCGCTTTCCGGCACGATCGTCTCCGACAAGCTCTGGCAGGTGCTGGTGAAGGGCTCGGACGAGCTCGGCGCAATCGGCCATGGCTGGACCTATTCGGCCCATCCGATCTGCGCCGCCGCCGGCATCGCGAACCTGGAACTGATCGACGAACTCGGCATCGTCGAGAATGCCGGTTCGACGGGTGCCTATTTCCGGGCCGAACTGCAAAAAGCCGTGGGCGATCATCGCCATGTCGGCGAAGTGCGCGGCGACGGCCTGATGGCGGCGATCGAGTTCGTCGAGGACCGGGATGATCGCGCCTTCTTCGATCCGGGCCGCAAGGTCGGACCGCAGGTCGCAACAGCGCTCCTCGAACGCGGCGTCATCGGCCGCGCCATGCCGCAGGGTGACATTCTCGGCTTTGCGCCGCCGCTCTGCCTGACGCGGGACGAAGCCGACATCGTCGTCAAGGCGGCAGCCGACGCCATCCAGTCCGTACTCGGCCGCTGAGGAAATGGGCATGATTCATTCGGTTCCGAAGACCATGACCGCGGTGCTTTTGACGGGGCACGGCGGATTGGAGAAGCTCGTCTACAGCCGGGACGTTCCCGTCCCGGCTCCGGCTGCGGGCGAGGTGCTGATCAAGGTCACCGCCTGCGGCATGAACAATACCGACGTCTGGGTGCGCGAAGGCGCCTACGGGACGGAGGACGATCCGTCCGCCGTCTCGACCTGGCGCCGCCACGGCAACACACTGACCTTCCCGCGCATTCAGGGTACGGACACGGTCGGCCATATCGTCGCCGTCGGCGAGGGCGTCGACCGGGTGCGCATCGGCGAGCGCGTCATGGTCGATTTCTCGATCTACAACCGTGACGACGATAGTCTTGCCGACATCGATTACATGGGGCATGGCCGCGATGGCGGCTATGCCGAATATATGGCGCTTCCGGCCGAAAACGCCCATGTGGTCGCGACCGACCTGACCGATATCGAGCTTGCCACCTTCTGCTGCGCCTATCTCACCGGCGAGCGGATGCTGGAACGGGCGCGGCTTGCCGCCGGCGAGACCGTGCTCGTGACCGGCGCCTCGGGTGGTGTCGGCTCCGCGATCATCCAGCTCGCCCGCGCTCGCGGCGCCGTTCCGATCGCCGTTGCCGGACCGGGCAAGGAAGCGGCGATGCTCGACATCGGCGCACAAGCCGTCGTGACCCGCGGTCAAGGCGACCTCGCCGAGGCGGTGGAGGCGGCAAGCGGCGGCCGGCCGATCGATGTGGTCGCCGATCTCGTCGGCGGTCCCCTCTTCAACGATCTCCTGAAGATCCTGCGCCCGGAAGGCCGCTACACCACCGCCGGCGCAATCGCCGGGCCGGTCGTGCAGCTCGATCTCAGGACGATGTATCTGAAGCAGTTGGAGCTGCACGGGTCGAGCCAGGGCAGCCGCGCCGATTTCCGCCGCCTCGTCCGCTATATCGAGGAGAAAAAGATCCGGCCGCTCGTCGGCGGCGTCTATCCGCTATCGGAATTCCATCGGGCACAGACGGACTTCATGGCGAAGAACTTCGTCGGCAAGCTCGTGGTCGTGCCTGATTAAGGGCACAACGGCGCGGAGCGGCAGAGCGGGACTAGGTGCCACCCCCTCTGCCCCGCCTGACATTCCCCCCTTGTGCGCCCTTGTGGGGGAGATGGCCGGCAGGCCAGAGGGGATTTCGAACCAGCTCTAACTCTGAAGGCTCGCAAATGCCTCCGCGATCCGCTGCGGCGCCTTGGGGCGCGCATACATCCGCTCGAGATAGGCAGTGAGATTTGGAAAGGCGTCGAGCAGGCCGTTTCCGTTGCCCCAGTCCAGAACATAGGCGGTGACGCAATCGGCGATACTTATCCTGTCGCCGACGATGAATTCCCGCCCTTTCATGTGCTGTTCGAGCACCGCTGCCATGGCCAGGAATTCTTCCTTGGCGAGCGCAATGTCTTCCGGCAACCGCTTTTCCTCGGGATAAAGAAACGTGTGCTTGGCCATCCGCCACAGCGGCTGTTCGAGTTCGGTGACTGCGAACAGAGACCATCGATATGCCTGCGCCCGCTCCTTCAGGTCCGCTGGCATAAGCCCTTTGTCACCATACTTCTCCGCCAGATACATGACGATCGCGGCAGATTCCGTCAGGACGAAGTCGCCATCGACCAGCACCGGAAGCTTGCCCGCCGGATTGAGCCGCAGGAAGTCGGGGTGATGGGCCTCGCCCGCCACTATGTTGACGGGCACGAACTCGAACTCCGCATCCAGCTCCTGGAGCGCCCAACGGGCGCGAAGCGAGCGCGTCGGACCTAATCCATACAACTTCATCATCATGGTTCTCCTGATTTTTCCCAAATGCCGAATGGCCACCTACAAGGACGTAGGAGGAAAGGCCGCGCCGACAGCGGGTCGCAAAAATTGGTGAGCGGGGTATCCTTGCCGCGCCCGCGCTACAAGCGCTGGCCGGCGGCATCGAACCAGTGAAGGCTTTCCGCCACCGCTGCGACTTCGACCTCCTCGTCAATGGCCATGCGGGAGCGGCCGGCAACCCTGAAGACGAGCGGCTCGCCGTTCGCCAGGGTGCCGTGCACGTAGCTCTCGGCGCCGACGAGTTCCACGGCGCCGACGCGCACGCGGGCTCTGAGGCGATCGCCGCCGTCTGGGCCGGCGACGAGAGTAATGTCTTCGGGCCGGATTCCGACTGTAGCAAGTCCCGGCTTATCAAGGAGAGCCGCCGGAGCGGACCACGCAGCATTGCCGGTATTAAGATCGAGAAGGTTCATTGAAGGCGAGCCGATGAAAGTTGCGACGAATGCCGTCGCCGGCTTCTCGTACAGCTCGATCGGCGTACCGACCTGCTCGATCCTGCCCCCGTTCAGAACCACCAGGCGGTCGGCGAGCGTCATAGCTTCCAGCTGGTCGTGGGTGACGTAGACGCTGGTCGTGCCGAGCGCCCGCTGAAGGCGCTTGATCTCGACGCGCATCTGGACCCTGAGCTTGGCGTCGAGATTCGAGAGAGGCTCGTCGAACAGGAAGGCGGCAGGCTCCCGGACGATGGCGCGCCCCATGGCTACACGCTGGCGCTGCCCGCCTGAAAGCTGCCGCGGCTTACGATCAAGGTAGGGCTCAATCTCCAGGGATTTCGCCGCCTTAGCAATACGCCGCTCGATCTCTTCCTTCGGCGTGTTGCGGTTCTTCAGGCCATAGCTGAGATTTTGGCGGACCGTCATATGCGGGTAGAGCGCGTAGTTCTGAAAGACCATAGCAATGTCGCGCTCGGAAGGCTCCAGCCCGTTGACGACGCGGTCGCCGATGGAGATCTCGCCTGACGTGATGCTCTCGAGCCCCGCGATCATCCTCAGCAGCGTCGATTTTCCGCAGCCAGAAGGCCCGACGAGCACGATGAACTCGCCGTCGGCAATCGCCAGCGAAACGCCGCGGATGGCGGCGATGTCGCCGTGATAGGTCTTGTGGACATCCTTGAGAGTGATCGTTGCCATTACTTCTCCGTTTCGACGAGGCCCTTGACGAACCAGCGCTGCATCAGGACGACCACCGCGACGGGCGGGATGATCGCGAGGATGGCGGTCACCATGACGTAGTTCCACGGGGTCGACGCATCAGTGAAATCGACCATCTTCCTGAGGCCGATGATGATCGTGTTCATCCGGCTGTCATTCGTGACCAGCAGCGGCCAGAGATATTGGGTCCAGCCGTAGATAAAGAGGATCACAAACAGTGCCGCGATATTGGTCTTGGAAAGCGGCAGCAGGATATCCCGCATGAAGCGGAACGGCCCGGCATTGTCGATGCGGGCCGCTTCCACGAGCTCGCCCGGGATGGTGAGAAAGAACTGCCGGAACAGGAAAGTCGCCGTCGCCGACGCCATCAGGGGAAGCGTCAGTCCCGCATAGGTGTCGATCAGCCCGAGGTCGACGATCACCTTGTAGGTCGGCAGAATTCGGACTTCCACCGGGAGCATCAGCGTGATGAAGATCATCCAGAAGAAGACCATGCGCAGGGGAAAACGGAAGAATACGATGGCGAAGGCCGAGAGGAAGGAAATGACGATCTTGCCGACGGCGATCGCGATCGCCACCACGAATGTGTTGAACAGCAAGCGTTCCAGGCTGACACCGACCACACGCTCGACACCACCGGAAAGAGCTTCACCATAATTCTCGGCAAGCCGCGTGCCGGGAACAAGCGGCATCGGCGGGCGGATGATCTCGACCGAGCTCATGCTCGAGGCGACGAAGGTGTAATAGATCGGAAAGACCACGATGATGATGCCGATGATGAGCATCAGGTGCCCGATCAGATTGGAGATGGGGCGCTTTTCAATCATTGGCGATTTCATCCATAGTGGACACGCCTTTCGACGAACCGGAACTGAAACGCGGTAAGGCCTATGACGATCGCCATGAGGATCACGGACTGGGCCGCGGACGAGCCGAGGTTCAGATTGACGAAGCCGTCGTTATAGACCTTGTAGACCAGGGTTTCCGTCGCTCTTGCCGGCCCTCCGCCCGTCACCGAGTGGATGATGCCAAAGGTATCGAAGAAGGCGTAGACGGTGTTGACCACCAGCAGGAAAAAGGTCGTCGGCGCCAGCAGGGGGAAGATGATCGTCCAGAAACGCCGGGCGCCGCGCGCTCCGTCGATCGCCGCCGCTTCGATGAGCGATTTGGGTATGGCCTGGAGCCCGGCGACGAAGAAGAGAAAATTGTAGCTGATCTGTTTCCAGGCCGCGGCAACGACGATCAGGATCATGGCGTGATTGCCGTTCAGCAGCGGATCCCAGTGAAAGCCGTTGCGCCTCAGCATATAGGCGAAGGTGCCCATCGCAGGATTGAACATGAAGAGCCACAGCATGCCGGCGACGGCCGGTGCGACGGCGTAGGGCCAGATCAGCAGTGTGCGATAGAAGGTCTTCCCGCGCACGACGCGGTCGGCAGCCGTGGCGAGAAGCAGGGCAACGCCCATCGCGAGCAGCGCGGTGAGGACGCTGAAGATCACCGTGACCTTCAGCGAATTGAGATAATTCGCCTCCGATAGCACGGCGCTGAAATTGGCAAAACCAACGAAGCCGCTTTTCAGGCCGAACGGGTCTTCACGGATCACCGATTGGTAGAGCGCCTGGCTTGCCGGCCAGAAGAAGAAGACGATCGTCAACACGATCTGCGGAGCGACGAGCAAGTAAGGGAGAATTTTGTTCGGAAAGACGACACGCTGCACGAGCAATCTCCTGGATCACGATGATCTCGGGGCCGGATCGGCCCGAGACCACGTCAGGGCGGCATGACCGCAGAAAGCCCGGCGCCATCGGAGACGGCGCCGGGCACTGCTTCGATCAATTGCTGATTGCTGCTGCGATTGCGGCGTCGCCGCGTTCGACCGCCTTGTCGAGCGCCGCCTTGGCATCCTGTTGCCCCGACAGCATCGCTTCGAACTCCTCGTTGAGGATGTCCCGGACCTGGGGCAGGTTGATCAGCCGGACGCCCTTGGAGTTTTCGGTCGGCGCCTTGCCCATCATCTGCAGGAGCGGCGTTTCGCGCCCGGGGTTCTTCTCGTAGAAGCCAGATTTCTTGGTTTCCTCGTAAGCGGCCATCGTGACCGGCATATAGCCCGAGACCTGGTGCAGCTTGGCCTGAATCTCAGTCTGAGAAAGGAAGCTGAAGAACTCCGCTACGCCCTTGTATTCCTCGTCCGACTTGCCGGCGAATACCCAGAGGCTCGCTCCGCCGGGGATCGTGTTCTGCGGCCCGTGGCCCTCGTAATAGGGCAGCTGGCCGATACCGTAGTTCACGCCGCTCTTGGCGATGTCGCCGAGACCGCCCGAAGATTCGGTCAGGATGGCACATTCGCCTGAGGTGAAGAGCTGCTTTGCCTCCGAGGTGCGACCGCCATAGCGGAAGACGCCGTCCTTGGCGAGATCCGCAATCGCCTGGAAATGCTCAACATAGAGCGGTGCGTTGATCTGCAGCTTCACGTCAGTGCCGCCGAGGCCGTTTTCGTTGGTCCCGTAGGGCACGTTGTTCCAGGCGGCGAAGTTCTCCGTCTGGATCCACGTCAACCAGGTCGACGTCATTCCACAAGGCGCCGCACCACTCGTCTTGATCTTCTTCGCCGCTTCGAAGACTTCCGGCCAGGTCTTCGGCGGGTTGTCGACGTTCAAGCCTGCCTTCTGAAAAGCGTCCTTGTTGTAGTAAAGGATGGGCGAGGAAGAGTTGTACGGAAAGGACAGCATCGTTCCGTCCGGCTTCGAATAATAGGCGACGATCCCGGGCAGATATTGCGACTTGTCGAAGGTGAAGCCGCCCTTCTGGAGGATCTCCGCTGCCGGCACGATCGCGCCCTCGGCGGCCATCATCGTGCCGCTGCCGGCATCGAACACCTGAATGATCGCCGGCGGCTGCTTCGACCGGAAAGCCGCGATCCCGGCATTCAGCGTCTCGGGATAGGTGCCCTTGAACACAGGCACCACCTTGTAGGTGCTCTGACTCTCGTTGAACTCCTTGGTGAGTTCCTCGATCATTTCGTTATTGGCACCCGTCATTGCGTGCCACCACTGCAGTTCAGTGGCGGCCTGCGCCTGAAAAGCGAAGCCGAATGCAATCGTCGTGGAAATGGAAATCAACCGCATAAAATTCTCCTCCCTTGTACTCAACCACACCCGAGACGTTCGCCGACACTCCCGATGTCAGGCGAACGACTCGTCTTCCTCTCCACTGCGTCCTTCCTTGAATCCCGATTGATTCGAAGACAAAAACGTGCAGCAAATCAAAGTGCTATAGCCACCTTTTCGCATCCAGCACCGCCCCGATCCAAATAGAGTAGGGCTGGCGATTGTCGAGAGCCTTCGCGGAGAGGGTCTTAAGACTCTTCCAGCGGGAGAGTGCCGCATAAAAATCGGAGGTCAAGTCAAAAGGAACATCTTCCTTGCCGCAGTTGTTTTGGCGTCGGACGGAGGGCGAGTGCGAATAGCGGCTCGTCCGGAAAGATTGTGAGGACGAATGACGAGAGTACTTGTGGTCGGCGCCTCCGGCCTGATCGGCGCCGCCGTGTGCGCGGGGCTCCAGGGCCGTGGAAGCGAGATCGTCCGCGTGGTCCGGCCCGGCTCGGCACCAAGCTCCCACACGGCCGGCAAGGCCCTGGAACTCGACCTTCGGTCCGCCGGCTCTCAAGACTGGCTGCCGCATCTCTCAGGCATCGATGCCGTGGTAAACTGCGCGGGAACGCTCCAGGACGGTCCGGGGGAGGACACGACGGCAGTCCATGCCCGCGGTCCCGCCGCCCTCTTCAAAGCCTGCGAGCAGGCGGGCGTGCGCCGGGTCATCCACTTCTCGGCAATGGGAGTCGACAGGGCCCAGCCCTCGCCCTTTTCGCGTACCAAGCTTCAGGGCGACGAAGCGCTGATGGCATGCGATCTCGACTGGGTCATCCTGCGCCCCTCCGTCGTGCTCGGCCCTGGAGCCTACGGCGCCAGTGCTCTCTTCAGGGGCCTCGCCGCATTGCCCTGGCTGCCGGTCATGCCGAATACCGGATTGCTTCAGGTCGTGCGCCTCGAGGACGTGGTGCGGACGGTCGAGATATTCGTCGACCCGAATGCTCCTTCGCGGCTCACCCTCGAGGTTGCGGGGCCCGAGGCCCTGTCGTTCAAGGACGTGGTGGGCACCTACAGGCGTTGGTTCGGATGGCCCGCTGCTCGCGTCGTGAACATGCCAACCCAGCTTGCGAATCTCACCTACAAGCTCAGTGACATCGCCGGGGCGCTGGGCTGGCGACCGCCGACCCGCAGCACCGCGCAGAAAGAGATCGTGCGCGGCGCTGTCGGCGACGTCCGGGCATGGGTCGAGAAAACCGGGATAGAACCGGTGGCGCTCGCAGACGCGCTGGCGAGAACGCCGGTTTCCGTCCAGGAGCGCTGGTTCGCCAAGCTCTATCTGCTCAAACCCGTCATCTTCGTCGTCCTCTCGCTCTTCTGGATCACGACGGGCGTCATCTCGCTCACATCGGGATATGAAATCGGCGTTGATCTGATGGAACGGGGAGGCGCCGGCGTTCTTGCGGGGCCGAGCGTCATCGCCGGAGCCCTCGCCGATATCCTGATCGGCATGGCAATTGCGTTTCGCCGCACCAGCCGCATCGGCCTTTATGGCGCGGTCGGCCTCTCGCTTTTCTATGCGATCGCCGGAACGGCCCTGCTCCCGGAATTGTGGAACGAGCCGCTTGGACCGCTTCTGAAGATCTGGCCCATCCTGGTGCTGCATCTCGCTGCCCTTGCAATCCTGGAGGAGCGTTGATGCTGTACTTCGTTCTCAAGTTCCTGCACATCATCGGCGCCTCCGTCCTCCTCGGCACAGGTGCCGGGATCGCATTCTTCATGCTTCTGGCGCATCGGACCGGCCGCACGGAAACGGTCGCGGCCGTCGCCCGCATCGTCGTCATCGCCGATTTTCTTTTCACCGCCACCGCCGTGGTGTTGCAGCCCGTCACGGGTATCGCCCTTGCCTGGAACGTCGGCTATTCGCTCACGGAAGGATGGATCCTGCTTTCGCTTCTCCTCTACGTGGTCACAGGTGCATTCTGGCTGCCGGTCGTGTGGATGCAGATGGAAATGCGCCGGCTCGCCGAAACGGCAAGCATGGCCGGCGAGCCGCTGCCGAAGCGCTATCATCAACTCTTCCGCCTATGGTTCGCCTTCGGCTTCCCGGCCTTCGGCGCCGTCCTCGCAATCTTCTGGCTCATGATCACGCGGCCGGCGCTCGAATGGTGAGCGCGCCGGGCAGGTCAGTTCAGCCGGCGGCCCGATCCGGCATCGAAGAGGTGAAAGGCTTCGGGGTTTCCGCGCAAGTGAAGCCGCTCACCCACCCGGATTACGGCATCGCGCGGGAATTCGACCGTCAACATCTGTCCCTCACCGATTTCGACATAGCCGTAGGTCTGGCTGCCCAGCCGTTCGGCAACCGCCAGCTCGCCGGTGAACCAGGCCTCATCCGCCCGGCAGGGTGACAGGTCCTGCGGTCTGATGCCGAGAATTCCGGGCCCGCCCGACGACAGGTCGACGTCCGAAACGGCCAACGCGCGGCCGCGATGGCGAATCGTGCATCGCCCGCTACGCGCATCGAGCAGATCCACGGGCATGGTGTTCATGGTCGGACTGCCAATGAAGCGCGCAACGAAGAGGCTTTCGGGACGATGGTAGAGATCGAGCGGCGGACCTATCTGCTCGACGACGCCCGCGTTCAGCACCACGATCCGGTCGGCAAGCGTCATCGCCTCCACCTGATCATGGGTGACGTAGACGGTCGTCGCCTTCATCCGGTTGTGCAGCTTCGCGATTTCCAAACGCATCTCCACGCGCAAGGCGGCATCGAGGTTTGAAAGCGGTTCGTCAAACAGAAAGGCGGATGGTTCGCGCACGATCGCACGTCCCATAGCGACGCGCTGGCGCTGGCCGCCTGAGAGCTGAGCCGGACGGCGGTCGAGAAAGGGCTGGATCTTGAGGATCTCGGCGGCATGCGAAACGCGTCGGCCGATCGTTGTCTCGCTCGCGCCCCGCATCTTCAAGCCGAAGGCCATGTTCTCTCGCACGCTCATGTGCGGATAAAGCGCGTAGTCCTGGAATACCATTGCAATGTCGCGGGCGGAGGGCGGCAGCGCGTTGACGATCTTGCCGCCGATGTCGAGCGCGCCGCCGGAGATTTCCTCCAGACCCGCGATCATGCGCAATAGGGTTGATTTGCCGCATCCGGAAGGGCCGACGAGCACCAGGAATTCGCCGCTCGCAATTTCGATGTCGATGTCATGGATGACCTGCAGAGAGCCATAGGACTTCCGGATCTGCCTCAATGCGATTGCGGTCACGAAATCTCCTCCGTCAGCCCGATCGGGCCTTGACCTCCATTATCGATATCAATATCAATAATCATCGGAATAGCGATTGGCAACTCCGCAGGCCGCAACGATGACTTATTTCCCCGCAGCACCGAATGGCCGAAACGCCGGCAAGCCTGCGAAGTCGACGGCAGCCTTCAATGCGCTGAAACGTGACATCATGCTTGGCACGTTACCGGCCGGAACGGCGCTGACGGAACTGGAGCTGGCCGCCCATTTTTCCTGCAGCCAGGGCACGGTGCGCGAAGCGCTGCTCCAATTGCAGGAAGAGGGGCTTGTGCGCCGTCAGGGCCATCGCGGCACACAGGTCTCCGAATGCACGGAGGCAGAGGCTGTCGAGATGTTCCGGGTGCGGCAACAGATTGAATGCAACGGCATTGTGCGGGTGCTGCAGGCCCCGAGCCGCAACCTCGTGCCGGACCTCAAGGCCCTGCTCGACGAAATGACGGAAGCGGCAAGGTCCGGCGACGAGCTTCAGCTCGCCGCCTTCGACCGGGACTTTCACCGCCGCATCTTCCAGGACGCGCGTCTGCCGGCTCTGGATCCGATCCTGCACCGCTGCCTCGTCCATAACCATCGCTTCAAGATCTCGCGCAGCACGACACCGCGCGATCTCATCGCGACGGCGCAACGCCACGGCGCAATCCTCGATGCAATCGAAAGCGGCGATGCCGCCAGGACAAGCGTTGCCCTCAGCCATCACATCGCAACGATCGTCGACCTGGGACCGGACGTCTTTCCGGATGGCGCCCAATGAGCGGCGCGGCAAACATGTCGCGGCTCTCGCCCGAAATGGCAGCGCTGCTCGCCCGTGTCGCGGCGGAAACGGGGACTCAGATCGATCCGACCCTGATGCCGGCGGCCGAAGGACGGCTTTTGTCCGAAGAGGGTAACCGCCGCTGGAATCGTCAACAGCCTGTGATGGCACGCGTCGCGCAGACGTGGATCGATCCGGTCGCCGAACTTGGTTCGGACAGGGTGCGCATCAAGGTGCTGGTGCCCGATCGTCCTGCGCCCGGTGCGGTCGTCTTCGTCCATGGCGGTGGTTTCGCCTTCTGCAGCCCGGAAACGCATGAGCGTTGCGCAAGGATGCTGGCACGGGAATCCGGTTTGCCGGTTCTGCTCCCGGACTATCGGCTCTCGCCGGAAAATCCATATCCGGCCGGGCTCAGGGACGTAATCTCGACGATCCGGCAATCCCGCCTCGTCACCGGGGCGCTCGGTCTCGTAGCCGGTCCTCTAATCCTTGCGGGCGATTCCGCCGGCGCCAATCTTGCGCTCGCGGCGATAATGCATGAACAGGCGGCCGGCTTTCCGCCGGTCGCAGGCGGGCTGCTTTTCTACGGCACCTACGCGGGCGACTTCGAGACCGCTTCATACAAAGAATTCGAAAACGGACCGGGCCTGACCGCGGGCAAGATGCAGCGCTACTGGCGCTGGTATGTGGGCGATCGCGATGTATCCGCCGACCCTTTGGCCTGTCCTCTGCTGGCCACGGACGACGCGCTCGCCGCCCTTCCCCCGCTTCACCTGATGGCGGCCGGGGTCGACCCGCTGTTATCGGACACCCTCGCCCTCGAGCGACGCCTTCGCGCGCTTGGTCGCAGCGAGACGGCGACGATCGTACCGGGCGTCACGCATGGTTTCCTGCAGAACACGCTCGAACTTGCCGCCGCGCGGGATGCGCTGGCCGCGGCGGGACGAGCGGCGGCTCGAATGGCAACTACCTGAGTTCGATTTTCAGAGGAGGAGACAATGAAAATCTGGAGGACTTTCACCATCGGCGCCGCGCTTGCGGCCTCGCTCGCCGCGAATGCCGCATCGGCGGAGACCGTGCGCTTCTGGTACCACTTCGACAACCCGGAAAACCCCATGGACGACCTGGTCGCCAAGTTTGAGGCCGCCAATCCCGGCATCGACATCGAGGCGGAAAACGTTCCGTGGAACAGCTACTACGACAATCTCTATACCGCGCTCGTCGGTGGCAGCGCTCCGGATGCGGCCATGGTCAAGCTCTTCGCCCAGCCGCGGCTGATCGAAATGGGTGCGCTCGAACCCCTCGGCGAGCGTATTGACGCCTGGTCCGGCAAAGCGGACCTGCTCGATAATCTTCTCGACCTGAACAAAGGTCCCGACGGCGAGCAATACTACCTTCCCGTCCAGTATGTGGTGCTCTACCTCTATTATCGCGCCGATCTTTTCGAGCAGGCCGGCCTGAAGCCGCCAACGACCTGCGGCGAGTTCCGCGATGCCGCGATCAAGCTGACCAAGGCGCCGGACACCTACGGCTTCGGTCTCCGCGGCGGCAAGGGCGGCTGGGATCAGTGGGGCGCCTTCGTGCTGTCGCAAGGCGCCAAGCTCGAGCCCGGCGGCCTCACCACGCCGCAGGCCGTGGCCGCAAACCAGTGGCTCATCGACCTCTTCCAGAAGGACAAGGCGATCCCGCCGTCGGCTCCGAACGACGGATTCCAGGAAATCACCGGCGCCTTCAAGAAGGGCACAACGGCGATGACCATCCATCACATCGGCTCGTCGAACGACATGGTGAAAGCTCTCGGCGACAAGGTCTCGGCCGTGCCAGTACCGGAATGCGGCGGCGGCCGCTGGACGTCCTACGGAGACGAGTCGCTGGCGGTCTTCTCTTCGTCGGAGGTCAAGGACGCAGCCTGGAAATGGATCTCGTTCCTCGCGGAAGCCGAAAACAACGTCGAGTTCAACAAGGCGACGGGCCAGTTGACCGTGACCAAGAGCGGCTCGGAGAACTGGAACCTGCATGAGCGCCGCTTCGTCGATGCCACCGTACAGTCGCTGCCCTTCGCGCAGGTCCTGCCCCAGAACACGGCGACATCCGAGTTCGTCAACACCGCCTGGCAGACCGCAATGCAGCAGGCCCTGACGGGCCAGATCACCTCCGAGCAGATGATGCAGCAGCTCGAGGCTCTCTTCGCGCAATGACGTTCGGGGACTGGCCGGAATGCCGGCCGGTCCGACCTCCGGATCCCGTCTGGCCCGAACCGCACAAGGGACCAGTTTCGAGAGCCTTCACCGGCTGGAAAACGACGATATGACCGTGACAACCGCCCGCCATCCCGCCGATATCGCCATTCCCACGCCCTGGAGCGTGCGGCTCATGCCGTACATGCTGCTGGCGCCCGCGGTGCTCGTGACGGTCTTCATAGTCTTCTTTCCGATGCTGCAGGCGGTCATCACCAGCTTCTACGACCTGATCTTGTGGAAGCCGAATGCCAGCCGTTTCGTCGGCTTCGGAAACTACGCGAAACTGTTTGCCGATCCCGTCTTCTGGACGGCTCTTGGCAATACGACGGTCTGGATCGGGCTCACCGTGCCGCTGCAGATGGGGCTCGGCCTCGTGACCGCCCTGCTCCTCAACCGTGAATTTCCATGGCGCGGGCTGGCACGCGCGCTGATCATCATCCCGTGGGCGCTCCCGAGCGTCGTGATCGCCCTCATGTGGCGTTGGATCTACGACCCCAACACCGGCGTTCTGAACGACATCCTGATCCACCTCTCCGTCGTAAGATCCGCGGTACCCTGGCTTGCCGACCCCGACCTCGCGCTCTACGCGATCATCGCGACCCTTACCTGGCAGGGCTTTCCCTTCTTCGCCGTGATGATCCTTGCCGGCCTTCAGGGCATTCCGAAGAGCCACTATGAGGCCGCCGACATCGACGGCGCGACGCCATGGCGCAAATTCGTCCACATCACCCTCCCGGGCATCGCACCGGTCCTGGCGACGGCGGGATTGCTCCGCGTCATCTGGGTTGCCAATTCGATGGACGTGATCTTCGTCATGACCGGAGGCGGGCCGGGCTATGCCACCCACACGTTGCCGCTCTATGCCTTCGTCCGCGCCCGGCAGAACCTCGACTTCGGCTATGGCACCGCGATCGCGGTGACCTTCACCGTCCTGCTCGGAGCGGTCGTCGCCCTCTATCTGATCCGCACGATGCGCGAGGTGGAACGATGAACAGGCCGAGTACCACACGCCGCATCCTGACCACCGACCTGCCGGTGCTCCTGATCGTGCTCTTCGCGATGGCCCCTTTCGCCTGGATGGTCCTGACCTCGCTCACGCCCACCGCGACGCTCAACGCAACAGGCGTTTCGGTCTCGCCCGCCGGCTGGAGCCTCGACAATTATTTCCGGCTTCTGCGCCAGACGTCCTTTCTCGACAACATGACGGACAGTCTGATTATTGCCTGCGGCACGGTCGCGCTCGGACTGGCGGTCGCCGTGACGGCCGCCTATGCCTTCTCGCGCTTCCGCTTCGCGGGGCGCAAGCTCTTGATGCTGCAGTTCCTGCTGATCAACATGTTCCCCGTCGTGCTGCTCATTCTGCCGCTCTTCATCCTGATGCGGAAGGTCGGCATCCTCGACACGCATTTCGGCCTGGTTCTCGCCAATGCGACGGTAGCCATTCCCTTCGCCGTCTGGATGCTGACGAGCTACATCGGCGCGATCCCGAAGAGTCTCGACGAGGCGGCGATGATTGACGGGTGCTCGCGGCTGGCGGCGCTCCGCCGCGTCGTTCTGCCGCTGACGATGCCCGGCATCATTTCGACCGGCATATACATCTTCATCACCGCCTGGAACGAATATCTCTATGCCTTGACGCTCGGCGGCCGGAATGTTCGACCCGTCACCGTCGCCATCCAGACGCTGATCGGCGAATACCAGATCGAATGGGGCCTTCTCGCCGCCGGCGCGGTCGTGGGCGCCATGCCGGCAACGATCCTCTTCCTTCTCGTTCAGCGCCGCCTGGTCGGCGGGCTTACTCAGGGCGCGGTGAAGGGGTGAAGCTCATGAAGAGGACAGCCAAATGAACCCCGTCGGGTTGATCTCCATGCAATATGCCCGGCCGTTCACGGCCGAACACTTTCCGCTTTTTCGCGAGATGCGCAGCCTCGGTTACGATTTCGTCGAGTTGCTGGTCCCCGAACCGGGCGAACTCGATCTCGCGGAGACCCGCAACGCGCTCGATGCAGCCGGGCTCTCCGTCGTGCTCGCCGCCCGCGTGAACCTCCAGCGCAACCTCTGCTCCGATGACCCCGCAGCCCGCCGCGCCGGCATCGATTACCTGAAATATGCCGCCGACTGCGCCGCTGCGCTCGGCGCTCGGATCGTCGGCGGTCCGCTGACGGGAAACCCACTCGTTTTCGCCGGACGGGCGCCGCAGCCGGTCACGGAGGAGGATCGCCTCGCCCGCAAGGCCCGCGCGGTCGCCGGGCTGAAGGAGGCCGGCGACCGCGCGGCGAGCCTCGGCGTTATGCTTGCGGTCGAGCCGCTCAACCGCTTCGAGAGCGACGTGCTTTGCACGACCAAACAGGCGATCGAACTCCTCGATGCGGTCGACCACCCGGCGGTGCAGCTGATGCTCGACACCTTCCATATGCATATGGAGGAGGCTTCGATGGCCGAGGCGATCCGGCTCGGCGGCAGACGCGTCGTGCATTTCCAGGCGAACGAGAACCATCGCGGGTTTCCGGGAACCGGCGCCACCGACTGGGTCGGTGTCTTCAGGGCCCTGCACGAGATCGGCTATAAGGGGCCGGTATCGCTGGAGCCCTTCCGCCGCGACGACGATCGCTTCGGAGTGCCCCTGGCCCAGTGGCGGCCGCCGCATGAGGACGAAAGCGAACGCCTCAGAGCCAGCGCCGAATTCATCAAATCCCACATCCTGCTTACGGAATATCGTCGATGACACTCAAGATCGGTTGGATCGGGTGCGGTGTGCACGCCACCCAGATGCTGCTCCCGCAACTCGTGCGCCATGACGTCGAGCTCACAGCGCTTTGCGATATAGACGGCAAGCGCCTCGCCTCTGCCGGCCGGCAGTTCGGCGTGTCGCGGCTGACGAGCGATGCTGCCGAGCTGATATGCATGCCGGGCATCGACGCGGTCGGCATGGCCGTCGGCCCCGACCAGCACCTCGCCTTCGGCAAGGCGGCGCTTGCCCGCGGCCTTCCCGTCTTCATGGAAAAGCCGCCCTCGGGCAGTACCGCCGGCGCACGGGAGCTGCTTGCGGCCTCGGAGAAATCCGGCAAGCCGCTGCTCGTCGGCTTCATGAAGCGCTATTCGGCCGGCAACAAGGTCGCCGCGAACATTCTGCGCTCCGGCCGCTTCGGGGATATCTACGGCCTGACCGGCTACTACATGACCGCCCCCGGATATTTCGCCGGCAACGTGGACTATACCGGCTTCTTCCTGCACCACTGCGTGCATTATATGGATCTCGTATCGTTCTTGGTGTCCCCGGTCTCCGCGCTTTCGGCCCGCAAGGTGGAGAAGGAGCGCGGAAAGGTGTTGTTCCACGTGCATTTCGATTTCGAATGCGGCGCGATCGGCACGATCGCCATGGGAACTGCGCAATCGCGCGGGGCTCCGGTCGAACGCATCGAGATCATGGGCGATCATCAACGCATCGAAATCGACAACGTCATCGAAGTGCGCTGGTACCGGAATCCGCCCTTCAAGGTGGACGATCCGGCGGCTACGCTTTCCGATGCGGTCGACAGCCTAACCTGGAAGCCGAACTTCACGGCGGCCGCGAACGAGGACCCGAAAGGCTATCACTCGCTTCTCGCCGACGTCGTTCCCGCGCTTGAGGGAACAGCGACAGCAGCCCCCACCATCCGCGACGGCGTCACGGCCATGGAGCGATTGGAAGCACTGCGCCGCGAGCTCGCCCTTTAGGTCACAATGATTTCCAAGTCGGATCGACCTAATGCACATCCCCGCGCCCCGGGAGCCTGGCTAGCTTTTCAGAGCGCTGTCGACCGCTTTCGCCCCAGGCGCACCGTCGTATGTCGTCACCCCTTCAAGCCACGGAGCGACTGCATCCGGATGAGCCTTCAGCCAATCGGCTGCGGCTTCCTTCGGGTCTTTGCCGTCGTTCAATATCCCGTTCATGATCTCGTTTTCCATCTCCAGGGTGAAGCGCAGGTTCGCCACGAACCTCGCGACATTCGGGCATTCCTGCGCATAGCCCGCCCGGATGTTGGTATAGATATCGGCGCCGCCGTAATTCGGCCCGAAATAGGCGTCTGCGCCCGAGAGGTAATCGATCTGGTAGCGCGTGTTCATCGGATGCGGGGCCCATCCGAGAAAGACGATCCACTTGTCGTCCTTTGTCGCTCTTTCGACCTCGGCGAGCATGCCCTGCTCGGATGACTCGACGAGCTCCCAGCCGGTCAGCCCGAAGTCGCCCTTGTTGATCATGTCGAGGATCATGCGGTTGCCGTTGTTGCCGGGCTCGATCCCGTAGATCTTCCGGCCGAATTTCTCGGCAAACTTCTGAAGGTCGGAAATGTCCTTGACGCCTGCGTCGGCGACGTATTTCGGCACGGCGAACGTATATTTCGCGCCGGTGAGGTTCGGACCGATCACCTCGATCGACTTGTCCTCGAGGAACGGCTTGCGGTCAGCTTCCATGCTCGGCTGCCAATCCCCGAGATAGACGTCGATGTCCTTGTTCTTCATGCTCGCATAGGTGACGGGGATAGATAGGAGCTTGCTCTGCGGCTCGTAGCCGAGCGCTTCGAGAATGGTCGAGGCGACAGCGGTCGTCGACGTGATGTCGGTCCAGCCGACATCGGAGAAGCGGACGGTCTTGCAACTCTCCGGCTCAGCGGCAGTGGCGACGTCGATCGTCATGAGCAGTCCGGCGGTCATTGCAGTGATCTGTTTCAGCATTGTCATGTTCCCTCTTCTTAGGTTCTTTATGCACTGCGAAACTCACGTCAAAAGACCAGAAAGGCGGCTCACCAAAGTGCGCCGCCCGTGATCTGTATGTTCTCCATGGTGATGCCCCTTGCGCCCTCGCCGCAGAGGAAGGCGGCAAGGGCCGCTATCTCGTCGGGCTGGATGATGCGGTTCTGCGGGTTCTGGGCGGCGATATCCGACATCGCCTCCTCCATCGTCCGCCCCCTGCCCTCCCTTTCGAGGACCTGCTGAACGTTGCGGCGCATCAGTTCCGTTTCAACCCAGGTCGGGCTGATCATCACGCAGGTGACGCCATGCGGCGCCCCTTCGAGCGCCACGCAACGGGTGAGGCCGAGCAGCCCCGACTTCGAGGCGCAATAGGCCGGATTGTCCTTCCAGCCGACGGTGGCCGCCGTCGAGCCTATATTGATGATGCGGCCCCATTTGCGCCCGATCATCCCGGGCAGCAGCCGGCGCGTCATTCGGAATGCGCCGTTCAGATTGGTGTCGATGATCTTCAGCCATAGCTCGTCGGAATGGCCCGACACCGGCTGCTCGGCGGTCGTCCCTGCGGCATTGACGAGAATGTCGGCCGGGCCGCATGCGGCTTCCGCCGCCGTCACGAATTGCTCGATCGCCTCGCTGTCGCGAACATCCAGATGACCGGCGTACACAGCCGTGCCGGCAGCGGCAAGCCGCTCCCGGACCTCGACGATCTCCTGCGGATCGGGATAGGCCGCGGCATCGCCCTGCCGGCCGGCCGCCTCGCGGACGAACGATCCTACAGCGACATTGGCGCCCTCGGCGGCAAGCGCCTCCGCGATCGCCAGCCCCTGCCCCGTCAGCCCGCCGGTGATGACCGCACTGCGGCCCTTGAGCCTGCCCGTCATGACAGATCCTTCAGAGGCTTGCCGAGCCAGTCGCGATAGAAGCCTTCGAGGTCCGGTTCGAAATCATGCACGATCGGATAACCGGGTGCTGCCGCTTCGACTTCGTGCAGATGCGCACATTCGGGGCAGAAGAACTCGCGGATCTCCATCCATTTGGGATCCGGGATATCGCTGTTCGGGTAGATTTCCCGCAAGCTCTCCTCGGTGTCGCGCACGTTGATCACCGCTTTCAGCTTCCAGTTCCTGCGATAGTCGCCGAAGGAGTAGCCGCATTCGCAGCGGGTGACCCGGCCCTCGGCGCTGTCGCAGATGAAGAGCCGGTCGCCGACCGGCAGCAGGATCGGATCGCTCCAGGCAACGCGGTCCTGCAGCACAGCCAGATATTTGAAGAAGCGGTCGTCGTCCTTATAGGCGCTCATGATCCGCCGCGTCTGCGGCCAGGGGAGGGTGCCGTTGACGAGGTCGTTGATGACTTCCTTCGAATATTCGGTCATGGCTCAATTCTCCCCGGCGATGGCGAAATCGGAGGCAAGGCCCCAGAATTCCTTGAATTCCCTGGAAAAGCGCGGCGAGAGCTTCATCGCACTCCCGTACATTTTTGCGACCTCCGGTGCGAAGTCCGAAGCCTCCACACGCCGTTGCTCCCTGGCGATCCACTCCGATACCGGAATGGCTTGCTTCAGCCGCTTCTTGCGCAGTTCCGCCCGGCGGGCGACGGTCGCATCGATGTCGGCCTGCGGATAACCCTCGGCATCCTCCTTCAGGATGATGCCGAACACCTTCTCGGCGGCTTCGCGCGTCAGGAAGCCGTTTTCCACGTCCCATGCCGTCTTGATCGGGTCGCGTTCTAGCACGTCGCCGAAGCCGCCGCCGCCGTTATAGGCATGGCTGAAAATGTCGCCGGCCTTGTGGGGCCGGGTGATGTAGGGCCCCTCCTCCCAGACCTGTTCGCCTTTGTAGGTGCGCTCGAAATCCGAGACCAGTGGGTCGGTGCCCGGCGCATGTGCGAGCGGCTCCCGGCGTTCGGCGCGCTCGTGAATATCGGAGTTCCTGACCGCGTGATGTTTCTCGCAGGTCGGTGCCGGATAGCCGCCGCACAGGCCGCCATTGTCGAACACGCGCGAGGAATGCTCAGATGTCACGAGGCGTAGGTGATCGGTCTTGTTGATGAGCCAGGTCGAGATGAAGGCGCAGCCGCCGCGGTACTTTCCGGCGCCGCCGGAGTTCGGCACGATCGAGCGGCCGATATAGACCATCGGCATGTTCTGTTCCCAGATCTCGATATTGCCCATGTCCGATTCCGGGTTCCAGCCGACATAGGCAGTGTCGAGCCCGTCCTTGATCGCCAGCGCTCCGGAGCCCGCGGCCGCGCATTCGAAATGCGCCATGCCAAAGCCGGTGCCGTACTGGCTGGTGCCCCCCATCTCGATCATCGGAGAGTTCACCTGACCGACAAAGGCTTCCTCGACAAAGCCCCGCGCGATGAAACCGCGTGAGAGCAGCCGCTGGAAAACGCCGTAGGCCGGAAGCAGCAAGGCCCAGGAGGTGGCTGTCGCCGCCATCTCGTTGTCCGGGTTGGTCCAGGTGCCGTGCGGAATATTGATCTCGGTCGCCATCCAGGCGCCGTCATTGACGAGCCCCTCGAAATTCATGTGCTGGGTGAGTGTTACGAACATGCCGCCGTCCATGCCGGCCGGGGTGCAGTTCATCGAGTGATAGCCCCAGGGCTGCGTGCCGTCGAAGTCGAGCCTGATTTTGCCCTCGCTGGTGATCTCCATCTCGATCGGGATATTGTACAGCCAGTTCGGGTCGGCGAGCGGCTGAAATCCCGGCTTGCCTTCGGTCACGTGACCGTAGAAGGTGTGGCCGCGATAGATGCCGGGCACGGTCAACTGCCGTGTGCGGGCAAGCTGTGCTCTTCTTCCCTCCTCGATGAATTCCTTGGAAAGCCGCTGCCAATATTCGAGGCCGACCTCGTCGATGAGCTGCTTTACGCTCTCGCGCATGTCGATGCAGGCGGCGACCTTGGCTTTTTCGTCCAGCACCCAGTAGATCGGCATGCGCAGATTGCGCTCGCACCGGATTACGTAATCCCGGCGGATCTCGTCATTCTCGCCGATCTTTTCGGCACAGACGAAAAGCCCCTCGGTGAAGCGCTCCTGCGCAAGACACACATCGCCGCCGGGCGTGATTCCACCCGCCTCGAGCTCATGGCAGACGGCGCCCGCCCAGCCGACCAGCGTGCCCTCATGGAAGATCGGCACCACATCCATGACGTCGGGCACCTGGACTGTGCCTATGAAGGCGTCGTTGTTGGCGAAGATGTCGCCGTCGCGGATGCATGGATTCTGCTCGTAGCCGTTTCTGATCATCCATTTGATGAAGCGGCTCATCGTGTGCACATGCACCATGATGCCGTTCGAAAGCGCGATGGCGTCGCCTTCCGGCGTGTAGATCGCCACCACCATTTCGCCGACTTCCCGCACCCCCGGCGAGGCGGAGATGCGACGGGCCATTTCGCGAGCCGAGACGCAATAGGCGCGCAGCTTCGTGTGGAGGGTCTCGAATTTCAGCGGGTCCTGCCTGCGCAGCCGAAGTTCGGTGATGCCGTTATAGCAGCCGGTCTCCTCCATCAGCCGTTCGGATTCGAGCAGCCGCCGCTGCAGGGGATTTGCCGTTTTGTCCAGCATGTTTGTCATCCTTCAGCTCAGGCGTGGTTGTAGTGAAGCAACGTCCACTCATCGATAAAGACGCGATCGTTCGGATGCACCACCAGCGTCGTGGCCGGGTGTTCGATGATTGCGGGGCCGATCACCTCGTGGCCGGGTTCAAGCAGGTCCATCTCGTAGAGATTGGCCCTGTGCCAGCGGCCGCCGATATAGGCTTCGCGCACGCCCTTGTGGGCGGATTGCGGATCGGCGGTCCCGAGAGGCCGCCTGACAAGTACCGGCTTGATCTTTTCGGCGGTGGCGATGACGCCGAGTTCCATCAGGGAGAAGCCCGCCTCACCGTATTTCGAGACACGGTGGTTGGCCTTGGCATAGACCTCCTCGAACTGCGCCAGCACCACGCGCATGTCATCGGGACCGTTGATGGACGACAGCGGCGCAATGACTTCGACGTCCTCCAGTTGGCCGGTGTAACGGGCCATGAAGAAGGGGACGGTCCTGATCTTCTCCCGCGCATGACCGTCGGTCAGCATCTCGTCGACGGCGGCCTTTTCGAGGTCTTGCCACACCCGGGTGACCTGCGCGCCGGCTGCAGCGAGCCTGTCGTCGGAGGCGCGGGCGCCGATATCGATCTGGGTCGACACCGAATGCCGGCGCATATAGTCGGCCGTCGTACAGCCGAAGGCGGAGAAAGCGGCCGCGAACTGGAACGTGATGATGTCCTTGAACCCGATCCCCCTCGAGCAGCCGGCAAGATGCAGCGGGCCCGAGCCGCCGTAGGAAAGAAGCGTGAACTCGGAAGGATGGATGCCCTGGCCCGAGATAACGCGTCGCAGCGCGTTATTGGCGTCCTGCTCCAGCATGTCGATCATGCCTTCAGCCGCTTCCTCTACACCAACGCCAAGCACGTCCGCGCATTTTTCCTTGAAGGCCGCGCGTGCTTTCTCGACCTCGAGCACCACCTTGCCCCCGAGGAAGTAATACGGGTTCAACCGGCCGAGGATCGCATCGCAATCTGCGATGGTCGGCTCCCTGCCGCCCTTCGCAAAGCAGATCGGACCGGGGTCTGCGCCGGCGCTTTCAGGCCCGAGCGATACCTTCCTGGTCAATGGGTCGACCTTGAGGATCATGCCGGCGCCCGCCCCGATCGTGTCGAGATGAAGCGTCGGCACATTGAGCTTGAAGCGGTCCATCAACGGCTCGTTCTCGATGCGGGTCTGGCCGCGCGAGATGACGCCCATGTCGAAGGAGGTTCCCCCCATGTCCGAGCATATCAGCGAATCATTGCCGATGAGCTTGCCGACATAGGCCGCTCCGAGAATGCCGCCGATCGGCCCGGAAATCATCGTCTCGTGGAGGCGCGGATGGTTGATCGACGTCAACCCTCCGAAAGAGAGCAGCGTCTGCACGCCGTATTTGAAGCCGTATTTGTGCGTGGCCTCCTCGATACCCCTGAGCTGCATGCGCCCGCGCGATGTCGCATAGGCTTCGATCAGCACCGAGTTCAGCCGCGACTGTTCCCGGATCACCGGGCGCACCTCGTGGCTGGTATAGACTATGATCCCGACTCCGGCGGCGGCAACCTCCTCGCGGCAGATCTCGGCGATGCGCTTTTCATGTACCGGATTGACGTGGCTGAAGATTGTCATGATGCAGATCGCGTCGACCTTGTCGCGGATCAGCGCACGGGCCGCGGCGGTTACCTCGTGCTCGTAGAGCGGCAGCACGATGTCGCCGAAATGGTCGATGCGTTCGGTAACGCCATGGGTGCGGCGGCGCGGCACCAGCGGATCGGGGTGGGCGTGAGTGACCGCATGGAGCCGGTCGGCATAGGAATAGTCGGCCCAGGCCTGCAGACCGCGGCCCATCAGCACCATGTCCTCCATGCCTTTGGTGGTGATCAGACCAAGCTTGCGGCCGGTCCGCGAGAGCAAGGTGTTGAGCATGCCGGTGCCGGAATAGAGCACCACGTCGAGACCGGAAAAAAGACTGTCGAGGGAGATACCCCAGGCGTCCGCGGCATCGGCAGCGGACGAAATGAAGCCTTCGGCCTCGTTTTTCGGCGTGGTCGCGGCTTTGCCGATCTTGAAGTGCCCGTTTTGATCGACAAGGATGGTGTCGGTCATCGTGCCGCCCGCGTCGATGCCGATCACGATTGGGTTTTCCAAGGTCTTACCTCCATGGCTTTCCTGATGGAGGAAGCGTAGGTGGGAATTTTCGGCCAGGAAATGTGCCAAAAGGCACAATGACCGGCGGGGGGAACAGTGCTAGACGAACTTATGAGCGGCGATGGGTTCTGGAAGATCTTGGCGCAAGCGATCAGCGCCACCGGCACCGACAGGCATGTCGACCGGCTGATCGACATGATCGGAGCCGTGGTGCCGCAGAACCTGATCACGGTCACCCGTTATTCCGCCACCCGCAAGCCCGAATTCGTCAAGCACCGCGGTTACTCCGACGAGATGGCTCGTTATCTCGATACCTATTATGTATTCGATCCGTTCTATGCCTATTGGCGCCTGAACAGGCGCGCAGGGATCGTGCCTCTCAAGAGCCTGGCGGACGACGCTCCCAAGCGCGGCCGCTACATAGCGGAGTTCCTGGCGCAATCTGAAATCTGCGACGAGGTCGGCATCCTGCTGGAAGACGGAGACGATTGGTGCCTAGGCATTTTTCTCGACCGCTCCACATCGATGTTCAGCGATGGCGAGGTCGCGGCTCTGCGCAGTCGTTTTCCGGTTTTCGAAGCACTGCACGCAACCGATACCCACACGCGCGACCCCAATCTGAGGCGAACCAGCACACCCGAAGCCATGGGGGAAGCGCCGGTGAGTGCCGTCCAGGCCTCGCTGATCCTGTGGCCGGACCTGACGGCACGGGAGCGGGAACTCGTCGCCCTCATTTTGCAGGGACATCCTAACGCGACCATCGCGTCCAGGCTCGGGATCGCCCCGGGCACGGTCAAGAACCACCGGGCGCGCATCTATGAAAAGCTCGACATCACGACGGAGCGCGAACTCTTCCTGCAGGTCTTCCAGCAATACCGGCTGTCGTGAGGACCTGCCGCTGCGATCACGCGCGCCCGACGGCGCTTCGAATCCGATCCCTGGTAAATGGCAGATCGTAAAGGCGCTTGCCGGTCGCATCCCTGATCGCATTGGCGACGGCTGCGGCGGCCGGGCCCTGGGCCGCCTCCCCGGTGCCGAGGAAAGGTTCCCCGGGACGCTCGACGATATGGACCTCCACGCTTTCCGGGACACTGGCGAAGCGCAGGATCGGATAGCTGGACCAATCGGTGCTGGTGATCCTGGTCCGGTCGAAGGCGACGGCCTCATAGAGCGTCCAGCTGATCGACTGCAAAATTCCGCCTTCGGTCTGATTGCGGATGCCGTCCGGGTTGACGATCTCGCCGCTGTCGATAGCGGAAACGGCGCGAATCACATGAACACGGCCCGTTTCGGGCTCGACATCCACCTCCATCGCCACCGCCAGATAGGCGGCAAGGTTCTTGTAGCGGGCGAAACCGAAGCCGCGTCCGCGGTTGCGGGGCATTTGCGCCTTGTCCCAGCCGAAGCGCTGCGCGGCCAGCTCGATGACGGCACGGGCTCGCGGGTCCTCCATATGGCGTAGCCGGAATTCGACCGGGTCTGCTTCGGCGATCAGCGCCAGCTCATCGATCGTGCTTTCGATCGCGAAGACATTGGCATAGGCGCCAAGCGCGCGAAGCGCCGATACGCGAAGCGGCATGTCTGCCAGGAAATGCCAGAGCACGCGCTTGTTCGGGATCACATAGAGCGGATTGGCATTTCGGTCGCCGTTGCCCGACGGGCTGATATTGAGCTTGGCAGGCTTCGGCTGGAAGGCTTCGGCCTTGTGGCGCGCCGCCAGGAGCGCACCGGCGCCGCCCGGGCGGGTGGAGTGGGTATTGCTCCAGAGGTCATAAGTCCAGCTGGCGATCCTGCCCTGATCGTCCAGTGCGGCGCTGATCTTCATGAGCATTGCAGGACCGTAGGGCTCCCAGCTGTGCTCCTGCTCCCGCATCCACTGGACCCGGATCGGCTTGCCCGGGAGTTTGCTGGCGATAAGGGCGGCATCCGCAGCCGCGTCATCGGCTCCATTGTGGCCGTAACAGCCCGACCCTTCCATATGGATGACGTGGACCTTGTCCTCGGGCATGGCCAGCATCTCGGCGATCGCCGCCCGATCGGGAAAGACACCCTGCGTGTGCGACCAGACCTCCAACGCCCCGTCCGACTTCATCTGCGCGACGGCGCAGGACGGACCGATCGAGCCATGTATCTGATAGGGCCGGCTAAACGTCGCCTCGAAGATCTTGCCATCAGACGAAAGCATGCCGGCCTCGGCGACCGTCCCCGCCTCGCTCTCGAGCCTCTGCAGTTCCGCCGGGAGGTCGGTCTGATCGGGAAGCGTCTCGTTTTCCTGCCACCGCGCGGCCGCCGCCAGCGCCCGCATGGCGTTCACAGCCTGGAACTCTTTCGAGGCCACCACCGCCAGGAAATTGCCGTCGCGCACGACCGAGAGGACGCCCGGCAGCGCCTCGGCGGCGCTCGCATCCACCTCCGAAAGTCTGGCAGCGGGGCTCGGCGGGCGCACGACGCGCGCATGCAGCATGCCTTCCAGGCGAAGATCATGAACATAGGCCGGCTGGCCCGTGACCTTACCCGGGATGTCGACGCGCGGCAGTGTTTTGCCCATCACGCGGAAAGTACCAGGCGGCTTCAATGCCGATTGCGGTTGAGCTTCCACGTGCAGCGTCTGCCCGGAAACGAGCTCGCCGTAGGTCGCCCGCCGTCCGTCTTTTGCCAGCACCGCCTTGTTTTCCGCCTTGAGTTCCGTCGCCGCCATGCCGAAGCGCCTGGCAGCTTCGGCCAGAAGCAGGGCCCGCACCTGGGCTGCAGCGTTCCTGATGGCGGTACCGCTGTTTTGCATCGATTGGCTGCCGGCCGTGAACCCTTCATTCGGGGTTCGGCCGGTGTCAGCCGTTATCAGCCGGATCTCCGCGGGGTCGACTTCGAGCTCCTCGGCGGCAACCTGCAACAGGGCCGTTCGAATGCCCTGCCCGAGTTCCGCCTTGCCGGTGAAGACCGTGACCGAATTGTCGGGATCGATGCGGATCCATGAATCGAGGAAACGCTCGTCGTCAAGGCTGCCCGGCAGGGACACGGGCGGAGCCGGCGGCATTGCCGGCGGAAGCTCCTGGGCAAATGAGCGGCCGAGCGAGAAACCGACGACAAGCCCGCCGGCACCTGTGATGACGCTGCGGCGGGTGATTTCTTCCTGAAGAATGCCCATCAGCCGGCCCTCCCCTGGTCAGTGGCAGGCAACGAGGCGGCCTGCATCAGTTCGCCGGCGCGCCGGATCGCCGCGAGAATCCGCATATGGGTGCCGCAACGACAAAGATTGGTCGCCAGCGCCTCGCGGATTTCCTCTTCGCTCGGCTGCGCGTTACGGCGCAAAAGCGCATGCGCGCTCATCATCATGCCCGGAATGCAATAGCCGCATTGCGCCGCCTGCAGCTCGATGAAAGCCTCCTGCAGCGGCCCCGGCTCGTCGATCGTTCCCAAACCCTCGATGGTGGTGATCTCCCGCCCTTCCAGCAGCATGATCGGTACCATGCAGGAAAGCACCGCCTCGCCATCGACGACGACGGTGCAGGAGCCGCACTGCCCAAGTCCGCAGCCGTATTTAGCCCCGTTGAGCGCCAGCTCGTCGCGCAGCACGTAAAGCAGCGGCGTCGCCGGGTCTGCGTCGATCTGATGCGAGCTGCCGTTAACCGTCAGCGATACCATCTTCAATCCTCCTCGGCGCCGACATGGTGCGGCGCCCTTTCAATGCCGTCAGAGGGCCGGACTGCCACCTTGTAGGTCCCGGAACGGGTTCTGGCCGTCTGCTCGAGGAGCCCCGCCCAGGGTGGCTCCTCCGAGAACCGCTCGCGCATGTAGGCAAGGAGATCGGCCACCTGCTGATCTTTGAGCAGATGGCGGAAAGCCGGCATCACTGCGCTCGCTTCTCCATCGGCCGGCGGAAGGCCGAACAGCACCACGTTGACGATGTTTTGCGGGTTCGGCGCATTGACGGCGGTGCTGAGTTCGAAATTCAGCCCCCCGAAGGGCTGGCGCCGTTCGCCCTCATGACAGCTTGCGCAGGCGGCAAGATAGATCGCCTCGCCCGGCTGGCCGCCTGACGCACTGACCGGTGAACGCTGGCTATCCGCCGCCTGCTCCGGGCGTTGCCCTTCAAAAGTCTCGCGCAACTGCGCCGCCCTTTGCTCGCGTTCCGGCGTCGGGGCGCCCATGATCGACCTGACATAGGTGGCGATCGCCGCGATATCGCTGTCCGGCAGGAAGGCGAGATTGCCCGTCACCTCGGCCATGGGTCCGCGCGAAACACCGTGGAATTCGTGCCAGCCGTTGCGAAGATAGAACGTGAGGCTTTGCTCGTCCCAGGGGATCGGCGCCTTCGACTCCGTGTTGATCGCATATGCCTGCCAGCCTTCCGCTTCGCCGCCGCCGAAGTGCCGGTCGCGGTCTTCGGCGCCGAATGGGTTGCGGGGCGTATGGCAGGCGCCACAGTGGCCGAGGCCCTCGGCAAGATAGCGCCCGCGGTTCCAGGCATCGCTCTGGCCGGGATCCGGCTCCCGCTCGCCGCGGTCGAGGAAAAGCAGCTTCCAGCCGGCAAGCAGAGGCCGGAACTTCAGGGGAAACGGAAGGTCGTTTTCCGGCGCCTGGGCTTTCACCGCAACACGCGTCATGAGGAAAGCATAGAGGGCGCGATTGTCGTCTGCCGAAACACGCGTGAAGTGTTCATAGGGGAACGCCGGATAGAGGTGACTTCCCTCCCGGTCGACACCTTCCCTCATGGCACGCTCGAATGCCGCCTCGCTCCAGCCGCCGATGCCCGTTTCGCGATCAGGCGTGATGTTGGTGGAGTAGATCGTGCCGAAGGGAGTGGGCAATGCAAGGCCGCCGGCAAATGCCGGTCTCCCCGGCACTGTGTGGCAGGCAATGCAATTGCCGAGCGCCGCCAGTTGGGCCCCCTTGGCGACTAACTCCGGAGCAAAGCGCGCCTCTGCCACCGCGGTGTCTTCGGGGATCGCCGAACGCCACGCAAATAGAAGGAACGCAGCGGCAGCCACAAAGATGACCGCCAGGATGCCGATCGCCACCCTCAAAGCTCGCATCTGGAATCTCCGCCGATAGCGGGAAACGCCGCAATCGCCGATGTGTTCCGAGCGGCTTTGATGTTTGCGCGACGTCAACGCTGCCCGGAACAGATGCGCGCGCCTGTGGTTACACAGCCAGCCAATCAGAGGAGTTCCGAAAATGAGCAAGACCAATGTCGAGCAAGCCCAGAAGGACGCGCAAAAACAGGCCGAGAACACGAGCGGCGGCGGCCATTTGGGCGGCACCTATTACGGCCAGGAGCCGGACGCCAAGACAGCGACGACGGTGAAAAAGAAGGGCGACAAGGCGAGGCCGAACGATGGCCGCAATTAGCTTTGCCGCGACCCGAGGGAGGTCTCGATGTCGATCTATCAGCGGCTTCCGGTAAGGCCCGTCCCGGGCGCCATGGTCGTGAAACTCTACCACTCCGGCGACGCGGTGCGGGGATATGTGCGAAAGGTCACCGATCCCTCCGAGGATGACGTCATCTTTCCCGGAGAAGAAATGGAGGCTGAGTCGGCCTTCAGGCTGGCGGCAAGCCACAGCGAAGGCTCGGTCCCGATCTACGTCGAGCTCGTCGAGGACGTCGAATGGGATCCGTCCTGGGGCACATTGACCGGCTGATATCGACAGAGTCACGCACGGCCGCCGGCGGCAATCCCTGAGCGCAGTTCCCGGAAGGTGACCGAATAGCGCAGGCGCTCTACCGGCGGGATGGAATGCTCCCATGCGGATCTCGCAGTGCCGGAGAGGAGATACGCCGAGCCCGGCTCGAGAATGACCGAGGTCCGCTCCCATTTGCCGGCCCGCTTTCGGCGCAGCCTGAATGTGCAGGAAGCGAGCAGCGATATCCCGACGACATCGCCGAACACCGCCTTGTCCCTGTGCCAGCCGATCGGAGCTCCTACATCGTATTCGGTGACCAGTGCCTGCTGGAGTCCCTCCGCCGGCAGTCCGGCAAAGTCGGCCGCCAGCTGCCTGAGCGGCAGAAGCAGCGGGGGAATGGCATCGATCTTCCGGACCGATTCGGTGTCGAAGTCGTACTTCCAGCCGAATGAAACCACGCGCCTCTTGCCCTCGTAGCCGTGAAAGTCGAAGGGCTTGAAGGAAAGCCCCGGCAGTGCCTCCAGAAGTGCCGCCTGGAGCTTCCGCGGAACGATACCCGCTTGGTAGCGGAAGCCCTCAGGCAGATTGCCGGGCGGGTTTCCGAATAGGTCTCCTTGCATTGAAGCACCTCGCATTGGACGCAGGCCCCTCACATCGAACAGCAATCGAGCCCGCACGTTCCGCAGCGCATAGCAGAAATGCTCTACCGCGCGGAGTGGGGGAGAATATCAACCAGACTGACCGGACGCAGGCCTCTCGCATCCACCCCCACATCGAACTGCCGTGGCATCGGCTTCAACCTGCCGTGGGAATGGCCGTGCAGGTTGATCGACTTCTTCCCCATCTGGTTCCAGGTCCGGAACGGATAATGGCATAGGACGAGCAGCCGCCCATCCACCATCAGCTCCGCGTAATGCTGCACGCTGTGCCAGCCGCTCGCCCCGGTCGTGTCGATCGGATCGTTGTTGCCCACGATCAGATGCTTGCGGCCGTTCAGCCGGGACAGCAGATCTTCGGCAAGCCCGGTTCGCTTTGCCGCGAAGTCGCCAAGGTGCCAGACGTCGTCCTGCGGCGAGACGGTTTCGTTCCACTTGGCGATCAGGGCGGCATCATGCTCAGCCATGTTGGAAAATGGACGGCGGTCGATGCGAAGCACACGCGGGTCGCCGTAATGCGTGTCGCCCGTGAAATAGATCATCTCGCCAATCGTTGTCCCTGCCCGGCCACCGCGGTCGTGCCGCACGCGAATAATCTTCGGAACATTCATCCGATTGCCGGGTTCTGGCAACCCCTGCCGCCTCGCGCGACTGACCTGCGCCGCTCCGGGCGCAAGATGCGGCGGCCGATGCAAATCGAGAGGGTGTGCTCATGCCATCTCCCCACCGAACGCCGAAGGCGGCACCCAACCCGCCTGCCGGATCAGCGCTGATCCTGCTGAAGATCAACGGCGTCGACCATTCTCTGTCGATCGACCCGCGCACGTCTCTGCTGGACGTTCTGCGCGAGCATTTGAGCCTTACCGGGCCCAAGAAGGGATGCAACCAGGGCGCCTGCGGGGCCTGCACGGTTCTGGTGGACGGTCAGCGCGTTCTGTCCTGCCTGTCGCTGGCGCTTCAGCTCGAAGGCCGGGAGATCACCACGATCGAAGGCATTGCCAACGGCGAGCTTCACCCGCTTCAGGCCGCATTCATAGAGCATGACGGTTTCCAATGCGGTTATTGCACGCCCGGACAGATCTGTTCGGCGATCGGAATGTTCCAAGAATTTCAAAATGGCTTGCCGAGCGCCGTGACCGGGGACATGGCCGCGGCCACGATCGAATTCTCGGATACCGAGATCAAGGAACGCATGAGCGGCAATCTCTGCCGCTGCGGGGCTTATGTCGGCATCTGCGAGGCGATCCACAGCGCATTCGACAGCGAGGTGGCGAAATGAAGAGCTTCGCCTATGCGAGAGCGGCTGATCTGGAAGCCGCGGTGCAGCTCCTCTCCAAGACGCCGAATGCGAAGCTCCTCGGCGGCGGCACCAACCTTGTCGACCTGATGCGCGAGAACATCGAACAACCGGACGCGCTGGTGGACGTGACCGGGCTGCCCCTGGACCGGATCGAGGAGCGACCGGACGGCGGCCTTGTTATCGGTGCTACGGTGAGGAACACGGCGGTCGCCGGCCATCCGGTCGTGCGGGACCGCTATCCGCTTCTGGCCCAGGCGATCGTGTTCGGGGCATCGGGCCAGATCCGCAACATGGCGACCGTTGCGGGCAACCTCATGCAACGGACGCGTTGCCTCTATTTCTACGACCACGCCGCGCGCTGCAACAAGCGTGCACCGGGAGCGGGATGCGATGCGATCGGGGGCTTCAATCGCATGCACGCGATCCTCGGAGCCTCGGACAGCTGCATCGCCACGCATCCGTCCGATATGTGCGTCGCCCTGGCGGCTCTCGATGCGAAGGTGAACGTCATCGGGCCCAGCGGCGCGCGTACGATTGCCTTCGAGGATTTCCACCGTTTGCCGGAGCATACACCCCATATCGAGACCGACCTGCAGCCCGGCGAACTCATCACCGGCATCGAGATCCCGCCGCTCGGCTTTGGCAGGCGCTCGCTCTACAGGAAGGTCCGGGACCGCGCGAGCTATGCTTTTGCCCTGGTCAGCGTGGCTGCCGCTCTGGAGGTCGACAGCGGCAAGGTCAGGAACGTCCGCCTTGCACTCGGCGGCGTGGCGCACAAGCCGTGGCGGGCTACCGAAGCCGAGCGCGTCCTGGCGGGAGCGAACGCTGGCGCGGAGAGCTTCAGACAGGCGGCGGAAGCCGAACTCGCGCCGGCAAGAGGCCTCGCCCATAACGAGTTCAAAATCGAGTTGGCGAAGCGCACGATCGTCGGTGTGTTGGGCGAGTTGGCGGGAGGATAAGATGAGCGTCCTGCAGAAACTTATGGAAACCGTCGTCCAGTTCATGCCCGACAAGGCGCCGGACCCGCTCATCCACAAACATGGTTACCTCGGCACGCCCGTCAGCCGCGTCGACGGGCAACGGAAGGTGAAAGGCGAAGCGCGCTTCGCCGCAGAATTCGAGATCGAAAATCTGGCTTATGCCGTTCCCGTCTGCAGCACGATCGCCAAGGGGCGGATCACCAGGATCGACGCCTCCGATGCCGAGAGGAGCCCAGGCGTAATAGCCACCGTCACTGCCCAAAACGCGCCGAAGATGAAACGGCCGCCGCTGATGGATGTAAGGCACATGGACAAGGGCTTCGCGGCCAGTGACCTGGCTGTTCTTCAGGACGGCGAGATCAGTTGGGATGGGCAGCCCGTCGCGGTTGTCGTTGCCGAAACGCTGGAACAGGCGGAGCATGCGGCTTCGCTCGTGCGCGTCGAATATGGTGAGAAAGCAGCGCGCGTCTCATTCGAGGATCTCAAGGCGGAAGCGACCGTGCCGTCCGCCGTCATGGGCGAAGATCCGGAACTCGCGATCGGCAACCCTGAGAAGGCTTTCGCGGCGGCCGCATTCAAGGTCGACAACGTCTATCGGACACCGCACTACAACCACAACGCCATAGAGCCGCATGCGGCGATCGCTGCCTGGGACGAAGACGGCAGGCTGACGGTTTTCGACTCGACCCAATTCGTAAACGGCTGCAAGCATGCACTCGCCGGCATGTTCGGCCTCAACGGGGGCGACGTGCGCGTCATCGCGCCATTCGTCGGCGGCGGCTTCGGGGGCAAGGCCGCCTTGTGGAACCACACTGCGCTCTGTGCGGCGGCGGCCAAAGTGGCTAATCGCCCCGTCAAGATGGCGCTCTCGCGCGAGGACGTTTTCCGCCTCATCGGCGGCCGCACACCTTCGGAACAGCGCGTTGCGCTCGGCGCCGACGAGGATGGAAAATTCGTGGCGATCATTCACACAGGGGTGACCGCGACGACGACCCACGCCAAGTTCCCCGAACAATTTTCATTAACTCCGCGGCATCTCTACGCGTCGCGGACAATGTCCGTCGGTCAGAAGGTCGTCAATCTCGACACCGTCGCCAACACATGGATGCGTGCGCCGGGGGAATCGATCGGCACTTTCGCTTTGGAATCGGCCATAGACGAACTCGCCTACGCGATGAAGATCGATCCGGTCGAACTTCGCCGCTTGAACGAGCCCGAAAAGGATCCGACGAAAGGCACGGAATTTTCGAGCCGTCATCTCGTCGAAGCCTATCGGCGCGGCGCGGAAAAGTTCGGCTGGAGCGGGCGGCCGGCCGAACCGTGTTCGCAGCGCGATGGAAAGTGGCTGATCGGGCAAGGCGTGGCGACGGCCTATTACCCGGTCTTCCGCTTTCCCGCCGCAGTTCGCCTTCGCATTTCCGCCGATGGCAGCGCACTCGTGCAAGCGGCGGCGAACGAAATGGGCATGGGAACGGCAACGGTGCAGATTCAGCACGCAGCCGACCGTCTCGGCCTGCCACTCGAGATGGTTTCATTCCGCTATGGGGACTCCGCGCTGCCGGATTCGCCGATCATCGCCGGCGGCTCGAGCCAGACGGGCAGCATCGCCGCGGCGGTGCAGGTGGCCGTCGAAAAGGCCCATCGCGAACTCGTCAAACTCGCGGGTAATGGCTCGCCGTTGGCAGGCGCAAACGTAGAGATCGAGGCGCGTGACGGCGGGCTCTTCCTGTCCGGCGAGGAAAGCAAAGGCGAGACCTACGCCTCGATCCTGAAGCGCGCTGGCCGTGATTTCATTGAAGTAGAAGAGACTTCGGGAATGCCGTTCGAGGTGATGAAGTACTCCATGGCCTCCTACGGCGCGCAATTCTGCGAAGCTCGCGTGAACCGGGAATCGGGCGAAGTGCGGATCTCGCGCTGGCTCGGCTCCTTCGATTGCGGCCGGGTCCTCAATCCGAAAACGGCCGTCAGCCAGCTTCGCGGCGGGATCGTCATGGGGATCGGCATGGCTCTCGCGGAGGAAACCCTGCTCGACACGCGCCGCGGGCGGATCATGAATCCGTCACTCGCCGAATACCATGTCCCGGTGCATCTCGACGTGCCGCATATCGAGGTCATCTACAACGACATTCCCGACGAGCATACACCGCTTGGCGCACACGGGGTCGGGGAAATCGGCATAACGGGCGCGGCGGCGGCAATTGCGAATGCCATCTTTCACGCGACCGGAAAACGCATTCGCGATCTGCCGATAACGCTCGACAAGCTGCTGTGAGAGTGGTTTCAGAGCTACGCACTCTTGCTCGGAAGCGCCTTAGCCCCGTCCATCCCGGATCATTGAAAAATAGTCGTCGAGGCCGACCTGACCGCCCTTCAGAGCGACTTCCATGCCGTCCACCCTCGGATCGGCGCTATGTGCGGTGCAGAGCGGGGATCCCGGCGACTGCGGAAGCGGCAGCCGCAATGTAAGCGCGTCGACAGAAAGCTGGCCAAGGGCGTGGCTCGACGTATCTCCCCCGGCGATGACAGCGCGGCGGAGGGCGGCGCGCGTCACCAGCTCTCTCAGCAGCGATCCGAGCCGTTCGCCGATCCGGTGGCGCGAGCCGTCCTCCAGAGGAATGGCATCGCCCCGATCGGCAGAGGGGCCGAGTGCGGTATAAAGAATGACGCTCCGGCCCTTCTCCAGAGAGGCAAGCCCGCGCGCGACCGCATCCTCGAGTGCCGAGCCGGCATCCGTCGCCGCGAGTGCGACTGCATCGAGCGCGATCCCGTCGAAACCGTTCTCCATCGCATGACGGATTTGCCGCTCCGTCGTCGGAGAGACGCTGCCTGAAACCACCGCGATCCGGCCGACCGGCCCAGGCGGCGCGAATGCCGGCACTTCGCCGATCAGGCCCAGGCGACGCCATTCGCGAACGAGTGCATATTCGACGCCGGACGAGCCGCAGACGAATTGCCCTTCGGCCGTTCGCGTCCGCCAGAGCTGTCGCCCGACGACGGCTTGGCTCCCCTCATCCGCAACATCGAGAAGGACGAGCTGGTGATCCGCGAAAGCCCTGTCGGCGAACGCGTCCACGTCCGACGACGCGAGTTGCACGAGGTCTACAAGAGCCGCACTGAGCGATGTCTGACTCGAAAGGTGAAGGCGGATATCCGCCTCGTTCATCGGGGTTACCGGATGCCTGCTCATCACCGGATGGCGATCGATGCGGTAGGTTTCGCCGCGAAAGGCGGCGAACAGATTGCCGAAGGCGGTGTAGCGGCGTATCTGCGGTGCACCGATGACCAGCGGTATCGGTGCGGCGCCGAAGACATCCCGCCCGATCTCGATCGCCTTGCCAATGTTGCCGACACCGGGGCTCGAATCGAAAGTCGAGCAGACCTTGTAATGGGCGATCTCCGCCTTCAGCGCCTTCAGCCACAAAAAGGCCGGCGGAAGGTTTTTCGCCATCCAGCCCGGCGTCTGACTGCGGCTGGTGCCCGCGAGCCCGAAGGCGCGGCAATGGACGAAGCGCTCGAAGAGCGAAGGCTCGGGCACCTTGAGAAACAACGCGGTTTCGACGCCCTGAGAGGAGAGTGCCTCCATCACGTCGGTCGAGCCGGTCAGATCGTCGCCGTAGTAGCTGAGCAAGGGAGTGTGCATCGGGGTCTCCGGTCGCGCTGAAGTCAGGCGCCCTTGCGGTCGGCGAATTTTTCGAGCGCTTGCGCCAGTTCGGGGTGATCCCTGGCATAATCCGCCAGCGGGATCCCGGCGACCGCCGCCTCCCAGGCCTGACCTACGGCCCTGACGCCGGCGCCGGGTCCGCTCGGATGGCTGACGATGCCGCCGCCGCAGAGATAGAGCAGATCGGTCGTATGCCCGGTGCGTGCATAGGTCTCGGGCGCCTGTCCGCCCCACTGGCCCGACCCCACGACCGGCAGCGGACAATCCTCCTTGGAAAAGAGGGGCGTGCTCACCGCCTCGAAGGATTTCACGAAGCTCTCGTCAGGCTCCCAGTATTTGACGCGGATGCCGTTGATCTGGAACTGATCTACCCCGAGGAGGCGCCAGAACTGCTGCCAGACCGAAAACTCCATTCCCAAGCCGCCATGACGCGTGAGAATGTCCCAGCCGTTGCGATGGGCGTGGAGCACGAGGCCGGAGCGCTTGCGCAGGAAGGCGACGCCGCCCATTCCGACGGAATTGATGTTGACGACCGCCGCATTGCCGCCGGCCGCGACCACCACATCGTGGTTGCGCATCATCTCGTCCGGGTCGGTATGGGATATACCGAAGGCATACATCACCTTCTTGCCGGTCTTCTGCTCGTGGTCGAGGATTCTCGGCATGATGGCTGCAATCCGCACACTCAGCGGCGAATAGGCCGGGCTCATCAGCTTCTCGTCATCCTTGATGAAATCCACCCCGGAGGAAAGCAGGTCGCCGACGAGCACCGCCGTTTCCTCGGGCCGCAAACCCAGCGCCGGCTTGACGATCGTGCCGATGATCGGACGGCCTTCGACACCGGTCAGGCGCCGGCTGCCGGCGACACCGAACTGCGGACCCGGATGCGCCGCCGCGAACTCCGGCGGCAGCTTCATATCGACGATGCGGATGCCGGTCATTCCCTTGATGGAATAGACGCCGCCGATCGCAATGGTCATCAAGGCGGAAAGATCCGTTCCCACCGCATCGAGCGGAAAGGCAATCTCCGCATCGGCCCGGTTGAAACGCGTGGCGCTTCCCGCCTCGTCCGGCCATGAGGCCCGATCGGCGGGTTCGAGGTGGCGGATAGCGACTACGCGCGCGGCTGCCCGCGCCTTCAGCTCTTCGGTTTCGCCCGGCACCGGCACGAACGTTCCCGTCGACTGGTCGCTTGCGATCTTCTTCGCCAGGACTTCGACATCCCCCGGGGTCTCGATGCGGTAGGTGATGCGTATCACGGGCAGCGCTCTTTTGTGTTGGATTCAGTAGCTTGTTTCGGCCAACTGGTATAATGAGTATCTGAGTTAGGCAAGAGAAATCTCGCCTGCCGGAAGAAACCTGCCTATAGAGAATGAGGCGCAAGCTGCTGGAGTTCACATGGTCATGCAATCCGAGCCCATCATCCGCAGGAAACTTTCCGACGAGGTATTTGCGCGGCTGAAGGCGTTGATCGAGACCGGCGAGCTGCAACCGGGAGACGAAATGCCCTCCGAGCGGATGCTGATGGAGCGCTTCCAGGTGGGCCGCCCGGCCATTCGCGAGGCGATGCAGGCGCTTGCCAATATGGGGCTGATCGAGATTTCGCATGGCGAGCGGGCCAAGGTGCTGCAGCCGACGGCCCGGTCCCTTCTTCGGCAGGTGGATGCCGCCGCCAAGATCATGCTTTCGGCCTCCTCGGATTCGCTGGAACACCTGAAGAGCGCGCGCATCTTCTTTGAACGCGGCATGGCGCGGGAGGCGGCAAGCCGAGCCGATGCCGCCGATATCGCGGCGCTGGAGGAAACCTTGAAGCGTCAGCAGGCGGCACTTGAGGATTCCGATGCCTTCATCGCCGCCGACATGGCGTTCCACGCCCGCATTGCTCAGATTTCCGGCAATCCGATATATACCGCCGTCAGCGAGGCGATGCTCGGCTGGCTCAAAGAGTATCATACGGAAATGCTTATCTGGACCGGCCGGGAGAACGTGACCCTCACGGAACACGAGGAAATCATCGATTGTATCCGCCGTGGCGATCCGGACGAAGCCGAGCAGGCGATGATCAGACACCTCGAGCGTTCCCGCACGCTCTATGCCCCGAAGGGCAGGTAGACGGAGGTATCCCGCCCAACCTGCAGACTGCTGATCAGGCGGTTCGCGTGCGACCGAAAGCGCGCAACAGCAAATTCACTGAAACGGCGATCTTGTCGATATCGGGAACGTCCCGGGAATAGCGCCCGGTGTAGAGCTTGATGATCATCTTGTCCCGCTCGAATCCACGCAGGTCGTAGTGAAGATGAAGGTAGTAACGCTGCTTGTCGCCGGTGCGCGTGATGTCCCCGCGCCGCTGTGTCACCTGCTTCAGATCCGCTTCGAGCGGCGCGAAACCGTCGATGTTCAGCCTGACCTTGGTCGATTTGAACCGCGTTTCCGTCGAAACCGCCACCACCGCCTTGTCCAGCGAGAGGCTCACGAGCCGGCCTTCGACACCGTCCACATCCGCCGGTTCGTCGAGCTTGAACGCCTGCAGCAGGCGCCGCGGCTTCTCGAAGCAGATAAGCGAGGCGATGATCAGCACCACGATGTTGATGCCCGACCAAAGCGCCGCGATCGCCGAGAACGACCCCTCTACCCGCGCCGTCTCCGGAACGATGTTGATCAGGAGGCCCAACGCGGTAACCACGATGAAGCCGGCAATCCAGGTGAAGGTATAGGCGTCGAAGACATTCTCCTCGTTGCTGCTGCCCTTCGGGGTCACCTTGAAGGGCTTGCCGAAGGGCCTGACCAGGCTCGATAGGACGGTCGGCAGCATGCGGAAGGTCGAGAAGGTACCGACGGCGGTGGAGACCAGCGGAAGGTAGCGCGTCGGCGTGAGCCAGAACATCAGCAGAAAATAGGCCGCGAGCAAGGGCACCTGGTTCGAGACGTAGTCGGCGACATCGGTGAAGTAGAGCGGCAGGGCGCCGAACCACAGATAGACGATGGGAATGAGAAGCACGATGAAACGGACCAGATATTGCACGAGCCACGACATCGGCAGGAACATGACGCGCTGAAAGAGCGAGAGGCCGGGCCCGCGCAAGGGGCCGTTGTGCAGGTAGAGCGTCTGGATACCGCCTTGGCACCAGCGCTCGCGCTGGACGAAATAGCCGGTGAGGTTCTCGGCCGCCAGCCCCATCGAAAGCCGCTCGTTGAGATAGCGCGTCTTGAACCCCCTGTTGAGCATCGACAGCGTCGTCAGCAGATCCTCGGTGATCGACTCCGTCGGAAAACCGCCGATGGCGTCTACCGCCTTGCGCCTTGCGATCGAACAGGAGCCGCAGCAGAAGCTGACGTCCCAGCCGTCGCGGCTCGGGGCGATCTCGTCGAAAAACAAGCGTTGCTCATCCGGCCATAGGTTCTCCAGTCCGAGATTGGACTGGATCGGATCGACGTTGAAGAAGTGCTGCGGCGTCTGCACGATGCCGATCGTCTCGTCCATGAAGAAGGGCAAGGTGCGCCGGAGGAAACCGCGATAGGGCACGAAATCGGCATCGAAGACTGCGATGAAATCGCCTGAGCTGACGCGCAATCCGTTGTTCATGTTCCCGGCCTTGGCATGCGCGTTGTCGGTGCGCGTCACATGGATCGCCCCTCGCCCCTCGCAGTAGGTCCTGAGCCAGTCGCGCCGGCCGTCGTCGAGCACATAGACCGTCAGCTTGTCCTTGGGATGATCGAGCGCAAGCGCTCCGACGATCGTCCGTTCGAGAACGTCGAGCGGCTCGTTATAGGTTGGTATGAAGACGTCGACCGTGGGGAGCTCCCGTTCATCTCGCTCAAAAAACTGCCGCTGGAGCCGATCCCCCTCGGCGCTGCGGTCAACGTAGCGGCTCATCAGAATGAGGAAGAGCACGACCTCCGAAAAGGCGAGGAACTCGACGATGAACACGAACCAGACCCAATAGAAATTGGCGCCGTCGTTCGGATAGGGGAGAACGGTTTCGGCGAAGCGCCATATCAGGTAACGCAGCGCGATGGCAGCGACGAACGCGCAGGTGACAGCGCGCGACCAACTCCTGTGGCGCGACCAGTTGAACGGTCCGAGGAGAAAAAAGGCGATGACGAATAAGGTCGGCGCCAGCGCTAGAAGAGACTGAACCACAAGCTTTGAACCCACTGCGCCAGGTGAAGGCTGCGCTTGGAGAAACGAACCTGCGCCGTTCGCCCAACCTGACAGAAATTTGCAAAATCGGTGTTGAGTGCCGACGGAGCGAGCGTGACGCGGATGCGGGCATTTCGCTCCTCTGTCTCCGGCTCGTTGGCGGCCAGCGTGTCCTTTTCCACGACCGCGGACGATCCCCTGACGGCCTGTACGCGACCCCGGAAGACATCTCCGCGACCGAAGAGCCGGACCTCCGCCTCGCGGCCGGGGTAGATCTCGTCATAATCGACCTCAGGAACCAGAATATCGACGAACAGCTCGCGGCAATCGAGGATGCGCATCATCTCGTTGTTCAGAACGACATTGGAACCGCTGACGACATTACGGCTCCACACGACACCATCGAAGGGCGACGGGATCGTCGCGGCTTCGAGACTGAGAACCCGCCTCTCCTCCTCGGCCATCTGCTGGTCCGTCTGTTTTGCCCGTGCCTCGTTCTCCGCGATTCGCGTATTGAGATCGTGGATACGGACGATCACCTCGTCCTGGCGCTGCCTGGAATACGGCACGTCGTTCTGGCCATCGCCGACGATGAATATGCCCTGACGCACGGCGTCGAGGCGTTGCTGCAGCAATTCCACGGTCAAATTGCTGATCTCGAGCTCGCCGCCGGCGGCCGCACCGGCGGCTTCCGCCGCCTCCACCATCTTGCGGGTGAAAATCCCCTTGGACTCGAGGTCCTGCCGCCGGACGAGGTCGACCCTTGCCACGACGTCGTGCGCGCGCGAAACCTCGACCCTTTTCTGCAGAATCTGGACCTCGCGCTCCAGGCTGGCGATGGTCGCGTTCCTGAAGATATCGAGCCGCCCGGCAAGATCATCCCGCAGCCGCGCGAGTTCATCCCGCTCCCGCCGCAGCGCCGCGACGCGCTCGACGGCGGTTCGATGATCGGTGCGCAGCGACGCCAGGATCGCCCTGTTGACCCGCTGGTTGCGGATCGTCGCAAGCGTTTCACCCTCTGCCACCGGCGTTCCGATTCGAGGCGCCGGTTTCTCGATTTCGCCGTCGATCGGCGCATTTATGACGGCAAGGCGTGCGTTTACCGTCCCATCCAGACTGCTGTAGCCAGTCAACCCCGGCAGCAGGACGGCAATTGCAAGCGCCAGGAGGAGAATACCGACGGTGATACGTGTGAGCCGATGATTGAGGATCATGTTCAATTACTCACTGAGGACAGCCGGTTCGGCTGGTGCGCTGCCGCAACTATTCCGATGCCGGTGCCCGGACTCGAGCCCGCCTCGCCGCGTCCTGTCACGATTGAATGGTATTCTTTGCTGAGCAACCCTCAAATTTGCATGTTTCGGTGGTGAACTGCGCAAAACTTCGGCGCGCGACGGAGAGTACCCGCATTACTCTAAGGTTTAAGGATAGCGCGCCGACGTTTTTCTGCGATAGGTCGGAAGGCCGCTGAGCTTCGCCCTCGCAAGGGTCGGGTCGCCCGGATCGCCATCTTTCACGAACGACGGAGATAGAAATGGGACAGGCCGTACGAATCCCCACGAACGAGCGTCAAAGGTTGCTCGCAGTCCGTTCGCTCAATTCAATCGGCAGCGCTCCCACGCCCGAACTCGCGACCTTGGCCGAGCTTGCCGAAGGTATCTTCGACGTTTCCTACGCCGCCATCAACATCATCGATGAAGACTGGCAGCGGATCGCCGGTCAGGCGGGCTTGAGGATCGGCGAATGCTCGCGCGAGATGTCCATATGCACGCGGGTCGTCTTGGCAGACGAACTCCTTATTATCCCGGACCTAGCGGAAGACCGTGAACTGAAGACGAGACCATATGTGGTCGGAAGCCCGCACTTCCGCTTTTACGCCGGCGCACCCGTCTATCTTGAGAACCTGCCCGTCGGCAGCTTCTGCATCCTCGATGTCCGGCCCAGGCATCTTTCCGACGGGCAGGCGCAGAACCTGCGCCGATTTGCGGCGGTCGCCAGTGCGCTTTTGAGCCTGCAGAAGGCGAATCTCGTGATGGGGCTCGCCCATAACCAATTACAGAATGCGGCCATCACCGATCCGTTGACGGGCCTATTCAACCGCTCGGCCCTGTCGTCGATCGTCGACGGGGCTCTCCACAACGCGATCGCCGCGGGTCAGACCTTCGGCGCTCTTTATCTCGACATGGATGGTTTCAAGGCGATCAACGACGAGCTTGGCCATCACGCCGGCGACGAGGTTTTGTACGAAGCCGCCAACCGAATTCGCTCCGTCATCAGAGCGGGCGATATCGCGATCCGCATGGGCGGCGACGAATTCGCCGTTTTCATTCCAAATCCGCCCAACGCACCGGCCCTGGCAGCGGTCTCGAAGCGGCTGCTCGCGGCCTTTCGCGAACCCTTTCAGGTCGACGGCAAGGCCGTCCTTGCACGCATCAGCATAGGCGGCGCCCTCGCCCCGCCCAATGGGCGACGAGCGGAGCTGTTGAACAGCTGCGACAAGGCTCTCTACTCGGCAAAGCGTGACGGCCGCGACCGATTCGTCATCCTCGACGCCTGACCGAAAGGCCACGACAATGAGAGCTGCATGGTACGAGAAGAATGGCGCCGCCCGCGATGTCCTTGAGGTCGGCAGCCTTCCCGAGCCTATCCCCGGCCCCGGAGAGGTCCGCGTCCGCATATATGCGTCCGGCGTCAATCCGTCCGATGTGAAGGCGCGGGCGGGACGGCCGCTCATTCCGCCGCGAATGATCCCGCACAGTGATGGCGCAGGCATTATCGACGCCGTAGGAACGGGCGTCGCAGGCGAGCGCATCGGCGAGCGGGTATGGACCTGGAATGCAGCCTGGCGACGTTCGAGCGGTACGGCTGCCGAATATGTCGTCCTTCCACAGGATCAGGCGGTTCACCTGCCCGACAGCGTATCTTTCGAGGAGGGCGCCTGCCTCGGCATTCCGGCGCTGACGGCACTTCGCGCGGTAACCATGGACGGAGCCGTATTTGGAAAAACCGTGCTGGTGACCGGAGGCGCGGGCGCAGTCGGCGCTTACGCCGTTCAGTTCGCGAGACTCTATGGCGCGGCACGCATCATGACGACCGTCAGTTCGACGGAAAAGGCCGAGATCTGCACGCAGCTGGGAGCCGACCACACGATCAACTACAGAACGGAAGATGTCGTCGACCGGATAAGGGGCATCACCGACGGGCGCGGTGTCGACCGAGTCATAGAGGTGGACGCCGCCACGAATGTCGAGATGCTGCCAGGCATCATAGCGCGTGACGGTCTTTGCGTGATCTACGGCTCCAGCAAGCCTGAAATCTCATTCGAGTTCTTGCCGATGATACTCGCCGGCGCTGCGGCGCGGTTCTTCATCGTCTATGAGATGTCGCCCGAAGCGCGCACCGAGACCGTCGGCGCGCTTCAAGGGCAGCTCGCATCCGGGCTTCTCAAGCATCACATCGCCGAAACATACGCGCTGGACGACATCGCGGCCGCTCACGAGTCGGTCGAAAGCGGGAAGCCTGTTGGTAACGTCGTCATTACTCTCGCCCCAGTAGGCCGCGACAAGGCCCGATGAAAACCACGGCCCCGGAGACCGGGTGGTGCGTCCGGATCGGGGCTGACGTCCGAACCGTTCGGCTCAGACCTGAGTGGATATAATCGTGGAAGTGCTCTGAGAGTCTCTCGCCTACAATTCTTAAACTTGGCGCATTGGGTCGCGGCCGGCAATTGAGCCTGGGCGCGACATTGGCTCGTCCGCGACGATGCTAGCTTCGCAGTTCAGGCCGCTGAACGGCTTTCGATTTTTCTGTTCATGAAGCGAGCGCCAATTCGGCGCGAAAAAATCCACGTCGATCGCGCAGAACGAGGTTGACAGAGGGCAAATCTATGTCCAACATATATATACGCTGTCTTCTAATAGAAGACAAGAGGCTTTATGGAATTTTTGTAAAAATGTCGGTTCGCCCCTTATCATCGGTGCTCAAGTCCCTCGCAGCATTCGAGTGTATCGCCGCGGCACCGGAGCCGTTGCGCCTCGTCGACATCGCGCGCCAACTCGGCGAAGCGCGGGGTGCAGCCCATCAGCGCCTCGTCACTCTGGTGGAAGCCGGATGGATCGAGCAGACGCCCGACGGCCGCTATCGTTTGACGCTTCGCATCGTCGGGCATGCGGCGATGGCGCTCGAACAATCCAACCTCGGTGTGCGCTTTGCCGGCGTCCTGGAAGAGATGGTCACGGAGAGCGGTGAGACCGCCTCGCTCGCCGTTCTCGATGGAAAATCCGCCGTCATCGTTCGGCGGGTGGAGTCACGCGGCCTCCTTCGCGCGGACCTTAGGATCGGAACGCAGCTCCGTCTCGATCGCACCGCCTTCGGTCGGGTGCTCGTATCGTTCTCGCGTCCGGAAATAGTCGACCGGCTGAGGGCGCAGAGCGTCGAACTGCCGGATGACGAGACCATCGCCGAGGTGCGCAAGTGCGGCTACGCCATTTCGGAGGTCGAGGGGCCACGGACCGTATCGGCCGTCGCCGCCCCGATCATCGATGCGCAGGGCGAATGCATCGGCGCGCTGGCGCTTTCCGGCCCGTTCACAGGATTCGATACTGACAAGTGCGCCCGGATCGTCGTCGCAGCAGCGGCGGCAAGCGCCGCGCGCCTGCGAGGAGAACAATGAAATGAGCGCCGTGAAGAAACCCGCGCCGGAGTCGGAGGCTCACCGCATCGCGCGGCTGATGCGTTCGCCGGCCGATATCATGAAGCCCGAAAGGCTCGCCGCCATCCAGCCTTCGCGCATCAGCGCCTCGCGCGCGCTGATGAGCCGCGCCGTCCGGCAGCGCTGGCAGATCCTGTGCAAGCGCTTCGACATCGATGCCAAGGGCAAGGGCGTCGCCGAATACAGCATCGACATCGGTGGCTGGCGCTTCAGCTTTCCCGTTTATTCATTCGAGCCCTCGCCGCACGGTCGTACGGGCCGCATCATCGGTCGGGCCTGGGATATGATGGGCGCCCTAGTTGAAGGCGTCATGAGCGAGCGGGATTTCGAAACGACACGGACTGAACTTCCGAAGCTCTACGCGGGCCGCGCCACCCCCGGAACGCTGATCTGGTGCCGCTCCAACCGCAGCGGCCGGTTCTTCGAAGGCGCGAAGGGGGCGCTCCAGGCCGACCGCCAGCCCAACGTCGCCGAGCTCGCCCAGACCTGCTATCTGATGCGCAATACCGGCCTCGACGGCAACGGTACCTTCGGGACCAAATCCTTCCTCGCCTATGAGGGCGATCACCCGCTCCGCTGGTCGCTGGCCGCCCAGATGCTCTGCGCCTATATGATGCGCGTCTTCGCCCAGGATCTCCTTGCCCATCTCGTCCGGCTCGAAGCCCCTGCGGCCCCGCAGATGGCAATCGAGCTTCGCCGCTTCCTCGGGGTCGGCAACGGCTCGGCGCTTGGCCTGATGCTCTTCGTCAACAACCACCCGCGCCTGATCGAGCGCTGGCTGTTCATCCGCGAGGAGGCGATCGCACGTGCCAAGGCGCTCACACCGGACGAAGCGGGCTCGGAGATCGCCAAGCTGCTGAGCCTTGTCGACAAGGCGATAACCTTCCGGTCCGAGGACCGCGTGCAGTACGAAAACGTCACGCGCTCCGACGTCGTGGCGCGGGAACTCGGCATTGTCCGCGACGCCGTGGCGAAATTGCTGGACCGCTGGCAGAGCGGCAGCCGTCTCGAAAGCGAGCCCTTTGCCGAACTTGCCGCATCCCTCGAGTGCCGCATCCATGCGGAAGCCATGGAAACCCTCCATTCCCTCCTCATAGAGCTCGTTGCCGAACAGGCCGACCAGCTCGTCGAGGGCCTGGTCATCGATGAAGAGCTGACGGGCCGGCCGGAAATGCCGGTCGCCCGGCTGCGCGAGATCCTGAGAAATGACTACGCCTGGGCTTTCGCACTCGATCTCGATATCGAGTCCGCAAAGCGATACGTCTGGTACAAATCTGTTTCCGCCGAGGAGCCGCGCCGCGGCCCCGCTGCGGAAGTCGGCGAGAATGTCATCAATCTCGGCCTCGACCTGCCACGGCTCGTGGTTGCCCTCGACCGCGACCTCGCCGCCGCCGATCCGACCCTCAGCACTGCCCGCTTCCTGCTTGCACATCCCGAACACCGGGCGATCGCCACGCGCGTGCAGGCGCTTGCCGGCACCAGCCTCCACTCGCCGCATGCCGACATCATGAGCGGCGCCTTCACCCCCGCCCATATCACCCGCCTTCTCAATGTCGGCATCCACGGCATCGACAAGACCCGCGATTTCCTCGACCGCAACCTGCGCGGCGTTCTGTTCCACGGCGCGCCCGTTCCGGAAGACATTGCCGCCGGCAGCGCCGACGACCTGTGGTTCTACCCTTCGGAGCCGTGCCTATGAGTTCCTGCCAGTCCAACCTTCCTTCGACCCTCACCGTCAGCCTTCGCGAACTGCGGATGGTGTTGGAGCGGCTGATACAGGTCACGCGGCTCGACGCGGGTCTCGTGCCCTCGCTCAGGGATTGCGCCCTTTATTCCGCAGCGCTCGGCCTCGGCGGCTTCGCCCGGCTGGCTCACAACCTCGAGGCGGTGCGATCGGCAAATCCGCATGCGCTGAGACTGACAGCGGACGGCGAGCGCCTAATTGTCGACTGCGGCGGGCAGCACGCATGGATCGCCGCCGATGCGGTGCTCGATCTCGCAGCAGAGCGTCTGCGCACGCAGGGCTCGGGGACGATTACGGTCCGTAGCGCCACCCAGATCGGTGAACTGAGAGTCGTCGAGGCTCTTGCGCAGCGTTTTGGACTGCAGGCTGAGGTCGCCATCGACGAGACTGCCGGCTCTGCCGAGATCGTCGTTTCGCCCGCCGCGAAGGGAATGGATGTGACGGTTCTCGAAGGAATCCGGCGCGACGGGCTGACCGTCGATGCGGCTCTCTGGTGGCAGCTGTTCCACCAATCCGCCGAAGCGCTCGCGCCCGATTCCTACGTGTCGCGCCGCCACGCCGGCCCGATCATCGTCGAGGCCGACGGCAAGGTCATCGGTCGGCAGGACGAGGACGAGACGGACCTCTCCCTGCTCATTGCCGGCGCCGCAGAGCACGGCACGACGGCAATCAATAACTGAGATGGAACGACCATGATCATCGATGCACTTCAATGCGGTCATTTCAACCGCGAGTCCTTCGAAGCGCTGCGGCGGGGCGGCTACAGCGCAGTGACGCCGACGCTCGGTTTCTGGGAAGGGACGATGGAGTCTCTCGACTCGCTTGCCCGCTGGCGAGACATGGAGCGTGACAACGCCGACCTCATCCTTATCGCCAGGACGGCCGCCGATATCGAGCGCGCCGAAAGGGAGGGAAAGCTGGCGGTCGTGCTCGGCTACCAGAATTCCAACCTGTTCGAGGATCGCATCGCCTTCGTCGAGTTCTTCGCCGAACTCGGCGTGCGCGTCGTGCAGCTGACCTACAACAACCAGAACGAACTCGGCGGCTCCTGCTACGAGGAAAACGACAGCGGGCTTGCCCGCTTCGGCCGCGATGTCGTGCGGGAAATGAACCGCGTGGGCATGCTGGTCGATCTCTCCCATGTCGGCGACCGCACCACGCTCGATGCTATCGAGTGGTCGGAGAAGCCGGTTGCGATCACCCATGCCAATGCCGCTTCGCTCTTCGCGCATAAGCGCAACAAGTCCGACAAGGTGATCAAAGCCCTTTCCGAGCGCGGCGGCGTCATCGGTTGCGTCGCCTATCGCAACATCACGCCTGATGCTGCCTGCGCCACCGTCGCGGGCTGGTGTGAAATGGTCGCCCGCACCGTCGACATCGCCGGCATCGACCATGTCGGCATCGGCACCGACATTTCGCACAACCACACCGCGCGCGACTATGACTGGATGCGCAAGGGCCGCTGGACCCGCTCGGTCCAGTACGGTGCCGGCTCGCCTCAGCGGCCCGGCGCCGTGGCCAAGCCGGAATGGCTGCTCAGGCCGGAGAACCTGCAGGACGTGGCCCCGGCCCTGCTGCGCGTCGGTTTCAATCAGGAGGAGGCGAACAAGATCCTCCGCGGCAACTGGCTGCGCCTTTACGCGGAGGTCTTCCGCCCGGACTGACCGGATCCAAAATCGAAATTCAAAGAACAAGAAGAGCCGCCGCTTTAGGCGAGCGGCCACGGGAATAGCAGTCAGACGACCATTCGACATCAAGGAGAACCACGAATGGAAATGTTCAAGAAAGCATCAGCCACGCCGCTATCGCGACGTGCCGTTCTCGGCGCCGGCCTTTTCGGGGCCGCCATGCTGGCCTCCCCTTACATCCGGCGCGCCAGCGCGGAGGAGAACGCCCTCTACGTAAACACCTGGGGCGGCGACTGGGAGGCATCGGTCAAAAAGTTCCTGTTCGAGCCCTTCACGGCGGATACGGGAATAGAGATCCGAACCGTCTCGCCGATTTCCTTCGCCAAGCTCGCTGCGCAGAAGACGACGGGCGTCTACGAATTCGACGTGACCACGCTCGGCGTCGCCGATGTCGCGCGCGCCAATGGCGCGGGTCTCCTCGAGACGCTGGAAGGTCACGTCGACACCTCCAAGCTTTGGGAAGGTGCCATCTACGAAAACGGGCTGTCGACGCATGGCTTTGCCACGCAGATGGCCTACAATGCCGCAAAATTCCCGGAAGGGCTGAAGAACTGGTCCGACTTCTTCAATGTCGCGAAGTTTCCGGGCAACCGCAGCCTGCAGCGTCACGCCGCCCGCGTCCTGGCGATCGCGCTGCTTGCCGACGGCGTTCCGGCCGACCAGCTCTTTCCCTACGACCTCGACCGCGCCTTCGCCTCGCTTGACCGGATCAAGGACCACGTCCGGGTCTGGTGGACCGCCGGGCCGCAGGCGCGCCAGATCCTGACCGACGGCGAGGTGGACATGGCGGGGCTCTGGGACAGCGACGCCTTCGGCGCCAAGGAGGCTTCGAAGGATCCGATCGAGATCGTCTGGGACCAGGCCGTCGTCGACAAGGCCTGCTGGATCGTCGCCAAGGACAGCCCGCGCGCCGAAAACGGCTTCAAACTGATCAGCCATATCGGCCAGAACGCGGAGGGGCTCGCGAAGTTCTGCATCGCCGACCAGAACGGCCCGATGAATCCGAAATCGTTCGATTTCATTCCGGCTGAGGTTGCGGCCAGAATGCCGACCCATCCGGAGCATCTTGCCCGGGCCGTCATGCTGGACGGTGCGAAGCTGCTGCCTCAGCTCGACGAGCTGTCCACTCGTTTCGAAAGCTGGGTGGGCATCTAAGCCGCTCTTCCGGTCCCGGTAAGTGCGGCCGGAAAATGCAATGCAACGGATAGGGTGCCGGCAATGCCTGTGCCGGTACCCGCCGTTCGCGACGGAGACCCTATCCGAGGGTTAAGGAGCAATGTCATGAAACTCCGGACGTCCCCGGTCCTCGTGGAAGGGCCGATCCCGCTGATGGCTCCGGCGGTGATCTTCCTTTCGCTCTTCTTTCTCGTTCCGCTTGGCTACGTGGTCTGGATGAGCCTGTCGCAGCCCGCCCTCGGACTGCAGAACTTCGGCCGGCTGCTGAATTCCAGTCTGTTCGCGTTGGTCCTTTACAACACGTTCAAGACGGCGCTCCTGGTAACGCTGCTGAGTCTTCTCTTTGCCTATCCCCTCGCCTATGCCGCGGCGAATGGCTCGAAGCGCTTTGCAACCTTCCTGCTGACGGTCGTCGCGCTCTCCTTCTGGACCAGCTATCTCGTGCGCACCTATGCCTGGATGGTCATCCTCGGCAATCAGGGGCCGGTTACCGCGCTCCTCTCTTTGTTCGGCTGGGACCCCGCGCCGAAAATCCTGTTCACCACCTTCAGCGCCACGCTCGCCATGACCCACGCCCTTATTCCATTCATGACCATGTCGCTCTTCGCCGTGATGAAACGGATCGACCCGCTCTATGTCCGCGCCGCGGAAAGTCTCGGGGCCCACCCGCTTCGCGCCTTCGTTTCCGTCTATCTGCCGCTGAGCGCGCCCGGCATCGTCAACGGCTGCACTCTCGTCTTCATCACCTGTCTCGGCTTCTACGTCGTGCCCGTCCTGATCGGGAGCCCACGCGACCAGATGATCGCCGGGATCATCGGAGACCAGATCGAGCAGACTCTCGACTTCGGCCTCGGCTCGGCGATTTCGATCGTGCTTCTGGCGCTGACGCTCGCGGTCTATGCGCTCTACAACCGCTTCTTCGGCCTCGACCGGCTTTGGGCAGGAGGTGACCGATGAACGTCTGGATCCGTTCTCTGGCAATTCTGATCGCCGCCTTCGTCGCGGCGCCGATGTTCATCGTCATTCCGATGTCCTTCAGCTCGGCCGCGTCGCTCGCCTTCCCGCCGCCGGGCTATACGCTTCAGAACTACGTCAACTTCTTCTCCGACCCGAACTGGACGCAGCCGCTGACGAACAGCCTGCTGATCGGCCTCGGCACGGTCGGCGTAACGATGATCGTCGCCGTTCCGGCCTCCTTCGCGCTGGTGCGGCACGTGTTCATCGGACGCACGGTCTTCAACCTTCTGATCATGCTGCCGATGATCGTGCCCACCATCGTCATGGCGCTCGGCTATTACATCTATTTCGGGCAGCTCCGGCTGGTTCAGAGCTATCTCGGCGTGATCCTCGCCCATAGCTGCATCGCCCTGCCGATGTCGACGCTGATCCTGACGGCGGCACTCAAGGGCTTCGACCGCTCGGTGGAGCGCGCCGCGATGAACCTCGGGGCTTCGCCGTTCACGACCTTCCGGCTGATCACCTTTCCGATCCTGCGGCCGGCCTTCACCGTCGCCGGTCTCTTCGCCTTCATCGCGTCCTTCGATGAGGCCGTCATCGCCCTCTTCATCTCCGGCCGCGACAAGGCGACCTTGCCGCGGCAGATGTTCAACGCCGTCCGCCAGGAGGCGGATCCGACAATTTCCGCCGCCTCGTCGTTCCTGTTCCTGCTTGTTCTCGCCGGCGTCTGCATCTGGCTCGCGCCACAACTCGTGCGCCGCCGCACGCGCCTTCTGGACCGGACCGACGGTAACGGCGCAGCCGAGCCGGCCGCCGCGGCATCCTGATTTTGGAGCATAGCCATGAATGCCCGTTCCCTCACCCTTCGCAACATCACCAAGACCTATGACGGCAGGCATATGGCTGCCGACGACGTTTCTCTCGACATCAAGGCCGGCCAGTTCGTCTCCTTCCTCGGCCCGTCCGGCTCCGGCAAGACGACGACGCTGATGATGATCGCCGGCTTCCAGCACCCGACCAGCGGCGAGATCCGGCTCGGCGAGCGCGCGATCGACAACCTGCCGCCGCACAAGCGCAATATCGGCATGGTGTTCCAGAACTATGCGCTCTTCCCGCACATGACGGTCGTCGACAATGTGGGCTTCCCACTGCGCATGCGCGGCGTCGCCAAGCAAGACAAGGAGCGCCGTTCCCGCGAGGCGCTGGCCAAGGTCGGGCTTCAGGGTTTCGAAGGGCGCGTGCCCTCCGAGCTCTCCGGCGGCCAGCAGCAGCGCGTGGCGCTTGCCCGTGCTCTCGTCTTCGAACCGGACATCATCCTGCTCGACGAGCCGCTCGGAGCGCTCGACAAGGCGTTGCGCGAGCATATGCAGGTGGAACTGAAGCGCATCCACAAGGACCTCGGCGTCACCATGGTCTATGTCACCCACGACCAGTCGGAGGCCATGACCATGTCCGACCGGATCGCCGTCTTCAACCAGGGCCGGATAGAACAGGTCGGCACGCCGAACGAGATCTACCGCGCGCCGAAGACCCGCTTCGTCGCATCCTTCATCGGCGACAGCAATCTCATCGAGGGCTCCTCGCTTGGCGACGGAAGATTCGACACGCCGGTCGGCATTGTCGAGGCGCGGAGCAGGCAAGCGGACCGCAACCGCCGGGCCGATCTGCTGCTCAGACCTGAAATGATCCGCATCGCCGAAACCTCACAGGGCGGACGCCAGCCGCTGAAGATCGACAGCACGATCAACTACGGCGACAACCTGCTCGTCATCGGCAAACTCGGCACGCAGCCAATCCGTATGCGGGTCCCGGGCGCCGATGCGAACAGGCTCGAGGGCATTTCCGAATGCCACGTGACCTGGCGCGCCGAGGATGTCCACGTCATCGCCTGATCCGAACTCCGATTGCCGATGGAGCCGCACATGACCGACCGTCCGAATTCCCTCCACGCCCTCGACAAGCAGAGCCTTGTCCACCCCTACACGAACCTGGCCGTGCATCAGGAAACCGGGCCGCACGTGATCACCGGCGGCGAGGGCATCTATGTCGTCGATGACGAGGGCAAACGTTATATCGAGGGATTGGCGGGCCTGTTTTGCGCCGGTCTCGGCTTCAGCGAGCCGCGCCTGGTGGAGGCCGCGACGCGACAGCTCAAGACGATGCCCTTCTATCATTCCTTCGCGCACAAATCGACGGAGCCGGGCATCAAGCTGGCGGAGAAGCTCCTGTCGATCGCCCCGGTCCCGATGTCGAAGGTGTTCTTCGCCGGCTCCGGGTCGGAAGCGAACGACACGGCGATCAAGCTCATCTGGTACTACAACAACGCTCTCGGGCGTACCGGGAGGAAGAAGATCATCTCGCGCCGCAAGGCCTATCACGGCGTCACCGTCGCAACCGCCAGCCTCACCGGCCTGCCGTTCAATCACCGCGATTTCGACCTGCCGATCGCCAACATTCTCCATACCGATTGCCCGCACTACTGGCGCTTCGCCGAGATCGGGGAGACGGAGGAAGGCTTCGCCACGCGGATGGTCGACAATCTCGAAGCGATGATCCTCGAAGAGGGTCCGGAAACGATCGCCGCCTTTTTCGCCGAGCCCGTCATGGTTTCAGGCGGCGTCATCACCCCGCCGAAAACCTATTTCGAAAAGGTCCAGGCGGTCCTTCGCAAATACGATATCCTGCTCGTTGCGGACGAGGTGATCTGTGGCTTTGGCCGCACAGGCAACATGTTCGGCTCGGAAACCTACGGGCTCAAGCCGGACATGATCAGCTGCGCCAAGCAGCTGTCGGCGGCCTATATGCCGATCTCCGCCCTGATGATCAACGAGAAGATCGCGGACGCACTTGTGGACCAGAGCCGGAAGATCGGCACTTTTTCGCACGGTTTCACCTATGGCGGCCATCCGGTTGCAGCCGCTGTGGCGCTGGAAGCGCTGACGATCTACGAGGAGATCGACATCGTCGGCCATGTGCGCTCCGTCGCCCCCACCTTCCAGGATCGCGTGCGTAAGCTCGGCGAGCATCCGCTGATCGGGGAAGCGCGCGGCGTCGGCCTCGTTGCCGGCCTTGAATTCGTCAAGAACAAAGCGACCAAGGAGAGCTTCCCACCCGCCTGGCAGGTGGCAAACCAGGCCGGCAAGTTCGCGACCGCCCGCGGCGTCCTGACACGCGGCCTCGGCGACATGGTGAGCCTCTGCCCCGCGATGATTATCGACGACGAGCAGATCGACGACCTGATGACGCGCATGGCGCTGGCGCTTGACGATACGCTGGCCTGGGCACGCGCTGAGGGACACGTCGCCTGAAGGAAGACAGCATGAATTCGCAAACCACTGCAGCCGCCTATGAACGCCTCGGTATGCTGATCGATGGCCGCTGGATCTACGAGGCGGAGCGGAGCAGCGACGTGGTGGATCCCGCCACGGGCCAGACGATTGCTCGGCTGCCTTTTGCGACCGATGGCGAGATCGCCGAAGCCGTCGCCTCGTCGCAACGCGCCTTCGAGAACTGGAAGGATCGTTCCCCGCTCGACCGGGGCCAGATCCTGCGCCGCTTCGCAGACCTCGCTCGCAAGCATGCCGACGAGATCGCCCGCAACATGACGCGCGACCAGGGCAAGCCGCTCGGCGAGGCGATCGGCGAAATCCGTTTCGCCGCCGACCATGCCGATTGGCACGCGGAGGAAGCGCGCCGCATCTACGGGCGGATCGTTCCCGCCCGCGATCCGCGCGTGCAGCAGATGGTCCTTCGCGAGCCGGTCGGGGTCTGCATCGCCTTCACGCCTTGGAATTTCCCCTTCAGCCAGGCGCTGCGCAAGGTCGTGGCGGCGCTTGCGAGCGGCTGCACCATGATCCTCAAGGGACCGGGGGAATCCCCCTCCTCCACGGTCGCGATCGGCCGGCTGATGCAGGCGGCGGGGCTGCCGGACGGCTGTCTCAACATCCTCTGGGGCGACCCGGCCCACCTGTCGGAGACGCTGCTGACGGCGCCGGAAGTCAGAAAGATCTCCTTCACGGGTTCGGTCGAGGTCGGGAAGCATCTCGCGAGCCTGGCAGGCAGGTACATGAAACGGTCCACCATGGAGCTCGGGGGTCATGCACCGGTGATCGTGTTCGACGACGCCGACATCGAGGCGGCAGCCGACGCGCTTGCCGGCCAGAAGGTGCGTAATGCCGGCCAGGTCTGCATATCGCCGACACGGTTTTACGTGCAGGTGAAAGGGCACGACCGTTTCCTGGCACGCTTTGCCGAGAAGATCGCTTCGACAAGGGTCGGAAGCGGTTTCGAGGAGGGGGTGCAGATGGGCCCGCTCTGCCACGCCCGACGCGTCGCTGCCATGGAGGGTTTCGTTCAGGACGCGCGCGAGCAGGGCGCCGAGATCGTCACCGGCGGCGAGCGCGTTGGGAATGCGGGCTTTTTCTATGCGCCAACCGTGGTCGCCGGCGGCAGCGACGAACTGCGCCTGATGAAGGAGGAGCCCTTCGGACCGATCGCCGTCGTCACGCCTTTCGGCGATTTCGACGAGGTGATCCGGCGCGCCAACAGCATGCCCTTCGGTCTGGCGTCCTATGTGTTCACCGGTTCGAGCAGCCGCGCGCAGCATGCCGCCCGCACCCTTTCGGCCGGCATGGTGAGCATCAACCATTTCGGTCTGGCGCTGCCGGAGACCCCCTTCGGCGGAATCAACGACAGCGGCTACGGGAGTGAGGGAGGCTCGGAGACTTTCGACGGCTATCTGAACACGAAGTTCGTCACCCGGTTCGACCAAGTCCCGCAGTGAATCTATCTGACAAGCGAAAACGAGCAAGGAAGAGCATGTTTGAAGTCATCGATACCGGCGCCGATCCGTCGGATGTTCCGGTCAGCGAAGCGGTTCGCGCCGGCGGTCTTTTCTGGTCGGTTCACGTCTCGGAGGACCCGGTCACCGGCGAGCCGGTCTTTGGCGACATCGTAACGCAGGCACGCCGCACGCTTCAGAACCTCGAAATTGCGATCAAGGCCGCGGGCGGGTCCCTCGCAAATGTCGTGCAGATGCAGGTGTTTCTCACCGAAAGAGCCGACGCTCCCGGCATGAACAGGATCTATACCGAGTTCTTCAGGGAGCCCTATCCGGTGCGCGCAACCGTGGTCGTCAAGGAGCTCATCACCCCGGGCCTGCGCATCGAGGTCCTTGCCCATGCGGTGCTCGAGGGTGCTTGATCGCAGCGCACGGTCCGAATTCAGCAAGGCGGGAGGAACACGAATGTTCGAGAAAATCGAAACCGGAATTGCTGCATCCCGCGCACCCTTGAGCGGTACCGTGAAGGTGGGCCGGATCGTGAGATCGGCTCACATAGCAAAGAACCCGGGGACCGGCGAACTCGTCACCGGGGACATCGAGTGCCAGGCGCGACAGGTATTCTCCAACCTCCGGCAGGCGCTTGAAGCCGCCGGAAGCACGCTTGCCGCTGTCGTGCAGATACAGGTCTATCTCATCGACCGGGCCGATGCCCCGGGCATGAACAAGATATACCGCGAATTCTTCGCGCCTCCATTTCCCGTGCGGGCGACTGTCGTCGCGGAGCTCCTTTCACCCGGCATCCGCCTGGAAATCCTCGCGACTGCGGCTTGCTCCCTGGATTGAGCAGTTCAAAGCGACAGCCAAGCCGGCTGCACTCGTTGCTGCTGCAGCGGGGTCCTTCGCCGCATCTGAAATTCTTGTGATCCGCGCGCCTGTGCGGTTCGGCGCGCGAGCATCCTCAACAAATTTCCAAGAATTCAAGCATCGCGTCTTGACCGGCAAACGCATGTGGTGCTTACTGGTAATACCAGTTAGGACCATTTACATGAACCCTGTGCTATCCGACAGCGCCGACGAACTCGCGGGAACGGAAAAGGTTCTCTCCTTCTTCCGGGAGCAGCTGTTGTCCGGTGCGCTCAAGGTGGGAGACAGGCTGTTGGGCGAGAGGGAGCTTTGCCTGGCCCTCGGCGTATCGCGGCCGGTGCTGAGGGAGGCTTTGCGGTCGCTCGCCAATCTGGGCTTTCTCGATATCCGCCATGGCAAGGGCGCTTTCGTCCGCAAGGCCGACGTGAGCGTCTTCGGCGATTTCCTGACGTTCTGCCTTGCCCAGCAACCCGACATGCTCGACGACATCATGCAGGCCCGTGTCGCGATCGAGTGCCAGGCTATCCGTCTTGCCTGCATCCGCGCGACGGATAGCGACCTCTCACGTATCGGCGGCCTGCTGACGCGGTTGATGGACACGCTTCACGACGCCGAAGACGGCGGTGCTGCGGACTTCGCCTTTCACATGGCGATCGTCGAGGCCAGCCGCAGTCCCGCGCTCGTCACGGTCTACCGCTCGATTTCCGACCTTCTGAAGCGCAGCCATGTCCAGCGGCGCGCCGAAACGAGCGACGCGCCGGGCATCACCGACTATCTCGTGGAGGCCCATCGGGAGGTCTTCCTGTCCATTCTCGCGCGCGACCCGGACAAGGCCGACAGGATGCTGCGCGAACATTTCGCCATCGGCGACGAGCTTCGGCGCAAAAGCTACATAGCTGCCTTCACCAGGAAGGACGCGCCGCAAGAAGAGGAAAAAGAAGCAGACAGCTAGTTTTATCCAGGGAGGAGGAGAGCATGCTGAACTTTCTGAAACATGGCCGGGTGGCCGGCGCCATGCTGGGAGCCGCATTGATGGCCGGAGCCGCTTCCGCAACCGAATTGCGCTATGCGCATGTCGGCGCTGAGGGAGACATCCAGACGGTCTATGCGGCACAGGCGGCGGAGGGCATTGCGGCCGCGACCGGCGGCGAAGTCACCGTCACCGTTTATCCCGCCAGCCAGCTCGGCGGGGTCGCGGAAATGGTGGATGGCGTGCGCATGGGCTCGATCTCCATGGGCCATCATGATTTCGCTTCTCTCGCCCGACTGGTGCCTGAGGTCGCGGTTTTCAACGCGCCTTTCATCTATCGCGACGGCGCGCATGCGCTCGCTGCGACGGACCCGCAGTCGTCGCCGGCCCTTCAGGCGATCAACGAGAAGCTCATCGCACAGGGCGTGCGGATCGTCGGGCGCATCTATCGGGGTGACCGCCACATCTCCTCCAACTTCCCGGTAAAGACACCGGCGGACCTTGCCGGCAAGCCGTTCCGAGCGGTCCCGCTCGAGCTATGGGTTTCCATGGTCAAGGGCTTCGGCGCGATCCCCACCCCCGTCGAGGTTGCCGAACTCCCGACCGCGCTGATGACGGGCGTGGTGGTCGGCCAGGAAAATCCGCTGACCATGATCGCCTCCAACAATCTCAATGAGGTGCAATCGCATCTGTCGATGACGGGTCACATGCGCGCCGTGCTCGCCGTCTTCATCAATGAGGAAGTCTGGCAGGGATTGAGCGAAGAGCAGCGCACGGCTCTGACGAAAGTCCTCGACGAGGAGGCTCAGAAATCGCTGAAGATGGCGACGGAATCCGAGGCCGATCTGGTCAAGGAACTCAAGGGCCGCGGCATGACCGTCATCACCGAGGCCGAAGGGCTTGACGTGGCGGCATTCCGGGAAAAGGTCAGCGCCCAGATCCGACAGGACTTCCCGAATTTCGCACCGCTCATCGAGCAGATCGAAGCGGTGAAGTAACCGACGAGCTGCAGGGGCAAGCCATTGTCCCTTGTCCCTGCAACGCCTGCATTTTGGGAGGGGAGAAGATGCGTCTGCCCGAACGTGTCCTGACGATTGTCGTGGTTGCCGTGATGGCGGGTCTGGTCATCGTTCCGACGGCTCAGGTCATCATGCGCAGCGTCTTCGGGCTGCCCTTCATCGGCGCGGAGGAGCTGACGCGCTTCCTGCTCATCTGCCTGGTGTTCCTCGCCTATCCCCTCGTGGTCGGCCATGGCGAGAATATCGTCATGGGCGAGTTCAAGGCGGCATTGTCGAGGAAGGCGCGCGCAATCGTGAATGTCGCGATTTCGATCGGCGCGATCGCGGCTACGGGGTTCATCGGCTGGGTCACGGCCATGAACATCACCCGGAACCTGACCAACGCCACGCCGACGCTCGGCATCCCTTTCTGGATATTTCTGGGCGCTACGCTTTTCGGTTTCGCGGGTGCGGCGCTCGTCCATCTTCTGCATCTGCGCAAGCCGCCGCAGGCGGACAAGAACGTCGCAGTCTGAAAGGTCGTTTCATGGGTTTTCTGGTCGTCGCGGCCTTCCTCGGTCTGTTCATGCTTGGCTTCCCGGTGGTCTACGCCATCCTGCTGCCGTCAATTCTCTACGTACTTGTCGAAGGCTTGCCGTTCGGGCTGCTTGCCCAGCGGATCACCTATGCGCTGGATTCGTTTCCGCTGGTGGCCGTGCCTCTCTTCATCTTCGTCGGCAACCTCATGAACCTCTCCGGCATTACCGATCGCATCTTTCGCTTCGCCTATACGCTCGTCGGGCGAATGCCGGGTGGCCTGGCGCAGGTCAACGTGTTCGGAAGCCTGATCTTTTCCGGAATGTCCGGGGCGGCGCTGGCTGACATCGGGGGCCTGGGGCGAATAGAGATCGACGCCATGAAGAAGCGCGGCTTCGATCCATCCTTCGCCGGCGCGGTAACTGCCGCTTCCGCGACGCTCGGGCCGATCTTCCCGCCTTCCATCCCGCTGATCGTCTACGGCTCGGTCACGAGCGTCTCGATCGTCCAGCTCCTCGTGGCCGGCATCATGCCCGCCGTGCTGTGCACCGCCCTGCTGATGCTCACGGTGCTGATCGTCGCCATCCAACACGGCCATGCACGCGCGGAGCGCTGGCCGACGGCAGGCGAGCTGGTCGGCACATTGGTGCCGGCGCTTCCGGCCATTCTTGCTCCGGCGCTCATGGTCGGCGGCATGACGGCCGGCGCCTTCACACCGACCGAGGCGGCCGCGATAACGGCCGTCTATGTCATCTTCATCAGCGGCGTCCTGTACCGCGAACTGACGCTGGCGCATTTATGGCATTCGGCGGTTCTGACGGCCCGCAGCTCCAGCGCTATCCTCATCATCGTCGCCTCTGCCGCGCTTTTCGGCTGGATTCTGGCGGTCGAGCAGGTGCCTCAGACCTTTGCGGCAGCTCTGCTTGGCTGGTCGAAGGACCCGCTGATGCTGCTAATCATCGCAAATCTGATCTTCTTCGTCGCCGGCATGTTCCTCGACTCGACGACCGCAACGCTGCTTCTCGTTCCCATCATCGCCCCGCCGCTCGTGATGGCCGGTGTCGACCCGGTTCAACTCGGCATCGTGACGATCTTCAACCTGATGCTCGGACTGCTGACGCCGCCGATGGGTCTGTCACTGTTCCTCGTGTCGGATATCGCCAAGGTCTCGATCCGGCAGCTTCTGAGAGCGCTTGTGCCTTTCTACATTCCGCTGGCTTCCACGCTTGTCCTCCTCACCCTAGCGAAGGACTTCACGCTGTGGCTGCCCCGCCTGATCGCCCAGTAATCTTTTCTCCAGGAGACACCAATATGCGTATCGTCATCGGTTCCGACCATGCTGGCTTCCACCTCAAGGCCACGATCATCGACCATGTCACCTCGCTGGGCCACGAGGTGTACGACGCAGGCTCATACGATGCGAACCCGGTAGACTTCCCCGACATCGCAAAGACCGTCACTTCCTCGATCATCGAGGGCAAGGCGGATCGCGGGCTGATGGTCTGCGGCACCGGCGTCGGCGCCTCGATCGCGGCGAACAAGGTGAAAGGCATCCGCGCAGCGGTCTGCCATGACGTGCATTCCGCCCATCAGTCGGTAGAGCATGACGACGTCAACGTCATGTGCATCGGCGCCCAGATCGTCGGCGCATGGTTAGCCAGGGATCTCGTTGCAGCCTACCTCGCTGCCGAATTCTCCACCGACGAGGACTTCCGGCGCCGGGTGCGCAAACTTGCCGAAATGGACGAGCGGCGCTGAGCATCCGCTCGGCTGTTGCGCGCCGTTCGGCGAAACTCGCGCATCTATTCTTCCCTGCTGACCTCGCCATCCACGAGGTGGATGCGGCGATCCATGCGAGCGGCCATGTCCAGGTCGTGCGTCACCGCGACGACCGTCTTGCCGCGCTCGCGGACAAGTCCGTCGAGAATTGCGAATACCTGCTCCGAACTCCTGCTGTCGAGGCTTCCGGTCGGCTCGTCGGCCAGGATCAACGGCGGATCGTTGGCAAGCGCCCGTGCGACCGCCACGCGCTGGCGTTGGCCGCCCGAGAGCTGATCCGGCCGCTTGTCGAGATGATCGGCGAGGCCGAGCGAGGACAGCAATTCGGTCGCCCGCGCCCGTATCTCGTCGCGGCCGAGGCGGGCGAGCTTGCGCATCGGAATCTCGACGTTCTCGCGCGCGGTGAATTCCGGCAGGAGGAAATGGAACTGGAAGACGAATCCCATGGTGGCGAGGCGGGTCTCCGCCCGGTCCCTCTCGCTCATGGGCTCGGTATCGCGGCCGCGGACGCGGAGCATGCCTTGCGTCGGCTGGTCGAGCAGCCCCAGCAGATAGAGCAGCGACGACTTTCCCGACCCCGAGGGGCCGGTAACGGCCACGAACTCGCCGTCCTCGATGATGAGGTCAATGTCCCTCACCAGCGTTACCGGAACCGTCTCATGCAATATACGCGTGAGGCCGCGAGCCTCGATCAGCGGGCTCATGTCGCGCCCCTTATGATGTCCACCGGATTGACGCGTGCTGCGCGGCGGGCGGGCAGGTAGCCGGCGACCGCTGCCGAGGACAGGGCGAAGCCTGTCGCTACGGCATAGTGAAGAATGCTCCACGCGATCGGCAGCCTGGTCATTTCCTGGCCGGTTGCCGCAATTTCGAACCGCACCCGGGAAAGCGCGTAGGTGATCGCAAAACCGAGCGCCCAGCCGAGAAGCGAACCCGCGATGCCGATCGCCAGCCCCTCGATCACAAACAGACGGCGCATGTCGGCTTGCGAAAAGCCCAGCGACTTCATGATGGCGATGTCGCGCGCCTTCTCGTGCGTGATGGTGGACACGATGTTGAAGATACCGAAACCCGCTACCAGCATGATCGCGGCGACGACCGTGTACATGATGACGTTGCGCACGACGAGCGCTTCGAGAATGGACTCGTTCGCCTCCTGCCACGCGACCGCCTTGTAGCCGAGTTCGGCCTCCACGCGATGCGCGATGGCGGGCGCGGCATTCGGGTCGTCGCGCTTGATGCGGATCTCGTTGATCGCGTTCGGCCTGTTGGACAGAATCTGGGCGTTCTTCAGTAGCACATAGGCCTCGCCTTCGTCGCGCGCCGTGGTGCCGGTATGAAACAGGCCGACGATCTTGAAGTTGCGGGCAAGGCCTTCCGACGACACGGCGGTAATCGTGTCGCCGAGACCGGCGCCCAGCCTCGAGGCCATCGTATCGCCGATAACAACGTTGTTGCCGCCGGCCGCAAGCGCGGCGAAGCTGCCCGACTCGAAATCCTCGACGATGGGCGAGACCTTCACCTCCTTCTCCGGCTCGATGCCGATCACCACGGCGCCGACTTCGCGGCCGGAGTAGCGGATCACGCCCTGCACGTTCAGGACGGCGGCCAGCCGCCCGGGCATCCATTCGTCGAGCCAGGAGACCGCTTTCGCGGGATTGATGATGCCGCGCCGGTCGTCCCTCGGCCTCAGCCCCGATATCGACACGGCTTCGAAGAGGTCTTCCGCCGGCTGCCGTCGCGCCGAGCGCTGCTCATCGGTCACGTCGACATGCGGCATCGTGTCGACGAGCTGGCGAACGAAATCGTCCTGCCCGCCCTGCATCAGCGCCGCCATGGCGATCGAGAAGCCGACGCCGACGGCGACACCGATAACCGCAACCAGCGTCTGGCGGCCGCGGCCGGCGACGTGCGTCAAGGCGATATCGAAGATCAGGCGCATGGCTCAATTCGTCGCTGTTTGCACCACTTCCACCCGCGTTCCGTCAGCGAAATCGGGGGGCAAGGGCGAGATTATGCGCGCGGTTTCCGCAAGGCCGGAAAGGACCTCGACGCCGTCCGTACCGCGGATGCCGGTTTCGACCTCCTGCAGTTTCGCCGTTCCCCCTTCAACCACCGCGACTCTAGTCCCGCTGACCGCTGCCGCGGGGATGACAAGAGCGTTGCGCGACAGGCGAACCACGACGTTTACGTCGGTCGACATGCCGATTCTGAGCGGCGTGTCCTCCGGCAGGCGAAGGCGGACGCGGTAAGTCTTCGTAACAGGATCGCCCTTCGGCGTAATGCTGTCGACAACCGCCTCGAGCGAGCGCTCTGGAAAGGCATCCGACCGAAGATAGGCATTTTGGCCGGCTTCGACCCGCGGAATGTCCTCTTCGTTCACCTCGGCCTCCACGATCAGCGGTTGCGGCTCTCCGACCCAGAAGAGAACGGTCCCAGGCTCGGCGACCTCGCCGATCTCACCGTCTTGCCGAAGCACCCGCCCGTCGCTAGGTGCACGCAGCACGTAGGCGGCAAGCCGCGCCTCCTGTCCCGCGATCAATGCTTCCAATTGAGCGACGTCGGTGCGTGCCCTGTCCACGGCCTGCTCGCTTATCGTGTTTCTTTCTGCCAAGGCGAGCTTGCGCCGGTATTCTTCCTGGGCAAGCGACAGGCGCGCCTGCAGCTCGCTCAGAATCGCCCGCGCTTCCGTATCGTCCAGGCGCGCGAGCACGGCACCCTTTTCCACTCGTTCGCCTTCGCAGTTGCACTGCTCGACGATCCGCTCGCGCACTGTCGAAGTGACCTTTGCCCAGACGCGCGGCTCCACGACGCCGCTGGCATAGACGATCTCCGCCGCATCGCCGCGCTTCGGCGTCACGATCGAAACGGGCACCGCCCGGGTCGTATACCAGAAGGCAACCGCACCGACTGCGGCGGCTATCGCAATACCTGCCGCGTAGCGCCTCATCTGCTGCATCAGCCGCACGAACCACTCCTGAAATTCACCCGCATCTATTGTTATGATAGCATTAGACCGACCGTCGGTCTATAATCGGGAGCAGGACTTCGCGTAGCCTGCCAACACGTGTAGAACGTATTTCTCCGGTTCAGGACAAATCGATGCCACGAGTTAAGAAATCACCTGAAGTCAGAACGAATGAGCTCATCGATTGCGCTGAACGCCTCTTCTTCGAGCAGGGATACGAAAACACGACCGTTAACGACGTGATCCGGGAGGCGAATGTTTCCAAGGGGGCGTTCTATCACTACTTCGTTTCGAAGGAGGCACTGCTGGAGGCAGTCGCCGCGCGCATGGCACGCCACAGCCTGAAGGAACTGCAAACGGTATTCGAGGATCCCTCCCTCGATGCCGTCGGCCAGCTGAATGCCCTTTTCGCGGGGTCGCGGCGCCTGAAAGTGGAAATGGCGCCGCAGTTGAAGAATACATTCAACGCACTTTTCAAGCCCGAGAACATCGTCCTCTATCATCGCATCGACGCAGCGGTCAGCGCGGTGACACTCCCCTTTCTGACCGAACTTCTGAGGCGCGGTCACAAGGAGGGGAGCCTAGACGCACCCGATCCTGAGGCCCTTGCGCCGATGCTGCTGTATTTGCGGCTTGGCGTCGCCAAGACGATGCATAGGGCCCTGCAGCAGACCGAAGCCGGGGACCTGGACGGCGCGGCGCGGACGCTAGATGGCTGGATGCGCACCTACGGGATGGCTGTCGAGAGATTGCTGAAGATCCCAGAAGGGACGATCGAGGTAACGGAACCGGGCTTTTCGCGCGCATTTCTGGAAGCGGCCGTCTAGCCCTTTGAACTGCGCACTTTTCAGGAAAACCGCTGCACAGTTTTCCTGGAAGGGCTAGCTAACTCTTTGAATCTCTCACTTCCGGACGGAAAACCGCTGCACACTTTTCCTGGAAGTGCTTCAGATATCCCCGATATTCACCGGCGATAACCCTGATGGGCCAGTGGAGCCGAAGCATCATGCGTGCTAGTTCTTCGTCAGCCGTCTCGAACGGGGAAAGACGGTCAGAGGCCTGGCGCTTCGGCGACTGGCCTCGCCGGGGGCTGGGGCACCGCACGCAATTCGAAGGTCGACGCCTTGGCAAAATAGGGCTCACCGAGTGGAAAGGCCCTGACCGGTGTCGGTCAGGGCCCATTCATTTCCCACCAGCTCAATAAGAGAGCACGGACACGGCAATACGTTCTCCAGCACAGCCCATTACAAGCCATAGCGATGCAAGAAGATGTGTCGGTGCAAGTTGGATATTACACAAACGTATTACTATAACCAGTAACAAATTAGGGGTATTCGCTTTAAATCGGCTCGCAAATACCATTTGTGTTGAGTCGAACCGGAACTACCCTCCCCGGACGGATGAGCGCCAGACGAGATCAGGCCGGAAGCGGACCGAATGGTCGACCGGCTCCTGCCTCTCGTTGACGAGCCAAGCCACCGCCTCCCGGGCTATCCTGTCGACAGGTTGCGCGAAAGTGGTGAGGTCATAGGAGGACCAGGCGGCCTGCTCAATGTCGTCGAAACCCGCGACACAGAGCTGATCGGGAATGGAGACCCGGAACTGGTGCCGCGCGGCATCCATGAAGCCGCAGGCAAGGAGATCCGTGGCACAGAAGACCGCATCGGGGCGCTCACCGAGCGTCAGCAACCGCTGCGCCAGAACGCGGCCGCTTTCGTAATTTGTCGGCCCGTGACGCTCGACCAGAACCGGGAGGCCCATTGCTTTTGCCGCCGCCACGAAGCCGTGTTCGCGCGCCATCAGGCTCGGGGTGCCGGCTTGCGAATTCGCGAAGGCAAGACGCCGGCAGCCGGCGCGCACGAACGCGGTGACGACCCGCCCCGCCGCCTCCGCGTCATCGAGATTGATGCGAAGCGGGCCCTGCTGGTCGTCGTCGCGGTTGATGAGGACGAGGCGCTGGCCGTTCTTGAGGCAGAGCTGGGTAATCGACCGGTCGGGCATTCCGGACAGGATGATCGATGCATCTGCGCGGTACCGGATTGCCTGCCGCAACGCGAGATCGACGCTGCCGTCCGAGCGGTCCGTGTTGATCAGCATGGCGACCTTGCCGGCGTTCTGCAATTGCTGCGTCATCGCCCGAATCAGGTTGGCACGGTAGGGCGTGCTCATCTCGGATACGATAAGGCAGACGATGCCACTCTCGTTGCGCATCAGTCCGCGCGCGAGATGGTTGACGTGATAGCCGAGTGCTTCCGCCGCCTCTACCACCCTCCGCCGTGTTTCGGGCGAGACGCTCGCGCCGGGCGTAAAGGTACGGGAGACGGCGGAGCGTGACACGCCCGCCCGCTCTGCGACTTCCTGGGCGCTGACAAACGGCTTCTGCGGCATTCACGACTTCTCCTCGATCGTGCACGCAGAATTGCACTATTTTGCAATTGCGTGCAACGCAGTCATATCGTGCAATGTCGAACAATTTTATTGACACCCTCCGTATCCTCGTGCAGCATTTGCACGCGCTTGCAAAAAGCGCCCGGCACGGAGGCGCCGGCACAATCTGGGAGGAAACCGATGGGTTTGGTAAAACTGGCCGCGGCAGCGCTCGCCGCGGGAGCGACGTTCTTTGCCTTTTCCGCGCAGGCCGATGGAAATCTCAATCTGATCTGCTCGGCCGACGTGGTTATCTGCGAGCAGATGAAGGGCACCTTCGAAAAGAAGACCGGCATCTCCGTCAACATGGTTCGCCTGTCTTCGGGCGAAACCTACGCAAAGATCCGGGCCGAGGCGCGCAACCCCAAGACGGACATCTGGTGGGCGGGCACCGGCGACCCGCATCTGCAGGCCGCCTCCGAGGGATTGACGCTCGAATACAAGTCGCCGATGCTTGGTGAATTGCATGAATGGGCCGTCAAGCAGGCCGAGAGTGCCGGCTATCGCACGGTCGGCGTCTATGCCGGCGCGCTCGGCTGGGGCTACAACACAGAGATCTTCAAGCAGAAGAACCTGAAGGAGCCGAAGTGCTGGGCGGACCTGCTCGATCCGTCCTTCAAGGGTGAAGTCCAGATTGCCAATCCCAATTCCTCCGGCACCGCCTATACGGCGCTCGCGACGCTCGTTCAGATCATGGGCGAGGACGAGGCTTTCGACTATCTGAAGAAGCTGAACGCAAACGTGTCGCAATACACGAAGTCCGGCTCTGCACCGGTGAAGGCCGCGGCGCGGGGGGAAACCGCAATCGGCATCGTGTTCATGCACGATGCGGTCGCGCAGACGGTGGAAGGCTTCCCAGTGAAGTCCGTGGCGCCCTGCGAAGGCACGGGCTACGAAATCGGCTCGATGTCGATCATCAAAGGTACAAAGAACCTCGACAATGCCAAGAAATGGTATGACTGGGCGCTCTCCGCCGACGTGCAGTCCAGTATGAAGGAGGCGAAATCGTTCCAGCTTCCTTCCAACAAGACGGCCAAGGTGCCGGAAGAGGCGCCGAAGTTCGAGGACATCAAGCTGATCGATTACGACTTCAAGACCTATGGCGATCCGGCCAAGCGCAAAGAGCTCCTGGAGCGCTGGGACCGGGAGATCGGCGCAGCCGCGAACTGATCGCGCAACGCGCCTTTCGAACGGAGTCGAGCCGTCGGGAAACCGCCGGCTCGACTCCGACAATCTCGGCTAGGTGAGCTGTTCCGGTCGCATCGCGCTCTTATCCAACGGCAGCGATCTCGGTTGTATTCGGAACGATTCATCGTGACACGGCGGCACGGACAAGCCTATCCATGAAAACTCATAACCGCAGACTGGATATCGCGCTGGCTCTCGGGCTTGCCGCCTTAGCGCTCCTTCCCTGGTACAGGATCGACGGCGGTTTCTTCGGCTTCGGCTGGCTTTCCGCCTTTCCGGAAGAACCGGCCGCAGCGCCGGGTCTCGTTCAGATCGCTTCCTTTGACAAATGGTGGCTGATGCTTCCGGCTCTGGCCATGATGGTCGCCGCCGCTGCCCGCTTCATCGGCGATCCGGCGCGGCGAGGAAGCCTTCTTGGCTGGGCAGGCGCCGGCGGTATCGTCGTCCTTGCCCTTCAGGGTCTCGCTATCGGCTTTTCCGGCTGGAACTGGACGATCAGCGAAGCGCTGTTCGGCGCGCTTGCGGAGGGCCAGCCCTCCATGGGAGCGGGAGCTGTGCTTGCGGCGCTCGTCTTCGTCCTCCTTTTCGCCTTCGGGCTGGCCGAACGCGGCGTGATGAAGGGCGACGCTTTCGTCGTCTCGGCCATCTCGCTGCTTGTCTTTCTCGTCACCGTCTTCGTCTTCTATCCAGTCGGGAGCATGCTGGTCGGCGCCTTCCAGGATTTCGACGGCTCCTTCAATCCGGAAGGCTTCACCCGTAATATCGTGGATCCGTCGATCTGGAGCCTCGACTGCGTCATCGGCGGCGGGCGCTGCGGGATCGCCTGGCGGACTTTCTGGCTGGCGGTGATGACGGCGGGCGGCTCGACCATCCTCGGCCTCGCCTTCGCACTGGTCGCGACCCGTACCGGCTTCCGTTACAAACGGAGCCTCAGGCTGTTGACGGTGCTGCCGATCATCACGCCGCCCTTCGTGGTCGGCCTTGCGCTCACCCTGCTCTTCGGTCGTTCCGGCGTCATCACCGAAGCCCTGTCCACGCTGATCGGCGTCGAGCCCGGCCGTTGGCTCTATGGCCTCACAGGCATCTGGATTGCGCAGGTTCTGTCCTTTACGCCCATCTCCTTCCTTGTGCTGATCGGCGTCGTCGAGGGCGTCAGCCCGTCGATGGAGGAGGCCTCTCAGACGCTGGGGGCAGACCGCTGGCGCACCTTCTGGCGCATCTCGCTGCCGCTGATGAAGCCGGGGCTCGCCAATGCATTCCTCATCGGCTTCATAGAAAGCATGGCCGATTTCGGAAATCCCCTGGTGCTGGGCGGCAGCCATGGCGTGCTTTCGACGGAAATCTTCTTCGCCGTCGTCGGCTCGCAGAACGACCCCTCCCGCGCCGCCGTGCTCGCCATCATTCTCCTGTGTTTCACGCTCACCGCCTTTCTGGCGCAGCGCTTTTGGCTTTCGGGAAAGAACTTTGCGACGGTCACCGGCAAGGGCGACAGCGGCGCCCACGCCGCCCTGCCCCGCACGGTTTCGATCGCCGTCCATGCCCTGGTAATCCCATGGGCGCTCTTCACCTTGGTCGTTTACGGCATGATCCTCGTCGGCGGCTTCGTGAAGACCTGGGGCCTGGACAACTCGTTGACGCTCGCCCATTACATCAAGGCTTTCTCCGTCGAAATCCGCGACGGCGGCATCGCCTGGACGGGTGTTGCCTGGAACTCGTTCTGGACGACGATGGAGATCGCCCTGATATCGGCACCGCTCACGGCAGCCGTCGGGCTCCTTACCGCCTATCTGATCGTCCGCCAGAGGTTCGCCGGCCGCGAACTCTTCGAGTTCGCCCTGATGATGAGCTTCGCCATTCCGGGGACGGTCATCGGCATCAGCTACATCATGGCCTTCAACCTGCCGCCGCTCGAAATGACCGGCACCGCTCTGATCCTCGTTGCCTGTTTCGTCTTCCGCAACATGCCCGTCGGCGTGCGCGGCGGGGTGGCGGCGATGAGCCAGCTCGACCGAAGCCTCGACGAGGCATCTCTGACGCTCAGAGCCGACAGCTTCCGCACCATCCGCAAGGTCATTCTGCCGCTTTTGCGGCCGGCGATCACGGCCGCCCTCGTCTATTCCTTTGTGCGCGCGATCACTTCGATCAGCGCCGTCATCTTCCTGGTCAGCGCCGAGTACAACATGGCGACGGCCTATATCGTCGGGCTGGTCGAGAACGGCGAATACGGCGTGGCGATCGCCTATTCCTCCATGCTGATCGTGGTGATGATATCTGTAATCGCCGGCTTCCAGCTTGTCGTCGGCGAACGCAGGCTTCGGCGCGAAAACCGCGTTCAGGCCGTTGCCGGCGCGCGCCTTCCCCTTCCCCAGGAGAAAACCGCATGACCGTCGTGGCTCCCGGTTCCGTCGTCTTCCGGAACATACGCAAGCAATTCGGTGCCTTCACCGCCATTCCCGACCTGTCGCTGACCATCGAACCAGGCACGCTCGTCACTCTGCTCGGGCCCTCCGGCTGCGGCAAGACGACGACGCTTCGGATGCTCGCCGGCCTCGAACATCCGACATCCGGCCGCATCCTGATCGGCGGCAAGGACGTGACGATGCTGCCCGCGAACGAGCGCGACGTCTCGATGGTTTTCCAGTCCTATGCCCTTTTTCCGCACATGAACGCCCTCGACAACGTGGCCTACGGCCTGGAGTCGTCAGGTATGAGGCGCAAGGAAGCGCGCGAAAGAGCCGAGGAAGGGCTTGCCCTGGTTGGCCTGCCCGGCATGGGCCAGCGCCTGCCCGCCGAGCTCTCTGGCGGGCAGCAGCAGCGCGTCGCGGTCGCCCGTGCACTGGTGCTGGAGCCTCAGGTTCTTCTCCTCGACGAGCCGCTTTCAAATCTCGATGCAAGGCTGAGGCGCCGCGTCCGGACCGAAATCCGTGAACTGCAGCAGCGGCTCGGTTTCACCGCTGTCTATGTCACGCACGATCAGGACGAAGCCCTTGCCGTCTCCGACCACATCATCGTGATGAAGGACGGGAACATAGCGCAGGAGGGCGCCCCGCGCGAACTCTACGAAACGCCGGCCTCCGCCTTCATCGCCGACTTCATGGGTGAAGCCAATGTCGTTGCCTGCGATGTGATCGACGTCGACGGTCACGAGGCCACGATCCGCGTGGAACGGCTGACGCATCGCGTGAGCGGCCGCGGAATGCGGCCGGGACCGGCGAAGCTCGCGGTGCGCCCGAACGCGATCACGCTGGAGCCGTCCGCAGTCGGCAGTTTTTCAGGCGAGATCACCCATACGGCCTATCTCGGCGATCATGTGGAATACGAAGTCAAGACGGCAGCCGGGACGCTCTTCGTGGTCGACCCGGCGGTGGAGCGGGCACTTGCGCCCCAAACGAATGTGGCAGTCGCCTTCAAGGAGCGCGGCATTGCCCTCATCAACGGTTAGCCCCGGCAATTTGCAACCAAGGATTTCCTAATGACATCTCACGTCGTCCCCGGGCTCGAAGCCCGCCTGGCATTGGCCGAAACCATCGGGCGAGAGGCGGGCGCAATGGCGCTCGATTTTTTCGCTCGCCGCGAAACGCTGATCATCGAAACGAAGCGCGACCCGCAGGACCTGGTTTCCATCGCCGACCGCGAAGTCGAAAATCTCATCCGCGATCGAATCGCGGAGGCGTACCCGGAAGATGGCGTGCTCGGCGAAGAGTATGGTCTCGTACCCGGCCGCTCCGGCTTCACATGGGCGGTCGATCCGATCGACGGCACGAGCCCATTCGTCAACGGCATGCCCAACTGGTGCGTCTCCATCGCCCTCGTTCATGCCGGCGTACCGGTGGTGGGGGTCATCGCCGCACCATGCCACGGTGAACTCTACGCGGCAGCACTCGGCCTCGGTGCACGGTTGAACGGCAAGGCCCTCACCCTCGACGGCTCGCGCACCATTCGCAACCACGTGACCGGGCTCGGCGCCAACAACTATGTCAAGCCGGCCTTCGTCGGACAGATGGTCGAAAACCTGCTGGAGGCCGGCGGCACCTTCATGCGCAACGGTTCCGGCGCACTCATGCTCGCCTATGTCGCCGCCGGCCGTCTGGTGGGCTATTACGAACCCTACATGCACGCCTGGGATTGCCTCGCCGGCTATTGCCTCGTCCGGGAAGCGGGCGGCTGGTACCTGCCCTTCCCCACTAAGGGAGAGAGTTTGACCCGGGGCTCGATCGTCCTTGCCGCCGCGCCCGGCGCAGTCGACGACCTGAGGAAGCTTGCGGGGGTCTGACACTCGCTCCGACGCTGGAATTTGGAATTGCTGCCTCAACGCCGCGGCTGCGACTTTGAATTCGCCAGGTTCTTGAACAGCCAAGGGCTGCTCCTTGACCCGGGATTCGGCGTCCCCTATTTCAACTTCATGGATACGACTGACCAGCCGCGTGCGCATTCGAAGTTAAGTTCGACAAGGCTGGCGCTTCAGAGATTGGAACGCGGGCGGGATCCGTGGGCGCTGCGCTGGCAGGCGCTGCTTGCGGTCATCGACCTCAGCATCCTCGCCTTTTTCATCCTCGGGCCCTATCTGAGAGCGGGTCCGTCATATCTCATCATCGACTACATCATCGCCGCATGGATCGGCTGCGAGCTCATCGCGAGAGCGTTTGCCGCGCCTTCGATCGAGCGTTTCCTCCGGCGGCCGATGACCTGGGTCGATCTGGTCATTCTCGGCACACTTCTCTTCCCCGATCTGCTGTTCAACTTCGCATTCCTTAGGGTGATACGAATCTGGGCGATCGGCAAAAGTCCGCTGCTGCTGGAGGGGCTCCGCCGCGCGGGCTGGTTGCATCTGCAGGACGTCGTCCGTGCCTGTCTGAACTTTCTCGTGTTTCTCTTCGCCGTCACCGGCTTCGTCTACACCACGTTCTTCTATCACCGGGAGGGCGGCGAGGGTTTCGTCGATGCGCTCTATTTTACGGTGGCCACCATCACCACGACAGGCTTTGGGGACATTACCCTGCCGGGCACGCTCGGCAAGCTCACCTCCGTCCTCACGATGATCGTCGGCATATCGCTCTTCGTCAGGCTCGCCCAGGCCGTCGTCAGGCCCTACAAGGTCAATTTTCCCTGCCCTCAATGCGGCTTGCAGAGGCACGACACCGATGCCGTCCACTGCAAGGCCTGCGGTCATCTGCTCAACATACCCGATGAGGGTGACTGAGACCTACGAAGGCGTGAGAGGCTTAGACTAAGACCAGAGCACTTCCAGGAAAAGTGTGTAACGGTTTTCCGTCCGGAAGTGCGCAGTTTGAAAGTCTTAGAGTATTTCATTGTTTCTGTGAAACATTGAAACACTCTAGCCCTTCGTCTTGGCTGTCGCGACCGGCTCCGTGGTCAGATGAAAATCAACCATCTCCTTTTCAGTCAGGTAATAGAGCCGGTCCGGCGGTGTTTCGAGAGCGTTGATCCAGAGGCCGGGGCCGACGCCCATCGTATCGAGATGGCGGGCGACTCTGGCCGTGGTGGATTGTGCGAAGGACATGGCTTGTGCCGGTGTCGGCCGTTCCTCGCCGCCGCTGAAAACCTGGTGCACGCCGATCAGCGCGTCCTTTTCCGCCACACGCGCCACGCCCCCGGCAAAAACGATCGGACAGGAAGACGCGCAGAGCGCCTTTGCTGCCACTTTGGTATCGAGCTTCTTCTCGCGGATCAGTTTCGACATCGCGAGCGCATCGTCCACCGAACCGCCCGGCGAGTTGAAGGCCACGGTCCTTACATATTCGCCGCGCGCTTCGATCTCCTCGGCGAAGCGCGAACCGGCGCCGAGGTCGATCGTGCCCTCGGCGAGCAGGACGCCGCCGGATCGGAGATCGAACTTCATCGGCTGGCGCAGTATTTCGTCGGAGCTTCCGGGTTGGACCGGCGGACCGTTGGGCGCAGCCTCGGTCACTGCCGGAGGCAGAACCGGCCGATCCTCGAGCATCGGATCGAAACCGGGCAGTCCGTCGTTCATCGCCGCGATCTCGCGCATGTCGATAACCAGGAAGACCCCCGCGGCCGCCAGCATCGCGAAGAAGGCGCCGCGCATCAGCACACCGTCGTCGATCCGGACCAGCGCCTTGAACGCTTCATCGATCCTCATGCGACCGATCCTTTGCACGCGTCCTCGGGTCGAGGCTGGTGATGTTGTTCAGCTCGTCCGCTTCGGCCTGAGCGACTATGTCGCCGAGTTGCCCGCCGTTCGCCGTCACGGCGCGCTGCACTTCCAAGGCCTGCAGAAGCTCGGCCGCCGTGATGCGCTCGGCAAAGGGCAGCTTCTCCTCCTGCTTGCGGATTGCGCTGTGAACCGCGGCCAGAATGAAGACCAGCACGCCCGGCAGCAGGTCGATGGAAATGGCGCCCGCCCAGGCGGGAATGAAATCGGTCGCATAGCGCAGTACCGCCTCAGCGGATGAAAGCGGAACGAAACGCCGCTCCGCCACCGGCGCACGCGCCAGTATTTCGTCAGCCGCTTCGGAGAGAACCTTGGATTGCGCTGCCACCGAGGCTCGCACAGTCTCCATCACCTGGTCCTGGCGATTGACGAGATCGGCATGCCCGCCGTCGGCCACGGGTGCGATGAAGCCGAGCGACAGGTCGTCTGCGGCGCGGCGGATCGAAGGCGCGATCGAAGTCTGTCCGAGCGACGTTATGACGCCTGTGAGCGCCACCACTTCCGAGGAGAACTGATCGGCACGTGGTGCGACCGCACCCGGCGCGGAGACCAGCGTCCGCATCGTCTCGAGCCGCTTCTGTCCTTGGTTGAAAAGCATCGTCACCTGTTCGCGGGAGGCGTTTATGCCATTCTCCAGATCCTTCATCTGCGCCGACATTTGCGACAGAAGCTGCACCACGCTTCCGGACCCCGTCGTGCCGGTGAGCGCTCCCGATTGCCGCTCCGAGGCGGCAAGCTGTGCGAAGCGTTCGGATGCGCGCTGGATGTCGGGCAGCAGGCTCTGCGCCGCAAGCGCGTTCTGATGCGCCTGGTCGAGGTCGGCGGTATAATCCTCCACCGTTTCCGCAAGATGCTGTTCGAGCGCGGCGGAACCTGCCAGCGCCGCCGCATTGAGCCAGCTCGACATGGCGATGATCATGGCCGCACCCAAAGCCATCACGCCCAGCATCGCGGCCCGGCCCGTATGGGTGGTCACATGCGGATAGAAGCGGGCCATATAGGACCAGAAGGCGTAGATCCCGACGGAAACCGAGGCCGAGTAGATGATCGCCGCGAAGAAGACCGACGTCGGGGAGCCGTCGAGAAGGCTGCGGACGCCGAGATAGGTATAGACGCCCGAGGCAAGCGCCAGCACCGCAAGTGCAAAACGCGTCATGGTTTCCACGGCCGCAACGCCGTCATGCAAACGTTGGGATGCGCCGAGGGCCATGAGCACCATCTCCTCAGAGGAATGTATTCCTTAACAGAGAATGAAGAAACGGGCGGAATAAAGGCTGACCGTGCGTCGAAGAGCCGGGATGCCAGGAGATCCGCCGCAGGGGGGCGTCATTGAACAAGATAGGTCTCCACCGCGCCGATGCCTCGCAGTTCCAGGGCGCAACGGCGCTCGAGCGTCCACGGACCGCGCAGCGCGCGCCTGGTTGCCTCGGAGATCTGTATTACGTCGGCGACCCCCTGGGATTCGAGCCGGCTCGCTATGTTCACCGTTTCTCCCCATACGTCGTAGACGAAACGGAGCCGGCCGATCAGCCCGGCGACGACGGGCCCCGTATGGATTCCGATCCGAACCCGAAAACGATCGGGCCCGGCTTCCGTTTCCTGCAAGGATCGAAGCATGGATTTTCCGAGAGCCACGACCCGGTCGGCATGATCCGGTGCAGGCTCCGGGATCCCGCAGGCGGCCATATAGGCGTCTCCTATGGTCTTGATCTTCTCGACACGGTGCTGCTCGGTCAGCAGATCGAACTTCCTGAACATTCCGTCCAGGCGCCTGACCAGATCGGACGCAGTCAACCTTGCGGCAATGGGCGAAAAGCCGACGATGTCAGCAAATAGAATGGAGACCTCTTCGAAGCGGTCGGCGATGATCTCTTCGCCATCCTGCAGCCGCGCAACGATCTGGTCGGGCAGGATCGCGCGAATGAGTGAATCCGCCCGCAGCTTTTCCGTTTTTATCTGCTGGACGTAGCGGTGCTCCCGGTCGAGCCAGCGCTTCTTCTCGAGCGTGGAATTGATCCGTGCGCGCAGAAGTATCGGATTGAAAGGCTTCGTCAGATAGTCGTCGGCGCCGGCCTCGATGCAGCGGGCTACCGCCGTGACATCACTCAAGCCCGATATCATGATGACGGGGACGTGCTGCCATCGCTCCTCGGACTTCAATCGCGACAGCATCTCGATGCCGTTCATATCCGGCATCAGAATGTCGAGCAGGATGAGGTCGAACTCTTCTTCGGCCAATTTCGCCAGCGCGGACACTCCGGATTCGGCAGTGACCACGCGGTGACCTTCGCGTCGCAGCCGCCGGGACAGGAGATCACGATTGCTGGCCACGTCGTCGACGACGAGGATCGTGCCGCCTTTTTCCGGCCATGCAACCTCTTGCGCCTTGAACAGAAGGCGCTCGAGCCCTGCCGCGTCGATTTCGGCGCGTTCCCCCGGTTGAAGCATCTCGACCGTTTCCCCGCGCGAAAGACTGGCGATGGCATCGACCTGCCTCAGGAGCTCTGCCGCCGCCGACAGTATCACATGGAGGTCCTCCTTCAACGCATGCTCCGGCGCATCGCTTGCCTCTTCGAGGATCATTTCGGAATAGCCTATGATGGCGTTGAGCGGCGTGCGCAGATCGTGGCGGAGTCTTGCCTCCGCCTCTGCTTCTCCTTCTTCCAGAGCGCAGGCCGTGCCCTCGAGAAGGCGATCGATAAAGCCGTTCAGTTGCCTTGCTGCAGCACCGATCCGGTCGAGATCGCTCTTTATGTGGATCAAACCAAGATCCCGCGCCTGCTCGACCAGCAGTTCCTGGAAACCCAGGATTGCCCGCGCCGGGCCGGCCAATCGCTGGGCCACGTGAGCGGCGATCGCCTGGTGCTGGAAGTCGTTGCCGGTGGTCATCTTCCCACCTATATCGCGAGCAGCTGCTCGATCTTGCGAACGAGCTGGGGCAAGTCGACGGGCTTGCTGTCGTAATCGTCGCAGCCGGCTTCAAGCGCCATCTCCCGGTCGCTTGCCATTGCATGCGCCGTCAGGGCGATGACCGGTATTCCGGATGTCAGCGGATTGGCCTTGATCCGTCGTGTCGCTTCCCAGCCGTCCATCACCGGCAGGCTCATATCCATGAGGATCAGGTCCGGCTTTTGCGATTCGGCAAGTTCGACGCCGGCCTTTCCGTTTTCAGCAATCAGCACGTCGAAGCCCCGACGGGACAGCCGCCGCGAAAGCATGTCGCGGTTCATTTCATTGTCTTCCACCAGAAGGATTCTCGTCATTTGCGGCCCTCCTCCTGCCTATGCTCAGCCGTCCGCGAGGGCTTTGCCGACCGAAGCGCCCGATCCGATCTGACGTTCGAGTGCCGCGACCAGCTGGGAGCGGCTGTTTGCGCCCTTGTTCACGACAGCGACCGCCCGGTCGCGCAACCAGTTCAGCTCGCTTGCGGAGAGGTCCTTCGAAGTGACCACCACCACCGGAATGTTCTGCAGCTCCGGAATCCTCTGCATTTCGCTGAGCGTCTGGAATCCATCCATTTCCGGCATCAGAAGGTCGAGCAGGACGAGACGCGGCAGAATCCGCTTCATCATTTCCAGTCCGCGGATGCCGTCACCCGCTTCGTGTACGGTCCACTTTCTCTTGACCAGAATGCGCCGGAGGAACTCGCGGGAGGCCTGGTCGTCGTCGACGACAAGAACGTCGTGCTTGCCGCCCCCGAATGTCTCGATCGTTCGGACTAGCTTGTCGGTATCGATCGGCTTCGTCAGATATTCGACCGCGCCGAGCGAAAGACCCAGCTCGCGATCCGCCAGGATCGTCGCCAGGATCACCGGGATCGTGCATAATTCGGGATCGTTCTTCAGGGCGCGCAGGACCGACCAGCCGTCCTGATGCGGCATGATGATGTCGAGAATGATCGCGTCTGGCCGATGCTTGCGTGCGGCAGCCAATCCTTCCTGCCCGTTCGATGCCTCGATCGAAGCGAGGCCCGCTTCTGCCAGCGCCTTTGCAATGAGGCTGCGGGCAGCCGGCTCGTCATCGATGATGAGTGCGGTGCGGCCCGACCCAACCTGCGGTACGGGTTCGGCCGGCGGTCCGTCGACATCTCTCTCGCACTGCGCCGGCACCTCCATGGTGAACATGGAACCCTTGCCGACTTCGCTTTCGACGGTGACGACGCCGCCTATCATGCGGCAGAAGCTGCGCGTGATGCTCAAGCCCAGGCCCGTGCCGCCGTAGTTTCGGGTGGTGGAGGCATCGGCCTGGGTGAAGGCATTGAAAAGTCGTTCCTGCTGCTCCGGTGACATGCCTATGCCGGTGTCGGAGACCTGGAACACAAGCCATTCGCGGTCCGCTCTTTGCTCCCGCCGGACCCTCAGGGTCACCCGCCCGCCATTCGTGAACTTGGCCGCATTGCTGAGCAGGTTGAAAAGGTTCTGGCGCAGCTTGGTCTGGTCGGAATGCATCTCGCCGAGATCGGCCTCGAAGTCCTGCGTGAACTCGTTTCCGTTCCTGGCCATCAACGGCGCGACTGTCGCGGCAACGTCTCGGAGCAAGTCGGCAACGCTGAAGGTTTCGAGGAAAACCTCCATCTTGTTCGCCTCGATCTTCGACAGGTCGAGGATGTCGTTGATGAGCGAAAGAAGATGGCGACCCGCGGACGCTATCTTGTCGAGGTCCGGGACAAGCTCCTCATCCTCATGATCGCGTGCCTCCTCTATCAGCATCTCGCTGTAGCCGATGATCGCGTTGAGGGGCGTTCGCAACTCGTGGCTCATGGAGGCGAGGAACTGGCTCTTGGCCTCGTTTGCCGACTCCGCGTGGCTCTTCGCGCGCTCGAGTTCGACCTGCCGCTGCTTGAGCTCGGTGATGTCGGTGTAGACGGCGACCGTTCCGCCGTCCGGAATCTTGCGTTTGCTGATGCGGACCCATTTGTCGCCGAACCGCTTCTCGTCGACGAGGCCGGCAGGGTCCCGATGAAGCCTTACGCGCTCGTCGACCCACTCTTGCGGCGACTTGCCTTCGAGATCCACCTGGCCCATCGCCAGGTTCTGCTCCACGATTTCGCGGAAGCTCCTGCCGCGAAGCGTATTCGGCTTGTGGCTCGGGAAGATTTCGCAATATTTGCTGTTGGCGACCAGGATCTTGTCCTCGGAGTCATAGAGGACGAAGCCATCCGATATCACCTCGAGCGCGGCTGCGATCGTCCGGCGCTGCCGCTCCGCTTCATCTTCGAGTTTTTTCTTTTCGATCGCGCTTTCCCGGAAAAGCGAAAGCGTCCTTGCCATTGCTCCCAATTCATCGCCGCCCTCTTCGGGGATATCGACGTCGTAACGTCCCTCCGTCAAGTCGCCGATGACGCGATTGAGGCGGCGCAGCGGGCCGACGATCGAGCGCAGGACGAGAAGCGTGAGCAGCGAACCGATCAACACCACGCCGCCCACCAGGATGGCCGCGGTCGTGGCTGTCTTTTCGGTTTGCACGACAACCTCGTTGCGGGCCGCTTCCGCCTCGGCCTTTACCTGTTCCACGAGCCTGTTGAGATCCGCGTCGACCTTGCCGCTGTGGGTGCGCGCCTTTGCCAGCAAGGCGTTACCGACGATGCGGTTGTCCTGGGTGTAGCTGTCGGCTGCCTGCAGAGCCGTTTCGACATAGGCATCGACTTCCGTACGAATTGCCTCCACCGCCTCGGGCGCGTGCTTTGCAAGGCCCGCCAACTGCTCCTGCAACCGGTCGCGGGCCTCATCGGCGTTGCGCTGGGAGTTCATCAGCAGACTGACGGAGAGATCGGTCAACCAATATCTGAGATCGCCGAATGCCACATGGGCCGATGCTGCCGATGCCGCCCGATCGAAAAGTTCCCTGGTTTCGGCCATTCGCTCGGCACTGCGATAAAGCGCCTGCGTGAGAAACAGGGATGAAAGGACAAGGCTGATCAGGCCGGCCGCTGTGAGCGCGGCCACGCGGGCAGAGATCGGCAGATCGGTGATTCGGCTGTCGAGCCTTTTCGCGAGCCGGGCGGCCTGTGTCGACCGGAGCTCATGCCCGAGCGCACTCATTTGAACAGGACGATGCTGATCGCACCGCCCAGATCGCCGGCCTTGCCGCCTTCCTTCGGATAGCCGGTGACGTCGATTTCACCCTTCGGCGAACCGTGACAGGAAAGGCAGGACTCCGTGTAATATTCCGGCAGCAGCATCCGGAAAGCCGGGCGGCCGTTCACCTGCGTCACTTCCGTATAGAGTTCACCCTTCGGCCTCTGCGGATCTGAGAAGACCTCGTTGATGACCCGGGCCTCCCAGGCATCGGGAAGCGACTTGCGGTTGCGCACCAGAACCTCCGGCGCCGTAACGCGGACCAGCGCCTCATTGCCCGCCTTGACGGCGAATTTCTCGTTCATCAGGCGCGCGAAAATGGCCGGGACGAAACCCTTGAACCCGATCCCGGGACGGTTTATGTCGTCCTGCTCTTCATTCACGACTTCCCGCATCGCCTCGACCTGCGCCTGCAGAAGCTTGCGATCGCGATCGCCGAGATCACTCGAGATCAACGGATGGCCGGTGCGCTCGCCATAGAGTGCGATCGCTTCGGCTGTGAAACGCTCGCCGTCGAGTTTCTTGTCTCCGATGGCCGGATCATTGATGAGCGACTGGTAATTCGAAAGGACGTTTCGGGCGGCACGCAACAACTCGGCAAGCCGCGTCCCAGTCGCGACATCGTCGGCCTCCTCGACAGCAAGCGAAGGTGCGAAGAGCGCGCAACCGCACAATATCGTGACAATGCAGTTTCGCGCCAGGGCTGCAAGGGCTTCCATTTTCTTACCCCCCAGGAGGAAGCGCAAGCAGAGAGGATACCACAGGAGGGCGCGTGGATGGAGTCTCAGGAGTCGTCGCCCTCGCGCTTTCGCGCTGAAGCCTTCATCCGACTGGCGTGAATCACAGCATATAGATGCGGGCAGCCGCATAAGCGGGCAAGGCGAGACTGTCGCTTTGGTGCGCTTTTGCCGCCGGCACTTTCGCGCCATCGCGCAACCAGGTCTCGTCGAGAAGCGTAAGGCTACGCGCGCCGGCCTCGGGGAGCATCACCCGCTGCAGATCGGGTGTGAGATTGGCAAGCAACAGGGTGGTCGCTCCATTCCACGCGGAACCAAGGCCGGCAACGCATTCGGGCGCGGATGTTTCGACCGCGATCCGCATGCTGTCCGACAGCTGGGCGAGCCAGTTCAGAACATGATACAGCGGTCTCGTCCGACCGGCGTCGACGGGCTCCCCGGTGCCGGCGATCAGCCCGAAGGGTCCGGCAAGCGTTGAAAGCGTCAATAGCTCGGGCTCCGCATCCGCAACCGTCGCCGCATAGGCAAGCGTCCAGGCCGCGCCGAAGAGAGCGTTATGTCGGGGGTCCCTCGCCGCCATGGCGATCCGCTTGCCGAACGGATTGTCCTTCGTCGCGCTTCCATAGGGGTTCTGGCGCATGGCGATCGTGGAGGGACCGATGCGATAGGGCTTCGCGCCATAGATCGCGCGGACGGACCGGGTTACGTCCCGCAACGCCTCGAAGGTCTGCATCACGCTCGTGTCGTCGGCCGCATGGACGATCGGGTTGGTGCAGTGGGTGACGTAGGAAAGTCCTTCGGCAGGCACCCGCTTACGGTTGAGCTCGGTGAAATAGCTGAACATGCCGCCGCCGAGCGGCACGTCCGGAAACGCCTTCCGAGCGGCCGCATAAATGTCTTCGAGCGGCGGGCATTCCGGCCAGACGCTACCGGGCGGGGTCGACTGCCGGTCGACCGAGGGAGAGACGGCCAGGCTCGCGAGGTCGAGGCCGCTCTGGCGCACCAGCTGCGCGATTTCGCCGAGTTCCTCATCGAGGGGCAGCCTGCATGGAACGAAACATTCGAGCGTCACCGAGCAGCCGGACGCGTCGGCCATGCCTCGGAAGTGCCGAAGGTCTGTCACACCGTGACCGGCGTCCGGATCGAAATGACAGACGAGATGCCGTGCGCCCACCTGCTTGAGAAGCCCCGCATTGTGCAGCTCTTCGCCTGCAGCGTCGGGCCGCAGGCCGATGCCGATCTGAGGCAATCTCCCTGCGCCGTGCCTGAGCGAGACACGGATATTTTCCTGCCCTCGCTCTTCCGACCCAAGCGCCTCCCCCGCCGTGCGGATCGAGAGCGTAACGCTCTGCTGCACCGTCTCTCCGACCTTCAGCAGATAGGGCCAGGGCAGTTCCAGCGGGCGCACGTAGGTCTTGTAGGAGCCGTCGGTCCAGTTCCGCTGATCCTCCATCTCGAACACGTCGCCGGCGAAGCGGCACTCGGCCTTGACGCCGGGCGAAACTTCGTGGGTGATCGCCGCGATGTCCTTGAACGGCTGCCAGGGCTCGATGAGGTCCGGGAAGACCGATCGTTCGACCGTGGCGTCCCCATGCTCGACCTGGACCGACCGCCCGGCCAGGCCGACGATCGGATGCAGGACAGCGAAGCCGGCGCGCGCCGTTTCGAAATCGCGATCCGGCGTGAAGCGCGCGCCGAAGACGAGGCGGTGGGGCTTCAGGTCAATGGTTGCGCTGCAAACGAGAAGAACCCCGTTCGGCGATTGGAATCGGGCAGAGTAGCGAACGATCGTCCCGGCTTGCCCCTCTTCGACCGTCAGATCGGCGATTTCGGCCTCGCAGGTGCCCCAATCCCGGTCCCGGACGAGAAAGGAGATGGCCCTGAGCACCTCCTTGCCGGCAAAACGGATCTTGCGCAGATTGCCGTTAACGAAATCGGCACTCAAGCGGCCTGCCTCGATCCTGCGCGCCTCCGGCTCCTTCTCGTCGGTGCCGAAGAGGAGAAAGGAACGGGACATCGTCATCCGAGAACCTCCGCGAGTGAAACGGTCCGCCCTTCCGCCGCGCTCAGATAGGAGGCCTCCACCAGGGCGAAGGTCTCGAGATTGTCGCGGCCGGAGGTATCCGGCTCGCGTCCGGCACGCAAGGCTGCGATCCAATGCTGCTGGATCAGCGCGACGCTCTCCTGGATGTTGTGCCAGGGAGGCGACGCCCAGGAAAGGACGGGCGGTTCCACATTCGTCAGCTTCGTAGAGCCCTTCGAGTGAACGGCAAGGTGATAGCCCTGCGTCAGCCGCAAGGTGCCCTTGCTCCCGTCCACCTCCATGAGGGTCTCGGGAAAGGGCTCGATCGGCAGCTTGGTCGCGTAGCTGCAGTCGACGATCGATGTGATCCCCCCGTCATGGTCCAGGAGCATCGTCGCGACATCCTCGCCGGCGATCGCCGGATTCACCCGGCGCGTGCGCGCGGTCACAGCCGTCGCATCGCCGAAGATGTAGCGCGCGATATCGAGCGCATGAATGCCGAGATCCTCGATGATGAAGCGCTTGCCCGTGGCGAGATAGGGCTGGCCGGAAAAGACGTCGTAACCCGATCGGAAGCTTACCCGCCCCCAGAACACCTCGCCGATCGCGCCGCTGTCGATCGCCGCCTTTACCGCCCGTATCGGCGACTGCCAGCGGAAATTCTCGTGAACCATGAACGCCACGCCTGATTTCGCGCAAGCCGACACCATTGCCTTGGCGTCCTCCATGGTGGGCGCGATCGGCTTCTGACAGATCGTCGCGACCCCGTGTCGTGCGGCCATTTCCACCAGCGCCCGGTGACTTCCGACGGTCGTGGCGATGTCGACGAAATCGAAACCGCCATCGGCAAAAAGGTCCTCGGCCGAGGTGTAGCGCCGCTGAATGCCGAACGCGTTGCCGACGGCCTTCAGCCTCTCGGGATCGCGATCGCAGATGGCAACGATGCGCGCCCCTTCCGCGTCACGCCAGCCATGCATCTGGTTGACTGCGAAGAACCCGCAGCCGATCAGCGCACCTTTGAGATCTGTCATGCCGGTTACCCCTTTTTCGCAAGCTGCATCAGAGTGACCTGTTGCTGCAGCCGGCGTTGCGCCTGATCCACCACGACGGCGACGATGATCACGATTCCCTTGATGACCATCTGCCAGAAGGACGAGATGCCCATCATCACGAGACCGTCGGAAAGAATGCCGATAACGAAGGCGCCGATGATGGTGCCGCCGATCGTCCCGCGGCCGCCGGACATCGACGTGCCTCCGAGAACCGCTGCGGCAATGGCATTGAGCTCGAAGGAATTGCCCGTCGCCGGGTGCGAGGCCATGAGTTCCGACGAGATGACCAGTCCGACTATGGCCGCGCAGAAGCCGGAGAACATGTAGACGAACACCTTCACCCGGTCGACCCGGATGCCGGACATGCGGGCGGCACGCTCGTTGCCGCCGACGGCGAAGATATGCCGGCCGATTGGCGTGTACCTGGCCACGTACGCGGCGGCGAGCGCCACGACGATGAGGATCCAGATCGAAACTGGCAGGCCGAGAAGCCGGCCGGAACCGAGGAAGGCAAAGCCCGTCGTCGCGAGTTCCGGCTTGCCGACGAGGTTGGGGAAGGTCTGGCCGCCCGATGAAAGCAGCGCAAAGCCACGCGCAACATAAAGCGTGCCGAGGGTAGCGATGAAGGGTGCGACGTTGAGCTTGGTGATCAGGAGCCCGTTGACCGCGCCGATGACGATCCCGACGGCGAGCGTGATGAGGCAGACCTCGACGATGTTGAAATAGACCGTGTAGCCGAACTGGAGATCGATGCCGTTGAGGATGAGCCCGCCGGCTACCATGCCGCAGAGCCCGACGATCGAACCGACGGAAAGATCGATGCCGCCGGTGATGATGACGAAGGTCATGCCCATGGCGAGGAAGGCGTTGAGCGCCACATGCTTCGACATCAGGATCAGATTGGCGGTCGAAAGAAAGTTCGGCGCGAAGATCGAGAAGAAGGCGATAACCGCGAAGAGGGCGATGAACGTCCTGAGCTTCATCAATGTGAGCAGCACCGAGCCGCTCGTCGCGTCGGTTGCGTTGGTGGTCGTCGTTGCCGTCGTCATCAGGCGTGTTCCCTTGTCGTTTTATGACCCTCGGCCGAAGCCTTCACGATCATCTCTTCCGTCGCGTCAACGCGGTCGATGACCGTGACCAGCCGTCCGTTGCTCATGACGGCGATGCGGTCGGAGAGCGCCATGACCTCTTCCAGGTCGGAGGTGGAAAAGAGGATGGCGAGCCCCTCGCCGGCAAGCCGGCGCATGGTGCGGAAGACATCCGCCTTGGCGCCGACATCTATGCCGCGGCTGGGTTCGTCCATAAGCAGCACCTTCGGTTTCGTCATCAGGGCCTTGCCGATGACGACCTTCTGCTGGTTGCCGCCGGACATCGAGGTCACCTCGAAGTCAGGGTTGGGCGCCTTGATGGAAAGATCGCGGATGGCCGCCGCGATCGAGGCTTGCTCCCGCGCGCCGACAATATGGAAGCCGAAGCGGACGAAACGGTCGAGGCTCGCAAGCGTCAGGTTGCTGGCGATCGAAAGCGCCTGGACGAGGCCCTCGCGCTGGCGATCTTCCGGTATGAGCGCCAATCCTGCGCTGATCCTTCCGGAGGTATCGCTGGCGTCGACCTCTGTCCCGCCGACGAAGACCCGCCCCGAGGAATGCGGGTGCTGACCCATGACGCATTCGAAAAATTCGCTGCGGCCGGCCCCCATCAGCCCGTAGATACCCAACACCTCGCCCGCACGTACCGAGATCGAGACATGGTCGACCGCGAGCCCGCCGGTCCGGCGCGGCAGGCAGATCTCCTCGGCGCGGAACGCCTCCTCCCCGAGGCGGTGGTCGACCGATTTGGCGAAGTCCTTCGCGTCCGAGCCGATCATCGACCGGACGATCCATCTGGTATCGATGTCCTTGACCATGGCGTGGCCGGTGATCTGTCCATCCCTGAGCACGGTGATGTAGTCGCCGATCCGCATCAGCTCTTCGAGCCGGTGAGAAATGTAGACGATCGCCACCCCTTGCGCCTTCAGTTCGCGGATGACCTTGAAAAGGACATCCACCTCCGCCGCCGAAAGGGCCGATGTCGGCTCGTCGAGAATAAGGATGCGGGTATCGAGCGAGATCGCCTTGGCGATCTCCACCAGCTGCTGCTGGCCGATCGGCAGGTTCTCGACGAGCGTCTCGGCATCGATACCGGCATCGAGCCTGTCGAGGAACCCGGTGGCCCTCTCGACCTGCGCGCGATGATCGATGCCGCGAATGCCCCGGGTCAGCTCCCGAGTCGCAAAGATGTTCTCGGCAACCGAGAGGTTGCCGAACAGATTGAGCTCCTGGAAGACCATGCCGATGCCGTGGCGCTGCGCGTCGGCCGGCGAATGGAACTCCACCTCCTGGCCGTCGAGCAGGATGCGGCCGAGTGACGGCTTCTCGACGCCGGCGATGATCCGCATCAGGGTCGACTTGCCGGCACCGTTTTCGCCGACGAGCACATTCACGGCGCCGCGCCGGAGCGAAAGGTTCGCATGGCGCACCGCAACGATACCCGAATAGACCTTCGTCACGTCTTCGAGGCGCAGGACGCAACTGTCGTCGTCAGCTGGGTGCATGATCATCCGCCCACCGTCAGCTGAGCCGGAACGAACAGCGGCAATTGGCCCTTGGCGGGCAGCGGATAGGCGCCGACAGCGTCGAGTTTCTTGCCGACAAGCCCGTCGCGGGATAGCTTCTCCAGCACCAGTCCGTTGACATGCGTGTTGAAGGCCTTGCCGAACTGCGCCCATTCGATCTGGTTCTTGAATTCGTTGAAGTTGACGAAGTCGAGGCTGTCGCGGATCGCCGTGCCGCGGATCGCCGGACCGATCTGCACGCGCGCATCCGCCTTGCCGTCGCCGTTCGCGTCGACCTCCACATAGGCCGAACGCGACTTCGTCTCGGCCTTAACGATGGTGCCGGAGAGACGCGCCGCAAAAGTCCAGGGGGCACTTCCCTGCTTTTCCTTGTGGCCGTATTTGGCACCCGCTGCCTGCGGATCGCTCTCGGCGAGAGCCGCCACCTCGGCGAACGGACCGGCCTTCCTGTCGAGATAGGGAAGCACTTTGGCGTCCCAGATCTCGGCGACCATGCGATTGGGATTGAAGCCGCCGGAGGCAGCCTCCGCGGCCTCCTCGGCAGTCGGCGTCTTGATGATCTTGCAGCCCGAGAGTGCTATCACGCCCGCAACCACAAGCGCGGCCGCGACCTTAAACTTCGGCATCGAAATTCACTCCATGACAGGACAGGCCCGCAGCGGATCGGCCGCGTGCCGAGCGCATCGGCCCGAAAAGCGGAATCGATTTTCGGAAAGCACGATGCGTAGATTCAGCGGCTTAGCGGGTGCGGACGGTTTTCGTCCGCTCCCGCTCCAACTCCTTGAAACCAATCAATCGGCCAGCGCGAAGGTCTCGAGCTGGTCGGCGTTTTCGCTGTTGATCAGCACGCAGTCCATGAGCTGCTTTTCTTCCGCCGGCGCCTTGCCGGTGGTGATGTATTCGTGCGCCTGCTGCACTGCCATCTGCGCCTGGGCGTAAGCCGGCTGCAGAACGGTGGCCTTGATGCCGCCGGACTTGATGGAGTCGCGAACGTCGTTCGAGCCGTCGAAGCCGACAACGATCACGTCCTTGCGGCCGGCCGCCTGTAATGCGGCGATCGCGCCCATGGCCATCGTGTCGTTGCCGGAGATAACGCCCTTGATGTCGGGGTTCGCCTGAAGGATCGTCTCCATCTTGCTGTAGCCCTCGGTCTGGCTCCAGTTCGCCGACTGCTGCGCCACCATCTTCATCTCCGGATATTCGTCGATGACGTCGTGGTAGCCCTTCGAACGGATGCCGGCATTGAGATCGGCTTCGCGGCCGAGCAGCTCGACATAATTGCCGGATTCGCCCATCAGCTTCACGAATTCCTCGGCACCGAGCTGCGCGCCCTGATAGTTGTTGGAGACGATCTGCGAGACGGCGACCCCGGTCGCGTTGATCTCACGGTCGATCAGGAAGGACGGCACGCCCGCATCCTTCGCCTTCTGGACGGCCGCGATGGAGGCTTCAGAGCCGGCATTGTCGAGAATAATCGCCTTGGCGCCGCGGCCGATCGCGGTGTCGATCAGCTGCGATTGCTTGTTGGCATCGTCGTCATGCACGAGGACCAGCGTTTCGTAGCCGAGCTCCTTCGCCTTGGCCTCGGCACCCACTGCTTCAGCCTTGAAGAAGGGGTTGTCGTGCGACGGCGTGATGATGGCGATGAGATCGGCCGCGTAGGCCGGAATGGCGGAGCTCGCCGTCAATACCGCCGCGAAAGCGGCGATGGTCATTCTGCGTGTCAGTTTCATCTGCTTTTCCTCCCAGGTTGAAAAAACGTCGGAGCTGTCCTCACAGGCTCCGGTATTCCGTTCGCGCGATCAGGTGATGCGGCGGATGCTGTCGGCGATCTCCTGCGGCTCGAAGACGCGTTTCCAGTCCTCGCGCATTAGCATCGGCTTGCCGAATTCGATGGCCTTGTTGCAGGCGTCGGAGAAGACGCCGGGCGTCTCTTCGAAGATCACTGCGCCGAGCACGTTCATGTGGCCGAGCAGGAAGTCGCGGGCTGCCTCTTTAGGCACCCCGCGCTTGACACATTCCTCCATGGCCTCGCGCATGACGACCAGCAGCGAGGCGCAGACCGTTTCGGAGAGGCCGGGCTCCAGTAGCGCAATCTGTTCGACCGTCACCCGGTGCGAGCGCATTACCGGCGCCCAGATGATCTTGGCGATCTCCTCGCCGAGCGCATAGGCCTCTTCCGGCCCCTGCATCAGCGCGGAGACGATGTGCTGCTTGGCGGCGACACCGCCGAAAAAGTCGCGCTTGGCCGCCGGGTCCGTCTCGTCGTTGAAGATCGGCGGATGGCAGGGATGGGTGACGAAATAGGTAAGATCGCCGCGCTCCGGCAGATGACCGGCATAGGGTGCGGCCGCATCGAGGACGATGACCATCGTGCCGGGCTTCAGTCTATCCACAATCCCGGAGGCAACCCTGCCGATCGCCGTATCCGGCACCGCCAGAATGACCACCTCGGCACCATCCAGCGCCTCATCGGCGGCAACGGCCTGAAGCCCGAGCTCGTCGGCCAGCCGCGCCTTACCCGCCTCGCTCACTTCGACATGGCGCACGTCGAAACGCGAGCCTTTGAGGTTCTTGGCCAGGCGGCAGCCCATCTTCCCGCCGGCGCCGAACAGGGCAATCGATTTCATTTGCAACTCCGCAGCTATCTTGATGATCCGAATATCGGAACTGGTATGATGAGTCAATGAGCATATCAGCGGTTTCGTGGAGTTCGCCCAATTGCTGGCGACCGCAGAAGAGCCGGCGGTTGACAACTCACGATTATCGGATTACGACTGACGAAATTCAAAATTCGTCAGTCATCATCAGGAGACAGGATGAGCGATCTCGCAGACAGCGCCATCGACGCAGCCCGCCAGGAAAAGGTGACGCGTATTCTTGAGGCCGCGGAGCGGTTGTTCCGCCATTACGGCTATGCCAAGACAAACGTCGCCGATATCGCGCGCGAGCTCGATATGTCGCCGGCCAACATCTATCGATTCTTCGCATCGAAGACGGAAATCCACCAGGCACTTTGCTCGCGCATGCTCGGCGCGAGCTACCAGCAGGCGCTGGAAATCGCGCATCTGCCACTCAGTGCTTCCGAGCGGCTGAGGCGCTATGCGCTGGGGCAGCACAAGCTCACCGTCGAGACGATGCTCGACGAACAGAAAGCTCATGAAATCGTCGTCGTGGCGATCGAGCGCGACTGGCACGTCATCGAGAAACATATCAGCCGTCTGGACGACCTCCTCGCAGGCATTATCCGCGAGGGGATCGAAGCCGGAGAGTTCGCCGACCTGGACCCCGCTATCGCCGCCAGATGCTTCGGCGCCAGCCTCGTCACCCTTTGCCACCCGCAAATCGTCGCCCAGTGTCTCGCCAAGGAAAACCGCGCGACCCCCGAGGAACTGATCGAGTTCGCGGTCCGGGCGCTGAAGAAATAAGGCATGCCGCACCAAAGTGTGGAGCGGTTTCGGGGCGAAGCCATGCACAAAAACGCCGCGCCGCCGCAGAGCGGCCAAGGAGAGTAAGAGCGATGTTTTCAGGAAGTGCCCTCAACCGACCGTTCGTCGCCCGTCTCCTCGCCGCGATCCTGCTCGGCGCCGTTCTCTCCGGCTGCTCGGAGGAGAAAGTCGAGACCAAGGAGACCATACGTCCGGTCAAGGTCGTGGAGATTGCCGCGGCCGGCGAGCCGCGCGAGCTTCACTATTCCGGCTCGGTCAGAGCGCGCACGGAGATGAACCTCGGTTTCCGCGTCGGCGGCAAGATCACCGAACGGCTCGTCAATATCGGCGACCGGGTCAAGCCGGGTGACATTCTCGCCCGCATCGACGCCACCGACTATCAGCTCGCGGTCACGAGCGCCGAGGCAAACCTGCTTGCCGCCGAAAAGCAGGTGCAGACGACGGCGCTTGCGAAACTCCGTGCCGAACAGCTCTTCAGCAAGTCGTTCTCCTCCCAGGCTCAACTCGATCAGGCAACCCTTCTTTACGATCAGGCGGTCTCGACGCGAGACGCCGCGGCCTCGTCGCTGAGCCAGGCGAAGAACCAGGTAAACTATACGGACCTCAATGCCGATCAGAACGGGATCGTCACGGCCGTAAACGCCGATATCGGCCAGGTCGTCGGCACCGGAACACCCGTCGTGACCGTCGCAGTCGACGGCGAGAAGGAAGTCGAAATCGCAGTGCCGGAAATGGATATTGCCGAATTCAAGCCCGGCAAACCGGTCCGGGCGCGCTTCTGGTCGAACGACATGCTTGTGCTCGAGGGGCATGTGCGCGAAGTCTCCGGCAGTGCCGACCAACGCTCGCGCACCTTTTCCGTACGCGTCAGCCTGCCGAACGACGAGCGCGTGCTTCTCGGCATGACAGCGACGATCGAGGCGGCTGCAGCAAGCTCGGCGCCGCTCGTTTCCATACCCCTGAGCGCGCTGTCGAAGAAGGATGGCCGGAATATCGTCTGGATCGTTGATCGTGACTTCTCGACGGTCCATGCGCGCCCGATCAAGCTCGCCGATTTCGCCGACAACGGTGTGCGCGTCGTCGACGGCCTTGGTGCCGGCGACCTCGTTGTTGCCGCAGGCACACAGTTCATGGCCGAGGATCTGAAGGTGAGACTGCAGGCGGGCGAACAGCAATCGGCCGAGCAGCAGTCCGCCCGGGCCGAAACGCCCGAAATCGTCCGTTAGATCTCACAGAAAAGAAGCGCTCCAACACTTTGAATCCATGCACTTCCCCACGGAAAACCGGTTCCCCCTTTTCCTGGAAGTGCGTTAACCTCCACCGATAGAACGGGACGACGGCCATGCACGCCTCCACCGAGGACAAGAAACCGTTCAATCTTTCGCGCTGGGCGATCGGGCATCCGAGCATCGCGCGGTTCCTGCTTGCGCTGATCATCGTCACCGGCGGGCTTGGGCTCCTGCGCATGGGGCAACGCGAGGATCCGGAATTCACCTTCCGCGTGATGGTGGTGCAAGCCGTATGGCCGGGAGCTTCCATCCAGGAAATGGAAGACCAAGTCGTCAACAAGATCGAGCGCAAGCTGCAGGAAACGCCGCATCTCGATTTCGTCCGCTCCTATACGCGCGCCGGCAGCGCCATCATCACCGTTCAGATCGAGGGCGACACCAACGCAGACGAGGTCGCCGACGCATTCTACCAGGTGCGCAAGAAGGTAGGCGACATCGCCAACGAGATGCCCGAAGGCGTGCTCGGGCCCTATTTCAACGACGAGTTCGGCGACACCTTCATCACCCTGCATTCGATCAGCGGCGACGGCTTCAGCTATCCGGAACTGAAGCGCTTCGCGATCGAGGGTCGCGACATGCTGCTGACGACACCAGGCGTCGAGAAGGTAGTGATCCTCGGGGACCAGCCCGAGAAAATCTATGTAGACCTTTCCTCCAAGGTTCTCGCAGAGCGCGGCCTGACGTTCAACGACCTGCGCAATGCGATTGCCGGTCAGAACAATGTCGATCATGCCGGCTCGGTCGACACCGGCACGCGCTCGGTGCGCATCTCCGTCGAAGGCGACGTCACCAAGGTCGAGGACATACGCGAGCTGCGGCTGAGGGCGGGAGACCGGACCATCCGGCTCGGCGACATCGCGACCGTGACCTCCGGGCTGGAAGATCCCTATGCACGGAAATTCCGATTCAACGGCCACGACAGCGTCCAGATCGGCGTCGTCATGGCAAAGGGCTTCAACGTCACGGACGTCGGCAAAGCTGTGGAGGCGACCTACGATCGCTTCGAGTCCGCCCTCCCCTACGGCGTGTCGGTCGATCAGGTCTCCAATCAGCCGGAAGTCGTCACCGAAGCGATAACCGAGTTCAGCCACGCGCTCATCGAAGCGCTGATCATCGTCCTCATCGTCTCCTTCCTGTCGATCGGCTGGCGCTCCGGTCTCGTGATCGCGATTGCCATTCCGCTCGTGCTCGCGGCCACTTTTGCGATCATGTACGAGCTCGGCATCGACCTCCAGCGTATCTCGCTCGGGGCGCTGATCATCGCGCTGGGCCTGCTTGTCGACGACGCGATGATCGTGGTCGAGATGATGGAGCGGAAACTCGAAGAGGGGCTGGAAAAGATCGACGCGGCGAGCTTCGCCTATTCCTCGACGGCTTTCCCCATGCTGACCGGCACTCTGATCACCACCGCCGGCTTCATCCCTGTCGGCTTCGCGGAATCGACCGCCGGCGAATATGTCCGCTCGCTCTTCTACGTCGTCGGCATCGCCCTGGTGGTCTCCTGGTTCGTGGCTGTCTATTTCACGCCCTGGCTCGGCTACATGATCCTGAAGCAGCGTCACCACGCCGGCACCCATCACGACGTCTTCGATACGCGCTTCTATCGCCGCCTGAGGACGACTGTCGGCTCGGCAGTGCGCCACCGCGTCGTCGTGCTCCTGACGACGCTTGCCATCTTCGTGACGAGCCTTTGGGCATTCCAGTTCATTCCGAAGAATTTCTTCCCGCAGTCCTCGCGACCGGAAATCCTGGTCGATCTCTGGCTGCCGGAGGGAACGAGCATCAAGGAGGTGGAAAAGCAGGCGAAGGCGCTCGAGGAGCGGATGATGGACGACGAGGGCAAGCGCTTCATCGCCACCTATATCGGCGAAGGCGCCCCGCGCTTCTTCCTGCCGCTCGACCAGCAGCTTCGCAATCCGAATTTCGCGCAGCTCCTCGTCATGGCGAAGGACGAGCCGGCCCGCGAGCGGCTGATCGCCAAGCTGCGAACGATACTCGCCGAGGACTTCCCCTCGATCCGCGCCAAGGTCGACCGGTTGTTCCTGGGACCGCCGACCGGCTGGCCGGTGCAGATGCGGGTGATGGGACCCGACCGCGAGGAAGTGCGTCGAATCGCCGACCAGGTGAAGACCAAATTCCAGGAAAACCCGATGCTCGGCGCGATTCATGACGACTGGCTGGAGCCCGTGCCGGCGATGAAGCTGGTGATCGACCAGGACCGCGCCCGCGCCCTCGGCATCACGTCGCAGCGCATCCGCCAGATGTTGCAGGCGGCGATGTCCGGCGTCCCGCTCGACAGCTTCCGCGACGGCGAGGAAACGGTCTCCATCGTGGCGCGGGAGCCCGGCGGCAATCGCCACCTGCTCTCTGCCGTGCAATCGGTCTATGTGCCCACGGATTTCGGCGGCTTCGTCCCGGTCTCGCAAATTGCCAAGGTCGTTCCCGTCATGGAACAGGGTATCGAGTGGCGGCGCGACCGGCTTCCCACGATCACCGTGCGCGGAACGCTGCCTGACGGCGTGCAGCCGAACGACGTGGCGATGCAGCTCTTTGACGAGCTCAAGGGACTGAGGGATGGCCTCGCACCAGGTTACAAGGTGGAGATCCAGGGCGGCGCCGAAGACAGCGCCGAGAGCCAGGCCTCGATCGCCGCCAAGGCGCCGATCATGCTGGTGGTGATCGTCATCCTCCTGATGGTGCAACTCCAGCATTTCGGCAAGGCGATGCTGGTGCTCGCAACCGGTCCGCTCGGGATCATCGGTGCGGCGGCGGCTCTGCTCATCAGCGGAGCACCCTTCGGTTTCGTGGCCATCCTGGGGGTCATCGCGCTGCTCGGCATCATCATCCGCAACTCGATCATTCTGGTGGACCAGATCGATCAGGACATCGCGGCCGGGATGGAGCGTTCCGAGGCGATCATCGGCGCGACGGTGCGCCGCTTCCGGCCGATCATACTGACGGCGCTCACCGCGGTGCTGGCATTGATCCCGATCTCCCGCGGCGTTTTCTGGGGACCGCTCGCCTATGCGATGATGGGCGGCATCCTGGTCGCGACCGTTCTGACGATCCTGGTGCTGCCGGCCGGTTATGCGCTCTTCTTCGGCAAGGAGCCAAAATCGCGAAAAACGGACCCGGAGCCTGCAGCCGCGCAGGAGGATTCGGACGAACAGGAGCACTACCCGACCCCGCTTGCGGCAGAGTAAGCGGAGTCCGTATATCGGCCGATCTGCGCGAGTACGCAGATCGGCCACTCTTGCCCAATTCTGTCGAAATCAGAATAATGTGATAATGTGATATTGTGATCGGGTTTCGATCTGCATAATCGCACATAGGATCAGAGGCAGGAGCAGGAATGAGCACGATCATGTTCCCGCAGAGGGACTTGCGCGAAGAAACCGCAGCCCTTCGCGCGCAGATTCTCGACAGGCTGTCGAAATTGCCCTGGGACGGGCTTTCCTTCTCACACCCCGTTCCGGGCCTCTCGCTGTATCGCATCGTCGAGCCGGCGGGGCCCTTTTCGAGCGTATACGAGCCAAGCCTCTCCTTCATCATCAAGGGAAGCAAGAATGTCCGCGTCGGCAACGAGACGCTCGTCTACGATGAAGGCTGCTTCTTCCTGACCGCCATCGGCCTTCCCGTAACTGCGCAGATCTGCGCGGCAAGCGAAGGGGAGCCTTATGTCGCAGCGGCCCTGAGGCTGGACATGGAAAAAGTGCGGCGCATCATTGCTGATCACGACATACACCCGACCGACATTCCCGAACGCGACCTCGGTGTGGCTGTCGGTACCGCGACGCGCGAGCTCTTCGACGCCCTGTTCCGGCTGATTTCGCTTGCGAGCTCGCCGGCCGACATTCCGTTCCTGGCCGGCCATATCCAGAACGAGATCCTCTATCGGCTTCTCACCGGCGAGCAGGGCGCGCGGCTGCGGCGCTTCGCGCTCGCGGGCACGAACAGCAACCGCGTCGCCAAGGCGGTACTATGGTTGAAGGAAAACTACACCAAACCGCTTCGCGTGGAAGAACTGGCCGAGATAGCCAATATGGGCGTCTCGACGCTGCACCATCACTTCCGTGCGATGACCGCAATGAGCCCGCTGCAGTTCCAGAAGCACCTGCGACTGCATCACGCACGGGAACTGATGCTTTCCAAGTCGCTCGACGCGGCGACCGCGGCGCTGCAGGTCGGCTACGAGAGCCCGACCCAGTTCAACCGGGAGTATCGCCGGGCATTCGGCCATCCGCCGCTTCGCGACATCAGGGCGATTCTGAATTCCAGCGATTCGACCAGGCGGAACTCCGCAGGCTGATTGCTGCCCCACCCGGCGGGATGATCACGATCCCGTTAACTTGACAGGAATGGGCAATAATTCGGCAGGATTGAATCTATCAGCTCGGCGAATGGTCTTCTAAGCTCCAGGTCTCGTTCATGGTCTTAGGTCAGGTTGCCCTGAACCATGACCGTGATCGATTCCAAGAGTTTGAGCGGAATGTGGGCGGAAGACCTTTCCACATCCGCACCATCGGCAGTCCGGCATGTGGCAGCGGCGTCCCGCATCCACGCGCCGAATCGCGAGGAGAACACCATGGTGACTGTTAAGATCAACGGCGTCGAACATAAGATCGAGGCCGAGGCGGATATGCCGCTTCTCTGGGCGATCCGCGACCTTGTCGGGTTGACGGGCACGAAATTCGGCTGCGGCATGGCGCAATGCGGCGCCTGCACGGTTTATATCGACGGTTCACCCACTCGGTCCTGTCAAACCTTCATCGGCGACATCGAAGGAGCCGAGGTGACGACGGTCGAGGGGCTGAAGGGCAAGGTTGCCGAGACGGTACAGGCCGTCTGGGCCGATCTCGACGTTCCCCAATGCGGCTACTGTCAGTCCGGCCAGATCATGTCCGCAACGGACCTTCTGGCCAACAATCCCAAACCGACCGACGCGGACATCGACGCCGCCATGTCCGGCAATCTCTGTCGGTGCGCCACCTATCATCGTATCCGCGCGGGCATTCACGAAGCCGCGAAGCGTCTGGAGGCCTGACATGATACCGAAACTGATGCAATCGATCACCCTTCCCGTCGCCCGGGCGCAAGCGTCGCGGCGGCAATTCCTGCTCGGTGCGCTCGCGGCCGGCACCGGTATCGCAGTCGGGTTCCGGGTTCTGTCCGCATCGCCGGCACTGGCGGGCGAGGCGGCAACGGAGAGCGGCTCACACGCATTTTCCCCCTACCTGACCATCGGCGGGGACGGAAAGGTCACCGTTCTCTCGTCGCAGTTCGAGATGGGCCAGGGCTCCTATAACGGAATCGCTACGCTGGTTGCGGAAGAACTTGACGCCGATTGGTCCACGATCGACGTCATCGGAGCCGCCGGCAATATCAAGGCCTACGGCAATATCGCCTTCGGCGGCGCGATGCAGGGGACCGGAGGCTCGACCTCCATGTCCACCTCCTGGGAACGCTATCGCAAGGCGGGCGCCGCCGCCCGGGAGATGCTGGTTGCTGCCGCTGCAGAGGAATGGGGCGTCGACGCAGCCGAGATCGCCGTCGAGAACGGCGTCCTTTCGCATCCGTCCGGCAAGAGCGGCGGTTTCGGCGCGTTTGCAGCCAAGGCGGCCACGATGCCGGTGCCGGCCGACGTGAAGCTCAAGGAGCCGGGCGACTGGAAGCTTATCGGCAATGCCGAACTGAAGCGCTTCGACAGTGCCCGCAAGGCAAACGGAACCGAGCGATACACCATCGATGTCAAGCTTCCGGAAATGCTGACGGCGGTCATGATCCATCCGCCTCTCTTCGGGGCCAAGGCGAAATCCTTCGATGCTTCTGCCGCCCGCGCCATCAAGGGCGTAGTCGACGTGGTGGAAACGCCGCGCGGCATCGCGGTGGTCGGCGAACATATGTGGGCCGCGATCAAGGGCCGCGAGGCCGTCACGGTGGAGTGGGACGAGACGGGCGCCGAAAAGCGCGGAACGCCCGAGCTGATGTCAACCTATCGCGATCTTGCCGGCAAGACGCCGGCCGCATTCGCGCGCAAGGACGGGGATGCCGACGCCGCATTCACATCAGCCGCAAAAGTCATCGAAGCGACGTTCGAGTTCCCCTATCTCGCGCATGCTGCCCTGGAACCCCTGAACGCGGTCGCGCGCAGGAACGACGACGGCACGATCGAGATCTGGGGCGGGCACCAGCTCCCCGACGTATACCAGAATCTCGCCAGCGAGATTGCCGGAGTGCCGGTCGAAAAGGTCCGGCTCAACGTCATGAAGACCGGCGGCAGCTTCGGGCGGCGTGCAGTATTCGACGGCGATGTCGTGGTAGAGGCCGTCCATGTGGCAAAGGCCCTCGGTTTCCGTGCACCGGTCAAGGTGCAGTGGACGCGGGAGGACGACACGCGCGCGGGCCGGTATCGTCCGGCCTATGTGCATCGGCTGAAGGCCGGGATCGACGAATCCGGGAAGCTCGTCGCCTGGAGCGATCACATCGTCGGCCAGTCGATCATGGCGAAAACGGCCTGGGACGGCATGGTCCAGAACGGGGTCGACCCGACCTCGGTGGAGGGCGCCAACAACCTCCCCTATGCCATTGAAAATCAGACCGTCGGCCTCACGACCACCGACGTCCGCGTCCCGGTTCTCTGGTGGCGCTCCGTCGGCTCGACACACACCGCATTCGCAGCCGAAGCCTTTCTGGACGAGGTTGCCGAGGCTGCGGGACGGGATCCGCTGGAGTTCCGACTGTCGATGCTGGAGCCGGGCTCGCGCCATGCGACCGTTCTCAAGCTCGCGGCGGAGAAGGCCGAATGGCAGAAGCCGCTGCCCGAAGGCCGCTTCCGGGGCGTCGCCGTTGCCGAGAGCTTCGGTTCGGTTGTGGCGCAGATCGCCGAGATCTCCGTCGATGGCGACGGTATCAAGGTCGAGCGCGTCGTGGCTGCCGTCGATTGTGGCCTCGCGATCAATCCGGATCAGGTCCGCGCTCAGGTTGAAGGCGGTATCGGCTTCGGCCTGAGCGCCATCCTGGGTGAGGAAATCACGCTGACCGACGGCAAGGTGGATCAGGGTAACTTCGACATGTACACACCACTCAGGATCGAAGCGATGCCGAAGGTGGAGGTCCATATCGTCGCCTCCGCCAATCCGCCTTCGGGCATCGGCGAGCCCGGCGTTCCGCCGATCGGCCCTGCGGTTGCCAACGCCGCCTTCAAGGCGCTTGGCAAGCGGATCCGAGTCATGCCCTTCGCGAAATCGCTCAACGCCTGAGCGCGTGCCGGCCGCCTACTGCATGTTTCCTTTAGTCGTGGCCGATTAAAGGACAAAAACAGGGCTTTGCGCGTCTGACAAGACGCGCGGCGCTGCAGGCCGCCGGCATTCTTCCCCAGCAACCGGGGCGGAAAAAGAATTGCCGTTTGGCATGTATTTCTCGGAACCATCCGCGGCGCAGAGTGTTAGGCGCCGTCGCTTTACCCAAAGCGGCTTGTCCAGAAGAACGGGTCGGCTCTTGTCCCCTCCGCTATGCCGGAATCGACCCGGGCGGCGTCCCTCCCCCTCCCCTCACCGGGGGCGCCGCCGTCGCTGCGGAACGTGCCTCCTCCGCAGCGACGTCATGCAGCGGCAGCAGAATGCGTCGCTCTGCCGTCCGGCGCCTTCGGGCGACATGCTCAGCCGAAGAAGAGAGACACGACCATGATCGCCGAAACCAGCCCGACGGCAGCGATGAACACGATCAGGTCGACCATTGGGTGATGGCGCAAACCGCGTCGCATGGCGAACTCCTCCACCCGTTGCGGGTCAAGCAGAACGCCTGCGATGAGGAATTGTTCATACCGGAGCAGCGGCGATGGTCAATGCCCGCCCTTGCGCCGCGCGTCGTGACTGTGGTGGCGGTCAGGCTCGCCTCCGCCGCCGGAAACCTTGCTGCGCGTGCGGCGCTCGGAGTCGGCTGGCGGCTTTGGTATTTCCAGCGGCTCCTTCGCATTTTCGTGCGAGGCTCCCGGGCCGCCTTGGCGGATGCTTGCTGGCGTCTTCTTGGATGTGGACATGCGCTCTGCCTCATCTGTCCTGTTGGTAGCCTTGATGGGTCGTATTGACCTTCGTGTTGCCCTGCTGGCCCTTCTTCTCGGGATTCTCGGCCACGTCCGGCTTCTTCGGCTCGGCCGACACGGTTCCAGGCTCTCCCGTTCCCTTGTCGCTGCGATTGTCCGGAGGGATTGGCGGTGGTCGGCTGCTCATTGGGGATCTCCTCACGCATGTGTCGTCGCGTTTCGATACGAATGTCTTGCTGGCACCCGGTCTAACCGGTCAGCCCGGAGGATGTTCCTGGCCGCGCGCCGCCGCTGCCCCATGCAGGGAGGCGCCCAACGCCAGGCCGATACCCATGGCCATATAGGCCGCCGCCAGGTCGGACTTCGGCAGGGCGAGTTCCCAGCCGGGCGTAAGACGCTTCGGTACCAGCCCATAGTCGACAAGGGCTGCCAGCGCGGTGGTGCCGACGGCGGCGGCAATCACCCGCTGCGGCGAAGGCCGCGCGCTTCGTCCGATCATGGCGGAGAACGGCAGCGCCCACCAGAATGAGGCAAGCATATGCGTCACGAAGCCGGTGCCGGTGTGCGCGAGATCGAGACGCGACTGCGAACCGGCTCGACGGCCGTGTATCCAGTGGCTCGTCGCGTTGATCGGCCGCCAGGGGCTTTCATTCCGGCGCTCGGCCGAGACGGTCAGCGCCGCCACCGCGGCAAGGCCGGCGAATAATCCGCTTACAGCAACGAGTGATCCACGTGCCATCGGTCTCTCCTATCGTGGTGGCAGGCCGACGGATGAACCGGTGGCCCGCCTGTTTGTTCCGACATGCCCAAGGTCGGCGGAGGTGCCGCTACTCGGCCGGTTGCGGAATGCTTCCCGCTACGGACGCCGCTTTATCGCCGGCAAGGCTACGCTGGCCCATCGCTATGGTCGCAACGGTCGCTGCCCCGGCCGCCACGGATACCCAGAAGCCGTTCTGCGCACCGAAATTGTCTACGACCCAGCCGGAGACGAATGCACCGAGCGCCATGCCGATGCCGATACCGGTCATCACCCAGGTGACACCTTCCGTAAGCATCGACTCCGGTACGCGGCGCTCGATCAGGCCGAAAGCAGTGATGAAGGTCGGCGAAATGGCGATGCCGCTTACGAAAACCGCCAAGGCAAGGAGAGGCACGGTGTCCGCGAGGAGGAGGGGCACCGACGTGGCGGCAATTACGCTGACGGCGATCAGAAGCTGCCTGTGCAGAGGCATCGTTGGGTTCAGGGCCCCAAGCGCCAGGCCCACCAGGAACGAGCCGACCGCATAGACGCCGATGACGAGGCTCGCTGCCTGCGGCTGGCCGAGCTCTTTCGTGATCGCTACGGCGCTTACTTCCGCAGTCGCGAAGATCGAGCCCACGAAGATGAGGGCAAGCGTGATGATCTGCACCGGACGTTGACGGATCGCCGACGCTCGCGAGACCCCGGCCTCCAATGGGCGCACCTTCGGCTCCGTCGAGCGCTGGAGGATGAAAGCTGCCGTCCCGAGGGCGAGGAAGATCGTGCTGATCAGCATGCCGGCTTCAGGAAACAGAGCTACTGCCAAACCCACCGACAGCGACGCGCCGGCAATATAGACCAGTTCGTCTGCCGAAGACTCGAAGGCGAAGGCGGTGTTCAGCTCGGGACGATTGCGGAATATCTCGGTCCAGCGGGCACGGACCAGGGCGGGTATGCTCGGCATCGCGGCGGCGAGGAAAGCCGAGGCGAACAGCGTCCATGCCGGCCAGTCCCGATTGGCTGCAAGGATCAACACCAGGAACGCAAGAACCGATACGATCGTCGTCGGAACGACCACGGCCGTCTGGCCGACGCGATCGACCAGACGGGATATCTGCGGGGCAACGAGCGCATTGGTGAGAGCGAAAGTCGCCGACACCGCACCTGCAAGCCAGTATTCGCCGTGGGTCTGGGACAGCATCGCGACGATGCCGATCGGGGCCATCGCTATCGGAAGGCGCGCGAAGAAGCCGGCTGCCGAAAAGCCCTTAGCTCCTGGAGTCCTGAATATTTCTCCGTATGGATTGGACATGAGACGCTCCTTGGAAAATTTGTGCAGAATGACATACGCGGCGTATGGAATCTAAATAGTTGCATACGCGCCGTATGTCAAATAAAATACGCGGCGTATGCAAAACAGGAGACATGATGAACAAGCCGCGTAGGGAAATGATCGCCGAGACCCGCGCAAAACTGATCGCGGCCGCCCGGCGCGCCTTCGGCACCGTCGGGTTTGCGGAATCGTCCATGGACGATTTCACTGCCGAAGCCGGGTTGACCCGCGGCGCGCTCTATCATCACTTCGGCGACAAAAAGGGGCTGCTGCAGGCAGTGATCAGGGAGATCGACGCCGAGATGACGGCACGCCTGAACAAGGTCTCGTCGGAAGCACCTACACGCTGGCAAGGATTCGTCGACGAGTGCGTCGCCTATATCCGCATGGCACTCGAGCCGGAGATCCAGCGCATCATGTTCCGTGACGGCCCTGCCGTACTCGGGGACATATCGCAATGGCAAATGACCGAAGGTTGCATTGCAGCGCTGGCGGGAAGCCTGGACCGGCTCAAGGCCGATGGTGAGGTCATCGATATCGACACCGAAGCGGCCGCCCGTCTGATCAATGGCGCAAGCAGCCACGCAGCGCTGTGGATCGCCAATTCCGACGACCCGCAGGAAACCTCGCACAAGGCCGTGGAAGGCTTCCGGGCCCTGCTCGACGGCTTGAGGACAGCGAAAGATTGATGCGCCGCAACCGGTGACCCATCAAGATTCACGACGCTTGCCATTCGTGATCTTGGTTTAGAAGCGCACCACCAGCCCCAGGATCGGTCCCTGCTCGACCACGTCGAAGACAAAGCCGTCATCGCTGTAGTCGACGCCAAGCGCGCGGTAGCCGGCGACCGCCGAAACCGTGTCGCGGAACCGGTAGCCGATCGCTGCGGCGACATCCCAGTCGAGATCCGCGCCACCGGCTCCGACAAGCCCCCATCCGGTCAGATAGATTTCCTGAGTGATCGAGTAGGTGCCGCGAAAACCTGCCATCCCGTCCACCCAGGCCGCATCGTCGGTTCTCGACCGTGTGCCGAGAGCGCCACCGCTGATGGAGAGCTCGCTCTCGACGGACCACACGCGCAGGCCGCCGACAATATCGAGCCGAGAGGAGCCATCATCGTAAATCGCGTAACCGGCCCCAAGCAGTCCCGCGAATGTTTCGGTCGCAAGCTCGACATCGTCCGCAAGGAAACCCCTCGGCGTCGCGCCCTGACCCGACAGTTTGATGTATATCGCGTCGCCGAAGATGCTGTACGGTCCGTTGCGCGCCTCCGCCGTGGCCATCAAAGCGAAATCCAGATGGTCGAAGACGTCGCTGAAACTCGCGTCCACATCGACGGCGGACAGACCGAACTGGCCGATATCGCCCGAAAGGCCGGCGGCCCAGAAATAGGGGGCGAAGGAAAACGTCCAGCCGCTCTCCGTCGTGACTTCCTGCACCTGCGGCGTCACAGGCGAATATATGTCCGCCGCCAAGGCGCCGCTTCCGAGCAGGCAGCTTGCGGCAAATGCCAGATTTCGAACGACCCAAGACATCATGCTATCCTCCAATAATATTTGCCGGCACAGCCAGGCTTGATTGCGGGCCCCTATGGCGCTGCACTTTGCGGGCGTTCGTCACTGGCGAGGGTTTCATCCAGCCGGACTTTCTTGGGCGGCGTGCCGCGGCCTTCTATTATGGTGACAGGCGCGCTGATCGTGGCGGCCGCGACGGTGCCGACATTCTTGGCCGTGCCGGCGACGACGGCGGTAATCCCCTCGCCCAGAGTGATCTCGGAGTCGGTCAGCGTCTGCCCCTTGATGATCCGCTGTCCGATCAGTTGCACGATCTCGGGACTCTCGGCGAACTTGCCGTGATGCAAGCCGTCGTCGGTCTCGACCTTGGTGAGATCGATCGCGGTGATGCCGGCTGTCTCCAGCTGCGTGCGATAGGGCTCGGCGCTGGGGTCGATCGCGCCGAGCCGCGAGACATCCCCCGAGATCAGTCGCGAAAGCGCCAGCGCCCGGTCGTCCTGCGAAACGAAGATCGTAAATTTCGGCCGTGCATCGCCCATGTCGGTCCACTGCTTGGCGAAGACGTCGAGGTCGATGTCGGGCGAAGCGAGAATCACGTTCTCGATCTTCGGCGCGATCTTCCCGTCGCGGATTCCCATCTGCCGCAGCGCCTCCATCGTCAGCCAGGTTCCCATAGAATGGGCAAGGATGGTGACGTCCTTGACGTTCGGGGCATTTGCCAGCGTGCGCAGCGTATCCTCGAGCGCGGTGCGCGAATAGTTGGTGCTCTCCTTGTCGTAATTATAGTCGAACACCCGCGCACGCGACGGCCAGGTGAACAGCATAGGTGTCGCCTGCGCACCGGAATCATGGACGATCTGGGCCAGCCGGAAGACGCCGTCCTCGTAGCGGTTGTTGAAGCCATGCACGAAAAGAAGCACATGGCCGCCCTTGTTATGGGCGCGGAACCAGGTGCGCGCCTCGTCTTCCGATGCCATTTCGCGCACGCGCGTGACGGCGAAATCTGTTTCCGGATTGGGCGGCAGCTTGCGCGGCCACTGCACCGTGCCCGGCGCGCGACGCGAGTCCGGCGGGATCGAGACCGCCACATCGGTCATCGAGAGCGTCGGGCTGCGCTCTCCCGAAAACAGGGTCGCCGGGTCGCCCGAGGGCTGGCGCGTGGTCGCCACCAGCATGTCGACCTGCGAGGTGTTCGACGGCTGCGCCAGGGCCACCGGAGTCATCACGCCCTTCGCATGGCCTCCGCAACCCGCCAGAAGAACGAGCGCGACAAGCGCGGAAGCAGTCGATATTCCTGCTTTCGCGATACGGAACCGGTCGCCAAAAGACCTCACGTCACTAGCCAATGCCACGCCTCACAATTTTAGCGCCGCTCGCGCCACGCTTCTTGGCACCGATCCCCGCGAGTGCGGCAATCCGTGCATTGATGCATAGAGGAACGGTCTCGATTCGCCCAGGCGACACGGCCGCAACCTCCCGTACAAACTTAAAAACTCCATGACAGGTGGAGCTTGCCCTCCCACACATCGAGATCTTCCTGCCCAAGGCTCAGATACCCGCCAGTCGCTTCGATCTGGAGATTGTCGTTGAGCAGCATTCTGAAGCCGGAGCGGAGCGAGAACGCCCAGGGGGAAGGCGTGATTTCCGACAGGTCGCCCGTCAGGATCTTCCCGTCATTCGGCCGCTCGAACTCGTACTGCGCGCCAAGCTCCGCGAAGAGCAGGAATGGCTGGCCGTCCGGCAGGCGGAAGTACCGGCTGACCTCCGTCGACATTTCCGTGACGCCGTAATTGTAGCTTTCGCCGGGGAGCGAGACGCTCACCGGGAAATTGAAGATGTTGCCGGACAGACCGTAGCCGTCGCTTTTGACGTGAGCGAAGTTGACGGATGCCTTGGGCCGGATGAAGTAGGCGCCGTATTTATACTGACCGTGGAGGGATACCTGTCCGGAGAAGCGCTCCGAATCATAGTCGCCGCCGAGTACGCTCAGGTCGACCTCATTGTTGTAGCGGCCATAGGTCACGGACGCGTCGACGGCCCAATGTTTCGACAGACGATAGGCCGCATACGGACCGAAGCTGAACCCTTCGGTATCGATGTCGATCGAGCCGCTGTACGCGTCCGTCGAACTGTCTTCCAACGAGAAGGACATGCCGAGGACGAGATCGTCGGTAATCCGGCGGTCGAGGCCCATGTCCAGCGAGCGGGCAAGCGTGTCGCTGTCGCGGTCGTAGCGTTCGTCGGATATGTCGGCGAAGCGAATGTCCGACCAGAAATTCCAGAGCGCGGGAGCGGCCAGATCGCGGCCGGGCGTCAACGGCACACCGGCCTGGCCGGCACCCTGCGTCGCCGCCTCTTGGGGAACGAGTTCCGGACAGATCGGCAGGTCGCGCCGCTTGTTGGCGTCAACGGAGCGGGGGTCGACACAGTTCTGCGGCGTCCGAGCCCCGGCCACCCGGCCTGCGCGAACCGCCGCTGGGTCCGGCGAAGGCGATCGCGGATCGAATCCCGGAAACACACGGGGCAGGTCGTTGTCAGGCCGACCGTCCGGGCGGTCCGGCGGGATGCGCGGAAGATCATTGTCGGGCCGTCCCTCCGGCCGATCGAAACCTGGGAAGACACGAACCGGGCCGGTATCGGGCCGTCCCTCCGGCCGATCGAAATCAGGGAAGACACGAACCGGGCCGGTATCGGGCCGACCCTCCGGCCGATCGAAATCGGGGAAGACACGAACCGGGCGGGTATCGGGCCGACCCTCCGGCCGATCGAAATCGGGGAAGACGCGAATCGGGCCGGTATCGGGCCGACCGTCGGGCAGAGCGAAATCGGGAAAGACACGTGGCAGATGGTTGTCGGGCAACCCCTGCGGCCAGGTGATGTCGGGAATGAGGCCGCGTACCTGGTTCTGCGTGTCGAGCAGGCAGGGCTTTCCGCCGGAAAGGTCGTAAAGCTTGTGCGTTCCCCCGTTGCCGTTCGAAACGACCGGAGAAAGCGACAGGTGGAGGCCGCGTTTGCTCTTGCTCCAGGTATCCACCGTCTGATTGCCCTGGGCAGCATCGAGGCCAAAGGAGCCGGCACTGGTCCCGGAAAGCCAGACTGAGCGGGTCGCTCCCTGCGTGTTTCCAAGATAAGCCAAACCGCCTCGCGAACTGCAATTGGCGGCAAATGCATCCACGGTCGGCACGGCGGCGAAAAGACCAGCAAAAAGGAGCCCCTGCAGCAACATGGTACGGCAACGGCGGAGCCTGGCGCTAAACACGCGATCCCCCCGAGCTTCCAGGCATGCGCCTGACACATCGGAAACCGACATGGCTGGTCGTCGTGTCGATTTCCTGGGCATGCCTTGCCGCAGGGCGGTACCGCCGGCAGTAGTTCGGCGCGCAGAGATGCGATCCGCCCTTGAGCACCCGGCGCGGGACTTTCACTCTCGCCGCCGGATCGATGCTCGCATCGGCATCCGCATTGCGGGGATTGCTCGGAATGCAGCAGGGCTTGGCGGCCGCTTCCGGATGGCGCACGGACCAGTAATCCGTGGTCCACTCCCACACGTTGCCGATCATGTCGTAGAGGCCGTAGCCGTTCGGCGGGTAGAATCTGACCGGCGAAGTTCGCGCGAAACCGTCATCCATCGAATTCTCGACCGGAAAACCTCCCTGCCAGGTATTGGCCATATGATTTCCGCCCGGCGCAAGCTCGTCGCCCCAGGCAAATTCGGCCCCAGCGAGACCGCCGCGGGCCGCCAGCTCCCACTCGGCTTCGGTCGGGAGCTCCTTTCCGGCCCATTCGGCATAGGCCTTTGCGTCGCTGTAAGCGACATGGACGACCGGATGGTCCAGGATCGCTCCGATGCTGCTCTTGCGCCCGAGCGGGTGCCGCCAGTTGGCACCCAACGTGAAGATCCACCACTGCGATATATCCGTTCCCTGCAGCGGGCGCTTCGGGGGCGTGAAGACGAGCGAGCCCGCCCTCAGATTGGACGGCGGGGCGCCCGGATAGTCTTCCGCGCGCGGCTTTCTTTCCGCGAAGGTCACATGCCCCGTCGCATTTACGAATTCGAGGAATTGGCGGTTCGTTACCGGTGTCTCGTCGATCCAGAATCCGTCCACGGTTACCGGATGCACGGGCGCTTCCTCGGGGTAATGGTCGTTCGACCCCATCATGAAAGTCGCACCGGAAACCCAGACCATCTCCGCCGCGGCTTCAAGGTCAACCACGCTGTTCAAAGAAGGCTTCATCGGCAGTCTCCCCTGCGACCGATTCCTGCGCCTGCCGGCACGGGCAGCGCCACGCCAGTGCACTCCCTGACATCTTGTACCAGGCCCGCAGTCTTGTCCGCATTCACCTGCTCGGCAAGCCGGCCGTCGGCGGCATAATATTCACTGATGTTGCCGCCGTACTGCACCGTTTTGCGTTTCGCGATTCGAATGCCCCCCTTCCTCAGTCCTGGACGACCGCCCAGTCGTCGTTCGGATTGAACGTGCGGATGGCGGCGGCCGTCTTCTCGGTATCCTCGCCGAGATCCGCCTCGTAGACGATGCCGTTGCGATTGACGACGAAGGTCTTCACTCCGGTGGCGCCGTATCTCACGGGCCAGGCAACGAGGCCGAACCCGGCAATCATGTTGCCGTTGATGACATAGTCGAATTTCCCCCCCGCGATATTGTCGCCCTGGCCGGTCAGGATGCGGTAGCGGTAGCCTTGAAAGCCCTGGCCCGCCTTGGCCCGGTCCAAGGCATCGCCTTCGGCGAGCGCCGCCGCAGCGGGGCTCTCCTCGCCGCCGAACTTCTCCGCGGGCCAGTAAAGGCCGTCCTGTGCACCCTCGGTGCTGATCAGCTTCTGTGCGTATTCCAGGACACCGTCGCCGTCATGATCGCCGAGTGCATATTCCTCCTGCGCGCCGACATAGGCGCGCATGGTGGCAAGCGTGGCAAGTTCGTTATCCCCGACCCGGCGGTTGGCGATCTCTTCCAGTCCGACAAAGGTGTCGAACGCCCATTTGCCATCGTCCCCTTTTGAGATGGGGAAGGGAAACGGCCACAGTTCGTCGCCGATCTCGACGACCTTGCGGCCCTCCACATCCTCGACGACGACCTTCTCCTTGACGCCTTCCTTTATGTCGGCATAGGTCTCCATCACCCCGTCGCTTGCCCTGGTCTTGGCCGGGTCCAGGCCGAGGAGTGCCGCGAGCTTGTCAAAGTCGCCACCATCGACGGTCTGCTTGAAAGCCTCAACCGCCAGTTCCGGCGTGTCGAAGACGGGCGGATCCTCTGCCGCCGCATAATCGGCAAGCGGCACGTCGGCACCGGCTTCCTGTGCCAGGGCTGCCGGAGCAAGCGCGGTGCTGCCGAGAAGGATCATCCCGAAGAGCGAGAGAGCGATCCCGTCACGAATGGATTTGGTCATCGTAAGCCTCCCGATCTGATTACCGCCGACGTCCGCCGCCACGCTTCACCATCTTGTGTCCTCCGCCGCCCCCACGATGGCCACCGCCCATGGAGTGACGTCCACGGTTGGACGAGATGTGGGTCTGCCGTTTGTTGCCGACCTTGCCTAGCGCCGAATGCTTGCCGCCGGAGGAATGGTGTGCGTGAGCGCCGGGCTTCGACGCATGCGCCTTGCGGTGAACGTTCGACCGGGGGCTTGCGGCCTTGCCGGTGCTTGCGCGGGCACGGTTCGCCGCCGCCCCGCCATCACGGCGCGGTGCGTCAACGCGCCGCTGGACATTGCCGGCCCGCTCGCGTTCGGCCCGAACGCGGCTCGCATCGACCTTGCTCTTGCGGATGTCGTCGACGGAGACCTTTGCCGGCCTGCGGGCAATGTCCCCACGATCACGGTTCACATCCCTCGCGCGGTTGGCGATGTTGTTGTTGCGGTTGGCCTTGAAGTCGTTCTTGAACTTGTCACGGTCGATATTGGCCAGCTGGTTCTTGTCGAACTTGATCTTGGACCGATCGACGTTCTTCCAGTCGACGTCGTTCATCTTGAACTTGTCCCGGTCGACATCGATGTCGTTGAAGCAATTGTCGCAATCGATGTCGACGTCGCCGTCCCAATGTCCGCCCCAGACGCCCCAGTCGTCCCAGTCGACCGCCGCGGCCCATATCGCGGCCCCGGTTATCGCGGCGGCAAAGTAGGGCGCCGACGGATAATAGTAGTTCGGATAGGGATCGGGGTAATAGGCGACCGGCGCCGGCGCATAGCCCGGCTCATAGAGCATTTCAGGCTCGTACCGCGGAACATAGATCCTTTCCGGATCCGCCGCCTGGATGACGATATTGTCGCCCTCGTTGACGACTTTCACCTTGTCGTCGGTCTTGATGACGCCATCGGCCACGGCCTTGTCGCGCAGTGTCTGGATCGCGACCAGAACGTCCTTCTGCTGATAGGCAAGCGCGCTTCCGAGCGCCTGGGTCCAGTCGAGGTCGTCGCTCATCATCTTGACGATCTCGGGATAGTTGAGCAGCGATACAACGCTGTCGTCCCAGCTATTCTTGGGCTGCAGGTCCTTGGCCGTCTTCTTCTCCTCGAGGAAGCGCGCGGCCTCCACGATCTGCAACGGATAGAGCGATGCGGAGCTGACTAGGGCGACGAGCTCGTCCGGGTAGAGCGCGATGCGCGCGACCATGATTTCGAGCTCTTCCTCGGTCAGAAGATCGGGTTGGTCCTCGCTCGCCGCACCCGCCTCGCCCTGGGTCGTCCCCTGGGCAAGTCCTCGGGGAACCAAGGTCGGGCTGGCAACCATCAAGATCGCCAGGCCCGCAACACCGATCGGACGGACGATCAGTCTGAGCAACTGACTCGGCATAGCCTCACTCCCTGCGCTTTGCACTTCAGGTTACAGTCTCGAGCGACCGCCCGATCTGATCTCACGCTTGCTCTGCGGCAGCCGGAATGGTCGCTGGTGCAAAGCGGAATTCCACGCGAAGCGCTCCGGAAGGACACCTCGCGGACACTCTTCATTTCGGGAACAGGAACGTCACGGCGAGGCGCGCGCCCCAGCCCTGCGGCCCGTTGTCCGGTGCCGCCGCCCAGTAACGGGCGCCGGCAGTAATGCTCACCGGCTGTTCGCCGAGTTTTACCAGCTTGGACACCTGGAAGTTGATCGGGACGGACCACTCGTCGCTCTCCCAGTCATAGGTGCTTTCGGTGTTGAGCGCGAATGTCCAGGCGTCCGGCGTCGTGTAGGAAACGAAGGGCTGCAGGAAGGTCGAATTGACGTCGGCCCTGTCGTCGTCGCCGGCGAAGGACCAGATGTGGTTTACGAGCGCCCCATATGTCCATGGACCGTCCTGCTTCAATGCGACGGCGGTCGGGCCGATGCCCCATTTTTCGCTGCCGAGCAGATCGTCCGTTCCCGTCGGAATGAGAAAGACCGGGCCTGCGCCCCAGATGATTCCGCCGGCAGTCGGCTCCTTGGGGGAGAAGAAGAAGCTCTGCACGGTATCGCCGAGGCCGAACTGATCGCCCGAGGGCCCGGCAATGTCGCTCTGCGAGATCACCGGCAGGATCGTTCTCGAAATCAGGTTCCAGTCCTCGTTGAGGCTGATCGGTATCACAGGCTGGACGTTCACCGTGACCCGGTGCCCGTCATCCGGACCGAAGCCGCGGTCGTAGTTCAATTGGAAGGGCACGCTGATCAGCGAGGCGATCGGATTTGAAAGTTGTTTGGCGAGATCAGCACCCGAGGAGTCCTGCGCCTGGGCAACGCCGCAAGCCGCAGCGACCGCACCAGCAAGCGCCGCCGCATGCCGCAACTTCAGCGCCGATGTTCCTGTCCTGCGTACCGGACCGAGTCCCCTGGATTGTAGACAGCCAGGATAATCCATGATCTCTCCTTGCCTGCAATCTGCGCATCCGCGAAAAGCGACCTGACGCGAGCCTTGCTCGGCCCCCACCGAACCTGGCTGCACGGCTATCGATCACAAGATCGCTGTCGGACTTCCCGTTCCAGAGCTTGTACGCCGAAGTACTTGCACTATCGCCATTACTTGCGAGTTACGCGGCGAATTGAACAGCGGCAAGTTGGCCTTTGGTCCAACTATCGCTGCTCCGAAAACGGCCGAATGATATTCTTGGCCGGCGCCTGACGAGGGAACGCCCCTCCATACTGCGTTCGACCCGGCGGCGTCCACTCGCAAGCGTCCACTCGCAAGCCAAGACCTCCATATCCGGCAACGTCAGTCCTGAGAGATAGAACATGTTCGAGATCAGCCGCCGCTCGGCCTTGAAAATCGCCGCGTTCGCCGCCGCGACCTCCTCGATGCGTCCCGCGCTGGCGGATGGCTCCTCGATCCTGCCCTCGTGGGTCGATGGCGACGCGAAGGCACGCATCATGGATTTCGTGACAGCGACGACGACGGAGGGAAGCGCCGATTTCGTCGAACCGGCGGCCCGCGTCGCGGTCTTCGACAACGATGGTACGCTTTGGGGCGAACAGCCCATGTATGTGCAGCTCGCTTTCGCGCTCGACCGCGTCAAGCAGCTGGCGCCGCAACATCCGGAATGGCAGACGACGGAGCCGTTCAAATCGGTGCTCGCCGGAGACATGGCCGGCGTCGCGGCGAGCGCGGATTGCTCGAACTCGTCGCCGCCACTCACGCCGGAATGTCCGCCGAGGAATTCGAAAAGATCGTTTCCGACTGGATCGCCAGCGCTCGGCACCCGGTATCAGGCAAACCCTATACCGCGCACATCTTCCAGCCGATGGTCGAACTGATCGACTATCTGAAGACCAACCGGTTCGAGGTCTTCATCGTCTCGGGCGGCGGGGTGGAATTCATGCGCCCCTGGACCGAGCGTGTTTACGGTATCCCGCAGCAGAACGTGGTCGGCTCCAGCATCAAGGCGAAATACGAGCTGCGCGACGGCGTGCCGGCGATCATGCGCCTGCCGGAGATCGACTTCATCGACGACGGCCCCGGCAAGCCCGTGGGCATCAACAAGTTCATCGGAAGGCGCCCGATTGCCGCCTTCGGCAATTCCGACGGCGACTTCGAGATGCTGGAATGGACGACTTCGGGTCCCGGACGCCGGTTCGGCCTGATCGTCCACCACGACGACGCGCAGCGCGAAAACGCCTATGACCGGGACTCCCATTTCGGCCGGCTCGCACGCGGCCTCGACGAGGCGCCCGCACGCGGCTGGACGCTCGTGAGCATCAAGGATGACTGGAAGGTCGTCTATCCGGAGTGAGATTGAGCACCGTCGATGCAAAGGCCGGAGCCGTAGATCTTTCACTTAAAGAGAGCATTTTCAGGAAACGTGTGTAACGGCTTTCCTTCCGGAATTGCGCGGTCTCAAGGATTTAGCGCGTCCTATTGGACGCGCGGCTCCGTTGTAGGACGCCGATCGCCTCCCACCGCTTCGATGGCCGAGAAAAGCGTATCGCGGGAGAGCGGCTTGTTGAGGAAGCCCGCTGCGCCGGCCCGCATGCAATTCTCGCGCACACCGTCTTCATCCGCGCCCGTTATGACGATAACGGCCAGCCTCGGCCGCCGCGCGCTGAGCTCGTGCAATATGTCGAGCCCGTTCATGTTCGGCATGTGAAGATCCAGCAGAACGCAGGTCGGCTCGGTTTCTTCGAGTTCCTCCAGAAACGTCTCGCCGGAGGCAAATGCCACCGGCTTGAAGGACAATGACAGTACGAGACGGCAAAGTGCGCGACGAACCAGCTCGTCATCGTCCACAATCGCAACTATGCGCTGTTTCTCGCTCATTCACCATTCATATATCATGGCCCGGTTTGATCGTAGTTGGACTTGGGCCCAATGTCCCCACCTGCCGGTTCTGCAATCGCGACGAGGCGAACGAGGTCGGCGACCGTTCGCACGCCCAGTTTCGCCATCATGCGGCCGCGGTGAACCTTGATGGTCTTTTCCACCGTTCCGAGATCGGCGGCTATCTGCTTGTTCAGGAGACCGGCCACGACGAGATGCATGACCTGCGTTTCGCGCGCCGTGAGGCTGTCGAGCCGCTTTACCACGCTCGCCTTCCTCTCTTCCATCTCGCGCCGGGACCGTGCGCGCTGGCGCGCGACGCCCACGGCGGCCAGCAGGGCATCGGCCTCCACCGGTTTCGTAAGGAAGTCCACGGCCCCCGCCTTCATCGCCCGAACGCTTGCGGGGATATCGCCTCTCCCCGTCAGAAAGACGATCGACTGGCTTCCGCCTGCGGCGGCCAGTGCTTCCTGCACGAGGAAACCGTCGGAGTCCGGCAGGCCGAGGTCAAGAATGACGCAATCGGCCGTGTCCAGATCGTCCGATGCCAGGAACGCGCGAGCACTCTGATACACCGTCACGTAGTACCCCGAAGCCGAGAGCAGTCTCCTCAAAGACCGCAACACGAACTCGTCGTCGTCAAGCAGCAGTACTTTACCGGCGCTGTCCCCCATCATGCACCTCTAGGCTGAAGGCAGAATTACTACGGCCCGCGCTCCCCGCTTCACACCGTCGTCAAAGAATAATTTCCCGCCCTGAGCCTCGACGATGCTTCGGCAGATTGCGAGGCCGAGGCCGAGACCGCCCTTCTTGGAGCTCACGAACGGCTTGAATATTTCGCTCTGCATCTCGGCCGGTATGCCCGGCCCCATGTCCGCCACGAACAGTTCACAATAGCCATTCTTGCCCTTGTCGACACCGATTTCAACCCTCCGTTGCCTCGGCGGGAGGTCTGCCATGGCGTCGGCCGCATTTACGAGCAGATTGAGGATCACCTGCTGGAGCTGCACGAGGTTTCCCTTGACCCGAACGCTCGCCAGCTCATCATGTACCTCCACCTCGGTGCGACGCGCCACCATCTCTGCGCGGGCCAGAGCAACGGTCTGGCGGACCGCCTCCTTCAGGTCGAGGATTTCCTGCGAAGATTCGCCCTTCAGCATCATGCTGCGCAGCTGCGAAATGACCGACGACGCCCGTCTGTCGTCCGCGGCGATATCGTCGAAGATCGCCCGAATTTCGCTCATGTCCGGGGTCGTTTCCGTGGAGAGCTTCTGCCCCGCCTCGGCGTTGGCGAGAATGGAAGTCAGCGGTTGCGTCAGCTCATGCGCGAAGGCACCGGAAAGCTCGCCGAGCTGCGACCGCCTCGAGAGATGGGCAAGCTCGATGCGTTCGGAGGCAAGGGTCGCTTCGAGCCTGCGGCCCCGCTGGTTCTGATAGACGAGTGCGGCAATGGTCAGCATTTGCGCGGCGATCACGAGGAAGGCCGCGCTGATGGGTATGCGGTAACGCTCCCAGGCACTTGGCGCATAGTTCCTGATTTCGGCCTCGGCGGGTATCAACACGTCATCGATCCCAAGACGCTGGACTTCACGCCAGTCGACGAGCGCCGTCTCACGCGCGGGCGTAGTCTGGGGCGCCGAAAGATCGCCCCGCATGATGTCCAAGGACAGCGCCGCCATTTGTGCTCCGATCGACTGGAAGGTCCCGACATGGCCGCCCAGAACATTCGAACCGAAATAGGAACTGTACACAGTGTAGACCGGCGCGCCCGACGCAGCCGCGATCTTCCTCGCCGCGTCCCGCGGGACGAATTTCGTGCCCTCCGCGTCCTGAAAGACGGTGAGTATCACGAGGGCGGCATCGGACGAGAGTCCTGCGGCGGCGCTTCGGAAACCGTCGAGGGAAAGGCCGGAAACATATTCGACGTCAAGGCTCGCGTAACGCTCCCCCAGAACCGCGAGCGCCGTCTCGCCCCATTTCCGGTCGAAGGGCGCCGAGCCGTACATGACCACCACCTTGCGTGCCCTCGGTTGAAGGCGACTGGCAAGCTGGACTGTCTTGCCCAGATCGAAGCGGCTGACGACGCCCTTGACGTCGGCCGGCAGAGTCTCCACGACCGAATTCTCGGTAACGGCACCGAAAACCACGGGGACATCCTTGGCAAAACGATCGCGCATCTCCAGCACGAACCGCAACGCCCCCGGGCCGCCGGTCACCACGACGTCCAGATCCATTCGCCCGTATTTGGCCTCGAGAAAGTCCGCAACGCGGCGGGAATGGTCCGGCGACGTAAAGCGCAGTGTGTCGAGATATTCCGTGTAGTATTCGATGTGTTCGGGCGCGTTTGCCTCCATATACTCGCCGAAACCCGACGCGATCTGCCTGGCGGCAAGAAGCGTGCTTTCGCTTTCATAGACCAGCAGCACACGCCGGGGCACGGCGGCCCGCGCAGCGAAGGCCCCCGCCAACAGGACGATCAAAGTAACGATGACCGCTCGCGGCCGAATTCGCAGCACCATGCCCCCTGGCCGTACCTCATGCATTCCCAACCGGCGTGCCCAAGTATCAGACCCGAATGACAAGCCGATAACAATTCATCGTTGTGCGACTTGCTCGACTCAATTGCAATCCACAAATATTAAGGGGTATTCCCCCCCAAAATACAGCAAATCCCAGCCTCTCGACAAATATTCGGCCGATCCGTTGGCCCTTGGTCCATCTATCGCTCATGCCGAAAATCGCTGATGGATAGACCATGGACTCTCCGGCGCAGCAATGCCGGACCTATCCTTGAGCAATGAACTATGGTGGTCATGAGCGTGAACGGTGTTACACATCCGTCGACGGACAATGACGCGGTAGATAAATCCCCCTCTCCCGGTCTTGCCGATTTCCGCGCGTCCCATGGCGGGCCGTTTTTCGAGTTGCAGGCGCAGCTCAAGCTGCTTCGGGAAAACACGCTTCGGTCGGGGACGAGAGCGATCCTTTTCGTTGCGCTGGCCTGGGGCGTACCCTTCCTGCTCGGGATTCCGCGCAGCTTCTCGCTCGATCACAGCCAGAATGCCTATCTCGCGGACCCCGGAGTATGGGCGAAATTCTTCATCGGCATTGGCGCTTTCATTCTGGCGGAACAGCAGGTCGAGCGTGGTCTCAGGGCCCGACTGGCGCAGTTCGTGCGCGCTCCGATCATCGCGCCGACCGCGACGACGCAAGCCACACGCGACCTGTCGGAGGCGCTGCGCCGACGCGATTCGCGCGGAGCGGAACTCGTCTGCCTGGCCGTCGCGATATTCGCAGCAACCCTGTCCTACCTCAACTTCCACACGGTCGACGTGTCCTCCTGGGCGGTCGAGCATCGGCCTGAAGGCAACAGGATCACTGCCGCCGGCTGGTGGTCGATCTGCGTCAGCCTTCCCCTCTTCGTCTTTCTTTTTCTGCGAGGCATGTGGCGGCACCTCGTCTGGGCGCAACTGCTGCGCCGCATAGCCAGGCTCGACCTCCGGCTCGTTGCGACCCATCCGGACGGCAAGGGCGGACTGGCTTTCCTCGCACAATATCCGAACGCCTACGTCTTCTTCGTCTTCGGCATGAGCTCGGCAATCGCGGCGGCGATCGCAAAGAACCTCCTGCAGGAAAGTCTTTCGATGACGACATTCAGCATGGTCATGACCGGCTGGCTGGCGATCGTCATAGCATTCTTCGCCTACCCGCTTTCAGCCTTCACGCCTCCGCTCTCCCGCCTGAAGCAAAACGGCCTGGCATTGCTCGGCGCGCAGGCGACGCGTTACCACCGGGCGGCCGAACGCAAGTCCGCCGGCCGAAACATCTTCGAAGATCCGACGCCGGAGCCGGCGGACGATATTCCCGATCCGAGCAAGCTCTACGAGGCGACCCAGAAGCTCAAAACCATGCTGGTCAGCCGGGAGGCGGTGGTACCGGTGGCCGCAGCCGCGCTCATCCCTTTCGCCGTCGCCGGCGCAACGAAGCTGCCCTACAAGGAGGTATTTTCCGTGATGAAGAAGCTGCTCCTCCTGTGAGGAGCGGCGTCGATCCGCGCCGATAAAAGGCTTCGGGGCCGGCCAAGTCCGACCCTGCACTTTCGAGTGCACCATTCTGGACGTTCGTGTTTTTCAAATCATTTCAACGGGGGCCTCAGTGACGTTCATCCAGTCTCTTCTGCACCAGTCTCCCGAAATCGCGCTGTTTCTGGCGCTCGCGGGCGGGTATTGGATCGGCAAGTTCCAGTTCGGCAAGTTCCAGCTTGGCGGCGTGGCCGGTTCGCTCCTCGTCGCAGTCCTGATCAGCCAGATCGGCGTGACCATAGACAACGGCGTCAAGGCCGTCCTGTTCGCGCTCTTCATTTATGCCGTCGGCTTCGAAAGCGGGCCGCAATTCTTCCGTTCTCTCGGCCGGCAGTCGATACGCGAGATCATCATGGCCGCGGTCCTGGCGATCACCGGCCTCGTCACCGTCATCGTTCTTGCCCGCCTGTTCGGGCTCGACAAGGGGCTGGCGGCGGGGATCGCCGCCGGCGGCTTGACCCAGTCCGCGATCATCGGCACTGCCGGCGCGGCCATCGGGAAACTCGGCCTTGCCGCCGAGGAGGCGCAGAGGCTGCAGGCCAATGTCGCCATCGGCTATGCCGTCACTTACATCTTCGGCTCCTTCGGCGCGATCATCGTCTGCGTCAACATTCTCGAATGGTTCATGGGCCGCAGCATCCGCGACGACGCGATCAAGGCGGAAGCCGAGATGCTGGCCGGCGCCAGCGTCTACGGCATAGGCGAGCAACCGGCGCTGCCCATGCTGGTCGGGCGCCTTTTCAGCGTCGGCAAGGCCGCCGGCCGTACGATCTTGGAACTCGAGGGACAGGGGCCGGCCGCAACGATCTCGATCGAACGCGTCAAACGCGGCGGCAAGCTCATCGGCAACGACCCGGGGCTGAAGCTTGAAACCGGCGACATCGTGCTTGTCGTCGGCCGGCGCGACGCCGTCGTTTCGGCAGCGCCGATGCTCGGAGGCGAGCTTCAGTCCTCCGAAGGGATGGATGTCATCGTCGTCACGCGCGACGTCGTGATCTCCAATCGCGATTTCGTCGGTCATACGGTGGCGGACATCCGCGAGAAGACCACTCCGGAACTGAAGCACGGGATCTTCGTGATCGAGGTCAAGCGCGGCGGGCAGAAACTTGCCCTTGCCAAGGACACGCTGATCGCAGCCGGCGACGTGGTAACCCTTTACGGCACGACCGACGACGTCGCACGTGTCGCAAAGCGCGTGGGGACCACCATCGTCCCGAGCGACAAGACCGATTTCGTCTATCACGGACTGGGGCTGGTCTTTGGCCTTCTCGTCGGTCTGATCGTGGTCCGCCTTGGCTCGATACCGCTGACGCTTGGAAGCGGCGGCGGCGCACTTTTGTCGGGCCTCTTCTTCGGTTGGCTGAGGACGCGGAACATGGCGATCGGCAACATGCCGACCGGCGCTTCGACGCTTCTGCGGGATCTGGGTCTTGCCGGCTTCGTGGCGGTGGTCGGCCTGCAGTCGGGGCAGCAGGCCGTGACGACGATCGCCGAGCACGGCCTCTCGATCTTCCTGATCGGCGTGGTGGTCACCATCCTTCCGCTGCTCGTCACCATGGCGGTCGGCAGATATCTGCTGCGCTACGACAATGCGGCCATCTTTGCCGGCGCCCTTTCAGGTTCCCGCAGTGCCAACCCGGCTTTCGGCGAAATTCTGGACAAGGCCGGCAATTCCGTTCCGACCGTTCCCTTCGCAATCACCTATGCCCTGGCGAATGTCTTCCTGACATTGCTCGGGCCGCTGGTCGTCGCTTTTGCATGATCTCGCTCATGAGGGAGAACCCCGATGAAGACAGACTATAGCCGCTATGCAAAACTGAGCCCGTTCGAGCTGAAGGACGAACTGATCAAGCTCGCCTCGGCCAAACAGAACCGCCTGATGCTGAATGCCGGCCGCGGCAATCCGAACTTTCTGGCGACGCTTCCTCGCCGCGCTTTCTTTCAGCTTGGCCTCTTTGCGACCGCCGAGTCGGAGCTTTCCTTCTCCTATCTCCAGAAGGGTATCGGAGGATTGCCCAACATAGAGGGCATCGAGTCCCGGTTCGAGCGCTTCGCCTCTGAAAACCACCATATGGAGGGAGTTGCCTTTCTGGCGCGCGCGCTGAGCTATGTGCGCGACCAGCTTGGGCTTTCCGCCTCCGAGTTCCTGCATGAAATGGTCGAAGGCATTATCGGCTGCAACTATCCGGTTCCGCCGCGAATGCTCAAAATAAGCGAGGAAATCGCCAAGCATTACATCGTCAAGGAGATGGTTGGCGGCTTTTTGCCGCCAAAGAGTATCGATCTGTTTGCCGTCGAAGGCGGTACGGCGGCAATGACCTACATCTTCAACACCCTCAAGCAGAACCACCTCGTGAAGAAAGGCGACAGGGTTGCGATCGGCATGCCGGTCTTCACGCCCTACATCGAAATCCCGGAACTCGATGAATACGCACTTGAGGAGGTGGCGCTGAACGCGGATCCGGCCAATGGCTGGCAATATTCCGACGAAGAGCTCGACAAGCTGAAAGATCCCGCGATCAAGGTCTTCTTCTGCATAAATCCCAGCAATCCCCCATCGGTGAAACTCGACGACAGAAGCCTGAAGCGGATCGCCGACATCGTCGCCAACGACCGCCCGGATCTCATCATTCTGACGGATGACGTCTACGGCACATTTGCGGATGATTTCCGGTCGCTCTTCGCGACATGCCCGCAGAACACTATCCTCGTCTATTCCTATTCGAAATATTTCGGTGCGACAGGATGGCGGCTCGGGGTGGTCGCGACGCATCGGCAGAACGTCCTCGACCAGAGGCTCGCCGATCTTCCCGAGGAAGCAAAGGAGGCGCTCGACCGCCGCTATGGTTCGCTGTTGCCGGATGTGCGCTCGCTGAAGTTCATCGACCGGCTCGTCGCCGACAGCCGAACGGTGGCCCTCAACCACACCGCCGGCCTCTCGACCCCGCAGCAGGTGCAACTCGTCCTCTTCTCGCTGTTCGCGCTGATGGACGAGGCAGACAGCTACAAGACATCGCTCAAAAACATCATCCGCAAGCGCGAGGCGGCGCTCTATCGCGAACTCGGCCTGTCCCTGGAGGCCGATCCGAATGCCGTCGACTACTACACCCTGCTGGACCTCGAGGATCTCGCCCGCAAGCTTTACGGCAAGGAATTCGCCAAATGGGTGACGAAAAGTTCAACGGCCGTGAACTGCTGTTCCGCATAGCCGACGAGACGGGCATCGTGCTTCTGCCGGGAACGGGCTTCGGTACGCAGAAACCGGCTGGCCGCGCCTCCCTCGCCAATCTCAACGAATACGAATATGCCGCGATCGGGCAGGCTCTCAAGCGAATGGCAGATGAATTCCACGAGGAATACGAGAAGCGCTGATTTCGCTCTCGTGCGGGCGGCGATGTCGCCCGCACGAGACTGGAACTCCATCGACCCTTCGATGCGCAACGGACTTTTCCATGTCGTTTCTGACCGACCCTGTCATAGCCCTCTTCATATCGCTCGCGCTCGGCTATCTCATCGGTCGGCTGAAGGTCGGCCCCGTGCAACTCGGCGGGGTTTGCGGGACGCTTTTCGTGGCGCTCGCCCTAGGACAGCTTGGAGTGCGGATAAGCCCGGATCTCAAGGATGCCGCTTTCGCCCTCTTCATCTACGCGCTCGGCTTCTCGGCCGGACCGCAGTTCTTCGCCAATATCCGCGGCGGATGGCGATACGGGATCTTTTCGATCATCGAGATTGTTTGCGTCCTCCTGCTCCTGGCGGTATCGATCCTCGTCTTTCGGCTCGACGTGGGCACGGCCGCGGGGCTCTTTGCCGGTTCGGCGACCGAGTCCGCCGTCCTCGGAACCGCATCGGAAGCGATTTCGCACCTCCCTTTGCCGCCCGGGGACATCGAGCTCCTGCAAGCGAATGTCGCGACCGCCTATAGCCTCACCTATCTCTTCGGCCTCATCGCCATCGTCATCTTCACGACCCAGATCGCCCCGTTGATCCTGAAGGTCGATCTCAGAAAAGAGGCGCAGGAGCTCGCGCGCAAGCTCGGCTCGACCGATGAGGAGGACGACCAGGCGGAAGGCCTTCCCATATTCGTCGGCCGCGCCTTCCGGGCCGGCCCTGCAGCGGGCCAGACCGTCGGCGAATTCGAGAAAAGCCGGAACTTTGCCGTCGCTCTCGAACGCGTGCAGCGCCACGGCGAAATTCTCGAAACGACGGGCGATTTCCTGCTGGAGCCGGACGACATCGCGTTCGTGCGCGGACGCCGCAACGCTGGGATCGCGGTTCGCGACCGGCTGGGCGACGAAGTGCCGGTTCCCCAGGAGACGAGTTTCGCCCTGACGACACGCGACGTCGTGCTCGTGCGCAAGGAGGCTTTCGGCCGCCAGATACGGCAGTTGAGGCAGATGGCGGCGCCCGAATTGCAGCGCGGCATATTCATCTCGAGCGTCCGTCGCATGGGACAGCACATCCCCGCGCTCTCCGGGACGATCCTCCAGCAAGGAGATATCGTTACGCTCTACGGTCCAGAGCAGGCAGTCTCTCGGGCTGCCGCCGAACTCGGCAAGACGCTGCCCCCGGGCGAGAGGACCGATTTCATCTTTCTCGGGCTCGGCATCGTCGTCGGTCTCCTGATCGGCCACTTCAGTCTCACGATCGGCGCGCTGGAGCTGACGCTCGGCTCGGGCGGCGGTGCCTTGATCTCCGGGCTTGCCTTCGGCTGGCTCAACATGCGCAACCCGGCGCGCGCCAACCTGCCGGTCGCCGCCGCGGACTTCGCCAAGGAGTTCGGTCTGGCAGCGTTCATCGCCGCGATCGGCCTCAGCGCCGGACCCGACGCGATCGACCTGGTCATGCAATACGGCCTGATCCTGCCGGTCCTGGGCCTGCTCGTCTCTTTCATCCCGGCTTTCGTCTCTTTGCTGGTCGGCTCGAAGCTGATGAAGATCGAAACGCCTATTCTCCTGGGCGTGATCGCCGGGCAGCATTGCAGCACGCCGACGATAAGCGCGCTCGTCTCCCAGGCCGGGAATTCCATTCCCGTGATCGGATATACGGTTACCTACGCGATCTCGAACGTATTGCTGCCGCTCATGGGGCCTGTGGTGGTCGCCCTGGCCGCGATGCTGGCGAGTTAACGCATGCCAAGGGAAGCTGCATAACCTTGGTGCGTATCTTGATGCAGCCTTCACGTGCACGGCGCAGTGCACCGAAACCGAAATGCTCGAATGCGTACGCGAATGGACAGAGGGGAACGCGATGGGAAACCGGGAAGACATCCAGGCACTCGGCAAAAGGATCGGGCAATCGATCATCGGCCAGGAAGCCATGATCGAGCGTCTCCTGCTCGGCCTGCTCGGCAACGGCCACCTTCTTGTCGAGGGTCTGCCCGGGCTTGCCAAGACCAGGGCGATCAAGAGCCTCGCCAGGAACCTCGAAGCGAGCCTGTCGCGCATCCAGTTCACCCCCGACCTGCTGCCCTCCGACATCACCGGCTCCGAAGTCTATTTCAGCGAAGGCGGCAAGGGCGAGTTCAAGTTCCAGGAGGGGCCGGTCTTCGCCAATCTGATCCTCGCCGACGAGATCAACCGCGCGCCGGCAAAGGTGCAGTCGGCATTGCTCGAGGCGATGGAGGAACGGCAGGTCACGGTCGGCGGCCAGAGCCACCCGCTGCCGGCCCTCTTCCTTGTGATGGCAACGCAGAACCCGATCGAGCAGGAGGGCACCTATCCCCTGCCCGAGGCTCAGCTCGACCGGTTCCTGATGCAGGTCCGCGTCGACTATCCGGATGCGAATTCGGAAGTCGCAATCATGGAGCTCGTCCGTTCCGAGGAAAAGGAGCCGCACGCCAAGAGCGCCGAGGTGCAGAAGCTCGCCGCCGAGGTGGTGCTCGCCGCGCGAAGGGAGATATCGGAGGTTGCCGTCTCCAAGGCGGTCGAGGACTATATCGTCGCGCTCGTCATGGCGACGCGCTATCCTGACAAGATCGATCCGGAGCTCGCCAAATGGATCCAGGTCGGCGCCAGTCCGCGCGGCGTGATCGGGCTCGATAAGGTCTCGCGTGCTCACGCTTGGCTGAAGGGCCGCGATTTCGTGACGCCGGACGACGTCCAGGCGATCGTAAACGACGTATTCCGCCACAGGCTCGTGCTCTCCTACGAAGCCCATGCCGGCGGGATCACCGCGGACCAGGCCGTCGACCGGATCGTGGAGAAAGTGGCAACTGCCTGATCGGGAGGACTTGCGATGGCAATTTCCCTGCCCGCATTCGGAAGAACGAAGGAGATCGTACGCCGGGCCGCTGGCGATACGGATGGCGCCTACGTTTCCGTCGACAATCTCGTGGCGCTGGAATCGATCGCCTCCGACCTGACTTTCCTGCGCAAGGCCCCCGTTCGCCGCTTCCTCGCCGGGCGCCATGAATCGCGCATGCGCGGTCGTGGCCTCAGCTTCGAGGAACTTCGAACCTATATGCCGGGAGACGATATCCGCACGATCGACTGGCGCGTCACCGCCCGCACCGGGCAGCCATTCGTGCGCGTCTATAACGAAGAGAAGGACCGCCCCGCCCTCATCATCGTCGACCAGCGCACCAACATGTTCTTCGGAAGCCGCCGGTCGATGAAATCGGTAGCCGCCGCCGAGGTTGCGGCGCTATGCGCCTGGCGCGTGATGGCGCTCGGCGACCGCGTCGGCGGCGTGGTCTTCAACGACTTGGAGCAGGAAGCCATCCGGCCGCACCGGAGCCGCGGGGCCGTCATCCGTTTCGCCGAAACGATTTCGATCCAGAACAATGCGCTCAGCGCAGGTTCCGATATCGAGAGGTCGCCCGGTCAACTGAATGCCGTTCTCGGCAAGGTCGCAGCCCTCGCCCGGCACGACCATCTGATCATCGTCGTCAGCGATTTCGACGGGCATGGGCCGGCGACACGCGACCTTCTTCTGCGCATGTCCGTCGCAAACGACGTCATCGCCGTCCTCGTCTACGATCCCTTCCTTCTCGACCTGCCGCACCAGGGCGAGATGGTCGTGAGCGGCGGCGCGCTCCAGGCCGAGCTGCAGTTCGGCCGCGGCAATGTTCGCGAGGCCGTAGACAGTTTTGCGCGCAACAGGGGCCGCGAACTGCTTTCGTGGCAGGAAGAGATGGGGCTGCCCATGCTGCCCGTCTCCGCGGCCGAAGAAGTGGCACCGCAATTGCGCACGCTCCTCGGCCAGCTCGCCTGGCGGCAAAGGAGGCGGTAGATGGACCCTACCCCCGCGCCCGACCCGATGCTCGGCGCCACCCTAAGGCAGATGGCCGATATCGCCTTGCCGCCGCCCGTATCGATGATGCCGGCCACTTGGGGCTGGGCGGCGCTCCTTGCGGCGGTCGTGCTCGTCCTCGCCGTGGTCCTCCGGCGCCGTCTCCGCCGACGCGCGCGGAACCGTTATCGGCGGGAAGCGCTCGCGGAACTTTCGACGCTGGAGAAAGCCATCGATACGCCGGCCGGGCGCAGGCACGCTTTGCAAAGCCTGCCAGCGCTTCTCAAACGCACCGCGCTCGCGGCCTGGCAGAGGGAAACGGTCGCCTCCCTCAGCGGGGAAGGCTGGTCCGATTTCCTGCGCGCACATGCGGGCACGGCAAGGATAGACGATGAAGCCTATCGTTTCTTCGCCGAGAGCGAATACCGCCCGTCGGACCTAGCCGCGACGGACGAGGCTAGGGCGCGTCATAGCCTCGCGGCGGCACGCCAATGGATCGAGGCCCACGATGTACGTCCTTGACCATCCCTGGCTCCTCATGCTCCTGCCCGCGCCGCTTCTCGTCTGGTGGCTGCTGCCGCCGTACCGGGAGCAGACGCCGGCAGTGCGCATTCCCTTCTTCGAGGACATCACCAAGGCCGCAGGCACCGGCCCGACGGAAGGCTCGGTCGTGCCGCGCGCCAACCTGCTGCAAAAGATCATCGCCCCGGTCTGCTGGCTTCTGGTGCTGACGGCGCTCGCCCGCCCGCAATTCGTCGAGCCGCCGATCGAGAAGACCGAGCCCCAGCGCGATCTCATGCTCGCCCTCGACCTTTCCCAATCGATGGACACGCGCGACTTCAGCGATCCGCAGGGCAATCTCGGGGCGCGGGTCGATGCGGTGAAGGGCGTGGTGGCGGACTTCGTCGAGCGCCGCCCGCATGATCGGCTGGGCTTGATCGCCTTCGGCGACGCTCCCTACCCGCTCGTTCCCTTTACCATGGATCATACGACCGTCCGATCCATGCTGACGGGCGCCTTGCCCGGAATGGCCGGCCCGCGAACCGCGCTGGGCGACGCGATCGGGCTGTCGATCAAGCTGTTCGAGGAGAGCCAGGCGCCCGACAAGGTGCTGGTGGTCCTGACCGACGGCAACGACACCGCAAGCAAGATGCCGCCCGACAAGGCAGCCGAGATCGCGGGTCAGAACAACATCCGCATCCATGCGATCGGGATCGGCGATCCAAATGCCGAGGGGGAGGAGAAGCTCGACACGGCGGTTCTGCAGAAGATCGCTTCGGCGACGGGAGGGCGATATTTCTTCGGCCAGGACCAGCAGGCGCTTGCAGATATCTACGCGCTGCTCGACAGCATCACGCCGGCGAACCAGAAGACGCTGAGCTGGCGTCCGCGCATCGAGCTGTTCCACTACCCGCTGGGTGCCGCCGTTCTTCTCGTGCTCGGCTATCACGGCCTGATGTGGCTGCTGTCGATCCGCGCCGCCCGCAGGCGAAACAGCGAGACAGACGCATGATTGCCGATTTCCACTTCCTTCGCCCGTGGTGGCTGCTGGCGGTCCTGGCGGCGGGACTGCTCGTATGGCTCATGCGCCGGCAATCGGATATGCGCTCCCGCTGGAAGCACCTGATCGCGCCTAATCTGCTCGATCACCTCCTCATCGAGGGTGGCCAGGCGCGCACGTTCCGGCCCGTCTATCTGGTGGCCGGCCTGATTGCCCTCTCGGGCCTTGCCGCGGCCGGCCCGACATGGGAACGCGAGCGTCCGCCCTTCGTGGAAGACACGGCGCCGCTCGCGATCGCGGTCGACCTCGGCCAGACGATGAATGCGACCGACATCTCGCCGACACGGCTCGAGCGCGCCAAGCTCAAGGTGCGCGACATCATGGCCAGACGGAAAGGCGCCCGGACGGCATTGTTCGCCTATGCCGGCTCGGCCCACATGGTGCTGCCTCTGACCGAGGACGCGTCGCTCGTCGCCACCTATCTCGCAGCGCTGTCGCCAGCGCTCATGCCCGTTGAAGGCAAGGATACCGCCATGGCGCTCGAAGCCGCAGAGGCGGCCCTGGCCGCCGAGCCGGCGCCGGGCACGATCCTGTTTCTGACCGATGGGGTCGAGCAGGGCGCATTTGCCGCTTTCTCGCAATATAAGGGCCGCAACGACCTGATGGTGCTGGGCATCGGCACCGATGAAGGCGGCCCCGTGAAGATCGGAAGCGGCGCGTATCTGACGGACGGCACCGGCGGTCGCGTCCAGGCGCGACTCGACGTCGACGCCTTGAAGGAACTTCAGTCGGCCTCCCCTACGCAGGTGGCGACGGTCACCCTCGATGATGGCGACGTCGACTGGATCGTCCGGCGTATACAGACGTTCTTCGCACAAAGAACGGAGGAGGGTCTTACCCGTTGGCGCGATATGGGCTGGTACCTGACCATCGCGATCGCGATCCTGGTCGCGTTCACCTTCCGCCGCGGTCAGAGCGTCCGTTGGCTCGGGGCAATCGTGGTACTCCTGTCGTTCGCCATCTCCGGGCGGGCGGAGGCGGCGGACTTCGTGGGCATGTGGCTGACGCCCGACCAGCAAGGGCAGCGCGCTTTCTCCCGCGGCGATTATGCCGCCGCGGCTGAACACTTCGCCGAGCCGCAATGGCGCGGTGTTTCGCTCTATCGCGCCGGCCGTTATCAGGACGCGATCGACGCCTTTGCCCGGTCCACGGCACCGGAGAGCTATTTCAATCAAGGCAACGCCCTGATGCATCTGGACAAGCCGGACGAAGCGATCGCCGCCTACCGGCAGGCTCTTAAGCAGCGCGCCGATTGGGCCGAGGCAAAGACCAATCTGGCGCTGGCGGAACGGCGCAGGAAAGAGAAGGACAAGCAGGAAGAGGAAAAACAGCAGGAGGCCGCCGGATTGGACCCGGACGACGTCCAGTTCGACGACAAGGCCAAGCACGGCAAGGAAGGTCAGGTCCAGGCCGGCGCGCAGACGGCGGAGATGTGGATGCGCAACATCCAGGTTTCACCGGCCGCGCTTCTGGCACGCAAGTTCGCGATTGAGGCATCGGAAGGGGACCGGCAATGATGACGCGAGCGTCCCGTTTGTACCGGCTCATTGCAGCGCTGTTCTGCTGGATCGCTGCCGCAGGCCCGGCGCTATCCGCCGATCCGCTCGCCCGGGCTTCACTGCAGTCGAAGGGAACGCTCTATGCCGGCCAGCAAATTCTCATAGACGTCGACGTGCTCGTCCCGAACTACTTCCTGCAGCCGCCGCAATTCCCCGTGATCGACCTCCCGGGCGCGATCGTTACGCTTGACGACGGGCGGGCGCTCTACCTCAACGAAACGATCGACGGAGCCGCTTACTCCGGCATTCGCCGCACCTATATCGTCACGCCCCAGTCGCCGGGCGACTTCAGCTTGCCTCCTGCCGTGATCACTTTCGGCTATGCGGCAGTCCCCCCTCAGGCCACCCGCGGCGAAGTTACGCTTCCACCGCTTCGCTTCACCGTTCGGGAAGCACCGGAGAGTGCCGGTGAACGTCCCGGTGTCGTTGCCGCGAAAGTCAGCATCCGCCAGGAGCTGGATCAGGATCCGGCAGTTCTGAAGGCGGGTGACACACTGGTCCGGACGATCACCGTGCGCGCCGAAGGCCTTCGCGCCATGATGATCCCCGAACCGGATTTTTCAACCCCCGAGGGGGTGCGCCTCTACCGGCAGGATCCCGCCCTTTCGGAAGAAACGGACCGCAACGGCCAGTCGATTGCGGGCATCCGCAAAGACGTTGCAAGCTATCTCTTCCGGGAGCCCGGCACCTATGTCCTGCCTGCGGTGACCCTGAGCTGGTTCGACCCGGCCTCGGCGGCGACGCAATCGACAAACGCGCCCGCCGTCAGCGTGACCGTTGCAGCCGCGGCCACGCGCTCCCCGGCCATCGCGCCTCCGGCGCCCGAGCCGCAACGCCCGCCCTTCGACTGGCTGCATCTGGCTGTGATCGGCGGTGGCGTGTTGCTCATTGCCCTCGTCCTTTGGGCTTCGGCCAACGGACTGAGTCGGCTCGAAGCATGGTGGCAGGAGCGCCGCTCGAAAGAGCGGCAGTCGGAGCCGGCATTTTTCCGGCAGGTGGAGCAGGCCTGCAGGAGCGGCTCGGACGAGGCCATCGCACGCGCGCTCGACGCCTGGTCGCGCAAGGCGGGAGTGACGCCGCTCGAATACTGGCTCGGCCGTTTTGCCGACGCCGAGACGCAGCAGGTTTACCAGGACCGGCAGGGGGCGCTTTACGGCCTTGCGGAGGCATCTTCCCGGCCGGTGCGCGGAGACCTGTTCCTTCCGGGGCTGAAAAAGGCACGGAAGATCTGGTTGACGCAAGGCGAGAAGGCGCCCGGACGACGCGTGCCCGCCTTGCTCCCCCTCAACCCGACCATGCCGTGACTCGAGGAATGCGAAACCGGGCCGTCTCTTATCGATTCGTCGGTTCAACGGTCAGGCGTGCTACTATGCCGGAAGGGATTCGAGGGAGATCGCACGTCCTTTTGCTCATCCCGCTCTCGCGCGCACAATCGGTGGGGAGGTGGCATTAAGTGCAGCAGTTCAAAGTGAATTTTCCGGTATTCGTCGGTTCGGTGGCCGTTATCGCTCTGTTCGTCGGAATAGGTGTTATTGCGCCGAAGAGAGCTGAAGCGATTTTCAGCGGAATGGAGTCTGCGATCCTGTCCGGTTTCGGTTGGCTCTACCTGCTCTCGGTGGCCATCTTTCTGTTTTCGATGCTCTTTCTGGCGTTCAGCCGCTACGGCGAGTTGAAGCTCGGACCGGACGATTCCGAACCCGAGTTCAGGTACCTGTCCTGGATCGCCATGTTGTTTGCTGCCGGCATGGGCATTGGCCTCATGTATTTTGCCGTCGGCGAGCCGATGACGCATTTTGCCTCGCCGCCGGAAGCCGAACCCCTGACCATCGCAGCCCAGCGCGAGGCAATGAGCGTAACCTTCTTCCATTGGGGGGTGCACGCCTGGGCAATATACTCGGTCGTCGGGCTGTCACTCGCCTATTTCGGCTACCGGTACAATCTACCCCTGACCGTCCGATCCGGCCTCTACCCGCTCCTCAAGGAGGGTATTCACGGGCCGATCGGACATGTCGTGGATATTTTCGCGATCTGCGGGACCATGTTCGGGCTCGCAACCTCGCTCGGATTCGGCGTCCTTCAGATAAACTCCGGACTGAACTATCTGTTGGGGGTCCCCCAGTCGATCTACGTCCAGCTCCTGCTCGTGACCGTGGTCACGGCAATAGCGACTGTCTCGGTGGTCACCGGCGTCGAAAAGGGTGTCCGCATTCTCAGCGAGACCAATCTGTTCCTGGCAGTACTGCTGATGCTCTTCGTGCTCGTGGTCGGGCCGACGGGCACGCTCATGCGCGACTTCGTCCAGAACATCGGTCTCTATCTCGATAGCCTGGTTTTGCGTACCTTCAACATCTATGCCTACGAGCCACGGCCGTGGATCGACAGCTGGACCCTGTTCTACTGGGCATGGTGGATTTCCTGGTCACCCTTCGTCGGCATGTTCATCGCGCGCATTTCCCGTGGGCGTACCGTGAGAGAGTTCGTCACTGCCGTCCTCTTCGTACCCGCCATGTTCACGTTCCTCTGGATGACGGTTTTTGGTAACACGGCGATCTACGTGGATACGACGATCGCCAACGGCGACCTGGCGCGTGACGTGAAGGCGGACCTTTCGGTCGCCCTTTTCCAGTTCTTCGAGTATCTGCCGTGGCCCGCTGTAACCTCGACGCTCGCGGTTCTGCTCGTCAGCATATTCTTCGTAACCTCCAGCGACTCCGGCTCGCTGGTGATCGACACGATTGCGTCCGGCGGAGAAACGGCGACACCTGCTCTTCAGCGGATTTTCTGGTGTTCGCTCAGCGGTATCGTGGCGGCCGTTTTGCTCTCCACCGGCGGACTGACGGCACTCCAATCCGCCACGATCTCCACGGCACTGCCGTTCAGCCTCGTGATGCTCGTTCTGGTGTGGTCGCTATTCGTCGGGATGCGGGCCGATCTTGCCCGCACACAATCACGCGGATCGGTCGGTCCAAGAGCCTATCCCGCGTCCGGTGTGCCCTGGCAGCGGCGCCTGGCGATGACCTTGAGCACGCCGGACAAGCTGGCGGTGGAGAAATTCCTGCAGGACTCCGTGCTCCCGGCACTGGAGGCAGTGGCCAAGGAACTGACGCGCCGGTCTCGGCCGGCTTCAGTTGATCGGAATGCCGAAACGGGAGCACTGACCCTCACGGTTCCGGCCGAAGGCCATCGCGACTTCGTCTATGGCGTGCAGATGTCGGAACACAAACTTCCGGCCTTCACCGCATATGACGCAACCGTGGGAGATGTCCGCTACGAGGCGCGCACCTTCTTTTCGGACGGTAGCCGCGGCTATGACATCATGGGAATGGCGGATAACCAGATCATCAACGATGTTCTGTTTCAGTTCGAACGATACACGGGCTTCGTACGGTCTCCGGAGTCCTCGCTGCTGGCGACCTCGCCCGAAGAGCAATAGAACATCGCCAGAACATCTGAAAAGGAAAGGCGGAAGCTTACCCCCGCCTTTCCCGAAGATCGCAATATGGCTGGAATACGCGATCCTCGTTTCCCGTTTGCATTGCCCAGCCTACTGGAGATAGCAGCGGGCTCTGACAAGTGCATCAACGCGGCGCCAGGCTTTCCAACGCTCCGAGCCGCTTGAGCGCGGCCTGCTGTTGCAGCCACGTATAGCTGATCCCGCTGGCGTTCAGTGTGCTGCCCGGCTGGTAGGGATACTGGTCGAAGTCCTGGAAGAACTCCTTGATCTTGCCCTGGATCGGCACCAGGAGCCACATGTTTCGGCCGATGAACTCCATGGCGCCTCCGCCTTCTTTCGCACCTCGCTCATAGGGATCCATTCTCAGATTTGTGATGTTGGTCCAGCTCGGCGTCTCGCGGGTGGCCGTGGCGATGTTGCCTTCACTGTTGATCGCAAAGCTGAGCTTCCAGTCGTTCCACCGGATCGCATTCAGATTGCCGCCCTGGTCGAAATAGTAGACCGCGTCGCGAGGCGGCTCCTTGGCCTCGCCCTTCAGGAGCGCGGTGAGGTCGTAGCCGTCAAGATGGACCTTGAAGTTCTTGTCGCCGGACTGGAAGCCCGTCTTCATCTGCTCCTTGACGTCGGGGATACCGGCGGCGGCCGCGAAGGTCGGCATCCAGTCCATCAGGGTCACGGGATCGTTGATCTGCGTGCCCGGCTTCACCACGCCCGGCCAGCGCACCATCATCGGAATGCGGAAACCGCCTTCCCAGGTCGTGCCCTTTTCACCATGGAACATGGTCATAGCGCCATCCGGCCACAAAGCGAGCTCGGCGCCGTTGTCGGTGGTGTAGAGCACGATCGTGTTTTCGGTGATGCCGAGGTCCTCGAGCTGCTGCAGCAACTGGCCGACATGGCCGTCATGCTCCACCATGCCGTCGGCATGGATGCCCTTGCCCGTCTTGCCCACGGATTCCGGCTTCAGATGGGTAAAGACGTGCATGCGCGTCGAGTTGAACCAGCAGAAGAACGGCTTGTCGGCCTTCGCCTGGCGATCGATGAAATCCTTCGCGGCCGCGAGGAACTCTTCGTCGACGGTCTCCATGCGCTTGGTGTTGAGCGCTCCGGTATCTTCGATCTTACCGTCCGCGCTCGATTTGATGACGCCGCGCGGCCCGAAATTCTTCCGGAATTCCTCGTCCTTCGGATAGAAGTAGCCTTCCGGCTCCTCTTCGGCATTCAGGTGGTAGAGGTTGCCGAAGAACTCGTCGAAGCCGTGGTTCGTCGGCAGGTGCTCGTCGCGGTCGCCCAGGTGATTCTTGCCGAACTGGCCGGTTGCGTATCCCTTGGACTTCATGACGTCGGCGATGGTCGGCATCCAGTCCTGAATGCCGTGCGGGTCGCCGGGCATGCCGATCGTCAACAGCCCCGTGCGGAATGGTTCCTGGCCGAGAATGAAGGAGGCGCGCCCTGCGGTGCAGCTCTGCTGACCATAGGCATCGGTGAAGATCGCGCCCTCGGCGGCGATACGATCGATGTTCGGCGTGCGATAACCCATCAGGCCCATGGTGTAGGCGCTGACTTGCGGAATGCCGATGTCGTCGCCGAAGATGACGAGGATGTTCGGCGGCTTGCCGTTGCTTGCTGCCGGTTGCTCCTGAGCCTTCGCGCGGCCTACGGCCACGGCCCCGTTCGCCGCAGCCGCAGCTGCAAGGATCGTACCGCCCAGCAGGAGGCTCCGGCGATCTATGGAGATGGATTCTTGCGCATTTTTGCGCTTTTCAGCATCTAGAAGGCCCATGCTTCACTCCTCGATTAAACTTGTGCGTCCGAAGCTATGCGGGTTCCGCGCGCTTTGGAGCCCGCCAGATTATCGGCGGAAGCATCCGGCAAGAGAAGTTGGACCAAGGGGCAACACGACGGCCGTTGCGCCGCCGTTTTGATTTTCGACAGCATCCGAATGGACGCACGAAGGCGCAGCAGGCGGTCACTGCAGTTTCCATGAGCTGGTTATGCTCTATGGAAGCCGTAGCGAGCGGCAAAACTCCGCATCTTGACGGATTCCTTGAAACACCCGCGGTTTGCGAGTAAAATTGCGGCAGCAATTCAAAGCGTTACAGAACCGTGCGATCTGAGGCGAACGGAGTTGCAACGTAAGCTGCACGCGAGTGGTGACGCTTTGCCAAACTTCACATGTGGAGGTTGTCATGCCCAACACTCTGATGGCAGGAAGAAGAAGCCAGGATTGGGCAAATCTGGTCTTGGCAGCGTGCCTGTTCCTCTCTCCCTGGGTCATCGGCTTTGCGGCTGAAGCCGCGCCGACGTGGAACGCCTGGATCGCCGGCATCGTGCTCGGCGCCCTTGCGGTCGCAACCCTTTCGGCCTTCGCCGAATGGGAGGAATGGGCCAATATGATAATCGGCCTGTGGTTGATCGTTTCTCCCTGGCTGCTCGGCTTCATGGGAAATGCGAATGCGATGTGGACGCACGTCATTCTCGGCGTGCTCGTCGCCGCAATCGCAGCCTGGGCGGTCTGGGACTATCGTCACCACTCGCACGCCTAGAGCGCTTCCAGGAAAAATGTGTAACGTTTTCCATCCGGAAGTGCGTTGGATCAAATGGTTGGAGCATTTCAGTGTTTCCATGAAACATTGAAATGCTCTAGATCGTTTGAATGCGGCGCGCGGGTGTCCTGCGGGTTACCCCACAGCGCGTTCCTGCACCACCGCGTCGATGTCCGGCACGCCGAGTTCGCGACGTGAGCGCTCCGTCTCGATGGCGAGATCGAGCACTCTCTGCAGGTCCGCGGCATGACGGAAACCCGGCTCGACGGTGCGGCCGGCCTTCACCGCCTCCACGAAGCGCTGGTAGTTGGTGGGCACGGTGCCGGCATCGACGGTGCGCCATACCGCCTTTTCGACATCGGGCCCCATGCAGCCGCGTAGGCTTGAACCATCAGGTGTATGGATCACCTCCAGGGCTCCCCTGTCGCCGTGCAGCCTGAGCCTCAGTTCGTTGAGATGGCCTGTCGCCCAGCGGCTGGCATGAATCACGGCCATCGCGCCGTTTTCGAACTCCGCCGTCATGGCGAAGCTGTCATTGGCGTCGAGGTCGTACTCGCCGATACGGTTGTCCGGCGCCTTGTCGAATGCTTTCAGGCGAGCGAATACCCGCTCGACCGAGCTGTTGGCCCCGTAGCCGGCGAAGTCGAGAATGTGGATGCCGACATCGCCAAGCACGCCATTCGATCCGTGCTTCGTCGACAGCCGCCATAGCCATTTCGACTCGCTTGCCCAATCGCCCCAGGCCCGCGACACGAGCCAGCTCTGGAGATAGGAAGCCTCCAGATGCCGCACCCGGCCGATTTCACCGGCGACCACGAGTTCACGCGCCTTCTGCAGCGGAGCGACGTTGCGATAGGTCAGATTGACCATCGTGACGAGACCGGCCCGCTCGGCTGCGGCCGCCATCTCGGCGGCCTTCTCATAGTTTTCGGCCAGCGGCTTTTCACACAGCACATGCTTGCCGGCGGCGATGAGCGCCAGGGTCGTCGGGTGATGCGCCTTGTCGGGCGTCACGTTGGTGGCCGCGTCGAACTCTCCCCAGGCGATCGCCTCGTCGAGAGAGGTGAAGGTGTTTTCGATGCCGTGCGTGACGGCAAATGCCTTGGCACGGGACGGGTCCACGTCAACGGCGCCGACCATTTCGACGCCTTCGATCTCAGCAAAGGCCTTCGCGTGACTGTTGGCCATGCCGCCGGTTCCGAGAATAAGCAAACGCATGGGGGTCCCCTTCATCGATATCCGGCCTCGCCGGCCCGATGCAGTCTCGGGCCGCGCTCGACGATCGGCTCCAGCGCCTTCTCCACCGGGACGTTCGGGGCATCATGGATGGCCTTATACGTGCCCTGCGGGTTATGCGCCCATTTCACCGCGTTCCGCAGTACCTTGTGTACGGTCGCGTCGTGATAGGTCGGGTAAGTCTCATGCCCGGGGCGGAAATAAAAAATACTGCCCGCGCCGCGCCGCCAGGTGAGACCCGAGCGGAAGACCTCGCCGCCGGCAAACCAGGAGATGAATACCGTCTCCAGGGGCTCCGGCACCGAGAATTGCTCGCCATACATCTCCTCGTTCTCGATAACGAAGTTCTCGCCGAGCCCTTCGGCGATCGGGTGGCGCGGATTAACGACCCAGACGCGTTCGCGCTCTCCCGCCTCGCGCCATTTGAGCGCGCAGGGCGTGCCCATCAGCCGCTTGAACACCTTGGAGAAGTGGCCGGAATGGAGAACGATCAGACCCATGCCTTCCCAAACGCGTTTGGCGACGCGTTCTACGATGGCGTCGTCGACGGCGCCATGATCCTTGTGGCCCCACCACAGGAGCACGTCGGCGGCGGCGAGCCGCGTCTCGCTCAGCCCGTGTTCCGGCTCCTGCAGCGTCGCCGTGGTCGCATCGATCCCCGGGTCGGAATTGAGTGCGGCTGCGATCGTGTTGTGCATGCCGTCCGGGTAAACCTCCCGAACCACCGCATTCGTCTGCTCGTGGATGTTTTCACCCCACACGATGGCATTGATAGACAAAGTCATTCTCCTCGTGATTTGGGGCACCCTGCCGGATGCCGACTGTCTGTGACTTGAATTGTGGGCGCGGGGCCGGGCCGGGAAAACCACGCGGGGTCCCCGCCCTTTCCTGCCCTAACGTTTGAGGCTTTGGAATGATCCGAAATCCTTCGGATCAGCCTTGGTGCCGAGACTTTCCGAGCGAAATCGCGCGGCTTAATGAACTCGCGTGGCTGCGTTCTAGGCCGCACCCCGTATTTCCATCCGTCCGAGCGCCCGGCCGACCGGATCGAAGCGGTGAACCTGGCCGGCGGCCGGCGAGATCCTGATCGTCTGTCCGGGCTGATGCTTGGCGATGCCGCTCTCGCGGACGATCACCGGCTCGCCGGTCCCGATGTCGAGATAAATATAGCTGTCGGAACCGAGCATCTCCGAATGGATGACGGTCCCACTCCACTCACCTCCCTGTTCATCGATCTCCAGGTGTTCCGCGCGGATGCCGATCGTGTCCGCCTTGTATGGCTCTGCGAGGGCGCCGGAAAGAAAATTCATCTTCGGCGAACCGATGAAGCCGGCGACGAACACCGAGTTCGGCGTCTCGTAAAGCTCCAGCGGCGTGCCGATCTGCTCGACGAGACCGTCCCTCAGGACGCAGATCCGGTCGGCGAGCGTCATCGCCTCGACCTGATCGTGAGTCACATAGATCATCGTCGTCTTGTGCATGCTGCGGTGAAGCTTGGCGATTTCGAGGCGGGTGGCCACACGCAGCGCGGCGTCGAGGTTCGAAAGCGGCTCGTCGAACAGAAAAACCTTCGGATCGCGAACGATCGCCCGGCCGATCGCAACGCGCTGGCGCTGCCCGCCCGAAAGCTGGCGCGGCAGGCGTTCGAGATAGGGCGTGAGCTGCAGCATTTCCGCCGCCGCCTCGACCCGCTTGCGGCACTGCTGCTTGTCTTTGCCTGCAAGCTGCATGCCGAAGGCCATGTTTTCATAGACTGTCATATGCGGGTAGAGCGCATAGGACTGAAAGACCATGGCGATGCCGCGGCGCGAAGGCGTCAGCTGATTGACGACCTGGCCGTCGAAGGCAAGCGTTCCGGAGGTGATTTCCTCCAGCCCCGCGATCAGTCTCAGGAGGGTCGACTTGCCGCAGCCGGAGGGGCCGACGAAGACCATGAACTCGCCCGACTTTATTTCCATGCTGACGCCCTTGATCACATCGAAGGCGCCGAAGGATTTGCGGATATCGCGCAATTGAAGCTCTGCCATCTTATTCTCCTATCCTTTGACGCCGCCGGCCGTGAGACCGGAAATGATCCGCCGCTGAAAGATGAGCACGAGGATCACGAGAGGCACGGTGACAATCACGGATGCTGCCATGATGTTGCCCCAGGGAATCTCGAACTGGCTGCCGCCTGAAAGCAGAGCGATCGCCACCGGCACGGTGCGCTGCGTGTTCGACGACGTGAACGTCAGCGCGAAAAGGAACTCGTTCCACGCCGCGATGAAGGCGAGAAGCCCCGTCGTCACCAGCGCCGGCCACATCAGCGGCATAAAGACACGGGTGATCACCACCCAGGGAGAAGCACCGTCGACGATCGCCGCCTCTTCGATCTCGATCGGCAGATCCCGCATGAAGGTGGTCAGCACCCACACAGTGAATGGCAGCGTGAAGATCATGTAGGAAAAGATGAGCGCGAGCGGCGTGTTGAAGATGCCGACGAAGCGGATGAGCTCGAAGAGACCTGCAAGAACGGCGATCTGCGGAAACATCGAGACCGACAGGATCGTCAGGAGAAGCAGCCCGCGGCCGCGGAAGCGTACCCGGGCGAGTGCATAGGCCGCGGTGACGGCAAGAAGCAGCGATATGGCGACCACGAGCGTGGCGACGAGGAGCGAATTGCCGAGATTGCGCACGAAGGTTCCGTGCGAAAAGATGCCGGCATAATTGGCGAGCGAAATATCCGTCGGCCAGTAGTCGATGCGAAACAGCGCCGTGCCGGACTTCAGGCTCGTCAGGATCGCGTAATAGAAGGGAAAGACTGCGACGAGGATGATGACGGCAACCAGCGCGTAGAACGCCGTCCGCTTTGCGATCGCGACGACCATCAGCGTTCTCCTCCGCTCAAGTTGAGGCGACCGAGCCACATGTAGAGGATCGTGATCGTCGCGATGATCAGGAACAGCATGGTCGAGGCGGCCGCGCCATAGGCGAACTTGTCGAAATCGAAAAGGTTTTCGCGCGCCATCACCGACATGGTCTTGGTCTGCGCGTTGTTAGGCGTCAGCACGTAGATGAGGTCGAAAATGCGCAGCGCGTCGAGCATGCGGAAGATGACCGCGACCATCAGCGCGGGCCGGATCAGCGGCAGGGTGACCCGCCAGAAGACACGTACCGGATGGACGCCGTCGATCCGGGCGGCTTCATAAATATCGCCCGGCACCATTTGCAGGCCGGCGAGGATCAGGAGCGCCATGAAGGGCGTCGTCTTCCACACGTCCACGATCAATACGGCGATCATGGCGGTGTCGGGGCTGGCGGTCCAGGCGATCTTCTCGCCGATCAGGCCAAGGCCGAGCAGCATGTCGTTGAGGATGCCGAACTGGTCGTTGAGCATCCAGGCCCACATTTTCGCGGAGACGATGGTCGGGATCGCCCAGGGGATCAGGATCGCGGCACGGACAAGTCCGCGACCGGGAAACTGCGCGTTGAGTACCAACGCGACGATAAGGCCCAGCGCCGTTTCGATACTGACCGAAAGAACCGTGAATTTGAGCGTGTTCCAGACCGCATTCCACCAGGCGGGGTCCGCAAGCAGGCCCCTGTAAATAGTCCGCCCGCTCTTCAGGGTGATCCATGAGAGATAATTGGCGAAGCCGACGAATTCGGCGCCCGACAGATTGGTCAGCGAGGCGTTGGTGAAGCTGAAATAGATGGTTCTGATGAGCGGCCAGCCGGCGACGAGCGCCAGGACGAGGAAGGTTGGCGCGAGAAAGAGCCAGGCCGAACGGACCCGTTGCGCCTGCAGGTCCGAGCCTATCCTGCCGCCATGCGCAAGCGCAGCCGGCCGATCCGCGAGGGAGAGATCAGTCATGACGTGAGCCTACCGGTTGGCGCGGGTCCCGCCCGTGCCGTTTGATCTTGACCCGGACGGCAGAGCTGCCATCCGGGTCTCGCGATTTTACCAGGCGTCGCCCTTGAGTTCGGTCAGTTCGACTTCGAGAAGCTCGAGATTCTCCGCCGCCGTTCCGTTACCCGAAAGCGTATTGTGTACGGCGCTCCAGAACTTGGAGGAAACTTCGTTATACTTCACCTTTGCCACGGCCGAGGGGCGCGGCACGGCGCTCTGGAAGATAGGCTTCCAATGCGGCATGAACGGCTGGGCGGCGGCGACTTCCGGATCGTCGTAAAGCGCCGCGATCGTCGGCAGGTTCGAAAGCTCGATAGCGCGCACCTTCTGGGTTTCGGCCGAACCCAGGAACTTGACGAAGGCGATCGCCGCCTCCTGCTCGTCGGAATATTTCGAGACCGCGAGGTTCCATCCGCCGAGTGTCGAGGACGGCTGATCGCCGTCGGTGGCGGCCGGAAGCGGGGCCACTTCGAATTTGCCCTTTACGGCGCTGTCGTCCCCGTTGCCAAGCGCGTAGGCATAGGGCCAGTTACGCATGAAGACGGCGTTGCCGGTCTGCCAGACGCCGCGTGATTCCTCCTCCTGATAGGCAAGCACGCCTTTGGGCGCGATCGTGCCGATCCATTCCTTGACTTTCTCGACGGCCGCCGCCGCCTTTTCGTTGTTGACGGAGATCGTGCCGTCGGGCTCGATGATCTGACCGCCGCCGGACGACTTGATCCACTCGAGCGCGTTGCAGGTGAGTCCCTCATAGGCATTGCCCTGAAACACGAATCCCCAGATATCGGCACTGCCGGCGGCACGCTCCTTGTCCTGAATCTCCTTCGCCGTCGCCGCCAGCTCATCCCAGGTCTTAGGTGGCGTCTTGCCGTATTTGTCGAGCAGGTCCTTGCGGTAATAAAGCGCCGGCGCGTCGGTATAGAAAGGCAGAGCGACGAGTTTGCCGTTAACCGTCTGCGACTGGATGATCGAGGGGAAGTGCTCTCCGACCACATCCTTCGTCGCCTCGGTGAGGTCGACGAACTGCTCGGCGAGCTGCGGAGCCCAGATGACGTCCGTCTGGTAGACGTCGACATCCTTGTTGCCGGCGGCAAGCCAGAGTCGATACTGGCTGAACTGCTCGCTGCTCGAGGCCGGCATGGTCACCAGGTTGACCTTGTGACCCGTCTCCTTCTCGAACTTGGCGATCTGGTCCCGCAGAAAGCTGAGATTCTTGCCGGTCGAATTGGCCGCCATAGACAATTCGGCGGCGGCAGCAAGGTCGATTGCGCCGACGATCGCAGCGCAGGAAATCAGCGTCCTTACAAAAGGCTTCACGTTCATTGGTCCCTCCAAAACTCCCCCCGGTTCCGCAGGCTCCTCAGCAATTCGAAAACGGTTTGGGTGCGCAGAAGCTGTCAGAAGGACAATCTGCTGTCAAGCTGAGGTTGCAACGGAAGTAAGCGCCATGGCCCTTTCAGATTTCATTCCGTATATTCCATACGTTAGCCGAAACTCGGCGCGTCGACTCCACAACCGGGGCCGGTGGCGAACCTGATTGCGAGAATACTTCATCCACAGGAATTTAAAACGATTTGGATCATACCCGGATAGCTCTGTCGATCAAACCCTGGCAGTGGCGCGACGCAAACGCGTGGATTGTGACTGCCGGCGAACCGGGTATAGTCCAGCGCGAATGTCTGCAGCGCTGCGCATCGCTTTGACGCGCAAAATTTCGCGAGTGCAGCTTCTCGATTTGCTGCGTGACTTGCTTCGGAAGCGATCCCCGGACAATACGCAGAAGGGGTGCAGGGAAGAACAGTGAAGCTCAAGGAATTCGCCAAACAGTTGGGGCTCTCTCCAACGACGGTAAGCCGTGCTCTGAGCGGCTATCCGGAGGTCAGCGAGAAGACCCGCAAGCGCGTTGCCGAGGAGGCCGTGCGTCTCGGTTACCGGCCGAACATCAACGCCGTGCGCCTCGTCACGGGCCGCGCAGGCGCGATCGGCGTCATTATGGGCCGCAACGAATTCCAGTTCTCCGAATTCATGAGCGGCATGGCCGAACGGCTGGACAGCGAGGATATCGACATTCTCGTGAGCCCGGTTGCCGACCATGATATGAAAGCCGAGCTCCAGCTCTATAGCCGGCTGGCGACGAGCGGACGGGTCGACGCCGTGATCATCCATTCACCGAAGCCGAACGACGAGCGCATCCTGCTGCTCCACAAGCTCGGCATTCCTTTTCTGGTCCATGGCCGCTCCGAGACCAACGTGCCGCACGCCTGGCTCGACATCGACAACGAAGGCGCGATCCGCCGCGCCACCTCGCACCTTCTAGACCTCGGCCATAGACGGATTGCACTCATCAACGGCCGCGACGGTCTCACTTTCACGCTCCACCGCGACAAGGGCTATCGGGAGGCGCTGGAACAGCGCGGGCTGCCCTTCGATCCGCGCCTGGTCACGCATGGCCAGTTCACCGACGAGATCGGTTTTCGCTCGGCCCGTTCCTTCCTCGAGCAGTCCCCCCGCCCGACGGCCTTCGTCGCCGGCTCGATGATGACGGCGCTCGGCGTCTATCGCGCCGTGCGTTCGGTCGGCCTTGTGGTGGGGCAGGACATCTCCGTCATCGCCCATGACGATGTCTTCCCCTATCTCACGGCCGACAACATGGTCCCGTCTCTTTCGACGAGCCGGTCGTCCCTGCGTGCCGCCGGCGCGCGCTCGGCCGACCTCACCCTGCAGCTGCTCACCGGACGGCCGGCCACGGAGATTCACGAGCTCTGGCCGGTCGAGCTCATCCTGCGCGAGTCGACCGGTCCGGCGCCGGAGGCTTGACCATCCTTCTCTGGCGGGGCTCTACTCGCGTCCCTTCAACCGGAACAGCAGGTCCTCATGTACGGCCTTGAGGTGGAAGACGAGGAAGGCGGCCGCCTCCTCGAAAGCGCCTGCGCGGCAGAGGCGGATCAGCTCGGCATGTTCTTCCATCGCTCGGGTCATCGCTGCGACGCTTGAGAGCTGGACGCGCGTGTAGCGGTCGCTCGTCTGCAGCAGCGACGCGACGATCTGCTGCGTCCGGGGCATCTCGGCGCGCCGGTAGAGGGCCAGGTGCAGTTCGGCATTGAGCTGGCCATAGGAGTCGATTTCCCCTGCGGCCGTCGCCTTGAGGAATCGGTTTTGAACCTCCTCCACCCGCGCGAAATCGTCGCCATCGAGAAGCGGCGCCGATTTGCGGAAGAGCCGCGGTTCCAGAAGCGCCCGCAGCTCGAAAACGTCGTTGATCTCGGCGAGCGACAGTTCGGAGACGATCGCCCCCTTCTGCGGCACGATCCTGACCAGCCCTTCGGCTTCGAGCTGAAACAGGACCTCGCGCACCGGAATGCGGCTTACGCCGTAGGTTTCGGCCAACGCATCCTGGCGCAGCTGACTGCCGGCCGGATAGCGCCCGGAGAGGATCGCCTGCCGAATTTCCTCGATTAATGCCCCGGAGAGGGTGCGATGTTTAAGATGTGACACCATGGACGCTCGCTACAGGAATACCGCCAAAAATGATATTGACTCCAAGAATGTATAAAATCTACTTTATACGCAAACCAGGGAACAGTCATGAACCAGTCAGTCGCGCCGCCGCTTTATGCGCGCGCCATCGTCTCTCTCTCCGAAGCCATGCTCGCCCTCGAAAAGCGCGCCGTTGCCGGATTGATGTGCGTGCTTCTCGCGCTCATCCTCCTGAACGTCGCCACGCGCTACAGCGGACATCCGCTCTATTGGGTCGATGAATCGGCCGTATACGCCATGGTCTGGCTCGCCTTCCTCGGAGGCTCGGCGCTGACGCGTCTCAGACTTGATTTCGCCGTGACGCTGCTGACGGATTACCTGCCGCCCGCGGCGGCGCGCTGGATGCGCGCGGCCTCGACACTGCTCGTCCTCCTGTTCGCCCTGGCGCTTGCGGCATTCTGCTGGATGTGGATGGACCCCGTCGGCATCGTCCGCGCCGGCTTCGACGCGAAGGTCTTCGCGGCCGAGAGCTTCAACTTTCTCTATACCGAGCGTAGCCAGACGCTGAATTGGCCGATCTGGGCGATCAGCCTCGTCATCCCCCTCTTCGCCGTAACCATGACCGTCCATTGCGCCGCCAATCTCGTCGAAGACCTCGGTCTGTCGCCTCAGCGTGAGCGGCGCGAACTTTCGAGCGCCGAGGGAGTGAACTGATGGTCACCACCGCCGCCTTCCTCGCCTTCATGCTCGTCGGCGTTCCGATCGGCGTCTGCCTCTGCCTCGGCAGCATCGTCTATATCTTCGCTTCCGGAAATCCCCTGCTGTTCCAGAGCTTTCCGACGCAGCTCTTCGGCGGCGTCGACAATTACGGGCTGATCTCCATTCCGCTCTTCGTGCTGATCGGCGAGATCATGAACGGCGGCGGCATCACCCGGCGCATCATCGACATGACGATGGCTTTCGTCGGCGCGATGCGCGGCGGGCTTGCCTATGTCAACCTGCTCGCCAACATGTTCGTCGCCTCGATACTCGGCTCGGCCACGGCGCAGGTTGCCGTCATGGCGCAGATGATGGTGCCGGAGATGGAGAAGAAGGGCTATGACAAGACCTTCGCCGCCGGGCTCACCGCCTATTCGGGCATGCTCGGTCCCATCATCCCCCCGTCGATCATGTTCGTCGTCTACAGCGTGCTCGCGCAGGTTCCGGTAAGCGATATGCTGGCCGCAGGAATTGTGCCCGGAATTCTGCTGACCGTAGCCTTCTGCCTCGTCATCGCGGCGATGGGTTTCGTCTACAACTATCCGCGCGGCGAGCGCATGAAGCTCAAGGAGCGCGTCCGTATCGTGCTGGCTGCGCTGCCGACGCTTCTCATCCCCTTCGTCATCGTCGGCTCGATCCTCTCCGGCCTCGCCAACGCGACGGAGGCCGCAGCAGTCGGGGCCGTTGCAGCGGTGCTCGTCGGTCGCTTCTGGATCGGCGAGCTCAAATTCTCCGATCTTCCGACAATGATGCTAAGGGCCGGCATCTATTCGGCCGTGGTCCTCTTCCTCGTTGCGGCCGCCGCGGTCTTCTCCTGGGTACTCGTCTACGGCATGGTGCCGCAGCAGGTTGCCGGCTGGGTTCAGACCGTCGCCTCGGATCCGGTCACCTTCATGCTGCTCGTCAACGTCATCCTGCTCGTCATCGGCACGGTGATCGACGGCGCCCCCGGGCTCATCATGACGGTGCCCATCCTCCTGCCGATCGCGACCGAGGTCTACGGCATCGACCCGATCCATTTCGGCGTCGTGGTGGTCGTCAACCTCGTCCTCGGCTTCCTCTCGCCGCCGGTCGGGCTCTGCTTCTTCGTGGCGGCCGCGGTGACCGGCGCAAAGCCCGGCAAGATGTTCCTGGTGACGCTGCCGTTCTTCTTCGTCTCCTGCCTCATGCTCGTGCTCCTGTCGCTCATTCCCTCGCTCTCGACCTTCTTCGCCCGATAACCACAACGAACCAGCCAGAGGATCTTCCATGACATTCTCCCGCAGAACCTTCCTTGGCGGCATGGCCGCCGGCGCAGCCCTCTCGCTCGCCACGCCGTCGCTCGTGCGCGCGCAGGAAACGCGCACCCTGCGCCTCGGCATCGTCACGCCGCCGGGACACCCCTGGAACAATGCCGCACTCAAGGTGGGCGAAGCCCTCAAGGCCGAGACGAACGGCCGCCTGTCGATCTCGGTCTTTCCGGCCGGCCAGCTCGGCAACGAGGCGGCGATGCTGCAGCAGATGCAGAGCGGCGCGCTCGATCTCGGCTGGATCATGACCGCCGAACTCGGCTCGCGCATTCCCGCCGTTGCCGCGATCAACGCGCCTTGGGTCGTCGATTCCACCGCCAAGGTCGCCAAGCTCGTGCGCGAACCGGTCGCCATGAAGCTCCTCGACGTTCTTCCGGCCGAGACCGGAACGGTCGGCCTTGCCTGGGGTATCACCACCATGCGCGTCGTCTTCTCGGCCAAGGAGATCGCCGGGCTCGACGACATCAACGGCATGAAGCTGCGCATCAATACGACGCCCGCCTATCGCGATTTCTACCAGCTTCTCGGCGCCGCGCCGACGCCGATCCCGACGCCGGCGGTTTTCGACGCCATGTCGAACGGCCAGGTGGACGGTCTTGAGGCGGACCTGGACTTCTCTTGGAACCAGCGCTTCGACAAGGTATCCAAGACCATGCTGAAGATGAACGCCATCTTCATGCCCTGCGTGGCGCTGGCTTCCGGCCGCGTGTGGCAGGCCCTCCCCGAACCCGACCGGGAGATCATCGCCCGCCTCACCAAGGCAGCGCTTGACGAACAGATCGACGCAACCGTCGCCAACGAGCCGGCCCTCCTCGAAAGGTTCGCCGGCGCAGGCATTCCGATCAAGGATGTCACCGTCGCCGACGCCGGACGGATCATCGCCGAATACGACAAGATTTGGCTGCCGAAGGCACCGGTTCTCGCCGAACTTCGCAAGGTCGGCGCAACGCTCTGACGCTCTCGGATGGGGAAGGCGGCCTCGGCCGCCTTCTTCATCCGGTTCGCGGATAACGCCGCCGGCCGTCGAGATCACGATGTTTTTAGGTCGACCCGACCTAAAATCCTGAACGGGATCGATTCCAAGAAGTTAGAGCAGGATGCGGGCGGAAAACCGCGCGCACTTTTTCTTCTTCCCCGCTCTGGCCCGCGTGGCGCGCAAACCGCCTCAATCTGCTTGCGCTCTGGCGCGCCGCAGGCCAAGAGAGTCTGAGGAGCTCCGGGGAGGTCCACAGTGGAAAGAAAAGAAATCGCAATTGTCGGCGGCGGTCCCGCCGGTCTGATGGCCGCAGAAGTCTTGTCCCGCTCGGGCCACGCAGTGACCGTCTACGAGGCGATGCCGACCGCGGCGCGCAAATTCCTGCTCGCGGGAAAATCCGGCCTGAACATAACCCATTCCGAAGACTACCAGGACTTCGCGATGCGCTTCGGCGATGCTTCGGCAAGGCTGCGCCCCGTACTCGATGCCTTTACCCCTCAGGATGTGCGCGCCTGGGCAGCCGGACTTGACGCGGATACCTTCGTCGGCTCTTCCGGCCGCGTGTTTCCGAAGGCTATGAAGGCCTCGCCGCTGCTGCGCGCCTGGCTCCGCCGGCTGGAGGCCCAGGGCGTCCGGCTTCTTACCCGTCATCGCTGGTCGGGTTTTGCGGAGAACGGCTACATCTTCGATACGCCGGAAGGGAAGACGGTCGTCCATTGCGACGCTGCTCTCCTTGCGCTTGGCGGCGCAAGCTGGCCGCGACTCGGCTCCGACGGCGCCTGGGTGCCGTTGCTGCGGGCGAGAGGCGTGTCGATCAGCGATTTCCGCCCCGCCAATTGCGGTTTCGACGTCGCCTGGAGCGAGATTTTCCGCGAGCGTTTTGCCGGCCAACCGCTGAAGGGCGTCACCGCCACATCCGATGCGGGTACGATCCCGGGCGAATTCGTCGTGAGCCGCCACGGCATAGAAGGCAGCCTTATCTACGCCCATGCGGCAAGCCTGCGCGACCGGCTGGACCGGGACGGCAAGGCGGCGCTCGTGCTCGACCTCACACCCGGCCGCACGGCCGAGAGGGTCGCGCGGGATCTCGGCCGGCAGGACCGCAAGGCGAGCTTCTCCAATCGTTTGCGGAAGGGCGCGGGGCTTGACCCGGTCAAGGCGGCTTTGCTGCGGGAACTCTCGCCGGAGGCGGCCAGATCCGCTCCGGAGCAACTCGCTGCACTTATCAAGTCTTTGCCCGTTCCCCTACACGCAACTCGGCCGACCGCCGAAGCGATCTCATCGGCCGGCGGCATCCGCCTGGACGCCATCGATGAACGCTACATGCTGAAGGCTCTCCCCGGCCTCTTCGCCGCTGGAGAAATGCTCGACTGGGAAGCGCCGACCGGCGGCTATCTCCTCACCGCTTGCCTCGCAATGGGCCGCGCTACGGCGTGTGGCGTTAAAGCATGGCTCGCCGGCTAGACAAACTGGCAGTTCGACGTATCCACGCGCAGGAAGCCTTATCCGTTGACCAAATTCCCGGTGGAGATCGGCCGGCAATCGGCCGAATCCTTGTCCGATTCTGGACTTGCTTCGCTGCTTCGTTAGACAGATACCGCCACCTTTCTGACAAATGAAACGCTCGACGTCTGGCCCGCCCCCGACGCGGCCGCGCAAGCGGTCGCGGCCGGCAAGTCCGCTGTCGCATTCTCAGCGGATGTGACCGCAGCCGCCGTGTGCGGTTTTCCGCCCGCATCCCGCGTCTCAACTTCTTGGAATCGAACACGTTCATGCTTTTAGGTCGACCCGACCTAAAAACATCGCGATCTAGAGCGTTTCCCTGCTTCATTACACAGTCTTCCGGGAAGCGCTCTAGCCCGCTTCCGGTGCCGGCGGGGCCTCACCCGTCGTCAACATCTGCATCAGCGCGAGTTCGCTCCTCACGCCCTGCCGGTAAAGGTGGAACAGCATCTTTCCCAACTCCGCACCATGTTCACTTTCCGGCTCCAGCTCCCTGGAGGAGCAGGCATAAACGTGAACACGTCGCAACATCAAGATTTCGTCGTCGTCAATGGCGAGATCCGAGAAGCGCACCGACATTTCCTTTGACCCTCTAATCAAAGTGGCTTTGTTGATGATGACTTAATATTGGTGCGGATACGGCGCGAATCCAGACCCCCCATCATTCTTCAGTGAAGAGAGTTACGCGAACGCCAAGGCCCTCCACTTGCCTTTTGCTCTGCCTCCCATAGTTGAAACAGAAGACAGCATTTTTCAACGAATGGGGCAGACAACATGTCGGTACTGATCAGCATCCTGATCACCTTTCTCGTCGTCATTCTGGTTCTTTACCTTGTCAACCGCCTTCCCCTCGACGGGCGCACCAAGCAGATCGTCCAGGCCATCGTCATCATTATCGGCATCCTGTCGCTGCTGCGGTATCTTGCCGTGTTCTGACCTCCACCGGTGCTGCGGTCCCCTGTCCTTTCTGTCCTTTCCCGGTGGCCGCATACATGTGAACGCGGCCTGCGTATCTGCCGGGAACTTTGGCCCGGCTTCCCCATTAGGGGCCGAGTGAACAGTCCGGTTCGTGAAACGAGCGGAGGCGGCCATGATGCGAGCAGCTGTTTTCCTGGCATTGGCGGCGGCGATGGCCGTTGCGCGGCACGAGACCGCGACTGCGCAGGATTCGCCGCGTATGCTCGACACCGAAAGCGGGCCTGTCGGCGTCGAAGTCTTCGCGGGCGGCCTCGAGCATCCCTGGGGCGCTGCCCTTCTGCCGGATGGCGACATGCTGGTGACGGAGCGCCCCGGCAGGCTACGCCTCGTTTCGGCCGAGGGAGCCGTCGGCGAACCGATCGAAGGGGTCCCGGATGTCTTCGCCCAAGGTCAGGGTGGGCTCCTCGATGTTGCACTCGATCCGGATTTCGCCACGAACAGGACTGTCTATCTTTCCTTTGCAGAGGAACGCGAAGGCGGCGCCGCCACCTCGGTCGGCCGTGGCCGGCTGAACGACGACGCCACCGCGCTTTCGGACTTCAAGATAATCTTCCGGCAGGAGCCGGCGGCTTCAGGCGAGAATCATTTCGGCTCGAGGTTGGCCTTCGCGCCGGACGGCAAACTTTTCATCACGCTCGGCGAACGCTTCGACATGCAGGAGGCCCAGAACCCGGCCAACCATCTCGGCACGATCGTCCGCGTCAATCCCGATGGCTCCATACCGGACGACAACCCCTTCGTCGGCCGCGAGGGCGCCGACGAGATTTGGTCCTACGGCCACCGCAACGTGCAGAGCGCCGCCATCCATCCGGAAACCGATGTGCTTTGGACGGCAGAGATGGGACCGATGGGGGGAGACGAGTTGAACATACCCGAGGCCGGCAAAAACTATGGCTGGCCGGTGGTGAGTTGGGGCAGACATTATTCGGGCGAACGAATTCCCGATCCGCCGAGCCGGCCCGAATTCGCAGGCTCCATCCATAGCTGGACGCCGGTGATCTCACCCTCGGGAATGATGTTCTATACGGGCGACCTGTTTGCGGACTGGCGGGGCGACCTCCTGATCGGCGGCCTGTCGGCAGGCGGTATCGTCAGAGTGCAGACGGACGGCCGGAAGGTGACCGGCGAGGAAGTTCTTTCGCTCGAGGCACGGGTTCGCGATCTCCTCCAGGCCTCCGATGGCTCGGTGCTCGCGCTGATCGACGCCGCATCCGGCAGGATTCTGCGCTTGAGGCCCGCCAACAGGTAGAGCACGTCCAGGAAGACCGTAATCTCTCCTCCTTCCTCATCCCTGTGCTCGTCACAGGGATGAGGAATTCAAACAGACCGCGGCGGGTATCCCGAATCTCAACAGGCCTTAGATTTGTGATTGCGTGCGCGGTCGAAGGAAACCACTCGTTACGTCAGGGGCATTTGCCTCGGCGAGCCGGGAGAGGAATTCCTCCATGAGCGCGGAGTCGCCGAAGCGGCGCACGGAGCGCTCGCTTGCGAGCGAAAATTCGGGGTCCACCTCGGTCAGGCGCGCCATTGTGCGCTGCGCTCCCTCAACGTCTCCCCGCTGGCTCAGAACCGCCGTCCGTATCAGCAGGCAATCCGCCTCCTGCGGGGCGCGGATCAGGCATTCCCGCAAGACCTCGTCGGCCTCATCGAGACGACCGGCAGCATAGAGCGCCTGCCCGTAGACATAGGTATAATATTCCGGTGCCATGGGATGCAGCCGGCGCGCCCGCTCCGCGTTTTGCACCGCCTCCTCATAGCTGCCGAACCGGACCTGCGCCTTTGCCAGCGCCATCAGGCTGTCCGGGTCGTTCGGATTGAGTTCGACGGCCCTTTGTGCCGCCTGCATGGCGCCGGGATAGTCGCCGGTTGCCGAAAGGCCAAAGCTGAGGACCTGGTAGCCGGCAGCGAGGTTCGGATCGAGGCGGACAGCCTGGCGTGCCTCGCTGAGGCCGGTTTCCGCATCGGTCGTCGTCGCCCTGCCGCTGAGGTTCTGCACGAAGTCGACGATATAGGTCATCCCCAGATTCGCGCGCGCCGCGGCGTAACCGGGGTCGAGCTCGAGGGCACGATGAAGCAGCGCCCGGGCAGCGATCAGTGCCTCCGCATCCTTCGAGCCGTGCTTGTACCGGTCACGCGCCTGGAGGACGAGGTCATAGGCCTGGAGGTTTTCGGTCGGCCGTTCCGCCGCATTCGAGACCTCTGACTCGCGCACATAGGAAACCAGATGCGAGACGATTTCGGCCGTCAGGTCGGTCTGGACCGCAAATATGTCCTCGACCCGGCGGTCGTAACTGCGCGACCAGAGATGCGCACCGCTGCGCGCATCGATCAGCTGCGCCACCACACGAAGCTGGTCCCCGGCGCGCCGGGCACTGCCTTCGACCACATAGCCGGCACCCAGCCTTTCGCCGATCAGGCGGATGTCTTCTGCCTGTCCGCGCAGCGCGAAGGTCGAATTGCGGGCAATCACCTGAAGCTCGGGGTTTCGCGCCAGATTGGCGATTATGTCCTCGGTAAGCCCGTCGGCGAAATAACTCTGCTCGGCGTCGCCGCTCATATTGTCGAACGGCAGCACCGCGACCGTCGGCCTTGCATCGGCGAGTTCGCCGCCCGCCAGGCGCGCGAGGCTGCCGGCTAAGTCGGCGCCGACGGCTCTTACCTCCGGCGCCTGCGTTGCGGCAGCGGCGAGGACGAGTGCCGCGGCCCCGATAGCGTAGGGCAATGCCGCGCGCCGGCCACGGGCGATCCGACCAATCCAGCCGAGACGGTTCTTTTCATCCGCATCGAGCCGCACCGCATAGACGGCGAGCGGCTCGGGAATGTTCTTCGCCTGCCTCCGGCCGATGCTGTAGAAGAGCTTGCTGCGGTTCCGGTCGGCACTGCGGACCACCGCCTCGCTCACGAAAATGCCGCCCGGTTCGGCCATGGCTTCGAGCCGCGACGCGACGTTCACGCCGTCGCCGAACATGTCGCCGTCGGCTTCTATGACGTCGCCGAGGTTGATGCCGAGGCGCATGTCGAAGGGCTGCTCGGAAAATCCGTTCTGGATTTCGATCGCGGCATCGAGCGCCTCGTTGACGCTTGGAAACGTCGCGAGAAAACCGTCCCCCGTCGTCTTGAATGTGCGGCCGCCGTGCTTCTCGACCGAAGGTATGATCAATCCGCTGAAAGTCGCCCGCAGGGCGGCATAGGTCGAGGATTCATCCTCGGACATCAGGCGGGTATAGCCGACGATGTCGCCAGCTACGATTGCTGCGAGTTTACGTTCCATCACGAGCCTCGACAGTCTTCACGCGCATCTTTATGGGACTGACCCCACCCGTCCACTCACAACTCCGTGTCCGCCGCATCGCCTGCGGAGTGCAGCCTGCGACGACGCGTGCGCTTTCCAACTCGCCGTCGACAAGGAACCGGGGTGATTGGCGTAAGGAGGTATGGCTACGAAGAAGGAGGCGAACGGTCGCTGATACACTGCACATGATTGCGGCCTTTGGGTGGCGACAACCGCGTGGAGTTAGAGCGCCTTAGTGTTTCATCAAGACACTCAACGCTCTAAACTTTCGAAGCCGCGCACTTCGGGACGGAAAACCGTTACGCGCTTCTCCTGAATGTGCTCTCGCGCCACGCGAGGACCGGCGCCGCGGCTTCGCGAAGCGCTGCGAGATCCGCCTCTTCGACCTTCCGGAAAGGACGTCTGGAGGGGCCTCCGGGAAGACCCATGATGCCGAGCAGCGCCTTGGACCCCGGCATGACGCCGACCTTGATCAGCACCTGGATCACGCGGTTCGCCATGGCCTGCAGCCGCCGGGCCTCCTCGATCCGCCCGGCGGCTACGCAGGCCCTGAGCGCGACGAACAGATCGCCCATGAAGTTATAGGTGGTGCCTATCGCACCCTGTGCGCCCATCGCGAAACCGGCCAGGCACATTTCATCATAGCCGTTGTAGACGATGGCGTCGGGTACTGCATGCCGGATGCGTTCGAGCTGGAACATGTCGCTCGACGTATGCTTGATGCCGATGATGTTGGGATGCGAGAGAAGCTCGACCAGTTCGGGCAAGGTGAAGCCGCTGGTGCGGGCGGGGAAATTATAGACGATGAGAGGCAGGGCCGAAGCATCGGCCAGCTCCCGGTAATGCGCCATGACTTCGGGCCGAGAGAAGTCGTAGTAGAAGGGCGGGATCGCCGAGATCGCGTGGTAGCCCGATTTGGCCGCATGCTGCGAAAGCCTGAGCGCATCTCTCGTCGCGATCGTGCCGACATGAGCGATCAGCGTCAGGCGGCCGGACGCGGCGGCGGCAACGTCGGAGAGGTAGTCCGCGCGCTCGTCGAGCGACTGCAGCATCGCTTCGCCCGAGCTGCCGCCGACATAGACCCCGTCGATGCCGAGCCGGACCTGAAAATCGACGAGCGCCCCGATGGCCTGCCGGTCGATGCTTTCGTCTTCGGAGAACGGGGTAAGGAGGGCCGAATAGATCCCTTCGAGTTTCATCTTATGATCGCTTTCACTGGCTCGTGGAAAAAAGCTCGGGCAATTGGCGGCGGGCAGCGGTGCCAAGCTCGATCACCGCTTCACGGGGGGCGGAACTATAGGGCCAGAGCAAATCCGGCCCGATTGGGCACCAGCGGCCGGCTGCAGCCATCGCCTTGTCGAGCGCGGCGTTGGACAGGCCATGGCACGCGGCAAGCGGCAGGACGTGCTCGTTCATGAAGCCGACGACGCGGGCCTCGAAGGCGAGAGCGCCTGCCGGATCCTCCCGAAGCTGATGCCACCACCTGACGGCCCCGACGGGGCTCAGGCAGGCAACATTGGAATAGGAGCCGCGGCCGCCCGCGAGGCAGCCGCTCGCCATGAAATGTCCGGGAATGAAGACGGCGAGATCCGGCAGCTTGCGACGAAGCTCCTCGTACCAGACTTCGTCGCCGCCCGGCAGTTTGGCCCCGATGAGCATAGGGAGACCGGCCCTTAGACCTGCGATCTCGTCAAGATTCAGCCGGCGCTTGGCATGAGGCGGGTTATAAAGGATCAGCGGAGTGTCGGGCGCAGTTGCCGCCATGCCGGCGAAGAAGACCTCCGCCTCGTGATAGCTCGGCGCCCACCAGTCCGGCAGGGTGATCTGAACGGCATCGGGTCGCAGAGAGGCGACGCGGGCCAGGCGTTCGCGCGCGACACGCCCATTCGAATGTGAAACGCCGATCTGGAACGGCAGGGCGACGGAATGGCAAAACTCGGCTGCCAGTTGGCTCAGCCGGTCGAATTCGTCCTCCGTCTGGTTGTGGAATTCGCCCGCGGTGCCGTTGGTGTAGACGCCCTGAATTCCGCTTTCGAGAAGCGCGGAAAGCTGCTCGTTCAAAGCGGACCATTCGATTTCACCTCGCCGGCCGACCGGCAGGAGCACTGCTCCCCAGATGCCTTCGGGCGGCCTGACTTGCGGGCTCATCGGGCGGCTCCGAGCATCTGGTCGGGGATGAAGGTGACGAGCGCCGGAAAGATGGTAATCAGCACCAGGACGACGAAGAGCGGAACGAGAAGAGGCAGGATACCGCGTGCGAGCACGCCGAAGGGGATGTCGGCGACCTTGGAAACGACGAAGAGCGCCACGCCCATGGGTGGCGTCAAAATGCCGATCATCAGGTTGAACACGACCATGACACCGAAGTGGACGGGATCCACCCCGAATTGGAGCGCGGTCGGGACCAGCACCGGTACGATGAGCAGCAAGATTGCCAGGGCCTCGATAAAGGTCCCTAGCGCAAGCAGCATGAGATTGACGAGGATCAGGAATGTCAGCGGATCGTCCGCATAAGTGAGGAAGAACGTGGCGACGTGCTGGGGTACCTGCTCCCGCGCGATCACATAGCCGAATAGCGACACGCCCATGATGAGAAGGCCGACGGCGGCCGTATGGCTGACAGTCTCGCGCAGTACCGTCACGAGTTTGGCGAAGGTGATTTCACGGTAGACGACGACACCGAGGAAGAGAGCATAGCTGGCCGCGACCACGGCAGCCTCGGTCGGCGAGAACACCCCTGCAAAGATGCCGCCGATGATGATGAAGGGCGTGATGAGCGGAAGCAGCGCGTGCCAGAAGGTGGACCACACCCGGCGAAAGCCGGCGCGCTGCGCGGTCGCATAGTTGCGGCGCCAGGCGATCACGTAGACCATGATCATGAGCGAGGCCGCGCAAAGGAGGCCGGGCACGATCCCGCCGAGAAAAAGGCCCCCGATCGAGGTATTGGCGATCACCCCGTAGACCACGAGGGGAATGGAGGGCGGGATGAGCGGGCCTATGATTGCCGATGCGGCGGTGATCGAACCGGAAAACTGCTCGTCATAGCCGGCGTCGCGCATGGCCTTGATCTCAAGCTGACCAAGGCCGGCGGCATCGGCGACCGCCGAGCCGGACATGCCGGAAAACAGCACGCTCGCCATGATGTTCACATGGCCGAGCCCGCCCCTGATATGGCCGACAAGCGCCTTGGCGAAGTCGAAAATGCGCTCAGTCACGCCCGAAAGATTCATCAATTGTGCGGTGAGGATGAAAAAGGGGACCGCAAGCAGCGGAAAGCTGTTGAGGCCGGCGATCATGCGCTGGCCGGCAAAGTTCAGGCCCGTCCCCTGCCAGAGCATGTAGGCGAGCGCAGCCACGATCAGCGTGAATCCAACCGGCATGCCGGCGATCAGAAGGGCAAACCATCCCCCGAAGAGCGTCGCCATCTAGAGATACCTTTCGAAAGGGGCATCGACCGGCGGGCGGCGGCCGCCGAAAAGCAGCCGGACATCCCGCGCCATGACAAGCATGATCCGGACAGCCGCCAACAGGCCGAACACGGGCAAGGCTCCGTAAAGCCACGACTCCGGCACGCCGATCGCGATCGACATCACCTTGTGGGCGCGCATGGCCCCGAAGAAACCGTAGTAAACGAGAACGAGCAGCGCGGTGAGCACCAGGACATCCAGAACGAGCCGCAGAAAGAGCTGCGCCCGCTCCGGGAGCATCCGCGGCACGATATCCATGGTGATGTGCGTACGTGAGGTGACGCCCTCCGCGGCGCCAAGGGCCACCAGCCAGACGAAGGCATAACGCGCAGCCTCCTCTGTCCAGAACATCGGATCATGGAAGACGAAACGGGTGACGATCTGCAGTGCGATCACGACGAAGGCGAAGACCAGCAGGATCGCGGCCAGTGTCTCTTCGATGTGGGCAAAGCTTCGCCAGCGGCTTGGATTGGCCATTGCTGAACTCCCCGGAATGGAAGGCGCGGCCACCTGTGGCCGCGCCTGCGGGCGGTTAACGGAGATCGAGCAGCGTCTTGACCGTGTCGGCACCGAATTTTGCGTCGAGATCGGCATAGACGGGCTTCATCGCTTCCTGGAACGCCGCCTTGTCGGGCTCGACCACGGTGATGCCGCGCTCGCGAAAATCGCTGACGAGGTTCGCTTCCTTGTCGCTGACGAGCTTGTCGTTGAGGGCGCCACCCGCCTCGAATGCCTCCATCACGACCTTCTGGTCGGCGGGCTCGAGCGCATTCCACGTGTCTTCCGACATGAGGATGACCTGGTCCTGCACCAGATGCCCGGTCAAGGAGACATGGGACTGCACCTCGGTGAACTTCATCGAGTCGATGATGGGCAGCGGGTTTTCCTGGCCGTCCACCTGATTGGTCTGGAGTGCAAGATAGACCTCGGCGAATGCGACCGGCGTGGGGCTCGCGCCCATCGCCTTCGCCCAGGTAAGAAGCGGCGCGGAGTTCGGGACGCGCAGCTTCATGCCCGCGAAATCGGCAGGCTTTTCGATCGGTTTCTTTGCCGTCGTGTGCCGCGTCCCGAAGTACCAGGAGTCGACCATGCGCCACTTGTGCTCGGTCCGCATCTCGTCGACGATCCCCTTACCCCAGTCGGAGGCGATGATCTTCTGAAGGTGATCGAAGTCGCCGACGACATAGGCGGTGCTCGCCAACACGGCCCGCGGAACCCAGGCGTCCATCCCGCCGAACGGATTCAGCGTGAAATCGAGCTCGCCGAGCGTCACCTGCTCCATCATCTCGGTGAATGTACCGAGCTGAGAATTCGGGAAGATTTCCAGCGTCAGCCGGCCGCCCGATTTTTCCTTGATGATGCGCGCCGCCTCGGTGACGCCCTCGAATTGCGGGTCTCCGGCCGTACCCTGCATTCCCAGGCGCAATGTGCGCGCCTCTTGAGCCATGGCTTGCGACGCCATCAACAGCCCCGCAAGCGCGAGCGAAATCATTCCCGTTTTCATTGTTGCTCCTCCCATTATCGGCCCGATGCTATGGGCTCGTTTGCCTGTATTTGCGCGCGGCACTCTCCAGGTGCTCGCGCATGACCCGTCCGGCACGCTCCGGATCGCGGGCGCGGATGGCCTCCACGATCACCACGTGCTCCTCGAAACTCTCCCTGTTGGAAATCTCCGGCCTGGCCGGCAGAGGCCTTTGGCCGATCAGCCAGTCCACGAACGCGTCGTGGACCGCGACGAAAATGGGATTCGAGACCATCTGGGTCAGCGTGCGGTGAAAGGCGACATCGGTGGCAGCAAAGGCGCGAGCCTTGCCGATAGCGGCCTCATTGCGCGCCAGCGCGGCGTCGATCGCCTCGATCTGCTCTGCTGTCGCATGGGCCGCGAGATGGCGCGCGCATCCCTCCTCCAGGAACAGGCGCGCCTGCTCGAAATTGGCCACACCCTCGGGGTGGCCGAGCAGCATGCGCGCGGCGCCTGCAAGCGAAGACAGGAAGTGATCCGGCGTCGGCCGCGTGACTTTGGCACGCTCGCCCGTACTGACCTTCACCAGCCCCATGCGCTCCAGCGCATAAAGCGCCTCGCGGATCGAGGGCCGCCCGACCCCGAACAATTCCATCAGGTCTCGCTCGGAAGGAAGCGTCGCCCCCAGAGGATAGATCTCGTCGCGGATCATCTCCTCCAGTTTCAACCGGACTTCGTCGGAAAGCTTCTTGCGAACGGCGAGTGTGCTCATGGTGTGATTGTTAAGGTGTTATACCACGAGAGTCAAGAGCACGTCGGCTGCCCGGAACGCACTTGCCACGCGCAACGGCAGCTCTCCGCCGCCGTCCGGATGGCGCTGTCGAGGCTCTGTGCTCAACTGGACTTAGTGTCGACGAAGAAAATACCCGATCGCGAGCCCGAGGCCGGCAAGAACCAGGACGGTTTGCAAAGGACGTCGAGGCTCAGGGCTGGCCGGGCGTTCTGCCGCGTCCCCTGCATCCTGCGTATCGACGACCCTGGTATGCGGGCGATCGAAGCCGGAGGCGACCTGCTCATGCCAACGGCCGGCGGGATCCTGGAACTCGATGGCCTCGGTAGAGCCGGGAAGCTCATGATGGCGCGCCGCGATCTCGGCTGCGGCCAGTGCATCGTCATGGGTGGGGAAGGTCTCGGAGAAGACGTCGTCTACCTTGTAGGCCCAGCCCCCATCGTGTTCCACAATTTCATATCGTATCGTCGCCATGGCGATGCTCACGTTTGAAGGAGGAAAACATCCGGCGCCCATTCTTGGTTCCCCAATAATCGGCATCCGCGAATGCCCCCACCGTGGCGAGACACCCGGCTGCTCCGATCACCGGTTATTCCGACCGACCGATTTGCAAAGTATGCCCCTTGCTTGATAAAGCGCAACGATCGTAACATGCGCGGACGTGCCCTTCTGCGTGTAATACAAACTGCCGCTGCGACCTTTGCGCGTCCGACTGGACGCGTGGCGCTGCAGGCATAAATCTCGGGACGGCTCAGTGGCACGCGAAGCATTATGGGAGAAATAGATGAAACATGAACGGATTACCCTGCGCGGAGCGCAGATCGCCGCCCTCTCGGCAGCACTGTTTTTCTCGGGCAGCGCCGCGGCGCAGCAGAAATTCGTGACGATCGGCACCGGCGGCGTCACCGGCGTCTACTATGCCGCGGGCGGCGCCATCTGTCGGCTTCTGAACAAGGACCGCAAGACGCACGGCATCCGCTGTTCGGTCGAATCCACCGGCGGATCGGCGTTCAACGTGAACACGATCAAGGAGGGCGAGCTCGACTTCGGCATGGCGCAGTCCGACGTCCAGTACAACGCCATGAAGGGTGAGGAATCGTTCAAGGAGGGCGGCACACATGCCGACCTCAGGGCGGTCTTCTCGATTCATCCGGAGCCGTTCACCGTACTGGCGCATCCAAATGCCGGCGTAACGAAGTTCGAGGACCTCAAGGGCAAGCGCTTCAATGTCGGCAATCCGGGTTCTGGAACGCGCGCTTCCATGGAACGCCTGCTCGGCGCCATGGGCTGGACGCTCGCCGACTTCTCGCTCGCATCCGAACTCAAGGCGGACGAGCATGGCCCGGCGCTTTGCGACGGCAAGATCGACGGCTTCTTCTACGGCGTGGGGCATCCCTCCGCCAATATTCAGGATCCGACGACGACCTGCGCGGCGAAGCTGGTGCCGCTCACCGGCGAAGTCGTCGACAAGCTGGTCGCCGACAATCCCTATTACGCCAAGGCGACCATTCCGGGCGGCCTCTACAACAACAATCCGGAAGACACGGAAACCTTCGGCGTTCTGGCGACACTGGTCACCTCCGCCAATGTTCCGGAAGAGAGCGTCTACGCGCTGACGAAAGCGGTTTTCGAGAATTTCGACGAGTTCAAGTCGCTGCACCCGGCTTTCGCCAATCTCGAGCCCGCCAAGATGATCAAGGACGGCCTCTCTGCACCACTGCATCCGGGTGCGGAAAAATATTACAAGGAAAAGGGCTGGTTGAAGTAAGCTTCGCGTTCTGACGTCTACCGGCGGGCCGAAAGGCGGCTCGCCGGCAATATCGGCATGGGAGGGTGTCACGAGCGAACTTCAAGAACGGAAGGTCGATGTCGACCTCGAGCAACTGGTCGCCGAAGCGGATACCGGCGGACGCAACGCCAAAGGATTGACCGGGCAGATCTTGCTCTGCACCGCTGTGGCATGGTCGCTGTTCCAGCTCTGGTACGCGTCTCCCCTGCCCTTCGTCTTCGGCTTCGGCATCCTCAACGACACCGAAGCTCGCGCCATCCATCTCGGTTTCGCGCTGTTCCTAACCTTCCTTGCCTATCCCGCGCTGAAAAGTTCGCCGCGCGACCGGGTGCCGCTCGCCGATTGGGTGCTCGCGGCGCTCGGCGCCTTCGCGGGCGCCTATCTGTTCCTCTTTTATGGCGAGCTTGCCGGACGGCCCGGCCAGCCCTCGACGCTCGATCTCGTCACCGGCACCGCTGGCATCCTGCTCCTGCTCGAGGCCACGCGCCGCGCGCTCGGTCTGCCGATGGTTTTCGTCGCCGGCGTCTTCATCTTCTATACCTTCGCCGGCCAGTACATGCCCGACGTCATCCAGCATCGCGGCGCTTCGCTGGTGAAGTTCATCAACCATCAATGGCTGACGACGGAGGGCGTTTTCGGCATTGCGCTCGGCGTGTCGACGAGTTTCGTTTTCCTCTTCGTCCTGTTCGGAACGCTGCTCGAGAAGGCCGGTGCCGGCAACTGGATGATGCAGATCTCCATCGCGCTGCTCGGACATCTGCGCGGCGGCCCGGCCAAGGTGGCGGTCGTCTCGTCGGCCTTGAACGGCGTCGTTTCCGGCTCGTCGGTCTCCAACGTCGTGTCGGGCGGCATCTTTACCATTCCGCTGATGAAACGCACCGGGCTTTCCGGCGTGAAGGCCGGCGCGATCGAGGCTACGGCCTCGATAAACGGCCAGATCATGCCGCCCGTCATGGGCGCGGCCGCATTCCTGATGGTCGAATATGTCGGCATTCCCTATTCGGAAATCGTCAAGCATGCGCTGCTGCCGGCGGTCTTCTCCTACATAGCGCTTCTCTACATGGTGCATCTGGAAGCGGTGAAGCTGAACATGCAGCCGATCCCCCAGCGTCCGACTCCGATGCGCGAGCGGTGGCTTCGCATGGGCCTCGGACTTGCCGGAAGCGTGCTGGCAATCTGCCTTCTCTATTACGGAATCATCGCCATTCGGGCCGCATTCGGAGAAAGCGCGCCTTTGCTGCTCGCGATTGCCGGCGTGGCGCTCTACATCGCGACGATCTGGTACTCGTCGCGCTATCCGGACCTGGAGCTCGACGATCCCGACGCGCCGATCCTGGAACTGCCGCGGGCATGGGATGTGACGCGGACCGGGCTGGATTTCCTCATCCCCATCGTCGTCCTGCTCTGGTGCCTCATGGTCGAGCAGCTTTCGCCCGGGCTTTCGGCCTTCTGGGCAACGCTGACGATCATCGCCATCGTCGCCACCCGCAAGCCGCTGATGGCGATCTTCCGGAAGGAGGATGTTGCTGGTTCGGTCCGCGCCGCCGCCTGGGACCTGACCGACGGCCTGGCGCTCGGCGCCCGCAACATGATCGGCATCGCGGTCGCCACCGCCACCGCCGGTATCGTCGTCGGAACGATCACGCTCACGGGCCTCGGCCTGATGATGACGGAGCTCGTCGAGTTCATTTCGGGCGGCAACGTCATCATGATGCTGATCCTCATCGCCGCGATCAGCCTGGTGCTCGGCATGGGAATTCCGACCACCGCCAATTACATCCTGGTGGCCACCCTGATGGCGCCGGTCGTCGTCGAGCTCGGCTCGCAGGCGGGCCTCGCCATACCGCTCATCGCAGTCCACCTCTTCGTTTTCTATTTCGGTATCATGGCCGACATCACGCCGCCGGTTGGGCTGGCTGCCTTCGCCGCGGCGGCGATTTCCAAGGAAGACCCTATCGCCACGGGCTTTCAGGGCGCATTCTATTCGCTGCGCACCGCGATCCTGCCGTTCGTCTTCATTTTCAATCCGGCGATCCTGCTGATCGGCGTCGACACCTGGGCGCATACGATCTGGGTTGCCGTCATATCGCTCGCCGCCATTCTCATCTTCTCGGCTGCGACGATGAACTGGTTCGTCACGAAAAGCCGGTTGTGGGAGAGCGCGGTGCTGCTGCTCGTCTGTTTCACGCTGTTCCGCCCCGATTGGTGGCTCAACCAGATCTCGCCGCCCTATGAGGAACTGCCCGCCTCAGAATTCCTGCGGGCGGTCGAGGAAGCTCCGGCAAAGAGCCGGATCAACTTCGTGGTCCAGGGCTTCGACCTGATGGGCGACGAGGTCCGCAAGACCGTCAACGTGCCGCTCGGCGAGCCCGGCGAGCCGCTTCAACGGCTGCAGTCGATCGGGCTCGCGGTCACACCGGCGGGCGACAGTCTGATGATCAGCAATGTCGACTTCGGCTCCTATGCCAAGCGCATCGGCCTCGATGTCGGCTTCGACATCGTCGCAGTACTGAAAAAATCCGAGCAACCGTCAAGCGCCATCCCGGTGGGTATCGCGTTGGCTGTGACCGCGGGAATTGCCGGGTTGCAGTTCGCGCGCAAAAAGGCCGATCGCAGCGGAGCCGGTCTGCCGGGGGCCGCGCGCAAATGAGCGGCAGTCATGCCGTCGAGGATTCGCGCACGACAAGTTGCGGCGGGGCGATCGCGTGCGGCTGGGGCTCCTTGCCCTCCATCGCTGCGATCAGCAGGTCGATCGCCGCTTCCGCGACCTGATCCAGGTGCAGGTTGACAGCCGTCAATTGCGGCGTCGCGAGTTTTGCCCGCATCCCGTCGTATCGCGTCGCCAGTCGTAGCCCATGCGGAACGGGACGGTCGAGCAACCGGGCGGCATCGAGCACGCCCCTGGCGAAAGCGTCGACAGGCACGCATAACGCGTCGATATCCGGATTGTTTCGCAGGAGCCTTTCGGCAGCCGCGGCTGCCTCGGATTCGCCGCCGCTTTCGTCGACGCGCAACGCAACCGGTGAATATCCTCTCTCCGCGGCGAAAGCCGCATAGGCAGCTTCGGTCTCGATGTAGGAATTGCGCCGCTGCTCGCCGGTGATCAGGCCGACGCGGCGGCTGTTCGCGCCAAGGTGCTCCAGCATCAGCCGGGCCGTCGCAGTGCTCTGGATATCCACCGACGGAATGTCCTCCCTCCCCGGCGCCCGTCCGATCGAGACAACGGGTACGCCGCGGGCAGAGAAGAAATCCAGTAAGCGGTCTTCGACCATGGGCTCGACGATTATGGCGCCGTCGACTTCCAGCGCGTCGAGGTTGGAGTCGGGCTCCAAAGGCGGCACCAGGCAGAGGGCGAGATGCCGCGAAAGGGCCGTAACGGCAGCGGCGGCAGCGATCTCCATCAGGAAGCCCAGTCTCGCGGGGCCTGCAGCGACTGCAAAGGGCATTGACGATGCCAGGGCGATGATCCCCGCCCCGCCCGTCCGGAGCCTGCGGGCCCGGGGATTGGCCCGGTAGCCCATCTTGTCGGCCAGCGCTACGATTCTGGCTATCGTCTCGGGGTCGACATAGCGCCGTCCGCTGAAGGCGTGGGAAACCGTGGTCGGCGATACGCCCGCCGCCTTCGCCAATTCCACGATCGTCGATCTTGCCATCCGAACACCCCGTCCATGAACCGGCCCGGATGATGGCATTGCGACGCGGCTTTTACAAATCGATTTGCTAGCAAGAGAAAATGTGCTATCACGCGCTATGCAAAACGATTTGCATTGCCAGTGGGAGAGAGGCTGGCGTGGGAGGAGATCAAATGACCGGGAACAAAATCGATTCTATCGACCCGACGGACGAAGTGCTGCCGCCGCGCAGCCTGGTTCTGTTCGGTCTTCAGCATGTGCTGGTGATGGCTGCTTCGCCGATTACCGCCGTATTTCTCGTAAGCAAGGCGCTCGGGTTTTCCGACGCTCTGACGGTATCGCTGATCAGCGCGACATTTCTGATCTGCGGACTGGGCACCATCCTGCAGAGTTTCGGGCCGGCTGGCTTCGGCGCGCGGCTGCCGTTCATCATGGTGCCGGGTGGCGCTCCGATCGCGATCTTTCTGGCCATCGCCCAGCAGACCGACGTGCAGACGGCCGTCGGCGCGGTGATCCTCACGGCAGGCTTCTACTTCCTGGCGCTGCCGGTATTCCGGCGGCTGCTGCGCTATTTTCCGCCCATCGTGGTCGGGACGATGCTCCTTCTCGTATCGGCAAACCTCGTGCGCATCTACGGCGGCACGATCACCGGCAAGCAGGGGAGCGAGGGCTTCGCCGATCCGATGAATGTCGGGCTTGCCCTTGCGACGATCGCGCTGACGGTGATCTTCGCGAGAGTCTTCACGGGCACGCTTCAGCGGATCTCGGTGATGCTCGGCCTCATCGCGGGTTCGGCCATCGCCATCGGAGCCGGGTATATGGACCTTTCCGGCATCTTCGACGGACCGGTGATTGCCATGCCCCAGCTTCTTCCGTTCGGAATGCCGAAGTTCGACTTTTTCGCCGCCCTTCCGCTGATCGTGTTTTCGATCATATCGATGGCCGAAGCGACGGGGCAGACCATCGCCACGGCCGAGATCGTCGGGCGTCGGGGCGACGCTCACGCGATCGTGCCCGCAACGATCCGCGGCGACGCCGTCGCCTCGCTCGTCGGCGGCCTGTTCGGAACCTCGCTTATCATCACCAGCGGTGAAAACGTGGGCATCGTCCGGGCAACCAACGTCAAGTCCCGCTACGTCACCGCAACGGCCGGCGTGATCCTCGTCCTCATAGCCCTGTTTGCGCCGATCGGTCGTTTGGCGAATGCCCTGCCCGGGCCCGTCGTCGGTGGAACGGCCGTGATCGTGTTCTCGATCATCGGCGTGATCGGGATCGATCTTCTGCGTCGCGTCGATCTGCGCGAGCACGGCCCGATGTTCACCCTGGCAGCGGCGCTTTCCATGGGGCTACTGCCGATCCTGGTCCCGGGCGTCTACAGCCAGTTTCCGCAATGGAGCCAGATGATCCTGGCGAACGGCCTTGCCGCCGGAACCATCACGGCGGTGATTGTGAACGCGTTTTTTCAACACCTGCCTCTAGAGCAATTCCAGGAAAAGTGCGCAGCGGTTTTCCGTCCGGAATAGCCGCAAAACAAAGGGTCAGAGCATTCCGCGGTTCAAAGCGGAAATGCTCTCGGGCGCCGCCGAAAAAGGCAGCAGCCAGCATCGAAGCTGAAATTTAAGGGAATACAAAAGTGACGGGATTGCGCGACAAGTTACCGGGCAGCGGTGATTTCCTGCTTTACCCCGGCAAGGCTCTCCTGCCGGACGGGCCTCGATCCGGATTGGGGGTAGTGGTCCGCGGCGGGCGCTTCACGGACATCGGTGCCGCAGGGCTTGTCGGCAGCCGGAACCCGGATCTGACACCGATCGAGCTGCCGCATCATCTGGTGATGCCCGGCTTCATCGATACACACACCCATCTGACCCAGTCGCTCGGCAAATCGCTTGTCTTCGGCGAGCCTTCCGAGATCTTTCGCCGGATATGGGTGCCGCTCGAAGGCAGTCTCGACGAACGGATGGTTTATCTTTCCGCAAAGCTTGCGGCGCTCGAGTGCCTGCGCGGCGGCTTTACCGCCGCCGTCGATGCGGGCACGCGTTCAGCCGGCCATATCGATGCGCTGATACGGGCGGCGCGGCAAACCGGCCTGCGCAGCGTCATAGGCCTGATCTGCAACGACCTCGGCGGAGCCGCCGTCGTCCCCGAACGCACGACGATCCTCAAAAATGCGGCCAGGCACCTGGCCGCATTCGAGGGCGACCCCCTCGTTCATGCCTCGCTCGCCATTTCCATTCCGGAGGCGGCCAGCGACCATATGCTGGCCGACGTTTCCCGGATGGCACGTGAAGCGGGAGCGATATTCCAGACCCATGTCAACGAACACCTCGTCGCCGTCGAGCGCTCGCTGGTCGCAACCGGCCGCCGCCCGCTGGAGCATCTCGCCCATCTCGGCGCCCTCGGCCCGCATGTGCTGATCGCCCATTCCACGCTGGTGACGCCGCACGAGCTGAACCTGTTGCGCGACAGCGGCACGGCCGTCGCCTACAATCCGGTCGCCAGCCTCTGGAAGGGCAATGCCATCGCACCCGCCCTGCAGATGGCCGCACTCGGCATCCGCTTCGGACTGGGAACGGACGGGACGCGCGCCGACGGCTTCCGTCTGATGGATGCCGCCGAAGGCTTGCAACGCGCCGGCTTCGGCCTTGCGACAGGCGACTCCTCCTGCGGCGGCGGCTGGCTCTGGGTCGAGCGGGCAACCGCTCAGGCTGCGGACGCCGCGGGTCTCGCCGGGGTGACCGGTGCGATCCGCGAGGGGCTTGCCGCCGATTTCCTTCTGGTCGACCTGGATCGTCCTGAATTCACCCCTTCCCACGATCTCATGTGGGAGCTCGTGCGCTACGGCAATCGCGACCAGATCGACGCGGTCTTCACCGCCGGGCAGCTCCGTCTCTGGCAGGGCTGGCCCGTCGGATGGGATGCACGGGCGCTTCTTGCAGAGGTGCGCGAGGTCACGGCCGATGCCATCGCAAGGGCGCCGATCCAGCGCGTCCACAAGCCGTCGGCCGAGCATCGGGCGCTGGGGCATTTCGCATGACCCTCGGCCTTTTTGCGATCCTGAGCGCCGTTACGCTCGTCTCGTCGTTCATCCAGGGTGCGCTCGGCATCGGTTTCGCACTGATCGTGGCGCCGGTCGTCGGCATCCTGAAGCCCGATCTCCTGCCGGTGACGCTGCTTCTTTTGATGCTGCCGCTCAACTTCCACGTCGCCTGGCGGGAACGGTCGGCGGTCGACTGGTCCGGCGCGAAATGGATCACGCTCGGCAGGTTCGCCGGCACCTTTGCCGGCGTGTGGCTGCTCGCCGCGCTCTCGACCCAGCAGCTCGACCTGGCCGTCGGCTGGTTCACGGTCATTGCCGCCGCCGCCGCGCTCTTCGCGCCGCCCTTCGAACCGGGCCGCCCGAGCGCGCTCGGCGTCGGATTGTTTACCGGTGTGACCGAAACGGCGACCGGCATCGGCGGACCGCCGCTCGCTCTCCTTTACCAGCATGCCCAGGGGCCGACACTCAGGGCAACCGTGGCGGTGTGCTTCTTCGTGGGCGAAATCATGTCGCTCGTGATACTCGCCTTTGCAGGGCGTCTCGGAGCGGACCAGCTACTGGCCGCACTCTACCTCGCACCGGCGGTTCTCCTCGGAAGCGCTCTGTCGCGGCTGACGCACGACCATATTCGCGGCCGCGGCCTGCGCCTGGGCGTGCTTACCTTCGCGCTGGCCAGCGGGGCCTTTCTGATCGTGAGATAGGCGCACGCCTGCTCGCCGTCAGGCCGTGAAACCCTGGTCGCAAAGCTCTCTGAGGGCGGCGGGCGAGAAACTGTCGAGCGCAAGCTCCGGCAACAGGTCGTTATCGGCCGCGAGGTTGCGGTTCATTGCAGCGGAAAACAGGCTCGTTCCCGCTTCGTGCAGAACAGCGGGCCGGCCTGCGATCCGTCCAAGCAGACTGGTGGGGACGAGACCGAAGGGCACGTCCTCGTAGATGTACCGGCTGTCGGCCGTCGCCGGGCCGAAACCGCCCCGCCCTTCGAGGTGCATCTGCTGGTTCATGTCGGAGACCGTGCCGATCGGCACATGGAAGGACAGGGAGAAATGTTCGCGTACGGTTCTGACCGACAGACCGAAGCTTTCGGCGATCTTCAGACGCTCCGCGTCGAGCGCTTCGATCAATTGTCCGACAGCCGGGGTCACATGCTCGCCCTGTCCCCATTGCTCGCCCTTCTCCATGCGGGTCAGGTTGAGAAGCGCGATGCCCAAATGGTTCTGCGGGTTGAGGTTGGAAAGCGAGATGGCCAGAAGCCCGTCGCGCTCGACGAAGCGGTCGCCGAAGAGTTCGGTGCACAGCGCCTTCCCTTCGGCTGCGGCAGCCTTCGGCAAAGTGGCGACGTCGATTTTCTGGCGGACCGTATTGACGGAAACGCTTGCGCCGTCCGGCTGCTGGCGGCCGGTCAGAAGGGTCGTGCCCCAGACGATGATGGGCAGGGAAACGCCCCGTTCGGCCAGCCGCTTCGAAAGATAGAGCGCGCCGAAGGAGCTGTGCGAGCTGACGATCACAGGCTGGCCGGACTTCAGGTGCGGCAGCGCGGCATCGAACGCCACGCGATGACCATTGGCCGGCAGGGCGACGATGACCGCGTCGACATCGGCGACCGCCTCGCGTCCGTCACGGGCAACCGCCACCGGGCCGGAAAACTCGACGGCGCCTGTCGCCGTCAGCGGCTCCCCCGCGGCCAGTTTGCGCGTGCGCGCACCCGAAGGAGACCACAGAACGGGGTGATGACCGGCTTTTGCCAGGAAAGCCGCCATGCCGAAGGCGATCGCCCCGGCGCCGAGAATACCAATACGCATCGTGGTTCTGTCTTCCTTTCTCAGATGGCGTCGTGTTTGCCGCCTTGCCCTCAAGGTTGCCCAACGCCGCTCTTCGCGAAAGCATCCAGCCGGGAAACCGCAGATTTTTCACTGGATAGCACCGAAAAGAAAAATTGTCCTTTGTCACTGGCGCTTAAGATACGTTTTATGCAGTATGAGACAGCTATAATGCACTGGGCGCATGATCGTCATGGAGATACGGGAACTCGAGGCCTTTCTTGCGGTAATGTCCACCGGCAGCATCACCGCCGCCGCCCGGCTGCTCGATCGCTCCCAGTCCCAGGTCACGCGCCTCATCCAGGACCTCGAAATTTCCGTCGGCTTCGCGCTCTTCGACCGCAACGGTCCGAAGATCGCACCGAGCGAAAAGGGGATCGCCTTCCACGCGGAAGCCGAGCGGTTCCTGAGCGGCATCGGCCATTTGCGGGAGCGGGCAAGGACGATCGCGGAAAAGGAGCCGCAGCCGATCGAGATCGTGGCGATCCCGGCTTTCGCCAGCGGGATCATCCCCTTGGCGCTCGCGGCGCTGCCGGAAAAGCTGCTGCCGCGAAAAATCCATCTGCGCAGCCTGCCGGCAGAGGCGGCGGTGCAATCGGTGTTGGCCCGCACGGCAGATTTCTGCGTCACGTCTCTGCCGGCCGACCAGCCGGGACTGGAAGTGCACGGGGTGTTTCAGGGACCTTGCGTTGCCGCCGTGGCGGAAGATGATCCTCTTGCCGCCTGCGAAGTGATTTCGATCGCCGATCTTGCCGGACGCAACATCATCACGATGGCCAATCCGTTCCGCCTGCGCCGCCGCGTGGACATAGCGTTGGAAGCCGCGAATATCCGCCCGGCCAGGATCATCGCGACCAGCGTTTCGGTCAATGCGGTACAGATCGCATCGACGGGGCTCGGCGTCGCAATCGTCGAGCCTGCGACAGCCTACGGCTTGAAGCTGGCCAATGTCGCGGTCCGTCCGCTCGACGTCGACATTCCCTTCCCGTGGGCGATCTTTTCGGCCGCCGCGCGTCCGTTGTCCGACAGCTCACGCGAACTGATCCAGGCGATCATCCAGATCGCTTCCACCTGCATCCCGGGATTTACCGCTCACGACCCGCGCAACGCCAATCGCGCCGCTGAAATGACCTTGGGAGGAGACCAGGCCGACGCAGGGTAGCGCGCGAAACCGCTCTGCCAAATGCCAAGAAAGTATCCACTGCATAACAACGAAACTTAGAACCAAAAGAGGAGAATGACATGAAAGACTTCATCGCAACCCGCCGCTCCACGCTGAAATTTCTGGCCGCCGGCACGGGCGTCCTGGCAGCGCCGGCAATCATCCGTCCGGCATTTGCCCAGTCCAAGGTCGTGAACATCACCACCTATGACAAGTTCGTTCCGCAGTCCTTTATCGACCAGTTTCAAAAGGATACGGGCATTGAAGTGCGCATTCGCCTGACCGACGATCAGGGCAAGCAGTACAACGTGCTGTCCGCCGAAGGCGAGACGCCCTCGACGGACATCGTCACGGTCACCGGCCATCGTCTGTCGCAGTTCATCGGCTCCAAGCTGCTCACGCCGCTCGACACCGGCAGGCTGAAGAACTGGGACAAGCTTGCCTCCGCCTACAAGGGCGCGCCGCAGCTGACCGTGGACGGTTCGGTCTACGGGGTGCCGCTTTTGGCCGGCTTCGAGGGCCTCGCCCGCAACACGGATTATACCAAGGCCTCCGACAGCTGGGCCATCATGTTCGATCAGGAATACAAGGGCCTGACGTCCTACATCATTTCCGATTTCCTCCAGATCACCATGCGCTATCAGGGCAATGACGGCGACTTCGTCACCTATGAAGGCAAGCCGGAGGAGGCGCAGGCCGCAACCAACAAGGCGCGCGACTACCTGATCCAGAACAAGGACATGGTTCGCAAATACTACGACGCCGGCTCCGAGGTTCAGCAGATGTTCGTCAACGAGGACATCTATGTCGCCCATAGCTGGTCCGGCCCCGCGGCGAAGCTGATCATGGACGGACATCCGATCGAAATATCGGTTCCGAAGGAGGGGACCTATGGTTTCCTCTACTCCTTCAACGTGGTGAAGAACGGCCCGAATACGGATGCGGCCTATACCTTCCTCGACGCCATCCTCTCGTCGCCGGAAATCGGCGCTGCGATGAGCCGCCAGTCGGGCTTCGCCTCCGCATTCGACGGCGTGGACAAGGTGCTGAACGACAAGGAGCGTGCGGCAATGACCCTGCCGCAGGAACAGACCGAGCGCATCCAGTTCTTCAGCTCCGTCAACCGCGACATGAAAAACGAGATGGTCGACAAGGCGGTCGCCGAGATCAAGGCCGCCTGATCGATCGCCGAGGCCCATCCGACACGGCCGGTCCCTGGGACCGGCCGTGAGAAAGAGCATTTCCTGAGCCTGGAACGACGACAATGGTAGATACGACCACGATGCAAGCCCGATCCGCCGGTTCTCGACGGGTGCCCCGTTATGCCGGATGGATCGGCAAGGCCGTCGGTTCGGGTCTCTATCGTCACACCATCGGACGCCTTGCGGACAGCCGCCGTGCCCGGCTGGCGCTGCTTGCCGGCGTTCCTCTCTTCTGGATCGCGGCGCTGCACATCGGGCCGATCTTCCAGATGGGGCGGATCAGCTTCATGGCGGACTATCCGCAGGCACCGGACGGAGGCTCCGCCTACACGCTGGCCAATTACGAACTGTTCTTCTCCGACCAGCTCTATTTCATGCCCTTCATCCGCAGCCTCATCTTCGCGGCAGTCGTCACGATCTCGACCCTGGTGATCGTCTATCCGGTCGCCTACTATGTTGCGAAGATCGTTCAGCCGAAGAACCGCATGCGCGCGCTGCTGCTCCTGCTCATCCCCTTCTGGGCCGGAGAACTGATCCGCACCTTTTCGGTGATCATGCTTCTCGCCAATCGCGGCGCGGTCAACGTGGCGCTGCGCGAACTCGGCTTCATCGATCGGCCGATCCCGATGCTCTACACGTCGTTCTCGCTGAGCTTCGGCGTCATCTATCTGCTGGCGCTCTATATGTTGCTGCCGCTCTATTCGGCCATCGAGAAGATACCGACACCGCTCATTCATGCGGCGGCCGACCTCGGCGCCGGCCCGTTCCAGCGCTTCCGCCGCGTGATCCTGCCCTTGTCGAAGGACGGCATCGTCTCCGGCTGCAGCCTCGTCTATCTCACCTCCGTCGGGGTCTTCGCGGCGCCGCTCCTGCTCGGCGGTCCGAATACGGTCATCTTCCCCGAAGTGATCGCGACGCTCTTCCACTCCTCGAACGACAAATGGCCCGAGGGTGCTGCCTTCGCCATGCTGCTGCTCGCGGTTTCGCTTTCGACCGTCGGCCTGTTCATGCGGGTGATCGGCGGCCGTTCCGTCCGGCTGATGTAAGGAGGCCACGATGCGACCATACTTCGCCGACCTACCGAAAACCGCCCTCGGCGCGGCCTACTGGCTGTTTGCGGTCTATCTCCTGCTGCCTCTGGCGCTGATGACGGCCATGAGCTTCAAGGATGCGAGCTTCGTCGCCTTTCCGATCACGGACTGGACGCTCAACTGGTATGCCCAGGTGCTCAACGACAAGCAGTTCATCGAAGCCTCGCTCTATTCGATCGGGATCGCGCTGGCGACCACCGCGGCGGCGACGGTCATAGGCGTCTGGATTGCGCTTCTGGTCTCGACCGAAGGCATCTGGGGCAAGGCGATCATCTTCGCACTCGCCTGCCTGCCGGCAGTCGTTCCGGGCCTCATCAACGCAATCTCCATGCGGATCTTCATCCGCACCGTCGACATCCCGACCGGCACGGCGGCGATCATCCTGTCGCATGCAGTCCATGCGGTGCCCTTCGTGGTGATCATGGTGCTCACGCGCCTGCGCTCCATGCCGGCCAATCTGGTCGACGCGGCTCGCGATCTCGGCGCCGATCGGTTCGTGGCCTTCCTCAGGGTCACGATCCCGTACCTGATGCCGGCACTCCTCGGCGGCATGATCTTCTGCGTACTCACCAGTATCGACGACTTCGTCCGCACCTTCTTCCTCGGCGGCTACAAGCCCACGCTCCCGATGCTGATCTTCGCGAAGGTGCAGGGCGGCATGTCGCCGGAAATCAACGCCATGGCGACGATCGTGCTGGTCGTGACAGCCGCTGTCGGCGTTTACGCCGAGCACCTCACCCGCCGTTCAAGGAACTGACGCATGCAGCCTGTGGTCCACTTCAAAAACGTCAACAAATATTACGGCGGATTGCCTGCGGTCGATGACCTGGACCTCGCCGTAGAATCCGGACAATTCGTGACGCTGCTCGGCCCCTCCGGCTGCGGCAAGTCTACGACGCTCAGGATGCTCGGCGGCTTCGAACAGCCCTCGTCGGGGGAGATTTATCTGGAAGGCAAGCCGATCACCCATCTGCCGCCGAACAGACGCAACGTCAACATCGTCTTCCAGGACTATGCGCTCTTTCCGCACCTCAACGTCGGCCGCAACATCGCCTTCGGACTGGAGTTGAAAGGGCTGTCTTCGGACGCGATCCACAAGCGGACCATGGAACTGCTGGCTCTCGTCAAGCTCCAGGATTTCGCCGACCGCATGCCCGACCAGCTTTCGGGCGGCCAGCGTCAGCGCGTCGCGCTGATGCGCGCGCTCGCCCCCGACCCGAACGTGCTTCTGCTCGACGAGCCCCTTTCGGCGCTCGACGCCAAGCTGCGCCAGCAGATGCAGATCGAACTGAAAACCATCCAGCGGACCACCGGCAAGACCTTCATCTTCGTCACCCACGATCAGGAGGAGGCGCTGACCATGTCCGACGTCATCGTGGTGATGAACAAAGGCAGGATCGAGCAGATGGGCGGCCCGAACGAGCTCTATTCCCGCCCGCGCAGCCGCTTCGTCGCCAACTTCATCGGCCAGAGCAACTTCCTCGAAGGCAAGCTGCTTTCCCACGATGGAACGACCGCGGCCATCGACTGGAACGGAAGCATCATCCACGCCGACCTCAACGGGACGAAGCTGCCAGCCGGCAGCGGCGCGACCGTCGCGCTTCGTCCCGAGGCGCTCTACTGCATGGCGGAACAGCCGAAGGACCGGTTCGCACTGAGGGGGCGCATCGTCCAGCGCGTCTTCAAGGGTGCGCACACCTCCCTCACGATCGAACTCGAAAATGGCGCGGAGCTGGCTTTGCAGCTCGACCCGGTAGCGCTTTCGCACCTGGAGAGGGACGAGGTGTGGGTGGGCTGGCGCGAGCGCGACGCGGTCGTTCTGGCCGACTGACGCGCCTGAATTTGGCGCGGTCATTTTCAGGGGCCGCCGGCAGCGGCGGTCCCGAAAGCGGATTTCAGGAGCAAAGGCTATTATGACGAATGAACAGCATGGGCGGCTCGCGGAACTGAATGCGAGGGTCAAACAGGACCTGGACTATCTCAATTACCCGGCCGCCAACTGGTCGAAGCCGGTCACGACGGCTGACGGACAGCCGGTGAGCGACGTCGTCATCATCGGCGGCGGCATGTGCGGCATGGTCGCCTGGCTTGCCTTGACCCGGGCGGGCATCGCCAATCTGCGCATCGTCGACCGTGCCCCCAAAGGGCAGGAGGGTCCCTGGGTCACCTTTGCCCGCATGGAAACCCTGCGCTCGCCGAAGAACCTGCTGGGCCCGGCGCTCGGCATGGCCTCGCTCACCTTCCGCGCCTGGTACACCGCATGCTTCGGCGAGGCGGCGTGGGAAACGCTGTTCCGCATTCCCCGCCCGATGTGGATGGACTACCTGAAATGGTATCGCGAGGTCCTGTCCATTCCCGTCGAAAACGACACGCATGTCACCCGCGTCCACCCTCGCGAGGATGGCCTCCTGGAGCTGGAAATCGCCGACGGCAGCAAGCCTTCCATCGTCACGCGCAAGCTGGTTCTGGCCACCGGGCGCGAAGGCCTGGGCGAGCCGGTCGTTCCGGATTTCGTCAAAGGCATGAAGCGCCACACGTCCTGGGCCCACTCCGCCGACGACATCGATTTCGAGGCACTCAAGGGAAAGCGCGTCGTCGTCATCGGCGTCGGCGCATCCGCTGTCGACAATGCGGCCGAGGCGCTGGAGTCCGACGCGGGCGAGGTCCGCCTGCTCGCGCGCCGCAAGGAGATGCCGACCGTCAACAAGCTGATGGGCATCGGCTCCTACGGGGTGACTGCCGGGTTCGCCAGGATCGACCCGGAATGGCGCTGGCGGATCATGGACTATTCCGTCAAGCAGCAGACGCCGGCCCCGCACAATTCGACGCTGCGCGTCAGCCGCCATCCCAACGCCTTCTTCCACTTCGACTGCGCCATCGGCTCGATGCGCGAGGAAGGCGGGGAAGTCGTGATCACCACCAAGAAGGGCCGCATCTTCAGGACCGACTTCGTCATCCTCGGAACCGGCTTCACGGTCGATCCGCTCAGCCGCGACGAGCTCGCGCCCTATCAGGACAGGATCGCCTGCTGGGACGACCGCTACACGCCGCCGGCCGGCGAAGAGAATGCCGGCCTCGGCCGCTTCCCCTGGCTCGATGACGATTTCTCCTTCACCGAGAAGGAGCCCGGCACCGCGCCATGGCTCAAGGACATCCACTGCTTCAACTACGGCGCCTCGATCAGCATCGGCAAGGTGAGCGGCGACATTCCGGCGATCAGCGAGGGCGCGCTCTGGCTTGCGCGCGGGATCGCCGCCTCGCTCTTCATCCGAGACGTCGATTACCACTGGGAAGCGCTGCTCGCCTACGAAAAGCCGGAACTCGACGGCTCGGAGTGGACGGACGCCGACGCCCCGGAGCCCGCGCACAGAACCGCTTGATTTGAACTCCTGCCCAAGCTGAAGGATTACGATGACCGTTCCCCCGAAAACCGATGTGATCGACGCCGTCCTCGGGCTGGATTCGTCCTCGCCCGTCCTCGCCTTGCGCGAGCGGCGCGCCAAGCTCAAGCATTTCACGCAGACCAGCCATGACGCCGCGCTTCTTCCCGCCGAGCCGGGTAATTTTTCCTACGCCATGAGGGCGGCTCTCGCGGCGCGCATCGCCGGCCTCTGGAAAGCGACAGAGCTCCAGGCCCATTACAAGGCGCAGCTCGAGGAGAAGGGATCGACACCCGAGCTCCGATCGATCGCCGATCCGGCCTTCAGGCCCGAGGGCGACAAGCGGCTCGCAACGATGCTTGCGCATGTCGATCTGGTGACGCTCAAGCCGAAGGAAGCGACGCGCGCGAATATCGAAGCGCTCTATTCCGTCTGTCTCGACGACCGCGATATCGTAACGCTCGCGGGCCTCATCGCCTTCGTGAACTATCAGGTGCTGGTCGTGGCCGGCCTCAAGATGCTGAGGGACAACTGACATGTCGGAAGCCGTACACGAATTCACCCTGGAGCCGCTCGACTGGCAGCCCTATGTCAAGCCCGTAAAGCTCGACGAGGCAACGCCGGAGCAGCTCGAAGCGCTGAAAGTGACGCCCTCTAATACCAAGGTTTCGAACTATGTCCTGGTTCTGGCCAACGAAGCCGAGATGCTCGCCGAACGTACGCCGCTCTTCAACGACATCATGTATAGCGAAGGCGGGCTCTCGCGCGGCGGGCGCGAAATCGGCGCGCTGGCGGCTTCCTTCGTCAACCGCTGCATTTACTGCGCCTCGGTGCATGCCAACCGCTACATCCAGCTGGAAAAGCGGCCGGAGGTGGTGGACGAAATCTACAGGCGCGGCCTCGACGCCGACCTGCCGGATTTCGAGCAGGCACTCTTCAATTTCGGCGTCGATCTGACGGCTCACCCGGACAATGTCGGCGTCTACCAGTTCTACCACCTGCGCGAGATCGGGCTCGACGACCTGGAGATCCTCGATCTGATCCATTCGATCGCGATCTTCGGCTGGGCGAACCGCCTGATGCACACGCTCGGCGAACCGCATCTGAAGGAGTGAAGCTGTTATACGCGATTGCCCCTCATCCCGCTGCCGCGGCCTTCTCCCCGCAAGCGGGGCGAAGGGATTCGCGGCACCCGCTCGCGACCTCTCCGCAACCGGTTCGTCGGGGGCTGAGTGCATGCCGCGTGACGAGAAACAAGCGTGAGATCAAGCCTTCAGTTGCCTTACCACATTGCCGAGGAGACGACCGGCAGCATTGGCCACAAGGCACTCTCCGCAAGTTCGGCAGGCGCATCGTCCGAGAGCAGCACCAGCAAGACGTGCGCCGATGCACGATGCGGTTACTGGGCGTTGCTCTAACCCGCAGCTTTCGTGAGCGAGGCAATCGCCGCATCGACGGCATCGCCGAGGCGCTCCACGATCTGGCCGACATCTTCCCGGTTAAGGATGAAGGGCGGCGCCAGGAGGACGTGGTCGCCGCGTTGCCCGTCGATCGTGCCGCCCATCGGATAGACCATCAGGCCCCGTGCCATGGCTTCCTTTTTGATCCGGGCATTGAGCTTCAGGCCGGGATCGAAGGGGGACTTCGTCGCCCGGTCGGCGACAAGCTCGACGGCACGGAAGAGGCCGCGGCCGCGAATATCGCCGACGTGGTGGTGATTGCCGAGCCGCTCGACCAGGCATCTTTCCAGATAATCGCCCATCGACACGACGTTTTCGAGCAGCCCGTCACGGCGGATCACTTCCTGCACGGCAAGGCCGGCCGCCGCTGCCATCGGGTGGCCCATATAGGTATGGCCGTGCTGGAAGAAACCCGACCCTTCGGAGAAGGCCTGGAAGATCGCGGAGGACAGCAGTACCGCGCCGACCGGCTGATAGCCGCCTCCGAGCCCCTTGGCGATGGTCATGAGATCCGGGACGACGCCGTCCTGTTCGCAGGCATGCAGCGTCCCGGTGCGGCCCATGCCGCACATCACCTCGTCGAGGATCAGCAGCACGCCGTATTTGTCGCAGATCGCCCGAACGCGCTTCAGGTAGTCGGCGACGGGCGGGACCGCGCCGGCCGTGGCGCCCACCACCGTCTCGGCGACGAAGGCGATCACCTGATCGGCGCCCAATTCGAGGATCTTGGCCTCGAGCTGACCCGCGGCACGCGCGGCATAGTCCGTGTCGCTCTCGCCGGCCTGCTGCAGCCGGTAGGCAAAGCATGGATCGATGTGGTGGGTTTCGACGAGCAACGGCCGGAATTGAGCGCGCCGCCACTCGTTGCCCCCGGCCGCCAAGGCGCCAAGCGTGTTGCCGTGATAGCTCTGGCGCCGGGCGATGATGTGGCGGCGTTGCGGCTCCCCCTTCTCCACGAAATACTGCCGGGCCATTTTCAGCGCCGCCTCGACCGCTTCCGATCCGCCGCTCACCAGATAGACGTGATCGAGCCCGTCGGGCGCATCGGCGACGAGGCGGTCGGCAAGCCGTTCCGCCGCCTCGGTGGTGAAGAAGCCGGTATGGGCATAGGCCATACGGTCGAGCTGCGCGTGGAGGGCGGCGAGCACATCCGGATGAGCGTGACCGAGGCAGGAGACGGCGGCTCCCCCGGAGGCGTCGATATAGGCCCGGCCCTCGGTATCGAAGAGCCTGATGCCTTCGCCGCGGACGGCGACCGGCAGCTTCGCGTGGATGGCGCGGTGGAGAAGATGGGTCATGGCGCTCTCTTGGAGTTGCGGGATTGGAGATGAGTGTTCAGCGCCGCGAGCTGCCCGTCGAAGCGCTCCAGAGCCGCGAGCGTCGCTTCGCCGCCCCGGCCTGCGATGAGCGCGCCGAGCACTTCGGCGACGGCAAAGGCGGGCGCCATGGCGTGCAGGAAGGAAGGACTTTCGGTCGGCACGACGATGATCGCCTCGGCGATCTGCGCAAGCGGCGCCACTTCGCTGTCGGTCACCGCGACGACCGGTACGCCGTTGTCCCGAGCATATTCGGCAATTTCGATCGTCGCCCGTGTATAGGGAAGAACGCTGGCCACGAGCAGCACGTCTGCGCTCGTGGCACGTCCGACGGCATCCGCGCCGGTGCCGCCGATGCCGTCCAGCATCACGGATTTTTCGCCGACCAGCGAAAGAATATAGTGGAACTGCCAGGCGACCGCGTGGCTCGAGCGCAGCCCGAGGCAGTAGACCCGCCGGGCACGGGCAAGCCGCGTGGCCGCTGCAACGATGCGGTCGAGCGCAGCCGGTTCTGCGAGCCGCGAAATCTGCGTCCCGATCGTGCGCAACATATCGGCTGCGAGCGCGTGGTCGCCCCTCAGCTTCTGGCTTCGGGCCTGCTCGCCGGCCTTTCCGGCAAATCCGGCATCACCCTCCCGCAACGCCTCGGCATAACGTTCGCGGATAGCATCGTAACCATCGAAACCGAGTTGCTTGGCAAGGCGGGTCATCGTCGCGGGCTGCACCCCCGCCTGGCGCGCCTGCTCGCGCATGGAGAGAAGAGCGACGTCGCGGGGATGGTCGACGATATAGCGGGCCGCCGTCCGCAATTGCGACGAAAGCCCGTCGAAGGCGGTGATGATCGCGTCGCTGAGCGGCCCCTTGTCCATGCTTCATTTAACAACGATCTCATGATCATTGCAACGAATGTTTCAGTGTGCAACTTTATGATTTCTGAAAATCATACTCGATGGTGCCCACATGAACGCACGCGATGCTTTGCAGGGGATTTCGATCGCGGTCGCGCCGAATGGCGGGCGCCGGACGAAGGCCGACCATCCCGCCATACCGCTGACCCCGGAAGAACTGGCGCTTACCGCACGCGACTGCCTCGATGCCGGCGCGGCGATGATCCACGTTCACGTGCGCAAGGGGGACGGAAGCCATCTTCTCGATGCCGACGCCTACCGCGCCGCGACCGCAGCGATCCGGGCTGCCGTGGGCGATCGCATGGTGATTCAGATCACCAGCGAGGCGCTGGGCATCTATTCGCCGGGCGAGCAGATCGCCGTCGTGAAGGCGGTCCGGCCCGAGGCCGTGTCGCTGGCCCTCAGAGAGTTGGTCCCGGACGAAACGCACGAGGCTGCCTTTGCGGATCTTCTGTCGTGGGCGGCCCGGGAGAAGGTCACGCCGCAGATCATCCTCTACGATCCGGAGGAGGCGGTGCGATTGGACGGCATGCGGCGACGAGGTCTGCTTTCCCGCGACGACATTCCCGTACTTTACGTACTCGGCCGTTATACGCCGGGCCAGAGGTCCCTCCCCCGTGACCTGCTGCCTTTCCTGGCGCCGGACATGCCCGCCTTCACCCATTGGAGCGTCTGCGCCTTCGGCCGTCACGAGGCGGCCTGCGTCACAGTCGCGGCGCTCCTCGGCGGCCATGTCCGCGTCGGCTTCGAAAACAATCTCTGGCTTCCGGAAGGAACCGCCGCCGGCTCCAACGCCGACCTCGTCCGCACGGTTACGGCTGCGCTTCTGCCGCTGTCGGTCCCGTTACTCCAGGGGCCGGCGCTCGCAGAGATGTTTGCCCGTATCGGTTCTGCGGGCATGCCGGAAGACTGACGCGCCCTCATCTTTCCGTCGCCGGGCTTTGGAACCGGTGAACGCCGGTTTCGTTCTCCCATGATGACAGCGCCTCGCGCCTCATCCGGCGCGCAAGGGTGCCTGTAACACTTGGAGTGCTGCGTGCTTATCCTCAATCGCCAAATACGGAAGCATGCAGCCGTATGGGAGTGCACCATGTTGACCCATGATGATCGCAACATGCCCGAAAAACGCGCCACAGCCGCATTTCCGATAGGTCTCATACTGCTCGCGATATGTGCCATCTTCGCCTACCTGGCGATCGGCGGCGCCATGCTGGAAGGTGAAACCGAAACGGTCGTCTACACACCGCCGATCGCCGACGCCCCGGAACCTCGGTGAGAGGGAGTTCTTCAATGACGCCCGATCCGATCGGCCCCGGCCCCGGGCCGGGAATAATTCCGCCGAACCCGGTTCCGCCACTCGGCATTCCCGATCCGCCGCCAAACGAGCCCCAGCCCGACAAGGGCCCCGAGGACGACTCGCAGAACCCGCCCGGCGAAAAGGACCCGCCGCCCCGGACCGACGTGCTCCCCCGGTGAGGCTTGACTTTCATGAATCAGAATGAGAACATAACGTGAACATTCTGGAGAGTCTCTCATGACCCATGCAGAGGAAGTTATCGAGCGCGCCATGGCCGCCGTCGCCCAGGCAAGACGCCGGCGGGAGCGCGAACAGGAGTGGCGCAGAAAAACCTTCGGACGGATTCAGGTCGGTATACCGCTCCCGCCCCTCAAGCGCGGCGTGCAGCTTTCGCTGCAGCTTGACCGCCCCAGTACGCAATGAGGCCTGAAGCCGATCGGCCCATTCGGTAAGGGCGACGAGGAAAACCGTGGCACGGTTTTCCTCGGGCTTGCCTTAGGCGGCAGCCAGTGCCGGCCGTTCCCTGGGGAAGGGCTTGAAGGTCAGTGCGATCAGGAAAGCACCGATGCCGAGACCCCAGGCGCCGATATAGAGCCAGCCGTAGCTGGCAAAAACGTCGTAGATCAGTCCCCCGGCAACCGGGCCGATCGCCATGCCGAGACTGCCGGCCATTGCCGTGCCGCCGATGACGGTGCCCATCATGCGCAGCGGGAAATTCTCGCGGGCGATCACGGCGTAAAGCGGCATGACGCCCGCATAGATGAAGCCGAACACGGCAGCCACCGCGTAGAAGGCGCCGAGATCGCGCACGAAGAAATAGGCGAGCGCACCGAAGGCCTGCAGCAGCAGCCCCGATACCAGAATGCGCTTGGCGCCGTAGCGGTCTCCGAGGATGCCGAAGGCGACACGGCCGCCCATTCCCGCCAGACCCTCGAGGCTGTAGATGGAAACGGCGGCAATCATCGGGATCCCGCAGCTCACGGCGTAGCTCACCGTGTGGAAAATCGGCCCGGAATGGGTGGCGCAGCAAAAGAAGTTCGTCAGCAGCAATATGACGAATTGCGGCGATCTCAGCGCCTGTCCAAGGGACATGTCCGGCTGCCCTTCGCTTGCGGAGACGGCATTCGGATCTTCGAGGACCGGCGGGCGCCGCAGCAGCAACGCGGCCGGAATCATCGTGACGGCGGCAAGGGCGGCTATGATCTGCAGCGATGTCCGCCAGTCGTAGATAGTAACCAGCCACCCGGCCAACGGCGACATGGTCATGGGCGCCATTCCCATACCGGCCGACACCAGAGATACGGCAAGGCTGCGATGCGTATCGAACCAGCCTGTCACGCAAGCCATCATCGGTGCGAATATCGCCGCACAGGCCCCGCCGACGACCACCCCGAAGACGAGCTGGAATGCGATCAGCGATGTCACGAGGCTGGAAAGCGCCAGGCTCGCCGCAAGAAGCGCGGAACCGATCAGCACGACCGGGCGCGGACCCCAGCGGTCCGAAGCGCTACCCCAGACCATACTTGCCAGGGCCATTGCGATGAAGCCCACCGTCATAGCACTCGATATGCCGGTCAACGACCATCCGGTATCGCGCGAGATGGGCACAAGGAAAACCGGCAATGAAAACATGGCACCGATTGCAATGCAGCCGAGCAGGCCGCCGGCAGCAACGATCACCCAGCGATAATGCGCATCGATCATTTCTCGTATCTCCGCTCAGGGCTATCCGGCGCGGCATTCATTTTCAGTCCACGCAAGGATTGCCGATCAAATCAAGGCCATTCTCCGGTTTGCGGCTGTGCCGCGCATACAATAGGACGAACGGCGCCTGAAGGCGCCGACATGGGAGTGGAAATTTCTGTACGCTGCATTGCGCTGGATGCGGTTGAATTCATGCGGCGCTCAGCGGAATTCTCGAATGCCCCCTCATCCGCCTGGCGGCAAGCGGCAAGGTTCCGGACCTATTCTGCGCGATGAGATGCGAGGAGCGACCCGCTTGTTCCTTCTCCCCGTGAAAACGGGTGGCGGCAGGCGGATGAGGGGCGGAGGCGCCCTGTCAGGCCGCCGTATTCGACGTGTCGACCACCTCGAAATCATGCGTGATGGTCGCCGTCTTTGCGAGCATCGCGGATGCGGAGCAATATTTCTCGATGGAGAGGGCAACCGCGCGCTCGACCTTCTTGGCGGCCAGACCACGGCCCTTGACGATGAAATGCATGTGGATGCGGGTGAATACGCGCGGGTCCTGATCCGCCCGATCGGCGTCCATCTCGACCACGCAATCCTCGACGGCCTCGCGGCCCTTCTCTAGGATGTGGACGACGTCGAAAGCCGAGCAGCCGCCGGTGCCGATCAGCACCATTTCCATGGGGCTCGGCCCCGGTGTCGGGCCATCCGGGCCGGCGGCCGTGCCGAGCACGACCTTGTGGCCGCTGCCCGATTCGCCGACGAAGGTCCTGCCTTCGACCCATTTGATGCGTGCCTTCATTCTATTCTCCTTCGTGTCGCGATGCGTTCATCATAGTTCGGATGACGCAAAACGCTCTCGATTTCCACCCGCGCGCCAATCCGCTCAGCGCGCCCCCCAGGTGTCGGTCAGCCGGTAGCCCTCGGGCCAGGGGTCCGACGGGTCGAGCATGTGCTGATGGGTGCCGGTAATCCAGGCGCGGCCCGAGATTTCCGGCAGCACGGCCGGCCGGCCGCCGACTTCGGTGGTGCCCAGGATGCGGCCGGAGAAGGTGGAGCCGATCAGCGAAACCGCCGTCAGCCGGTCCGAGAGCCCCATCTGGCCGCGCGCATGCAGCACGGCCATGCGTGCCGAGAGCGCCGTACCGGTCGGCGACCGGTCGACCTTGCCCGGCTGGATCGCGACTGCAGCACCCGCCCGCAGGCCTTCCGCCGTGCGCTCCACGGGACCGGCAAAGAGGCAGAAGGAGAAATGCCGCCAATCGGGGTTTTCCGGATGATGGAAACCGAGCTTGGCATTTGCCGCATTGGTGATCCTCACGCCGAGCCGGGCGATGTCGTGCGCCTCGTCCGGCTTCAGGGCGAAGCCCATTGCGGCAGCATCCACGATCACGAAACTGTCGCCGCCATAGGCGGTGTCGACTGTGAGGGTCCCGAGCCCCTCGACCTCCAGCTTCGCGTCCAGCCGCTCGGCAAAGCTCGGCAGGTTCTCGACGAAGATGCGTTCGGCCTTGCCGTCACGGCACTCCGCGCGCACGCGAACGAGACCGCCGGGCGCTTCGAGCGTGATCTCCGTCACCGGCTCCTTCATCGGCAGGATGCCGCTGTCGAGCAGCACGGTTGAAACGCAGATCGAGTTGGAGCCGGACATGGGCGGCGTATCTTCCGGCTCCATGATGATGAAGGCAGCATCCGCGTCGGGATGCTTGGGCGGCACCAGGAGATTGACATGGCGGAAGACGCCGCCGCGCGGCTCGTTCAGGACGAAGTTGCGCAGGGTCTGATCGCGGGCGATCCAGCGGCTCTGTTCCCAGATCGTATCGCCCGGCGGAGGCGCGACACCACCGACGATCACGTCGCCCACTTCACCCTCGGCATGGGCCGAAATGACATGAATGGTCTTGGTGCTGCGCATCGCGAATTCCTCGTTTCAAAAATCAGCGCGGTTACGAACTCCGCCGCGCTTCAGGAAAGCCATTCCGGCAGCCGGGGCGGGACGCGCCCGGACAAGGCCGCCGAAACGCAATCGGCAAGACTGCCGAAGCGTACTGTGCGGCCTGAAAGACCGGGACCGTAATGGGCATATTTGCCGGAATTGGTCATGACCGCCCGAGTACGCGTCGGGAACACGGGCTCGGAGATCGAACACCAACAGAGGTCCGGCAGCACCTGGACGCCGCTCTCCTGAAGCCGCGCGAGAATGCCCTCGCCGCGTGCCTTCGCAATGACTTCATGGCCGGCCGTGACGATCACTGCCACATCCGGATGCCGCTTGCGGCCGCCGAGCGCCTCGGCCAGCGCCCGACACTCGGCAAGGGACGCGTGCGGGCTGCCGATCGCCACGAGTTCGACTTCAGCCGGACCCTCGTTCAGGGCGGACCAAGCGGCCGTCAGCTCGGCGCGGGCAATGGTCGCATGATCCGCGTCCTCAGCCGCGGCACCGCCGGCTTCCGGCGTCACGCCCTCCACATGCAGCATCGGCGCGGCCGAAGTGGTGCCGAAGGCGGCGCAGAGCGCCTTCAAGTCGTCGCGCGAGGGCTCCGCCGGGGCGAGCCCGCGGATGAGCGGGATGCGATCTGGCGCCGCCCGCCCGGCGAGATAGCCGATCAACGGCCAGAAAGCGTCGTCGGCGCCCGCGGGCAGTTCGACGTCTATGATCCGCCGTGCCTTGCGGTGTTCGTCGAGATAGACGCCGGAGAGCGGCGCGCGTCCGGTGAGCGCGATGCAAAGATCGAGGAAATCCGGGTGCTTTGCCGTCCGCGCACCGAGCACGCTGTTGGCGAAGATCACGGCATTGGACTCCGCCCAGGCCACGGCTTCGCCCGTTGCTGGCGCGCTGTCGAGCAGATAGGGCGAACAGGTGAACGTCGGCCGGCAGCCCATGCGGACATAGGCGTCGGCGAGCCGCGCCGCAGGGTCGCCGAAGGACGGCGGCACACCTTGCCTCTGCCAGTTGCCATGGTCCACGGAAATGGCGTTCATCGTCGCCGGGATCCGCACTTTCGCGCCCATCTCCGCCATCTTCTCGGCAAAGGTGAGGTTCGCGGGACTGGCATAGATGCAGCCGTCGATATGAGCCTGCGTCACATCCACGAGGCCCAGCGCCCCCTGGTGCGCCGCCATGGCGGAAATGATGCGCATGGCCTGCGCAACCGCGACGCCTTCCGCTCCGTCGAGCATGGCGCGGTCGCCATCGGTGAGGTCGAGCGCGGCCGTCGCCGGCGGAACGACGGGGATCGCCAGCCCCTCGGCTTCAATCGTCCTGTCGCCGATCCGCGCCGTCTTCGCACGGGCGAGCGCCGCGAAGGCTTCCGGCGCAAGCCGCAGCACCGGCAGCGGGCTGGCGAACATCTCGGAGGCGATCAGCGCGCCGAGGGTCAGCACATCTTCCGGTTCGGAAAATACGAGTGCGGCAGGGCCACGGCCGGTCAGCACCAGATCGAGCAGCACGCCCGAGCCCGTACAGGAGCCGCGGCTCGACGGCATCATCAGGATGGAGCCGGTAAGCGGGACGCCATGCAGCGGGTGATGCACGTCGATCACGCGGCCCGTCGCGGGATCGACCCCGCCCCAGAAACTCAGCGCCTCCCCGGTCGCGATGACCGGGCCCTCGGCCGACCCCTGAAGGATGCTGCGGGCGGGATCGAGGCCGCTCATTTTACGACGAAGCCGTGGGCGAAGGGATCGCGGTCATCGATGAAGATGGTGTTGATACCGGTCATTCTTGCCCAGCCGGCGATCGACGGGATGATCGCGTCGCGATCGGCGACCTTCGCCGCCGCTTCGACGCGGCCCTTGAAGAGCGACCCGATGATCGACTCGTGGACGAATTCGTCGCCGACCTTCAGCTTGCCCTTGGCGGCAAGCTGCGCGATCCGGGCCGATGTGCCGGTGCCGCAAGGCGAGCGGTCGATGGCCTTCTCGCCGTAGAACACCGCGTTGCGGGCATGGGCCTCCGGCTGCGTCGGCTTGCCCGTCCACTGGATGTGGCTCAAGCCCCGGATCTCCGGATGTTCAGGATGGACGAACTCGTATTTGGCGTTCAGCGCGGCCCTCAGCTTGGGGCTCCAACCGACCAGTTCTCCCGCCGTATGGTCGGCCATGTCGCGGAAGTTCTTCTGCGGCTCGACGATGGCGTAGAAATTGCCGCCATAGGCGACGTCCACCACGATCTCGCCGAGCCCCTCGACCTCCGCCGTCAGCCCTTCCGCATAAAGGAAGCTCGGCACGTTGGTAAGGCGCACTTCCTCGACGAAGCGGCCCTCCTGGCGGTAGGTGATGTCCACCTTGCCAGCGGGAGCATCGATCGACAGCTTGCCGGGCTCGCGCGGGGTGATCAGGCCGTTCTCGATGCCCATGGTGATGGTTCCGATGGTGCCGTGACCGCACATCGGCAGACAGCCGGAGGTCTCTATGAAGAGCACCGCCACGTCGCAGTCGGGCCGGGTCGGCGGGTAGAGGATCGAACCCGACATCATGTCGTGGCCGCGGGGCTCGAACATGAGACCGGTGCGGATCCAGTCGAATTCCTTCAGGAAATGCGCGCGTTTTTCCAGCATGTTCGCGCCTTCGAGACGCGGGCCCCCGCCCGAAACGAGGCGGACGGGATTTCCGCAGGTGTGGCCGTCGATGCAGGAGAATGTGTGGGTGGCCATGGTCGAAACCTCTGTCAGAATCTTTGCGGCGAAAAGGGTGCAATGTCGATGGCCGGAGTCCGGCCGGTCAAGAGATCGGCGACGATCCTTGCGGTGCCCGCCGATTGGGTGAGCCCGAGATGGCCGTGACCGAAGGCGAAGATCACCCGCGGCGTCGCGCGGGCGCGGCCGATGGCCGGCAGGCTGTCGGGCAGCGACGGCCGGAAGCCCATCCACTGCACCCCGCCTTCCGGTTTCAAACCGGGCAGGAAGGCCTGCGCCTTCTTCAGCATCGCTTGGGAGCGGCGGAAGTTCGGCGGCAGATCGAGCCCGCCGAGTTCGACCGCACCGCCGACCCGGATACCGGTCGACAGCCGTGTCACGACGAAGCCATGGCCGCCGAAAGTGATCTGCGTTCGCAGGTCGAACGCGTCGGCGGGAAGCGTCGTATTGTAGCCGCGCTCGGTTTCGAGCGGAATGCTTTCGCCGAGCGTGCGCGCAACCCGGTGCGAGAAAGCGCCCGCCGAGAGGACCACCTGCGCCGCCCGCCGCGTCCTGCCGTCGGCGCTCAGGACTTCGACCCCGCCATCGACGGGCTTCAGCGCCGTGACCTCCGCGCGCTCGATCACCCCGCCGATCGTGCGAAAATGATCGGCAAGCGCAAGCGTGTAGAGCTTCGGATCGGCGATGGAATACCAGCCGGGCGTGAAGGTAGCGTGGGTGAAGCGCGCCGCCAGGCCCGGCTGGATCTCGGCAATGCCTGCGGCATCGAGATGCCGGAACTCGATCCCGTGATCCGCGCGCGCCTTCCAGCCGGCAAGCGACGCCTTGAATTCCGCCTCTCCCTCGTAGACCTGAAGGTTGCCTTCCTTGCGCAGCATGGGCGCCGTGCCGGTCGCACCGAGGAACGGCTCGAGCTCCGCTTTCGACAGGTCCATCAGCGCGGTCTGGGCCGCGGTCGAATGCGCCACGCGCCCCGGCTGACAAGCGCGCCAGAAGCGGAACATCCATGGCGCGATCTTCAGCGCATAGGCGGGCGGCACGGTCAGCGGCCCGAGCGGATCCAGGAGCCATTTCGGCGCCTTTTTGAGGATGCCGGGCGAGGCAAGCGGAAGGATATCTGTGAAGGCGAATGCCCCGGCATTGCCGGCGGAGGCGCCGGCCGCCGGCCCCTCGCGGTCGAGCACGGTGACCGACAGGCCGCTGGCCACGGCGGCAATTGCAGCCGAGAGGCCGACGACCCCCGCGCCGATCACGATGACGTGCGGTGCGGCCATTTATCGTACGCTCGCCAGGAACTTCTGCGTTTCAAGGTTCTGCGGCGAGGCGAAAATCTGATCGGGCGAACCGATCTCGGCCATGATCCCCTGATGGAAGAAGGCCACGCGATCCGACACGTCGCGGGCAAAGGTCATTTCGTGGGTAACGCAGATCATCGTCATTCCCTCTTCCGCCAGCATCTTGAGGGTGTCGAGCACCTCGCCGACCAGCATCGGATCGAGCGCCGAAGTCACCTCGTCGAACAGCATATATTCCGGCGACATGGCAAGCGCCCGGGCGATCGCCATGCGCTGCTGCTGGCCGCCCGACATGCGGTTCGGATAGACCTTGAGCTTCTCGCCGAGACCGACATGGGTCAACTGCTTCACCGCAATCTCCTCGGCCTTGTCCTTCGAGAGGCCAAGCACCTTGCGCGGGGCGAGCATGACGTTTTCGAGCACGGTCAGATGCGGGAAGGCGTTCCATTGCTGGAACACGATCCCGACCTTGCGGCGCAGCCTGTTGAGATCGGTGCCCTTGGCATGGACATCGGTCCCGTCGATCACGATCCGGCCGGAGTCGATCGGCTCCAGCCCGTTGATGCAGGTGAGCAGCGTCGACTTGCCGGAGCCGGAGCCGCCGATGATGGTGACCACCTCGCCCTTTTCGACGGTCAGGTCGATACCCTTGAGAACCTCCAGAGAGCTGAAGGATTTGCGGACGTTTTCGATCTCAATCATTGGGGGACCACCGTTTTTCGAGATACCCGCCAAGCCGGGCGACGGGGAAGCTGAGGAGGAAGTAGATGGCGCCGCAGATCAGCAGAATGAAGAGCGGCTCCTGCAGACGCGTGACCAGTATCTGCGAGGCACGCAGGAGCTCGACCAGGCCGAGCCAGAGCACCAATGCGGAGTCCTTCATCACGCCGAGCGTCAGGCCTATCCACGACGGAAGCGAAACCCGGGTGGCAAGCGGCGCCACGATGTAGCGCATGTCCTGCCACCAGGTCATGCCGAGGGAGCGCGCCGCACGGCGGGTCGTCACCGGCACCGATGAAATTCCGCCGCGCACGATCTCCGCGCAGAACGCCGCCGTGTAGAGCGAAAGCACCACGCCGGAGGTGGTGAAGGCGCCCCAGCCGAGCTTGGCGATCGACTGGAAGGCATTGCCGAGCACGAGCTGGATCAGGAGCGGTACCGAGCGGAACACGTCGAGCAGCAAGGTGAGCGGCGCCGACCAATAGGGTCCGATCTGGAACCGGATCACTCCGAAGAGGATGCCGAGAACGGTGCCGGCGGTGACGGCGACGGCGGTTACCGCCAGCGTCATTCCGGCGCCTTGCGCAAGAAAGGCGAGATCGTTCCAGGTGAGGGCAGTATCAAACATCTCTCACCCCTCTCAGTAGCGGAACATGCGCCAGGCGAAGGCCCGGGCTGCAAGCGTGACCGCCTTGGCGATCAGGTAGTAGATCACCGCAGCGAGCGCGAAGAATTCGAATGTGCGGAAGGAGCGGGCATTCAGCTCCTGCGTGATGCCGGCAAGGTCGGTGTTCATGCCGACGGTGACGCCGAGCGACGTCATCAGGATCGCCCAGACCATCTGGTTGGTCGCAGGCAGGAAGGCCACGCGCAGCATCTGCGGCAGAACGATCAGCCGGAACGCCTGCAGCGAGGTCATGCCGAGCGACCGGCCAGCGCGGGCCTGCGTATCCGGAATGGCCTTGAGCGCGCCGCGGAAATTCTCGGCAAGATAGCCCGCATTGTTGAAGGCGATCCCGACCAGAAGCGCCGTATAGGGACTCAGGTGGATCCCGAAATTGCCGAGGCCGAAATGGGCCATGTAGATCTGGAACAGCGCCGGCGTGTTTCGCGCGACCTCGACCCAGGTCGTGGCGATGCCGCCAAGGATACGGCTGCCGGACAGGCGGAACACGGTGAGCGCGATCGCGCAGGCGACGCCGATGACCATCGACAGCACCGCGACCTGCAGCGTGACCACCGCGCCGTCCAGCATCTGCGGCAGCGCCCTCAGCGCCTGGTTCCAGTGGAAGGTGTAGTTGAACATTCCCGTCTCACCCCTCGGAATGCAGCGACGGCGCGGGTTGCCCCGCACCGTCAGACGATCCTCGGATCAGCGGTAAACGCCGTTCACCGCCAGGGACGGAGCCTCGCCACCGACCCACTTCTCGTAGAGTTCGGCATAGCGGCCGGTACGGACCTGCTGATTGACGAACAGGTTGAGGTAGTTGAGGAAGCCGTATTCCTCGCGATTGGTGAAGAGGGCCACGTAGTCGATGTCGAAGGGCGCCTTGTCGACCACGGAGATGCCGGGGAACTTGCCGCCCTTGACGTTGGACTGCGCGACCGTCGAGGTAGAGACGGTGGCGTCGAGCTGGCCCTGGCTCAGCGCCAGGAAAACGTCGGCCTGCGTCTGATAGGGGCGGAACTCGCCCTCGCCCCAGGCCTTGACCTGGTTTTCGAGTGCGATCGCCTCATAGGTGCCGGCGGTGGCGCCGACCACCTTGCCCTTCATGTCTTCGAAGGACTTGATGCCGGACTTCTCGTTGGCGGTTACCGCCATTTCAAAGGCGAAGTAAGGCACCGTCATGCCGACGGTCTTGGCACGCTCGAGCGTATCGGAGGTGGAGGCGACACCGACATCGACGCGGCCGGACATCAGCGCCGGGATGCGCTCGGGAAACGGCGTCTCCACGATCTCCGCGGTGACGCCGAGCGCCTTGGCCAGATCGTTGCAGTAATCCACGTCGAAGCCGATCGGTTCGTTGTTCTCGTCGCGCGAACCCATCGGCGGGAAGTCGAGCACCACGGCGCAGCGCAGCGTTCCCGAAGCGATGATGTCGTCCAGCTTGTCGGCATGGGCGGGGCTCGTCAGAGCGGTGGCGGCAACGAGGCCGAAGGCGAGGACCGAGGTCTTCATTATTGTTCTCTCCCTTGAGTTGGCCGATCGGTGTGACGGCGCGCGCACTATTCCGCGTCGGAGAGCACAAATCAATTTAAAAATACAATTAGTATACAAAAAGTATATAACAGGGCGCCTTTTCGCAATGGAAAGGGGCTTTCCCTTGTGGAAAAGCCCCTTTTATTGCGCGGCCGGGAGGCTGGATCAGCCGAGGAAGTCCTCGGGCAGCAGGTCTTCCGGCATGTTCTGGTAAGCGACGGGACGCAGGAAACGTCGAATCGACATGGTGCCGACGCTGGTTGCGCCGAAGTTGGTCGAGGCTGGATAGGGGCCTCCATGCACCATCGAATCCACCACTTCAACCCCGGTCGGGAAGCCGTTGACCAGCACCCGGCCCGCCTTGCGCTCGAGCACCGGACGCAGACGGCGCGCCGTCTCCAGATCGCCCGCATCCATATGGATGGTTGCGGTCAGCTGGCCCTGGAAGCCGCGCGCGAGCTCTTCCATTTCGGCCGGCGATCCCACCCGAACCACCAGTCCAAGCGGGCCGAACACTTCTTCGCCGAGCGCATGGTCGGCCAGGAACTGGGCACCCGTCGTCTCGAAGAGATTGGGCGATGCGTCACGGCCGGACGACTCGGTCGCAAGCAGCGGTTTGACGGCGTTGCGCGTCGCAAAGCGCGCCTGACCGTCGCGGTAGGCCTTGGCGATACCGTCCGTCAGCATGGTTTGCGGTGCCACCTTGGCAAGCGCCTCGACGGCGGCGGTGGTGAAGCGGTCGGCGTCCGCACCTTCGATGACGACGGCGATTCCGGGATTGGTGCAGAACTGCCCGGCGCCCATGGTGAGCGAACCGGCCCATCCCTGCCCCAGCGTTTCCGCCCGTGCCTTCAACGCTTCCGGCAGCAGGAACATCGGGTTGACCGAACCGAGTTCGCCGAAGAACGGGATCGGTTCGGGGCGCGCCGCGCAAAGATCGAACAGGGCACGTCCGCCGGCGAGCGAACCGGTGAAGCCTACGGCCTTGATATGGGGATGCTGCACCAGCGCATGACCGACGTCGCGGCTGCCGCCCTGGATCAGCGAGAATACGCCGGGATGAACACCCGTCTTGCGGATCGCTGCGTCGACGGCCTCGGCGACGATCTCGCCGGTGCCGGGATGCGCCGAATGACCCTTTACCACGACCGGGCAGCCGGCTGCGAGCGCCGCGGCCGTATCGCCGCCGGCGGTCGAAAAGGCCAGCGGGAAATTCGAGGCGCCGAAGACGGCGACCGGACCGACGGGGCGCTGGACCAGCCGTATCTCCTGACGGGGCGCCGGCTGGCGCTCGGGCATCGCCGCATCGACGCGCCGGTCGAGATAATCACCCTTTTCGATATGATCGGCAAAGAGCCTGAGCTGGCCGGTCGTGCGGCCCCGTTCGCCGTTGAGCCGCGCCTCGGGCAGGCCGGTTTCCTGGCTGCCGATCTCGGTAATCGCCTCCGCCCGGGCCTCGATCTCGTCGGCGATGGCGCGCAGGAAGGCGGCGCGCTCCTTGCGCGAGGAATAGCCATAGGTCCAGAAGGCTTCCTCAGCCGCCTCGCAGGCCCGGTTCACCAGCTCTACGGTGCCTACGGCAAAATCATGCGCCGGGCCATGCGCCGGCGCCGAAGCGAAGGTGCCTGCCCCATCGAGCCATTCGCCCGCGACGAGGTGTTTTCCTTTGGGGGTGAAAATCATCTGACTTTCCTTTCTCTGGATCACGATGATCCTGGTCGATTCGGCACAAGATCATAAAACGCGTCGATTCCCGTAACGAAGCGGGATTGCCGGCGGAAATTCGCATACACTCTCCTCGCCCGTTGCGGAACCGTATACCCTGCGCGAACAGACGAATTGAACTTGCCGGGGGTTTGTATACTCTATGTATGCAGAACATCAACCGCCTGCCCCTGAATCAGGCCTAGAATGAGAGAGACGACATGAGCGAGACAACCACCCTGACGACCACCGCGCTTCAGGAGCGCGTCGAGGCGATCTTCCGCAAGGGCGGCCTTAACGTGGTCCAGGCGGGCGCTCTCGCCCGGGTGATCGTCGCCGGCGAACGCGATGCCTGCAAGTCGCACGGCATCTACCGGATCGAGGGCGCGCTGCGCACGGTCAAGGCTGGCAAGGTCAAGCCGGACGCCGAGCCGGAAATCGTCGCGCAGGAAGCCTCGGCGATCGTCAAGGTGAATGCCGGGGGCGGTTTCGCCAATCCCGCCTTCGAACTCGGTCTGCCGGTGCTTGCCGAGCGTGCCCGCAAGCACGGCATCGCCGCACTCGCCATCAACGACTGCACGCATTTTTCGGCGCTCTGGCCGGAAGCGGAGGCGCTCACGGGAGAAGGGATTGCCGGACTCGTCATGTGCCCGAGCTATGCCACGGTCGCACCGACCGGCGGCAACAAGCCGTTGCTCGGCACCAATCCCTTCGCCTTCGGCTGGCCGCGCGCGGGCAAGTCGCCCTACGTCTTCGACTTCGCGACATCGGTGGCTGCACGGGGCGAGATCGAGCTGCACCGCCGGGCGGGCAAACCGCTGCCCGAAGGCTGGGCCATCGATGCACAAGGCAATCCGACCACCGACCCGGAGGCGGCGCTCGCGGGCGCCATGCTGCCCTTCGGCGGGCACAAGGGTTCGGCCATCGGCACGATGGTCGAGCTGCTGGCAGGCATCATGATCGGCGACCTGACCAGCCCCGAAGTGCTCGGCTACCTCGGCACCACGACGCTCGCCCCCTTCCATGGCGAACTCATCGTCGCCTTCTCCCCGGAAGCTTTTGCCGCCGGCCGTCCAGGCGACCCCTTCGCCCGGGCCGAGCTGCTCTTCGAAGCGATCGTCGGCCAGGGCGCCCGCCTGCCTTCGCAGCGCCGCTTTGCCGCCCGCGCGAAGTCGGAGGCCGAAGGCATCACCCTGAACTCGGCCGAGATCGAGCAGCTCGACCGGCTGCTTGCGCTCGGGCTCGACGCCGTGGCGTGATCCCCCGGCGCGTACGTACTCTTTCGCCCTCCTGTGAAAGGCACAGGAGGGATGCGGGGAATTCAGACGTGAAGTGGCTGGACCGGGCACGCCGATGGGCAAGGGGCATCAAGCGAGACGTCGTCGTCCTGTGGCTGGCGGCGCGTGACCGCCGTGTGCCCTGGTATGCGAAGCTGGCGGCGGGCGCGGTCGCGGCCTATGCACTGTCGCCGATCGACCTGATACCCGACTTCATCCCGGTCTTCGGCTATCTCGACGACCTGGTCATCGTTCCGGTCGGCATCATCGTCGTGCTGAAGCTCATCCCAGCCGATGTCCTTGCGGACCTGCGCGCCGCAGCAATGAAACACACCGAGCGGCCGGTGAGCCGGGCCGGGCTGGTGGCGGTCATTACAATATGGGTCCTGCTGGCAACTCTGCTCTTGTGGGTGGCGCTTGGCCCCCCTGCCGCCGTGCGGTAAAAGGAAGAGGCCCTCCTGATGGAGAGCCTCCTCCGTCTCCGGCCCGATCAGGCCTTGTACTTTTCGACGGCGCCCGGGAGCTTGCTCCACTCGGCATACCAGGTGTTGAAGAGCTTGAACTGCGCCTCGACATAGCCGCGCTGGCTTTCGGTCAGCGCGTCGGTCTCGTTGAAGTGGAGCGTGTATTCCTTGTCTCCCTTCAGCACCATCATGTGCTTGAAATAGAGGACGAGGTCCGGCCCTTCATCGAAGGAGGAAAGCACGGCAAGCGCCTGCTCGAGCTCCTGCGCACGCTGGCGTGCATCGACATCGCCGGCGGCTGCGGCCTGCGACAGGTTGCAGAGGTGAATCACTTCCTTCGGCAGTACGTTGCCGATACCCGTGATGGCGCCGGTCGCGCCACAGTTCACGAAGCCGTGGAAGACGGCCGTATCGACGCCGATCATCAGCGAGACGCCGTCGTCACGGCTGGTGATGTGCTCGGCCGCGTAGCGCATGTCGGCATTGCCGCCGAATTCCTTGAAGCCGACGAGGTTCGGATGCTCCGCGCGCAGCGCGAAGAAGAGGTCGGCCCGGGTGGCGAACCCGTAATAGGGGCTGTTGTAGATCACCGAGGGCAGGTCCGGCGCGGCAGCCAGGATTGCCTTGAAATGCGCCTTCTGCGCCACGATCGAGGGACCGCGCGACAGCACGCGCGGGATTACCATCAGGCCCTGCGCTCCGACCTTCTGGGCATGCGCCGCATGCGCGACGGCCAAGGCGGTATTGACAGCACCGGTGCCGACGATGACGGGGATGCCCGCCTTTACCAGTCGCTCTACGCCTTCCATGCGCTGCGCGTCGGTCAGGAGCGGCCAATCGCCCATCGAACCGCAATAGACGACTGCCGACATGCCATCGGCAATCAGAGCCTTGCCCTTACGGACGAGGGCATCGAAGTCGGGCGTGCGGTCTTCCCTGCAAGGGGTCATCAGGGCTGGGATCACGCCCGAAAAAATCTTGGCCTTCATTTCAAACTCCTTTTGGCCTGTCGGATGGCAGAGACATGACGCCATATTCGGCGTCCCTGTCTGTGCTTCCAGATGAAAATACCATTTGTATTTTATTTGTCGACAAAAATTATGCTGAGATCACAGAGCAATTTCGAGGCGGTCGTTACGGGCAAAAAGCTTCTGGATCTGCTGGACGATCTGTTCGGCGTGCGTACGCGCCAGCCGATCGGCCGCCTCGACGTCCCGGACGGCGATGACGGCGATCATATCCTCGTGCTCGTCGACGAAGCGCTGCGGCAGCCGGTCGTCATAGGACTGATAATAGAGTCTGAGTATCCGCCGCCCCTCGTCGAGAAGCCTGTTGAAAAGGCCGATGAAATAGGGATTGCGGCCTGCCTCGGCGATGGCCGAATGGAAGGCGGCATTGGTGGCGATCATCGCCAGCGCATCCTGCGCCTGGACCGCTGCGGCGAATTCCGCCTGACGGGCGCGGATCACCTCGAGATCCTCCGGGCGGTGGTGTTCGGCCGCCAGGCGCGTCGTGACGCGATACATCAGCACCAGCGCGTCGAAGAAGGTGTGCAGGTTCAGGAAATCGATATTCGACACCATCGTCGATCTGTTGGGCAGCGTCGCGATCAGCCCCTCTCCCGCCAACCGCACCAGCGCTTCACGGATCGGCGTGCGCGACATCTTGAACCGTTCGGCAAGCTGCACCTCGTCGATCGGACAGCCCGGCGGCAGAACCAGATCGAGGATTTCGTCCCGCAAGAGGTCATAGACCATCTTCACGCCGGAACCGCGCTTGCGTTCGGGAGCTGAATTGGTGTCCGTATCCTTGTTGGTCATGCGGCCTCCTTCTTGTCGACAAAAGAAATACTTCTGCGCGACGATGGGATCAACGGGCTCCTCCGCATGTTTCTCGGATTTCAGGCCGTTTTACCGATAATCTTTCAGGTCTCCGGCATGGTAAAGACGGCGCAGGGCGCCGCAATGCCGCGCAGCGCGTGTTCGCCCAGCGGCACCAGCGAGGTCCTGGTCTCCGCGGCAAGCGCGCCCGAAATCAGAACCGATCGCCCGAGCGGCCGGCACAGCCCCTCCAGCCGGCTCACCAGGTTGACGGCCGGACCGATGGCGGTGAAGTCCAGCCGATCGATCGATCCGACATTGCCCCACAGTATCTCGCCAAGATGCAGCGCCGCGCCGAAGCGCAGCGGCGGCAGTTCCCGTTCATGGCGCAGCCCCTCGAGATGCGCCATGCCCGCGCGGGCGGCAACGACCGCGCGCAGCGCCCGGTCGCAGGCCTCCGCCGGCAAATCGTTAACCGGGAAGATCGCCAGCACGCCATCGCCGATGAATTTGAGCACCTCGCCGCCGAAGGCGTGTATCGCTCCTGCAAGCCGGTCGAACCAGTCGTTGAGCGCCGCGATCACGCGTGCCGGCTCATGTTCCTCGGAAAGGCCGGTGAAGTTGCGCAAGTCGGCATAGAGCAGCGCCGCCCGGATGCTCTCTCCGGTGCCGCGGCTCAGCGCCCCGGCCTGCACGCGGGCAGCACTGCGGCGGCCGAGATAGGCTTCGAGCAGCGCCGCGCGAGTCGCCCGCTCGGCCAGGACGGCCAAGGGCGCCGCTGCGAAGCGGGCCGTCTCACGCAACCGCGCGACCTCGGCCGGATCGAACTGGCGCGTCCCGGCCCAGCCCAGCACCACCTTCTCTGCCGTCCGGCCGACCACGTCCTCCTGCACCGGACCGAACCCCGCCAGCCAGTCGCGCCCGGCGTGGTCGACCGGCCCTTCGGCAAAGCCGAGCGCCTCGATGACCGCACCGTCCTCCGCACGCCAAAGCCAGGTGCGCCGCGCGATGATCGGATGCGGCACCGCCAGCGTCAGGGCACCGCCGGCCAACGGAAGGCCGTCGGCGAGGAGCCGGGTTCCAAGCTCTGCCAGGAACGGGTCGGGGCCGGACGAGGTACCGGCCTCGTCCAGAAGCCATGCGAGGGGTGCGGGCAGGTCCATGCGTTGATCATAGAGCAGTTGCAGGAAATGTGTGAAACGATCTCGTCTCGCGGCACCGATCCGAAAATCGCCCCGGTTCCGCACGGGAGTGGCGCGGGCGCTCCCGTCGGGATATGATCGTTCCGTCCGGAACCGGCGCCCGGCCGTCCTTTTCGCCGGCGCTCGATGGCAACCCGAAGGGGAGTCCGATGCAAGAAGCCCTCGTCGTCCGCCGCGAAACGCACGTCTCGGCGCCGCCCGCCGCGGTGTTCGCCCTGCTTACCGACCCGGAGAAGATCCTGCGCTGGATGGGAACGGAGGCCGATGTCGATCCGAAGCCCGAGGGGCTTTATCTCGTCAATGTCACCGGGGCCCGCTTCGCCCGCGGCTTCTTCCGCGAGGTGGTGCCGGTGCACCGCCTGGCTTACAGCTTCGGCTGGGACGACAGCGATGTCGTGCCGCCGGGCTCGAGCCTGGTCGAGATCGACCTGATCGAGCAGCCGGATGGAACGCTGGTGCGGCTGACCCACTCGGGCCTGCCCAATGCCGAGCAATGTGCCGGCCATGCCGAAGGTTGGGCCCATTATCTCGATCGGCTTTCGGAAGTTGCCGCCGGACGCGACCCCGGACCTGACCCGTGGCACGGCCGTACTGGGTGAGCCTTGGCCCGGCCGCTGGCCTAGGAGCTTCCGCCTCGTCCTTCTCGCGCGGAACTTTGCGGAGCCTGATGTGTTTGCCGGTAGCCGCCGGCAACAAGGCGGCCCACAACGTGTCGCGAGTGTTCGGATGGCATCGAGAAGGAACAGCGCCGAGGAAAGAGCGTCCGCCGCTCGAACCATGCCGAGACTCGAGCGCAACATAAACGCCATCCTGAAGCGGCGTGAGGAAGATGAACGCGCCCGGAGGGCGCACGACAGGGTCGCCCAGGCGATCACGAAATTCGCAGGGTCCATGACTTTCGTCGGCTTGCACGTCCTGGCGTTCGGCGCCTGGATCGCTGTCAACCTCGGGCTGGTTCCCGGCTTACCGGTGTTCGACCAGACTTTCGCCGTCCTCGCCATGGTGGCTTCGGTGGAGGCGATCTTCATTTCCACCTTCGTTCTGATCAGCCAGAACCGGATGGCCGAAAAGGACGACGAGCGCTCCGACCTCAATCTGCAGATTTCGCTCCTTGCCGAGCAGGAGGCGACGCAACTGCTCGCGCTTCTTCGCGAGATAGCCGCCCGGCTGGGCGTGAAGGTGGACGGTGAAGAGGATATCCGTGAGCTCACCAAGGAGATCACGCCCGAAGAGGTCCTCAATCGGCTCGAGGACCAGAAGGTCCGGTCGGGCGATTAGAATCACGCCCATTTGCCGCAGGAACAATCGGCTGGGTCCGTCATTTGACGACTGACAGCAAAAGGAGACCTAGATGGAGGAGTCACAAGCCATTTCCCGTCCGCAACGCGCTTCCGACTATCCCGGTCGCCAGATGGACTGCATCGCCGCTCTGCGGCCGGCCGTTTCGGATCTGGCGGCGACATCCCAGGAAAGCATCGTGGCGGCGATGGGCGGAGAACTGACCGACGATCTGCTGGCGCTCGCCCGTCGGGCCGAGGCGGCCGGGTGGACGTTCGAGGAGGCATCGGCGGCGATCGAGGAGCTTGCGCGCGAATATGAGGGCGCGAAAGGAACCATCTTCGATTGAATCCGGTTGGACCCGGCGATCTGCTTCCATGGTCAGGAGATAGGGGCCGTTGGCAAAACTCGGCGTTTTGACCTTCCACCGCTGCATCAATTATGGATCGTTCTGGCAGGCGCGATCTCTTGTCCACGGACTTCGTTCGCTCGGCACCGATCCCATTGTCCTCGATCATCATTCCGCCCGTGTCACCCGGGCCGAGTGGCGCTGCGCGATGCAGCCGCTCCTGCCGGAGAGAACCCCGCGCGCGGACATTCCGCTCTACGCTTCCAAGATCAGAAAATTTCAGAGCGCCCTGGCGTCGGTGCCGATGAGTGCCCCCTTCGCGCTGGACGACCCTGATGGTGCCGAAGAATGCGATATCGTCGTCGTGGGCAGCGACGAGGTCTGGAACTTGCGGCATCCCTGGTACGGCGGTTGCTCGCTTTTCTACGGGGAGGGGCTCTCGGCCAAGAGAACCGTTTCCTACGCGGCGACGTTCGGAAACCACCCCGCGGCCAATGGCCTCGAACCATACTGGGCTGAAAGGCTGCGGAAGTTCGATGGAATTTCAGTCCGCGACGACAATTCGAGGGCGATCATCGAAAAGGATGTGGGACGCGAGGCGACGCTCGTCCTCGACCCGTGCCTGCAGTTCCCCGAGACGATTTCCTTCGGCCCGAATACTCTGGCTTCGCGCCCCTACATAGCCGTCTACGGACATTCGTTCCCGTCCTGGTTTCAGCACGCGGTTCGCCATTGGGCGACGACGCGCTCGCTGCCTCTCGTCAGCATAGGCTATCGCAACGAATGGGCGGACGAGCAGTGGCTCGATGCCGGGCCCTACGAGTTCGCCGCCTGCATGGCGGGTGCCGAGGCCGTCGCGACGAATTTCTTTCACGGCTGCATATTCTCCCTCCTCAACGCCAAGCCATTCGTCACGGTCCTTTCCGACTATCGTTCCAACAAGATCGCCGATCTCGCACACACCGCCGGCGCGGAACGGCACGTGGTCTCGCAGGAGACGCCGCAAGCCGGCTACGAGACGCTTCTCGCAGAAGCCCCGAGCCCGGCTATCGCGCGAAGGCTCGCCGAACTTCGCCGGCAATCACGGACCTATCTGACAGATGTCCTCGCCTGAGCGCCCCGCACCCGCCTCGGCCCGCGCCTTGCTCTCGCCGGGGCAGATGGCGAAATCCGGACTTTGCATCGGTTGCGGCACGTGCATGGCGCAATCGGGCGGCAGCGCTGCGATGCGTCTCGACCGCTACGGCCAGCTCAAACCGGCCGCTACACATCGCCCCGACGGCTTCGCCGAGCTGTGCCCCTTTTCACCCCACGCCCGAAGCGAAGACCGGATCGCCGAGGCGCGCTTCGGATCGGCGCGATTTTACGACCCGCGGATCGGCCGCTTCGAGGCAGCCTATGTCGGCCATGTCAGCGAAGGCAGCTTTCGAGCGGACGGCAGTTCCGGCGGCATGGCCAGTTGGACGGCCGCGGAGCTTCTGAAGAGGAACCTCGTCGACGCGGTTGCGCATGTGGTTCCCTGTTCAGGCGCCGGCGAACGTCTTTTCCAGTATCAGGTCTCGCGGACCGCGGATGACCTGCGCAAGGGCGCCAAGTCGCGCTATTATCCGGTGGAGCTCTCCGGCGTCATCGCCGAAATGAAGCGGCATCCCGGCCGCTACGCAGTCGTCGGGATTCCCTGCTTCATCAAGGCGATCCATCTCCTCTGCCTCGACGACCCAGTGCTTGAAGAGCGCCTTGCCTTCACCCTCGGCCTCTTCTGCGGACACATGAAGAGCACCCGCTTCGTGGAAAGTTTCGCCTGGCAGATGGACACGGAAATGAACGCCGTGGCGGGCGTGGACTACCGCCGGAAGGATCCCGGAAGACCGGCAAACTGGTACACGGCCCATCTGCGGCTCAAGGACGAAAGCACGAGAAGCAAGGATTGGTGGCATCTGGTCGACGGCGATTGGGGAGCCGGGTTCTTCCAGAATTCCGCCTGCAATTTCTGCGACGACGTGGTGGCCGAAACCGCCGACATTTCCTTCGGCGACGCCTGGGTCGAACCCTATTCGTCCGACGGCCGGGGAACGAATGTGGTCGTCGTTCGCTCACCCCTGCTGCAGGCGCTCGTGGCCGATGCGATAGACGAGGGAAGGCTCGAACTGAGCGAGGTCGACAGTGCCTTCGTCGTGGAGACGCAGGCTGCCGGATTCAGGCAGAGACGGGAGGGGCTGGCCTTCCGGCTGGCCTGGCCGCGTTACGGCATAAGACCAAGGAAACGCGTTGCGCCGAAGTGGAGCGGCTTGCCCGCACGGCGGATGCTGGTCTATTGGCTGCGTAGCGCGATCAGCGCGAACAGCCACCGTGTCTTCTGGCTTGCCAGAGCCCTGAACATGCCGGCCGCCTATCTCCGCTGGGCGTCGGCGATGCTCGCTCTCTACCAGGGCGTGACCTATTCACGCGGCTGGATCGGCAGGCTCGTCGATGCCATCGCGACGCCCGGGCGCAAAGGCTCGAAGGATGATGGGGCGGGAGCATAGCGCGCCGTCATTTCGGCACAGAACTCGGCAAATTCCTCCGGAACGAGGGGCGCGCTCGTGTGGTGCGGGGCAAGCCCCCGGTGCTCGGGCGTGAAGCAGTAGGTGACGGTGACGTCGAAATCTTCGAGCGCTTCCATCTGGCGATCGAACCAGTCGAGCGCGTTCGGCCGGAAGCGGTCGGCCCAGGAGAGCCCCGTACGCAGATATGTGACGCCCAGGCGCTTCATCCAGGCGACGGCATCGTCGAGGCGCGGGTCCTCGAAATGAAACCATTGTACGAGCCCGATCTCCGGCGTGTGACGGGCAAACTCCTCGAACGCCAGTTTCGGCGAGCCGTCCTCGCGCAGAAGACCCATGTAGAAATGCCGGTAATAGGACGAGCCCTCGGCCTCCCGGTGCCGCGTCGTCGCCGGCCAGGCCCGCGGCAGGTCGTAGAGGCTGTACCATTGGATCCGATCCGCCCGGCCCTTCAGGAGTTCGGCGGTTCGCTTCAGACCCCAAAGCTGCACCTCCTCGGCGCCGAAGGTGGAGACGCCGACCTCGCTTACCCAGACCGGCAGTTCGGTGACGCTCTTCAGTTCATCGAGCTTCTGCGGCCATTCATGGATCTGCCAAAGGTTCCAGTCGAGCGGGAAACCATGGGCCGCGACGGCGTCGACATGGTCTAGCACGCCCTGCGATTTCATCAGAGCGAGGAAGTTCGGATCGATCGGCGAAATTCCGCCGAGCACGCGCGTGAGCCCGGGATTGACCTCCCGGATCGCAGCCGCGGCCAGCTTCGCCATATGGGCAAAGCGGCTCCAGTCCGGGTCGATCTCCGGATCCCAATGCGACTTGTTGTTCGGCTCGTTCCAGATCATGGCGGCTTCGATCATGAGTACCTCCGAATTGCCGGAAACGCCGGCCGGCCTCCCGCGTTTGCGGCACCGGCGGACGGGCCGGCGGGCTACGACACGTTTTCGTTCAGCGTCAGGATTTTCGCGCCCCAATCGCCCATCACCAGCACCGAGACGGAGGCAGGCGCGATATCGAAGCGCGGCCAGGCGTCGGCGGAAAGGCCGAGGATATGACATACCAGGGTTTTGATGACGTCCGCGTGGCTGACCAGAGCGACCTTCTCCTGGCCGTGCCGCTGCGCCAGCGCCGCGACAAGTCCGACCGCCCGGCATTGCACGTCCAGCATCGTCTCGCCGCCGGGAGCACGCACGAGGCTGCGCATCGCGTTCCATCGCCGCCAGAGCGGGTCCGTATCGAGGACGTCGAAGGTCTTGCCCGACCAGTCGCCGAAATCCACCTCGTCGAGCGCGTCCGTGGTCACGACCCCTGCGACATCCGACGCCGCGGCGATCGCCGCGGCCGTTTCCTGCGTGCGCTTGCGCGGGCTCGCATAGATCGAGCCTATGCCTTCGCCGGCCAGACGCGCCGCGAGCCGCTGAGCCTGCTCGCGGCCCGCGGAGCCGAGCGGCACGTCGCCGGTCCGCCCGGCAAGAAAGCAGCCGACCCTGTCATGGGCGGCATGGCGCACCAGAAGGAAAGTCGTCGTCACTCGGCCGCCCCCAGGAGTGCGTCGGTATCGCCGGCGATGAATTCCTCCAGGCGTCTGCGCGCTTCGGCATCGGTGAACTGCTGCGGCGGCGATTTCATGAAGTAGCTCGAAGGGGCAATCAGCGGACCGGCGATGCCGCGGTCGATTGCGAGTTTGGCGCACCGAACCGCATCGATGACGACTCCTGCGGAATTCGGCGAGTCCCAGACTTCGAGCTTCAGTTCGACATTGAGCGGAACGTTGCCGAATGTCGTGCCCTCGACTCGAATATAGGCGAACTTGCGGTCGGCAAGCCAAGGGACGTGATCGCTCGGGCCGACGTGGATGTCGCCGGCCGCGAGCGGAATATCCATCTGGCTGACGACCGATTGGGTCTTGGAAATCTTCTTCGATTCGAGCCGCTCCCGCTCGAGCATGTTGAGAAAGTCGGTATTGCCGCCGAAATTGAGCTGGTAGGTCCGATCTATGCGCACCCCCCGGTCGCGAAAGAGGTTGGCAAGCAACCGGTGCACGATGGTCGCGCCGACCTGGCTCTTTATGTCGTCGCCGATGAGCGGCAGGCCGCGCTCGGCGAATTTGCGCTGCCACGACTTGTCCGAGGCGATGAAAACGGGAATGCAGTTGACGAAACCGCAGCCGGCGGCAAGCGCCTGCTCCGCATACCAGCGCGTGGCGACTTCGGAACCGACCGGAAGATAGGAGACGAGCACGTCCGTCCGGGTCTGCCGCAGGACCTCCGCGACGTCGGCGGCGGGCGCATCGGATTCCTCGATCTCCTCGCGCAGATAGCGGCCGATGCCGTCGAGCGTCCTGCCCCGCTCGACGACCACGCCGGTGGCGGGAACATTCGCAAAGCGGAACGTGTTGTTGGGAGCGGCGTAGATGGCTTCGGCGACATCGCGCCCGACCTTCGAAGCGGCGACGTCGAAGGCCGCGGAGACCTCGATATCGCCGACGTGGTACCCGCCGAGACTGGTATGCATCAGCCCCGGAACCGCCTCGTCCTCCTTCGCGTCGCGATAGAATGTCAGCCCTTGGACGAGGGAGGAGGCGCAATTGCCGACACCGACCAGCCCGACCCGAATGGAGTTCGATCGCATCTCACCACTACTCCTGCGCAGTATCTACAATGCTTGCCAAACCCGCGCGCAACCGATTGGTTCCTTCTTCTTTCTCCCGTTTCTCGCGCATCGCGGATCGAATTCAGCCGCAGCGCGTTGAAGGGGCGGACAGGAAAGAGAGCGAAACTTCATGCTCGTATACGGTGACGCAAAGCGCCTGGAGCGCGCCGACATGCTATGCGCAGAGATCGCCTCGCGCCTGCATGCGGCCCGACACCAGCCGGCGGGCATCAAGCGCCACACCGAACTCGTCGCCATCCTGCTCAGGGCCGGGGAACTGGTGCAGGGGCTTGCCGACCTGGAACTGGCGCAGATGGGAGCCGACGAAATCTCCGCATCGCGCCAGACCGGCGAGTGCCTCCTCCTCGACCTTGCCGGGCTCGTCGCCCGGTCCTGGCGCCAGGACTTCGCCGGACCGGTGGCCGTGCCGGCCCGGGTCGCAAGGTCGCTGGCGAACAGCCAGGCACCGCTTTCCCTCAGCATTCGCGAGCCGGAAGGCTACGCCTTCTATGCTCTTTACCCGGAGAGCTATCTCGAGGCCGCGGCAGACTCCGGGCTTCCTGCCGACACGGTGGTGATCGGCCTGCGCAGCATCGGGACCACGCTCTCGGCGATTGTCGCGGCTTCCATCGGTGCCGCGCCTCCGGTCACACTGCGGCCGATCGGCGATCCCTTCCAAAGGCGGCTTGCAGTCGCGCCGCAACTTGCGGAACGGCTGCTGCGCGACCGGGCGGCGAATTTCGCGATCGTGGACGAAGGACCCGGCCTTTCCGGCAGCTCGTTCGGATGCGTCGCGGATTGGCTGGAGGATCACGGCGTCAGCGGCAGGCGCATTCACTTCTTCCCCGGCCACAAGGGCGGACCTGGGCCGCAATCCTGCGGCCGTCATCGCGAGCGCTGGGCGGCGAGGCCGCGCCATGTCATCGACGCCGACGATCTCCTGATCAAGCCGTCCCACCCTGCGCGCCACCTCGCCGATTGGATCGCCCATCTCGTCGGCCCGCTCGAGAAGCCGCTAGAAGACGTCTCAGCCGGCTTATGGCGCAAGACGCTTCCCGGCGATCGCTGGCCTCCCGTGGACGGCAGGTTCGAACGCCGGAAATTCCTGGCGCACGCCGCCGACGGTCCGTGGCTCGTCAAGTTTGCGGGACTCGGCGACGCTGGGCAGCGCAAGCTCGTCAAGGCGCGCCTTCTCGCCGAGGCGGGCTTCACGCCCCCGGTCGCCGGATTGTGCCATGGCTTTCTGGTTCAGAAATGGGTTTCCGCGAGGCCGATGGCGCCGCCGGAATTCCGCCGGCCGGCCTTCATCGCGCATCTCGGCCGATATCTGTCCTTCCGGGCGCGCAGCCTGCCGCCGCCCGCGGCGCAAGGGGCATCCATCGCCAAACTTTGCGAGATGGCAGTGATCAACACCGAAGAGGCATGGGGCAGAGCGGCAGCGTCGCGGCTGAAGACCAGGTTCGGCGATGCGGAGCGATACAATTCGACGATCCTGCCGGTCGATACGGACAACCGGCTTCACCGGTGGGAATGGCTGGTCGAAGGAGAGCGACACATTCTCAAGACCGACGCGCTCGACCACAGCAGTGGCCATGACCTCATCGGCTGTCAGGACATCGGCTGGGACATTGCGGGAGCGAGCATAGAATTCGACCTCACGCGGGAGGAGCGGGCGGAGCTGCGCGCGGCTGTATCCGAAGGCTGGTCGCGCATTCCGAATGCCGGGCTGCTGGAGCTTTTCGAAATCTGCTATCTCGCTTTCCAGCTGGGCCTGTGGATGTCGGCAAAGTCCGCGGCCGCCCCCGAGGAAGTCCCCCGGCTGGAGGTCGCAGCCGCGCGCTATGCGAGGCTCCTTCGGCGCCGGATCGACGGGGATTAGAGCGGGATGAGGAAAAGTGTGTGCGGTTTTCCGCCCGCATCCCGCGTCTCAACTTCTTGGATTCGATCACGATGTTTTTAGGTCGACCCGACCTAAAAACATCGTGATCTGGGATACGAGTCGCAGCGGACCGCACGCCACCCTACCTCCCATAAATCCTGTCCAGCACATCCGCCACCGTGACCAGATATTCGTTGTCGGGATCGAAGCGCTCGCCTGCGGCCAGCCTCTCGGCCCAGCCGGCCGCCGCGCGTCCACCCCAGGCGTCGGGGGGAACCGCAAGCACCTCGCCTTGCGTGCCGCGATAGCGTTCGGCCGTGAAGTCCAGATACGATCCGTTGACGTTTCTCAGGCTGGCGCCGCCTTCGGTGCCGTAGAAGTCGGCGCTGATCACCGCATCGCACCCGGCCTGCAGATGCCAAGAGCATGCGATCCGGGCGAGAACGCCGTTCGCCAGTTCGACTGTGGCGACCGCGTAATCCTCGACCTCGTCGCCGTCGCGGCGGATGGGCAGACCTTTGGCGAAGAGCCTGCTCTCCACCCGAGCGACGTCCGGGAACCCGAGGACCCAGAGAAGGAGGTCGACCAGGTGCACGCCGAGATCTATGACGCAGCCGCCGCCGGAAAGCGCCTTGTCGTAGAACCACGGCTTGCTCGGCCCGTAGGCATTGTGAAAGGTGAGGTCCACGGCGAACACCGTGCCGAGTTCGCCCGACGCGATCAGGTCGCGGATCTGCCGGATGCCGTCGGTGTAGCGATAGGAGAGATCGACGCTCAAAAGCCTGTCGACATGCCGGGCGGTTTCGACCACCGCCGCGGTCTCGTCGCGCGTGCGGCCGAGCGGCTTCTGGCAAAAAACCGCCACGCCCTGCTCCAGAGCCACGATCGATTGGGCGGCGTGGAGCGCGCTCGGCGAGGCGATCACGATGCCGTCGAGCTCCTGGTCGAGCAGTGCCTCGAGCGAGTTCACGACGGAAGCCTCGGGGGTCAATTCGCGGGCCGCCGCCGCCATTTCCGGCGAAGGATCGAAGATCGCGACGGTTTCGACGGATCCGGTTTCGACCACCGCCTTCATCCGGTGGAAACCGATTCTTCCGACGCCGAGAAAGCCGACGCGGGGGCGGATGACGGCCTTCGGGTTCGTTGAAAGCTGCATTGCGTCACTCATGGCAGATCACCAGCGCTTTGATGAAACCTTCCGGCCGGTCGCGCGTCATGTCGAGCGCGGCGCCGAGTTCTTCGAGCGGGAACCGATGGGTGTAGAGCCGCGAGGGAGAAAACCTACCCGCTGCCGTCGCTTCGATCGCCTCGTTCATGCCGCGCATGTAGACTGCAGGATCGCGTTCATGCGCGTTGATCACGTCGAGGCCGCGCCAGTTCCAGAGCTGCATGTTCACCTGTCGCGGGCCATCCTGGTGATAGCCTGCGACGACGAGCCTGCCGCGCTCCTTCGTCAGTTCGCCGGCAAGATCGAGCGGCCATTGCTTGCCGACCGCCTCGATGACGCAATCGCAGAAACGCCCGCCGGTCAGTTGCTTCACCTCTTCGATGATCCGCCAGTGATCGTCCATGGGGATCACTTCGCTGGCACCGGCCTGCTTGGCCGCAGCGAGCGAAGACGGCCTGCGCGATATCGCTATCACCCGCGCGCCGGCAGCGCTTGCGAGCTCGGTCAGAAGAATCCCGAGAAAACCGATGCCGACGATCGCCACGGTCTCTCCCGCACTGATCGCGCTCCGCCGGAAGATGTTGAAGGCACAGCCGAGCGGTTCGCCGGGAAAGGGCTGATCTGCAAGAGACGCCGGCAAGCGCGCGATCGCGCTCTGATCGGCGATATCGTGCGTGGCATAGGCATGATAGGAAAGCGCCGCCACGCGATCGCCCGGCGCGAAACCGTGCACGTCCTCGCCGACCGCGTCGATAATTCCCCAGCCCTCGTGTCCGAGCGCGCCGGGTTCCGTCGGAAACTGCATCCATTCCGGACCCGCCCAGGGAACGAGATTGGAGGCGCATACGCCGCAGCCTTCGAGCCTTATCCGCACCTGGCCGCGACCTGGTTGCGGCAACGGCAACGTTTCTATGCGCACCGTGCCCGGCCCGGTGACGATAGCGGCGGACATCGTGTCCGTCCGCTGAGATATGCTGATGTTCATGTCAGCTCCTTCCCTCGGTGGAGACCTGTCCGGCAGCCCGAAAAGGGTGTCGCGAGGTCCGCCGGACCCGCCCCTGCCCCGGCCAAAGAAAGCTCTGAGCAATGTTCAAGAGCCTTCCGCCCTTAACTTGATGTTGCAGCTTTTGTTCCTGATGCCCGCAGTTCGCGTGGAACACTCCCGCGAAAGAGAGGTTTGTACCTTGGCACGGGCGACGCCCCGCGGGGGATCAAAGAAGAACATCAAAGAAGAAGAAGTCAAAGAAGAAGGAACATTTGCGACGCAGGTTTGTTGGAGGTTTGTCTCTATCTCTGATTGGTCATCATCAGGTGCATTATGACAAAAGTACTTGTTACCGGCGGCTGCGGCTTCATAGGGCGGCATGTTGTCGAAGAGCTTCTTTCAAGGAACTACGACCTGCGCGTCCTCGATGCGTTGAACGATCAGGTCCATGCGGATGCGCAGGTCACGCTGCCACCGGAAGTAGACATGCGGCGCGCCGACATATGCGACGCAGACGCGGTGAAAAGCGCGCTGAAGGACGTCGATCACGTCATTCATCTCGCCGCGGAAGTCGGCGTCGGCCAGTCGATGTACGAGATTTCCCGCTATGTCGGCGTGAACGACCTGGGCACCGCCGTCCTTCTCGAGGCGATGATCGGCATGCCGATCCGGCGGATCGTCGTCGCCTCTTCCATGAGCGTTTACGGCGAAGGCCTATACGAGACGACGGCAGGCGAGCGCCGTGCGCATATCCGGCGATCCCCCGCCGAGATCAAAGCCGGCACCTGGAACCCGTCCGGTCCTGACGGCGAACGCCTGAGGCCGATCGCCACCGACGAGAACAAGCCCGTCGATCTCGCTTCGATCTACGCGCTCACCAAATATGCGCAGGAGCGTCAGGTCCTCATATTCGGGGAAGCCTATGGCACGGACGCGGTGGCGCTGCGGCTCTTCAACGTCTACGGCGCCGGCCAGGCACTTTCCAACCCCTATACCGGCGTGCTTGCCAACTTCGCGTCCCGCCTTGCCAACGGGCAATCGCCGATGGTCTTCGAGGACGGCCGGCAGAAACGCGACTTCGTGCATGTCCGCGACGTGGCGCGTGCCTTCCGGCTGGCGCTCGAACAGCCGCACGCCGCCGGCCACGTCATCAATATTGGCAGCGGCAACGCCTACGCCATTGCGGACATCGCCTCGCTGCTTGCCGAAGCGATGGGTGTCCCCGAAATCGAGCCGGAGATCATGAACAAGGCCCGCTCCGGCGACATCCGCAATTGCTTCGCCGATATTGCCAAGGCACGCGACCTTCTCGGCTTCGAACCGGCCCACCGGCTCGAGGATTCGCTTGCGGATTTCGCCCAATGGGTCCGCAGCGCCGGCGCGATCGACCGCGGTGCCGAGATGAAACGCCATCTGGAAGCACGGGGGCTGGTCCTATGAGCGGCCGGACCGTCGGCACGGACCGGCATCTGGCGGCGCCCGCTCTTTCCGGCAAGGCGGCGCCGATCCTGGTCGTAGGCGGCAGCGGCTTTCTCGGCTGCAATCTCGCCGACAGCTTTCTGCGCGACGGCGAGCACGTGATCGTTCTCGACAATCTCAGCCGTCCCGGCGTCGAGCGAAACCTCGAATGGCTGGTGGACGGCCACGGCCGCGCCGTCGAGGCCTTGATCGCCGATATCCGCGACCTCGGCGCGATCGAAGCTGCCTTCAGAGACGCCAAGGCGGTGTTTCACTTTGCGGCCCAGACGGCGGTAACCACCAGCCTCGAGCAGCCGACGGACGATTTCGAGACGAATGCCCGCGGCACGCTCAACGTGCTCGAAGCCGCACGCCTGGCCGGGCGCCGTGCGCCAGTCATCTTCGCCAGCACAAACAAGGTCTATGGCGCGCTCGGGCACATGGAGATGCAGGACATGCGGGGCCGCTACATGCCGGCCGACGAAGAGACACGCGAGCATGGCGTCGGCGAGACCCAGCCGCTCGATTTCTGTACACCCTACGGCTGCTCGAAGGGCGTCGCCGACCAGTATGTGCTGGATTATGCCCGCTCCTTTGGCTTGCCGACCGCCGTGCTCAGGATGAGCTGCGTCTATGGACCGAGGCAGTTCGGCACCGAGGACCAGGGCTGGGTCGCCCATTTCCTCATTCGCGCGCTCGCCGGCGAGCCGATTTCGATCTATGGCGACGGCAAGCAGGTCCGCGACATTCTTCATGTCACCGATGCGGTCGCGGCCTACAGGGCGGTCCTGAACTCGATCGACCGCCTGAAGGGGCGCGCCTTCAATCTCGGAGGCGGACCCGGCAACGCCGTCAGCATTGTCGACGTGCTGAGCGAGATCGAGCTTTTGACAGGCCGTAAGCTCTCGACGGCAAAAAGCGATTGGCGCGCCGGCGACCAATTGTACTTCGTCGCCGATACGCGCGCGATCGCCGAAGCGCTCGGCTGGAAGGCCGCGATGCCCTGGCGCGAGGGCTTGCGCGACCTCTATGCCTGGCTTCACGACGATCGGAGCGCGGTCAGCGGGATCCGGCGCCAACCGCGGAGGGTCACCGCATGAGCCTTCCCGCCCTTTCCGACAACGTCTCGGGCCTACTGCCGCGGCGGGTGTTGATGACGGTCGATGCCGTTGGCGGCATCTGGCGCTATGCTATGGATCTCGCTGCCGCCATGCGGGGTTCCGGCGTGGAGACGCTGATCGTCGGCCTCGGCCCGCAACCTACCCCGGAGCAACGGCGCGAGGCGAGCAGCATCGGCCGGCTCGAATGGCTCTCGGCACCGCTCGACTGGATGGTCGAAGACGAGAGCGAACTCGACCGCGTGCCGCAGCTCCTGTCCGAACTTGCGCTCAGGCATTCCGTCGATCTCCTCCATCTCAACCTGCCGTCCCAGGCGGCGCGAATAACGGCCGAGGTCCCCGTCGTCACCGTCTCGCATTCCTGCGTCGCCACCTGGTTCGCTGCGGTGCGCGGTTCCGGTTTGCCGGAAGGCTGGGCCTGGCAGAAGCGATTGAACCGGCTGGGATTCGACCGCGCCGACCTGGTGCTCGCGCCGAGCCGAAGCCATGCCGCGGCCCTGACGCGTACTTACGGTGAAATCCACGATCTCGCAGTCGTCTATAATGCGAGCCGGAATGCATGCTTCGTCAGCGCCAAGGAAAACTTCGTTTTTGCCGCCGGTCGCTGGTGGGACGAAGGCAAGAATGGCGCCGTGCTCGACAAGGCGGCCGCCGACATGGACTGGCCGGTCGTGATGGCCGGCGCCTGCGAAGGGCCGAACGGGCAGCACCTCGCGATCATGCATGCCGATCACGAAGGCGAACTCAGCCACGACCGGACGATGACGCTGATGTCGAGGGCCGCAATCGTCGTCTCTCCATCGGTCTACGAACCCTTCGGCCTGGTGGCGCTGGAGGCGGCGCGCGCGGGCGCTGCACTGGTTCTCGCCGGCATCGAAACCTATCGCGAGCTCTGGGAGGATGCCGCCCTTTTCGCCGGCCCCGGCGATCCCGCCGCCTTTGCCGAAGCCGTCAACCGGCTGACGGAGGATGCAAAGCTCAGGGCCGACCTTGGCCGGCGGGCGCGGCTGCGCTCGGCCGATTTCACCGTCGAGGCCCAGCGCGACGCGGTGCTCGCCGCCTACCGGCGCGTGATGAGCGGGTCCGATCGATTGACGGCAGCGGAGTGAGCGGATGCGATTTCTCTTCTACACCCACTCATTGGTGTCCGACTGGAACCACGGCAATGCGCATTTTCTGCGCGGCATCATGCGCGAACTCATCCGGCGCGGCCACGAGGCCGTAGCGCTCGAGCCCGGTGATTCCTGGAGCCGGCGCAATCTCATCGCAGATCAGGGTAACGGAGCGATCGCGGCCTTCCGCAAGACCTTCCCCGATTTGCGGGTCGGGATCTACGGGACCGATTTCGAGCATGAAGCGGCGGCCGGCGAGGCCGACATGGTCATCGTGCATGAGTGGACCGATCCCGCTCTCGTCGCCGAGCTCGGCCGCATTCGCCTGAAAGGCGGCCGCTTCACGCTCGCTTTCCACGATACCCATCACCGCGCCGTCAGCGCCGAGCGGGACATCGCCCGGCTCGACCTTTCCGGTTACGACTTCGTTCTGGCCTTCGGTGAGGCGCTGCGGGAGCGCTATCTGCAGGCGGGCTGGGGAAGGCATGTCCATACCTGGCACGAGGCTGCGGATACCTCGCTGTTCCACCCGATGCCGGAAGTGGAGAAGCGGGGCGAGCTCATCTGGATCGGCAATTGGGGCGACGACGAGCGCAGCAGCGAGATCATGTCCTTTCTGGTCGAACCGGCGAAAAAGCTGAAGCTCAGGACGACCGTCCGCGGCGTGCGATATCCCAAGACCGCGCTCAGGGCCTTGCGCTCCGCAAAAATCGACTATGGCGGCTGGCTCGCCAATGCCGCCGTTCCGCGGGCTTTCGCCGAGCATCGGGTCACCGTGCACATTCCGCGCCGGCCCTATGTCGAGGCTCTGCCGGGAATACCGACAATCCGCGTCTTCGAGGCGCTTGCCTGCGGCATTCCGCTGATTTCGGCGCCATGGACCGATGCCGAAGGGCTTTTCCGGCCGGGCAAGGATTTTTGCCTTGCCAAGGACGGCAAGGAGATGACGCGCCTTCTGCGCCAGCTGCTCGCCGAACCGGACTTCGCCGCGGAGATGACCGCCTCCGGATTGGAGACGGTCCGGGCGCGCCACACATGCAGCCATCGCGTCGACGAGCTTCTTGCCATCGTGGCCTCCTACAGGCCGCGCTCCGGCACGCGACAGATCATTTCGGAGGAGGTCGAGGTATGAGACTGGCATTTTACGGATCGAGTCTCGTTTCGGCCTATTGGAACGGCGCGGCCACCTACTATCGCGGGCTGCTCCGTGCGCTTGCCGAACGGGGTTATCAGATCACCTTCTACGAGCCTGATGTCTACGACCGGCAGAAGCACCGCGATATCGATCCGCCCTCCTGGTGCAGGGTCGTCGTCTATGACGGGACCGTCGAGGCGTTGAAGCGAGTGGCACAGGAAGCAGCCAAGACGGAGATCGTCGTCAAGGCGAGCGGCGTCGGCTTCGAGGACGAGCTGCTGCTTGCCGAGGTGATGGCCGCGGCAGACCCGGCGGCGCTGAAAATCTTCTGGGACGTCGATGCACCAGCCACTCTGGCCGAGCTCAGGGCCGCACCCGACCACCCGCTTCGCCGCGCGCTTTCCTCCCTGGATCTCGTGCTGACCTATGGCGGCGGCGATCCCGTGGTCGACGCCTATCGCGCGCTGGGTGCCCGCGATTGCGTTCCGATCTACAATGCCGTCGATCCCGAGACTCACCATCCGGTGCCGCCGGATCCGCGCTTTGCCGCCGATCTCGCCTTCCTCGGCAACCGCCTGCCGGACCGGGAGGAGCGCGTGGAGGCCTTCTTCCTCGAGCCGGCGCAAAAGCTCTGGCAGCGGCGTTTCCTGCTCGGCGGATCCGGCTGGCACGACAAGTCTCTGTCCCCGAATGTCGCCTATATCGGGCACGTCCCGACCGCCGACCACAATGCCTTCAACACGACGCCGAATGCCGTCCTGAATATTTCACGCGCCAGCATGGCCGAAAACGGCTTCTCGCCGGCAACCCGCGTCTTCGAGGCCGCGGGCGCCGGCGCCTGCCTGATCACCGACTATTGGGAGGGCATCGAGCTCTTCCTGAAGCCCGGAGAAGAAGTGCTGGTCGCCAGAGACGGCCGCGACGTCGCCGAACTGATGCAGAAGCTGACGGCCGCCGGCGCCAGGGGGATCGGCGAGCGGGCGCTCCGCCGCGTTCTCGCCGAGCATACCTATGCGCATCGTGCCGAGGAGGTGGATCGCGTCCTGCGGCAGGCGCGCCGCATGGAGGCTGCCGAATGAAGCGACCGCTCGACATCGTCATTCTCGGTCTCTCGCTGTCCTCCTCGTGGGGCAACGGTCATGCGACGACCTATCGCGCTTTGCTTCGCGCCCTCGACGCTGCCGGGCACAAGGTGACGTTCCTGGAACGGGACGTGCCCTGGTATGCGAGCAACCGCGATCTGGCCGCCCCGGATTTCTGCGACCTCGTGTTCTACACGGACCCGGACGAACTCGTCTCAAGGCATGCGCACAGGCTTGCCGGCGCGGATGCCGTCGTCATCGGCTCCTATGTGCCTGATGGCGTGGAGGTCATCGACGCAGTCGCGGATCTCGGACCGAAACGCCTGTGCTTCTACGACATCGACACGCCCGTGACGCTCGCCAAGCTCGAGCGCGGCGACGAGGAGTTTCTCGCGCGAAGACAGGTTGCGGCATTCGACATTTATTTTTCCTTCTCCGGCGGCAGAACGCTCGACCGGCTGCGGGACGAGTTCGCGGCGCGGCGGCCGGTACCCCTCTATTGCGCCGTCGACCTGGACGCCTATCGCAATACCGGGGCGGCCAGGGAGTGGGACCTCGGCTATCTCGGCACCTTCAGCCCCGACAGGCAACCCGCGCTCGAACGCCTGTTGATCGAGCCGGCGCGGCGCTTGCCGGACATGCGCTTCGTCGTCGCCGGGCCGAGCTATCCTGACGACATCAACTGGCCGGCAAACGTCGAGCGCATCGAACATCTGCCGCCCGGCAGACATGCCGAGTTCTACAGCCGCCAGCGATTCACCCTGAACGTCACGCGGGCCGACATGGTGGCGGCCGGCTGGTCCCCGAGCGTTCGCCTCTTCGAGGCCGCCGCGTGCCGCACGCCGCTCGTCAGCGACTGGTGGGAGGGGATCGAAAGCTTCTTCCCGGCCGGCGAGGCCGTGATCATCGCGCAGAACAGCAGCGATGTCGTCACGGCATTGACGAGGCTCGGCGAAGAACAACGCAAAGCACTTGCCGATTGCGCCTATCGACGCGTCGCCGCCGCGCACAGTTCCGCGGCGCGCGCACGGACCTTTGTCGAGGCAATCGAAAGCGTCGCCGCTAGGACCGGTCTCGCCACCAGGCGTTCCGAGCGGCGGCTTCCGGTTTAACCCGAAAGGAGAACGGCCGATGGCTAAAAGAAACAAAGCAAGCCGAGGAAAGATCATCCTGGTTGCCGGCGGGGCCGGCTTTGTCGGATCGCACCTTTGTACAGCACTTCTAGGCGCCGGCAACCGGGTGATCTGCCTCGACAGCTATCTCACCGGCTCCCCTGCCAATCTCATCGGCCTGCAGTCGAACCCCTATTTCGCCATGGTGGAACAGGACGTCTGCGATGAAATCGACATCGATGAACCGGTCGACCAGATCTACAATCTGGCCTGCCCCGCATCGCCGCCGTCCTACCAGGCCGATCCCATCCACACGATGATGACCAGCGTGACCGGGACGGGAAATCTCCTGCGGCTCGCCGAAAGGCACGGGGCCACGTTTCTGCAGGCCTCCACAAGTGAGATCTACGGCGATCCCGAGGAGCATCCGCAGCAGGAGAACTACTGGGGCCACGTCAATTGCACCGGGCCGCGGGCCTGCTACGACGAGGGCAAACGCGCGGCCGAAGCCCTGTGCTTCGACAGTCTGAGGGCGGGAAGCGTCGACACGCGGGTCGCTCGCATCTTCAACACCTACGGTCCGCATATGCGCCCCAATGACGGCCGGATCGTTTCGAACTTCATCGTCCAGGCGCTGAGGAACGAGCCGCTCACTGTTTACGGCAGTGGCGAGCAGACGCGCTCCTTCTGCTACGTCTCCGATCTCGTGGACGGACTGATCCGGCTGATGAACCGCAAGGAGAACCCTGCCGTACCGGTGAACCTCGGCAATCCCGGAGAATTCACCGTCATCGAACTGGCGGAGCTGGTCCTCTCCAGGATAGAGACGGCCTCGACGATCGTCCATGAGCCGCTGCCGGCGGACGATCCGCAGCGTCGCCGTCCCGATATCGCGCGCGCCAGGAAGCTTCTCGGCTGGGAGCCGAAAGTTCCTCTGGAGGAGGGGCTGACGCATACGATCGCCTGGTTCCAGAGCGCACTTGCCGGAAGCCGCGCTGAACGCCGGTCCGGCCGCACCCGGCGCCAGCCACAACTTTCCATCGTCACTCAGGATCTGTGATCATGGTTCAGCAGACGAAAGACCGAACGGCGATCGCGCAAGAGATTGCGGCGCTCGGTCCCTGGTTCCACAACATGCGGATCGGCGGCATCGAGACGGCGCCCGGTCACTTCCTCGGCGACTATCCCGCGGTGAAGTGGAAGGCCTTCAGGCATGTCGTGCCGGAGGACCTCGAAGGAAGGAGCGTCCTCGACATCGGCTGCAATGCGGGGTTCTACGCGCAGGAGATGAAACGCCGCAATGCCGGACGCGTACTCGGCATCGACTCGGACCCGCACTATCTGCGGCAGGCGAAGTTTGCCGCGGAGCAGGCGGGGCTCGACATCGAATACAGGCTGATGTCGGTCTATGACGCGGCACGGCTGCGCGAGAGGTTCGATCTGGTCATCTTCATGGGCGTTCTCTATCACCTGCGCCATCCGCTGCTGGCACTCGACCTCCTCTACGAGCACGTCGTCGGCGACCAGATGCTCTTCCAGTGCATGCAGCGCGGGTCGGATTCCGTTGCAAGCCTCAAGGGTGATTACGATTTCCGGGAGTGGGAGATCTTCGACCGGCCCGACTATCCGAAGCTGTTCTTCGTCGAACACCGCTTCGCGGATGACCCCACCAACTGGTTCATCCCCAACCGCGCCGGCGTCGAAGCGGTGCTGCGAAGCGCGGGGTTCGTCATCGAAGCCAATCCCGAGCGGGAAGTCTATCTCCTGCGGCGCGGCGAGCGCCCGTATCTGGACGAGCCCACCCTGAGGATCCTCGGAGGTTCGGCAGATATCGGGAACAAGGCGCGACTCGATTGAATGACGGCTGCGACTGACGAGGCCGAGCCTCTGGCCTGCAGGCCAGAGGTGCAATTCACCGTCGCGTTGGAGCTGACGACCCGTCCCCTGCCGGACCTCATCCGAAGCGGCGAAGCTGCGCAGCTTCCTTCTCGAGCAGGTCGGCCACCTCCTGAAGCGTCATATGCGTCACGCAGAGATGAATCGCACATTCGAGAAAGCGCGTCGACGAGCGCCGCAAATACATGGCTTCCTCGCGAGCGGCCAGTTCCGATAGAGGATCTTTCGATGGGCGTCGACGGTCAGGCATTTGGAGACTCCTTCGATTGGCTTGTTTGAAGAACCGCTTTCACGGCGAGAGAAGCCCGCCGGCGTAGATCAAGCCGCCTATCACGATGGCCATGGCTACAATGGCCAGGCTCAGCCCCAGCCGTTGCCTGTTCGGTCCGGCGGTCTCCGCCGCTGCAAGCGGCCGCATCGCGTCGTTGTACTCGGTAGAGGTATCGGCCGGCCTCCCCTCTGACTGCCCGGCCCTGGCGGTTCTGACCGCTTCACTGCCGGGAGGCATACCGCCTGCTTCGTCGTCAGTCTCGAGCGGCGCCGCCGCGGGGTCGAAGCCGCGCTTCTTGTCACCCGTCCTTCCATGCTGGATGTCGCCGCGCACCTGCGCAGAACTGCTTGCCGGCTTGGACATGGTCGCTCCTTTCCGCTTCGCGACTCAACCGGCTTTCACGGTATTTGTTCCCTGCTCCTCCGCGGCGTCAGGGCCCGGCCTGACCGGCACCCACCGGCGGCGAGGTCGCGCGGCCGGTTCTACGGACTTGCGGGCGGAAAACCGTTTCGCACTTCTCCTGGAAGCGCTCCAAGCCGCAGGGTGGTCTGACCGTCGAAGAAGTGAAAATCAGCGGAGGCAAAGGCGAGGCCGATCTCGTCACCGGGTGCGAGGCTGGTGCGTTCGCGAAGCAACATCGCCAGTTGCGCTCCGCCAAGCTCCACCAAAAGGTGTGTTTCATCGCCCGTCGGTTCCACGATCAGCACCTTGGCGGAGGGGCCGTCAGCGCCGACCTGCAGCTTGTTCGGCCTTATTCCCGCGACGGCCGGCCCCTTGTGAGCCAGATCGGGAGCAGAAATGATGATGCCGCCCGGCGCTCGGAACGTGCCGTCAACGATCTCGCCCTCGATGAAGTTCATCGAGGGACTGCCGATGAAGCTCGCGACGAAGAGATTGCGAGGATAGTCGAAAATCTCCAGCGGCGTCCCGATCTGCTCGACATTGCCGTCGCGCATGACGACGATGCGGTCGGCCATCGTCATGGCTTCGATCTGGTCATGCGTCACATAGATGCTGGTGGTGCGCAGGCGCTGGTGCAGGCCTTTGATCTCGGCACGCATCTGCACTCGGAGCTTCGCGTCGAGATTTGAGAGGGGTTCGTCGAACAGGAAGACTTCCGGACGGCGGACGATGGCCCGCCCCATGGCGACGCGCTGGCGCTGGCCGCCGGAGAGCTGCCCCGGATAGCGGTCGAGCAAGCCGTCGAGGCCAAGCATGGTAGCCGCTTCGCCCACCTTTCTCTTCTGCTCGTCCTTGGGGAGGCGGGCCAAGCGAAGCGCGAAGGCCATGTTCTCGGCAACGGTCATGTGCGGGTAGAGCGCATAGTTCTGGAAGACCATCGATATGTTGCGGTCTTTCGGAGCGACCTCATTGACGATATCTCCTCCGATCACGACCGCTCCGTCGGAGATTTCCTCAAGGCCCGCGATCATCCGCAGAAGGGTGGACTTGCCGCAGCCCGACGGGCCGACCAACGCGACGAATTCGCCGTCGGCGATCTCTGCCGAGACACCATGGACGACTTCCAGCGCGCCAAAGCGCTTGACCACATTCCTTATTTCAACGCTGGCCATCTCAGCCTCTCGCCTTTTTCATTGCCGCTTCCATGTTGTGGAACGGTCGGCGATAAGTCGGTACCCGGTCCGTAACATCGGGGAACTTGCCGAAGGGCTTATGCGGCTCGGCCTGGTACCAGAAGGCGACGGAGGAGATATCGTCGCCGCGGCGGTTGGCATGGCCCCGTTCGATCGTCACCCGAATGGCCTTGTGGAAGATGGCGGGATCTTCGATGTGCCAGCGGTAGAGCGTGACCGGTTCGGTCCAGTTGGGGCCGCCGGCCGCGATAATGCCGTGATAGGGCGCGCTATAATCCTGGGTCGGACACCAGGCGGTGTTGAAATAGTCTTCCGTGCCCGTGCCGTGCAGGGTCGGTGGCCAGGCGTCGTTGGCACCTGGTTCAGACTCCGGCCGCGGTTCGATCAACGCCGCTTTCGGGCCGATGCGCGGATCGGGCTTGCGCACCGTATCCGGTACCGACAGTCCCTGCTCGCCATCGATGAAGATCATGTCGTCGCCTTCGCCATACCAATCCCAGACCTCGGAACGGCGCCGCGAGTAAACGCTGTAGAGTACGCCGACGTAATGGCCGCGCCCTTCGGCCTCAAGGATCGTGTAATTCTCTCGACCATCGACGTTCTCGCCGCCGAAAAGGAACTGTTCGTTGGTCAGCCCGGCTTCGCTCATACCGGTCGGCCGTGCCTGGCGGTAATGCGCGTGGAAACGGCCCATGTCCTCCTCGAGGACATCGTGAAGCTCGAGATCGATATAGTAGTAGAAGAGGAGGTCGTGTTCGGCCTCGTTGGTGACGGTGAACTTCATTTGCGAGCCGAAGGGCATGGGGAAGTAGCAGTTGAAGGCCTTGCCATCCTCCGGGCTCGCCTGCATCGGCAGGCTTGCATAATTGGCGGTGCGGGCATGGCCCATGCCGAAGAAGTCGCCGACAGGCGCTTCGATGCTCGGCTCCGTCTCACCGTCCCAGTAGGCCCTGAGCACGATCTTGCGCAGGAAGTCCTCGCTCTCGCATGCGAGCGTCGCCCAGATATGGGTGACGATGCCGGCACCTTCGTATTCGCCGATCACCACCGTCTTGCCGGGTTCGATGTGCAGCCTGTCGTCGTTGCCGCCGGTGCGGTCATGGCTGGAGAAGCGGCGCGTTTTCGCTTTGCGCAGCTTCGCGAGACCGCGAAGGGGCGAGAGGCCGGCATTGGTCATTCGAATTGCTCCTGTGTAATCGCTCGCAGCTCACTTGAGCCCGCTGGTCTTGAGGGAATCCATGATCTGCCTCTGGAAGATCACGAAGAGGATGAGGGTCGGGATGGCGACGATCGTGGAAGCGGCCATCATGTAGTTCCAGGATGCCGAATACTGGCTCTTGAAATTCGCAATCCCGAGTTGGACGACCCAGAGATCGGGGTCCGAGGTGATGGTCAGCGGCCACAGGAAGGAATTCCAGTTGGCCAGGAAAAACAGGATCGCCAGTGCCGACATGATCGGGCGGCTGAGCGGGAGGATGACGCTCCAGTAGATCCGCCAGTAACCCGCGCCGTCGATGCGCGCGGCTTCCTCGATTTCCTTGGGCAGCGACAGGTAATACTGCCTGAGAAGGAAGATGCCGAAGGCGTTGAAAATCGCCGGGATGATCAATCCTGCGTAGGAGTTGAGCATGCCCATGGCTTTGACGATGACGAAGAGCGGCACGATGATCACAGGCAGCGAGACCAGGAACGTCGAGAAGATCGACAGAAACATCACCTCTCGGCCGGGAAATCTCAGCCGCGCCAGCGCATAGCCGGCCATGGTGTGGAAGAACAGCGCCACGACCGTGACCGTGGCGGACACGAGGAAGCTGTTGACCATGTAGCGGATGAACGGAACGCCGGTCAGCACATAGATGAAATTGTCGAGCGTCGGTGCCTGCGGGACGAGGTTCGAGGAGAACGACTCGGCGGCCGGCTTGAAGGCGATCGACACCATCCAGAGGAGCGGAAAGAGCGTCATGAAGGCGAGGATCGCGGTCACCACCATCCAGAGGCCACGGACCAGCGTGACCTGCGATCGGGAGAAAAAAGGCTGGGGACGCTTACTGCTCATGATGGAACCGTCCTCCCCGCGTAAGGGCAAAGAAAACAGCCGTCACGATCATGAGGGCCACGACCAGGATGGAGGCCATGGCTGCCGCATAGCCGAAGGCTCCGAAACCGAAAGCCTGCTGATAGATATAGACGATCAGCACCGACGTGGCGTTCGCAGGCCCGCCCTTGGTCATGACGTAGATGATGTCGAAGGCCTGCGCGCCTGCGACGGCCGCGACCATGGACACCATGATCACGAAAAAGCTCGTGGGCTTGAGAAGCGGCAGCGTGATGAACCAGAAGCGGGCGATGGCACCCGCCCCGTCGATCATCGCCGCCTCGTAATATTGACGGGGAATGTCCTGCAGACCGCCCAGGAAGATCAGCATGTAGAATCCCATCAGGAACCAGACGCTGACCAGGACGATGGTGATCAGCGCGAAGTTGGGATCGCCGAGGAGGGAGATGCCGCCGATGTCAAGAGCGGCGGTCAGTCTGCTGACTACGCCGATCTTGTCGACCACCATGAATTGCCAGACGAGCGCGACGACGACGAGGCTGACCATGTGCGGCGCAAAGAACATTGAGCGCATGATCGCGTTGAAGCGATTGGTGCGCTGCACGAGAAGGGCAAGGCCCAGCCCGCATACGTAGAGCAGCGGGACCAGCATGACGGCGTAGAGCGCGGTGACCCTCGCTCCCTTCCAGAACAGCGGGTCGTTCCACATGCGCAGGTAATTCCTGGCGCCGACGAAGGAGTAACCGCCGAAACCGTTGACCTCGAAGAGGCTGAGCACCAGGGATAGCGCCATCGGGACTCCGAGAAAAATGAACAGCCCCAGCGCATCGGGCAGCACAAAGAGATAGCCCGCGATCCATTCGCGATGCTTGGCGGAAAGGCGGGTTCGGCCGGCGTGCCTGCGCCGCGCGGCCGATTGGGCAATCGTTGTCATGGCATCACGTCCAGCTTGCTGAGGCGGCCGCATCCGGTGCGGCCGCCGGTGTGGCCGTCAAAGGATCGGCGCGCCTTGATAGCTCGCGAGAAACGCGTCGAGCTGCTGAGAGGCGGCCGCCGCCGTCGCTTGCGGATCGGCGCCGCCCAGCTGCGTCTGCTGGATCGCATCGGAGATGATCTTGTACACCTCCGGCGGAACGCGCGGCTCGGCCCGCGTCCCGGGATGGATCTCCTCGGCGAATTTGCCGATCATACCCGTCGAGAAGGCCCCGCCGCCGCTCTTCAGCGCGCTGTTGCGCGGCGGCATGTCTGATTTGCCCTTGGTGCACCAGTTGGCGACCCGGTCGACAGAGCCCTGATCCATGGACGCGAGGGCCCAGGCGCAGAATTCGCCCGCCGCGTCGGAGTTGTGGCCATTTGCATTGGCTACGAATGCCCATCCGCCGCCGACGGTCACATATTTGCCGTTCGGCGGCGTGGGCAGCCGGAAGACGCCATACTGGAAATCCTTGGCGTTGCTCTGAAGCTGTGAAATGCCCCAGATGCCGACATTCTGCATGGCGACATAGCCGGATGCGAGGTTGGCAATGGTATCGTGCCCGCCCGCACCCATGATCTGGCGGGGCGCCACCCCACTGTTGATCGCATCCTGCCAGAACTTGAGCGCTTGCACCGTTGCCGGCGAATTGAAGCTGCTCTTGCCGTCGGCCGTCTGGAATTCGCCGCCGCCCTGCCAAAGGAACGGATACCACGTGAAGTTCTGGTAGTATCCCGGCTGGGTCTCGAACATCACTCCGAAGCGCTCGGGAGTCGTGAGCTTCTTTGCGACCTCCAGCAGCGCCTCCCATGTCTTGGGAACATCGTTCTCGTTGAGGCCGGCCTCCTCGAAAGCCTTGACCGAATAGTACATCGCCATCGGCTCGACTTCCATCGGGATGCCGAAGATCTTGCCGTCCACCATGCGGTTGGCGATGACGCTTTCGGGAAAGTCCGCCTTGGCCTCATCATCGATGAAGGGGGTCAGATCCTTGAGGACGCCGCCATTATAGTAGCGCAGGAAGTCGCCCGGCGAGATGATGAATATGTCAGGTCCCTCGCCGGAGGCGAAGGCAGTCGCCAGTTTCGGACCACTGATATATTCGGAGTTCGGAATGAACTCGAGTTCGATCTTCTGCGGGTGGCTGTCGTTCCAGTCGGCGACCGTCTTCTCGAACCATGCGACCTGGCTCGCCACCGGCCCGCCGGGTGCGTAGAACTGCCAGAATTTCAGCGGTGTTTCCTGGGCCCGTACGGCGAGCCGGTTGATGTAGGGAAATCCGCCGAGGCCGACGACACCGCCGGCGACAGCCGCACCTCCCTTCAGCAGGCCGCGGCGGGTCAGTATCGGAAAAACCTTCTCTCTCTCACTCATTAATTCCTCCCGTTTTGCTGGTAAACACCCCCCGGCTCCTCTCCGGAGGGCGGCTTCGCCCTACGCCGTATCGAAGGCGTGAAGGATGCAGGGGATCACCTCCGAGCGGGGCGACCCTGAATACTCGCCCGACAATCGTTCGAGCAGCATGGCGGCTGCTCGGTGCGCGAGCAGCGAAGGGGTGTTGCCGACACGCGCGATCCGCGGCCGCACATATTCGAGCTGGGGCTGGTCGCCGAAAACGGCAATCGAAACGTCGTCGGGAACACGGACGCCGCGGTCATGGAATTCGGCAATCGCCCCCGCCGCCATGAGAAAATTGCCGAAAAAGACGACTGAAGGCAGGTGATCGCCACTGGTCGCCAGCAGCCATTCCACGGCTTCCTGGCCTGACGGGCTAAGATAGGTGCCTTCACGCCGCAGTTCGGCGAGTGGCTCCACGCCGTGATCGCGCAGGCCCTGTTCGAAACCCGCCGCTCTTGCCATGGCCTCGGCAAAGAAAGACGGGCCCGTGATATGGGCTATGCGCTTGTGGCCTTTCTTCGCAAGGTAGGCGCCCATCTGATAACCGCCGCCGAAATCGTCGATCTTGACGCTGTCGACGGCTGCATTCGGCAGGTCGCCGATGAAGACGGTGGGGACATCTATGCCGATCAATGCGTCGTGCATGTCATGCAGGGCAAAGTCGCCGACGATCAATCCGTCGATCCGGCGGTTTCGTATGTGCCTCAGATATTGCCGGCTATGTTCCTGCGAGTGACCGCCGGGAACGTCGGTATTGAAGATCAGTAGATCCAGCCCCATCGCCTGGAGATCCGACTGGGCCGCTTTTACGAGTTCCGGATAGAAGGGGTTGCGGATATCCGGGATCAGCATTGCCACGAGGTTGGTCCGCCCCGTGCGCAGGCTTTGTGCCTGGGGGTTCGGTACGTAACCGAGCTCCGCTATCGCCACCTCCACCCTTCGACGCATTTCCGCCGAAACGCGGTCTGCATGATTCAACACGTGCGAGACCGTTGTCAGAGATACGCCCGCTCGTTTCGCGACTTTGGCAATCGTTGTCATGCCTATTGAATAATCGAGGATAAATCGTTTTGCAAATCGTTTTTCAAAACGATTTGCAAAACGATTTGCGGCATGCCGGCCTAAAGCGGCTGGCTGCCACAAGCGCAGATTAGCAGGTGGAGAGAGGCTCTGATCAGGGAAGCTTCAGCAACGGAGCGTTTCAGTGTTTCACTGAAACGCTCCGCCATTTCAAACTACTCACTTCCGTACGGAATCGCTGCGTGGGAGGGCTACTCCCGGACCGACTGCTGCAGGCGATCCTTAGCTGCGTCATGCGCTTCCAGCGCCGCATCGCCGGCCTTGTCGAGGATTTCCTGCCCGGCCTCCATGGCTTGCGCCACTCCGGCATTCGCCCTGGCCGCAAGGTTGGACCGCACATCTTCCGCCATTTCGCCTATCGCCTCGTCCTCGGCCTCGCTATGGGGCAGCGCCGCCCCTATCGCTGCACCGACGGCAAACGCGAGCGCTCCGCCGACAAGCGGCTGGTCGCGGAAGTGCCTCAAGATGGCCGCATTGAGATGCGCGCCCTGTTCTTCGAGCGACCGGCCGGCATCCTGCATGCTGCCGGCGAGCGATCTGCCGGCTCCCGTTACCGACTCGGACATCCGGCCCGCCGCGGCACTCACCTGCCTCCACGTCCGGGACGCCCAGCCGGACGCCTCGTCGAAAAGGGCGCCGGTCTCGTCCCTGATATCTTCGATCTGCTTGCCTGCCGCGTCGGTAAAGCCGCGATACACCTTTCCGGCGGGGTCGACGAAGTGGCCGGCCCGCCGGCCGGCTTCGTCCGTGAGGGCGCGGAAGCGGCTGCCGCTTTCATCCGTGAAGTGACTGTAGCGCTCGCCGAAGCTCGCCTCCACCGGACCCACTCGCCGGACGGAGCCCCTCACGGGTGCAAGCGGATAATCATCCGCGCCGTCATTCCCCTCCCCCTGTCGCGGCGCGCGCGAGGCGGGGTTGGCGATCAGCCAGGCGAGGCTCACCCCCATCAGGGCAACCGGGATCGGGTTTGACTTGAGCGCCACGCCGAGATTGCTCAGATATTCGGACCCGCCGCTCGTTTTTGCATATTCGAGCAGTTCGTCCATCAGTTCTCCCGGCGACATGCGCTCCTGAATTTCGTGGAGCTTTTCCTCAATTCGCTGGCGATCGGCCTCGATCTCTCGCTGCAGTTCGGCAGCGGAGTGCGTGTGTGCGGAATCGTTCATTGCAGTCTCTCCTTCACCACGTTCGCATCGCGCTGCAGGGAGGCGGCCGTCCGATCGAATTGGATGCTGCTGCCCTTGAGCGCCGAGAGGCCGCGCGAAATCATCGCCCAGGCAAGCAAGGCGACGACCACGCCGACGATGGCCGCTGACAACGCATCGGCATTCGCTTCGGTCATGCCCTGAGCCACGAGGAAGGCGCCAAGACCCTGGACGACGGCACTCAGCAGCACGCCGACAGCGCCTATGGCAAAGATCAACCCGACGAGCAGCGTCTCGAGGCTGCCGACCGCTCGATTCAGATTCTCGGATGCCTCGGCTTTCGCGAGGTCGATTTCCTTCCGGAAAAGACCGGATATATCCGCCACCAGACCGGTCATCAGTTCCGTCAGGGGGCGCTCGTCCCGATGATTAGCCATTATAGCGTTCCTTCTCGCTTGATTGACGGGTCCGTCCCGAAGCATCCCGTCCGTCCCGGCGTGGAGGCGAAGCGGTGAGGAACCGACTTGCGGCCAGTCCTGCGATTGCGGCCATGCCGAGGAAGGCGAGCGGCTGCTTTCGGCCGAAATCTTCGACCATTCCGGCGATCTCGCCGAGATTGCGGCCCTCGGCCTTGCGTGCGAAGCCCTGGAGCGACGTGCCGACCTGCTTGGCATAGCGGCCTATGGCCCGTTGATCCGATTGTTCTAGCTCGTTTCCGACCTTCTCGAGGGCCGCAGCAACACCGCTCAACTGCCGTGCAGCGACGTTCTTCTCATCCTCGACGGCGCGGCCGACCGCCGCCTTTGCCTGCTCCGTCTGTTCACTAGCGAACTCTTTGAACTCGTTTACGTCTTCACGCACGGCGTTCTCAAGGCTGCGGTCACCCGCCTCGCCCTGTCTGCCCGTGTCACCGGCTTGCACACCGCTTACGCGCTCGATGCCTTGCGCGGCCGTCAAAGGCCTGCCCAAGGGATCGCCGGACCCACGGCCGCTTGTGTCATTGGTCATTGTCGGCTCCTCCCATGCATAACGGGGATCGTTATCGTCTACGCAATCAAACGAGCCATTTAGAACCTTGTTCCCTGCAAAGCGCCGCAGGCCCTCTCCTCCCGTGCTTCGCTCGTTCAGGAAGCCTCCCTTGGCGCCGTCTCGCCGCCCGGCGATCAGCGGGGCCGGTTCTCCGGCGACTGTTCGTAAAGCTCCTCGACCTTGTGCTTCTGCGCCTGCTTTTCGGCACGCGAGAGCGGCCTCTGCTTCAGGATGGCATAGGCGACCGCAGCACCGAGTATGAAGGCGCCGCCGCCGGTGACAAAGAGCCACAAATAGTTCGTCAACATCGTCGTATCTCCTCAAATGCAGCCAACCGTGTCGGCCGCCGAAGGTTCCGGACGGTCCTGTTTCCGCGGCATGCCCGGGCCTGTGCCGGAGCTCTCATTGCGCCGGAACCGAGTGCCTGCTCGCGGGTTTGACCGACGTCGACGAACCATGCCAAGGAGGAAATCATGGCCAGGAACAGGAGCCGGAGCCGCGACGTCTACGAGAGCTATCCCGAGTCGGATCGGCGCCAACGCGGCAGATCCTACGGTCCAGGTTACTTCGGCGGTGGAGGCTATTACCGCGACGACGACTATGGCGAGGGGTATCCCTATCGCGGCAGGGGCTACGGGGAGCGCGGCTTTCTCGAACGCGCCAGCGACGAAGTCGCGTCCTGGTTGGGCGACGAGGACGCCGAGCGCAGACGCGAGATGGATCAGCATCGCGGCAAAGGTCCCAAGGGGTACACCCGTTCGGACACCCGCATACAGGAGGACGTGAGCGATCGCCTCAGCGACGAAGGAATGCTCGACGCCTCCGATATCGCGGTCTCGGTCACCAATGGCGAAGTCCAGCTGAGCGGTTTGGTCGATTCCAAATGGGGCAAACGCCGCGCCGAGGACTGCGCCGAAGCCGTCTCCGGCGTGAAGCATGTCCAGAACAACCTTCGCATCCGCCCATCGGGAGGATCACCCGGCTGGAATGCCGGCAACACCGACCGCAACATCGCCTGAGAGGCAGGCATCCGGGAGGAAATCAAACAAGCCGCGGCGGGTACCCCGAATCTCAACCGGCCCTAGATAGGCAGCAGCGACCCGAGGCGGTCGGCGGGTCGATCGCGTGCCCAGCTCGAGCCCGTGGGGAACGCTCACTGGGACGTCATGGACTGAACCTGGAGCAAATGGGTTCTGACGGTCGGATAAGTGGACTCGGCAAAGGCTTTCAGCGCGCCGGCATCGCCCTCCTCCGCGTATTTCTTGAGAAGCTCCAGAGCATCTTCATGCGCAGTGACCTCGGAGGACAGGTAGGCCGGATCGAAGGCGGCACCGCTCAGCGCCCGTAGCGCGGCAAGCTTCTCCTCACCGGCCTTGTCGAGCGACTGGGAAAGTTCGACGCCATCCTTGCCTGCGGCTTCGGCCAGTTCCTTGCCGGCTCGCGCGTGATCCGCAAGCATCCGCTCGGCGAATTCCAGTACCTCGCGCCCTTTGCCGCGCTGCCGCGCGAGTTCTGCCGCTTCCATCTCGAAGAGGTTCGACATCGACATTTTCCGCGCGAATTCCTGGGGCTGCAAGGGCTCGCCCCGAGCGGGCACGCCCAGCAAAGGCGCGAGGCACAACACTATCGCGGCGAGGGTGGCGTTGATGGCTCTCATCGGGGATACCTCCGAAGGCCACCTAACCTGCGGCCTGGGTGAATCGTTCCGCACAGCACGAGAAAATACCGGCTCGCCCAGCAAGCCGGATTTAGCGTATTGCGGCACCCGGTCCCCGCGGCAAACCTCTGCAGCTCGGCGTCCTCGCCAATGGTATTTCCCATCAGATGCGACGTCTTCCGGTGGTCTACGATCTGCGCCTTGATATAGGCGATGTCGAATGCCTCGCCGCTGAGCGAGTGCAGCCTTTCCTTGACCGCGGCCTACTGAAAGGAACTTTCTTGGGGCCATCCGGTTGTAAGAATCGAGAGGCCGCACAACGGCCGACAGGAGCGGTCACCCGCGTGACCGACAAAGCTTATGCAAACGGCATTGTTCATCGCGATCCCCGCCCTCCCGCTGGGAACGGCGCTCGTGCTTCTGTGGTTCGGTCCGCTGTGGCGCCAGCAAGCGAGCCCATGGAGCCGCTCGTCGATCTGGTGCCCCGGATCGACCATCCTCGACCGCCAGGCGCCGTGGCGGAGCCTCGATCGGATTTGATACGGGGCGGGGCCGGCGAATAGCGGGACCATTGTCGGCGTCGCTGCGCGAAGGCCGTTCCTCTGCAATTGCCAGGCTGATGCCTTAGCCGCTGACACATGCCGTTACAAAAGTCCCGCCCGGCCGACACATCGTCAATACACGCAGTCATTCAAATAGCCGCACTGGCATCGAGGACGGGCCTCGGCCAATGCAGGAAGGATGACCTCTATGAAAACGTCTCGGATCTTGGCGGCCGCGCTGCTGGTCGTTGGAAGTGGGTTGGCATTGCAAGCGGCCAAGGCTCAACAAGCGGGACTTCACCGCACCGATCTCTTGCAGCACGATCTCGGCCAGCCGGGCCGCGAAACAGTCCAGGTGCGCGTCGACTTCGATCCCGGCGCAGTCTCCATCAAGCACTCCCATCCGGGCGAAGAGGTGGCCTATGTGCTCGAAGGCTCGCTGGAATATCAGCTCGAGGGGAGAGCGCCGGTCACGCTTCATGCCGGCGACGCCTTGTTCATTCCGGCGGGGGTGGCTCATCTCGCGAAGAATGTCGGCAGCGGCAAGGCATCGGAGCTCGCGACATATATCGTCGAAAAAGGCTCCCCGCTCGTCGTTCCGGTCAAGTGAGCGCTCGGCGACCCCGCGATGTTTCGCCCTTCGGCGGCAGTCGCCAAATCGGGCCGCGTTCCGGCCCTTGCGTTGCCCCCCATTACGGCACAGGCACGAGCCGGTGAATACTGGTGTCACGGCATTCCCGTTCTGATAAGAAATGGCGGTCAAAGGGGTGTCTTGCCATGGAGCACATCGACCACATCCTGATCGTCGATGACGATCGGGAAATCCGCGAGCTTGTGTCCGCTTACCTGAAGAAGAACGGTCTGCGGGTGACCGCCGTTGCCGACGGGCGGCAGATGCGGACCTTCCTCGAGGCGAATACGGTCGATCTGATCATCCTCGATCTCATGATGCCGGGCGAAGACGGCCTCGTCTTGAGCCGCGAGCTGCGTGTCGGCAGACACAAGGCGACGCCCATCGTCATGCTGACCGCCCGCTCGGACGAGATGGACCGGATCATCGGGCTGGAAATGGGCGCCGACGACTATATCGCCAAACCCTTCTCGGCGCGCGAACTGCTCGCCCGCATCAAGGCGGTCCTGCGGCGCGCGCGGATGCTGCCGGCGAACCTGCAGGTCTCGGAGGCAGGTCAGCTGTTGCGTTTCGGCCAATGGAGGCTGGACACGACGGCCAGGCATCTCATCGATGCGGATGGTACTGCGATTGCACTCAGCGGCGCCGAATACCGGCTGCTGCGCGTCTTCGTCGATCACCCGCAGCGCGTCCTCAACCGCGATCAGCTCCTCAACCTCACACAGGGGCGCGAAGCCGAACTCTTCGACCGATCGATCGATCTCCTGGTCAGCCGGGTACGCCAGCGCCTCGGCGACGATGCCCGGGAACCGACCTACATCAAGACCGTCCGCAGCGAAGGCTATGTTTTCTCGGTGCCGGTCGAGATCATGGAGCCCCGCTGATGGCGGCGCGGTCGATTCTCCATGGTGTTCACCTATGGCCGCGCACACTGAGGGCGCGGCTTTTCGTTATCCTTCTCGCCGGCCTGACGATCGCCCACGCCATGTCGTTTGCGGCGCTGTTTTCGGAACGCTACATCGCCGCCAGATCGGTGATGTTCAATACGCTCGAAACCGACGTCGCGACGTCGATCGCCATTCTCGACCGGCTCCCCGCGACCGAACGCGCCGCGTGGCTGGGCCGGCTCGAGCGCGGGTCCTACCGCTTCGTCCTGGGGCGGGGCCTTCCGGGCAGTCGCGTGCTCAACGAGGCCGACGCCGAGGTCGCCGACAAGGTCCGGGCTGCAATCGGCGCGAAATACCCGATCGAGGTCGAATCCATTCCCGGCGGCGTCCGCCGTCTTCAGGCGCATCTTCGCTTGAGCGACGGCGAGCCGCTGACCATAGACATCACGCCAAGGGGCGTCATGCCGGTTGCCGACTGGCTGCCTTACGTCCTCGTCGCTCAGCTTTCCCTTCTGGTCCTGTGCAGCTGGTTTGCCGTGCGCCAGGCCACCCGCCCGCTCGCCGATCTGGCGAAGGCCGCCGACACGCTCGATCCGAACAGCAGGACGCCGCGCCTCAGCGAGACCGGACCGAGGGAAGTCGCCTACGCGGCGACGGCATTCAATGCGATGCGGGATCGCATCGCGCAGTATCTGGGGGAGCGCGTGCAGATACTGGCCGCGATTTCGCATGACCTGCAAACACCGATCACACGGATGAAACTCCGCGCGGAAATGGCCGAAGCGTCCATCGAAAGAGACAAGCTGATCACGGACCTCGACGAGGTCGAACGTCTCGTCAAGGAGGGCGTTGCCTATGCGCGCAGCGCCCACGGCAAGGACGAAAAGGCTTCCCGCATAGATCTCGCCTCGTTCATCGAGAGTTTGGCGTATGATTATCAGGACACCGGCAAGGCCGTCACGGTCGCCGAATTGGGTGACGGCGCAATCGTGACCCGGCCGCACGCCTTGAGACGGATTCTCACCAACCTGATCGACAATGCGCTGAAATTCGGCGGCAGCGCCGAGATCGAGGTTCAGCGCCGCTCCGAGGGCACCGTGATCATAAAGGTCCTCGATCGCGGTCCCGGCATTCCGGAAGACCAGCTCGAAGCGGTTCTGCAGCCCTTCTTCCGCCTGGAGCAATCACGCAGCCGGGATACGGGCGGGACCGGGCTCGGCCTCGCAATCGCCCAACAGCTCGCAACGGTCATCGGCGGCTCCCTGACCTTGCGCAACCGAGACGGTGGCGGCCTTGCGGCGGAGCTTTCCCTCAGGCCTGTTGAGATTCGGGATGCCCCGCCGCGGCTTGTCTGATTTCCTCATCCCTGTGCTCGTCACAGGGATCCAGCCAGACCGAGTCCCTGGGCTGAAACAACGCTTCCCGCGCCGCAGACGCGGAGCTGCTCTCATCTCTGTGACAAGCACAGAGATGAGAGCGAGGAGAACCGCCATCATTCATCTCGCGGCAGCCGTCATAGACTCCAGATTTCGACCCCCGTCTGATCCGCAAGACGAGCAGCTTACCAAAACGAACGGGGCGGTCTCGGCCGCCCCGCTATGCACGATCGTTTTCAGCCTGCAGTGTCTCAGGCTGGCTGTGGCTCGCCGGTCCGCTCCCGGACAATGTAATCGGCGTACCAGATGGGCCAGTCCTCGTCCCTGTGTCCGAGCTGCTTCTCGTACTCGCCGTGGGCCGCTTCGGCGCGGCGGAACGCGGCTGCGAGATCGGCGGCCGAACTGAACGCCGTGGCGTCCGGGTCGACGCGCCCGGGCAATCGCGCGGTGACCTCCTGGAACAGCCAGCCATTGCCGTCCGGATCGCGGAACGACGCGTAGGAACGATAGCTGCGGCGCTCGGGATCTCGGCCGCCGGCACGATGCGTCCCGAACAGATAGGGCTCGTCGCTGCCGGCATTCACGTCGCCCGCATGGAATACCTCGCTGATGTCGACGCCGCGACCGCGCAACTCCTCGCGGGCGGCCTCGATGTCGGAGACGATGAGGTACAGTCCCTGCGCAGAACCCGGCTCCGCATCGGTCACATGCCTTCCGAAGATGACCGAGGCACCGGATCCGGGCGGGGTAAATTGTATCACGCGGTAGCCGTCGGCACCGACAAAGTCGGCGTCGAGTCTCCAGCCGAGGCTCGCGTAGAATTCCTTCGCGCGGTCGACATCCGACACGGGCACGACGATAACCTCGAGCTTCATGTCGACCGGCCGGGCTCTTTCGCTGTTGATTGCAATGGTCATGTCATTCTCCTCTTGTTCGGGAGGCGCAAGGCGCCATGTGCCTTCTCGGTTGACGATGCGGGACGGAAGCTTCATGCCTCGTCCGACTGTCGAGAGACATATGCCGCCCCGCATGTGTATGGGATGTTTCGCAAGGGGCTGAAATTGTAAGCCAATCCTCACGGACCGCCTGCGGATACAGTTCGATACGAAGACATTGCTCCACAGGCGAAGGCGATCAGAGGCGATCGACGTCGACGACCGCCTGGGCAAAGGCCTGTGGGGCTTCCTGCGGCAGGTTGTGACCGATGCCGCCCGAGATCAGCCGGTGCTCGTACTTGCCGGAGAACTTCTTGGCATAGGCCGCGGGCTCCGGATGCGGAGCGCCGTTGGCATCGCCCTCCAATGTGATCGTCGGAACACCGATCACCGGCAGTTCGGCAAGCCTGTTTTCCAGCCCGTGATATTTGCTCTCGCCGTCGGCAAGGCTGATCCGCCAGCGGTAATTATTGACGGTGATATCGACATGATCCGGGTTGTCCAAGGCCGCAGCGCTTCGATCGAAGGTGGCGTCGTCAAAATTCCATTTCGGCGATGCGAGCTGCCAGATGAGTTTCGCGAAGTCCTTCCGGTACTGTTCATAGCCCGCGCGCCCGCGCTCCGTGGCGAAGTAGAACTGGTACCACCAGGCAAGCTCCGCCTTCGGCGGCAAAGGCTTTTTATTGGTTTCACGGCTGCCGATCAGATAGCCGCTCACCGAAACCAATGCCTTGCAGCGCTCCGGCCAGAGTGCGGCGATGATATTGGCGGTTCGCGCGCCCCAATCGCAGCCGGCGATGACGGCCTTCTCGATGCCGAGCGCATCCATCAGGGCGACGATATCGGCGGCGATCGCCGCCTGCTGACCGTTGCGCGGTGTATCGGGGGAGAGAAAACGCGTCGTGCCGTAGCCGCGCAGATAGGGAACGATGACCCGGTAGCCCGCCTTCGCGAGCAGGGGCGCCACATCGACATAGGTGTGGATGTCATAGGGCCAGCCATGCAGCAGGATGACCACAGGCGCATCGCTCGCGCCCGCCTCGGCATACCCGATGTTGAGGACCCCCGCGTCAATCTGCTTTATCGCAGCGAAAGATGTATTCGTCCCCGGCGTTGTCGCCGGAATGCGAGCCTCACTCGTTGATTTTGCGAGGGCGGCGCGTCCAATGCCGAAATGCGCCGCAGCGACGGTCAATGCCGCCACTCCCATGAACCTCCGCCGCCGCAGATTGAATTCCCCTGTCATCGAACTTCTCCGGATTATGTGAACCACAGCTGCGGAATGCGATGGTGATGTATCTCGATTGTGAGCCCGCCCGACTGCAATTGAAAGCCCGTGTACAGTTCACGGGCGCCGATACAGTAGGCTACAATTCACTCGCGCCGGACCTCGGGCGCGGCTTCGGCGCCCGTCGCATCCGGCTGCATGAAAGCACGGTTGGCCCGGGGGCTCGCTGCCGCTTCCGCGAGCAGCTCCTGTATGACGCGCTCCGAGCGCGCATAATCGCCCTCGCCGAAGTGATGGTGCCTGATCCGCCCTTCCGCATCGATGAAATAGTGCGCGGGCCAGTAGCTGTTGCCGAAGGCGCGCCAGATCGCGAAATCGTTGTCGATCGCAACGGGATAGCGGATATGGAAATCCGCCACCGCGCTCCTGACGTTGTCGATGCGCTTTTCGAAGGCGAATTCGGGTGCATGCACGCCGATCACCACCAGCCCCTGGTCCCGGTACTTCTCGGCCCAGGCGCGGACATAGGGGATCGTACGGATGCAGTTGATGCAGGAGTAGGTCCAGAAATCGACGAGCACGACCTTGCCGCGCAGCTGTTCCACGCTCAAGGGCTTCGAGTTGACCCACTCGACGGCGCCTTCCAGCGGCGGGAACATGCCTTCCACCGGCAAGTCGCTTCGGTAGGCCGGGCCCTCGCCGCCGGCGGCAGTTGGCGCGATCGCCCTCTCTTCGACGGAGTCGCCCCGCACACCGTCGAGGAGCGACTGCTCGATGGCCGCGGTGCTTGCATAGGAGAGGCGCGCAAGCTGCCCCGTATCGAGCCCGAGCGCGATTGCGGCAACGGCTGCAAGCACGGCAACGCCGAGGCCCTGCCGGAGCCGCTCGCCAAGGCTGAGTGAGCGCTTCATCGCCGCAAACACTCTCCCTCCGGCAAGAACGGCCAAGGCCAGCGAAGTCGTCGCACCAGCAGCATAGGCCGCCAGCAGAAGCGTGGTCTCGACATTGGCACCCTGCAGGGCGGCGCCGGTCAGCACCAGGCCCAGAATTGGGCCCGCGCAGGGCGCCCAAAGAAGTCCGGTTGCAACACCGAGAAGGAGCGACGCTCCGACGCTCGGCGGCTGACCGGCCACTTTTTGTGAGAGCCGGCTGCCGAGTGCCACGGCCGGACGCGTGAACAGGGCCGCGGCCCGCGTCGAAAGCAGGGTCACGCCGAAACCGGCCAGCACTGCGATCGCCGCATACCGTCCGGCCACATTCGCCTGTACCGCCCAGTCACCGCCGAGCGCGGCGAGTGTGGCCACGCCCGCGAATGTGAGAACCATGCCGGTGAGCATCGGAAGAAGGCTCCTGGCGAAGGGCTGGCCGGCCCGCGAAAACACGAAGGGCGTGACCGGGAGGATGCAGGGGCTGAGGATTGTCAGCACACCTGCGAGATAAGCTATCGTGAAAAGGATCATTTTCGTCCCTCTGCATTGGACCTGCGCCTCTTGCGGCGGCGGTCGCGCTTGACACGCGGAGCATAGGACCAGAGCGAGGTATCCCGATTGTGTCTCGTAACAAGGGGATCTGTATCGGAGTGCAGAAGGCCGCACGGGCCTTCTGCAGCGTCATGCCGGCCGACGAGGAAGACTACTGCAGAAGCTTCAGCAGTTCGCTGGCGGCGGAAGTGGACGAAGACGGGTTCTGGCCGGTGACCAGCCTGCCGTCCACAACCGTGAAGTCGGCCCAATCCTCGGCCTTCTCGTAGTGCCCGCCGAGGCGCTTCAGTTCGTCTTCGACCAGGAAGGGCACCACATCGGTCAGTTGCACGGCCTCCTCTTCGGAATTGGTGAAGCCCGTGACGCGCCTTCCCTTGACTATGGGCTCGCCGCGATGAGTGACCTGCGTCAGGACAGCCGGGCCATGGCAGACGGCGGCGACCGGCTTGCCCGCGTCGTAGAAGCCTTCGATAAGGGCGATGGAATTCCTGTCATTGACGAGGTCCCACATCGGACCGTGTCCGCCCGGATAGAACACCGCGTCGTAGTCCTCCTGTTTGACTTCACCTAGCTTCAGAGTATTTGCCAATGCTGTCCTGGCGGCGGGGTCGTCCTTGAACCGCCCCATCGCTGCAGTCTGGCTGGCTGGCTCGTCGCTCTTGGGATCGATCGGCGGCTGGCCGCCCTTGGGCGAAGCGAGCGTGACTTCTGCCCCGGCGTCCTTGAACACGTAATAGGGCGCAGCAAACTCCTCCAGCCAGAAGCCGGTCGGCTTGCCCGTGTTGCCGAGCCGGTCATGCGAAGTCAGAACCATCAGGATCTTCATGGTCATTCTCCTTCGTTGAGGCGTTTCCAAACGCCGGATCGCGCGGATACGCAGCCTATTATCGAGCCGTGACCGTATATTGGCGAAGCTCCCGCAGGATTGCCGGCCAGTACAGCTTTGCCATCATTGCGCATTGCCGTTCTGGGGTGAATACTCGCTCTGCAGCAGTCACTGTCCCGGGGATCGGCAGAATATGGACCGCATCGATGCAATGAAAGTTTTCGTCGCGGCGATCGACGAGGGCAGCCTCGCCGGGGCGGCCCGCCGCCTGAAGCGCTCGCCGACGGCGGTGAGCCGCGCCTTGAGCTTCCTCGAAGCGCATGTGGGCGTCGAGCTTCTGCATCGGACGACCCGCACCCTCAAACTGAGCGAAGCAGGCCAACGCTATGCGGCCGCCTGCCGACGGGTACTGACCGATCTCGAGGAAGCCGACATGCTCGCAGGCGGGGAACGCTCCGCCCCCCGCGGGATGTTGACGATTTCCTCGCCACCAATCCTCGGGGAGGAAATACTTCGCCCCATCCTGGATGATTTCCTCGATCTCTACCCGACCGTTTCGATCCGCCTTCTTCTCCTCGATCGCTTCGTCAACCTGGTGGACGAAGGCGTCGACATTGCGCTGCGCATCGGTCAACTGGCGGATTCGTCGCTCATCTCCACCCGTCTCGGCGGGGATGTGCGGCGCGTGGTGGTCGCCTCGCCTCGCTACCTCGCCAATCACCCCCGCATCGAAGAACCGGCCGACCTCGCCAAGCACCAAATCCTGGCCTTCACCAATTTCGGTCTGGAGTCCTGGAGCTTCACACCGGCGAAGGGCTCGTCCATCCCCAGAACGATCCAGTTTACGCCGAGGTGCATAGTCAACAGCGTGCGCGCCGCCGCCGCGTCGGCGGCTGCCGGGCGCGGCCTAACGCGGCTTTATTCCTATCACGTCGCGGAATATGTGAAAGACGGGCGCCTCGAGATCGTGCTCTCCGATGCCGAGCATCCGCCTCTGCCGGCGCATCTCGTTGCACCGCAGGGCCGCATGTCGGTCCCCAAAGTCCGCGCATTTGTCGACTTTGCGGCGCCGCGTCTGCGCTCCGAATTTGCGCGCATGGCAGCGGAGGCTGGCACGCTTACGTGATTGTGCCGATATTCGGTTGAGTGTCGATCAAGCAGCGGCAATTCTCCCAAACGACGCATCGATCTAATTTCGATTGCACCAACGCCCGAGGGCGGAGGGCGGACGCAGGAAGCGGCCGCTGCGATCGAGAAAGGATCACATCATGCGTAGCGAACAGAAAGTCGTCGTCATCACCGGCGCCTCGCAAGGCATCGGCGCCGGACTGGTTCGCGCCTATCGTGACCGGAACTACCGCGTCGTCGCGACCTCCCGATCCATCAAGCCGAGCGCCGACCCGGATATCCATACCGTCGCCGGCGACATCAGCAAACTGGAGACCGCCGACCGGATCGTGCGCGAGGGAATCGAGCGCTTCGGCCGCATCGACTCTCTGGTTAACAATGCCGGCGTTTTCCTCGCCAAGCCGTTCGTCGAGATGACCCAGGAGGATTACGACCACAATCTCGGGGTGAACGTCGCCGGCTTCTTCCACATCACCCAGCGAGCCGCGGCGGAAATGCTGAAGCAGGGTTCGGGTCATATTGTCAACATCACCACCAGCCTCGTCGATCAGCCGATGGTGGGCATGCCCTCAGCGCTCGCGTCGCTCACCAAGGGTGGCCTGAACGCGGTGACCCGGTCGCTCGCGATGGAATTTTCCAGAAGCGGCGTTCGCGTCAACGCGGTTTCCCCCGGGGTAATCAAGACCCCGATGCATCCGGCTGAGACGCATTCGACGCTCGCCGGCCTGCACCCGGTCGGCCGGATGGGCGAAATTCGCGACGTCGTGGATGCCGTCCTCTACCTCGAAAACGCGGGATTCATCACCGGCGAGATCCTCCATGTCGACGGCGGTCAGAACGCCGGACGCTGGTAAACGGCATATCGCCCCCCCGCGACCAAACACGAAACCAAAGCAGCAAAGGAGACTGCCATGCCTATCGTCACCGTACAGGTTACCCGCGAGGGAAGCGCACCCGGACGCAACTCGGTCACCGCAGAGGAGAAGGCCGCGATCATCAAGGGCGTCAGCGAAGTGCTCCTCGATGTCCTGAACAAGCCGCTCGAATCCACCTATGTGGTTATCGAGGAAGTCGACCTCGATAACTGGGGCTGGGGTGGCCTCCCGACAGTGCAGTTCCGCCGGCAGCGCGCCGATGCGGCCCGATCCTGAAGCCGCAAGATCTGCCCGCCGCTCGTGGTACGCTTCACTGTTTCCAACCAGTGAAGCGTGCCGGCGTCTTTATCGGCTATGCCCGGCCGCGATAATTCATCGGCACGACCGACGGTGCCGAAAGCTGTTCCACTTCGAGCGTCAGGCGATCGCGAAGCGGAGACCGGATGCAGACCGGGTCCGTTGCGCTCGCGTCGCCGGCAAGCGCCATCGCCTGGCAGCGGCAGCCGCCGAAATCCACCTTCTTGCGCTCGCAGCTCCGACAGAGCTCCGGCATCCAGTCCTCGCCCCGATAGGCATTGAACGCATTGCTCTCGTACCAGATGCTGGAAAGCGAGTTTTCGCGCACGTTCTCGAAGGAGAGGCTCGGAATGGTTTCGGCGGCATGGCATGGAAGCACCCGCCCGGACGGCGTGACGTTCAAGCCGACGCGGCCCCAGCCGCCCATGCAGGCCTTCGGATACTTCGAATAATAATCGGCGGGCACATAGTCGATCACCAATATGCCCTGATATTTCTCGCGTGCTTCGGCGACGCTTCGCGTAGCGCGTTCCACCTGCTCGCGGGTCGGCATGAGAACCTCTTTGTTGCGCTCGGCCCAACCGTGAAACTGCACGGTGGCGACTTCGATGCGGCGCGCCTTCAGCCGGATAGCCAGCTCGATCATCTCATCGATCTCGCCCATGTTCTGCCTGTGGCAGACGGCGTTCAGCGTCAGCGGTATAGCGGCATCGGCCGCCCAGCCTGCAACCGCCATTTTCCGTTCATAGCCGCCTTTGTACCCGCCGATCCGATCGGCGCTTTCGGGAGAAACGCCCTGGATGGAAAGTTGGATATGGTCGAGTCCGGCATCGGCGAGGCTGTTCATCCTCGCCTCCGTCAGTCCCACGCCGGAGGTGATCAGGTTGGTGTAAAGGCCGAGCGAACTTGCCGCCTGCGTCAATTCGACGAGGTCCCGGCGCGCGGCAGGCTCCCCGCCGGACAGGTGCAGATGCAGGACGCCGAGATCGGCGGCTTGCGCGAAGACGCCCGTCCATTCCTCTGTCGACAGTTCTTCCTTGGCTTGCGTCAGGGCGATCGGGTTGGAGCAATAGGGGCAGGCGAGCGGACAGCGATGCGTCAGTTCCGCCAGCATGGCCATCGGCGGAAGAATGCGCGGCAAGGTGCGGGCAGTTTCGGCTGGCCGGGCGATAGTGTCGCTCATTGGACGATCTCCAGCATGCGGCGGACGGAGAGCTCCTGGACGAAAGTCCTGACATCCTCGGCGATCTCTTCGACGGGGGCGTCGAACTTCTCGGCGAAGTCGGCGGCGATCCGGTCGAGGTTCCGTTCACCATCGAGAGCCTGAACGATGGCGACGGCGATGTCGTCCACGGCCATGGCGCGCTCCGGAGCCAGCAGCACGGTCTGGCCGCGGACCGGATCCTCATGCAGCCGGACCCCTCGTGCCAGCTTGACGACGCTCGATCCTGAAATCACGGGCGCGTCCGCCGTCATTCCGCCGCCTCCCGGGCTCTCGGTTCGCGGATCACCCCCTCCCGGCCGTCCCAGGCCCCCGGCGGAATGCGCCCCGGCGTGACATAGGCCGAATAAAGTGCATCGAGCTGGGCCCAGAGAACATCCGTCTTGAAGGTGAGTGCCTGAGCGGCCGCGTCCTGCTTTTCCCGCGTGTCGGCATGGTCCAGGACATAGGCGAGGCCGAACTCGACATCCCGGGGCGCCTCCGCCAGCCTCTGGCGGAAATAGGCGAGCGCCGCTTCGTCGGCGAAGGCGTAGTGCTCCAGCAGCCCGGCAATGCGCTCCGAGTGGATCTTCGGCGCAAAAAGCTCCGTCAGCGAGGAGGCCACCGCCTCCAGCAGCGGCTTCTCACGCACGAAGGAAACATAGGCGTCTACGGCAAACCGGGTCGACGGCAGAACGCCCCTCGCCGAGCCGACATAGGCTGGATCGAGTCCCACGGCCTCGGCGAGACGCAGCCAGCGCCGGATGCCGCCGCCCTTTTCGACACCGCCGTCGTGATCTTCGATGCGGGAGCGCCAGGCCCGGCGCATATCCGGGGCGTCGCAACGCGACAGAAAGGCCGCATCCTTCATGGGGATGCGGCTCTGGTAATAATAGCGGTTGATCACCCAGGCGCGGACCTGCATCGTCGTGCAACCGCCGCCATGGAGCATCGCATGAAACGGATGCTTGTCATGGTAGCGCTCCTTGCCGATCTCCAGCAGGCGGGCATGGAAAGCTTGTCTGTCAGTTGCCGTCGTCACAGCCGGACCTCCATGCCGTCATAGCCGATCTCGAAACCGCGGGCCTCGACGCGCTCGCGCTCGCTGCCGGCCCGCCAGATCGGGTTGGTGTTGTTGATATGGACATAGATCTTTCTGCGGATGTTCAAGGGATCGAGCGCATCGAGGCTGCCGCCTTCCCCGTCGATCGGCATGTGGCCCATGCGACGGCCCGTCTTGCGGCCGGTCCCGGTCAGGATCATCTCGTCATCGGAAAAGAGCGTGCCGTCGAAGAAGACAGCATCGGCATCGCGCAGGCGCGCGGCGAGGCTATCCGTCATCACGGCGCAGCCCGGAACATAATAGACCCGCCTGCCGGCGGCCTCCAGTTCGAGCCCGACCGTGTGCTCGCCCTCGATGCCCAGCTCGGGCTCGCTGTCCTCGAGAAAAAGCGGCACCTTGCCCGGAACGGCGAAGAGCCGCGCCGCGAGGCCCGACAGCGGAGAGAACGCCTCATCGATTTCGATGGTCTTTCTTGACACCAGTTCCGGATCGAGGACCTGGAATACCGGATTGTCGGAGACGATCCGGCCGACTGCGCCGGTCGAAAACAGGGTGAATGCCTGCTTCTCCCGCAAAACGAGAAGCCCTGCCAGATGGTCGATGTCGCCATTCGTCAGCACCACGCTCTCGATGGGGCTGTGGCGCAGCCGGCGTGGCTGAAGCGGGCGATTGTCTTGAATCTGCTGGCGGATGTCCGGGGAGGCGTTGAAGACGGTCCAGCTCTCGCCGTCGAGGCTCACCGCAAGCGACGACTGGGTTTGCGGTCTGAGGCCGGAGGCCGGATCGCGCGCCATCGCGCAGTTGCGACAGCCGCAATTCCATTGCGGGAGACCGCCGCCGGCGGCGGCCCCCAAGACGATGATGCGAAGATCGGACGTTTTGTTCACCGGGATACCTGATGCCTTACCGATCCTCGTCAAGCTGGCCTTCAGAAGAGGATCGGTTCATCCCCGTCCGCAGGAGCATAGCGGGTGATTTCCATAGCGCAGCTGACTTCGATGAATTTCGGTTTATGCCAGGCCATACTTCCTCCATTCGCCCGTGGGGTCGTTGTGCTCGCTCCCGTTCCGGCAGGCGCCCTTGCGGTCGGGGCGGGCATGAAACCAGGCAGGACCTGTAGCAGTCCCTGCCCGGGTCAAGGCGCCGGAACGGCAGTCCGCTGCTCCGGCAGAGCCCGGCGGCGCCGTGGCCGGGCTTTAGGCATCGTAAAATCTCCTCTTGGGCGCATGGTAGCAAGCGATGTGGTACCCCACAATTACGACCTAGGTGTCGGTCGACGCCGCTTTCCGCCCACATGAAGCTCGCATCTAGCCGAAGGCGTTGGCCGGATAAGGCTTGCTGACCACAGGCAGATAGCGCGCGCCGGATGCCAGCACGAACCGCTCGAAAGCCTGCATGGCCGGGGTGGCGACACGGTCCAGGCGCGACACGGTGAACCACTGCCGGCGGATCGGCGTGTCGATCACATCGAGGATCACGAGCCTGCCGAGCTTTACCTCCTGTTCTATCGTATGCGCCGAGATGAAGGCGATACCGAGACCGGCAATGACGGCCTGCTTGATCGTCTCGTTCGAAGCGATCTCTGTGCCGAGCTCCTCGAGCTCGTGCGGTGTGTCGCTCAGGAAGATTTCGAGCGATATCCGGGTTCCCGATCCTTTTTCGCGCACCAGGAACTGTTCCTGCGCGATCCGCTCCCGTGAAATCTCCAGCACGCCTGCGAGCGGGTGACCGGCCGGGGCGATGAAGACCAGAGGATGATCGCCGAACACCTGCGCCCTCACCTCGAAATCGCGCGGCGGCCGCCCCATCAGAGCGATGTCGATCTCGTGGTCCCGCAGCTTGGCGATGATTTCGGCACGGTTGCCGATGAAGAGATTTATCTCCACGGCGGGGACCTGATCGCGAAAGGCAGCAATCAGCTGCGGCGCGAAATATTTGCCGGTCGACACGACCCCGAGGCGCAACCGCCCGGTTCTGAGTCCCTTGATGGCGTCGATCGAATCCTCGAGGGCGATGAGGCTGTCCTCGATCGCCCGCGCAGCCTCGAGAAAGGCGAGGCCGTAGGCCGTGGGCACCATGCCGCCGCGCGTGCGGTCGAAGAGCGCAATGCCGGCGTCCCGTTCCAGATGCTGGATCTGCAGGGTGAGCGCCGGTCCGGTCAGTCCCAAGGCTTCGGCGGCAAGGTTGATCTTCCCCAACCGGCAAACGGCTTCGACGGTGCGGAGCTGGCGAAAGGTCACATTGCGCATGCGCCAAAGTAAGGAAATTTAACTTATGAAGTCAAATGAATAAATTTTACAAACTCCCCTTTTGCGCCATCCTTCCCTCGACAGCGTGTGGAGGAGACATCATGTCAGGCGCGACTCTCGAAGCTTACCTCGCTTCATGCACGGCCCGCGGCGACGACCTTTCACGGGACGTCGCCGCCGTGATCCAGAGGCTGGCGAAGGCCGCCCTCGACATCCGCAAGCTCGTCAACCAGGGAGCGCTCGGCACCGCTTTCAACGGCACCCACGGCGGCAGCAACACGGATGGCGATCTGCAGAAGGATCTCGACATCCTGTGCGACGACCAATTCCTGACGTGTCTGCAAGGCGCCCCCGTCGCATGCTACGCCTCGGAAGAACTGGAAAATCCGGTTCTGCTCGACCCGTCGGCGCGCCTCGCAGTTGCCATCGACCCGCTCGACGGCTCTTCGAACATCGATAACAACGTTTCCATCGGCACGATCTTCTCGGTGCTTCCCGCCGCCAAGGGGCCGGACGTGGACCCCTCCCAGTCCTTCCTGCAACCTGGAAACCGGCAACTGGCGGCGGGCTTCTTTATCTACGGACCGCAGACCGCTCTGGTCCTGTCGCTCGGCAAGGGGACGGAGATCTTCATCTTCTCCAGCAGGCTCGGATGTTTCGTCGAGGCCTACAAGTCGGCCATCATCCCGGAGCGCGCGCACGAATTCGCCATCAACATGTCGAACTACCGGCACTGGGAAGAAGCGATCCGGCTCTATGTCGACGACTGCCTGGCAGGCTCCGAGGGCCCGCGCGAGCGGGATTTCAACATGCGCTGGATCGCCTCGCTCGTCGCGGAAACCTATCGCATCCTCATCCGCGGCGGGATCTTTCTCTATCCCGCCGACGGCCGGAAGGGATATAGCCAGGGCCGGCTGCGGCTCGTCTACGAGGCCAACCCGATCGCCTTCATCATCGAGAATGCCGGCGGCGCGGCCACCACGTCCATCGACCGCATTCTCGATCTCGTTCCGGAAAATCTGCACCAGCGCGTGCCTCTGGTTTTCGGTTCGCGCCGCGAGGTGGCGCGCATCACCCGCTATCACGTCGACCCGAACATGATTGGCGAACGCGCTCCGCTCTTCGGCAAGCGCGGTCTGTTCCGGGCCTGAGGAGAAAAATATGTCGGCCAAATTCCCCATCATCTCCATCACGGGTTCGTCCGGCGCCGGAACCACGACCGTCAAGGACACCTTCGAGAAGATATTCAAGCGCGAGAACATCTCGGCGTCCTTCATCGAAGGCGATGCCTTTCATCGCTTCGACCGGGAAACCATGCGCAGCAAGATAGCGGAGGAGAAAGCCCGAGGCGTCGACTTCACGCATTTCTCCGCCGAGGCGAACGAACTGGAAATCCTTGAAAGCGTCTTCGCCGAATATGGCCGGCGCGGGGTCGGGCGCACCCGTCACTACGTGCACGACGAGGCCGAGGCCGCGAAATTCGGTTCGGACCCCGGCACGTTCACCGACTGGGAAGAATTCCGCGACAGCGACCTCCTCTTCTACGAGGGGCTGCATGGCTGCGCCGTCACCGACACGGTCAATCTCGCGCAGCATTGCGACCTGAAGATCGGCGTCGTGCCCGTGATAAATCTCGAATGGATCCAGAAGATCCATCGCGACAAGGCGACCCGCGGCTACTCCACCGAGGCCGTGACCGACACCATCCTGCGGCGCATGCCCGACTACGTGAACTATATCTGCCCGCAATTCTCCCTCACGGACATCAATTTTCAGCGCGTACCGATCGTCGACACGTCCAATCCCTTTATCGCCCGCTGGATACCGACCCCGGCCGAATCCATCCTGGTCATCCGCTTCGCCAAGCCGCAAAGCATCGATTTCCCCTACCTGCTGTCGATGCTGCACAACAGCTACATGTCGCGCGCCAATTCCATCGTGGTGCCGGGCGACAAGCTCGATCTCGCCATGCAGCTGATCTTCACCCCGCTCATCCACAAGCTGCTCGAGCGCAAGCACCGCATGTCGTGAGGAGGACATCATGAATGTTTCGCAGCAGATCGGACCCCGCGCCGCCGCCTCGGAGCGCAGCATGGCCGATGCCATCCGGTTTCTTTCCATGGATGCCGTCGAGAAGGCCAACTCCGGCCACCCCGGCATGCCGATGGGTATGGCCGACGCGGTGACGGTCCTCTTCAACCGCTTCATCAGGATCGATCCGTCACTCCCCGACTGGCCGGACCGCGACCGTTTCGTGCTTTCGGCCGGCCATGGCTCGATGCTGCTCTATTCGCTCCATCACCTCATCGGCTTCGCCGATATGCCGATGACCGAGCTTTCATCCTTCCGCCAGCTCGGCTCGAAAACGGCCGGCCACCCCGAATATGGCCATGCCCTCGGTATCGAGACCACCACCGGCCCGCTCGGCCAGGGGATCTCGACCGCTGTCGGCATGGCGATCGCCGAACAGATGATGGCCGCCCGCTTCGGCAGTGCGCTCTGCAACCACTTCACTTACGTGGTAGCCGGAGACGGCTGCCTGCAGGAGGGGATCAGCCACGAGGCGATCGACCTTGCCGGACATTTGAAGTTGCGCAAGCTCGTCGTGCTGTGGGACGACAACCGGATATCGATCGACGGCTCGACCGATCTCTCCACCTCGATGAACCAGCTTGCGCGTTTCCGCGCCGCCGGCTGGGATGCGCAAGCAGTCGATGGCCACGACCCCGACGCGGTGGCAAAAGCGATCGAACGGGCGCGCCGGACCCGAAAGCCGTCGCTGATCGCCTGCCGCACCCGCATCGGCAAGGGTGCCGCCAGCATGGAGGGCTCGCACAAGACCCACGGCGCGGCGCTCGGCGAAAAGGAGATCGCTGCCACACGCGAAAAACTCGGCTGGCCGCATCCGCCCTTCTCCGTTCCGCCCGAGATCAAGGCCGCCTGGGAAAAGGTGGCGACGCGGGGCCGCACGGCCCGCGAGGCGTGGGAAATCCGCCTTGACGCTTCGCGCTCGAAAAAGCGCTACGAGCAGACCGTAGAGCGGCAGCTCGACGGCGAGGTCGGCGATCTGCTTGCAAGATTCCGGGGCGCGCATCGCACAAGGGCTACGAAGGTCGCGACGCGTCAGGCCTCGCAGATGGCTCTGGAGGTCATCAACGGCGCCACCGCTTTGACGATCGGCGGCTCGGCCGACCTGACCGGCTCGAACCTGACTTTGACCTCGCAGACACAGCCCATCTCGCCGGGCAATTTCAAGGGCCGCTACCTGCATTACGGCATCCGCGAGCACGGCATGGCGGCCGCCATGAACGGCATCGCGCTCCATGGCGGCTTCATCCCCTATGGGGGCACTTTCCTGGTCTTTTCCGACTATGCCCGCGGTGCGATGCGTCTTTCGGCCCTGATGGGCCTGCCGGTCATCTATGTGCTGACCCATGATTCCATCGGGCTCGGCGAAGACGGCCCGACGCACCAGCCGGTCGAGCATCTGGCCATGCTGCGCGCCACGCCCAACCTCAACGTCTTCCGGCCGGCCGACATCATCGAGACGGCGGAATGCTGGGAGATCGCGCTTGGCGAGAAGAACACGCCGAGCGTCCTCGCCCTTTCACGGCAGGCCCTGCCGATGCTGCGCCGGACGGACGGGAACGAGAACCTGTCGGCGCTCGGGGCCTATGTCCTGAGGGAGGCGCGCGGCGACCGGGACATCACGCTTCTCGCCACGGGATCCGAAGTCGAGATCGCCGTCGCCGCAGCGGAGCGCCTGCAGGCCGAAGAAGGCATAGCAGCGGCGGTGGTCTCCATGCCGTGCTGGGAGAAGTTCGAGGCTCAGGACGCGGCCTATCATAGGCAGGTCCTCGGAGATGCACCGCGCATCGCCATCGAGGCGGCGGGCCGCCTCGGCTGGGACCTTTGGATGGGCCCCGACAGTGCTTTCGTCGGCATGACAGGCTTCGGTGCCTCGGCACCGGCCGGAGACCTCTACCGCCATTTCGGCATTACCGCCGACCATGTCGTCGCAGAAGCCCTGGAGCTTCTCCGCCGGGCATGCCCGGAAACGCCGCCCATAGGTGCCCGGACCGGCAAACCGGTCGCCCACATCGTCAGATCATCCGAGGAGGCATGACAATGGCCCGCATCACGCTTCGCCAATTGCTCGATCACGCCGCCGAACGCAGCTATGGCGTGCCGGCATTCAACATCAACAACATGGAACAGGGGCTTGCGATCATGGAGGCGGCGCGAGCCTCAGATGCTCCCGTGATCCTCCAGGTCTCGCGTGGCGCCCGCTCCTACGCAAACGACGTCATGCTCGCCAAGATGATGGAAGCTCTGGAAGAGATGTATCCAGACATTCCGCTCTGCATCCACCAGGATCACGGCAACAATGTCGCGACCTGCCTCACGGCGATCCAGCACGGATTCACCTCGGTGATGATGGACGGCTCGCTGAAGGAGGATGCCAAGACCCCTGCCGATTACGACTATAACGTCTCGATCACCGCCGAGGTGAGCCGCCTCGCGCACATGGTCGGCGCCTCGGTCGAAGGCGAACTCGGCTGCCTTGGATCGCTCGAGACCGGCCATGGCGAGGCCGAGGACGGCCACGGCTTCGAAGGCGCGCTCGACCGTTCGCAACTGCTTACCGATCCGGACGAAGCCGCCCGCTTCGTCGCCGAGACGGGCGTCGATGCGCTGGCCGTCGCCATCGGCACCTCGCACGGGGCCTACAAGTTTACCCGCAAGCCGACCGGCGAAGTCCTCGCCATGGACGTGATCGAGAAGATCCATGAGCGGCTGCCGGACACCCATATCGTGATGCACGGCTCCTCCTCCGTGCCGCAGGAATGGCAGGACGTTTTCAACGCCCATGGCGGCCAGATGCGCGAGACCTACGGCGTCCCCGTCGAGGAGATCGTGCGTGGCATCCGCTTCGGCGTGCGCAAGGTCAATATCGACACCGATCTGCGCCTTGCCGCGGCCGCTGCCTTTCGCCGCGTCGCCGACACGAGCCGCAGCGAATTCGACCCGCGCAAATTCCTGAAACCCGCCATGGACGCCATGTCGGCGGTCTGCAAGGCCCGTTTCGAGGCCTTCGGCACCGCAGGAAACGCATCCCGCATCAAGGTCGTGCCGATGCCGGAGATGGCCCGCCGCTACGCAAGCGGCTCCCTGAAACCCCAGTCTGCGCGGTCGGAAGCCGCCTGATCGCATCCATTCAGAGGAAAGGACCCCATACTATGAACGCCGACGCAAAGACAGAGATCAAGGGCCGCGAACGTTACAAGGCCGGCGTGCTGAAATACGCCCAGATGGGCTATTGGAACGGAGACTACGAGCCGAAGGACACCGACCTGATCGCGCTCTTCCGGATCACGCCGCAGGACGGCGTCGATCCGATCGAAGCGGCCGCCGCCGTTGCCGGCGAAAGCTCGACGGCCACATGGACGGTCGTCTGGACCGATCGCCTGACGGCCTGCGATCAATACCGCGCCAAGGCCTACCGGGTCGATCCGGTGCCGGGAACGCCGGGGCAGTATTTCTGCTATGTCGCCTACGACCTCATCCTCTTCGAGGAAGGGTCGATCGCGAACCTGACGGCATCGATCATCGGCAACGTCTTCTCGTTCAAGCCGCTGAAGGCGGCAAGGCTCGAGGATATGCGCCTGCCCGTCGCCTATGTGAAGACCTTCAGGGGCCCGCCGACCGGGATCGTCGTCGAGCGCGAACGGCTCGACAAGTTCGGTAAGCCGCTGCTGGGTGCCACGACCAAGCCGAAGCTCGGCCTGTCTGGCAAGAACTATGGCCGCGTCGTCTATGAGGGGCTGAAGGGCGGTCTCGACTTCATGAAGGACGACGAGAACATCAATTCGCAGCCCTTCATGCATTGGCGCGACCGCTATCTCTACTGCATGGAGGCCGTCAACCACGCTGCTGCCGTCACCGGCGAGGTGAAGGGGCACTATCTCAACATCACTGCCGGCACGATGGAGGAAATGTACCGGCGCGCCGAATTCGCCAAGGAACTCGGCTCGGTCATCGTCATGGTCGATCTCATCGTCGGATGGACTGCGATCCAGTCGATATCGGAATGGTGCCGGCAGAACGACATGATCCTGCACATGCACCGGGCCGGTCACGGCACCTATACGCGCCAGAAGAACCATGGCATTTCCTTCCGCGTGATCGCCAAATGGCTGCGGCTCGCCGGCGTCGACCACCTGCATGCGGGCACGGCCGTCGGCAAGCTCGAGGGCGACCCGCCGACCGTGCAGGGCTACTACAATGTCTGCCGCGAAATGAAGAACGAGGTCGACCTTCCGCGCGGTCTGTTCTTCGAGCAGGACTGGGCGGACCTCAAGAAGGTTATGCCCGTCGCCTCGGGCGGCATCCATGCCGGCCAGATGCACCAGCTGCTCGATCTTTTCGGCGACGATGTCGTACTGCAGTTCGGCGGCGGCACGATCGGGCATCCGATGGGCATCCAGGCAGGGGCCACCGCCAATCGCGTCGCCCTGGAAGCCATGGTGCTTGCCCGCAACGAGGGCCGCGACATCGCCCACGAAGGTCCCGAGATCCTGCGGGCGGCGGCGAAGTGGTGCAAACCGCTGGAAGCGGCCCTCGATATCTGGGGCAATATCAGCTTCAACTACACCCCGACCGATACGTCGGATTTCGTGCCGAGCGTAACCGCGGCCTGACAGACCAGAACCTGACGGACAAGAAGAGAAGGAGAGACGACATGCGTATCACCCAGGGATGCTTCTCGTTCCTGCCGGACCTGACCGACGAGCAGATCACGGCGCAGGTGGAATATTGCCTTGGAAAGGGTTGGGCTATCGGCGTCGAGTATACCGACGACCCTCATCCCAGAAACACCTATTGGGAAATGTGGGGCAATCCGATGTTCGACCTCAAGGATGCCAAAGGCGTGATGATGGAGCTGGAGGATTGCCGCAAGGCCCATCCGCAGGACTATATCCGCCTCAACGCCTTCGATTCCAGCCGCGGCCTGGAGACGGTGACGATGTCGTTCATCGTCAACCGTCCCGAAAACGAGCCGAGCCTCAGGATGACCCGGACGGAGAGCAACGGCCGCAGCCAGCATTATATGTGGGAAACGCAGCGATAGGAGGAGCGACAATGCTGATGCCGGATGCTCCCTCGAACACCGAAAGCCTGCCGACCTCGGTCGACCTCGCTGAGGAATACCAAGCCTCCGGCGTCGCCGAAATCCTCGACGAACTGGACCGGGAACTCGTAGGCTTGAAACCCGTGAAGCAGCGTATCCGCGAGACGGCGGCGCTGCTTCTCGTCGAGCGGGCCCGCCGTGCAATGGGCCTCAGCCATGAGCCGCCGTCGCTGCATATGAGCTTCACCGGCAACCCCGGCACCGGCAAGACGACGGTGGCGCTGCGCATGGCCAACCTGCTGCACAGGCTCGGCTATATCCGCAAGGGCCATCTGGTGTCGGTGACGCGCGACGATCTGGTCGGGCAATATATCGGCCACACCGCACCCAAGACCAAGGAGATCCTGAAGAAAGCGATGGGGGGCGTGCTCTTCATCGACGAGGCCTACTACCTCTACCGTCCCGACAACGAACGCGATTACGGCCAGGAAGCGATCGAGATCCTGCTGCAGGTGATGGAGAACAACCGCGACGACCTGGTCGTGATCCTTGCCGGCTACGCCGACCGCATGGACCGGTTTTTCGAGAGCAATCCCGGCTTCCGATCGCGCATCGCCCACCACATAGACTTCCCCGACTATGATAACGGGGAGCTTCTGTCGATCGCCGAGAGCATGCTCAGCCGGCAGGGGTACCGCTTCGACAGCAAGGCGTCTGCGGTGATGAGCGACTACATCGCGCGCCGCCGGCGCCAGCCGCATTTCGCCAACGCGCGCTCCATCCGAAACGCGCTCGACCGGGCCCGGCTGCGGCAGGCGAACCGCCTGTTCGAGGAAAGCGCCGGACCGGTCGATGCCGAACAACTGTCGACCATCACGGCCCGGGACATTGCCGCGAGCCGCGTGTTCGCCACGGTCGAACCCAGTCATACGGAGACATCGCCATGAATGAGAAGACCATCATTGCGCCTTCGGTTCTGTCGGCCGATTTCTCGCGGCTCGGCGAAGAGGTCGAGGCCGTGTGCCGGGCCGGTGCGGACTGGATCCATCTCGACGTGATGGACGGCCACTTCGTGCCCAACATCACCTTCGGCCCGCCGGTCATCAAGGCGCTGCGGGATCGCACGGACAAGGTGTTCGATTGCCATCTGATGATCGAACCACCCACGCCCTATCTCGGCGCTTTCGCCTGTGCCGGCTGCGACATCATCACCGTGCATGCGGAGGCGACCACGCATCTCGATCGCTCGCTGCAGGCCATCCGCGACGTCGGCTGCAAGGCGGGCGTATCGCTCAATCCCTCGACGCCGGAGAGCGTCATCGAATATGTGCTGGACCGGCTGGACCTCGTCCTCCTGATGACGGTCAATCCCGGCTTCGGCGGCCAGGATTTCATTCCGGCCGTGGTCGACAAGGTGCGGCGGGTGAAGTCGATGATCGGCGGCCGTCCGATCCACATAGAGATCGACGGCGGCGTGACGCCGGAGACCGCGCCGCTCGTTGCCGCGGCCGGGGCCGATGTGCTGGTTGCCGGCTCGGCGGTATTCAAGGGCGGCAGCGAGGAGCACTACGCCAGGAACATCGCGGCTATCCGCGCCGCCTCGGACGGCGCCATCAGGAAGGCAGCGTGAGCCATGGCCGCTACACCACCCCTTTGTGATTTCGGCTGGCCAGCGATCGACGCCAGGCTTCCGGGCGCTGATGGCTTCACCCACACCATATTCGGCCAGGCCGGCCCGAAAGGGCTGGTCGTTGCCTTCATATGCAATCACTGCCCCTATGTGAAAGCGGTCATCGCCCGGATCGTCCGGGACGCGATCGACCTCAGGGCTCATGGAATCGGCTTCGTGGCCGTTAACTCCAACGACGCCGGCAATTACCCGCAGGACTCGTTCGAAAACATGAAGCGCTTCGCTTCGCAAAATGCCCTGCCCTTTCCTTATCTCCATGACGACGACCAATCCGTCGCCAGGGCCTACCGCGCCGTCTGCACGCCCGATTTCTTCGGCTTCAACAAGGACATGAAGCTGCAATATCGCGGACGGCTGGACGCCTCGCGCAAGGAGATCGGTCCTGCCGACCTCAGACGCGATCTCTACGAGGCCATGGTCATGGTCGCGCTGTTCGGCAAGGGACCGGCCGAGCAGCAGCCTTCCATAGGCTGTACCATCAAGTGGAAGGTTTCGGCTTTTCAGGTTTGATGGACGCTCACCATCGATGCGCGACAGCCGAGGAGGCTTCTTGACTTCCGGCCCTCGTCTTCACTGACCGCACGGGTCTATGAACCCTATCGAGGGACTGCATCGGTCCCTCCTTCTATCCTCATTCCTGTGACAAGCACAGGAATGAGGATAGAAGGATACCACGGCAGACGATCGCAACAGGCTTGGGGCCCGTCGAGAAAACGCCTCAGCCCCCGCCCGTCGAAATGCCTCCCAAATAAGAGGCGACGGGCGGGGTCCGAGGGAGGAGACGGTCGGCTGGTGGAGCGGTGTCCCCAATGCGCAACGGGTCAGGCCGGCAGGGCGCCGGTCTGTTTGGCGATATGCGTGGCGATCGCGTCCATCAGCGGCGGAGACAGGCAGTCATAGGGCTGCAGGCCGAGTTCGGTCAGCCTTGCGCGTATCTCCGGCATGCTCTCCGGGTTCACACCGCTTTCGATGATCGAAGAAACGAAAGCTGCGAATTCGGGCGGCGACCAGCCCGTTTCGTCGCTGAGCTCGGTGTGGACGAAGTCGAGGCCATAGAAGGGATGCTTGGTGTTTTCGATCCGGCCATACATGTGCGTGCCGCAATCGCGGCAGGCGTAACGCTGGATCGTCGCGCTCGGATCGACGACCTGCAGTTTTTCCGCACCTGAGGTGACGTTCACGTTGTCGCGGCCGACGACGGCGATCTGCGCAAAGATGGCGCCCTCGGGCTTCCAGCATTTGGTACAGCCGCAGGCATGATTGTGCGCCGTCTGCGAGCCGATCCGCACGGTCACCGGATCTGTGGCGCATTTGCATTTCAGCGTACCGCCGGCAAAGCCCGGACTGGCAGGCGGAAAGCCGTTGTCGATGGACGGATGTAGCTTGAGCATTGGTTCCTCCTCGGCTTGAACGTCCTTCGTTCACAAGCAGGATCAGTGCAAATGCGGCTCGCGGCAATATAGCGGAAAGTGTCGGTTTTCGGCGCCGAACACCCTGACAAGGGCAGGGCTCAGCCTTTCGACCGGAGCATGGCTCGGGCCGGATTATAGCCCCAGAGGGCGGCGAGCATGAACAGGACGAAGCACGCGCCGACCCAGGCGAGAGCCGTCAGGTTGAGTTCGCCGTAAAGCGCGAAACGTATCAGTTCGACCGCGTAGGTGAACGGATTGAGAGCGCAGATGTCGCGCAGCAGCGGCGAACTTTCGGCCATCTTCCACAGCGGATAAAGTGCCGAGGAAAGGAAGAACATCGGAAAGATCACGAAGTTCATGACGCCGGCGAAGTTCTCGAGTTGCCGGACGGTCGAGGATATCAGCAGGCCGAAGGCCCCGAGCATCAATCCGCTGATGACCAGGGCGGGCAGCACCGCGACATAGCCGACGGGCGGCACGGTGATGCCGGTCAGCGCAGCGATGGCCAGGAACACTGCCACCTGCAGGATGGAGACGATCACACCGGCGAGGAGCTTCGAGAACAGCAGCCACCAGCGCGGCAGGGGCGAGGTCAGCAGGAGACGCATGGATCCCATCTCCTGGTCATAGACCAGCGCCAGCGACGATTGCATGCCGTTGAAGAGCTGGATCATGCCGCAGAGCCCCGGAAGGATATAGACTTCATAGGTGATATAGGTCTGGTAGGGCGGGATGATCGACACGCCGAGCGCCGCGCGGAAGCCGGCGGCAAAGACGATCAGCCAGACGAGCGGGCGCACGAGTGCCGCCAGAAACCGCCCGCGCTGGCGGACGAAGCGCAGATTTTCGCGGGTGACGATTGCGGAAAGCGCGACCAGCCATGCCTTCATGCCGGAACCTCCCGGCCCTCGGCCGTCATCGACAGGAACGCCTTGGCGAGCCCTTGCCCGCCCGCGAGTTCCGCGGCGGTGCCGTCGCTCAGCACCTTGCCGCGATGCAGAACGACGACCTGGTCCTCCGGCCGGATCTCGTCGACCAGATGCGTCGCCCAGAGCACCGCAAGCCCGCTCTCGGCAAGCAGATGCACATGGTCGGTGATCGCCTGCCGGGAGGCGGCGTCCAGTCCGACCGTCGGCTCGTCGAGCAGCAATATCTGCGGCTTGTGGATCAAGGCCCGCGCGATCTCCATGCGCCGCCGGTGACCGCCGTTAAGCGCACGCACCTGCTCGTCGGCCCGCTCGGGCATGCCGAGCTGCGTCAGCGCCGCTTCGATCGCCACAGCGGCCTGCCGCCCCGACAGGCCATGAAGTCCGGCGAAATAGCGCAGGTTGCGGCGCACCGACATGTCGAGATCGAGGGTAGGCTGCTGGAACACCACCCCGATGCGCGCGAGCGCCGCACGCGGCTCGCGCGCAATGTCGAAGCCGGCCACGCCGATCGTACCGGCCCTTGTCGCGAGCAGCCGCGTCAGAAGAGCGAAGAGCGTCGATTTGCCGGCGCCGTTCGGCCCGAGCAGCGCGCAGAACCGGCCGGTCCTGACGGAGAAGCTGACATCGTCCAGCGCCCGGGACTTTCCGTAGCTGTAGCTGACATGGCTGATCTCGAGCCCGATCATGATGCCCTTCCCGGCGCCGCCGCAAACTCTTCTATAATCGTCGCCGGTTTCCCGGCAAGGCGGAGGCAGCGCCGGGCGAGCCGCCGCGCCTCGGCCTCCGAATGGGTCACGAGAATGACGGCGGGGGCCGTTTCCGCGATCAGCGCCTCGGTCAGGGCCAGCATGTCCTCGGCCATCGCAGGATCGAGCGACACATAGGGCTCGTCCAGGACGAGCAGCTCCGGCCGCCCGGCAAAGGCCCGCGCCAGCGCCAGCCGCCGCTGCTGGCCGAGCGACAGCTGGCCGGGAAAGAGCCCGGCCCTGTCGGCAATGCCGGTCCGCTCCAGCGCTGAGAGTGCAGCTTGCGCCCCGAGTTGCGGATGCACCAATGTCAGGTTCTCGATGACGCTTCTCCACGGCAGAAGGACAGGCTCCTGGAAAACCATGGCGATGTTTTCCGGCCGGGTGATCTCGCCCTCGAAAGCGGTGTCGATGCCGGCGACGAGACGAAGCAGCGTCGACTTGCCGACGCCCGACGGACCGAGAATGGCGACCGTCTCGCCGATCTCCATCTCGAAGCGGATGTCGCGCAGGACCTCCTCTTCGCCGAATGCCTTTCGTCTGACATCGATCCTGATCACGCCGTCCTCCAGCGCCGCACCCGGCGTTCGGCCGGCTGCAGGAAGAAAGCCTCCACCAGCAGCATCACGCCGATGAAGGAAAGCGAATAGACAAGCACCATGGCGACGTTGAAAAGCTGGAAATAGAAATGGATCTGGAATCCGACCCCGCTGGAGCGGCCGAGAAACTCGACCACCAGCACGATCTTCCATATCACCGCGATGCCGGACCGGGCGGCAGCGGCAATGAAGGGCGCAAGCTGCGGCATGATCACGTGTCGCAGCCGCGCCAGCGGACGCATGCGGTAAACCGCCGCCATGGAGTCGAGGTCGGGGTCGAGCGCCCTCGCGCCCTCGCGCAGAAGCGTTGCGACATTCGGGATCTTGTTGAGCACCACCGCGGTAATGGCGGCTGTCTCGTTGAGGCCGATCCAGATGTAGCACAACACGATGAGCACGAGCGCCGGCAGGTTCAGAAACACGACAAGCCATGGGTCGAGCCATCGATCGACGGCGGCAACGCGTCCCATCAGAAAGCCGATCGCCACGCCGATCACCATGGCCGGCACGAATGCGCAGATCACGCGCCAGAGCGTCATTCCCAGGTGATAGGGCAAGGCGCCGGAACTGACCGCTTGCACGAAGGGTTCCCAGAGCGCCCAGGGCTGCGGCAGGACCGACGCGTCGTCCGTGAAGCCGGCGGCCGCTATCCACAAGAGCAACAGCAGCCCCAGCGACAATGCGCGCACCAAGGCAGGATGTTGCAGCGTCTTATTCAAGGTGCAGGAACAATCCACTGGGCAGGCTTGTCGCCTTGCCGACGAGCTCTTCTCCACCAAGTTCCGCCATTAGCCGCAGAAACCGGTCGGCGGCCGCCTCGTCGATCGGCTTGCCGCTCGGAATGCCGGCGCGATAGCCGTCGCGCAGGGCAATGAATTCAGCGTCGTCGGCCGCATTCATCTTGTCCCGCAATTCCTCCCACACCTCGTCGTTCTCGCGCAGCAGATCCTTGGCCGTGCGCGAGGCCTTGTAAAGCCCCTTCACGATTTCCGGATGGGTCGCGGCATATTCGCCCTTCAACACGTAACCGAGGAGCGGCGTATCGGGATCGAGCTTGAGCGCCGCCGCAGCATCCGAGACGGAGACCAGTTCATGCATGCCCTTGGCCCTCATCTTCGCGAGGAAGTGCCAGAAATTGATCGTACCCGCCGTCTCGCCCGAAAGCGCCGACTTGAAGATCAAAGGCGGAGCGCCGAACACCTGCTCGGTTTCGGCTGCGAGGTCCATGTCATGCTGCTGCCTGGCATAGGCGCGCAGGATCAGCCAGCTCTTGTCGAGCGGACCTCCGGCAATGCCGATCTTCTTGCCGGCAAGATCCGGCAGCGCCTTGATGCCGCTGTCGTCCTTGACCATCAGGCCGCCGACTGCCCGCGAATAGGGGATGAAAACATAGTTCTTGCCGGAGGCACGCTGGTTGGCCACCCAGATCCAGTCGGCCACCATGGTGTCGGCCTCGCCGCCCTCGAAGGCGACGCGCGTCGCGCCGTTGTCCGCATAGTCCTGGACGGCCAGCTCGAAGCCGTTCTTGCGGTCGAATTCATGGGTCTTGATGGTGGATATTTCCCAGTTGACGGTTCCCGATGCCAGCATGGCCGCCCGCAACTGCGGCAACTCGTCGGCCGAGGCCGCAGCCGGTCCGAATGCGAACAGGCAAGCGGCCACGATCAGTCTCAAAGTCTTCATTTCTTCCTCCCCGGAACCGCCGCCTTCGGGCTCCCTGTGCCGCGGACTTCTCGGGCGACCGTTTCACTGTATGGAAATCGATACTTTCTGGCTGTCGCCGGAGGTTTCCGGAATCTTCACCTCATAGCTGCCCGGCTTGACGGCGATGAAGGACAGGGTTGCCGTCCCGGCCTCGTCGAATTCCAGACTGTCGATCGCCATTGGGCGAACTTCTATGCCGTTGACAACGATCTCGTTCATCCAGATCGCACGAAAGAACGGCGCACCGGTAATCGCCAGCTCCGCCGATCCGTCCGCCGTGATCTGCATTTCGTAGTATGCGCCGGACTGAAGCGTAATGGCACCCTTGCCGAGCGGCTTTCCGGACGCGAGCGTGATCTCGATCGGCTCGCCGCGGTTGCATTTGGCAAGCAGGCCGGCAAAGCCGAGGTCGCTGCAAAGCGGCGCGGCAACGGCCGGGCTCGCCAGAGAGAGCGCGGCGAGCGCCGCAAGAACCGATTTATGCACGATGAACTCCTCCCCGTTGATATTTGCAAATTGCACCCGTTTAATCCGGCGCGACCACGACCCCCCAGGGCTGCTCGCCCACCTGAACCGAGCGGATCACCTTTTCCGCCTTCACGTCGATGATGCTGACATCATTGGAATTGCCGTTGGTGGTGATCAGGAATTTCTCGCCCGGCGTGAATGCCATCTGCCAGACCCGCTGTCCGACAAGGAGGTAATCGAGCACCTCGTCGGTCTTCCCGTCGATCACTGCGACGCGGTTTGCGGGTCCAAGCGCCACGAAGATGCGCGAGCCGTCCTTGGTGGCCTTGACGCCGACCGGCTGCAGCCATTCCGGCAGAACGCCCGGCACTTCGAAAGTAATCTTCTTGGTGATTTTCGGCTCGGCCGCCGACACGTCGATCACCGAAACCGTGCCGCCGATCTCGGCGCTGACGTAGAGCTTCTTGCCGTCTGCCGTGAATTCCGCATAGCGCGGCCGCTGGTCCACCAGCACGTTGTGCACGATCTTGTAGGTCGAGGCGTCGATGAAATGCGCCATATTGGTGGTTTCGGACGTATTGATGATCGTCTTTGCATCCGGGCTGACCGCGACGCCTTCCGGCTCGACCCCGACGGGCACCTCGGCCAGTACCTGGCGCGTCTTGACGTCCACGACGGTCACGAGATTGTCGTCCTCATTGGCGATGTAGAGCGGATTGCCCGAAGGATCGAGGGCGAAAAGCTCCGGATCCGGGCCTGACGGCAACGTGTGCAGTTCCTTATAGGTCTCGGGATCGAAAACCCGAACAGTGTCGTCGTCCGACGCGCAGACGTAGAGTTCCTTGCCGTCCGGACTGATGGTGATGCCGCGCGGCCTGTTTCCGGCCGGAAACGTGGCGATCACTTCCCAGCTTTCACTGTCGAGCACGGTTATGTTGTTGCCGCGCTCGTTGCTCACGAAGACCTTGTTGGCCTCGGCCGAACCGGCAGACAGCAGAACGGCAGACACAATCGCCAGTGCGGGTCTGAGCATCTTATCCTCCAAATGCGTGACAGGCTGTCTCGGGCGCATCGATACCCAGCGTGTCGAGCGGCGAATTCTGGTGCAGGTAGCCGTCCTGCGGCGATACGGAAACGGTCACCCGGCCCTCGGTCAAAAGGACCGGTTGCCGCAACTGCCCGTTCCAGGTGCGGAAGGTCAATTTCTGGCCCTTGAACGCAGCCAGTTCGAAATCCTTGGAAAGGGCGTAGGCCCGCACGGTTCCGGGATCGGCCTTGCCGGACCGCGTCACCGCCTCCCCGATCACCCGCATCGCAAGCCATGCCTGGTAATCTTCCTCGCGCATGTAACGGCCGGTGAGTTTTTCGAAGCGGCGCTGGAACTGGGTCGCACCCCAGGCCTCGTGAGCAGGATGCCAGGAGACCGGACGCAGGCCCGCAGAGCCGGCAACCGGCCTCGCGTCCCAGCTGTGATAGGGCAGATAGGGCGCGAAAACGCCCGCCTCGTCGGCCGCGACGATGACGTCGTATTCCTCGGCCTCCTGGGTGAAGACGGGAATCTGCTTTTGCACCATGACATGACCGGTATCCGTGCGCCGGCTGCCGCCGGTGTCGACGAACTCCCGCTCCTCGACGATCTCAGCGCCGAACTTGGCGGCCGATTTGCGATAGCTGTCGGCAAGCAGCTTGTCTTCGGGATGAGAGCCGTGGATCAGCAGGATACGCGGCCATTTCTTCCACATGAGAAACTGAACGATGCTGTCGCTGAGCATCGAACGGCTCGGCGAGACGTGCAGCACATTGGCCCGGCAGTCGGCATCGCGCAGCCCGTCGTCGCGAGCGCCCGAATTGAAAAGCAGAACTTCCGGTCCGGCCTTGTCGGAGAGCGCCTTCAGTATGTCGCCTTCGGCGATCACCGCGATGAGACCGATGCCTTCCGCCTTCAGCCCATCGAGCGCCGCCACCGCCTCTTCCGGCGCAACCGCCTGCGTTTTCACGGTGTAGTCCATGCCGGTGAAAGCGCCGGTGGTCCGGTTGTCCTCGTTGCCCAGCATGGCGCCGGCAAAGCCCAGGTCGGCGGGCGGCGCATCGAGCCGCGAGATCGGCGGACCGACGACACGATCGATCCGCAGCACAGCCGTCTTCACCTCCGCCGCCGGCAAGGGAGACGTGAGCAGCACCGTCGCCCAGAAAACGGCAAGCAAAAGCTTTAGGTTAGGCATTGCCGGAACGACCTCCCAATCTTCCTGACACTCCCTCGGAAATGGAGACTAACAGCGCAGTATGGGTCGCAAAACCGATACTTAAGGAGCGTAGTTTAGCGACATGCGTGTGCTAGGCTGAATTTCATGCGGCACACCCTGACAGTCCTTGTCTCCATCCTTGTCCTGGCACTGTTGCCGGCGCTCGCTCGTGCCGCGCTGGACAAGCCGCTCACGCCGGGCGCCAAGGTAGCATTCCTCGGCATGACCTTCATCGATCTGTCGACGGAGGGCGCCTATAACGGAGTGCGCGCCGACGAGACCGCGCGGCTGGAGCTCATGGAAAGCGCAGCGCGCGACCGCTTCGTTCAGGAAGGCTTCGTCATTCTCACGAACGAGCCAGTGGCGGCCGAACTCGCCAGCGCGGTCAATCCTGCCGACTGCAACGGCTGCGACCTGAGCATGGGCGAGCGGCTTGGCGCCGACTACGTGCTGGTCGGCGAAGTGCGGAAGATCTCCAACCTTATCCTATCGGTGGAGCTCGTACTGCGCGACGTGGAGTCCGGCGAGATGCTGCGCGGCCTTGCCGTCGACATCCGCTCGAACACCGACGACAGCTGGCTGCGCGGCATCCGCTACATCCTGAAAAACCACTTCTTCAAATCCTGAAGGATTCCCGATCAAGGTCCTTTGAGGTTCGGGATGACCCGCCGCGGCTTGTTTGATCTCCTCATCCCTGTGCTCGTCACAGGGATCCAGCCAGACCAAGTCCTTGGGCTGAAAAAACTCTTCCCGCGCCACGGAAGCGGAGAGATTGCAGTCCTCCGACACGTCCCCTCATTTCACCGGCCGCCGGGCTCCGGGTCGATGCGCTCCGTGGGGTAGCCGGCGGCCGTCCAGCCATCGGTGCCCTGCGGATACCAGAAGACACGTGTGTAGCCATATTCCAGGGCGCGCTTTCCGGCGTTCCAGGACATCCAGCAGCCGTCGAGGCAAAAGAACAGCACCGGCCGGTCCTTGTCGCCACCGGTCGCCTTTTCCAGGCCGGCGCGAAAATAGGCGTGCATGGCGTCGGCCAGCTGGCCATAGCCGACATTCGGCAGCCATAGGGCAGATGGAATGGACAGGCGCGGCTTTTCGTTCCAGACCGTCCCCTCCGGGAGATTAGTCGGCTTCGGCGGCCGCGGCAGGACGTCGATGAAAGCGACCTGACCGGTCTTCCACAATGCATGGGCAGCTTCGGTCGACACGACCGTCGCACCGGAAAGCGTCGCCGGCACCTCGGCGCGGTACTCGCTCTCGCGGTAGCCGGCAGGCTCCTCGGCCGCCGCCGCCGGGAAGGCGGCAAGCAGGAGCAGGACCAGCGAATGGAGCCGCAGGCGGGTCATTGCTGCGCCTCGAGCGGGCCGGTTCCCATGTCGTTCAGGAGCGGCACGCCGGCATCGGCGAGGATCGCGTTGATCTCGGACTGATTTCGACGAATGAGAGAATTGAGCTTGCGCTCCCAGACCTTCTCGCCTTGCCGCACGCCCATTGTGATGCGGTAGAAGAGCTTTGGCGGCGTGGTCTCCGACAGAAGCGGGGTCGCCTTCAGCTTCGGGTGGCTTGCCTTGACGAGCGGCCCGCCGATCGGCCCCCAGAGGATGGCTGCGTCGAGGGCGCCGAATTCCAGGTCGGCGAGCATGTCGTCGGCCGGATCCTCGTAGCGCCGGTCGACCATCAAATGATAGCCTTTGGCCTTGGGCAGCAGTCCGTTTCTCGCCATATGCGTCGCCGGCGGCGTTCCCGCGACGATGCCGATCCGCTTGTCCTTGAGAAGAGGGTCGGCAAGCGTCGTGACACCGCCCAGGGGACCTTCCGAGGCAACGATCAGCACATAGGACGATGTATAGTAATGGTTGGTGTTCAGGACCAGCTCATCGCCCTGGGCAAAACCGATGACCACGTCGCAGGCATTGGCCTGCAGGGTCTTGCGCACGAAGCCCGTCGCTATCGGAAACCAGGTGTACTCCACCGGCAAACCGAGCTTGGATGCCATCAGTTCGGCGATCCTGTTCTCGTAGCCCTTACCCGAACGATCCGACATCGGCAGATTGGCCGGATCGGCACAGACTCGAAACGCCGTTTTCGAAACAAGATCCGATGTCTGGGCCGCCGCCTGCTGAGAGCCGGCGGCCGCGATGAGAGCGCCGGCGGCTGCCAGGAGGCTACTCGTGACCGAGACAAGCCGTTTCAGCTTCCTTGATCGCATCGGATTTCGCTTCCTTCTTGGCCGGACGTCCCCGCGGCAGCGCATCGGCTCCGCGCGCTTTCAGATAGACGTAGATGTCGTCGAGATAACACATCACGTTGACGTTCTCGCCGAAGGCAGGCATCACCGAGTTCTCGGCAGCGTTCACCTTCTTGCGCCCGTTCGTGACGACATCGACGAAATCGTAGTAGTCCATGTTGATCGCGGAGGTCTTCAAGGCCGGCGCATAGCTCGACCCCTCGCCCTCCGGGCCATGACAGACGTGACATTCCGAGTGGTAGCGGCGAAAGCCCGAATAGGTGAGCCAGTCGACCGTGCCGTCCTCGGCGATCTTGAAAGTGGGAACGTCGTCGGCGGTGTAGTAGCGCCCGTTTTCGTCGCGCACAGCGGTGATGTTGTCCTTTGGCGCATCTTCTGCGCCTGCGGCGCTCGCCATAAACGTCAAAAAGGCGAGGATCATCGGTACGGCTGGTCTTGATCTGGTCATCTTACGTCCTTTGGGGGCTGGTATGAGTTGGCGCGGGCTTGATGAGCCCGCGCCAACTCCCGGGCGAAGTTTGCCCCTTACTCCGGCAGCTTGAACACGGTGAGCGTGCCGCCGAGTGCGGTGTAGTTGCTGAGGGCCGAGTAGCCGCCGACGGCTCCCAGACCTTCAGTCGGGTTGGTCAGGCCCGCTGCCAGACCGATACCGGCCCAGCCGCCGACACCGGAGAGCACCGCCACGTACTGCTTGCCTTCACGGGCATAGGTCATCACGTTGCCGATCACCCCGGAAGGCGTCTTAAAGCGATAGAGCTCCTTGCCGGTTGCCGCGTCGACCGCCTTGAGATAGCCCTCGAGCGTTCCGTAGAAGACCACATCGCCGGCTGTCGCCAGAGCGCCGGACCAGACCGAGAAAGGCTCCGGCAGAGACCACTTGATCTTGCCTTCCTTGTTGTCCCAGGCAATGAAATTGCCCATGCCGCCGTGGCTGTCCTTCGGCGGGTACATCGAAAGCGTGGCCCCGACATAGGGCTGGCCGGCGGTGTAGCTTACCCGGAACGGCTCGTAGTCCATGCAGACGTGGTTGGTGGGCACATAGAACAGCTCGGTCTTAGGCGAATAGGCCGCAGGCTGCTGGTCCTTGGTGCCGAGTGCCGCCGGGCAGACGCCGGTGGTGTTGGTGTCTTCGCCGTTTTGCTCGGTCGAATACTGTGCCACGACCTGAGGCCGACCGTATTTGTCGGACTTCGGATCCATGACCACTTCAGTTGCCCAGTTGACCGTGGGATCGTATTTCTCGGCCACGAGCAGCTCGCCAGTGACGCGGTCCATCGTATAGCCGAAGCCGTTCCGGTCGAAGTGGGTCAGCAGCTTGCGGTCCTTACCGTCGATCTGCTGTTCGGTCAGGATCATCTCGTTGACGCCGTCGTAGTCCCATTCGTCATGGGGCGTCATCTGATAGAGCCATTTGGCCATGCCGGTATCGACATCACGCGCGAAGATGGTCATCGACCACCGATTGTCGCCCGGCCGCTGGGTCGGGTTCCAGGTCGAAGGGTTGCCGGTTCCGTAATATACCAGATTTTCTTCCGGATCGTAGGAGTACCAGCCCCAGGTCGTGCCGCCGCCGATCTTCCACTGATCGCCTTCCCAGGTGGTGAGGCCGGAGTCCTTGCCGACCGGCTTGCCCAGATGGGTGGTCTTTTCAGGATCGATCAGCGTATCGCTGTCCGGCCCCATGGAGTAACCACGCCACAGGACCTTCCCGTCTGCCATCGAATAGGCCGTCACGTGACCGCGGACGCCGAACTCGCCGCCGGATATGCCGACGAGAATCTTGTCCTTCACCGGCATGACGGTGGCGGTATTCGTCTCGCCCTTGGTAGCATCGCCGTTCTTGACGCTCCAGATGACCTTGCCGGTCTTGGCGTCGAGTGCCACGACCGTCGTATCGGCCTGATGCAGGAAGATCTTGTTATCCGCATAGGCCACGCCGCGATTGACGGTGTCGCAACACATCACCGGGATCACGTTCGGATCCTGCTTCGGCTCGTATTTCCAGACGATCTGGCCATCCTTGCTGAGATCCAGCGCGTAGACCGTGTTCGGGAACGGCGTATGGACGTACATCAGGTCGCCGATGACGAGCGGCGAACCTTCGTGACCACGCAGAACGCCGGTCGAGAAGGTCCAGGCAACCTGAAGTTTGCCTACGTTGTCCTTGTTGATCTGGTCGAGCTTGGAGTAGCGCAGGTTGGCATAATCGCCGGTCTGGATGGCCCATTGATTGGGGTCATCGATGAGCTTCTGCAACTCATCGTTGGCGAAAGCGACCTGTGCACCGCCGCCTATCGACATAATGGCAAGCATTGTAAGAAGTCGTTTCATTTCATCCTCCTCTTGGGTGCTGCCGATAGGGCCGTTGAACCCGCTCGCTCCGGGAAAACCTCGCGGTCTCCTCATCTCCCGGTATCGGCTTGCGACTCTGCCCCTGCCGCTGGAGAAAGCTCCGTCTGCTACAGGGGTACCTTGCTTCTGTCCTTGTTTTCGCCTCCTCCTCTTCGATCAGGGAAAGGTTGCCAGATACGCGATTATATCGGCGCGCTCCTGATCCTTGCGCAGACCCGCAAAGGTCATCTTGGTGCCGGGTAGGAAGCCCTTCGGACTCGTCAGAAACTCAGCGATCTTCTCCGGCGTCCAGGTAAGCCCTGCCTCGGCCGCCTTGCTCATCGCCGGCGAGTAGGCGTAGCCTTCGGCTTTGCCGGCCGACCGGCCGATTATCCCGTTCAGCAAGGGTCCGGTCTTCGATTTGGCATCCGGACCGACGGCGTGACAGGCCTGACACTTGCGGAAGACTTTCTCGCCTGCCCCGGGATCTCCGACCGAGGGATCCAGGGCAAGAGCCGGCGCAGCAGCGCCAAGAGTTCCACCGAACAGGACGAAAGCGGTCAGCAGGGTACCAAGTCTAAAAGCCATTCTTTCCTCTCCCTTACGCGGCGTTCAGCCGCTCTGCATGCCAGCGCACGTGGTCCTCGCCGAAGCTCGCCACGAAGTAATAGCTGTGATCGTAACCCGCCTGCAGCCGGACCACGCCGGCCTGCCGCCGCTCCGCCAGCAAGCGGGCCATCGCCTCGGGCTGCAGCTCGTCCAGAAACTGGTCCGCCGCGCCCTGATCGATCAGGATATCGCCATGCCAGCCGAGCTCGCCGAGAAGCAGGCAGGCGTCATAGCTGCCCCAGTCGGCCTCGTCGTCGCCGAGATAGGCCGAGAACTGCTTGCGCCCCCAGTCGGACCGGGTCGGATTCACGATCGGCGCGAAGGCCGAAACGGAGCGGAACAATTCCGGATTGCGGAAGGCGATCGTCAGCGCGCCGTGGCCGCCCATCGAGTGCCCGGTAATGCCGTTGACGCCGTTGAGCGGCAACTGCTCCCGCAGAAGGGCGGGCAATTCGGTGACGATATAATCATACATGCGATAGTGCGGCGACCAGGGCTTCTGCGTCGCATTGACATAGAAGCCCGCACCCTGACCGAGATCATAAGCCTCGTCGTCGGCCACGCCCTCGCCGCGCGGCGAGGTGTCGGGGAAAACCAGCGCCAGCCCCTGCTCGGCCGCGTGCCGCTGCAGGCCCGCCTTGATCATGGCGTTCTCATGCGTGCATGTCAGGCCCGAGAGATACCACAGGAGCGGTACCGAACGCGTCCGCGCCTGCGGCGGCATGTAGAGGCCGAATGTCATCTCGACGCCGCAAACCTCGGAGGCGTGGCGGTAGACCGACTGGGTTCCGCCGAAACATTGGCTTTGCGTTACGAGTTCCATCTTCGCGCTCAATAGAGGACCACGCTTCGGATGCTCTCGCCGGAATGCATGAGCTCGAAACCCTTGTTGATGTCCTCGAGCGGCATGGTGTGGGTGATCATCGGATCGATCTCGATCTTGCCCTCCATGTACCAGTCGACGATCTTCGGCACGTCGGTGCGGCCGCGCGCGCCGCCAAACGCGGTGCCCATCCAGGTGCGGCCGGTGACGAGCTGGAACGGCCTGGTCGAAATCTCCTGGCCGGCGCCGGCGACGCCGATGATCACCGACTTGCCCCAGCCGCGATGCGAGGCTTCGAGCGCCTGGCGCATGACCTTGGTGTTGCCGGTGCAGTCGAAGGTGTAGTCGGCGCCGCCGATCTGGTCGGCACCGCGCTTCGTCAGGTTGACGAGATAGGGGACGATGTCGTCGCCGACCTCCTTCGGATTGACGAAGTGGGTCATGCCGAACTTTTCGCCCCAGGGCTTCTTGTCGTTGTTGAGGTCGACGCCGATGATCATGTCGGCGCCGGCAAGGCGAAGCCCCTGGATGACGTTGAGGCCGATGCCGCCGAGACCGAAGACGATGGCGGTGGCGCCGATCTCGACCTTGGCGGTGTTGATCACCGCGCCGATGCCGGTGGTGACGCCGCAGCCGATGTAGCAGATCTTGTCGAAGGGGGCGTCCGGATTGACCTTGGCGAGCGCGATCTCCGGCAGCACGGTGAAGTTCGAAAAGGTCGAGCAGCCCATATAATGGTGGATCTTGTCGCCGTTGATCGAGAACCGCGAGCTGCCGTCCGGCATCAGCCCTTGCCCCTGGGTGGCGCGGATGGCGGTGCACAGATTGGTCTTGCGGCTGAGGCAGGAGGGGCAGGAGCGGCATTCCGGCGTATAGAGCGGGATGACGTGGTCGCCCCTCTTCACCGAGGTGACGCCGGGGCCGACATCGACGACGATGCCGGCGCCCTCATGACCGAGGATCGCCGGGAACAGCCCCTCCGGATCGGCCCCCGACAGCGTGAAGTCGTCGGTATGGCAGATGCCGGTCGCCTTCACCTCGACCAGCACCTCGCCGGCCCGCGGGCCTTCGAGCTCGACTTCGGTCACGACAAGGGGTTTTCCGGCCTGAACGGCCAGAGCAGCGCGAGTGCGCATGGATGCCTCCGGTACTACGTTATGTAAGCGGCCTTGTGAGGCCTTGTGCACAGATTACAGACGGGCCAAAGCACAAAGACAATTGCGACCTTAGTGTGTAAAACGCGTCCTTTGGCTTCTCCCCCGGTCACCCTATACTGACACCCGTGAGAACACGGAGACATCAAGGATGAGAGCCGCCTGTCATGCGCTTCGCCGGATGCGCGGTTTGCCGCTCAACCTGGCGCTAGGGCTGGCGCTTTGCCTGACCCAAGCCCCCGGCATCGCGGGAGCAATGGATTTTTCCGATCCCGACTGGCCCTGTATCCAGCGCAAGGTCGAGAACCTGTCGGCGAGCCTGATGTGGCCCGCGCCGGTGACCCGCACGCCTCTTTCGCCCGAAGCAAACGATCTCGTGGAAGCATTGTCGCTTCGCCGGGTCAGCCTGGAAGAGGCAGATGCGCATATCAGGGCTTTCGTGGAGCGGAACAAGCAGGTCGACGGTCAACTGCTCGGCAACATCTTCTACGGCGTGTTCGACAATATCGCCGAGACCCGCCAGCGGCTGATCGCGGGAATAGCCCGCTATTCCCGCAGCCAGATCGCGCTCTCGTCGCGCATCGAGGGCGCGCGCGTCGAGATGGCGAAGCTTTCGCGGGAGAAAAGCCCCGATTTCGACCGTATCGACAAGCTGGAGGAACAGATCGACTGGGACGAGCGCATTTATCGCGATCGCTCGCAGGCGCTCACCTATGTCTGCGAAACACCGGTGCTTCTGGAAAAACGCGCCTATGCGATCGCACAGATGCTGCTGAAGCATGTGCCTGATTGACGCTTGAACGCATCGGATCTGCGGATCGTGCCTCCCGAGAGGATCAATTCCGCATTTGTCACCCCGCTAGCGCTTTGAACTACGCACTTCCCGCACGGGAAACCGTCGCACTTTCGCGGGAGTGGCTCTAAGGATCCCATTCCATCTCCGTATAGGCAGCCGTGGCGTTTTGCGGGTTCAAGAGATCGAACAGGCGCCATCGGCCCGATTCGGTTTGACCGATGACCTCGTTTGCTTCCCCGAGCGCCAGGCCGTCGTCGAGCGCTTTCTTTGTATCGGACTCCAGAACACGGAGGTAGCGTTCGAGCGGCGCGGCGGCCTGCGGCCAGTCGAGCAGCGGCCCTCCATGGCCGGGCACGACCTTCGGCGCGCCGAGGTCCTTCATTTCGGAAAGAGCGGCGAGCCAGCCGCGCAACGATCCGTCGAGGGCCGGCATGTGGGTGTCGAACAGCAGATCGCCGGCGAAAAGGATACCGGACGTCCGGTCGAAGACGGTGAGGTCGGTAGAGGTGTGCGCCGTCGGCCAGGTGCGCAACTCCAGCACCCTGCCGCCGAGGTCGATCGCCTCCTCCTGCGCTATCGCCCGATCCGGCGCGACTATGCGGCTGCCCAGGAAGGCCGCCTCGCCGATCCGCCGGGCGTAACTTGCGCGATAGTCTTCGGCGCGGTCGGCAAGCGCCCGCGCCAAATTGGCCTGGCCGAGCACTGCCGCGCCTGCCTCGCGAAGCGGCTCGGCGCCGAAGACATGATCCGGATGCATATGCGTCAGGATCAGATGGCTGATCGGCAGCCGACTTCGTTCGCGGATCGCCAGATAGATCTCTTCTCCGAGCTTGCGCGCGCCGCCGGAATCGATCACGGCGATGCTGCGCGACCCTACGACGAAGCCGAAGTTGGACACGTCGCCGCCGTTTTCCGCATCCGGCTCCCCCACCCGGCCGCGATGCAGGAAAACCCCCGGGGCCGCCTCGCTGAAGGAGAGAGCCGACTTGGGCCTCGGGGCACAAAATGGCGGCTTCTCGGTCCACTCGTCCGGCTTGCGTGTGACGGAGTGCAGCGCATGCTCGCACCCCGCTTTCGTCTCCGCCGCAAAGCCGGGCACCAGTGCCACCCGGCAGATCTCGCTCGGCGGCGCGTCAGGAACGGCTGCAGCAAGGATGCACATCGTCACGAATGCTTCGAACACCTCGAGCCCCCGGCATTTTCGAGAAAGTGGGCGATACACGAACTCGGCGATCTACAAGATTGCGGCCGCCGGTCGCGCCAGACAACATATCCGAAAGGCTCGCTTCTGCTCCCGGGCATCTCGTTCTATGCTATAAGATACTCACAGCCTGTCCAAAAAGGGGCTTTGAACCATGAAGCTCATTCTCGCGCTTATTCCCGCAATGCTGACGGCAAGCCTCGCATTTGCCGAGCCGGAGAAGCCGAACAACCCGCTTGCAGACGGCACGACCTGGCGCGATTTGAAGGGCGACGTCGTCGGCGAGGCGGCCATTCTCGACGGCTCCGCCCTGTTCTCCGTCACCGCGCCCTACCGCGCCAACGACGCCGCGACGGTGCCGGTCACGATCGAGCAGACGGACGCGGCGGCGGACCCGATCGAATCCCTCAAGCTGGTGATCGACGAGAACCCGGCGCCGCTGGCCGCGGAAATCCGCTTCGGCCCCGCAATGGCACCGCTGAAATTCGAAACCCGCGTGCGCGTCAACCAATATTCGAACGTCCGCGCGATCGCCGAAACGCCACAGGGCATTTTCATGAATGGCCGCTTCGTCAAGGCATCCGGCGGCTGCTCGGCGCCAGCCACAAAGGACCCGGTCGCGGCACTGAAGGATATGGGAGAGATGCGGCTGAAGCTCTTCGACGGCAAGGGGGACGTACAGAAAGCCCGCCGCGAGGCGCAGATCATGATCCGCCATCCGAACTATTCCGGTCTCCAGCGGGACCAGATCACCCAGCTCTTCGTCAGTGCGAAATTCATCACCGAATTGGTCGTGAAGCAGGGAGACGAGCTTCTGTTCGCGCTCGACGGCGGAATATCGATCAGCGAGAATCCCGTGTTCCGCTTCAGCTATACCGACAATGGTGCCTCGGATTTTACGGTCCATGCGGTCGATACGGACGGCAATGTCTTCGACCGCGTCCTGCCGAAGACGCCGCCCGCCTGAATGGTAGCTGAATCAGCCTGACGCCACGCACTTCCCGACGAAGAACCGCGACACACTTTTCCTGGAAGTGCTTTTAGAAACACAGCATCTCCGCCTCGGCCTGGGCGCGTCTCAGATCCGCGACCATGGTGCGTGGCACGACCGCCGACTTGAACATGGCCAGCTGTTCGCCGCTCCCCTGCTGGAGAGACAGCACCGTTTCAGCCTGGACATATTTGTCATAGGGCAGGATGGATGCGATCACATCGATCGAACAGGCGCATTTGCCCAATACTTCCCGACTCTGGCCGTTGGCGGCCATGCAGCCGAACACATAGTCGGCCCGGACCTCGGTGGGATAATCGTTGAGGCGCTCGGACATGCTCTGCCCGCTTGCGGGGATTGCCGCCATCGCGATTGCGAGCGCTGCCAGGGCGGCGCGCATCATGGCCGCCGCTCCGCAGCTTCTTTCAAGGTGATCGCGTGGGAATAGCCGGCCTCGGCCCCGCCCGACGCCGAAGGAACGGTGGCCACCAGCGAATAGTACCAACCGGGAATCTCTTCCGACACGGTGACGGCGAGCGACAATTGCGAGATCCGCCCCATTTGCGCGCGCGCCTTGTCGTCTTCGAACGGCCGGATCGTCACCTCGCGCGCGGCGATTTCGCGGTCGTGATAGCGCAGCGATACCGGCTCGATCTGCGCATCCCGCAGCAGGGCTTCCTTGACGCGGTTACGCATGTAGAAGGGACTGCCGCCGGATTGTGCCGCAAGATCGGAAAGCACGCTTTCGAGAAAATACATGATGAGCGGATTGCCGACCGAGGTTGGATAGGTGCCGAGCCCCCGGGACTGGCTGCCCTGATAGAGCGTCATCGCGACATTGTCGTCAACCTTGAGGCCGACCGTGAAGCTGCCGGCCCTCTGCCCTGCATCGGCGCCCGACACGACCTTGTCGTAGACGAGCGAGCTCTGCTCCTCTTCGGAACCGTCCTTCGCGGCGTCCAGCCCTTTCAACGCCGCCGAATGGAAGAGGAGCTCGTAGGTCTCCGCAGCAGCCACGGGTCCGTGCCCCGGCCCCAGCAGGAATAGAGCGATCAGGAGAAAAATACGCATCGCAGATCCACCGTCCGATTGTGGCCCGTTCCGAGGCTCCGTTTACCGGCTTCGAGCCTAGCAGCGGCCCCGGCAATGTCATCGGAGACCTTTGTCTGTGTTTGTCTCACGCCACGCGGGCCCGGGTCTTCCAGTCGATCAGCGCCCTGAGCCGCACCAGCTGCACCGGCTTGGTGAGCACGGCGAAGGACATTTCGTTACAGAGCTGCAGGAATTGCCGCTGCCGGTTGGCGGAAATGATGATCGCCGGTATTTCGGCTCCTGCGAGCGCGCGCAGCGTATGGATGGTTTCTATGCCGTTGTCCTCATCATCCAGCTGATAATCGACCAGCAAAATGTCGGGGGCCGTGCCGATTTCCTGCATCAGCGCCGCCGCATCGGCAGTCGAGTCCGCGGCCAGAACGCTGGCCCCCCAGCTTTCCAGAACCTGCGTCATCGCGTGAAGTTCGTCGGTATCGTTCTCGACGATCATCACGATCAGATCGAGGCTGCCGTCGAGCATCGGCTCCATTCTCGGATCCTCGCTGACGCTGGCACGGCCGGGCGCGACCAGTGGCACTTCGATCGAGAAGACAGAGCCCCGGCCGGGCTGCGATGCCAGCCGGATGGGGTGATCGAGATGCCGGCATGCCCGCTCGACGATCGACAGGCCAAGTCCCATGCCAGGGCCTTTCGCCGCGCCACTTGCGCGGGTGAACTCCTTGAATATCCGTGTCCGATCTTCCTCGGATATTCCGACGCCGGTATCCCACACTTCTATCCGCACGGCATCGCCTGTCAGCCGGCAACCGACAAGCACGCGACCGCGCTCCGTATATTGGATGGCGTTCACGACAAGGTTCTGGACACAGCGCATCAGATAACGCTGATCGCTGCTGACCCAGCGTGAGGAGGGCACGATCCGAAGGTCGATCCCCCTTTCCGTCGCCAAGGGCGCCAGATCCTCGGCCACGCCCTGCAGCAGGTTTCCGAGATTGAACGAGGTGACGTTGAACTCGGCTCCCGAACTGTCGAGCCGCGAAATGTCGAGAAGCGCCTGCAGGAGCGATTCGATCGAGGTGAAGGATCGCTTCAGGCGCCTGACCACTTCCTCCGTGCCCGGCTGCCCCACCTTGTCCGTCAGCATCGACAGATAGAGTTTCGCGGCGTTGATCGGCTGAAGGAGATCATGACTGGCCGCCGCCAGAAAGCGGGTCTTGGATATGTGGGCTGCCTCGGCAGCCTCCTTGGCGTGCCGAAGCGCCGCCTCGATCTTGGTCTGCTCGTCGGCATGTATCTGCAGCAGGCGATTGGCCTCGGTCAATTCGGCCGTGCGCTCCTGTACGCGCTGCTCCAGAAGCGCCGAGGCCTGCGTCTCTGCCGTCACGTCCATGATCGAGACGATGAAGCCGTCGTCGGGTAGGGAATGGATGCGGATGTCGAGGCTCATGCCGTCGCGCCGGCGGAAGCGCTCCTGCACCGCCTCGCCGCGGCGCACGGCCTTGAACCAGCCGGCGACCCTGGACCGGCGCCCTTCGCGTTCGAGAATCTCGTGACGCTCGACATGTTCGACGATGCGCTGAAAGGGGCTTCCCTTTTTCAGGAGCGAAAGCGGAACGCCGAGAAGCTCACCGAAGCGCTCGTTGCGAACCAGCAATTCGCCGCCTGACGAAAACGTGCAGATGCCGAGCGACATGTGATCGAAGGCTGCCTGCAGCAGATGGGACTGCTGGTCGATCAGGCGGTTCTTCTCGCGCCGGTTCTCGCGCACGATGTCGGTGATTTCGGTCTGCAGGACCGTGATGTTGCCGGAACTGGTCTGCCGGTAGGAAATCTGGAACCAGCGATCGTTCCGCAGCACCATCACGAAGGACGAAAAGCGCTGGCCGGATCCCTGCTCCTTCGCCACCGGCTGAGGCCGGCCTGCCAAAGCATTCTCCTCCCGGTTCAGATACTTGCTTGCGTTGACCGCTGCAAGATAGTCGTCGAAACCGAGGCCGGGCTTGATCAGCGGCTCCACGTCTGGCAGCAAATTGCGAAATTGGGCATTGCAGGCCTGCAGTCGTTCTTCGGAAAAGAGCGCGAAGCCGTCCTCCATCGCCACCATGGCATCGGCGAGGTTTCTCTGGATCCGCTCCTGCGCCTGGTAGGCGACCTCGAGCTCGCTCGAGGCCCGGTCGAGCGTATCGAGGGCCTTTTCGAGATCCTTGGTCTTTTCCCAGACCTCCGCCTGAAGGGCGATGGCGGATTCGAAGAGCGAATAGGCGGAGCCACCGACTTCGTGGCCGCGCTCGGCCCGGTTGACCAGCGCCTCGATGATCCTTGCCTGCTTTGCGATCTGAAGTTCGTAGGGCTCGTTCGGATCGATCATAGCGGCGTCCCCGCCTTCGGCCGGAAAAAGGCGACGCCGACAAAGGTCTGGTTCACGTGCACGCCGAGATGCTGTTCTCCATAGGTGTTGAAGCCGACGACGCGGCGCTGCCGCAACTGCTCGGAAACCTCGCTGTCCAGACCCTTGCGCTCGATCTCGAGCTTGCGCAGATAGCAATCGAAACCGAGGATGAAATCCGGGGCCTCACCGTCATGGCCGCTGACCGCCAGCCCCGTCTCGAGCGTGCGGATGATCTCCTTGCCGCGGCCGAGGCGCAACAGCAGGCCATCGTCGATCGCCGACAGGAAGGTGAGCCCGTGCTCGCCTTGAATCTGCTGGATCGCCCGCACGTGATAGAGATTGCCGTTGCGCACCAGCACCGGATTCTCGGCGAAGACCATCGGCGACAATTCGCCGACCGGCACCTTGACCAGCCGGGCATATTCCTCCGCCGCCGGCGAGCCGTTGATCTCCAGGACCAGCCGTTCCTCCGGGACAGCGCGGGTAACCACCATGCGCTTGTCGGTGGGCTGAAAATGGTCGAAGCCGAGACCGCTGAACTCCAGATCGGTTTCGAGCAGCAGGAGGAGCGCGGCGTTGCTGTGGAACTCACCGTTGCGAAGCACCTGGGTGCGCTTGAACCGCAGCCCGTCGCCGGCCGAACCGCCAAAGACGGGAATGTCCTTCAGCCCCGCCTCCAGGGCCGCAACCAGAATATCCTCCTGCTTGGACAGTCCGTCGGCAAAGATCAGCGCCAGCCGCTTCCGGCCCGGCGTCACGCGAAACTGCGTGGCGAGCCGCTCCGTCTGGGAAACGACATCGGCGATCGAAACCGGGGAAATCGGTTGGAACAGAATCGAGGCCACCCGAAAATGATGCCGCTGGAAGGCGACCGCCAGCAGAGTATCGTTTTCATAGCCGCGCGGCGTGATCTGGCCGGCTGTCGTGCAGCCGAAGACGACCGTGTTCGGCAGCGACTTTCTAAGAGCAGCGGCAAGGTCGTCCGGCTGCAGCCGGTTCGGCACGAACAGAAAGATGAAGCTCGGCCTCGCCGTGGCGAGCTGCCGTCTGATTTCGGCGAGGGCAGTGAACGCATCGTCGGCGCGTGATGTCGCGAGCCGCACCGCCTCGGCGGGTTTGCGGTCAAGATCGTCGACAGCCGTCATGCACCGTCACCCTCCAACTCCCATCCCAGCACGCCGGGCACACCTCACTGCAGGCTGTGGCGGATCGATACTTCGCGTACCAGCATCGCCGCCTGGGTGCGATTGTGGACGCCCAGCCGGCGCAGAAGCGCTGTGATATGCGCCTTGACGGTCGCCTCGGCCAGTTGCATCTCGTAGGCGATCAGCTTGTTCGGCATCCCTTCGCAGATCAGGCTCAGAATGCGGGTCTGCTGCTGCGACAGATGGGCGATCTTGCGCGAGATCGTCTCCACCGACTGGTCCGTGGCCGTCGCGCGCGCCGGCACCGCGTAGCCCGGCGGCACATAGGTCTTGCCGTTCCAGATATCCTGCATCGCTTCCTGGAAATTATGACGATCGATGTCCTTGGGGATGAACCCCGCGGCTCCAGCGGCGATGACCGACTGAACCACGTCCTTCGACGTGAAGGCGGAGATCACGATGACCGGAATATCGGGCATCTTCTCCTTGATTTTCAGAAAACCGCTTAAGCCGGACGCATCAGGCAGGTTCAGATCCAGCATGATCAGATCGGGCGAGAAGCGCATCCTGAGCTGCTGCAGCGCTTCACTCAGCGACGTCGCCGTTCTGATCCGGCGCGTATTGAAGGTGCTTTCCATCGTCGCCGCCAGAGCATCGCAATAGAGCGGATGATCATCGATCACGAGGGCCGACTTTATCGAAAGCGAATGAACGGGCAAGGTTGTCCGCGGCATGGCTCTCCTCCCGAGATACTTCCAAGCCAATAGAGCGACTCAAAGCCACTCCGAGTTCACCGAGAATATCTCTCTCCCAGGCCGTCGTACTCTCCCCAGCACGACGCGAATCGTTGTCGCACAGTTTTCCACCCCGGGCAATTCCGAGATTTGCCATGCGACGCTACACCGTCGGCGATACGCTTACGAGATTCAAGCGCCTAGTTCTGGGGGTGCCCAGGTACTCAGACGGGGCGGCTCGCATCCGCAACTCTGCATCGCCACTTCTGGACGCGAAGCGCCGGATGCTGCTCTGACCATTCGGCGATGTACACCGCAGACTGGAACATGCATTGATTCAACGACCTCAGGTCCTGAAACTGCAGCGTTTCCTCCCGGCACTTTTCGGGTGCAGTTGCAAGGCATACGGTCAGTACGAGCGTCACCGGCTCCATGACTTCTCCCGTTTCGGATGACGTTTACGCAGGGGCTAATATAGCCGTCAACGCGTGAATGCGCCAGCTGTGTGACGGCTTTCCGTCCGGATGTGCACGAAGCCTTTTCCCGGCATATTTGTAAATTTAAATTTGCAAATCCTTGCAATACATGTAGAAAATACCGCACGTAAGATAACAACAATCGGATTTTCAGCGCCTCCCCATGCTTGTGATTCTCGCCGATGATCTGACGGGTGCTCTTGATTCAGCTGCCCCGTTTGCGGGCCGCGGCCTTCGTACGGAAGTCGCTCTCGCGCTGGACTCCGTGGATGCTGCACTGGCGGACGGGCCGGAGATCCTCGTCGTCAACCTCAAGTCCCGCGAGATTTCCCCGCACGAGGCGCGCAAGGCGACATCCGACGTCCTGAAGCGCGTCCCTGAGAATGCGCGGATTTTCAAGAAGGTCGACTCGCGGCTGAAGGGCAATATCGAAGCTGAGCTCGACGCCACCCCTTTTGCCCGCGCGCTCGTCGCGCCGGCTATCCCCGATTTCGGCCGTGTCGTGGTCGCTGGCCATGTCCGGGGGTTTGGCGTGGAAGCGCCCATCCCCGTCGCCGAAAGGCTTGGCAGACATGCGGAACGGACATTGATCCCCGATACGATGTCTCGCAAAGACATGCTCGCCGCATTGGCAAGCGCCGAGACGGCCGGCTGCGACCTGATGATCGGCGCAAGGGGGCTTGCCGATGCACTTGCCCATCGGATGACGGATAGCGAAACGCTGCCGCTGATACCGCTGCCCCGGCAACCTATACTGATCGTCGTCGGGTCGCGTGACCCGATCACAGTCGAGCAGGTCGACGTGCTGCGCGATAACCGCCCCGCCGAATATTTCCCGGCGGCCGGAGGCAGGGTGCAGAAGCCTGTCACCCCGGCAACTGGAACGGTGACGATCGTACAGGCGATCGAGGGCGAGACGCCGCTCAATCCTGCCGATGTCTCCGCGAACCTGGCCGACAGCGTCGTTCCTGCTTTCACCGGCGCGGCCGCGACCCTGCTTCTTACCGGTGGCGCAACAGCCGAGGCCGTGCTGGCGAGGATGGGCGTTTCCCGTTTCCGCCTCCTCGGCGAATGCATGCCCGGGATGGCGCTGGCCTTTACCGATGGCCGCTATATCATCACCAAGTCCGGCGGCTTCGGCGGGCCGGACACGCTGAGCGACATCGCAAGGCAGATAATGGGGGAGGCGAGATAGACGATGGGACTGCAGGAAGGGACCCCCCGCAAGGGCCTGCCCGACATCGTGTTCGAAAGAATGCACCGCGCGATCAAGTCCGGCGCCTACAAGCCGGACGAGCGTCTGCCGACGGAGCATGAGCTGGCGACGGAGTTCGAGGTATCCCGGCCGATCGTCCGGGAGGCGCTGAAGCGCCTCAGGGACCAGGGGCTCATCTATTCCCGGCGCGGCGCGGGCAGTTTCGTGAGAGCCGTGGGCCTTCGCGAGCCGCTCGGCTTCGGTCAACTGGAAAACGTCGCCGATCTCCTGAACTGCTATGAATTCCGGCTGACGCTGGAACCCGCAGCCGCAGCCGCGGCGGCGCTCCGGCACGATGAGACGAGCCTCGCATCGATCCGCCGGGCCCTCGAACTGCTGCGCGACGCCACCAACAGGCAGTCCCACAGGGAAGATGCCGACTTCCAGTTCCATCTTGCGATCGCCCGTGCGGCCCAGAACAGCTACTTCTCGACCGCCATGGAGGCGCTGAAGGAGCACATCGCCGTGGGCATGAAGTTCCATGGCATCTCGGTGAAGCGCGAGGCAAGCGGCCTATCCAGGGTTTTCGCCGAGCACGAGGCGATTGCCGATGCCATCGCCGCCGGCAGTGCCGAAGAGGCCCGGATGCTGATGCTGAAGCACCTGACCGGATCGCGCGACCGCCTGTTCCTGGCCTCGCAGTAGAGGCAGGACCGGCCGAGGGAGAAGGTGAAGGGAAGGATACCCCGCCCCGACTTGGTCTGGCTGGATCCCTGTGACGAGCACAGGGATGAGCCGCGGCGGGTATCCCGAATCTCAACAGGCCTTAGAACGCTGCCCGGTAGATCTCCAGCACATCGGCCTCGCTCATGTCGACCGGATTGTTGTCCATCAGCCGCCGGATCGCATGCGCATCCGCGGCAAAGCGCGGCAGGTCGGCCGCCGTCGCGCCATTGGCGGCCAGAGACATCTCTATGCCGAGGCCGGCGCAGAAATCTTTCGCGGCCGACAGCAGATCACGTTGCGAGAGACCCTGCCCGAGCCCGAGGGCATCCGCGACTTCCGCCGTCTTTGCCGCAGCGGCCGGCTGGTTGAAGGCAAGCACATGCGGAAAGATGATCGCATTGGCGAGACCGTGCGGCAGATGCAAGAGCGTGCCGAGCGGATAGGAGATGGCGTGCCCGGCCGCCGTGTTGACGGGGCCGAGGCATATGCCGCCGTAATAGGAAGCCAGCATCATGCCCTCGCGCGCCTCGGTATCTTCGCCGTCGCGCACGGCACGGGCGAGATATTTGCCGACGAGGTTGAACCCCATGCGGGCGAAGCCGTCGATCATCGTATGGGCTTTGCGGTTGGTGAAGGCCTCGACGCAATGGGCCATGGCATCCACGCCGGTCGCCGCGGTGACCGCAGGCGGCACGCTGTAGGTGAGTTCCGGATCGAGCACGGCGAGATCGGCGATCATGTGCGGGCTTTCGACCGCGATCTTGCTGCCCTTGCCCGGGTCGGTGATCAGCGAACGGATCCCGGCCTCAGAACCCGTGCCGGCGGTTGTCGCGACCTGCGCAAGGCGCGTGTTGCGGCCGGCCACGCGATTGGGTCCGGCGACATCGGCGAGCGATTGCCCGGAGTCCCAGAGTACCGCGACCAGCTTGGCGACATCCATCACCGAGCCGCCGCCGAGACCGACGATCAGATCCGGGCGAGCGTTCCGCGCGGCTTCCACCGCCGCCTCGAGTGTCGCGATATCCGGTTCGCCGGGGATGGCGTCGAATAAGGTGACCTTGCCCGAGAGCTTCAGGCTGTCGGCAAAGCCGGACGTGACCGGCGTCGCAATGACCAGGGTGGAGCCGACCTGACCGGCCCAGGCGCCGACTTCCCCGATGCTTCCGGCGCCGACGACAAGCCGGCGCGGCTGATGGATCGTGATCATGACGCTGCCTTTCTGCTTGCCTGGCCGGCCACGAGCTTGCGCGCATAGGCGATCGCGGAATTCAGGTTGCCGTGGTTGGCGATACCCTTTCCGGCGATATCGAAGGCAGTGCCGTGATCGACGGAGGTGCGGTCGATCGGAAGATCTACGGAAACATTGACCGCCGTATCGAAGGCGACCAGCTTGATCGGGATATGACCCTGGTCGTGATATTGCGCGACGACCAAATCGAAGCCTCCCGAATAGGCGCGATGGAACACGGTATCGGCAGAGATCGGCCCCTCCACGTCGATGCCTTCTTCACGCGCGGCCGCCACCGCAGGCCCGATCTGATCATCGTCTTCCGTGCCGAACAGGCCGTTCTCGCCGCAATGCGGATTGATGCCGGCGACCGCGACGCGCGGGTGCTCGTAGCCGATGCGCTTCAGGTGCGCGTTACCGGCGCGGATCGTGGCAAGGACCCGCTCGGTGGTGGCGCGGCCGATCGCCTCCTTGAGCGACACATGGGTCGAGACGTGAATGACCTTGAGGCGCTCGGAGGCAAGCAGCATATAGGCGGCGCTCGATCCGGTCAGGCTGCGCAGCATGCCGGTATGGCCGTCGTAATGGTGGCCTGCCATATTGAGTGCTTCCTTGTTGATCGGCGCCGTGACGATGCAGCCGATGTTGCCGGCCTCGGCATCGCGTACCGCGCGCTCGATGAACCGGAAGGCTGCGTCGCCTGCCACTGCCGAAAGGCTACTCCAGGGGAGCGGCGCGCCCTCGACCGTAAGGTCGACGACATAGGGCTGAAGATCGACCGAGAGACCAAGCGCCTCCCTTGCAGCCTCGAGCGTCGCCAGGTTGCCGTAGATACGGGTAGCCTCCCGGTCCGCAGCCGACATCTCAGCAAGCGACCGGACCGTGATCTCCGGTCCGACGCCACAGGGATCGCCCATGGTGATGCCGATAATCTTGCTCATCAGTTTCTCCCCTCGTCGGCCCACCCGGGCGGCAGACGGACATATTTGATTGCCCGCCGATGGTAGGTGTAGGCGACGTGCAGGCTGCCGTCGTCCCCTTCCAGGAGCCACGGATAGGACATTTCCTTGTTGTGTCCATCGGTCGAATTGTTGGAAAGGCAGGTCCCCGGTCCGTCCTCGATCGCGATACGATCGGGGAAGGTCCGGCCGCCGTCGGCCGACAGGCAGACGCTCACCGGCGCCCGCGGCACGCCCCAGATCGGCACGCAGCCGCCTGAAGGATCGGCATCGGGCCGGCCGTCGTCGTCTCCGAGCTCGTCGTAAAGCGATGCGCGCCGGTCGGCCGAAAGGGCCGCATTCACCGGATTGCAGATCATCGCCAGCCGGCCGTCCCTGAGCCTGACGACCGCGATGGAGGAATTGTTGTTCGGCACGTCGGTCGGCGCCGGCAGGCTCCACGTCCGCCCGCCGTCGACGCTCTCGACGCGATAGACCTGGTCCGCCTGGCGGCGGCGGAAGAAAGCGGCGTAGCCGGTGTCGCCGACGCGCACCGGGCTCATGTGCACGCAACCGATCGAGCCGTCGAGATCGGCGAGCTGCCAGCTTCGGCCGCCATCGATCGAGACGCCGACGGCCGCATTGTCGTGGCTGCCGTTCCACTTCTGGCCGGGGCGCTGGATGCAGCGAAAGATCGGCAGAAGCCAGGCCCCGTCATCTCTGATGACCAGCGGCGCGCGGATGAAGCAGCCGCGCGGCAGGTCGAGATAGCGCCCCTCGGAAGCGGCAAGCCTCGTCGGATCAGCGGCATCCCTCTCGATTGCGGCCATACGGATGCGGCATTCGTCCTGGTTGCCCGAAGGCTGCGACGTGTGGAAAAGCCAGAGCCGCCCGTCGGGCGCCGTGAACAGCACCGGGTTCTGCTCTGAGTGCCCGGCATCGAAGCTCAGCCGCTGCGGCTCGCCCCATTGCGCGGCGCCTGGCGCGAGCACCGACGCGAAGATCGAAATGTCGGATTTTCCCTCGAGCGTCCCACCGAACCAGGCACAGACGAGACTTCCGTCCTCGAGCCTGTGCAGAAAGGCTGCGTGGTTCTGCACCATGGGCGAGGGCAGGAGCGATTCCAATCGCCCACCCCCGGTCTCCCGGAGCTTGCCGGTCATTGCGTTTGCGATTTCGTCAGGCGTCATGAAAGCCTCCTCATGCATTGGACAATCGCGGAATTTCGAAAGTTGTCAAGTTTTCTATTTGTCTGCAGCGCGTTCAGGCCCGGGCGTATTTGCCACCAACATGTTGTTTTTGCTACTTAGTTTCGAGATAAAAATTTTTCATTCCAGAATATAGGCGAAAACAATTTGACAAACTTGCTGAGAAATCGGATGGTCTGGACAATTCGGCGGCAGAAGGGCGCTTAGCGGCGAGGAGGCTGATTGCCGCTAATACCTGCATGGAGAGAGGCGCACGAAGGTCGCCGCGCCACACACGAGATCCTAGAGGGAGGAGAATGCAAATGAAAAGAACGCTGATTATGGGAGCCCTGATGCTGGGCTCCGCGCTCGCCCCGGCCTTCGCGGCATCGGGGCCGGTCAAGATCGTTCTGCCGGAAGAGGCGGACCTGCTCGAACCCTGCATGGCCACGCGCTCGAATATCGGCCGCATCATCATGCAAAACGTCAGCGAGACCCTGACCGAGCTCGACGTTCGCGAGGGCAAGGGCCTGATGCCTCGTCTGGCGGAAAGCTGGGAGCAGAAGGAGGATGGCAGCTGGCGCTTCAACCTGCGCAAGGGCGTGAAGTTCTCCGACGGCACCGACTTCAACGCCAAGGACGTCAAGTACAGCTTCGACCGCGTGATGAGCGACAAGAATGCCTGCGAGTCGCGCCGCTATTTCGGCGGCATGAACATCAAGATCGACGTCGTCGACGACACGACCGTAGATTTCACGGTCGATCCGGTCCAGCCGATCCTGCCGCTGCTCCTGTCGTTGCTGACGATCGTGCCGGAAGAGACGCCGATGGAATTCGTGCGCGAGCCCGTCGGCACCGGTCCCTACAAGCTGACCGACTGGACGCCCGGACAGCAGATCGTGCTTTCCGCCCGGGACGACTACTGGGGCGAAAAGCCCGAGGTCACCGAGGCGACCTATCTGTTCCGCGCCGATCCTGCGGTCCGCGCCGCGATGGTCCAGACGGGTGAAGCCGACCTTTCCCCGTCGATCTCGCAGACCGAGGCGACCAACCCTGCCACCGACTTCTCCTATCTCGACAGCGAAACCGTCTATCTGCGCATCGACCACAATATCGAGCCGTTGAACGACGTCCGCATCCGTCGCGCTCTGAACCTTGCGATCGACCGCGAAGCCTTCCTCGGTACGCTGGTGCCCGACAGTGCCGTCCTCGCCACCGCGATCGTTCCGCCGCCGACGCTCGGCTGGAACCCCGACGTGAAGGTCTTCCCCTACGATCCCGAGCAGGCCAAGAAGCTCATCGAGGAGGCCAAGGCCGATGGCGTCAAGGTAGACACGCCGATCACCATCATCGCGCGCACCGCGAACTTCCCCAACGTGACCGAGATCATGGAGGCCATCCAGGCACAGTTGCAGGAGGTCGGACTCAAGGTCGAGCTCAAATTCGTAGAAGTCGCCGAGCACGAAGTCTATTACTCGAAGCCCTTCAAGGAAGGGCGCGGTCCCCAGCTGGTTGCCGCGATGCACGACAACTCGAAGGGTGATCCCTCCTTCTCGATGTTCTTCAAATACGACTCCGAAGGCACACAGTCGGGCTTCTCCGATCCGAAGGTCGACGACCTGATCGCCCGTGCCTCGGCTGCCGTCGGAGACGAACGCGCCAAGCTCTGGTCCGAGGTCATCGCCTACGTCCATGACGAGGTGGTGGCAGACGTGCTGCTGTTCCACATGGTCGGTTTCTCGCGGGTGTCCGAGCGACTGGACTTCAAGCCCACGATGGCGACGAATTCCATGCTGCAGCTCTCCGAGATCAAGATCAAATGATCTGAACCGCGGACGAGCGGCCATTCGAAATGAAGACCTTCCGGCGGCGGGACCCTCGCCGCCTCATGCAAAATCGAGGGCTGCCATGCTCAGATTCATCCGCCAACGTGCGCTCGCAAGCCTGATCTCGCTCATCGGCCTGATCGTCATGGTATTCTTCCTGTCCCGGATGACCGGCGACCCGGCGGCCCTGTTTCTGCCCGTCGAAGCCTCCGCCGAGATGAAGGAGCAGTTCCGCGAGCTGCACGGACTGAACGATCCGATCCTCGTCCAGTTCGCCCGCTATGTGGGCGATGTCGTCACCGGCGACCTCGGCGAATCCCTGCGCAAGGCCCGCCCTGCACTCGATGTCGTCCTCGAAGCCTTCACCTGGACACTCTGGCTTGCCGTCATCACGATGACGCTCGTCACAGGAGCGGCGATCGTCGTCGGCTCGCTGGGCGCCTTCCGCTCCGGCGGCTTCTTCGACCGGCTGTCCTCGATGGTCTCGCTCATCGGTGCGTCCGTCCCGGATTTCTGGCTGGCGATCGTCGCCATCGTCATCTTCTCGATCAACTTCGCGATCCTGCCGACATCCGGCACCGGATCGGTCGTGCACTGGATCCTGCCGATCGCGGTTCTCTTCGTCCGCCCCTTCGGCATCATCGTCCAGGTGGTTCGCGGTTCCATGGTCAGCGCGCTTTCCTCGGCCTATGTGAAGACCGCGCGGGCCAAGGGCGTGAAGTCCGGGCCGATCATCTTCATCCACGCGCTGCGCAATGCGATGCTGCCCGTCATCACCGTGGTCGGCGACCAGGCGGCGAGCCTGCTGAACGGTGCGGTCGTGGTCGAGACGATCTTCGGCTTTCCCGGCGTCGGCAAGCTCATGATCGATTCCATCCTGCAACGCGATTTCAACGTGGTGCTGGCGGCGATCCTCGTCACGGCCATTGCGATCTTCCTCATGAACGTGCTGATCGACCTCGCCTATGCGCTGCTCGATCCGCGCATCCGGCACTGAGGAGGAACCGACCATGACCCTGGCAACCACCGACAATGTCATCGCCGCAGAGCCGTCCTTCCCGGTCCGCATGATGCGCATGCTGCTGGCGGACAAGTTCGCGCTTTGCGCGGCGATCTTCCTTCTCGTCATTCTCACCATAGCCATCATCGGCCCGGCCTGGCTGGGCGACCTCGCGACGAAGCAGAACCTGCGCGGCCGCAACCTGCCGCCATTCGACTGGACCCGCACCTGGGTCTGGTGGATGGGGGCCGACGCGCTCGGCCGTCCGCTTTTCGCCCGCATCATCGTGGCCGCTCAGAACACCCTGATGGTCGCCGCCGGCGCCGTGATCCTGTCCTCGGTGATCGGCACCGTTCTCGGCCTCATCGCCGGCTTTTCCTCGCCGCGCATGAGCCAGATCATCATGCGTCTCGCCGACGTGATCATGTCCTTCCCGTCTCTGCTGATCGCGGTGATCGTACTCTATGTGCTCGGCTCCTCGATCCTCAACCTCATGCTGGTGCTCGCCATCACCCGCATTCCGGTCTATCTGCGCACCACGCGCGCCGAAGTGCTCGAGATCCGCGAGCGCATGTTCGTGCAGGCTGCCCGGGTCATGGGCGCCTCCAGCAAGCGCATCCTCTTCCGGCACATCCTGCCGGTCGTGCTGCCGACGCTGACGACGCTCGCCACGCTCGATTTCGCCTATGTCATGCTGGCGGAGAGCGCGCTGTCCTTCCTCGGCATCGGCATCCAGCCGCCGGAAATCACCTGGGGCCTGATGATCTCGCAGGGCCGGCAATATCTCACCAATGCCTGGTGGCTCTCCTTCTGGCCCGGCCTTGCCATCATTCTCACCACCATGTCGCTCAACCTGCTGTCCAACTGGATGCGGATCGCGCTCGATCCGGTACAGCGCTGGCGTCTCGAAATGAAGGGCGGCAAAAATGGCTGAACATCTGCTCGAGGTCCGTAACCTCTCCGTCGAGTTCCACACCGCGGCCGGCGTGGTCCATGCCGTGAAGTCGATCTCCTATCACCTCGACAAGGGCGAGACGCTGGCGATCCTCGGCGAAAGCGGTTCCGGCAAGTCCGTCTCCTCCTCGGCGATCATGAACCTCATCGACATGCCGCCGGGCCGCATCAGCGCCGGCGAAATCCTGCTCGACGGCAGGGACCTGCTGACGATGCCTGCCGAGGAACGGCGCGAGGTCAACGGCCGCCGGGTCGCCATGATCTTTCAGGATCCGCTCAGCCATCTCAATCCGGTCTACAGCGTCGGCTGGCAGATCTCCGAAGCCATGACAACTCACGGGCTCGCCGGCAGCAAGGCGCGCGAAGAGGCGCTGCGGCTCCTTCGCCGCGTCGGTATTCCCGAGCCCGAGCGGGCAATGCGCAAATATCCGCACGAATTCTCCGGCGGTCAGCGCCAGCGCGTCATGATCGCCATGGCGCTGGCGCTCCGGCCGGACCTCCTGATCGCCGACGAACCGACCACCGCGCTCGACGTGACCGTGCAGGCCGAAGTGCTGAAGCTTCTGAAGGAGCTGCAGCGCGAAACGGGCATGGCGGTGCTGATCATCACCCACGATCTCGGCGTCGTCTCCGAGATCGCCGACCGGGTCGTCGTGATGGAAAGGGGCGCCATCGTCGAAGCGGGAACCGTGCGCGAGATCTACAAGAACCCGCAGCATCCCTATACGCAGAAGCTCATCGCCGCCGCCCCCGGCAAGGGCGCGATGCACGAACCCGGCGCGCGCGCCGAACCCCTGCTCAGCGTGCGCGACGTGCGCAAGACCTACGGCTCCTTCGAAGCGCTGAAGGGCATCTCCTTCGATCTGATGCCCGGCGAGACCATGGCTGTCGTCGGAGAGAGCGGCTCCGGCAAATCGACGCTTGCCCGGGCCCTTTTGCGTCTCGACGAGCCGGACAGCGGCACGGCGCTCTGGAAGGGCCGCGACCTGTTCACGCTGTCGCCGGCAGAGCTCTACAAGCTCAGGCGCGACCTCCAGATGGTATTCCAGGACCCGACCCAGTCGCTCAACCCGCGCATGACGGTCTACCAGCTGATCTCCGAGGCATGGGTCATCCATCCGGACATCCTGCCCAAGGCAAAGTGGCGTGAACGCGTCGCGGAGCTCCTGGTGCAGGTCGGTCTTTCGGCCGAGCACATGAGCCGCTATCCGCACCAGTTTTCCGGCGGCCAGCGGCAGCGCATCGCCATTGCCCGGGCGCTTGCGCTCGAGCCGCAGCTGATCATCTGCGACGAGGCCGTTTCCGCGCTCGACGTCTCCGTCCAGGCGCAGGTGATCGAGCTTCTCGACAGGCTGCGCCGCGAGATGGGGATCGCCTTCATCTTCATCGCCCATGACCTGCCGGTCGTTCGCGATTTCGCCGATTACGTCATGGTCATGCAGCAGGGAGAGGTCGTCGAGCTCGGCACCGTCCGCGAGGTCTTCGATACGCCGCGGCAGGCCTATACCCGCGCCCTTCTCGCGGCCAGCCTCAGTCCCGATCCGGATGCAAAGGCCGGCCACCTAGCATCGGTGCCGGCCGAGGCTGCCGACATTCTTATCCCAAAGCGGAGTCACTGATGTCCAAGAAAGCCTTCGTCGCCCTCGTCACCTGCTTCAACGAGGACGAGACCATCAATTACGAGGCGACCCGCGCCCAGGTACGCCGGCAGGTCGCCGCCGGCAACAATATCATGTGCGCCGGCACCAATGGCGACTTCACCGCGCTCACGCACGAGGAGAAGATCCGCCTCACCGAGGAAGTGGTCGACGAGGTCGGCGGCCGCGTCGATGTCATCGTCAATGCCGGCATGCCCGCGACCTTCGAGACGCTGCAGCTCGCGCGCGCCTTCGACCGCATCGGCGTCAGCGGCATCGCCGTCATCACCCCCTTCTTCATCGCCTGTACGCAGGACGGCCTGATCCGGCACTTCTCGACGGTAGCCGATGCCGTGGAGACCCCCGTCTATCTCTATGACATTCCCTCCCGCACCCAGAACCATATCGAGCCGGAGACGGCGTTGAAGCTTTCCGCGCACGGCAATATCGCCGGAATCAAGGATTCCGGCGGTGCGCAGGATACGCTCGGGGCCTATCTGCAGGTGGCGCGCGACGTGCCGGGCTTCGAAGTCTATTCCGGCCCCGACCATCTGGTTCTCTGGTCGCTGCAGAACGGTGCGGCCGGCTGCATTTCCGGCCTCGGCAATGCCATGCCGGAGGTGCTCGCCGGCATTCTCAGCGCGTTCAACAGCGGGAACATTGCGGAGGCGGAACGCCAGCAGGCAATCTACACCGCCTTCCGCACCGAGCTTTACGCCCTCGGCTTCCCGCCGGCCCTCGTCAAGCGCTCGCTCTACCTGCAGGACCCCTCCGTCGGCGCCTCCCGCCAGCCGGCACTGCTTCCGAGCGAGGAGCAGGACGCAAAAATCCGGGGAATTCTGGTGCGGCACCGGCTGCTGTGAGAGCGGTTCCCCACCCCGTTCATCTCGAAAGGTCTCGTTTACCGGACCGGTACAGGATCCACCCGGCAATCAGCATCAAGGCTCCCCAGAGAAGAAAGCCTGTGTCCCAGTAGACCCACTGATCGCGCGGCACGGTCTCGTTGACATGATGCAGGCCGAGAATCTGGTGGTTGACGGTGCCCTCGATCAGGTTGAAGCCGCCAAACCCGATGAGGAAGGTACCGGAAATAAGCTTTGCCGACCAAAGCAGGGGTCTCCGCCGCCCCCTGCGCCACAGAACGATCAGGCCCAGCACGACGAAAACGTATGTGCCCACATGGAAGAGGCCGTCGAAGAACGTATTCAGTCTCAGGTTTTCCAGGCTGTCCGGTGGAAAGCCTGCGCTGCTCAGCATGTGATGCCACTGCAGCACCTGATGCAGAACGATGCCGTCGAAGAAGCCCCCGAGACCGAGGCCGAGGAGGATTCCGGCTGCAGCGGGAAACTCTGCGTTTTCTTTTGCGGTGTCGTCCAATGCCTGTACTCCGCTGAGCAACCGCTCACAGAATGAATTCTTTCGAATTATTTATTAATTCATCAGTTTGATGAAATGTACTTTTCATTCCCTCTAAGCTGTCTTAATATTCTCCACGTCAGTAGAAGCGGTCAGCCGCGTTAGTATCTCACGATACAACATCCGGTCGGGAATTGCTGACATGCGATCGCGCAGACCGCAGCCCGACGGATCTTTCTGACCTCGCCTTCAGCAAAGTTGACGTCGAACTCCGGGGCGCTTCGCTCATGGACAATCCGTGAATTGGATTGACGGCAACTCTGGAGAGACTGATGATTATCGACATTAGCTGCTACCCGACCAAGATTGTGGATCTGGCCTGGCGGCACGATGGCGAGCCTTTTACAGGTGAGCGCCTCCTCAAGATGATGGACGGCCCTTATTATGTGAACGGGAAGCCGCGCCGCATCGACAAAGCTTTCATCCAGCCCCCGCAGGGCAACACCATTTACACCGACGGTTACGGCGATCTGACCGGCAAGGCGGCGATCCGGGACTACATGTCCTACACCGTCGAGCTCGTTCAGAAATATCCGGACCGCTTCCTCGGCTGCTTCGTCTACAATCCCCGCTACGGGACGCAGAACGGCGCCGAAGAAATCGAGCACCACGCCAAGGAATACGGCTTCAAGATGGTGCAGCTTCAGGCGAACATGCATGCCTACCGCCCCGACCGGGCGCTCGACTGGCTGCGGCCCGCGATGCGGAAATGCGCCGACCTCGGCCTCATCGTCAAGGTGCATACCGGCGACGGACCCTACAGCATCCCGACCGAATTCTATCCGATCATCCGAGAGTTTCCGTCGGTCAATTTCGTCCTCGGGCATTTCGGCGTGCAGACGGGCGGCGTCTATGTCTTCGAGCCGTTCCAGATGGCGATGGATGCGCCGAACATCTATGTCGAATCCGGCTGGTGCTTGCAGTCGCGCATCGTCGAATTCGCCAAGGAACTGCCCAAGCACAAGATCCTGTTCGGCACCGACACGCCCCCGAACGAGCCGGGTATGTGGCTGCGCCTTCTCGAGGTGCTGTGCCACGAGCCGCCCCAGGGGCTGAACCTCGACGAGGATACGCTCGAGGACTACCTCGGCAACAACATCGCCCGGATGATCGGTCTCGATCCGACGCCGCCGCCACGCAGCGTGGAGGAGGCGCAGGCGCGCCTCAGGGGCACCCATGCCAGCCTTCAGCCGGCATGAGCCTTCCGCACGCGCGTTTCATGAAATCGGAGAAATAGCATGATCATCGATACCCACCTCCACCCGACCAATCTGGTCGACGAGGCATGGCGCCACACCGGCACGCCCTTCAACGGCGAGCGCATGCTGAAGCTGATGGACGGACCCTATATGATCAACGGCAAGCCTCGCCGGATCGACATGGGCTTCATCCAGCCGCCGCCCGGCAATACAGGCTATCGCGACGGCAACCGCATGGGCCGCGAAGGCATCCGCGATTACATGGCGTATATCGCCGAACTTTGCCAGAAATACCCGGACCGCTTCATCGGCAACTTCAACTACAATCCCCGCTGGGGGCCGGAAAACGGCGCGGCCGAGCTCGAATTCCATGTCAAGGAATACGGCTTCAAGATGCTGAAGCTGCATGCCAACATGCATGGTTACCGGCCCGACCGGGCCCTCGACTGGCTGCGCCCGGCGATGAAGAAGTGTGCGGAACTGGGAGTGGTCGTGCTCATCCACACCGGTGATGGGCCCTACACCATTCCGACGATGTTCTATCCGATCATTCGCGAGTTCCCGATGGTCAATTTCATCATCGGGCATTTCGGGATCCAGACCGGGGGCAACTACTCGTTCGAGTCCTTCTGGATGGCGATGGACACACCCAACGTCTACTGCGAGTCCGGTTGGTGCTTCCAATCCCGCATCGTCGAATTCGCGAAAGAGCTGCCGAAACACAAGATCGTCTTCGGTACGGACTCGCCGCCGAACGAACCCGGCATGTGGATGCGAGAGCTCGAGGTTCTGTGCCACGAGCCGCCCCACGGCCTCGGCCTTTCCGAAGACGATCTCGAGGGCTATCTCGGCAACAACATCGCCAAGCTCGTCGGCATCGACCCGACCCCTCCGCCACGCAATCTCGAGGAAGCTCAGGCGCGCCTGACCGATACCTATGCGGGTCTGAGACGTGAGGAGCGCCAGCCTACTCCCGCCTGATCGGCCCTGGCCGATCCAAAAGTCAGAGCGGGATTCGGGCGGAACATCGCCCGCATTTTCCTCATCCCGCTCCAGGGCAGCGGCTCCCTCCAAGGCCGCTGCCCGCTCATTTGAAGTAAACGACACCGCGAAGGGCAGTATTATGGAGTTCGGCAGCCAGGACGTCCGCTACTTTCTCCGGGAATACCAGAAGGCGTATCCCGAAGACGTACTCACCATCGAAGACCGTATCACGGACGATCAGGACGCATCGGCGTTCATCTGGAAGCTCAACCAGCAAGGCCGGGCGCCGCTCCTGCATTTCCGCAACGTCGAAGGCGTCGGCGGCGAAGTGATTGCCAACACCTTCGGATCGCGCGAGCGGATCGCCCGGATGTTCGGGACCTCCCAGGACCGGCTGCACGAAGCCTATCAGGCACGCTCGCGGCAAGCCCTGCCGCCGCGGCTGGTCGACGGCGGGCCGGTCACCGAATGCGTGGAGGAGCACGACATCGACCTCGGCAGCCTGCCGATGCTGAAGCACTTCGCGACCGACAGGGCGAAATACATCACCAGCGGCATAATCATCGCCGAGCATCCCGAAACCGGCGCCGGCAATCTCAGCTATCACCGCGCCATGATCCATTCGAAGAACGAGCTGGCGACGAGCCTGCATTCGCGCGGACATCTGTGGCGGCTGCTCAACATGGCCAAGGACCGCGGCGAGAAACTGAAGGTCGCCATGGTCATCGGCGCACATCCCCTCTTCATGATCGCAGCCTCGGCGCGCCTGGCGTTCGGTGAAGACGAGCGCGACGTCGCCGGCGGCCTCATCGGCGAGCCGCTCGAGGTGGTACGGACGCCGAAATACGGCATCCGGGTTCCGGCCTATGCCGAAATCGTCCTGGAAGGCGTGATCGAGCCCGAAGCGCAGGTTGCCGAGGGGCCCTTCGGAGAGTTCACCGGCTACTCGTCCGACCGGTCGACGAACAATCTGTTTCGCGTCGAGACCTTCCTGCGCCGCAACGACGCAATCCTGGTCAGCGTTGCCGGCGGCAACTCGTCCGAACACCTCAATCTCGGCCGTGTTCCGCGTGAGGCGGAGATGGTGGAAAAGCTGAAGCAACGCTTCCCGAGCGTGACGGCGGTGCACTATCCGGCATCCGGCACGCATTTTCATGCCTATGTCGCCCTCAACCAGACGAGGCCCGGCGAGGCCCGCCAGATCATGCTCGGGCTGCTCGGCTGGGACGCCTATCTGAAGACGGTCATCGCAGTCGATGCCGACGTCGACATCACGCGGGACTCCGACGTGCTTTGGGCCATGTCCGCCCATTTCCAGCCGCACAAGGATGTCGTCATCATCGAAGGACTGCCCGGCAACGCGCTCGATCCTTCGGCATCCGGTATCGGTACGACGTCCCGCATGGGCCTCGACGCGACCCGCGGGCCTGATTTTCACGGCGTGCTCGCCAGGATCGACGAGGCCGCCTTCGACCGCGCTTCGGCGATTCTCGCGAAATTCGGCCGTCCTTAGACTGAATAGCGGCGCTTGGAGGTGAGAGCGATGAAAGCGGACCGGGAACAGAGAAAGCGGATCATCGTCGGCATCAGCGGCGCCTCCGGCGTGATATACGGCATCCGGCTCCTGGAGATCCTGCGGGATCTGGACATCGAGACGCATCTGGTGATGAGCCGTGCCGCCCAGATCACGCTGGCGATGGAAACGGACTTCAAGGTCGCCGACGTCGAAGCCCTCGCCGCCTGCGTCCATTCCAACAAGGACATCGGCGCTTCGTGCTCCAGCGGTTCTTTCCGCACGCTCGGGATGATCGTTGCACCCTGCTCGATCAAGACCCTGTCGGAAATCGCGACCGGCGTAACCTCCGGCTTACTGTCCCGGGCGGCGGATGTAACACTGAAGGAACGCCGCCGGCTGGTTCTCATGCTGCGCGAGACGCCATTGCATATCGGCCATATTCGTTCGATGGCCCAGGCGACGGAGGCGGGGGCGATCATCTGTCCCCCCGTCCCGGCCTTCTATGCCCGTCCGCAGACGCTGGACGAGATGGTCAATCATACCGTGGCCCGCGTCCTCGATCTGTTCGATATCGATACCGGGCTCGCACATCGATGGAACGGGCGGCGCGCTGCCGTCCCTGACACTCGACGTGAAGATGTCGAGGTGAAGATGAGGTGAGGAATACCGCCCGTTCGTCGGCCGGAGGAGGGTCGGGGTTCGGCGGAAGGCTCTTGGAAAAACAATGGGAGGAGCGAAATGAATACGGACTCGAAGTGCGATGCTATCGAAGCAATGTTTCCCGCGCCGAAACTGGCGGCGCTCGGTCTGCAGCATGTCCTGGTGATGTATGCCGGTGCCATCGCGGTTCCCCTGATCATCGGCAGCGCACTGAATCTCTCCAAGGATCAGATCGCCATGCTGATCAGCGCGGATCTTTTCTGCTGCGGCATCGTCACCCTCATCCAGTGTCTCGGCATCTGGAACGTCGGCGCGCGCCTGCCGATCATGATGGGCATCGGCTTTACCGCGGTTCCCCCGATCATCGCCACGGGCACGGATCCGGACCTCGGAATGCCCGGCGTTCTTGGTGCGGTGATCGCATCCGGCGTGTTCACACTTCTGGCCGCCCCCTATTTCAGCCGCTGGGTTCGCTTCTTCCCGGCGGTGGTGACCGGAACGGTGATGCTGGTCATCGGCTTGTCGCTGATGCGGGTCGGAGTAAACTGGGCGGCGGGCGGACAGCCCATGATAAAAGGCCCCGACGGGCTCATTCCCAATCCGGCCTACGGTGAGCCCTTCGCTCTTGCGGTCGCTGCGATCGTGCTGGTCTCCATTCTCCTGATGACCCGCTTTCTCAAGGGATTTCTCGCAAACCTCGCCGTTCTGTTCGGCATAGGGATCGGATTTGCGATCGCCGTCGCTTTCGGAAAGGTGGATTTCCAGGGGGTCGCCGATGCGAGCTGGGTCACGGTGGTGACGCCGTTCGCCTTCGGCATGCCGATATTCGACCTGTGGGCGACGGTTGCGCTCTGCACGGTCATGATCGTCATGATGATCGAAGCGACCGGCCAGATCCTGGCCGTCGGCGACATGGCAGGCCGCACGATCAGCGAAGCCGACCTGGCGCGCGGGCTGCGCACGGATGGCCTCGGGAACATTATCGGCGGAATCTTCAACACCTTCACATACACCACATATGCCCAGAATGTGGGCCTGCTCCAGATCACCGGTGTGATGAGCCGCTGGGCGGTTGCCGCGGGCGGCGTGGTGCTCATCCTTCTGGGCTGCCTGCCGAAGATCGCATTCATTACCGCGTCGATACCGAGCTATGTCGTCGGGGGCGCTGCGATCGTGATGTTCGGCATGGTCTCGGCGACGGGCGTCAAGATCCTCGCCCGCGTCAACTTCGTGGACAACCGCCGCAACCTCTACATCGTCGCCGTCAGCGTCGGCCTCGCGATGATCCCGGTGGTCGCCGACAAGATCTTCGCCCAGTTGCCGGAGTTCATCGACCGGTTCTTCCACAGCGGCGTTCTCGTCGGAACTTTCTCGGCGGTGCTGCTCAACCTGCTCTTCAACGGCGTTCCTCCGCGCGAGGAGGTGCGGCCGGATTTGCTCGGTGAGGGCGCCATGCGGCATCCCGGCTAGGCGCAGCCGGAAGTGAATGCACAACATGCACCGCCCCCGGCCAGGCCGGGGGCGGTGCGGTTTTATGCAAGGTCCATCAAAGGGGGTGCTCCTCGCCTTTTCCGGTCCGGCTGCGTCCAGTGGGATCCGCTGTTCCCGCTCAAACACGACAAATCCGCCGAAGCCTCCCGGCTTCGGCGGATTCTCGTCATTCCCCCGGATCAATTATCCGTATCGCCCGCCGAGGCAAGGCAACGCTCCAGTCCTCTTTCCAGCGCCGCCCGGTCGAGGTTGCGGCCGATGAAGACCAGCTTCGTATAAGGCATGTCCTTCCCCCAGACATGGTCCGGACGGAAGTCCATCAGCTTGTGCACCGCCTGGAGCACGAAGAAACGAGGATCGCCGGCAATCGCTATAATGCCTTTGGTCCGGAAGATGTCGTCGCCTTCCTCCCGAAGCAGGCCCGAGAGATAGCCCGTCAGGCGGCCCTGGTCGAAAGGCCGGTCGAAGACGAAGGATTCCGAGCTGACCGTCGCGTCATGCAGGTGATGGTGATGGTGATGGTGGTGATGATCGTGGTGATGATGATGATCGAGGTCGAGCAGCTTGGCCCGCTCGGCCACGTAGGACGGCGCGAAGCCGGAAATGCCGAGAATGCTCGACAGATCCACCCTGCCGTAGCTCGAGCGTACGATTTCGGCCGTCTGGTTGAGCTTGCGCATGCCGCGCTCGAGCGGGGCGATCTCTCCTTCCGATACGAGGTCGATCTTGTTGATGATGATGCGGTCGGCGGCGACGATCTGGTCGACGGCCTGGTTGTCGCGCCCATCGAGCACGGGATCGTCGATATGCTGGCCGATATGCTTGGCATCGACCAGCGTCACGATGCCGTCCAGCGTTACGTGCTTGCCGATTTCGTCATCGATGAAGAAAGCCGTCGCGACGGGGGTCGGATCGGCAAGCCCGCTGGTCTCGACAAGGATGTGGTCGAACTTGTCCTTTCGGGCAAGCAGCTTCTGCAGAACCTCGATCAGGTCGTTGCGCACATCGACGAAGCAGCAGATGCAGCCGTTCTTCATCTGGTAGATCTCTTCCTCGGAGGCGAGCACGAGGTCCGAGTCCACATCCACTTCGCCGAACTCGTTCTCGATCACCGCGATGCGGTGACCGTGCCGTTCCGTCAATATGTGGTTGAGAAGCGTTGTCTTTCCGGCGCCGAGGAAGCCGGTCAGGATGGTCACGGGAATTTTACTGTCCTGAAGATGGTTGGTCTGCATCACTGCCTCGTTTCGTTGGCTTTGGACTTGAGAGCGTTCAACACCTGCTCGGGCGTTATCGGGTAGTGGTGGAAGCGGACGCCGATGGCGTCGTAGATGGCGTTGGCGATGGCGGGCCCGATCGCGATGATCGGATCCTCGCCGACGCCCTTGGCACCGTAGGGACCGCCGGGATCCGGTGCCGTCTCGAGGATGATGGTGCGGATGGACGGCATGTCCATCGACAGGGGCATCTTGTAATCGACGAAGCTCGGATTGAGGGAACGTCCATCGGTAAGGTCGATGACGTAATCCTCGCTGAGGGTGTGGCCGATGCCCTGCTGAATGCCGCCCTCGATCTGTCCGGCCGCGGCGATCGGATGGATGACCCTGCCGATCTCATGTACCGGAACGACCTCGAGAACGGCGACCTCGCCGGTCTCGGTGTCCACCTCGACTTCGGCGAAATGGGCGGCGAAGGAGTAGGACTTCCTCGGCATGTAGGTGCCTACGCCGACCAGTTGCACCGCCGGCATTCCCCGCTGCGGTCCGACGGCCTCGGAAAGCCGGATGCTGCGATTGGAGCCGTTGGTGACGACCACGAAACCGTCCCGGATCGCGAGATTCTCGGGCTCGGCCTTGAGCATGGGCGCGGCGTGTTCGAGCACTTGCCTGCGCACTTCGGCGGCCGCGAGTTGAGCCGCCCGTCCGCCGAGATAGGTCGTGTGGCTGGCGAAGGCACCGATATCCCAGGGGACGATATCGGTGTCTCCTTGAACGACCGAGACGGCTTCGAAGGGCACGCCGAGTTCCTCGGCGACGATCTGCGAAAGCGCCGTATGCGCGCCGGTGCCGAGGCCGGCGGTGCCGGTGATCAGCGTCACCGTTCCGTCCTCGTTCATCTTCACGATTGCGTTGCCCTGTTCCTTGATGCCCGGATAGGCACTGGATCCGTGCATTTCGCAGCCGATCCCGATCCCGCGGCGCTTGACGGTTTTCGGCTTCTCCCGCCTGCGCAATTCGTGCCAGTTCGTCTCCTCCATGACGCGGCGGATGCAATCCCCCAGGCCGTGTCCGACGATCGGGTGCCCGGAGGGTGCGATGTCGCCCTCGCGCACCGCGTTCATCAACTTGAACTCGGCCGGGTCGAAGCCGAGCTTCTCGGCCGCCTCGTCCATCATGAGGTCGAGCGCATAGTAGGTCTGAACCACACCATAGCCGCGAAAAGCGCCGGCAATCGGCGAATTGGTATAGATGCAGCGGCCTTCCAGCCGGACATTCTCGCAACGGTAGAGCGAGGTCAGCGCTGCGGTGCCGACATTGGTGACGCCTGGACCGTGCGAGCCGTAGGCGCCGGAGTTGAAGGTGACCCTGGCTTCGCGTGCGACGATCCGGCCGTCTTTGGTGAAGCCCTGCTTCAGCCATATCTTGCCGGGGTGTCGCGAGCGGCCGCCGAGGAACGTTTCCTTGCGGCTGAACTCCATCTTGACAGGACGCCCCGTCTGTCGCGCGAGCAGGGCGCAGAGGAACTCGTTCTGAAACAGATCCTGCTTCGCGCCGAAGCCGCCGCCCATGTGATCGACGATAACGCGTACCTTGTTCAGCGGCACGCCGAGCACTTCGGCAAGCGTGCCGCGGACCATGAATGCGCTCTGGGTCGAGGTCCACATGGTGAGCTTGCCGTTGCCGTCCCACTGGCTGACACAGACATTGGGCTCCATATAGGCCGGTGTCGGGCGGCCGAGATCGTATTCGCGCTCGAGGATCAGATCCGCTTCGGCGAAACCCCTGTCGACGTCGCCGCGGGTGACGAAGACCGGCGGCAACACCTGGTTCCGGTCGAGACCATTCTCATGGATCGGCGGAGCGCCGGGCACCGATGCGGCTTCGATGGTGAAGAGGCCGGGCAAGGGCTCGTACTCGACCTCGATGAGCGCGACCGCGCGCTCAGCGATTTCCTCGCTGACGGCAGCGACTGCGGCGACGCCCTCGCCCCAATATCGCACCCTGTCATCCAGGATATACTGATCCTTGGTAACGGATGCCGAGCGCGGATGCGGTGAGCCCGCATGCAAAACGCGCGGCACGTTCTCGTGTGTCAGCACCGCCTTGACGCCCTCGAGCGCCAGCGCCTTGCTCGTGTCGATGCTCCTGATGCGCGCATGCGCGATGTTGCTGCGCTTCATCTTGGCGTGGAGCATGCCGGGCAAGGCGACGTCGCCTGCATATCTGGCCGTCCCCGTGACCTTCTCCAGAGTATCGGAACGCTTGACGCTCTTGCCCACGACGGTGAAGTCCCGGTCGGACAGGTCTCTGTCGATCCTTTCATATGTGTTCATAGCGTCCCCGCCTTTCTCAGTTCCTCCGCCGTGGCCCGAACAGCGTCGATGATCTTGGTGTAGCCGGTGCAGCGGCAGATATTGCCGGCCAGAGCGAAGCGGATTTCGTCCTCGCTCGGGTCCGGGTTTTCGTCGAGCAGCGCCTTGGCCATCATGATGATGCCCGGCGTGCAGAAGCCGCACTGCGCACCGCCGTGCTCCATGAATTTCTGTTGCAGGAGGTGCGGCTGGTCATAGGCCGGCTGCAGGCCTTCGATGGTCTCGATCGTCGCACCCTCGGCCTCGATGGCGAGCACCAGACAGGCATTGACCGGCCTTCCGTCCATGATGACCGTGCAGGCACCGCAGTCGCCGACATCGCAGCCTTTCTTGGTTCCGGTGAGACTGCCTTCGTTGCGTAGCGCATCGAGCAGCGTGCGGTTGGGAACGACCGCGAGTTCACGGGACTCGCCATTGACCGTCATCGAAACGACCCGGTTCATTGGGCACCTCCCATGGCGTAACCGATTGCCCGGCGCGTCAGCACGCCGACCATGTCGCGGCGGTAGGCCGCACTTGCCCGCACATTGCCGATGGGAGTGGCTTCCTGCATTGCGCTTTCCGCAGCTTCGGCCAGCAGTGCCGCGTCGATCCTGCGTCCCCTGATAAGGTCCTCGGTCCTGCGGGCGCGGATCACGGTCGGCGCCACGGCGCCGAGCGCGATGCGGATGTCCGAACATTGTCCGGCGACATGCTCGATGCTGACGGCAACGCCGACGGTCGCGAGTTCCATCGCCTTGCGGCGGCCGTGCTTGATATAGGCGCGGCCGCTCGTCGGGCGGGGCGCCGGAAGGGATATGCCGGTTACGATATCTCCGGGCGAAAGAACCGTCCGGCCGGGACCGGTGAAGAAGTCCTCGAGCAGAATGGTCCGCTCGGTGCCTCCATTATAGACGGACAGGCTGGCGCCGTCGGCGATCAGGGGCGGGATCGTGTCGGCCGAAGGGGAGGCGCGACAGATGTTGCCGACAATGGTTGCCCGGTTGCGCACTTGTACCGAGCCGAGGAGGCTTACCGCCTTGGCGAGGTTCGGATAGTTGCCGATGACGTGCGGCGAGGTCTCTATCTCCCGGACCGTCACCAGCGCGCCAAAGCGAAGCCCGGCGGCCGGATCATAGGTAAAATCCCTCAGGTTCGGGATCTTCTTGATGTTGACGAGATGAAGGACGCTGCGAAGCTCCTCCTTCATCTCGACAAGCAGATCGGTGCCGCCCGCGATGATGCTGGCATCCTTGCCGAGCCGCCTCAGCAGATCGCTGGCCTCCGCCAGGCTCGCCGGCTCGTAATATTCGAACGGTTTCATGCATTCCTCCTCCCAAAAACAGCGGTACGCCGCCGCGTTCCGCACTTGATTCAATCGATACCGGGGTCACCATCCTCCCGTTGTGCGCTCTCGCCGGACGCGGCGTTGGCCTGAACGGAGCGAAACGCCTGCATGGCCGCGGCGCGATCTGCCACCAGTTCACGTTCCAGGGCCCGAAGGTGCTCCATATTGAGGCGGGCGGCCCTTTCGCCGTCTCCGCTCGCTATCGCTTCGACGATCTCGGAATGCGCGTGATTGCCGCAGAATCGCGGCTCGGTATCCGGCCTCGACCAGGAGAGCAGCGGCTGGCGGTTGATGAGATCGCGTATCACCCCCGTCAGCACGTCGTTGCCGGCCATTTCCGCCAGAAGCAGATGGAACCGCCGGGACAGATGCCGGGCTTCTTCCATGCGGCCCTCTTCATAGGCGTTGCGTTCGTCCTCCACGAACGACCGCAGGCGCGCACGCTCCGCCTCGCCGATCGTGCCGGCGAGCTTCTCGACCGTCGCTGTCTCGATCACGATGCGCGCGTCGAATATCTGCCGCGCTTCGTCGGGCGAACACATGGCGATGGACGCTCCCTTGTTGGGGCTGAGTTCCACCAGCCCCGCATGCGCCAGCCGCATGAGCCCGTTGCGTATGGCCGACCTGCTGGCGCCGGAGGCGATCGCCAGCTCGCGCTCGATCAGTCTGGCGCCGGGGGCCACCCGATGATGCATTATCGCCTCGACGATGACCTGGACGACACGTTGCTCGGCCTCCGGCCCGCTCATCGCGGCCCCGACAGGGGGACGGTATCTTGCACTCCTGAGAAAGGGCGACGCGGCCATCCGAAACACTCCAGATTAGATTGTCAACAATCTATACTTGGGTGACTGGATGTCAACGTTACGTATTATCGCGCCATTTCAACGCGTTAATGTATGGACTAATAGTATTTTATTCGCGAAACCCATGCTCTTATCGTGGCTCCTGGCGCGTCACCATACACAAATTTGCTGAAATGAAATCACTTCCGGAATTTCTGCGGATCGCATCTCCGCAGAAACACCTGCTTGGTAGCCGATAATACGATTTTCTTGGCGGATAAAAACACTGACGCGTGATAATATATTATATCGTTCCTTTTGATATCGTGCACTGCACTGACGGATGCGGTGCCGTGGGAACATTCATGATAAAACCGAAACAATATATATCTATTATGAAATTGCCTCAATAATCGCCGCTTCTTAGTCTCCATCCAGATGGAATGACCCAGACGGAACGGGTCAGACGGAATGGAATGGAGTCACTCGATGCATACGGTTCTCGGAACCCGTCATGGCGGCGCCCGCCGTGCACTTCTCCTGCGTGGCTGCCGGATTGCCGGCGAAGCCGCGGCAGGCGATGAACGCGATATCCTCGTCGGGGAAGACGGGCGCATCGCCAGCATCGGCCATCGCCTGGAAGTGGGCCTGGATGTGATCGGCGTCGATCTCCGCGGCGCGCTCGTCTCGCCGGGCTTCGTCGACGTCCACCAGCATCTGGACAAGACAGGTGTCCTCAAATTCACGCCCAATCCCTCGGGAACCTTGCAGGGAGCGCGGGAGGCATTCGCCAGATATGCCCGCCAGGCGCCGGAAGACGACGTGACGCGACGTGCGGCGCGGACCATGGAACGCTGCCTTGCCCGCGGCACCACTGCGATCCGCAGCCACATCAATGTCGACAAGGATGCCGGCTTCAACGGCATCAACGCCTTGGCCCGGCTGAGATCCGAATGGGCGGACCGGCTGACGCTGCAGCTCGTCGCTTTCATGACGCCGCATCCCAATCAGGATATCGAATGGCTGGAGAAGAACATCGATGCCGCGGTCGAACAGGCCGACGCGGTCGGGGGCACCCCGGCGGTCGCCGAGGACCCGATGCGGTATCTCGACATCCTCTTCGCCGCGGCCGAGCGGCATGGCCGACCCATCGATCTGCATCTCGACGAACACCTGAACCCCGAACGGCCGCTTTTCGACGCCGTGTTCGAGCGGGTCCGGAGATTTGGCCTGCAGGGGCGCACCGTCCTCGGTCACGCATCCGTCCTGAGCGCGCTGCCGAGGCAGGAATTCGAGCGCATACGCGACCAGATGATCGATCTCGACATCGCGGTCGTGACACTGCCTGCGGCCAATCTCTACCTGCAGGGCCGCTGCCACGACATGTTGCCGCCCCGCGGTCTGACGCGCGTCGCCGAACTGATCCGCGCGGGGGTCGCCATCGCGTCCGCATCCGACAATATCCAGGACCCGTTCGTGCCGACCGGCTCGGGCGACATGCTCGAGATCGCGCGCTGGACGCTGCTTGCCGGGCATCTGCGGGGCGACGAGCTCGCCACTGCCTATGACATGATCACCGCAATACCGGCACGCATGATGAATCTGACCGACTACGGCATCCGCGAGGGCGCCTGGGCGGACCTTGTCGTCACCGATTGCGAGGATGTCAGCGCTCTCGTCGGCGGGGGTCCCGACTGCATCCAGGTGCTCGCGAAAGGCCGGCCGGTCGCAGCACCCGCATCGCCTGCCATGGAGGCCATACGCGCATTGGAAGATGTCCCCTGAACGGCAGCAAGCCGTCGGACGGGCATGATGAGGAGAGGAAGGGAGGAGCATCATGATGATTACCAGAAGAGGCTGTTTGGGGTCGGCGGTTGCAATGGCCGCGCTCATTGCCGCGGGGCCGGCTTTCGCCGAGGGCGCACCGTTCAAGATGGGACTGCTGGTTCCCGGCAGCATTTCGGAAGAAGGATGGAACCGGATAGGCTTCAACGCACTCAAGGGCGTGGAGGCGGAACTTGGTGCCGAGGTCAGCTATGTCGAGCTGCAGCAGAACCCGGCATCCTTCGAGAAAGCCTTCCGTGACTTCGCCAGCCAGGGCTACAACGTCATTCTCGGGCACGGCTTCGAGTTTCAGGATGCCGCTCTCGAGGTCGCGCCGGAATATCCCGATACGGTCTTTCTCATTTCCTCGAGCTATATATCCGAGGGAAATGTCATCGGCCTCAACACGGATACGAGCCAGCCCTTCTACCTGATGGGCGTGATCGCGGCCAAGACGGGCAAGAAGGCGGGTCTCGTCGGAGGGATGGAGATCCCGCCGATCAAGGAGGCCTTCGAGGGCTTCACCAACGGTGTGCGAAGCGTCGCGCCGGACTTCCCCGTCAGCGAGGTCTATATCGGCAACTTCACCGATGCGACCGCGACCAAGGAGGCGAGCCTCAGCCTGATCTCGCAAGGGGCCGACTTCGTGCTGCCGAATGCTTCAGGGGCGACGGTGGGCGGTTTCCAGGCCGCCGCGGAATCCGGTGCCGACGTCAAGACCTTCAGCATCTTCAGCGACTACACCTCGGTCGCTCCCAAGAACATCCTCGGGCTTTACGTCGCCGACTATGCCCGGGGCGTCATCCGCATCGTCGGAGACATCAGGAACGGCAAAAAGCCGACGACAAATGTCGAGTTCGGCCTGAAAGATGCCGACGTCATGAAGTTCACCTACAATGATCAGGCTGCAAATCCGGTGACGGAGGACGTACGCAAATACGTCGATGAGGTGAAGGGCAAGATCGTCGCCGGAGAAATCAAGACCCGGCAGAAATAACGCCCGCAGGCGCGAGAAGGATGGGGCACTGCCCGACAGGTTGGGCCGGTCCGGCGCCGTTCGGCGTGTGCCCCATTCTGCCACGATAACCGCTTCGATCGATTGTTCGATGGAAAGCTTCAGGCTTTTCCTAATCCGAAGGCAGCAAACTCATGGCAAACAGTGAAAGTGGACGGCCGCTGGCGGTCGTCCCCCAGGCCTATGGCGCCCTTTGGCGAGGCCTGCTCGGTCCTTTACGCACGATTATCCAGCCGGCCGCCGCTGTTGTTCTGGCTCTCGCATGCGGCGCGGCGCTTCTTGCCTTCAACGGTTACGAAGCACGCGCCGTGATCGATGTGATGGTGCTTGGCGTCTTCCAGGACACCCGCTCGATCGCCGAAATTCTCCTGAAAGCAACGCCGCTGATCCTGATCGGCGTCGGCCTTTGCATCGCCTTCCGCTGCAGCATCTGGAACATCGGCGCCGAGGGGCAATTCTATGCCGGCGCCATCGCCGCAACCGCCGCCGGCGTTTCCTTCGACGGGTTGACCGCGTGGATCTACGTCCCGCTGGTCATGATTGCAGGCGCTCTTGCAGGTGCGGCATGGGCGGCGATCGCCGGACTTCTGAAGGTCTATTTCCGGGCCAGCGAGATCGTGACGACGATCATGCTGAATTACATCGCCATTATCATGACGAGCTATCTCGTGACCGGCCCGCTGCGGGATGCGGCTGCGGCCTATCCGCAATCGGCCCGGCTGGTCCAGGAGGCATGGATGCCGCGCATCCTGCCGCCGACCCGCCTCCATATCGGCATCCTCGTCGCCCTGGCGCTGGCCGTCGTGATGTACATCTTTCTGTTCCGCAGCACCCGGGGCTATGCGCTGAGGGTGGTCGGCATCAGCCCGGACGCCGCGCGCTATGCCGGGATCAGCGTTCCCAGGAACATCATGCTGTCGATCTGCCTGAGCGGCAGCATGGCCGGGCTCGCAGGGGCCTTCGAGATCGCCGGCGTCACCCGGCGGCTCTTTCAGTCGATCTCTCCGGGCTATGGCTTCGAAGGCATCGCGGTCGCTCTTCTCGCAAACAACAATCCGATCGGAGCGGTCTTCTCGGGCCTCTTGTTTGCAATTCTGCGAAGCGGCTCCGAGCTCATGCAGATCACGGCACAGGTGCCTCAGGTTCTCGTGCTCGTGATTCAGGGCATCGTCATTCTCTCGGTCGTGGGATTTGCCGTGTTGCGGATCCCGTCGATGCGCCCTTCCGAATAGGTGGACCCATGGAAGATTTAGCAAGCCTGAGCTTTCTCGCCGCGACCATTGCAGCCTCATGGCGGCTGGCAGCGCCGCTGATGTTCGCATCGATCGGCGAAGTGTTTTCCGAGCGCGCCGGTGTCCTCAATATCGGCCTCGAAGGCGTGATGCTGGCGGGTGCCTTTGCGGGTTTCGCCGCCGCCTTCACCAGCGGAAGCATCCTGCTCGGTGTCGCCGCGGCGGTCGCGGCAGGTGTTCTCGTCGGCCTGTTGTTTGCGTTCTTCACCATCACGATCAAGGCGGACCAGATCGTGGTGGGCGCCGCCATCAACCTGCTCGGCCTCGGCCTGACGGCCTTTCTGTTCCGCGCCTATTTTTCCTCGGCCGGCAAGGGCATCGAAATCGCCAAGCCTGTCGATCTGCCGTGGCTGAGCGATCTGCCGTTCTTCGGCGAAGCGTTCTTCCGGCAGAACGCCTTTGTCTACAGCACGCTTCCGGTGGCCGCGCTTGCCGTCTTCGTGCTCTACAGGACGTCGTTCGGACTGACGCTTCGCGCCGTCGGCGAGCATCCCAAGGCTGTCGACGTTTCGGGCCGCAGCGTGGCGCTCTACCGCTACGGCGCGGTGCTTATCTGCTCGGCGCTCGCGGCGCTCGGCGGCGCCTTCCTGACGCTCGCCCACTCCAACCAGTTCGTCGAAGGCATTTCCTCGGGCCGCGGCTTCATCGCCCTTGCCGTGGTCGTCTTTGCGAGATGGTCGCCCATCGGCGCCTTCATCGTCTCGCTGCTCTTCGGGGTGTTCTATGCGCTGCAGCTGCAATTGCAGGCGCAGCCGGTGCTCTTCCTCCCCTATCAGCTCTTCCAGGCTCTGCCCTACGTCATGACGATCGCGGCGCTGATACTTGTCCGAAACCGGGTCGACACCCCGAGCATGCTCGGCGTCGCCTACAAGAAAAGCTGAGGGGGAGAAATGGCGGGCAAACAACTGCTTTTGATGGATGGAATCCATAAACGATTCGGACCGCTCATCGTCAGCGCAGGCGTGACCCTCGACGTCGCGGAGAACGAGATTCACGCGCTGCTTGGCGAAAACGGCGCCGGCAAGACCGTTCTGATGAGCATTCTTTGCGGTGTTCTCTCGCCCAATGAAGGGCAGATCGTCTTCAAGGGACGGCCACTCAAGCTAGGCTCCCCCCGCGAAGCCATCAAACATCGCATCGGCATGGTCCACCAGCACTTCATGCTGGTCCCCAACCTCACGGTCGCGGAAAACTACGTGCTAGGACAGGGCTCGCCCTTCAGCATGATCCGCGACATGAGGGCGGTACATGCGCGCATTCTGGAGCTCAGCGACCGCTACGGTCTCGACGTCGCGCCCGACGCGCTCGTCTCCAGCCTGTCGGTTGGCGAACGGCAGCGGGTCGAGATCTTGAAGGTGCTCTACCACGGCATCGAACTGCTGATTCTGGACGAGCCGACCGCGGTCCTGACGCCTCAGGAAACCGACCGTCTCCTGCATCTGCTTCGCCAACTCGTCGCAGACGGAAAGACGGTCATCTTCATTTCGCACAAACTGGACGAGGTGATGCGCGTCAGTGATCGCGTCAGCGTCATGCGCGATGCCAAGGTTGTCCGCACGGTGAAAACGTCCGAGACGACCGCGCGCGAGCTGGCGCGCATGATGGTCGGCAGAGACGTTCTGATGGATTTGCCGCGGGCACCTCTCGAGCCCGGCCGTGTCGTGCTGTCGGTCGAGCATCTCAGCTGCGACGGCGAAGCCGGGCTTCCGGCACTGCGAGACGTATCTTTCGAGGTCAGGGCCAATGAAATTGTCGGGATCGCAGGCGTCTCCGGCAATGGCCAGAGCGAGCTGGCGCTGGCCCTGACGGGGCTTCTTCCGGTTGCGTCCGGCAGCGTCACGCTCGACGGGACCCAGCTGGCGGGCCTGTCGTCCTACGAGATCAATCAATTGCCTATGGCGCATATCCCCGAGGACCGCCACAGGATGGGCATCGTGCTGCCGCTGCCACTGACGGAGAATGTGATCCTTCAGCGGTTCGACAAGCCGCCCTTCTCGTCTCGTGGATTGCTCGACCTGAACGAGATCACGAGGCAGACCCGTGATCTCATGCGCCGCTTCAAGGTCAAGGCGTCGGGACCGGGCGACCACATCCGGAATTTGTCGGGCGGCAATCAGCAGAAGCTCGTCGTCGGGCGCGAGTTGGACCGCCGGTTCGATTTCCTGCTGATCAATCAGCTTACGCGCGGTATCGACATCGGAGCGACCGAGCTGGTGATGCACAAGATTCTCGAGCAGCGCAGCGCCGGCAAGGCCATTCTGCTGATATCCACGGAGCTCGAGGAATTGTTCACGCTCTCCGACCGCATCCTCGTCATGTATGAAGGCCGCCTCGTCGGCGAGATTCCGCCCGACCGCAGCCGTCTGGAAGAGATCGGGCTGCTGATGGCCGGCAAATCTCCGCTATCGGCAGCTTGAGGAACCGGTCTAAGGCGATCGCGGGTACATCCATTGTTTTTGCGCCGGAAAAAGGGGAACTTGGCTCAAGCGGAACGGGAACAGGCAGCGCTGCTGCCTGGCGCGAGACAGAGAAGTACCGATGAATGTGACACTTCGCCAGTTGCAGGCCTTCATTGCCGTGGCCGAACTCGGGCGTTTCCATCTGGCAGCCGATCACCTCGGACTCACGCAGTCGGCGATCAGCATCCTGATCAAGGATCTGGAGGTTGCCCTCAAGCATCGGCTGTTCGACCGGCACACACGCATGGTCAGCCTGACGACGGCCGGAGCGGAATTTTTGCCGCAGGCCCGCAAGGTCATGTCGGACCTCGAGATCGCGGTTGCGAATGTGCACGAACTGGCGAGCCTGCAGCGCGGCCGGGTCACGATCGCGGCGGCAATCGTGCTTGCTGCGACCTTGCTGCCGCCGGTCATCGCGCGCTTCGTCAAGCGTTATCCCGACATATCGGTACAGGTGCGGGACATGCCGGAGGAGGAGATCCGCTCCGCATTGAAGCGGAACGAGGCGGATCTCGGCATCGGCACCGTTTCCGCCGACGATCCGGAGATCCAGGCCAGCGTCCTGATGCGGGACCAGCTCACCTTGATTTGCCGCTCCGACCACAGATTCGCAAAGGCGCGGCAGGTGAGCTGGGCAAGCCTTGCAGGCGAAGGCCTGATCGGACTGGCAAAGGACAATCCCCTGCGCGGGCTCGTCGATCGCGCGCTGATCGCCTCCGGTGTAGAGGTCAAGACGAGATACGAGGTGCGTTTCTCGACGACGGCGATCAGCATGGTGGCGGAAGGCCTGGGTATAGCGATCCTTCCGGAAAACTCCCGCCAGCTTACGACCAATGTGGACGTCCGGATCGTCGAGCTGGTCGATCCGGTCATCAGCCGCAACATCTCCATTCTGCAATACCGCCAACCGATGCTCTCGCCGGCGGCCGCGAAAATGAAGGAGTTTCTCATGGGAGCGAGCCGCAAGCTCTCGTGATTTAGGGCACTTCCCCGTCTTCGAGACAGTCCGGCGGCAGGATGTCGGATTGAGGGTGATGACTCCGCCCACGGCATCATTATGTCCGCCGATGAACGTGGTCGCGATCTCGACGACGACGTCGACCCCGAAATCACGCGGGCGGCCGACCGCCGGCGACGCTAAGGTATTCGCAGATCACCACGATGCCGCGCGCATGCGCCAACTCCGGCGATCGCCTCGACATAGAGCACCTTCGTTTCTTCCGTAAGCGCATTCTCGACACCGCCATCAAGACGGCCGAACAGCCGGCGGCCGCGCCAGCAGCTCCGGCCGCTTCCGACACGCCGGTAGAGCCGAAGCGGCCTGCTGCCAGCCCGCTGCCGGCCGGCACCTACATTCCGCTATCGCGGGCTGGCGAGACAGCCAAAACCCACCAATTGCCGCCCGCCTATTGGGAAACGCTGGAAGAAGTCAGCTTTCGAACGCGCGACGACAAGGGTTAGCGGATTCCGCAGGAGCGGCTTGTGGCCAAGGCGCTCCTGCTTTTCGCAAATACAATTTCCCGGTCGTTCGTGAGGGCGGGGAATAGTTGCCAAGCCATCATGCTTGCGTGCAATCATGTAGGCAGGATCGCTCCGACCGTTTGCTGCGTTTCCCGATCGGTCTACATGTGGTAGTGTTCAATCCTACTTAGCACGATCCGAAACGGGAGATTCCCATGCGCAGCACGCAACAATTCAGCGTCACGTTGCCGAATGAAATGGCACAGATGGTCAAGACGAAGGTTTCGTCGGGCGAGTATGCCAGCGAGAGCGAGGTTATCCGCGACGGGCTGCGCGCCTTGCAGGCGCGCGACAAGGCCCTTGAAAGCTGGCTGCGCACGGAAGGCGTTGCCGCCTACGACAAGCTAAAGGCCAACCCGAGCCGGGCGCTCAGCGTTGACCAGGTACGCCAGCATCTTGCCAGCAAGCGTAAGCGATCTGACCCGGCGTGACGCACACCGTTCATTTCACCCCGGAGGCTCGCGACCAACTCGCCACGCTGGAAGTCGATTTTTCCGGGGCAGCGTCGCCCGCCGTGGCGGCGCGCTATGTCGATTCCATCGTGGACTATTGCGGGAAGCTGCAAACCTTTCCGCACCGAGGCACGCGCCGCGACGATCTTCGGCCAGGCTTGCGAACGCTTGGGTTTCGCCGGCGTGTGACGATTCTGTTTGAGGTAGCGGACGGCACCGTGAATATCATCGGCGTCTATTACGGCGGCCAAGACTACGAAGCACCTTTGCGGGACGGGGATTTGACGGAGATCGAGCATGACGACGACGAATCCTAGCCGCGCCGCGTGTCGCCAGCGTCGTCATGGGGGAAACACCCTGGCAAGCTGGTATGAGCCTCATGGCGTTCGACAGCCTCGAAGCGTGGCAGCGCGTAGCCACATGGTGTCGACCGCGTTCGCCGGGATCGCGGATTTCGAGCGGTCCTTGATCGTAGAGCGCACCAGCGCCGGCCGGATCGCGGCGAAGGCGTGCGGTTCGGTCCCTCCCCTGCCCTGTCCGCCGCGCAGATCGAAAACGCCCGGAAGCTCATCAAAGACGAGGAAAAGCCGGTGGCCGAGGTCGCTCGGCTCTTGGGTGTGCATCGTGCGACCCTTTATCGGGCGTTAGCCGATGCGCCCGCCGAGGCTTGATGCTTGCCGACTCAGACGAAAGGACACTCCGAATGCAGATGATTCCACGGAACCCGCGCGACGGCATCTATCCAGCTACCGACGACTATGTGCATGCGATGGAGGTGAGCGGCGCGGCACGGTTCCTGTTTGTCAGTGGCACTATGGGGCTTGATCCCGAAGGGAAGGCTCCAGACAGCCTGGAAGAACAGCTATCGCTGATCTGGTCCAATATCCGGCGCATCCTCGCCGAAGCAAACATGACGACCGACAATATTGTGCGGTTGACGAGCTACTTGCGCGATGCCTCTTATGCCGAGGCGAACCAGAATGTCCGCATTGCGGCTTTGGGCAATCGTCGTATCCCGACAACTGCGATCGTGGCCGAAACCCTTGTCCCGGAATGGTTGGTCGAGATCGAGGTGGTAGCTGCCGCATGAGATCGCTGGCCGGCCCGCTCTTCACATAGGGCCGTAGCTATTTGGCTGCCCGCAACGCATCCTCTCAGGCGGGAAGGCGAAATAACCGAGGTCGAAGCCTTCCGGCGCGTCCGCCGATGCGCCGATCTGCCAGGTGCCGTTCAGCGGCCTGACCGTTGAGGAAGAGCATATTCAAGCCGGAAAACGTTCAGGCGGCCATCGAAGCCGTCCGCCCCTGGGCGGACGATTCCCTCACCCACACGAACCAGCCGCTTCCCGGAGGCGGCTTTCGCAAGGATATCGACAAGATCGCGGCTTTCGTGGAGGCGGCAAGAGCGGCCTGAGCCCCCACCTCCATAAAGAACAGATCCGTGATCATCCGGTCGCGTCGGTTCGCCGTTGCTCTTGAAGAGCACGGCGCATCGACTAGATCATAGATGTTGTCCGGCCCCGGAGGTTCACAATGGAGGCTCACAACGCTTCATGACATCCCGATCCAAAGGAGCGTCGTTCATGAAGATAGCCCAGATCGCACCGCTGTTCGAACGTGTCCCGCCGAAGCTCTACGGCGGAACCGAGCGCGTCGTTCACCACCTGACGGAAGAGCTCGTCCGGCAGGGCCATGAGGTCACGCTCTTCGCGAGCGGCGACTCGATGACCTCGGCAAGGCTCATCCCCTGCTCGGATATGGCGCTGAGATTGAACCCTGCGGTTCAGGATCCTATCCCCTATCACATGCTGATGCTGGAGGAAGTGCGCCGGCAGGCCAACGGCTTCGACGTCCTGCACTTCCACATCGATCTCCTGCATTTTCCCCTCGTTCGCAGCCTCGCAGGAAAGACGGTGACGACCCTGCACGGCCGCCTCGATCTGCCCGATCTCCAGCCCTTCTACGCCGCATTCCCGGATGTTCCCCTGATTTCGATCTCCGACGACCAGCGAAAACCGATGCCGCCGGTCAATTGGGTCGCGACGGTCCATCATGGTTTGGCTCCTGACGTCCTTCCCTTCACCGGCCAGCCGAGGGGCGATTATCTCGCCTTCCTTGGCCGCATCTCGCCCGAAAAGCGGCCCGACCGCGCGATCGAAATCGCTGCCCGGGTCGGCATGCCGCTGAAAATCGCCGCCAAGGTCGACAAAGCGGACGAGGCCTACTGGCTGAACGAGATCGAGCCGCTTGTCCGGCGCTATCCGAATGTCGAATTCATCGGCGAAATCGACGAATGTCAGAAGGGCGAGTTCCTCGGAAATGCACGCGCCCTCCTCTTCCCGATCGATTGGCCCGAACCATTCGGGCTGGTGATGATCGAGGCGATGGCCTGCGGCACGCCGGTGGTCGCCTTCCGCTGCGGCGCGGTGCCGGAGGTGATCGACCACGCCGTGTCCGGCTTCATCGTCGACAGCATGGAGGAGGCCGTGAAGGCGGTCCACGATCTCGACCGGCTCGATCGCCACACGGTCCGGGCGACCTTCGACAGACGCTTCACCGCCCGACGCATGGCAGATGACTATCTGGATCTCTATCGCGCCCTGGCAGGCGGCGCCCAAAGGGTCATGCCGATCCATGCGGCGAACGAAAGCGGTGCCGGCCCCGGCTCTGCCAGGGTCGCCTGATACCGGATCACGGATGAGTTCTGATCGACCTGAACGCATGGTGATCTACTCGAGGAGCGAGAGCGGGATGCGGGCGGAAAACGGCACGCAGCTCCCTCATCCTGCTCCGATGCAACGGAGACCGATCCGATGGGAACCAATCTCTCCGGGGGGCCGGCCGAAGCCGCCCCCGACGTGACATCTGCGGACGACCTGGGACCCGCAGCGGTCTCGCGTTACGAGCGAAGCTCCAGATCGCTGAAACACGGCGATACCTTCGCAGTGTTCGACCACAACGGCGATGCCTTTTCCTCTCCTTCCAATCCGGAGGGGATCTTCCACCGCGACACCCGCCATCTGTCGGAGTTCGTGCTGACATTGAACGGCGCCCGGTCGCTGTTGCTGAGTTCCACGCTCAGGGACGACAATGCCACGCTCGACTGCGATCTCACCAACCCGGCTCTCGTGCTCGATCCCGGTGGCGAGGTCTTGAAGCATGACCTCATTCACGTGCGGCGTACCCGGTTCCTCTGGCAGGAGGCCTGCTACGAACGCCTGGTCCTCCGAAACTTCGATGAAGTGCCTAGAAGGCTGCAGGTCGAGTTGTCCTTCGCCGCCGACTTCGCCGACCTTTTCGAGGTGCGTGGCACCCCCAGGCGGCGCCGCGGCACCCATCACAGCGCGCTGGTCGGCAACAGCCGGGTCGTGCTTGCCTATGACGGCCTCGACGGCCAGACCCGCAGCACGACGCTCCGCTTCGATCCGGAGCCGCAGAGGCTCACCGGACGGGAGGCGAGCTTTGTCGTCGAGCTCGCACCGCATCAGGCGCAATCGATATTCATCGAAATCGTCTGCAACAGTCTCGAAGACAATCCGCACCCTCCGGCCTTCACCTTCTTTCTGGCGTTGCGCGATGCCAGGAGGGCGTTGCGCTATTCCGCCTCGCGCGCCGCCGCGGTCGTGACCTCCAACGCCGTGTTCAACGAGGCGGTGAGACGCAGCGTCACCGACCTCTACATGCTGCTTACGGAGACACCCGAAGGTCCCTACCCTTACGCCGGCATCCCCTGGTTCAGCACCGTCTTCGGCCGCGACGCGCTCATCACCGCGCTCGAAACACTGTGGCTGGACCCGGAAATCGCGAAAGGCGTGCTCAGGCATCTTGCCGCCAATCAGGCGACCGATTTCGACCCCGCCGCCGATGCGGAGCCGGGCAAGATCCTGCATGAGATGCGCTACGGCGAAATGGCGGAACTCGGCGAGGTGCCCTTCCGGCGCTATTACGGCAGCATCGACTCGACCCCTCTCTTCATCATGCTTGCCGGCGCCTATCTCGATCGCACCGGCGATCTCGATACCGTGCGGAACCTCTGGCCGAACGTGGTGGCGGCGCTTGACTGGATCGACCGTTTCGGCGACCGCGACGGCGACGGCTTCGTCGAATATGGAAGCCGCACCGCAAAGGGCCTGGTGAACCAGTGCTGGAAGGACAGCCACGATTCGATCTTCCATGCCGGGGGCAATCTGGCCTCGGGGCCGATCGCGACCGCCGAGGTACAGGCCTATGTCTTCGGCGCCTGGCAGGCGGCCGCGCGGCTGTCGCGCAAGCTCGGCCATGTCGAGGATGCGCTGAGGCTCGAACGACGGGCCGAAGAGCTGCGCATCCCGTTCGACACGGCCTTTTTCGACGATGAGCTTGGAACCTATTCCCTGGCCCTCGACGGGGAAAAGAACCCCTGCCGCGTCCGCTCCTCCAATGCAGGCCATGCGCTCTTCACCGGCATCGCCCTGCCGGAGCGCGCCGGCAGGGTAGTGTCGACGCTGATGGCGCAATCCTCCTTCTGCGGCTGGGGCGTGCGCACGATCGCCGCCTCGGAGGCGCGTTACAATCCGATGAGCTACCATAACGGCTCCGTCTGGCCGCACGACAATGCGCTGATCGCGGCAGGCTTCGTGCGCTACGGCTTTCAAGCCGAGGCGGCGAGCATCTTCGAAGGGCTGTTCGCGGCCTCCACCTACACCGACCTCAGACGTCTGCCGGAGCTATTTTGCGGCTTCGCGCGCCAGCGCGCCCGCGGGCCGACCTTCTATCCGGTTTCCTGCGTCCCGCAGGCCTGGGCGGCGGCTGCCCCCCTCTATCTGCTCCAGTCGATGATCGGACTCGGCTTCGATGCCGGCAGGATGCATGTCACCCTGAACGAGCCGACGCTCCCGCCCTTCCTGGACGAGGTCGTGCTGAAACGGCTGCGGGTCGGTTCGGGCATGGTCGACATAGCCCTGAGACGGTCGAGATCCCAGGTCGTGGTCGACGTCCTGGAGCGGAGGGGCGGAGTGAAGGTGCTGACGACGCATTGAGTTAGAACGTCGCCGGAGCACTGGAGGCTGCTTCCGGCCCGCCAGATCTATACTAATGCATTAGTGTATTGCACCCTGTTTCCCGCCATGCTACATCCGCGTGGAAGATCCACCTGTCGGGAATATCCAAGCCAATGACATCCACACTTCGTAGCGCACGGTGGTTTGCCCCCGATGACCTGCGCTCTTCCGGTCACCGCTCCCGCCTGATGCAGATGGGCTACGACGCCAAGGACTGGGGCGAGAAGCCGATCATCGCCATCCTGAACACATGGTCGGATCTCAATCCGTGCCACGCTCATTTCAAGCACCGAATCGACGACGTGAAACGCGGCGTGCTGCAGGCCGGCGGGTTTCCCGTCGAACTGCCGGTGCAGTCGCTCTCGGAAAGCTCGCTCAAGCCGACGACGATGCTCTATCGAAACTTCCTGGCCATGGAGGCGGAGGAATTGCTGCGCGGCCACCCGATCGACGGGGCCGTACTGATGGGCGGGTGCGACAAGACCACGCCTGCCCTCGTCATGGGTGCGATCAGCGCCGGCCTCCCGATGATCTTCCTGCCGGCCGGCCCGATGCTGCGCGGGCACTACAAGGGCGAGCATCTCGGCTCCGGCTCGGATGCATGGAAGTATTGGGACGAGCGCCGCGCGGGAACGATAACGGATGAGCAATGGATCGGCGTGGAGGAGGGGATCGCCCGCTCCTACGGCCATTGCATGACCTTCGGAACGGCAAGCACGATGACGGCGATCGCCGAGTCGCTCGGTTTGACGCTTCCCGGCGCCAGCTCGATCCCCGCAGCCGACGCCAACCACATCCGTATGAGCACGCGATGCGGCAGGCGGATCGTCGAGATGGTTCACGAGAAGCTGGGACCTGAGAAGATCATCACCGAGAAGTCGGTCGCAAATGCGAGTGCCGTAGCAATGGCGACCGGCTGTTCGACCAATGCCGTGGTGCACCTCATCGCCATAGCGCGACGGGCCGGGGTGCCGCTGACGCTCGAAGATCTCGACGGGATCAGCCGCACGACGCCCGTCATCGCCAATATCAGGCCTTCCGGCAAGCAGTACCTCATGGAGGATTTCTATTATGCCGGCGGCCTGCGCGCGCTGATGGCGGAGATGAAGGAGCTGTTGCATCTCGACGCGATGACGGTGAGCGGATTTCCGTTGGGGGCGACGCTCGAAGGGGCGGAGGTGCACAATTCCGACGTCATCCGGCCGCTTTCCAACCCGATCTATCATGAAGGCTCGCTGGCCGTCCTGAAGGGCAATCTGGCGCCGGATGGCTGCGTCGTGAAGCCGTCCGCCTGCGAGGAGCGGCTGCGGGTCCATGAGGGGCCGGCGCTCGTCTTCGACAGCTATCCGGAGATGAAGGCCGCCATCGACGACGAGGATCTCGACGTCACGCCCGACCACGTGCTCATCCTCAGAAATGCGGGGCCCAAGGGCGGGCCCGGCATGCCGGAATGGGGTATGCTGCCGATCCCGAAAAAGATCCTGAAGCAGGGCTATCGCGATATGCTGCGCATCTCCGACGCCCGCATGAGCGGGACGAGCTACGGCGCCTGCATCCTGCACGTGGCGCCGGAGTCCCATGTCGGCGGGCCCCTTTCGCTCGTCAGGACCGGAGACATCATCCGCGTCGACGTGCCGAACCGGACGATCGACATGCTGGTCGACGAGGAGATATTGGCGATGCGGCGGGCCGCATGGACGCGCCCCGCCGACAAATACGAACGAGGCTATGGCTGGATGTTCTCGCAGCACATCAAGCAGGCCAATGAAGGCTGCGACTTCGACTTTCTCGAAACCGCCTTCGGAACAGCCGTGGGCGAGCCCGACATTTTCTGATTTCACGAACTTCCCAGGGAGGAAACATGACCACCTATGTTCTGTCCGACGAGACACGCAGGAAATTCGAAGGCGTAAGCTGCGCCACCTTGTGCACCGCCCTCTTCAAGCGCGGCCTGCGCAACCAGTTCATCCAGGACGTTCGTCCGGTCGCGCCGAAGGCGAAGAACATGGTCGGCCAGGCCTTTACCCTTCGATACATCCCGGCGCGAGAAGACCTGAACCAGCTTTCCGCCTTTCAAAATCCCGAACACCCGCAGCGCGCGGCCGTGGAGAAGTGCCCACCCGGTTTCGTCATGGTGATGGATAGCCGGAAGGATCCGCGGGCGGCTTCCGCGGGTTCGATCCTGGTTTCGCGGCTGATGGTGCGCGGCGTCGCCGGCGTCGTCACCGACGGCGGTTTCCGGGACAGCCCGGAAATCGGCGAGCTCGACATCCCCGCCTATCACAGCCGTCCTTCCGCGCCGACGAACCTGACGCTGCACCAGGCGCTCGACATCAACGTTCCGATCGGCTGCGGCGACGTCGCCGTCTGGCCGGGAGACGTCGTCGTCGGGGATCGCGAAGGCGTGGTCGTCGTCCCCGCGCATCTTGCCGACGAGATCGCCGCCGAAGCCGTCGAGATGACGGCCTTCGAAGACTTCGTCACCGAGGAAGTCCTGAAGGGCCGCTCCATCATCGGCCTCTATCCCGCCACCAAGGATGAGACGAAGACGGAATTCGCAGCCTGGCGCCGGACCAAGGGACGCTAGGCATGACGATGCTCCGGGACATAACCATCCTTCAGGCCGCCGAACTGCCGGAAAAGACCGATCTGGAACTGAAGGAAACCTTCAATACCGTCCGGCTGCCGAAGGATGCCTCGGCGATCGGGCCGTTTCTTTCCGAGTACGGAGCGCGTATTCGCGGCATCGCCGTCAGGCACGCCCATATCGATGCGGCCATGCTCGACCGCCTGCCGGCGCTGGAGATCATCTCCAGCTACAGCGCCGGTCTCGACGGCATCGATGTCGAGACCGCGCATGCCCGTGGCGTCGTCGTCCGCAACACGTCGAAGATCCTTGCTGAGGATGTCGCCGATCTTGCGCTTGCACTGAGCATTTCGGCCACGCGCGGCCTCATGCGCGGCCACGATTTCGTGCGCGAGGGCAAGTGGGGCGGGAGCGCCTTCCCGCTCGGCCGCTCGCTGAGATCGATGAAGACGGGGATCGTCGGGCTTGGACATATCGGCTCGGCGGTCGCCGCCCGGCTGAGCGTGATGGGAGCGCCGACTGCCTATTACGGCCCGAGACGCAAGCCTGTCGACCTTCCGTATTTCGACGACATCGAGGCGCTCGCGGCCTGGGCCGATCTCCTGATCGTCACCTGTCCTGCGAGTCCCGAGACGATCGGCCTCGTCAATGCCGCCGTGCTCGCGAGCCTTGGCCCGGAAGGCTATTTGGTGAACGTCTCGCGCGGCACGATCGTCGACGAACAGGCGCTCATCACGGCGCTGGCCGGAAACGGGATCGCCGGCGCGGCCCTCGACGTCTTCGAGAAGGAGCCTTTCGTCCCGGAAGCGCTCCGCACCGATCCGCGCGTCGTCCTGTCGCCGCACATGGGCAGCGGTACGCGCGAGACGCGGCAACAGATGGGCGACAGCATGGTTGCCGCATTGGTGGAACATTTCGAGAGCCGAAACGCGTGATCGTTCGCAAGAACCCCTCCCCAACCCCTCCCCACAGGTGGGAGGGGCTCTGGCGCCCGTTGCACCCGATTGCCATTCCCCAGAACCTTGAGACTGTAGCGACGGTCAGAGAGGCGACGAGGCCACGGCCGGTTAGCCCCTCCCACCTGTGGGCAGGGGTTGGGGAGGGGCATTCGTTCCTTGCGTTGCGCGCTCGCGGCCCCGCCCCTATCCTCGCCTCCTCCCCTCGCGGTGGAAGAGCAACGCGATCGCCCCGAGGATGATGGCTCCGCCGATCACGACCTCCAGCCGGATCGGCTCGCCGAAGAGCACGAGGCCAAGGATGAGGGCGATCGGCAGCCGGATGAAATCCACGATAACCAGCAGCGAAGCGTCGGCGAGCTTCATTGCCCTCGCGAAGGATAGCTGGGCGAAAAGGCCGCCGATGCCCTGCAGCGTCATCAGCGCGAGGCTGAACAGCGAAGGCGTCTGCCAGAAAGGCAGAGCCATGACGAAAGCCACCGGGACCGTCACGAGCAGGTTCAGCCAGGCGATGCTGAGCGGGTCCTCACGCTCGGCCGAAACCTTCATCAACAGCGCGACGATAGCGAGGCCGACCGCTGACGCCAGCGCCCAGGCCGCGCCTGACTGGAAGGTTGCGGCGCCCGGCCTGACGACGATCAGAATACCGGCGAAGCCGGCAACGAGGCTGAGGACCCGGGCGGCCGAGAACCGCTCACCGAGGAAAAGTACCGACCCGAGCGCGACGAAGAGAGGCATGGTGAAGGCGATCGCGGTCGCGGAGGCCAAAGGTATCTCGGTGACGGCAATGAAGGCCGCGACGAGCGCAAGAAGCTTGATGACGGCCCTGATCGCATGGACGGAGAAATGCATCGCCCGCCCGCTGGATTGCGCGATGCCGAGCGGAAAGCCGCGGCGGCACAGCAGCAGATAGAGCGCGATCAGGCTGGCAAGGTTACGGAAGAAGACGATGCCGATCGGGTGGACCTCCCCGGCCACGAAACGCACGATGACGCCGTCCATCGCCGCGACCAGGGAATTTGCCCCCATCAACAGGGCTCCTGCGACGACCGCAGGCAGGGCGATCTTCTTCATGCCGCGTCGGCGGCTGTCTGCCACTTCGGCTTCGGAGTCGCATTGATGAGCTGGCGCGTATAGGCATGTTGCGGATTGCGGAAGATCTCTTCCGTCGTCGCATGCTCGACGATCTCGCCGCTCTTCATGACGATGATGCGATCGGCAAAGTGACGAACGATCGGCAGATCATGGGTTATGAAGATGTAGGCGAGGCCCAGCCGGTCACGCAATTCCGCCAGAAGGTCGATGACCTGCACCTGCACCGAGACGTCGAGCGCCGAGACGGCCTCGTCGCAGACGACGAGCTCCGGATCGCAGGCAAGCGCCCGGGCAATGGCGATGCGCTGCCGCTGGCCCCCTGAGAACTGGTGCGGATAGCGTTTGGCGTGCTCGGGGTTCAGGCCGACGAGCCCCAGCAATTCGGTGACACGGTCGGGCCAGCGCGTCTTCTCCAGAATGTCATTGTGGATGCGCCACGGCTCCGAGACGATGTCGAACACCGTCATGCGCGGGTTCATCGAACTATAGGGGTCCTGGAACACCATCTGCACCTTCCGGCGGAAGGCCAGCAGTTGCTTGCGGTCCATCTTCAGGACGTCGCGTCCGTGAAACAGCGCCTCGCCGCCGGAAGCCTCGTTCAGGCCCAGAAGCACGCGTGCGACGGTCGACTTGCCGGAGCCGCTCTCGCCGACGATCCCGATCGTCTCGCCGGCTGCGACGTCGAAGCTCAGGTTCTTGACCGCATGCAATCGCGCCGGCTTCGCAAAAAACCCGGACGAGAGCGTATAGAACTTGTCGATGTTCTTCACTTCCAGGATCGGTTTCCCGGCCGGCCTCGCCGGCCTCGGCGGCGCTCTATCATCGGCATGCGGGAGGGCGTTGATCAACGTCCGCGTATAGCTGTGGGCGGGATTTTCGAAGACGGCGCGGGCTTCGCCCTCCTCCACGATGCGGCCGGACTTCATGACGATCACCCGGTCGGCCATGTTCGCGGCCACCTCGAGGTCATGGGTGATCATGATGATGGCAAGGCCGTCTTCGGCCTGCAGCTTCTTCAAAAGCTCGAGGATCTGCGCCTGCACGCTCACGTCGAGCGCCGTCGTCGGCTCGTCGGCAATCAGGATTTCCGGCCTGAGCGCGATCGCCATGCCGATCATGATGCGCTGGCGCTGGCCGCCGGAAAACTGGTGCGGATACTGATCGATGCGCTTCTCCGGCTCCGGGATGCCCACCCGCCCCAATATCTCGACGGCCCTCTGCCGAGCCTCGGCGCCGCTCGCCACTCCGTGGACAGTGAAGACCTCCTCCAGCTGCCAGCCGATCGTATAGACGGGGTTCAGATGCGACAGCGGGTCCTGGAAGATCATCGCGATCCTGCGGCCGTTGAGGTCCCGCCGCTCCCCCTCGGAAAGCGAGGAGAGATCGCGTCCGCGATAGGCGACCGACCCGGCGCAGATATCGCCCGGAGGCGTGTCGATGAGCCCCATGATCGCACTGGCGCTGACCGACTTGCCGGAGCCGGACTCGCCCAGGATCACGAGCGTCTCGCCGGCGTCGACATGAAAGCTGACCCCGCACGTCGCACGGAAGGCACCGCCGAGCGACAGGAAATCCACGGTCAGATCCTTGACCTCGAGGAGGTGTGGGCCGGTCATTTGCGTTTCTCCGGAATGCCCTTCTTGGAGCGGGCGAGTTCGATCCGCCAGCGCTGCTGCGGATCGGCATAGGTGCGCCACCAGCTCGACAGGATATTGAGCGAAAGCGTCGTCAAGAGGATCGCGAGTCCGGGCCAGAAGGCGATCCACCAGGCGGTCGAGAGATAGCCGCGGCCGGTGGCGACCATGGCGCCCCAGGTGAACTCAGGCGCCTGGATGCCGAGGCCGAGAAAGCTCAGCGACGACTCGGCAAGAACAACGGTTGCGAAGTCGATGGCGCCGATCGTGACCAGCGTCGGCAGCACGATCGGCGCGATGTGACGGAAAAGGATGCGCGTGTGGTTGGCGCCGAGCGCGACGGCGGCGCTGACGAACATCCGCTCTCTCACCTCGAGCACTTCCGCACGCGTTGTGCGCAGATAGATCGGCACGCGGGTGATCGCGAGCACCAGTATGAGATTGGTGACGGATGGTCCAAGGCTGAAGAGGACGATCAGCGCCAAAAGCAGCGAGGGAAAGCTCATCACGATGTCAGCACCGCGCATGATCATCGTGCCGGCGGCGCCTCGCGAATAGCCGGCGATCAAGCCGAGCATGCCGCCGATCACGACCGAGCAGAACACCGCAAAGAACGCGATGCCGATCGTGTTCTGCGCGCCCACCACGAGCCGCGCGAGCAGGCTGCGGCCGAGCGTGTCGGCGCCGAGCACGTAAGTCCAACCCTGGGACAGGCTGAACGGCGCCATGTTTCGGGCGCGGAAATTGGGTTTATCGATGAGGTCGCCCATCAGCCACGGACCGAAGACGGCGCACGCGACCACGAGCAGCAGGAAGATCACGGCGGCGAGCGCCAGCCAGTCCCGGCTGATGAGGCGCAGTATCTGAAAACGCGAGACTTTCGTCTCGGAGGTATCGGCGGAAGTCGTCATGGCCGTCGCGCTCATCTCGTTTCAAACCTTATGCGTGGATCGAGCCGCGCATAGACGAGGTCTATCGCGATGTTCAGAACGAAAATGGCAATCGCCGTCACCAGCACCGTCGCCTGGATGAGCGCGAAGTCGCGCCGCACGATCGCGTCGATCATGAGCTTGCCGATCCCCGGCCAGCCGAAGATGGTTTCCACGACGACGGCGCCGTTGACGAGGCTTGCGGCAAGGTCGCCGGCGACGGTGATGACCGGGAGCAGCGAGTTGCGCAGGGCGTGGCGGAAGACGATCCGGGACCGGTTCACGCCCTTGGCCCGCGCCGTCTTCACATAGGGCGAGGCAAGCGCACCCATCATCGTGCCGCGAACGACCTGGACCAGCAGGCCGAAGGGTCTGAGGGTCAGAACGAAGATCGGCATGATCCAATGCAGCGCCGTCCCCGTCCCGGAGGTCGGAAGCAGGCCCAGTCCGACGGAGAAGACAAGGATCGCCACGATCGCAACCCAGAAATCCGGCGCGCTGGCCCCCGCAAGCGACGCGGTGCTCGCGATCTTGTCGAACAGGCTGTTCGGGCGTGCCGCGGCAAGCGACCCGACGACGACGGCGAGACAGAGAGAAAGAACGATCGCGATCACGGCGAGCTTCAGCGTTTGCGGAAAGGCTTCGAGCGCGACTTCCATGGCCGGCCGGTTGCGGCTCAGCGCGTCCCCGAAATCGAATCGGGCCAGATCGACCAGGTAACGGCCGAATTGCACGACAAGAGGATCGTTGAAGCCGTGCGCCTCCGAGAAGGCCTGACGCTGCGCTTCGGAAGAATCGAGCGGCAGATAGAGATAGGCCGGATCGCCGGTAAGCCTCGAGAGGAAGAAGACGAGCACCAGAAGTCCGATCACCGCGATCAGGCTCTGGCCGGCGCGTCTGAGAATGAAAGCGAACACGGCGTTTCCTTTCCACCGTCATCAAGGAGGGCGCCGCGACGTGAGACACGCCGCGGCGGCAGGTCGGGTTCGTCAGTCCTTGAAATGGATCTCGGAGAGCGCGATCTCGCTGTTCGTCTTGAGATCCGGCTTCCAGTCGAGGCGCGAGCCGACGCGGACATAGCCGATCATGTGGTACATCGGCACGTCTGCGACGATTTCGTCGTGCACCTTCGCGAAGACCTCCTGAAACAGCTTTTCACGCTCGTCGCCGGTCGCGGCCATGGCTTTCTTCAACACGACGTCGAGGTCGGGATCGGCGATCGTCGAATATTGTCCCTCGCTCAGATACATGACCGGAGCGGTAAACCCGGCGTCGCCCGTATTGTTGTCGTGCTGCTGCTGGAAGAGCGTCGGCCCGCGTCCCTCCGGGAAGGGCTTGTCGAGATAGCGCACCCAGTCGGCCGCTTCGAGCTGGCGTATCGAGACGTTGAGCCCGATCTCCTGCCACATGGACCGCATCGCTTCGAGGCTTTCGGCCGAGTTCGGGAAGAAGCCGTTGCGCCCGATCAGCACGATCTCCTTGTCGACCGGAGCGCCTGCGGCCTTGGCTTCCTCGACCAGCTTCATCGCCTCTTCGGGATCGTAGGTCCATGGCTTGATATCGGGATTGTGGCCGCGCACGCCCGGAACGACCATTTGCGAGGCCCGCAGGACGTCCTTGCCGAACAGCGCTTCGCCCATGCCGTCCCAGTCGATAGCCATGTTGAGCGCCTTGCGGATGCGGACATCATCGAGCGGCGGGATCTGCGCATCGATGCGCATGCGGGTCGTCTCGGAGTTCAGATAGGCAAAGTCAGACTCGGCATTGGTGGCGTCCTGCACGGCGATGGATGGGGTCATGTCCGCTTCGCCGGATTCGACCATGGCCGCCCGGATGGCCGACTCGCTGCGCCAGACATAGGTTGCGCGCGTGACGTCCGGCTTGGCGCCCCAGTAAGCATCGTGACGCTTCAGGACGATCTGCTCGTTGGACTTGCTTTCGACCACATAGGGTCCCGTGCCCACGGGATCGTTGCTTTCCTTGTCGAACGGCATGTTGGGGGAGACGATCTGCACGGTGCCGAGCAGCGTCGGCATGATCGGCACCGGGCTGTCGGAGGAGATCTCCACCGTCTGCGCATCGACCGCCTTCGGCGTCAGCTTGACGTCGCCGAATTTCGAGCGGCTGTCGCAGGTGAGGCCGGGGTTCATAAGGCGATTGATGGACTTGACCACCGCTTCGGCATCGAACGCCGCGCCGTCCTGAAACTTGACGCCGCTCTTGAGATGCACACGCCAGGTCAGATCGTCCACCTGCTCCCATTTTTCAGCAAGCCAGGGGCCGACGGTGCCCTTCTCCGTGTCGATGACGGTCAGGGTCTCGGTAATATTGGAATTGATGATGCGGCCGATATCCGACCGGATGGAACGACAGGGATCGAGGTTGGCCGGCTGCTCCGGCAATACGATCTTCACCTCGCCTTCGGCGGCCATCGCGACGCCGGAAAAGAGCGTCGCGGTCAAGAGCGCCACGGCGCGGGTACAATAGCGGATGGTCATTTCTTTCTCCTCCTCGATAAAGACCAGGACGTTGCGGTGGGCCGTTTTCGGCCTCGTAGTCCTCCGGCACCGCATCCGCACTAGCGCACTAATGTATTAGTGTATCCACACAAAAGTGTCAACTCAGGCTGAAGCCGCCGCCGCTGCCTTTCCGGAGCGCCTCAGGCAGGCGGCTTCCGCCGCCTTCAAGGCCTCCACCGCGGCGCCGGCGGGGCCAAGCTTCGCAGCACTCAGATTGGAGATCATGGGCATCAGCGGGCCCGTGTCGGCGATCCCCGCCAGCCGCATGCCGTCATGAAGCACTTGCAAGCCGCCAAGGTCCGTGCGAACTCTTTCGAACTCCAGAAACGGCTGGCTGAGCTCCAATGCCTCGGCGCCGCGCCCGGCCTTGTAGAGCCTAAGGAGCTCCATCGCGGCCGAAGGGGCAATGCAGACCGCGCCCGAAGTATAGGTCGTCAGTGCGCGGCGGCCGAGATGATCGTGGATCGGCGTTTCGCCCATGCCGCTCGCCATCCGGTCTTTTCCGATCGCCCCTATGACGGCATCGAGATAGGCGTCCTGCGCCGGATCGGCCCGCTCCACCGCATATTTGACGAAATCGACGGCGCCTTCGGAGACGAGGCGGGCAAGCTCGTCCGGATCGACATAATTCTCCCGCTTCAGATAGAGCACGAGGCCATGGCCGAGAATCGCCGCGAGGCGGCGCACGCCATTGGCGACACCGGCGGGATCTGCCGGGAATTGGGTCGGGAGCAGCATCACGTTCTTGAAACCCAGGTCGCGGGCGATCGGCGCCTGCGCCATGGCCTTGCCGAAATCCGGACCGATCGACGTTATGAGACCGGTCTGCGGCGCAGCAGCCGCGATCACCGCCTCCATGCCCGCGCGATAGTCGTCCAGGCCGAAATGATAGAGGTTGGCATTTCCGCCATAGAGGAGAATGCGCACCCCGCCTGCCTCGATATGACGAATGATCGCCGCGTTGGCGTCGGCGTTCACCGTCAGATCCGCATTCAGCGCGATGGGCGGGACCGCCACCACCGAAGCTGCGTAATCACGGGCACCAAGTCGAGTTTGCATGAGAACCTCCTCCATAAGTCGGTTTTTATTACAACATGGCCAACGATTTGTAAAATATATTTACCTATCAGGAGTCGATTGTACCGTCCGTCATCCTTCGGCGCGCGTTGATGATGTGCGTTTCCATCGCCACCCGCGCCCACACGGCATCTTTCGTGCGGATCGCTTCGACGATCTCGGCATGTTCGGCAATGACCCGGCGGGCACGTGCCTGCGATCCGGACCGGGTGAGGGCAAGCGAAACGTTCATGAAGCTGGTCAGCGAAACCTCCGGGCCCTCCAGCGCCTTGGCGAAAAACTCGTTTCCCGTCCCCTCGCAGATCGCAAGATGGAAACGCCTGTCGCTTTCCGGCAGGAAGGCCCCGCGGCCGACCTCATGGGCGAAGGCCTCATGGGCCTCGAGAATGGCGGCAAGCTGCTTTTCCGTGCGCCGCTCCGCTGCCAGTGCTGCCGCCTGGCCTTCCACGTAGAAGCGAAGCTCCTGATAGCGCAGGAAGCGCGAAATATCCTCCAGGTCGGCCAGGTTCGGCAGATCTTGCGAGGGCCTGCTCAAGACATAGGTGCCGCTGCCGCGCCGCGCTTCCACGAGGCCGTCGACCCGCAGACGCGCAAGCGCCTCGCGGACGACCGGCCGCGAGACGCCGAAGCGTTCGGCGAGTTCGTTCTCCGTCGGCAGACGTGCGCCCGGTTGAAAGATGCCGTTCAATATGTCGTGCAGGATGCGCCCGTAGACCTGATCGGCATAGCTCGACGGGCGGGCTTCGGCTAGGCTTTCGAGGATGGGCGACTTCTCGGGCACGGCGATCCTTCCTGTCCTGCCGGGGAGGCCGGCCGGCGAGATCCACTTCACACTAACACATTAATGCATTATTACAGGATCGGGAACCGTCCTGGAGGATTGGATTTTTGACATCGGAAGCTCCGGCTGCCAAACATCGCAGCGGCCTTGACCGCACCCGGCAGATCGCGCCGCAAATCGTGGAATATCTTCGCGAGAGGATCCTCGCGCTCGACCTCGCCCCCGGTACGGCGCTCTCGCGTGTCGAACTGCAGAAACAGTTCGGTCTCAGCCAGACGCCGGTGCGTGACGCGCTGATGCGCCTGGAGGAGGAAGGCCTCGTCACCGTCTACCCGCAATATGCGACGCTGGTCTCCAAAATCGATATCAATCTGGCCCGCCAGACCCACCTCATGCGCCGTGCGGTCGAGCAGGAAGCCGTCTTCAATCTGGCGGAAAAGGCCAACAGGGGACAGATCGCAGACCGGCTGCGAGTGGCGAACACCAAGCTGAAAGCCCTCGCTTCGAAGGAACATGCGGAGTTTCTCGCGGCGGACCGTGCGTTTCACTTCATCATCTTCGAGGAAGCGGGGCTGGAGCACATCTGGCCGATCATCCGGCGCCACAGCGGCCATATCGATCGTCTGCGGCGCCTCAATCTCGTCAATGTCGGCACCAAACGTGTGGTGGACACCCACGACATGATCATCGAAGGGATCGAAAAGGGTGCGCCGGTCGAGGCAGCGCAAGCGATGAAGACCCACCTCTCCGGCACGTTGTCGATGATCGACGACATCGCGGCGCGTTACCCGGATTACATAGAACTCGGGTAGGATGCCCGGGAGCCGCGCGCGGACACCTAATCGGTAGGTTCGCGGACGACGTTTCCGCGGATCTCCTTGTCTGATCCGGCTCGCCTGAGGGCAAGTTCGACATGATGGATTATCTTCTCCTCGCCGCCTCGGGTTTCATCGCCTGGATCGTTTCGACGATCGGCGGCGGAGGTGGAGCCATGCTTCTCGTGCCGCTCATCGGCTTCATCGCCGGTGCCCAGGCGGTCGCTCCCGTGGTGGCTGTCGCCACCCTCATTGCGAGAGGCGGGCGCATCCTGATTTTTTCTGGGGATATCGAATGGCGCGTCGCCGCCTGGGGTCTCCCCGGCGCGGCGCTCGGCGGCGTCCTCGGCGCCGCCGCCTTCTCCAACACCTCGGCGGAATGGCTTCAGATCGTCGTCGGCCTGTTCCTGATCTCGACAATATTCCAATACGGCTTCGGCCGGCGGGAAAGGACCTTTGCGGTAGCTACCTGGTGGTTTTTCCCGGCACAATTCGTCGTCGGCTTTCTTTCCGGCCTGATCGGAGCCATCGGGCCGATCCTGAACACGCTCTATCTCAATGCCGGCATCACCAAGGAAAAGATGGTAGGGACCAAGACCGCGATCTCCTTACCCATGCATTTCGCCAAGCTCGGCACATATACGGCACTCGGAGCGTTGACAGACAAGCTGCTGTTGTTCGGCATCGCCGCCGGGCTGGGAGCGCTTCTCTCCAACTGGCTCGCCAAGCGGGTGCTGACGAACATGAGCGAGCTGAATTTCCGCGTGATCGTGGTCGGCTTCATGGCGCTGAGCGGAGCGGTCATGATCTGGGAGCAAAGAGAGACGCTCCTGCGGATTTTTCCGGGGAGCACTTGATCCCGCCCGGGATCTGGCCCGCCAGCCAGGCCACGCCCGATGCCAGCCGGACTTCTCCGGCTGGCATCTTGCCGATCAGGAAAGGTGGTGGCGTTCCTGGAGGCCATAGACGGGCGTCGATATGCCTTCGCAGCGCGCTTTCAACTGCAGCGAAAGATACTGCGAATAGTGCCGCGACTGATGCAGGTTGCCGCCGTGGAACCAGAGCGCCTCCTGCTGCGTCGGCTTCCACATGTTGCGCTGCTCGCCCTCCCATGGACCCGGATCTTTCGGCGTATCGGAGCCGAGACCCCAGACCTTGCCGACCTTGTCGGCGACGTCCTTCGAGATGAGGTCGGCCGCCCAGCCGTTCATCGAACCGTAGCCTGTGGCGTAGACGACGAGATCGGCCGGAAGCACCGTACCGTCCTTCAGCACCACGGCATCCTCGGTCAGGTGGCTGACGTCGGAACCGGATTTCAGCTTGATGCTGCCATCGATGACGAGGTCGCAGGCGCCCACGTCGATATAGTAGCCGGAGCCGCGGCGCAGATATTTCATGAACAGGCCGGAGCCGTCGGCGCCCCAGTCGAGCATGAAGCCCGCCTTTTCGAGATCGGCGTAGAACTTGGCGTCCCGCTCGCGCATCTTCTCGTACAGCGGGATCTGGAACTCGTGCATGATCCGGTAGGGGAGCGAGGCGAAGATCAGGTCGGCCTTGCGCGTCGTCACGCCGGCGGCAAGCGCCCGCTCGGAATAAAGATCGCCGAGCCCGATCTCCATCAGCGTGTCCGATCGGACGATGTGCGTCGACGATCGCTGCACCATGGTCACATCCGCGCCGCCTTCCCAAAGTGCGGCGCAGATATCATGCGCGGAATTGTTGGAGCCGATGACGACCACCTTCTTGCCGCGATAGGCGTCGGGACCGGGATGCTGCGAAGAATGCTGCTGCTCGCCCTTGAAGATGTTCTGGCCTTCGAGCTTTGGCACGTTCGGCTTGCCCGACATGCCGGTTGCGAGAACGAGCTGTTTCGGCCTGAGGACGACCTCCTCGCCGTTCCGTTCGACGATCACCGTCCATTCCTCGGTCGCCTCGTCGTATCGCGCCGACTTGCAGGTTGTGGAGCTCCAATAATTGAGTTCCATCACCCTGGTATACATCTCCAGCCAGTCGCCGATCTTGTCCTTCGGTGCAAAGACGGGCCAGTTTTCCGGGAAGGGGATATAGGGCAGATGGTCGTACCAGACCGGGTCGTGCAGGCAGAGCGATTTGTAGCGCTTGCGCCAGCTGTCGCCGGGGCGTTCGTTCTTCTCGATGATGATCGTCGGCACGCCCAGCTGCCGCAAGCGCGCGCCGAGCGCGATCCCGCCTTGGCCGCCGCCGATGATGACGGCATAGGGCTGCGTCGTGTAGCCGAGTTCGGCTGCTTCCGCTTCGCGCTTTTCCTTCCAGGTCTTACGGTCCGGGTCATGACCGTGTTCGGCGCCGAGCGGCCGCCTGAGCCCCTTCGGCTCCTCATGCCCCTTGAGCTCCGTCATCGTCGTCAGAAGCGTCCAAATCAGCCCGTTCCTGAGACGGATATGGCCGTGGCCGCGCGCCACCTCGGTCTCGAACTCGAACCACCCTTCGGTGACGCCGTCGCCGGCGCTCGCCGGTTCCTTCTCGTCCTGGCGCAGCCGCGCCGGCTTGATCGCAGCGAGCTGCGTCGTCAGCATGTCGCGGATCTGATCCTGCCCCTCCATCGTCTTGAGATTCCAGGTGAAGGCGACGAGGTCGCGCCAATAGCAGTCGGCCTGGAACAGGTTGACGGCCGCATCGATGTCGCCCTGTTCAAGGGCTTTTCCGAGTTTGGCGAGCACGGTATCGACGCGGGTGCCGGGACTTTCTTCAAGCATGGGTATCCTCCTCTTTGCTTGGATGGCACACGGGCGGCTCCTCAACCGCCCGCAGACGCTGGTCGTCGAACCATCTTCTGCAATGACCGTGCCAGGGCAGAAAACCGAGTGTTTTCAAGAAGCGAGAACGTGGAGGTGTCGCATGATGCGACGCGGCTGCAACATGTGTGGCGCCGCGCCTGTTGCACGGCCGCCTGCCGCGACGGATTGCGCCTCAATGGCGGTGGGGTTTGAGGCGGTAGCGCTTGATCTGCCGGTGCACCGTCGAGCGATCGAGCCCCAGCCGGCGGGCAGCCTCGGAAATGTTCCAGTTGCAAGCGGCCAGCGTCAGGCTCAAGGTCGCGCTCGCCTCGTTTCCGCCGACAGTGTCCGCATTCGCCAGGAGTTGGTCCGGCAGGTCGCCGAGCTCCACGACGCCGTTCTCGGCAAGTGCCGCGGCGACCGCGATGACGTTGTCGAGCTCGCGGATGTTTCCCGGCCAATCGTGGGCCTTGAGCGCAGAAAGCGCGGCCGGGGACAATATCAATTCGCCATCGCCGTGCCGCTTCAGGAGTTGCTCCAGAACCCAGTCGAAGTCCGGCCTGTCCCGGAGCGCCGGAAGGGTGAGCGTCGCGGCATTGAGCCGGTAATAGAGGTCCTCGCGGAATGCTCCTTGCGAGACGAGCGTCTGCAGGGGCCGGTGCGATGCCGAGACGATCCGGATCCGAACCTTCCGCGGTGCCGTCCCGCCGACCGGCAGCACCTCGCCCTCGGCAAGCACGCGCAACAGCCGGCTTTGCAGGGCAAGCGGCATGTCGCCGATTTCGTCGAGGAAGAGCGTTCCGCCGTCCGCCTGCTCGATCAGGCCCTTGCGGCCCTTTGCCGAAGCGCCGGTGAAAGCTCCCGGCAAGTAGCCGAAAAGCTCGCTTTCGATCAGCTGCTCCGGGATTGCCGCACAATTGATGGCGACGAACGGGCCCTCGAGACCGCTGCCCTCGTGGATGGCCCGCGCGAGATGTTCCTTGCCCGTTCCGGTCTCGCCTTGAATGAGGATCGGCAATCGCGTCCGCGCAAGCTTTGCCGCCTTTGCCTGCAGCGCCGCGATCACGGGCGCGTCGCCGCCGAGCCGCCGCAAGGCCGGTGGAATTTGCTCGCGCGAAACGAGCGGTGCGCGGACCTTCGAGTGCGGCTCGATCGCATGGGCGAAGAGCGCGTTTCCATCCCGCGCGAAGACGAGCCGCTCCCGGGTCGGGCGCCGGCGGGTAAGGTCGGAAAGATTGTCGACCTCGATGTCGAAGAAGCGCGACACCGGCTCGCCGATCAGTTGCTTCGGATCGCGCCAGTCGAGGCCTGTCGAACGCGCAAGGATTTTCGCTCCCGCATGCGTCATGCCGGCGATGCGGCCGAGACCGTCGATCGAGATCGCCGCCTCCGGATCGACGTCGAGGAATTCGGGTGAGCGCGAGAATCGCAGGACCCATTGATTACGCGCTTGCGCCATGAGATTGGCAAGCTCGATGCGCCTTACGGTCGCGCTCACCAGGTGCAGTGCCAGGTTCTGGCTCGCCTTGAGGATCGGCGAACTCAGAAGCGAGATGTCGAGCACGGCGGAGAGTTCGCCCTGGATGTCGTAGATCGGCGCGGCCGTGCAGGAGAGCGGCGTGTGGGTGTTGTCGAAGTGGTCGGTCTGGTGGATCGTCAGCGCCTCTCCCGTTTCCAGGCACGCGCCCACCGCACACGTCCCGGCGCGCCACTCGGACCACTCCGAACCCAAATAGAGCCCCGCCTTGCGCAGGCTGTTGCCGAAGAGGGGATCGCCGAGGAACTCGACCGTCACGCCTTCGCGGTCGGAAAGCAGCAGCACGTAGTTCTGCCCCGCCACCTGGCGGAACAGGTTTTCGAGCCCCGAACGGGCGATGGCGATCAGATCCTCCGATTGCTGGCGGTGTTCCCTAAGCCGCGTTTCCGGAACGATATAGGCTTCACAACTCTGCGCCGGATCGAGCCGGTGATGCTCCAGGCAGCGCAGCCACGATTTCACGACCGTCTCGTCGCGGCGCACGGGAAGACCACGGCTGACGCGTTCGATTTCGCGGATGTGCTCGGAATGTGAAACCATCAACGCCTCCCAACGGACCGCGCTTGCTCCTCCGGCAGAGTGTGCGCATGGCGGGGGCGAAAGTAAAGGAAGCGGCGGCTCGATGCACTACCGATGAAGTTGCGCATGAGTCCATGAAGCGATTGTGATCGTTCCGTCGCGGTAGGAGCCCCGTCGAGCAGGCGATCGACGATCATGCGGCCGATCGGAATTGCCGAGGTCGCAGCCGGCGACGGCGCGTTGCAGACGTGGAGCATCCTTTCGGTCTGTTTGAAGAGGAAGTCGTGGACGAGGCTGCCGTCGGCCATGACCGCCTGCGCCCGGATGCCGGCCTGCGGGACTGCGAGGTCGTCGATCGTGAGCGACGGGCAGTATTTCCGGCACTCCCGCAGATAGCGGAACCGCGATGCCGAATTGGCGAATTCCGTGATCGCCGAACGCCAGTTCTTCGCCGCCATTTTCCAGAAGCCGGGAAACGCCGCCATGTTCGCCACATCGGCCGCTTTGAAGCTGCCCTTCGGGTAGCCCTCGCGGGCAAAGCCCAGCACCGCATTGGGGCCGACGGTCATGCCTCCGTCGATCGTCCGGGTCAGGTGAATTCCGAGGAAAGGCAGGTCCGGGTCGGGAATGGGGTAGATGAGGCGCCTGGTCATACCGGCCTTCGATGCCGGCAACACGTAATATTCGCCCCGGAACGGAACGATGCGGTGGTCGATGCTGAGGCCGGCCATGAGCGCGATGCGGTCGGACTGCAGGCCGGTGCAGGCAATCAGCCTGCGCGCTTCGATGCGGCCGGATGCACTTGCGATCCGCACGCCGCCGTCCTCTTCGGCAATGGCAGTGGCCTCGACCCCGCGCCGGATTTCGCCGCCCCGGGCTTCGATGCGCTCGGCCATCGCCAGGCAAACGGCCGAATAATCGACGATCCCCGTCGCATGGACGAGAAGCGCCCCGAGGCCGGCGATGTTAGGCTCGTCCGATCGCAGTTGCGACTTCGACAGGCGAGTGTATTCGATCCCATTCTGCCGCGCTCTTTCTTCCAGGCTCTCCATGCGCTCGATCTCGGCATCGTTCGTCGCGACCAGCAATTTGCCGCAGGTTTCGAACGATATGCCGCTCCCGGTGCAGAATTCTTTCGTGGCCTCCGCTCCCTCGCGGCACAGCTTCGCTTTCAGGGATCCCGGTGCATAGTAAATCCCGGCGTGGATCACGCCGCTGTTGTGGCCCGTCTGATGCCGCGCAAGCTCCCGCTCCTTTTCCAGAAGCACGATGCTGGCGCCGCCCATCCTTTCCTGCAGCGCCATAGCGGTCGCGAGGCCGACGATCCCGCCTCCGATGATGCAATAGTCGTACAAGCCGCAACCCCTCCCGCCCGATCCTGCCGGCATTGGGGGAACATAATGCACCAGACGTCAAGGTGGAAAACCGGCGGGACGGCTGTCGTCAACTTACTCGGTTGCCGATCAGGAAGCGCGCACGCGCGGCAGCACCGTGCGCCCGAAGACGTCGATGAATTCGAGCTGATTGCGCCCGACATTGTGGAGGTAGATCTCGTCGAAGCCTGCCGCGATATCCTCTTCGATCCAGGCGAGGTGCCGCCCCGGATCGGAAGAAATGCGGACATAGGCGTCGAGGTCCTCCGGGCGGACACCGCTCGTCGCGGTTTCTATGTCGCCCGGCGTCATCAGGGTTTCCGACTGAAAGGTGCTGAGCGCATTGCTCCGCCACTGGTCGAAGGCGTTCCGCCGCGCCTCCTCGTCGCTTCGGGCATAGGACACATGGACCTGAAGACAGAGCGGCTTGCCGTCGCCGCCGCCGCGCTTGAAGGCCTGGGCGATCGCCGCGAGCTTTTCCGGCGACTGATTGACGGTGATGAGGCCGTCGGCCCATTCGCCGGCACCTTCCGCCGTTTCGGGCGTCAAAGCCGCTGCGATCAGCGCAGGCGGAGTTTCGGGAAGCGTATAAAGCCGGGCCTCGGAGACGGCAATGGGCGCGTCCCTCGTCACCGTCCGGCCGGCAAAAAGCTCGCGGATGACGCCGACCGCCTCGCGCAGCCTGGCGTTTCGTTCCGCCTTTCCGGGCCAGGCACCGCCGACGACGTGTTCGTTCAGTGCCTCGCCCGTGCCGAGCGCAAGCCAGGCAAGGCGCCGCGGAAACATCTGGGCAAGGGTTGCGGCGGCCTGGGCCGTTATCACCGGGTGATAGCGCCAGCCGCAAGGAACCGTGACGAGGCCGAAGCTCCGCTCGGTTGCCTGGAGGGCGGCACCCAGCCAGGCCCAGGCAAAGCCGCTTTGCCCCTGGCGTTCGCTCCAGGGCGCCAGATGGTCGGAGGACATGGTGCAATCGAACCCGGCCTCTTCCGCCGCCCGCGCCCAGTTCAACAGGTCGAGCGGGGTGAACTGCTCGTGCGATGCGTGATAGCCGATGCTCGCCATCTCAATCCTTCTTTCCCGAATGAAGCCAGACGTAGCCGAACGGACCGAGCCCTATCGCCAGACGCTGCCCGGAAAGCTCGACCTCACGCTCGCCGAGAATGTCATTGAGCCTGGCGTCGATTGCGCCGGGCAGTTCGAGCTCCGCCCGCCGCTTGCCGTCCGAAAGATTGTGCAGCACCACGAATAGTTCGGTGCCGTCGGAATAGGCCAGCGCGAACAGCGCCGGGTCTCCGGTGTGCAGCATGACCGGGCGTCCCCTGTTGAAGAGTTCGTGCCGGCGCCGCGTCAGGATCATCGCCCGCACGCGGTTCAGAAGCGACCCCGGGTCCTCACGCTGAGCTTCGACATTGACCCGCTTGAAGGAGAATGGGCCGTCTGTCACCGGCGGCTGGACGAGTTTGGCGCGCTGGGCGGTGGAGAAGCCGGCATTGGTACCCGCATTCCACTGCATGGGCACGCGGACCGGCTCCCGGCCCGGTCGGGAAAGGTCCTCGCCAAGGCCGATCTCGTCGCCGTAGAGAACGAGCGGCACGCCCGGGGAAGACAGAAGCAGACTGAAGGCGAGTTCTATTCTCGCCCGGTTTCCGTCCAGCATCGGCGCGAGGCGGCGCCTGATGCCGCGTCCGTAGATCCGCATCTCCTCATCCGGGGCGAAGGCTGCAAAGGTTTCCTCTCGAATGTCTTCCGGCAGGCGATCGAGGTTCAGTTCGTCGAGATTGCGAAGGAAGTTCGCCCAGCCGCGATGGGGAGGCGGCTCCGGCATGATCGAAAGCGCCTGACCGATGGGGTCGGCCTTCTGCCCCGCAAGGCTCGCGGCGAAAGCCGCACACAACACGAAATTGAACAGAAGGTCGAGCTTTCCCTCACCGAAATAGGACCGCAGCTTTTCCGGCGCCAGGTCCGCTTCGCCGAGCAGAAGGCCGTCCTGGCGCCTCCCGTCGACCAGCTTGCGCATTTCCCTGAGAAAGCCCTGGGGGTCCCTGGGGTCCGCGTGCTCTATGCCGGTTTCGCCGATTACGAATGGCGCGGCATCCACCCGGAATCCGTCGACGCCCAATGTCAGCCAGTAGTCGACCACACGGAGCAATTCGTCTCGCACCGCCGGATTGGCGATGTTCAGGTCCGGCTGGAAATGGCGGAACTTGTGGAAGTAATAGGCCTGGGCGAGATCGTCATAGGTCCAGACGCTGCTTTCCTCGCCGGGAAACGCCGTCTTGTTGTCCGGAGCGACCGGCGGCGGGCTTTCCGACCAGACGTAATAGTCGCGGAAGCGGCACCTCGCGTCGCGCCGCGCCGCCTGGAACCACGGATGCTCGCTGGATGTGTGGTTGGCGACGAGATCGACGATGACGCGAATGCCCTGTTCGCCGGCGGCGTGCAGGAAATCCAGGAAGTCGTCCAGCGTTCCGAGAACCGGATCGATGGAATAATAGTCGCTGACGTCGTAGCCGTTATCGGCAAAGGGGGACCTGAAGAAGGGCGAGAGCCAGACACAGTCGATGCCCAGATAGTGCAGATAAGACACGCGCTCCTTGAGACCTATGAAGTCGCCGATCCCGTCGCCATTTCCGTCCGAAAATCTGCGCACGTCGATTCCATAGATGACCGAGCTCGAGAACCACGGCGCCTCTTTCATCGTCCGCTCCCTTGAAGGTTCCGCTCCGCATAGGCCGCGGTCGCCACCGCGATGCGCGATGCTGTGCCGCTGTCGAGGCGGGTAAATTGCACGACCACGGGAATATCCGCGTCGATGACCGCGCCGAAATCCTCGTCCAGCTGCAGCGCCTCGGGAAAGATCAGGTCGTTGAAGCGGATGCGGCGGACCCGCCTCGCGGCGACCTCCACCTCATAAGGTCCGACAGCCGGACGATCCGCATAATGGATATGAATGCGCAGCCTGGCCGGGCTGTCGCAACAGTTGAGCACCGCGATCTCGTCGCGGCTCGTGAATTCGGGTTCCCGACCGTTGCTTTCAAGGGGAATGCGCCCCCCGGCTATCGTCCATCGCCTCTTGCCGATCGCCTGCATACGCCCTCCTAACAACCTAGAAGCCCGCGCAGATACGGCGTCAGGAAGCGCCCGTCCGGATCCATTTCCTGCCGGAGCGCGAGAAAGCGGTCCCACATCGGGTAAAGGGGTCTGAGCTCGGCTGCGCGAAGGCTGTGCTTCTTCGCCCAATGCGGCCGCCCGCCGTAATCGCGCATGATCGGTTCGAGGTCGAGAAAGAAGTCCCAGTAGGGGAGCGTCGCATTCTGATGAAGCGATATGCTCACGGAATCCCGCCCATAGGCTTCGCTGAGCCAGCTGTCGTCCGCCTTGATGTAGCGATAGAGCAGACGCCAGCCGACCGAGCGGCGCCATCTTTCCTTGATCCGCGCGCGCAGCTTTCCGAGGCATTCCGGCCCCGCTTCGGCGGGCATGGAATATTCCATCTCCTCGAAACGATGCGGAAGGTCGCTGTGCTGGGGAATGACCGCGTGCGGCGGGCCGGTTTCGTCCTTTGCCAGCCGTGCGAAGGCGCCGTAATCCTTCTCCTCGCCGGGCGGGTTGAGGCAACGGATCTTCACCTCGTCGGAGCGGGGATACCAGTAGAAATCGAAATTCCGGTTTTCGCGGGAGAGCTTATCGAGCACCTCCATGCATGGCTCGAAGGCAAGGCACCATTCCTGGCGGTGCAGATCGTGCAACGGCTCGAGCTTCAGAGTGGTCCAGGTGAGAATCCCGAGCGTCCCGAAGGAGACGCGCAGGGCCCGCACGAAGTCCGGCTCCTCTTCCACGTCGAACGTCCTTATCTCACCCCCGGCGGTGACCAGGCGGCCGCCCACGAGCATTATCGACAGGTTGGCGAAATTCCGTCCGGACCCATGCGTTCCGGTTCCGATCGCACCGCCGACGGTCTGGGTGGCCACGTCGCCGAAGTTGGAGAGCGTCATGCCGGCTGCCTGCAGCTCCTTGCTGAGCTCGGTCAGCTGCGAGCCGGCGCCGACCGTGGCGCGGTGGTGTTGCGCATCATGCTCGCGTAAGCCGCAGATGTCGGCCATGGAGACCAGGATGTCGTCGGTCACGTAAATCTCGCTCGACGAATGGGCCGAGCCGACCGGCCGTATGCTGCGGCCCTGCCGCGCGGCTGCGCGCACGAGCGCCGCCACGGTTTCCTCGTCTTCCGGCACCTCCAGACGCGACGGACGAAAGCGCAGGCCGCCCGACCAGTTGTGAAAATCCTGACCGAGGTTCTGAGAGGTAGCACTCCACGGTGTTTTCGGCATGCTACTCCTGGCAATAGGCGATTGTGCTCAAGAGAGCGTGGGGCGGTTGCCGGGAATCGAGCCGCGTCTGCTGCACGACGATCGGCGTGTCGGATTCGATCAGCGAGGCATAGGGCGTGTCCCGCGGCACGCGCTCCGGATCGTCGAGATCGTTGAAACGCAGGTGGACCGTCCGGCGGGCCGCGACGGTTACACGGTACGGACCTGCGGGCTCCCGGTCGGAAAAGAACAGCATGATCTCGACCTTGGCCGGCGTGTCACCGGTATTCAGGATGCAGGCGCTTTCATGGGAGACGAGCGCTGGGGAGACGAGCACGGGATCGTCGCTCGCGCTCGAAGAAGGGATGTAGCCGTCGGCGATTGCCCATCGCCTGCTGCCTATAGCATGCGTCATTCTCGGGTCCTCGAAGCCCATACTTCCGGTTCGAACCGAAGAAGGCATGCTTTGTTCCCGTCGGCGGGAATGCGCTCTACGGAATTCCCGGCAATTCGCCGGTGTTCTCGTCCGGCGCCGCCTCATGCGGCGGCGGCGGCTCCTCGTCGGTTACCTTCCTGCCGACGGAGGAATTCCTGAGGTTTTCCTCGATCTTCTCGTGCCCCGGCGTTTCCGGAAGCGCGGCACGGAAGTTCCGGGCGTAGTCCGCCGGCATTTTCGGCGGCATCAGCGGCTCGTAACGGTCGACCAGCGCCTGGATGACCACCGGCCCATCCACGGCGAAGGCCTGATCCATGATCCCGTCCAGTTCGCCGAAGGACCGGACGGTGAAGCCCCGGCCGCCCATGGCCTCCGCCGCGGCGGCGAAATCGATCGGCGGCAATTCGCAGGCGAATTGCGGATTGCCGAGAAACATCATCTGCTCCCAGGCGATCTGGTTCAGCATGTCGTTTCGGATGACCAGGAGCTTCAAAGGAATCCGGTATCCGACGGCTGTCGCAAATTCGCCGAGCTGCATCGCGAAGCCGCCGTCGCCGACGACCGCATAGACCGGGCGGTCCGGCATCGCGATGCCCGCCGCGATAGCATAGGGCAGGCCCGAGGCCATCGAGGCGAGGGCGCCGGAGACCGCGAACATGTGGTCCGCACCGAGATCGACATGACGGGCCGCAAGCTCGGTGTTCTGTCCGGAATCGGTGACGACGATACCGTTCTTCGCGATGCGCCGGCCGAAAGCCGCGACCGCCGCCTGCGGTTTCAGGGGAGAACTCCTGTCGCCTTCCATCGCCCGCAGCTCCCGGCGCCAGTTTCGCGTCTGCTCTTGCGCCCGCTCGAGGAACGACCTGTCCTGCTTGCGTTTGAGCCGCTTGTTGAGCATGCGGAGGGTCTCGCCTGCCTCGCCGACCAGCCCGACCTCGACGGGGTAGCGCAGACCGATGCGCTGCGGGTCATGGTCGATCTGGATTCCGGCTGCCGTGTTCGGCCTGGGATAATATTCGAGATAGGGGAAGGTCGAGCCGACGATGAGCAGCGTGTCGCATTGCTGCATGATCTCCTGCGACGGCGCGGTGCCGAGTATGCCGATGCCGCCGGTGGTCAGCGGGTCGTCGTCGGGCAGCAGCGCCTTGCCGAGAAGAGCCTTCGCCACCGGCGCGCCCAGCAGTTCCGCCGTCTCGCGCAGAGCCTCCTTCGCCTCGAGTGCGCCGCGCCCCGCAAGAATTGCCACCTTCCTGCCCGCATTCAGGAGATCCGCCGCTCTCGAAAGATCGCTTTCTAGCGGCACGAGCTTGCCGGCGAAATACCGGCTCGGCATGTGCCCCGGCCGGTTGCGGCGGGACCGCCCGCCATTAGCCATCCGCTCCTGCACGTCGTTGGCGATCGAAAGATGCGCCACGCCGCGCTTGGAGAGCGCCGACCGGCAGGCAAGGTTTGCGAGGTTTTCCATGTGGGCTGCGTCGTTCACCTGCGCGTTGTAGACGGCGACGTTTTCGAAGACGCGGGTGAGATCGACGTCCTGCTGTGAGAACGTCTCGATCAGGTCGTGATACTGCATGCCGGTGATCGCGAGCACCGGCATCTGGTCCAGCTTCGCATCGTAGAGGCCGGTCAGCAGATTTGTGCCGCCCGGGCCCGATGTGGCGAGGCAGACGCCGAGTCTGCCGGTGAATTTGGCATAGGCGCATGCCATGAAGGCGGCCGATTGCTCGTGGCGCACAGAAACGAACCGGATGCGATCCTGCCGCCTCCTCAGCGCCTCCATGATGCCGTTGATGCCGTCTCCGGGCAGGCCGAAGACGACATCGACCTTCCATTCGATAAGCGTGTCGATGAGGATGTCGGAAGTGTTCGGCATATTTGCCCCTCCTCCGGTCAGCGTATGGGTGATTGGCGGGTTCGATTGAAGGCTCGGAACCTTCTAATCTCGTCCTGCCGGGAAATGTTCCGCCATGGCAAAGCTCCGCCGACCTGGTCGCCGCGAAGGCTTTGTTCGGCAACAATGCTGCTCCTGGAACAAATCACGGTTGAAAGGGATTCATTTCCAGTCGCCACGTACGGGATAGGAAGCTTGGACTGGAAAAGCGCGTTCACCGGAAATCCGGCCGGCCGATGGCGTCGGACAAGCCGGCCGATAATCAAGGAGGCGGAGAATGTCTGGCGCAGCGCGCCCGCACGGCATCTGTCCTTCCTGGTGGACGCAGCCGCCTATTATGCTTGTCTCGACAGTACGTTCGATCAGGCGGAAGAGCAGATCTGGATCACCGGATGGGACTTCGATCCGCGCATCAAGCTCAGACCGGACGACCCCCAGGCGGAATCGCTCGGCAGCAGGCTCGAGCGCCTCGCTGCGCAAAAGCCGAAACTGAAGATCCGCATTCTCGTCTGGGCGATGGGACCGATCTACTCGGGAAAGTCGCTCAGGCTCTTTCGCAGGCAGCAATGGGCGGCCCATCCGCAGATCGAACTTCGCTTCGCGAGCCACCGGGCGCTGCGCGGATCGCATCACCAGAAGCTCGTCTGCATCGACGACAGCATCGCCTTTGCCGGGGGCATCGACCTGACGGCGCGCCGCTGGGACACGCCGGAGCACGCGGCCGAGAACGAGTTGCGGCGCGATCCGGACGGAAAACCCTATGATCCGGTGCATGACATCCAGGTGGTGCTCGAAGGCGAGGCGAGCCGCGCCATCGGCGATCTCTGCAGATCCCGCTGGAAAGCCTCTACGGGCGAGGAAATCGAGGCGCCGCCCGCGAGGGCGCTTGCATGGCCGAACGGCACGGTGCCGGTGCTCGAGGATTGCCCGGTCGCAATCGCCCGCACGGAGCCGGGCTCCGGCAAAAGGCGCGGCCGGCAGGAGGCACTGCGGCTGACGCTCGATGCCTTGCGCAGTGCGCAAAGTCACATCTACATCGAAAACCAGTATTTCGCATCGGGAAGAATTGGGCAGTTGCTCTGCGACCGGCTGCAGGAGCCGGACGGCCCGGAAGTGGTGGTCATCACCACCCGCAGCTCGCATGGGCTTTTGGAACGCATCGTCATGGGAGGAAACCGCGACCGTCTCGTTCGGCGGCTCAAGCGGGCCGACCGCTACGGCAGGCTCAGGGTCGCCTACCCGGTCGTTCCCGCCGCCGACGGATCCGAGCAGGAGGTGATTATCCATTCCAAGGTGGTCGCGATCGACGATCGTTTTTTCCGCGTCGGCTCGTCGAACTTCAACCACCGCTCGGCAAGCCTCGACACCGAATGCGACGTCGCCGTAGAAGCGGCCAACGAAGGACAGCGCGCCGCCATTGCCAGAGTCCGCAACGGCCTGATCGCAGAACATCTCGACATTGAAGCGGACGCCGTTGAAAAGGCACTGAGGGAAACGAACTCGCTCGTCGCCGCCTTGGACAGGTTGAACACGCGCCGGCGCGGCATACGCGCCTTCGATGGAATCGATGACGACGGCGCGACCAGTCTCGTCTGGGGCACGGAGATCGTCGATCCGCAAAGGCCGATCCGACCCTTTTATCGCACGCACAAGCTCGTGAGGCGCTGGATCGGTCAGCTTTTCGCCTTGCTCACCAGGCTTTTTTCCTCATCCCGACGGGCGACGAACTCAGCGACCGAAAGCGAGATCAAGCCGAGCGGCAGCGGCAGGAAGAAATAGATCGCCCGAAAGGCGATCAGAGCGCCCAGGCTCGCCGAACTGCCAAGCAGAAATGCGATCGTCGCCTCGAGTACGCCGATTCCGCCGGGGACATGGCTGACGATCGCGGTCACGCCGGCCCCGACATAGGCCATGGCCGTGTCGATGAAACTCACCTCCTCGAAGGCGCTGAGCAGCTGATGCAACGCTGCGCTGACGCAGAGGAAGTTGGCGACTCCGACGACGACCTGCAAGGCGGCAATCCCCACCGAAGGCATTTCGAAAGTCCAGCGAAAGATGCGAACCGAGCCCCGCAGAAAATAAGCAAGCAGGACGTAACCGGCCGCGGCCGCTATGCAGGCAGTGCCGAGCAGGAAAGCGCCGGTCGTGGAAAATCCGGTAAGCCGCGCGGCACCCGAAGGCACGATCAGAAAACAAAGCCCGGCCAATGCGACAAGGCCGAGGCCGACGGTGACGCCGCAGAACAGAATGACCTTCGCCACCTCTTCGGCGCTCAACCCCCAGCGCGAGTAGAACCGGTAGCGGACTGCACCGCTGCTCAAGGCCGCGCCGCCGACATTGTGGCCGATCGAAAGGCTGGTGAAGGAGGCGATGGCGATTTGCGGATAGGCGAGCTTCCGCCCGACATAGCGAATAGCGAGGGTGTCGAAGAGGGTCAGGCAGAAATAGGAAAGAAAGACGAAACCGATGCCCACAAAGAGATTCCGGGCCGGAATCCGCATGATCGAACCAGCGATTTCATGAAAGCTATGTTGGCTGAGGGTGCGATAGATCAACCAGCCCGCCACGCAGATACCGGCAGCGATGAACAGTCTCGCTAGAATTTTTCTGGACATCGGCCCTCCCTTGCGCACCCACCGGAACGAAAAGCAGGTGCTGCGTGTTCCGAAGGCGATGCGACAGCGGATACGTTTCCTCACCTACAACGTTCACAGCTGCTTCGGCACCGACCGCAGGCTCGATCCCGCGCGCATCGCCGCCGTCATCGCCGAATGCCAGCCCGACGTCATCGCATTGCAGGAAGTCGACGTCGGCCGCGCCCGCACCGGTGGAATAGACCAGGCCCATATGATCGCCACGCATCTCAACATGGAAGCCGAGTTCCATCCGGCTCTCCACCTGGAGGACGAGAAATACGGAGACGCCGTTCTGACGGCCTTGCCTATGCGGCTGATCAAGGCAGCACCCCTCCCCTCGTCCGGCGAGCCGCGGGGCGCGCTCTGGGTGGAGATCGACGTCGCCGCAGTCAAGCTTCAGGTGATCGTGACGCATCTCGGATTGCGCGGCGCCGAGCGCCTGCGCCAGGCGACCGCCCTTCTAGGCCCCGGCTGGCTCGGAGGAATGGCCCAGGGAGACGCTCACGTGGTCCTGGCAGGCGATCTCAACGCCACGGGGCGTTCGACCGCCTACAGGCTCCTGGCCCGACAGCTCAGCGACGCGCAACTGCTGACCGGCGCCAAGCCTCGGCCGACCTTTCCATCGCGATTGCCGCTGCTGCGCATCGATCACGTGCTGATCGGGAAAGGCATAGAAGTGGCTTCCTGCAGGGTGCACGGCAGCACCCTGGCGCGAAGCGCTTCGGATCATCTTCCGCTGCTTGCCGAACTGGACGTCGTGATGCGGGACAAGCAGGAACCGTCCTGAGAACCACAGCGCCGCGCATCTTGTCGGAGGCGCGGCGCTTTCGGCAGGTCCCGCAGGTCCGGCTGAAGCCGCTTCAGTGCTTGGCCGTCACGTCCCGCTGGTCTCGCTCCAGGAATTTTCGCGTGATCTCACCGGCGTTCTGAGCCAGCCACTCCGCCATCGCGATTTCCTGCTGCAGGATGCTCTCGCAGACCCGCTTTGTCTCCTGATCGCCCGCCTGTTCGGCTGCGGCGATGAGAATCCTGTAGCTGGCGATTTCCATATGCTCGAATGTATAGCTGGCCAGCGTGCCCTTGACGACTTCGTCACTGACGAAGAGGCCGCTCAGGCCTTGCCCGAAGGCAACGATCTTGCCGCTGATATCCTTGATGCTCGAGGTTCCGCCGTCGAGCCGTTCGAGGCAGCGCTCGAGCATGGCCGCCTGGTCCTTCGTCTCCTGCAGGTGGCGGTCGATCCTGGTCTTGAGTTCGGGATAGTTTTCCAGCCGGCTCGACTGGCTGGTGAGCATCGTGATCGCCTGCTCTTCCATCGCATGTGCATCCCTGAGCCAAGCCACAAGGTGTTCGTTCGCAGTAGCCATCGGATATTCCTTTCTTTTCGCGCGTCCTCCAACCGGCGGCTTCCCGAAATGTTCCTGCAGAACGGCGCGTGGCCGCGTCACCTGCGTGCTTCGGAACAATTCGACGCCTGGGTGATTGGAGACCGGAAAACCGCAGGTTTCGCGGTTCGGTCTCGACAATCGTCGGAAGGTTCACATGTCCAAGGTCCTGGCTGCAGCAGTGATCGTCGTCCTGGTGGTGATTGCGGCGCTCTGGATGATGTTTCCTCTCGACCAGACGGCCGAATCGGGGCAACCGCCGCCGCATGCGATCGACCAGTCGGAGTAGCACATGCAGGAAGAGCTCAAGATATACCGTCTGTCGCCGCTCGCCGAGCCCGACGATCCGAACTGGCAGAATGCCAGCTACCAGGGCGAGGTCGTGGTGGCGGCAAGATCGAGCGGCGATGCCCGCATTGTCGCGAGCGAGGCGGAACTCGATTTCCTCGAGATCGACGCCAAGCCGGCGGAAGGGGTGACGACCGACATGGCCAGCGCATTTCGCAGCGAGAAGCTCTACACCGTGGTCGAGGAGGGGCCGGCCCCGGACGGCACGGAACGCGGCGTGCTCAGCGGCGAGGTGAGCGTCGACAACATCATCTCGACGCAGCTTTAACTCAAGGATTCACGAGCCTCACAGGCCGAACGGGAACGTGTCCGGCACGCCCGCCTTTATGTGTTGCGCGCCGAGCGGTTCGACCGGCGTCGTCTGATCGAACCAGACGAAGGCGTCGAACTGCCGGGGCAGCGAAGCGTGGGCATAATGGCTGAAGCGTTCCGTGTCCGGCCGGTAGATCACCCCGATGAAGCGCTCGAGCATCGGCTTGAGGAGACCGTCGCGCAAACGCGCGCGGCGCGCGAAGTCGATGAGAAAGCGCCCTACCCCTGAGTCGTGCATCACGCGCTCATAGCTTCCTTCGAGCGACGGCCGGATCGGCTTCACCTCCATATCGCCGTCCCAATCGCTTGCGGCAGCCACATGGCCGCCATGCGTGCCGAAGCCGATCAGCGCTGCCTGGTCGCCAAACCGCTCGCGGCAGAGCTGACCGATGTTCAACTCCTCGCGGGCCGTGCCCATGTCGGTATGGCGGGCATCGCCGATATGGGAATTGTGCGCCCACACGACCGCTTTCGAGCGGGCGCCGCGTGCATTCAACAGATGCTCGAGCGTCTCGAACATGTGGGTGTCGCGCATGTTCCAGGAGTCGGCTCCGGCATAATACATGATGCGGTAATACCGCTCGGCCGAGGCGACGAGGCGCGCGTTCTGCACCGCGTCGAGAAGCTCGTCGCCGCTGTCGCGCCCGGCTTCGAGCTGCCTCTCCAGGAGTTCGCGGCATTGCCTGACGACGGCCTCTTCGCATTTGCGGAAGCCCGCGGTCATGGCCGCACGGCCATAGGTCGACGGCTCGTTCTGCCAGGGGGTCAGGCAACCGTAGCGCTCGCGGGCGACCGCGGCGGCCTCGGGGTCGGTCTCATCGAGATACCGGAGAACCGCGGAAATGGAGCCGCGCATATTATAGATGTCGAGACCGTAGAAGCCGGCCCGGTCAGGCAAGCTCCTGCGGCCGTTATGTTCGCGCATCCACTCGACGAAATCCATCACTTCGCGGTTGCGCCACATCCAGGTCGGGAACCGCTGGAACGGCGCTTCGAGGTGCATGCCTTGACTTCGATGTCGGACATAGCGGTCGACTGCCGCCGCATCCGGCCAATCCGCCTCGACCGCCACGATCGTGAACCCGTGTTCCTCGATCAGGCGGCGCGTGATGGCTGCGCGGGCGCGGTAGAATTCCGACGTGCCGTGGCTCGCCTCTCCGAGCAGCACGACCCGCCGCCCGGCAAAGCGATCGAACAGCAGCCCGAATGCAGGATCGTCGAGATCGGGCAGCGGCTCGGCCGCCTCTGCAACCATCTCGGGCAGCGTGGGCGCAGGTCTGAGCCTTGCCCGGGATTGAGCCCGCTCCTCATGCCAGCCGTATTCGCCGACGAGCGGCACGAATCTGACCCCGCCGAGGTCCTGCTCCTCGAATGTCGTGGCGTTGACCCGCGTGACCTTCATCAGACGCTGCTCCTCAGGGGGGCCGACGGGTATGACGAGATGGCCGCCGAGGTCGAGCTGCTCCTTCAGCGCATGCGGTATCTCGGGACCTCCGGCGGCGACCAGTATGGCGTCGAAGGGTCCTGCCTCGGGCCAGCCGGCCGTGCCGTCGCCGACACGCACATCGATATTCCCGTAACGGAGCTCGGCAAATCGTCTCTCGGCAACCTCGGCGAGGCCGGCATGGCGCTCGATCGTATAGACAGATGCCGCGATCCGGCTGAGCACCGCCGCCGCATAACCGGATCCGGTCCCGATCTCGAGCACTGTATCGCCCGGCTGGACTTCGGCGCGTTCGATCATCAGCGCCACGATATAGGGCTGCGAAATGGTCTGGCCATGGCTGATCGAAAGGGCCGAATCCTCATAGGCGAATTCCTCGAAGCCTGGATCGACGAATGCCTCCCGCGGGACGACGCCCATCGCCTCCACGACATGTCTGTCCCTTATCCCCCGTCGCGAGAGATGCGACGTGATCATCCGTTCGCGGGCACGGGAAAAATCAATCATGGCGGAAGCCTTCCTTGCGTCTCGTCGCAACCGCCGCGCCAGATCGTTTCATTGTTTCGCGAAGGGGCGCAGTGATCTGGCTCCTTCGGCGGCCGGGTTGCTTTTGCGGACCCGAACGGCAGTGTTCAGCTGTGCCGCGGCAGCGGCACCTGCGCTACAGCGCCGGGCGGCTGAGGCGTTCGCGTTCGCGTTCGATCTCGTCGAGGCTATAGGGACTGGAGGCGGTGTCGAACCGGGTCCAGCCATCCTCCGTATAGGCGCGGCGCCGGACCGATATGTCGACGGCGTCGCGATTTCTCAAAATCCCGTCCGCCTGTGCGACCAGGGGCTCCTCGGTCCTGACCACCACCAGCGTGCCGCCTCGGCGCACGCCCTCGGCGTAAAGATGCGCATCCTCCTCCTCGATCCCGGAATCGGTGAGCGATCCGATGATGCCGCCGGCCGCACCTCCGGCGAGAGCGCCGGCCGCCGCGCCTGCGGCGGTCGACGCCAGCCAACCAGCCGCGACCACGGGTCCGACCCCAGGTATGGCCATCAGGCCCAGGCCGGTCAAAAGCCCCAGCGTGCCGCCGCCCACGGCGCCCAGACCGGCACCTGCTCCGGCACCGCTTGCTGCAGCGGAGCCGTCGCCCGAATAGCGGTCGCCCGCATTGTTGGCGACGATGCTTATATTTTCGGAAGGAAAGCCTGCCGCTTCGAGATCGCTTACGGCGCCTCGGGCTTCGCCGTAATCGTCAAACAGCCCTGCCACGGTTCTCATTGTCTTCTTCCTTTATTTGACGTTAAAGCGCGACTACGTTGCCCTGAAAATCGAGAGTGACGGAAACGGATTTGCCGTCCTTCATCGCGGTTGCCCGCCAGATACCCTTGTCGTCGAGCTTCAGCTCCTTGACGTCCGTGTAGCCCGCCTCCTGCATCCGTTCCCGTGCCTGGTCTTCGGTGAAGCTGTTCTTGCCGGGGATAGGCGCCGTCGGGTTCTGCGTGTCGGGAGTGGCGATGGCCGGGGTGTTGCCGGCCGTCTGCGCGAAGGCCGGCGCTGCCGCAGCGCTCAACAGCACCGCAACGCCGAAGACGATGTTCTTCATGGCCTTTCCTCTCTCGGGAGCCTCATTCGGCCAACCAAACCGTCCGGGCCAGATTTGGTTCCGCCGGCAGTCGCTGGAACAATGGAAGGAAAGCGGACCGGCGCCGCCGGCTCGAAGGCCCGGACGGAACTTTATCGCCCTTCCCCGGTTGCATCCGCTCTGCTGCCGGTTTCGGTACAGCGCTGGAGGATGCGAGATGGCTACGAACGTAAAGGACGGCAAGACCGCCAAGAGCTCGAAAGGGACGCATGGCGGGAATCGTGCAGGCGATCAGGCGAAGAAGGACGACGTCAAGAAAAGCAGCCAGGCGGCCGGCAAGGATCCGAACCGGGGCAGCCGCTGAACGGCTGCGCCACGACGACCGCAACGCAGGAACTGAACGGAAGGAGTGACTATGCTGAAGTGGGCACTGATTTTCTTCGTCATTTCACTGATAGCCGGGTTCCTCGGGTTCTCCGGCGTCTCGGCTGCGACGGCGGGGATCGCGAAAATACTCTTCTACATTGCGGTTATTATCTTCCTCGTTTTCCTCGTATTGGCACTGGCCGTCGGAGGTGCCGTGACCTAAAGCACTTCCAGGAAAGTGTGCGACGGTTTTCCGTCCGGGAGTGCGTAGTCTCAAAATATAAAAGCGTTTCACTGCTTCAATGAAACAGCGAACGCCTTGGGTGAACGCGACACTGCTCCGGTCAGTGCAAGCTCTTGGAGTGACTGCGCAGGAGTGATCTCGCCTCCATCGCCGAACTCGGCCGCATGGCTGCAACATATTGCTCGGTCAACTCCAACATGGCGAGCGCGATTTCCTGCCATGACCAGCCCGCTTCCTCGGCCAGGGCCGTAAGGACCAGGAACTCGTCCTCCATTGCGCGCTGACATTCAAGCTCCCGGCTGTTTTGCTGGGTGTGGATCGTGGGGCTGATGACAGGCATATGCTCCTCCCTCAGCGGCGCATCAATAGACGTGCGCAGTCGCTGTAGCGCTTTGATTTGCCTAATGATTCTGCCCTTCGCTCCGCTCCGGGCGCTCATGCGATAGCTGCCAGACAAACGCCATGACGTGGCCAGCGGTTCCATCACGTTCGCGCCTTGGTGCATCCCAGCTAAAGTAGCGGACGCAAAGTGCGGGGACTTGAGGGATGCAATTCCCCACCTCGGGGCAAGCGGAACTTCCGAAAGACTGGCGTGTTGTCAGGGAAGTCTCGTTCATTTGGATGACCAGCATGGCGTCAATGCCCCCGCGCTCCCCTTTGGAACACCCGTCCGAGCCGCTCGCGCTGCCGCGTCTCGTCGACGAGGAGGCCGAAGCATTCGTTGCCGAGGCGATTGCCGAGCTGGGCCGGTCGCAAATTCCGTTCCTGATCGCGGGCACCTTCGCCGTCAGCGCCCATACGGGCATTTCGAGGCCGACCAAGGATCTGGACGTCTTCTGCAAGCCGGGCGATTACACCCGCATCCTCAATCATTTCAAGGCGCTCGGATACGCCGTCGAAATCGAGGACGATCGATGGCTAGGCAAGGTCTTCAAGGGGAAATCCTTCTTCGACGTCATCTTCTCCTCGCCGAACGGAACCATGATCGTCACCGATGCCTGGTTCGCCAATGCTCTGTTGATAGAGATCGGTGCCTCCACCTGTGCTATCGTCGCGCCGACGGAACTCGTCTGGTCCAAGGCTTTCATCCAGCTTCGCCACCGCTACGACGGCGCCGACGTCGCGCACCTGATCCTGAAGGCACATGACCGAATCGATTGGGCAAGATTGCTCGGATACATGGAAGCGCACTGGGAGGTCCTGCTCATCCACCTCCTGAACTTCCGATGGATCTATCCCTCCGAGCGCGACAAGGTCCCCCTCTGGCTGATGGACGAGCTCTTGAGCAGGCTGGCGGCGCAGAGAGACCTTCCACTGCCCCTGACGAAGATCTGTCGCGGCCGGATGTACTCGCGCCCCGACTACGAAATCGATGTGAAGGAATGGGGTTTCGCCGATGTCGGCGGCGACTCCGACATCAGCGCAGAACCTGAGGATACGGAGTCATGAGCAAGTTGAAGGTGGCCGCCGTGGCGGACCTGCATGTAAAGGAGGACCGATCGGTCTCCTATACCGATCTCTTTGCGGAAATATCGCGCGCCGCGGACGTGCTCGTGATCGCCGGCGACCTGACGGATCTCGGCAAGCCTGCGGAGGCGGAGCTTCTCGCCGCCGACCTGAAGTCCTGCACGATCCCGGTCGTCGCCGTGCTTGGAAACCATGATCATCAATGCGATGCCGTTGAGGAGGTTTCGTCGATCCTCGTCAGGGCGGGTGTGCATCTTCTCGACGGTCAGAGTGTCGAAATTTCGGGCGTCGGCTTCTGCGGAACCAAGGGTTTCATCGGCGGCTTCGGCCGGCATATGCTGGGCGCCTTCGGCGAAGCGGCGATAAAGACCATGGTCAAGACAAGCGTCGACGAAGCCATGCGACTGGAAAACGCCTTGAGGGCTACCAGGGCGGAGCGCGCGCTCGTCGTCTTGCATTATGCGCCGATCCCTGAAACCGTTGCCGGAGAACCGAAGGAGATCTATCCGTTTCTCGGGTCGTCGCGGCTCGCAGAGACCATCGACCGCTTCAAGGTGAGCGCCGTCGTTCACGGCCATGCGCACCAGGGTGCCTATCAGGGGCAGACGCCCGGCGGCGCCCCCGTCTTCAACGTCGCCGCCCATGTGGAGAAACCGACGGGCAGGCCCTACGCCATACTCGAGCTCTGAGGCACCTCGGGAGCACTTTCAGGAAAAGTGTGTGCGGTTTTTTCGTCCGGCACTGCGCAGCTTCAAAGGGGTCTTGTCACGGCCTCAGGACGACCTTGATGCAGCCGTCCTTTCTTTCCGCGAAAGTCTTGTAGAGTTCGGGGCCGTCGTCGAGGCCGCCGCGGTGGGTCACCACGAAGGACGGATCGATCTCGCCCTTCCGGATGCGGTCCAGGAGCGAAGGCAAATAACGCTGAACTGGGGTCTGGGCCATCCGGAGGGTCAGGCCGCGGTTGATCGCCGAACCGAGCGGTACCTTGTCGAGATAGCCGCCATAGACACCGACGACGGACACCGTGCCGAAATTCCTGCAGCAATGGATTGCCTGCCGCAACACATGCGGCCGGTCCGTTCCCATGAAGGTCGCCACCTTCACGCGGTCGACGAGCGAATCCAGGCTCGCCCGGCTGTCGGCCTCCGTGCCCACGGCGTCGATGCAGGCGTCTGCGCCCCGGCCATGGGTGATCTCCATGATGCGGTCGTAGATATCCTCAGCCATGTAGTCGAGTGTCATGGCGCCGGCGGATTCGGCAAGTCTCAGGCGCTCCGGGATCGTATCGATGGCGATGACCCGTTCGGCGCCGAGCAGGAATGCCGAGCGGATCGCCATCTGTCCGACTGGGCCGCAGCCCCAGACCGCAATCGTCTGCCCGGGTTCGATGTTGCAGAACTCCGCCGCCATGTAGCCCGTGGGGAAAATATCGGAGAGGAAGAGCGCCTGCTCGTCCGTGAGTTCGTCGGGAACTTTGATCGGCCCCACATCGGCGTGCGGCACGCGCAGATACTCCGCCTGTCCGCCGCTATAGCCGCCGAGGAGATGGGAGTAGCCAAAGAGGCCCGCCGGCGAATTGCCCCAGAGCTTCGCCGCCTTTTCCCGGTCGGGATTGGTTCGCTCGCAGGCGGAATAGAAGCCTTTCCGGCAGAAGAAGCACTCGCCGCAGGCGATGGTAAACGGAACGACCACCCGGTCGCCGACCTCCAGTCCCGTGGCGCCCTCGCCGACCTCCACGACCTCACCCATGGTCTCATGGCCGAGAATGTCGCCATTCTTCATGGATGGAATGAGGCCGTGAAAAATATGAACGTCCGATCCGCAAATCGCACAGGCGGTGACCTTGATGACGGCGTCGCGGTCATCTTCGATCTTCGGATCGGGCACGCTCTCGCAACGGATATCGCCTTTGCCGTGCCATGTCAGGGCTTTCACGTCGGAGCTCCTTGTCGGTCGGTGGAAGAATAAAAGGACGGGCGCTGCTCGTCCTTTCACGTTCCTCCAAACACGGAGCCCGGGCAGGTGTTCCCTGGAGCCGGGGCGATCACACGACGAGCACGAAATCGCCCGCGGTCAGCCCCGGATGCGTCGACAGCACCGCGAACTGCACGGCCGTGTGAGCGGAAAGGCTGCCGTCTGCGTCGTAGTAGAGCGCACCGCTCGTCGTGTCGTAGATGATCTTTTGGTTCGCGTTCGGCGCCGCCGTGGCATCGGCCGCCGCGTAGAACTGCGTCGCTGCCAGCGTACCGCCACTCAGCGTGGTGAACACGCTCTTCGACAGGAAGAGCCTGTCTCCGGCGGTGAAATCCAGGACCGTGTCGATATTCCCAGCGCCGAGAGCGTAGTCGAACTGGAAAATGTCCGCACCGGCACCACCGAAGAGGGTGTCGCTTCCGCCGCCGCCCGAAAGGAGGTTCGCGTTCGCGTCGCCGCTCAGGCTGTCGTTGCCGGTCCCGCCCCAGATGTTCTCGACGTTGCGGATCGTGTCCTCGGCCACGCCCCCGACCGTGACGGTCGTGTAGGTGGCCCCGTCGAGTGTGACGGAGACCGATGCCGTCTTGTCGCGGTAGCTCGCCGTATCGGAGGCCGCCCCGCCGTCGAGAATGTCCGCTCCGCCGCCGCCCGTGAGGAGGTCCTTGCCGTCATTGCCGTTGAGGGTGTTGGCAAGGCCGTCGCCGGTGAGCGTATCGTTGCCCTTGCCGCCGAACACATTCTCGATGTTGCGGATGGTGTCTTCGGCGACGCCGCCGACGAAGACGAAGCTGTCGCTGGCTCCTAGGAGCGCCACCTCGACAGACGCCGTCTTCTCGCGGTAATCGGCAGTATCCACGCCTGCGCCGCCGTCTATGAAATCGGCCCCGAGGCCCCCCCGTAACATGTTGCTCGCCGCGTCGCCGACAAGCGTGTCGTCACCGGAACCCGAGAGAATATTCTCAACACCGCGGATGATGTCTTCGGAGACGCCGCCGACGAAGACCGTCGCGTTCGCCGTGCCGTTCAGCGTAACAGTGATCGCGTCGGTCTTCTCGAGATAATCCGCGGTGTCGATACCGTTGCCGCCGTCCAGCACGTCGTTGCCGAGGCCCCCTTTCAGCGTATCGGCGCCGTCATTGCCGATAAGGACATTGGCCAGACTGTCTCCGGTGAGCGTATCGCCGGCTGAGCCGCCCGCGATGTTCTCGAAATTGCGGATCGTGTCTTCGATCACGCCGCCCACCTTGACGGCTACAGGGGTGGCGCCGTCGAGGGTCACGACAACCGATTGCGTCTTGTCCCGGTAATCGGCCGTGTCTACGCCGGCGCCGCCGTCCAGACTGTCGGCGCCAGCGCCGCCGCGTATCGTATTGTTGCCGCCGTCGCCCGTCAGCACGTCGGCACCGGCACCGCTGAAGATGTTCTCGATATTGCGGATCGTATCCTCGGCAACGCCGCCGACCGTCGCAATAGCGTCGGCTGCGCCCGCCAGCGTCAGGACGACACCCGCCGTCTTGTCACTGAAGTCGGCCGTATCGGACCCCGCGCCGCCGTCGATGGTATCCTGCCCACCGCCGCCCTTGAGAATGTCGCCGCCGCCGCCACCCAGGAGGACGTTGGCCTGCGAGTCGCCGGTCAGCACGTCCGCGACGGCGCTGCCCGTGACATTCTCGATATTGCGCAGCGTGTCCTCCGCAGCGTTCCCAACGATCACCTTCGCGTCGTTGGCGCCGTTGAGCGTCACCGCGATCCCCTTGGCTGAAGCCGAATAGTCGACCGTGTCGTTGCCCGCCCCGCCGTCGAAGACGTTCTGGAGCCCGTCGCCTGCGAACACGTCGTTGCCCGAGCCGCCGGTGACGTTCTCGATGTTGCGCAGAGTATCCTCCGCGACGCCGCCGACGAAGACCGTCGCCGGGTTCGACCCGGCCAGTGTCACGACCAGCGATGCCGTCATGTCACTGTAGTCAGCCGTGTCGCTGCCGCCACCTCCGTCCAGAAGGTCGGCGCCAAGGCCGCCGCGGAACGTATTTGCGGCGGCATCACCGGTAAGCTGGTCGTTGCCGGATCCGCCGATGACGTTCTCGATATTGCGAACCGTATCCTCGGCCGTCCCGCCGACGGTTGCAACGGCATCGGCCGCCCCGTTGAGGGCCAGAACGACGGATTGTGTCTTGTCGCTGAAATCTGCGGTGTCGCTGCCGGCGCCGCCGTCCAGCACGTCGGCACCGAGACCTCCTCGAAACGTATTGGCGGCCGCATCGCCGATGATCGTGTCGTCTCCCGAGCCGCCGATGATGTTCTCGATCTTCGCGATCAGGTCCTCGGCAACGCCGCCAACCGTGACCGTAACTGGCTTGCTACCGTTCAGCGCCACGGCAATCGCAGCCGTCTTGTCGCTGTAGTCGGCAGTGTCGCTGTCTTCGCCACCATCCAGGGTATCGGCGCCGTCGCCTCCCTTGAGCCAGTCGTTGCCACGCGCGCCCGAAAGCTTGTTTGCCTCCGCATCGCCTACGAGCGTGTCGTCCGCCGACCCGCCGACGATGTTCTCGATATTGCGGATCGTATCCTCCGCGATGCCGCCGACGAAGACCGTCGCCGCGTTCGCGCCGTTCAACTGCACGACGACGGAGGACGTCTTTTCGCGGAGATCGAAGGTATCGACCCCCGTTCCGCCGTCGGCCGTGTCGTTGCCGGCGCCGCCGGACAGCGAGTCGTCGTCGGCGCCGCCGTTGAGAATGTCGTTCCCTGCTTCGCCGCGGAGAATGTTGCTTCGGTCGTCGCCGGTCAGGATGTCGTTGCCCGACCCGCCATAGACGTTTTCGAAATTGCTGATCGTGTCCTCGGCGATACCGTTCACGAAGACGGTGGCGGGTGTCGCCCCCGCCAAGGTGACCACGACGGACTGCGTCTTGTCGGTATAGTCGGCCGTGTCGTTGCCGGCGCCGCCGTCGAGCACGTCGTTTCCGCCGCCGCCTCGGAACAGGTTGTTTTGGGCGTCGCCCGTAATAGTATCGTTGCCGGAGCCTCCGTAAACGTTCTCGATGTTGCTAAGAGTGTCCTCGGCCACGCCATTGACGAAGACCGTCGCGGCGGTCGCACCGGTCAGGGTGACTACGACTGAAGTCGTCTTTTCGCTATAGTCGACCGTGTCGACGCCCGCGCCGCCGTTGATCACGTCGGCGCCTCCAAGTCCCTGAATGAAATCGTCACCGCCGAACCCGCTTATCACGTCGTCTAGATCCGTGCCGATGAGGACATTGTTTCCGGCTGTGCCGTTGATGACTGCCATAGGAATTCCTCCCTAAAAATCTCCCGGCGGGGGCCTGGATATTGCGCCCAACGCTTGGAGGATTGCTGACCTGGAGCATTGCCGCCTTTCCGAGTTGCGGAAATGCTCTAACCCTTTGTGTTGCCGCAACGGACGGAAATCGCTGCGCAGTTGTCCTGGAGTTGTTCTAGAGAAATCGTTCCCCGTGATATGCGCGCCGCCTATCTGGCCATGTCTGCGTCAGAAGTCGCACGCTGTTTTACGGATGCCTTCGCTGGATGAAAGAATGCCTGGGCTTTATCGTCCGCTTCCCGCTAGAAGTTGTCGCAATCAAGTGTGTTCTATGCTTTTGGCCGCTTGGACCCAAGAAATCTGGACCTCGACGGCGCCTCTTCACAATCGCAAAATGGCCCGCTTGCCGGGTCCGGCATGACCCGGTCCAGGCGAAGCAGACTACAACAGCTTGTGCCCGTCACGCGGCTTTCCCTGTTTCGCCCCATCCTGTCGGGGTGCGGTCTGTCTGCGGTCCCTGATCCTGCCGCCGCCGGCTCCAGACTTGGCAATCGCGTTTGAGGTGAGGCTGGTGGAGAGCAGGACGGTGACTCGCGGCTGCGTCCAAACGACAAAGCGGCCACAACTTTTCGGAAATTCGCGGCGATCCTCTTCGCAGGTTGCTCCCGAATTTTCGGCTCCTTGAACGGCATAGTCGAAATTCCTGTGCATTCAGCAATCACACCGGGCATTCATCAGGCTCGCAACGATCGCTGCAGCACTTCGATTTGCTGCATGTTTTGTCCTTCATGGGCTACGATCGAAAGGAAACATGCAGTCAGGATACTGGCACCGCCCGCTGCGGTAGGATATATAGGAAACCCTATAGTGAAGGTGGCAATCACGGCGGCTGACGAACCTTACGATCCAACAGAATGCTGCCGTTTCGACCCGTTTTCACGCCCAAGGAACAAAGCATATATCTTTCCCTATATTTCGGCTTCGACGGTTTGATGTAATCATCGTGCCGTGAAGTTGCGTTTACTTCGCCGGCCGCGAGCAGCACTGCAGCAGCGCGTCCGTAAAAGTCTTCACCCTCTTAGAGGAAAGGGTCACCTATGCTTACACGTAGGAGAATTGTTTCCGTATGCGCGCTTGGAGTGTCCTTCCTAATGGTGCTCCCGCTTATTTCAGTAACTGTATTTGACGGATCTTCCGACAAGGCCTTTGCAGACAGCCGCGATATCGGCCACAAGAAGGGCGATAAGGGCAAACAGGACAGTGGCACTGTCAACACGGGAGACTGATCGACACCTGTGTCGTAGCTCCATGCAGCTCGGAGGCTCTAAGGGCCTCCGTTTTTTTTAGGAACCGTACGCATTCGTCTTGGAATGACTTTATTCTAGAGCAACCCCAGAAGGTTTGTGGTCGAGTGTTCCGTCCGGAAGCGGTCGCTTCAAGGGATGATATCCATCCGTTTGAAGGTCAGGCCACCATCTATTGAGCTCGCGGGACGACCTGACCTGACAGATGGTCCATCTGGCAGCATCGCACCACTAAGACTTCAGGGGATTGGTATACTGCACGTGAAGCGCGGCAAGGGTGGCGCGATTGTTGATGTCCAACTTACGGAAAATATTGTGCAGATGGATCCCGACCGTACCTTCGGATGTTCCGAGTTTCGACGCGATCATTCGGTTGGAGAGGCCGCCGCAGATCAGCGCTGCGATCTCGCGTTCGCGCGGTGTGAGCAGACTGAACCTCTCCAGCGTCGCGTCGTCGCTTATTTGAGACGCTTTTGCCATCAGATCGGCCGGCAGCCACTTCCCGCCCATGGCGACCTGCCGCATGCAGTCCAGCAGCGCTTCGGGGGCATATTCCTTCAGGAGAAGGCCGGAAAGCCCCATCTTCAGCGCTTCCGCGACCTGCGGGCCGCTGATCGTCGCGGTCAGAAAAATGACCCTCGTCAGACGACGGGTGCCACGGATGGCCCGCAGAATTTCCAATCCGCCCATGCCGGGCATGGCTACGTCGAGGACCGCGATATCGGGCTGCAGGCGGGATATGAGTGAAACCGCCTCGACGCCGCTTGCCGTTGCCCCGACGACCCTGAAGTCCGGCGCCGCGGCGATAATATCCTGAAGCCCTCGCAGGAGCAGCGGGTGATCGTCGACGAGCAGCACTGAATGCATCACCTGAACTCCAGCTTCAGCGGCAGCGTGATCTGGAGACCGAGGCCCGGCGCATTCCGGCAAACCGCCAGCTTGCCGCCAAGCTCTGCGACCCGCTGCGACAGCGAGAAGGGTTCCTTGAGTTTGAATTTGAGTTTATCCGGCATTCCAGCGCCGTTGTCGGTGATCTCCAGGTTCAAGCACTCCGCGGTCTTGGCGAAAGCTATTCGCAACTCAGTGGCTCGCCCGTGGCGAACCGCGTTGGCGGCAGCCTCGGAGATCAGCTGCATGATCTCGTAAAGCATCCACTTGGGGACCATCAGTTCCGCAGGTCCGAGCGAAACCTCGATCGCGCAATTCCATTGCGCTTTCAGAAGGCCGAGAAACTCCGGCAGTTCCTGGTCGAGCCTGGCAAGGTTCCCCTCCTCTCCCGGCCGGTTCTCGTCTACGAACTTGCGTACGCATTGCTGCTGCTCCAGGATGATCGAACCCACCTCCGTCAGCTGTGCCTTTGCGCCTTCCGGGATCCCTTCGCCGATCAGTTTCAGTTTGAGACGGGCAGCGGTGAGGTTCTGGAGCACGCTGTCATGCAGGTCCCGGGCAAGGCGCATGCGTCCTTCGGCGCGGGCGGCCTGGATGAGGGCGACGCGTTCCAATTCCGCCCCGACCCGCGTGGCCATGATCCGGGTCAGGTCCTTGGTGTCGTCGGCTGCATTGCCGAAGCTGATGACGAAAACTGCGCCGCGATAGCGCAGGCTCGAAAAAGCGGCTGAAAATACCTTGCAATCAGATTGATCAGAGCTTGCGCGGATCTGAGGCAGGTCAGCGAAAAGGCCGTTCAAGGTCTCGCCGTTCTTGGAGTAGCGTCCGTCGTAGCGATCGGGATCGTGCCGCCGCCAGAATTCGGGCTCCGTGAGATCGGCGAGCTGGAGCGTTCCGCTGGTCCAGTATGCGGCGCATCCGGATTCGAATTCCTGCTCGCGCCAGATGACGAGCAGGTGTGCGTCGCCGAGAACGCCGGAAGCGTGCTCCAGCAGAATGCTCAACCACGAGACCCGGTCCTCCCCGATCGCACCCTGCGGCCACTGCGCCAGATGCGCCAGGCGTTGGCGGCTTCGCTCCCTGTAGGCTCCGAAATAGCCGAGCGTCGACGCGATGAGCACGAAATAGATAGAGCGCATGATGAGCAGGTTGAGTCCGGTCTCGCCGTCGAGAAGATCGGGAAGGCCCACCACGAGCTGAACGAAGAGAGCAACGAGGGCTCCAAGTGCGGCTCCCTTCAGCCCCCAGCGCATCGTCATCGCGAGGATAACGAAGGGGAGGATCGAGAAGAACGGGCTCGCCAGCTCGCTTGTAAGGAAGGTCAGCCAGCCGACAACCGCCGCATCGACACCGTGAATGAGCAGGTGCACCGGACTGATGAACGAGTAGCGCAGCGGAAAGATGACCAAGGTTACCGAAAGCAGAAGGTAGAGGCAGAGAACGACGCGCGATTCATAGAGCATCGAGTTCGGCCGAGTGGGGTCGAGATAGATCGCCAGAATTGCGAAAGCGGCCGTGATCACGCGACCGAGGCAAATCAGGCGTTCAGGATCGGTGCGCAAAAGCCATTCGCGCGCCAGCCCGGCAAGTTCCTTGGCGGGACGGTGAGTGCCCGTCGCCGCGTTGTTTCGGCTCGATTGCGTGGTCGCCATGCGCAACTCCAAATCCGCGCACTCGCGAGAGTGAAAATTTATTTTAGTATATTGCGATCTTCACTGCGATCGGCCCAAAAGTCAACGAGCTGCGAATCAGCCGGAGTTTTCGCGCCGTTCAATGCCCCCGGCGGAAAGGAGAGCGAGGCTTGCCGAGGACCAGCGCGGCGACGGCAATGCCCAGCACGCAGACAGCGGCCGTCGTTGCGACCGGGACCCGGCGGGACGATCGTAGCCCGCCGTCTATGCCCCCGGGCTCGGCCGGTGCCCTGAACAGATTGCCATGGCTCCTCGCCACGCGCGGCGCGCGGCTCAGATAGCGCGATGTCAGCTTCGCCATGAGCCGGGGGGTCATGTTCGGCGCGACGAAATGCGCAAACCGCGTCAGGTCGGCGACGAGGCCGACGGTCAGCGAATTGCGCGGGCGTTCCGCCAGGCGCACGATCGCCCGGGCAGCGCGGCGCGCATTGTAGACGGGCGGGGGAACGCTCAGCCTGCGACCGGTATAATTGGCGCCGTGCCCGACCCCGGGTGTGTCCATGAAGGTCGGGTAGACGTCGCAGATGTGAATGTCGCGCTCGTCCGCAAGCTCCGCCCGTAGAGCTTCGGAAAAGCCCCTCAGGCCGAATTTGCTGGCGCTGTAGGCCGCGGCAAAGGGTGCGGAGGCGAAGCCGCCGAGCGAGATCATGTTGATGAAAATGCCGTGCCCCTGCTTGCGGAAGATCGGGACCGCCGCATGTGCGTCGTTGAGATGGCCGATCAGGTTGGTGCGGATGACCTGTTCGTGCGCTTCGATCGGCGTTTCCTCGAAGCGGCCGACGGCGCCGACGCCGACATTGCTGAACCAGACGTCTATCTTGCCGAAGCTCATCGCCTTCCTGGCCAGGTCCTTGACCGCATCGGCGTCCGTCACGTCGGTCGGAGCGACGAGAACCTCCGCCCCGAGTTCACGGCAGGTTCTGGCCACCTCGTGAAGCGCGGCCGCATCGCGGGCCGCCAGCACGAGCTTCGACCCGCGCCGGGCAAAGGCTTCGGCGGTGGCCTGTCCAACCCCCGACGAGGCCCCGGTGATGACGACCACTGCATCTTCGAGAGAATTCAACATATCGCTCCTCCAGCGGCAGTCCGCACGTCGGCCGCAATCGCGTTACAAGCATCGCCCCCCGCCGCGTGTGGAACCGCGAGCGATCGAAGATGTTCCGGCGCAGGCCGCTAACGCTTCGTCTTGCCGGCGTCCGAAACCTTGCCGCGATGCGGATCCTTCAGGTTCTCGCCGACGGCGTCCCGGTCGCGTTCCGGATCATCCTTGGCGGGGAGGTATCCTCTCGGGCGCGTCTCCTTCGGTCCTTCCCACCGCGGCGACTGCTCGGTGGTGCCGGGCGCGCCTTCCTTTGGCGTTTTCATCGTCATTCTCCATCAAGCTGCGAGGCGAACCGACCATCTGGATCGCACTCATTCCTGGTCTTTCATGTCGGGCAGGGGATTGCGCTGGTCGGCATCCTCCAGGTCGGACTTGACGATGTATTCATCCCTCTTCAAGCGCGCCGCCTCTCGGGCGGCCTTGGCGTTCGGGATATCGTCCGGTTCGATCGGGGGTTTGTCGGCCTCCGGGCGCAGGTCGCTGTCATTCTCGACCGGCCCTCCCGCGGTCTTCACATCTAGGGGGGCCGCCGATGGGCGCTTGGCTCTCTCCATCTTACTCTCCTGCTGTTTCATCGGGTCAGGAGGGCAACGTGAAGCCGTAGGCGAAGTTCCATCGGCGGCCTTCTCAAGGCCGCCATGGGCCGGAACAAAGCCAGTCTGCCCGAGTTAGGGCCGCGTACTCGCCGGGGGCAGCCCAGCGATGCCGATCGCCATTCCAGAAGGAGCCTTGCGAAGGAGTTCGTGACCATGGAAAAATTTCCGCACCCTCCCTTTCCCCGCCAAACCCAGGAAATGCCCGGCACCACCGATCGGATGCAGCCGCTGCCGGATCACGGGGAAAATTCGTACCAGGGTTCCGGACGTCTGAAGGACAAGAGAGCCATCATCACCGGCGGAGACAGCGGCATCGGCAGGGCCGTGGCGATCGCTTATGCGCGCGAGGGAGCGGACGTTCTCATCAGCTATCTGAGCGAGCATGACGACGCGATGGCCACCAAGGCTCTGGTGGAGGAAGCAGGCCGCAAGGCCGTGCTTGCCGCCGGCGACATCCAGTCGTCCGACCATTGCCGCAGGATCGTCGAAACGGCCGTTCGGGAACTCGGCGGCATCGACATCCTCGTCAACAATGCGGCCCATCAGGCGACCTTCAAGAACATCGAAGACATCAGCGACGAGGAGTGGGAGCTGACATTCCGGGTCAACATGCACGCCATGTTCTACCTGACCAAGGCAGCGGTGCCGCACATGAAGAAGGGCAGCGCCATCATCAACACCGCTTCCATCAATGCCGACGTTCCCAATCCGATCCTGCTCGCCTATGCGACCACCAAGGGCGCGATTCACAATTTCAGCGCCGGTCTCGCGCAGATGCTGGCCGAACGCGGGATAAGGGTGAATGTCGTGGCCCCGGGCCCGATCTGGACGCCGCTGATCCCCTCCACCATGCCCGAGGATACCGTCGCCAATTTCGGCAAACAGGTGCCGATGAAGCGACCGGGCCAGCCCGTGGAACTCGCCTCGGCCTATGTCATGCTGGCGGATCCGATGTCGAGCTACGTGTCGGGCGCAACGATTGCCGTGACGGGCGGCAAGCCTTTCCTTTGACCGGACGCCGGCCTTTCATTCACCGCCATGAAGTGGTGCCGTCGCGCCGATAGCCTCCACCGAAATCAAGAATGAAACGTATATTTCATTCTTGATTTTCTTCAGAACCTGTATTCCATTTACACATGGATTCTGAAGTCCAGCTGAGGGAGGTTTATCCATGAAACATCTATTGTCCGCCGCGGCCCTGGCTCTCGTTGCCGGCAGCGCGCATGCCGAGAACGTCGGCATCACCATGGCCCGTTCAGACAGCGCGTTCCTCACCATTCTGCGAAACGGCATGCAGGACCAGGCAGCCAAGCTCGATGGCGTCACCGTCCAGGTCGAAGACGCGCAGAACGACACGAGCCGGCAGCTCGACCAGGTGCAGAACTTCGTCTCTTCCGGGGTCGATGCGATCATCGTCGTCGCGGTCGACGGCGACAGCACGCCGGCGCTGACGAAGATGGCGACCGACGCGGGGATTCCGATCGTCTATGCGAACCATCCGCCGGCCGATGTCGACAAACTGCCCGAGACGGCGGCCTTCGTCGGCTCCAACGAGATCGATTCCGGCACGCTCGAGACGAAGGAAGTCTGCCGGCTGCTCGGCGGCAAGGGTGCTGCCTATGTCCTCATGGGACCGCTCAACAATCACTCCTCGCTTACGCGCACGAAGGACATTCATGACGTCATCGCCACCGACGAATGCAAGGGCATGAGTGTCATCGAGGAGCAGAGCGCCAATTGGGACCGGCTCGAAGCCGCCAACATCATGACGAACTGGCTTTCGACGGGACGGGAATTCGATGCCGTCATCGCCAATAACGACGAGATGGCGATCGGCGCGATCCAGGCAATGAAGGCTGCGGGGGTCGACATGTCGAAGGTCGTAGTGGGCGGCATCGACGCGACGCCGGACGGCCTAGCCGCCATGGCCGCGGGCGACCTGGACGTCACCGTCTTTCAGAACGCCATCGCTCAAGGGGCGGCCGCAATGGACGCCGCGGTCGCGCTTTCGCGCGACCAGAAGACCGAGCGGCAGATCTGGGTCCCCTTCGAACTGGTGACGCCGGAGAACATGAAGGACTACGCCACGGCAAATCAGTAAGGCGGTCGTTGGGAGGCGCTATAGGGATGCCATGTTTGATGCCCCTCATCCGCCTGCCGGCCACCTTCTCCCCATTGGATGCGGAGAAGGGACAAGCGGATGCGCCTCGAGTCCCCTTCGCCCCGCCTGCGGGGAGAAGGTGGCCGGCAGGCCGGATGAGGGGCAGGTTACGAGACACCGTTCGAATGAGTTCGCCCCTCTCCTAGGGTCGACCTAAAGACATGAACTTGATGGATTTCAAGAAGTTAGAGCGGGAGGCGGGCGGAAGACCGCACACACTCTTCCTCATCCCGCTCTAGGCAACGCAGCCAACCATTCGTGAATTTCATTCACAGGCATTGCGACTGGCGAGGTGCTTATCGCAGCCGCCCGGCTGCAGCATATTGCACTGCGAAACATCAACCATCGCCAACGTCTTCTAGCCCGTATCGCCTTCGCGAACGGCGGGCGGAAAGGATTTTGCCATGCCTTTGGCCATCTTCGCATTGACGATCGCGGCCTACGCGATCGGCACCACCGAATTCGTGATCGTCGGTCTCCTGCCGACGGTCGCTACCGACCTCGCAATCACGCTGCCGCTTGCCGGCCTCATCGTCAGCGTCTACGCGCTCGGCGTCACCTTCGGCGCGCCGGTCCTGACAGCGCTGACCGGGCGGATCGAACGCAAGCCCCTGCTTCTCGGCCTGATGGCGCTCTTCATCGGCGGCAACACCGCGGCGGCAATGTCGCCGAACTACGAAGTGCTGCTCGTCGCACGGGTGCTTTCGGCCTTCGCCCACGGCGTCTTCTTCTCGGTCGGCTCGACGATCGCCGCCGATCTCGTACCGGAGAACCGCCGCGCCTCCGCGATCGCCATGATGTTCATGGGGCTCACGGTCGCGATCGTTACCGGCGTGCCGATCGGCACCTATATCGGCCAGGTCTTCGGCTGGCGGGCGACCTTCTGGGGCGTCTCTGCACTCGGCGTCGTCGCCTTTGCCGGTATCGCCGCCCTGCTCCCGGGCACGCTCGCCAAGGCCGCCCCGGCGAGCCTTCTCGATCAGGTGCGGGTGCTCGGCTCCGGCCGTCTGCTGATCGTCTTCGCCATGACCGCGCTTGGCTATGGCGGCACCTTCGTCGCCTTCACCTTCCTGGCGCCGATCCTGCAGGAGGTCACCGGTTTCTCCGAACGGAGCGTCGGTCTGATCCTCGTGCTCTACGGCGTCGCCATCGCCATCGGCAACATCGCCGGCGGGCGGATCGCCAACACCAATCCCGTCAAGGCGCTGATCGGCCTCTTCCTCCTGCAGGCGCTCGTGCTGGTGATCTTCTCGTTCACCGCCGTTTCGCCGGTCCTGACGCTTGTGACGCTCGCCGCTCTCGGTTTTCTGTCCTTCGCCAACGTGCCGGGCCTCCAGCTCTATGTGGTGCAGCTTGCGATGGAGCACCGCCCCGGTGCCGTCGACGTCGCCTCGGCGCTCAACATCGCCGCCTTCAATCTCGGGATCGCGCTCGGCGCCTGGCTCGGCGGCACGGTGGTCGACTCTCCCCTTGGACTTGCCGCCACCCCTTGGGTCGGCGCCATCCTCGTCTCCGGTGCGCTTCTCCTCACGCTTTGGAGCGGCGTTCTCGACCGGCGCGGCGCGATATCCGGCGAGCCCGCCACCGTCACAGGCTGAGATTTGCAGCAGACGGGCGCTGCCGCCGGCATTGCGGCAGCGCCCAATTCGGCATTGCATCGGGACCAACCGATCCGTATAAAGCCGGAACTCACCCCGGACCCGGTGAAACCCCGGGTGGCTCTTCTGGCCGCCGATCCGCCAGACAACGCAACAGCATCAAACCTCGACGAGCCGGCTCCTGCCGGCCTGGTGTGCTACTCTTGCGAAGAAAATCATGAAAACGACGATTACCAGCTATAAACGCGAATGGTTCTCCAACATCCGCGGCGACGTCCTTTCGGGCATCGTCGTGGCGCTTGCGCTGATACCGGAGGCGATCGGCTTCTCGGTCATTGCAGGCGTCGATCCGAAGGTCGGCCTGTTCGCCTCCTTCGCCATTGCCTGCGTTTCCGCCTTCGCCGGCGGCCGCCCGGGCATGATCTCGGCGGCGACCGCCGCCACCGCCGTCCTGATGGTCACGCTCGTCAAGGAACACGGCCTCGAATATCTCTTTGCCGCCACCCTGCTGATGGGGCTCATCCAGATCGCCGCAGGCTTCCTGAAGCTCGGCCGGGTGATGCGCTTCGTCTCCCGTTCGGTCATCACCGGCTTCGTCAACGCGCTTGCGATCCTGATCTTCATGGCGCAGCTTCCGGAACTCATCGGTGTGCCGCATGTCACCTATGTGATGATCGCGGCAGGGCTCGGGATCATCTACATCTTTCCCTATGTCACGAAGGCGGTTCCCTCGCCGCTCGTCGCGATCGCCGTGCTGACCGCGGTCGCCTTCTGGACCGGAATGGACGTCCGCACCGTCGGCGACCTCGGCGCATTGCCGTCCAGCCTGCCGATCTTCGCGCTGCCGCAGGTGCCGCTCACCTTCGAGACGCTGCAGATCATCTTCCCCTACTCGGTGGCGCTTGCCGCCGTAGGGCTGCTCGAATCCCTTTTGACCGCTCAGATCGTCGACGACATGACGGACACGACGAGCAACAAGAGCCAGGAATGCATCGGCCAAGGCGCAAGCAACATCGCCTCCGGCCTCATCGGCGGGATGGGCGGCTGCGCCATGATCGGCCAGTCGGTGATCAACGTGACCTCCGGCGGACGCGGGCGGCTCTCGACCTTCGTCGCCGGCGCCTTCCTTCTCTTCCTCATCCTCGTCCTCGACGACCTCGTCCGCATCATTCCGATGGCCGCACTCGTGGCTGTGATGATCATGGTCTCGGTCGGCACCTTCTCCTGGCGCTCCATCCTCGACCTGCGCCGCAATCCCCTGCCCTCCTCCGTCGTGATGCTGGCAACGGTCGTCACCACCGTCGGCACCCACGATCTCGCAAAGGGCGTCCTGGTCGGGGTGCTTCTGTCGGGGGTGTTCTTCGCCGGAAAGGTCGCCCGCCTCTTCCATGTCCGCTCGATGCTCCACGAGAGCGGAAAGGTGCGTACCTATCATGTCGACGGCCAGATCTTCTTCGCCTCGACCGAGGGTTTCATTGGCGCATTCGACTTCGCCGAACCGCTGGACAAGGTCGTCATCGACGTCGGCGAGGCGCATCTGTGGGACATCACCGCAGTCGGCGCACTGGACAAGGTGGTGCTCAAATATCGCCGCCACGGCGTAACCGTCGAGGTGATCGGCCTCAACGAGGCAAGCGCTCATATGCTCGACCGCTTCGCCGTGCACGACAAGAGCGAAGGCGCGGCGCTCACCGCAACATATTGAATCCATGAGACCCGGGTCGATCGATCGACCCGGGTCTCGCCCATAGGGACACGGTTGCCGTGCCGGCGAGCACGGCTCGACTTTGCGCTGCCCGATCTCCGCGCGATTTCCGCCAACTCAGGCCTTCCGGCCCCCGCCTCTCCGGGACGATCAGTTCACTGAAACTCGCTGGATCACCATGATTTCAGGTCGGGTCGACCTGAAATCATGGACGTGATCGACTCCTGTAGTTGGAGCGGGATGCGCGCGGAAAACCGCTGCGCACCTTTCCTCTGGATCAGCTAGCCCTGGCTGTGCGAGGCCACTCCCGCGCCGGCGCCTTCTTCGGCGAAGTAGTCACGCGTCAGTTGGGCGATAACCGGGGACAGGAGCAGCAACGAGATCAGGTTGGGAATAGCCATCAGCGCGTTCAAGGTGTCGGCCACCAGCCAGGCAAAGTCGAGGCTGAGCGTGGCGCCGAAGAACACTGCGACGGTCCACACGATGCGGAACGGTATCGCGCTCACGGTTCCGATCAGGTATTCCCAGCACTTCTCGGCATAATAGGCCCAGCCGAGGATCGTCGTGAAGGCGAACAATGCCAGTGAGATGGTCACGAGATAATTCCCGTAGCCGGGCAGTGCCGCCTCGAACGCCGCAGAACTCAGAACCGCTCCGGTTTCGCCCGAGGCCCAGACGCCCGACACCATGATCGCCAGACCCGTCAGGGTGCAGACGATGATCGTGTCGATAAACGTGCCCATCATGCCGATGACGCCGGAGAAAACGGGATTGGCGGTCGAGCCGGCAGCCTGTGCGATACCGGCGGTACCGAGGCCCGCCTCGTTCGAGAAGATGCCGCGCGCCACACCCATGCGGATCGCCATCAGCACACTGGAGCCGAGGAAGCCGCCGGTGGCCGCCGTCGGGCTGAATGCCTGGGTGAAGATGGTGGCGATGGCCTGCGGAATGTTACCGGCAAAGACGACGAGGACGGCAGCCACGCAGACGAGATAGAAGATCGCCATGAAGGGCACGACCTTCTCGGCCACCGCGCCGATTCGCTTGATGCCGCCCAGGATCACCGCACCCGTCAAGACGGTCATCACGATGCCGCTGATCCATGTCTCGATGCCGAAGGCGTTCTCGACCGCACTGGCGATACCGTTGGCCTGGACCATGTTGCCGATACCGAAACCCGCCAGTCCGCCGAAGATGGCAAAGGCGGTGCCCAGCCACTGCCAGTGCTTTCCGAGTCCATTCTTGATGGCGAACATCGGTCCGCCGGCGTGTTCGCCTTTGTCGTCGACCTCGCGGTATTTCACCGCTACGACGACCTCGGCGTATTTCGTCGCCATTCCGACGAAGGCGGTAACCCACATCCAGAACAGCGCACCGGGTCCACCCACCGCGATAGCGGTAGCGACGCCGGCGATGTTGCCCGTGCCGATGGTGGCCGACAGCGCCGTCATCAGCGCGGCGTAGGGCGTAATCTCCCCTTCGGCGGCCCTCCCCGGCCTGCGGCTTTTCAAGATCATGCGGAAGCCATAGGCCACTTTGCGGATCGGCACGAAGCCCAGGCGAAGCTGAAGATACAGACCGGTGCCAATGATCAGCACGATCATAGGCACGCCCCAAACGATGCCGTTGAGCCAGTTAAAGAATTGGTTGAGTGCTTCCACGAGACTGCTTTCCTCCCTGGTGCCATGTCTTTCCGCGAGCCTGCGCACGCCTGCGGCCTGACTAACTTCACCGGCGAATATTGCAAGCCGTCTTGTTCATGGGCCACAGGCACCTCGACTCATTCCGATCGAGGATGGCCCGGGTGTCCCCCGTCTGCGAACACGCAGGCGGTACCCGTGGAGCCGGTTCGTCAGGCGCGATGGGTACATGCCGGCCCCTTGGGAGCCGCGATCATACATAGAAGTCGACGTTGGTGAATTTCATAGTTCGAATGCTTCTATTTATGAAATTGATGATGGCCGGCAGATCGGCATGGGAAAGCGGCGCGGCGCCGGCACGAAACTGTCAGTACTCGGCGCGCGAACATACATAGCCATTCAGCTGTCAGTCGGCCCTTAGGAAAGGGCCGCCACCCGGCATCGCCGGCTTCCGCATGGGTGCCGGCGTCTCTTCTCGTGGCAATCGCAGGCAGGTGGAACCCGCGGAACAAGTCGGGGCGGAATGTCGCATCCCGCTCTCGGCGCCGTGCGCACCTCAATCGTCGATGCGGAAGCCCACCTTCATCACCACCTGGTAATGCGCGACCTTGCCATTCACGATCTGGCCGCGAATCTGGTCCACTTCGAACCAGTCGAGATTGCGGGTGGTTTTCGAAGCACGCGAAATCGCCCCTTCGATGGCCTCGTCTATCGAGTTCGGCGAACTGCCGATCAGCTCGATCTTTTTGTAGACGTGCTCGCTCACGGTTTCCTCCTGAAGGATTCTGGTTTGATTCCAGGCTCGCCGGGTCTCCTTGTTGGCGCGGCAAGGGACGGCGGCGCGATCGCCGCCAGGGACAATCATGCCCCCGTTCGGGGCGAACCGCCAGCGTTCGAGGAAAATGGGCGTGCGCCGCGCTTGACGCTCGCGGAGATGCCCCGCACTTGATGAACGATCTGGCGCTTCGCTCAATCCGGAACAGATCGCCATGGTAAAAGTTCGGGCGGAGACGAGGGCAAATTGATGAAACAGAAACTTTTGGCGCAAGACGCGAGCGAACGCACATTCATTCTCGTACTCGAAGAGGGCGACGAAGCATTCTCGGCCATTTCGGCCTTCGCAGCCCAGGCGGACATCGCGGGCGCCTCGGTGACGGCGATCGGCGCCTTCAGCAGTGCCACGGTGGGCTTCTTCCGTATCGAAAGCAGAGATTACCGGAAGATCCCCGTAGCGGAGCAATCGGAAGTTCTGAGCGTGATCGGCGATATTGCCCGCGACGAAGCCGGCCGCCCGAGCCTGCATTTGCATGCGGTTCTGGGATTGGAAGACGGGTCGACACGTGGCGGACACCTTCTCGAGGGTCACGTCCGTCCGACCCTGGAGGTCATCATCCGCGAAAGCCCGACTGGATTGTGCCGGCGCAAGCGACCGGAACTCGGGATAGCGCTCATCGAGCTCGACGCTGAGTGAGGCTCAGCTTTTCGCACTCGAATTCGGGTTGCGCTTGTCTTCCCGGCTGACCTCGCCTTTCGAGGCCTTGGAACCGCCGCCCCATTCTTTCGCCTTGCGGGCCTCGTCGCCGCCTACGTGACCCGGTTGGTTCTTCTTGGCGGTGCCGCTTTCGCCCTTGGTCTTGGCACGGTCCGGTTTGTGTTCCATCTCGGTGCTCCAATGCTTGTTTCTGGCCGGCACGCGCCCGCAACCTTCGACACGGCGACCGAACAAGCGAGAAACCGATCGGTTCCTCGCAAAGCATGCCGCGATCTGCGGCAGGACTCTCTCCCTGGACGCACATCGTATCCGGCAGGACGGGCCGCAATTTTCACCAGGGCCGCCAGCCGCTTGACCAGTAACGGCCCTTCAGATCGCTCAGCCGGTCCTCGATATCGGCGATCAGGTCCTCGATGCGCGAGGAGCTCCGCGAATGCCAATAGGGCCGGCTGGTCCCTGCAATGAGCAGCCCCAGAAGACCGACCACGGCGAGTGCCGTCCAGGCGGGATGTTCCCTTGCAATCTCGCCGGCCCTGCGGCCGGTGTCCGCGATGGCCCTGCCGGAATAGATGCCGAGATCGGAGAGCTTTTCGGTCAGCGCATTGACCTGCTCGCGCAACGATCTGACTTCCTCTTCCATGCTTGCCTGGTCCGGAACGCCCACCGATCCGTTCTTCGTATCGACCACGCCGCGCGGTATGGTGGATCCGAGTCGCTTTTCCTGTGCCATATGCTCATCCTCCGTTTCTGGGTCCCAACTTGTCAGAGACAGCAACCCGGAAACGGCGGCCGGGGGCCCGGAGTTCCTTTTGAGGTCGAATTTGGATCTGATGACGCCTGAGCAGGCGGATTAGGCGACAGCGGATTTAGAGCGGGATGAGGAAAAGTGTGTGCGGTTTTCCGCCCGCATCCCGCGTCACTTTCATGTTTTTAGGTCGACCCGATCTAGCTAAAAACATCGTGATCCAATGCCTGTTGAGATTCATCTTGAGTGGCGGTGCGGACAAGGTTGCCGAGGGCGTCGGTCAGCGCGGGGAGGACTGCAATCTCACCTCCTCATCTCTGTGCTTGTCACAGAGATGAGAGCAGCGCCGCGTCTGCGGCGCGGGGAAGAGTTCTTCCAGCCCAAGGACTTGGGCTGGCTGGATCCCTGTGACAAGCACAGGGATGAGGTAATCAAACAAACGCCGCGGGTATCCCAAATCTGAACGGGCCTTAGTGCGTTGGGAAGTGATCTACCTGCGCCCGGCATCTCCCGGAGGCCGCGAGCAGACGAGGAAGAACCTGCGGTAGAAGAACGTCCTCAGCCTGTTTCTGAGATCGGCATTCCTGCGCTGGGCCGCCGCGATCGGGCGGTGGGATGGCAACTCTATGTTCTCGAATCCCGCCTCTTCGATCAAAGGGAGAAGTCTTTCGACGGTGAGGCCGTCGCCGAAGGGCAGACGCTCCATGATCGTCGCATGGCGTTCGCTCATGGCGCCGTCGTAGTGCGGGTCGTGGCCGATGATCCGCTCGAGGGCAGCCACCGCGATCGACGCCAGACGGCCGAGCGGCGTCGGTTTCGACCAGTCTCCGTCGAAGACGAGCAGCCTGCCGCCCGGCTTCAGCAGGCGGAACCATTCGGCGAAAGCCTGCTCCGGCTCTGTCAGCGTCCAGACGAGATGCCGGCAGACCACCGCATCATAGGTCTCGTCCGGCTCCATCGTGCGCTCGGCATCGGCCAGTATGAAACGGACCCTGTTGTTCCCTGCGTGCTTGCGCCGCGCGACGGCGAGCATGGCCTCGGAGAAATCGAGCGCCGTCACTTCGTGGCCGAGCGAAAGGAGCACGTTGGTCACCTCCCCCGTCCCGCAGGCGAGTTCGAGAACCTTCAGCGGCCTCGCCCCCAGTGCGTCGCGCATCGCTGCCGCCCAGGCGTCGAGCTCCGGCCCCGGCGGGATGCGATGGCCGAAGGCGAGGTCGAACGTTTGCGACCGCTTCGACCAGTATTCGCGGATATCTTCCTTCAGGTCGTGGTTGCGCATGTCCATGGGGTCAGGCTCCGACGGCGGCGATTGCGGCAAGCGGACGCGGGCGTCTTGCGCGATAGCGGATGGAACAGCTTCCGTCGAAGTCGTGCTCGACCTCGACCTCGATCCCGAAGACCGCGCGGATGCGCTCGACCGTCAGTACCTCCCGCGGGCGCCCGAGCGCCACCAGCCGGCCGGCCTGCATCACCGCGATCCTGTCGCAGAACATAGCGGCGTGGTTGAGGTCATGGAGCGCTGCGACCACCGTCAGGTCCTGGCGGCGAACGAGATCGAGCAGGCTGATCTGATGGCCGATGTCGAGATGGTTGGTCGGCTCGTCGAGGAGCAGGATCTTCGATTGCTGCGCCAGCGCCCGAGCAATGTGCAGCCTTTGCCGCTCGCCGCCGGAGAGCGTGTGCCAGAGGCGATCGGCAAGATGCGCCATGTCCACATTTGCGAGCGCCGCCCCGACGATCGCATCGTCCTCCGGCGACCAGGGCGAAAGCGGCCCGAGATAGGGCGTGCGGCCGAGCTCGACCGCCTGGCGCGCGGTGATCCGCTCGCCGGTCTCGGCCTGCTGCTCGACCAGAGCGAGCCTTTGCGCGACCGTGCGGCGTCCGAGCGTCCCGATCGGACAACCGTCCAGAAGCACCTCCCCCCTCTTCGGCTTGCGGATGCCCGATATGAGCGACATCAGGCTCGTCTTGCCGGAACCGTTCGGGCCGATGATGCCGAGGAACTCTCCCGTCTCGACCGTGAGGGAGACATCCTTCAGGATCTCCACCCCACCGGCCGACCATGAAACCCCGCTCGCCGAAAGCGTCATGCGCGGTCCCTCCTTTGTCCGAGTATCAACGCGAATGCCGGGGCGCCGACGAGCGCCGTGATCACGCCGATCGGCAGGACCTGGCCGGGAATGAGAACGCGCGACAGGATGTCCGCGAGGATCATGAATACGGCGCCGATGAGCGCCGCTGCCGGCAGCAGGACACCGTGGCGGACGCCGACGAGCATGCGGGCCGCATGGGGGATGACGAGGCCGACGAAACCGATCGACCCGACGATGGATACCATCACCGCCGTCATCATCGCCGAGACGCCGACGAGCGCGAAATAGGTTCGCCTGACCGAGATGCCGAGCGAGGCAGCCGATTCCGACCCGAAGGTAAACGCGTCGAGGGGACGGGCATGCCAGAGACATACGACGAGACCGAGAAGCGTCGCCGGCACGGCGAGCCAGGCATCCGGCCAGCGCACGCCCGAAAGGTTGCCGAGCAGCCAGAACATGATGCCGCGTGCCTGCTCGGCCGTCGCCGCCTTGGTGACGATGAAGGAGGTCAGCGCGTTGAAGAGCTGTGACCCCGCCACACCTGCCAGGATGATCGCCGCGGTGCCGCGGCCGGCCTTCATCGCCAGCAGGCTCACCAGGACGAAGGCGACCAGCGCGCCGATGAAGGCGCCGAGCGGCAGCGTCAGCATCCCGGCACCCACACCGAGAATGGCGACGCTGACCGCGCCCGTCGAGGCGCCGGCGGAGATGCCGAGAATGTAGGGGTCGGCGAGCGGATTGCGCAGCAGCGATTGCAGCACGGCGCCGGAGAGCGCGAGCGACGCCCCGCAGGAAGCGGCCACGACCGCCCGGCTCAGCCGGTAGCTCCAGATGATGCCCTCGTCGATCGGTGCCAGCGGGTAGCCGGCGTTCCACAGCCGGTTCGCGACCGTCTGCGCAACGGTCTTGAACGGGATCGCCGTTTCGCCGATCGCAGCGCCCATCCAGAGTGCTGCGAAGAGGATGACGAGCGCGGCGAGAGCCGCGCCGACGCGTCCCGTCCCCGTTCGCCCGGCCAGGGTCAGCACGCGGCTCACTTGCCCAACCCACCCTTGGAGGCCAGCCCCGCCTTGGAGGCCAGCCCCGCCTTGGAGGCAAGTCCGGCCTCGGCGATGGCATCCGCCAGCGCTTCGATGCCTTCGATCGTGCGGATCGTCGGGTTCATCGCCTGCGCATCCATGGCGAACACATAGCCTTTGGCGACTGCCGGCATGAGGCTCGCCACGGGATCGGTCTTCAGGAATTCGAGTTTGGCGTCGAGACTGTCGAGCGGGTAACGTCGACGTTCCATGGAGCCGGCAACGATCATGGTCGGCTCGGCTTTGGCGATGGTTTCCCAGCCGACCGTCGGCCATTCGTCTTCTGTGTCGATGATGTTTTCGATCCCGAGCGCCGCCATTATGTAGCCGGGTGCGCCATTCCTGCCGGCGACATAGGGGTCGGCATCGGCAGCGCTGGAGAACCAGAAGACGGCCGAGAGCTTGTCCCCGGCCGAGGCGACCTTGGCGCGCGCCGCCTCTTCTCGGCTTTTCAGCTCGGCGACGACCTTCTCGCCCTTATCCTGAACATTGTAGATATGCGCCAGCTCGCGAATTTCCCGGTAGACGAGGTCCATGGTGAAGACCTGCCGTCGCACGCCATCGCTCGCCGCCGAGTTCTCCTTGCCGGTGCAATCCGAAGGCGATGTGTAGACCGGAATGCCGAGCTCCTCGAACTGCTCCGGCCTCGCGACCACGCCTTCCGGGCCGACCTGCCACTGAAACTGCACCGCCACCATGTCCGGCTTCTTGGCAAGTACGCTTTCGAAGCTCGGATCGTTGTCTGCCAGGCGCTCGACCTTGGCGTTGACCTCCTCGTAACCTTCAAGGACCGGGCCGACCCAGAGGGCGGTGCCGGCGACCTTGCCCGCAAGGCCGAGCAGATAGAGGATCTCGGTGCTGCTCTGGCCGATCGAGACGGTGCGCGTCGGCGTCTTGTCGAAGGTGATCTGCCGTCCGCAATTCTCGAGTGTCAGCGGATAGGTCGTCTCGGCAGCGAAGGCGGGATGGCCGAGAGCCGCTGCGCCGATGGAAAAAGTAATGAGACCCGCAATGACCGGTCGTTTCAGAAAGCTGTTCATGAATAGTCCCCGATTGTGAGGCCGCTAGGCGGCCGTGATGGTCAGCCTGCCGATCGGGTTCGATCGGACGAGTGACGGCTGGACCTCGGGGAAACTGATGAAAGCGTGCGCCGCGAGGCGCGAAAGATGGTCATGGCTTGCTCCTGTTCCGGGCATCCCCGCCCGTGACGTTGGATCGATTTGACGGCAGGTCTCCTGGCTCACGGACAGAGTCGCTCATCTGCCTTCCCGCGCAACGCGCGCAGTGGCTGGCGCCTTGGCGCCACAAGGATGAACGACGATCCGCTTACAGTTGCGGGGGCAGCCACGGTTTTGGTCCCTCTTGGGTCGTCCGCACCGTGTTCCCTATTAATCCCCTCCACCTCACGGGTAGGGGAACCGTCGGTCCCAGTTAATGTGGAACGCAGCCGCCGGTCAAGGTGGAAGGCAACGGTTATGTCCCACACGCGATCCGGCTAATGCTGCGGCGATACTTTATCACGGCGCGACTATTATGTTATATCATTACATCCGTCAACAGCAGATGCTCTGCGCAATGGCGGCAACAGGCTTGCAAGGCGCGGGAGTTCACCGCACAGTTTGCCTGAACCCGCAAACAGCCTTCACCCATTAGAGCCCGTCAGGACCCCAGCAAAATGACCGCCTCTCCTCGCTTTCTCGGCTTTCCCGACCGCCTGGAGGATGACCGCATGCCCCGTGCGGTCATATTCGGTGCCGGTCATGGTAGCACCTATCCCGGCCAGAACAGCAGCGGCTATGCCTTGGCCGCCGACGTCATCCGCGCTGCGAGCCAGGAGGACGCTCCCCTCGTCGAGCATTGGGACTTCGATCTCGGCGGCCAGTTGTTCGGCGGCAATGCCGTCTGTTGCATCGATGCCGGCGACATCCCGACGACCATGCATGACAATGCAGGCAACCGGGCCCGGATTGAGGAGAAGACATGCGAGGTCCTGGCATTGCCGGCTGTACCGATCCTGCTCGGCGGCGACGATTCCGTGGTCATTCCCTTCCTCGCCGGCTTTGCCGATCATGGGCCGGTCTGGATCCTGCAGATCGACGCCCATATAGATTGGCGCGACGAGGTACATGGCGAACGCTGCGGCTATTCGAGCCCGATGCGCCGGGCGAGCGAGATGCCGCATGTCGCCGGTATCGTGCAGGTGGGCCTGCGTAGCGTCGGCAGCGCAGGCCTCACCGAAATCGAAGCGGCACGGCAGTATGGCTGCCGTTTCGTGACCGCCCGCGAAATTCACGCGAACGGCGTCGAGGCTGCTCTCAGGCATATTCCGGAAGGGGCCCGGGTGCTCGTCACCCTCGACTGCGACGGCCTTGATCCAGGCATCATGCCGGGCGTCGCGGCGCGTACGCCGGGCGGCCTTACCTACACGCAGGTGATTGACCTGATCGCTGGCCTCGGCATGCGGGCCAGGATCGCAGGGTTTGACCTCGTCGAACTCTATCCTCCCGCCGACATCGGCGGCCTGTCGGCCCTGACCGCTGCGCGCCTTCTCGTCAACGTGATCGGCACCATCGTCCGACAGGTTTGAGAGACTCCGACAAAGCCAAGTCAAGGAGCCGAGCGCTTCTCGGCAGACGTCCGTAGTTCCATAACTCGTGATCTTCTCGTTTTCGTCCTGCCCGCTTCCACTACGGCTTTAGGCCATCGCATGGCCGCAGAACGATGGGTTCCCGGCTTTGCGCCCCGAGTTCGCGGCAGCCGCCGGCATCGCAAAGCGTCCAGCCGGAGACGGTCGCCCCGGAGGCGGCCAGGACGAGTTCGGGAAGCGGCGGCAGGTCGGGCGTCCAGACCCACCAGCGGCCCTGACGACGCGCATTCTCTCCCGGTTCCATTCCCGCACCCGAGCCCTGCACGCGCGCCTCCTCAAGAACGAGACCCTCTGCCGTGACGCCCCAACGCTCCTGCCATTCGGTCTTCTCGACCGAATGGGTCCAGCCGAGGGTGAAGACACCCGCAGCAACGGCGACAGCCTTGCCGCCGATGATGCAGGCAAGCGCGCTCATGCCGGTTCCGCCGTCTGCCGGCCAGCCTGGCGGGCGCGCCGCCAGATCAAGAAGGCGAAGACCGCGGAGAGTGCGAAGCCGACCTCATCGGTGATCGGCAGCGCCGCCAGCAGCGTGAAGGCGGCCGCGGCCGCGAGCACCCGCTCGATAACCCCGAGCCGGACGGCGGCGAAACCCACCACGGCGGCACCCCAGAGCGCGATCGCCAGGCCGGTCTTGACGACAATATAGGCGACGGCAGCCGGATAGCCCACGATTGCGGCCATCGCGCCCCCATCCTGCAGCATCAGCGCCGGCGAATAGACGGCCATGAACGGGATGACGAAACCGGCCGCCGCCACCTTGATCGCCTGGATCGAGATCTTCAGCCCGCTTTCCCGCGCGATCGGTGCCGCCGCGAAGCAGGCAAGCGCCACCGGCGGCGTCAGATCGGCAAGAATGCCGAAATAGAAGACGAACATGTGGCTGACGATGAGCGGCACGCCGAGTTCCAGAAGCGCGGGCCCGGCGATCGACGAGGTGATGATGTAGTTCGGGATCGTTGGTATGCCCATGCCGAGCACGAGGCAGGTGACCATTGTCAGGAGCAGCGACAGAAACAGGCTCTTGCCGCCGACCGAGACGATGAATTGCCCGAAGGTATTGGCCGCTCCGGTCAGCGTCATCGTGCCGATGATCACGCCGACGAGCGCGCAGGCGATCGCCACCGGAAGGGCCGTCTTCGCCCCTTCGGCAAGCGCATCGCGGCATATCACCAGGGTCTCCCGGCCACCCTTCAGGAACGCGTTGCCGGCAATCAGCAGCGCCAGCGCTGCGACGATCACGCCGATGCCGAACTGGAAGAAGGCGGCCGCCACGAGGCCGAGGCCGACCCAGAAGATGATGCGTATGACACCGGCGGGAAGGCCGAGCGCAAGCGAACTGCCCAGGATCAGAAGGCCGGTGAAGGCGAGGCCGACCGTGCCGGCGAAAAGCGGCGTGTAGCCGGAGAACAGCAGCCAGACGAGCGCGGCGAGCGGCAGGATCAGATGCCACTGTTCGAGGATTGCCGCCCTGGCCGAGGGCAGCTGGTCCTTGGGCAGGCCGAGCAGCCCGTGCTTGCCGGCTTCGAGATGGACCATCCAGAAGGCGGAAGCGAAATAGAGGATCGCCGGTATGACCGCGGCCTTGACGATCTCGTAATATTCGACGCCGAGCGTCTCGGCCATGATGAAGGCGACCGCGCCCATTACAGGCGGCATGATCTGCCCGCCCATCGAGGCCGTTGCCTCGACGCCGCCTGCGAAGGCCGCCCGATAGCCGAACTTTTTCATCAGCGGGATGGTGAACTGCCCGGTCGTCACCACATTCGCGACGCCGGAACCGGAAATGGTGCCCATCAGGCCCGAAGAAATGATCGCTACCTTCGCGGCTCCGCCGCGCTTGTGGCCGACGAAGCTCAACGAGACATCGTTGAAGAGCCGGATCATGCCGGCCTTTTCGAGGAAGGCGCCGAACAGGATAAAAAGGAAAATATAGGTCGAGGAGACGAAGGTCGGGATGCCGTAGATGCCTTCCGTGCCATAGGCCATGTGGTCGATCACCTGCGAAAAGTCGTAGCCGCGGTGGTCGAACGGCGGCGGCAGATACTCACCCAAAAGGCAATAGGCCAGGAACACGCCGGAAATGATCGGCAGAGCCGGCCCCATCAGTGCCCAGGCGGCGGCAAAGACGACGCCGAGCGCGATGACCCCGAAGACGATGTCGCGCGGCAGTGGGTCGCCGGCACGCGCCAGGAGTTCCGCATATTCGTAGCACTGGTAGAAGGCGACCGCTGCGCCGAGGAAAGCAAGACTCCAGGCGATGATTTTTGCAACCGTGCCGCGGCCTGCCAGCGTCGCCAGCAGGGGAAATACGAGGACCGTGACAAAGCCGACGTGCACCGCGCGCACGATCTGGCTCGCGAAATCGACGAGATGCGCCGCGGTGGCGATCTGGAACACGGAAAAGGCCAGGGCGATGGCAAACAGGATCCGCCCGTCCCATGTCGCCGGAAACGCCCGGGTCAAGGCGTCGTGCCGGTGCAGTTCGGCCGACGCAGATCCGCTTTGCTCATTGGTATTGTCGATCATGATTCCTCCCCCGAATTCCTGAAGCCCGTCGCATTCAACCGAATTCTGCGACGCGCTTCAGGGTGTTGTCTGCCCGTCATTATTTAAAACCGCTTTACGGTTTCGGGCGACATGGGTCAGAGCAGGCCCTTTTCCTTGTAGTAGCGCTCCGCCCCCGGATGCAGAGGAATAGGCATTCCCTTCAGCGCATCCTCGATGCGGATATTCTCCGCCGCCTTGTGAGCCGCCGTCAGGGCGGGGATGTTCTCGAAGAGCTGCTTCGTCATCTGATAGGCGGTTTCGTCGGAAACCTCCGAATGGGTGACGAGAAAGTTGACGACGGCGACCGTCTGCACAGCGCTGTCCTGGCCCTGGTAGGTGCCGGCGGGGACGGTCGCGGCGATGTAGGGCGCGCCGAGCTTGGTGGCGATCTCTTCGGGGACGGCGACCATCTGTACGTCGAGCGAAGTCGCCAGATCCTTGAACGAAGAGACGCCCAGGCCGGCCGACTGCAGCGTCGCATCGAGCTGCCGGTTCTTCATCAGTTCCACCGATTCGGCGAAGGGCAGGTATTCGGTCTTGCCGAGATCGTCATAGCTCATGCCGGCAGCGGCGAGGATCGCCCGAGCGTTCAATTCCGTGCCCGACTTCGGTGCGCCGACGGAAAGGCTCTTGCCCTTGAGATCGGCGACGGTCTTGATGCCCGACTCCTTCGACGCCATGATCTGGATATAGTTGGGATAGATGGCGGCGATACCGCGCAGCTTGTCGAGCGGGGCCTTGAAGCCGGCATCCGTGTTGCCTTCCCAGGCAAGCTTGACCGAATCGCCGAGCGAAAAGGCGATCTCGCCACGCCCCTGCTGCAAGAGGTTGAGGTTCTCGACCGAAGCCTTGGTCGCCTGCACCTGCGTGCGTACGCCCTCGATCTTGTCGCCATAGATCTTCGAAAGCGCGACGCCGAGCGGGTAGTAGACCCCGGAAGTGCCGCCGGTCAGGACGTTGATGAATTCGGCTGCGCCTGTCGAAGCCGCGGAAAGGGCGATTGACGCACTTGCGATCGCCGCGATAGCGGCGCGTTTCAATATTCCATTCACAGAAATTCCTCCCAATCATTCAAATCTGGCGCGGAAGACCGTCCTCCGGAAACGGGCCGCGGCGTTACACTAGCAAGAGATCGGCTAACTCTAAATGATTGATTTTGTGGAGCGCAATCGACAACTTCGCCAAACAGGCGGAATCTTGCCTGCTTGCCGCAGCGATCGGCGACAATCCGCCTTCCGCCTGCCCTCGGACGAAATCCTGCGTAAACGCCGCCCCTCCGGCGACGTGCGGCGCTGAAGGCGTTTAGGTTCGATTTCAGCGGCGGCAGCTATCGGCCGCGCGTTCCCTTGCAGCGGCGGCGATAATCGACCGAGCCGCTCCTCTCGTCAGGCCGCGTTTGCGTTGGAATGTCAGGCTCCAACCGTTTCCGCTGGCCTGCCAGCCGTCGGCCACCGATTCCGAGCGGCCAGCCGTGGCACCCCGCCTCCCGGAGCGCGCCTTCAATCTATATGCAATTCCTGCAGGGTCGATCAGGATAACCAGCATGAAACCGATCGGCGCGAGCATGTATGGGGGAATGCCTGTCGGTACGCTCGCGAAAGCGGCGATCGACACGGCCACGATAATGCAGATCAGGTTCGTCAACGGGTGGGTGATCATCCTGAAACACGCTTCAGAAACAGTGGTGTTCCGTCCGTAGTCCGACAATGCCATGGGAGAGATCCATCCGGTTGAGTTGTTCCCCTGCCGAGATCACGATGACTTTAGACCCCGTCGACCCAAAATCATGGAACGTGATCGTGCAAGGAGCCAGAGCGGAATGCCGGCGGCAGACCGCACACACTGTCCGCTCCAGACTCCAGCGGCGCGAATGCTGCAATATGTACCCTGAGGCACAGCTGGCAACGGGCCTAAGACCTTTGCCCTTACGGGGTCGGACCAAGGTCCTATAGATGGGCGCGGATGGCACTCTAGCTTCCTGGCTTCCCACCTATACAAGGACCTAAACCTTTTTAGCGACACTTGAGGCGGGGCCTCGCCGCTTGGCGGGGTCCCGCTTGCGTCGTCAACCGAGGGCCGGCGGGGAATCGCTTCGCAGACATGCGAGTGCCCGCGCAGGGGATGACGCGGGCACTGCAACAGGTTGGGGTCCTGAATGTCGCTGGGGGACAGAAGCGACACCTGTTAATTCTTCAGACGAAAATTTGTTCCGCAGCCGCGGGCGCGAAAAAAGCGACGCCGGCACGCTGCCGTCATCCGCGCATGCTATCCGGCAGCCGCTACGGCGAAACGGTGCCGGTAGTCGCCGGGCGACAGCCCGACGATGCGATGGAACAGCTTGCGGAAGGCTGCAGCATCCTCATAGCCGACGGTCCAGGCGATCTGTTCGACCGAGCGTTTGGTGAACTCCAGGAGCTCACGCGCCTTGCCAACGCGCAGATGCTGCGCATATTCGATCGGCTTCATTCCGGTCGCCGCCTTGAAACGGCGCAGGAACGTGCGCTCCTCCATCGCCACCATTTTGGCCATCTCCGCGACGCTGACGGCGCGGGCCTCGCGCGCCTGCAGCCAATGCTGCACCTTGAGAATCGCCTCGTCGCCGTGATTGAAACGCGGCGAAAAGCTGGAATAGTGCCGCTGCTCGCGTCCGGCCGGATCGATGAGCAGGAAGCGCCCGGTCTCGACCGTCACAGTCGGACCGAACAGGCGATCCACGAGGCGCATGCCGAGGTCGGTCCAAGCCATGAGGCCGCCGGCGGTGATGATGTCGCCGTCCTCGATGACGATCTTGTCCGCATCGAGCCGGACGTCGGGGAAACGGTCGCGGAAGGCGTTGGCGAACAGCCAGTGCGTCGTCGCCGGGCGACCCTTGAGCAGGCCGGTCGCCGCAAGCACGAAGGTGCCGCCGCAAGTCGATGCCAACGTCGCCCCCTGGGCATGCCGGTCGAGCAGCCAGCGCGCATAGGGCGCGGCCTCCTCTGCCTCCATCGGTCCCGTCAGCCGGCCGGGGACAAGCAGGATCTCCGGCGCTTCCCGTGACCCGAGTTCGGGATGGGTGTCGAAACATCGCACAAGACAGCCGTCGTCCTGAAGCTGCCAGTGACTGACCCGCGCCACCGGTCCGCCGCGCTCGGCGGAGAACTGACCCGCTATGCCGATGAGATCCGTCATGCCGTGGACCATCGCCATCTGGCAACCCGGATAAAGCATGAGGCCGATCTCGGCTCTCGATGGCAGTGCTCGTCCCTTCGCCATGCCGCACCCCTTTTGTCGGTTTCGGCCCGCCTAATGTCCGATCCGCCAATCCCGATCATTTCGCAATCGGCCTAATTCTTCAAGCACGGGACGCGGCAAGTACAGCACGCCACCCGGCAGTCTTCCAACCCGCTGAAAGGATGAAGAAAATGGCTACGATCACCACCAGGGACGGCACCCGCATCTTCTACAAGGACTGGGGCTCGCGCAATGCTCAACCCATCCTCTTCTCCCATGGCTGGCCGCTCACGGCCGACGTGTGGGATGCGCAGATGGTCTTCTTTGCAAACAAGGGCTACCGCGTCATCGCTCACGACCGCCGCAGCCACGGCCGCTCGGACCAGGTGTGGGACAGCAACACCATGGATCAGTACGCCGACGACCTTGCCGAATTGATCGAGGCGCTGGACTTGCGGAACGTGATCCTTGTCGGGCATTCGACAGGCGGCGGCGAGGTTACCCGTTATGTCGGCCGGCACGGCACCGGGCGCGTGGCGAAGGTGGCGCTGATCGGCGCGGTGCCGCCGCTCATGCTCAAAACCGAGGCCAACCCCGGCGGCCTGCCGATCGACGTCTTCGACGGCATTCGCAAAGGCACCTACGACAACCGCTCGCAATTCTTCAGGGATTTGACGATCCCCTTCTACGGCTACAACCGCGAGGGTGCTGCCATCTCCGAGGGGATCCGCGAGAGCTTCTGGCTGCAAGGCATGATGGGCGGCCTCAAGGGCCAGCTCGACAGCATCAGCGCGTTTTCCGAAAGCGACTTCAATGCCGACCTGGCGAAGTTCGACAAGCCGACCCTGGTGCTCCACGGCGACGACGACCAGATCGTGCCGATCGGCGCCTCGGCGCTCTCGACCGTCAAGATCGTCAAGCACGCCGTACTGAAGGTCTACGAGGGGGCCGATCATGGTCTGACGCAGACCTATCAGGACCGCTTCAACGCCGATCTGCTCGAGTTTATCGAAACCTGATCACCGACAGCGCCTCGCACTATCAGTAACCTCGGTCGAGGGTAGCGGCTGTGCCGTCGCCCTCCCCGCTCCTTCCCGGCCCAAAGGAGATGCGCCATGATCCCCGGATCTTCCATCGAGACCCTCCTCGCCCTGCACGTCGTCGTCAGTCTGATCGGCATCGCAAGCGGCCTCGTCGCCCTCCCGGCGCTTGGCGCCGGCCGCTGGCTCGGCTATTGGCACGCAGTCTTTCTCGTGACCACCGCGGCGACCAGCATCACCGGCTTCCTCTTCCCTTTCAGCGGGATCACGCCCGCACTGGTAGTCGGAGCGATTTCCGTCCTCACCCTCGCCATCGCTCTTGCCGCACTCCATGTCTTTGCGCTCCGCGGCCGGGCGGGGCCCGCCTATGCCGTGAGCGCGACTTTCGCGCTCTATCTCAACCTTTTCGTTCTTGTCGTGCAGAGCTTCCTGAAGGTTCCGGCACTGCAATCGATGGCACCGACGCAAACCGAGGCTCCCTTCGTCGTCGCGCAGGCCCTGTTGCTGGCGGCAAGCATGGCGCTCGGCGCAGCCGCGATCATCGGCTCGCGACAGGTTGCCCTGCCGCTGCCGGTGAGGGGCTAGAGCACTTCCAGGAAAAGTGTGTAACGGTTCTCCGTCCTAAAGTGCATCGTTGCAAAGGGTTAGCGGGATGAGGAAAGTGTGTGCTCCGCCAGGACGATCAGAAGCGCGCCGTATCGATACGGCGCGCTACGTGCTGTCGGTCAATGCTCGTTGGCCGGCGCTCCGTGTGCGGTGACGATCGCCTGGGCTTCCTTGCCGTAGAGTTCCTCGAAATGATCGAAGTTCTTGGAAAAATAGCCGATTCCCTGGGTGGCGGATCTGAGCGAGCGCGCCAGATCGTCGAGCGCGCTGCCGGGTAGAAGGGCGCGGAAGATGTCCCAGCCTTTCGCGGCTTCGTCCCGATCGAAGCCGAGCACCTGGCCCTTCAACGAGGCAACGATCGGCACGAGACTGCCCGAATAGACCGAGGGGACATGGATTTCGACGCGAAAGACCGGCTGCATCAGGACGGAGGCGGCCTGCGACAGCGCCTGCCGGACGCCCAGCTTGCCGGCCGTGCGGAACGCATATTCAGAGCTGTCGACCGAATGGTGCTGGCCATCGGTGAGCAGCACGCCGACGTCGATGACCTTGAAGCCGAGGGGCCCCTTCTCCATCGCCTCGCGCGCGCCCGCCTCGACCGCAGGAATGTAATTGCGCGGCACCGCACCGCCCTTGACCGTCTCGGCAAAGGAAAATCCGTCGCCTCTTCCGTTCGGATGGACGCTGAGCTTCACATCCGCGAATTGCCCTGCCCCGCCGGTCTGCTTGCGATGGCGGTAATGAACGTCCGAGGATTTCGAAACGGTCTCCCGGTAGATCGGGCTCGGGGGCCGGTCGCTCACCTCGACATGGAAGACGTCCGACAACGTCCTGCAGACTTCGCGCAGATGCACCGGGCCTTGAGCGCAAACGAGCTGCGCCCCTGTCCCCTCCTCCTGCATCACCTTCAGGCCGCGATCGGTCTCGGCGAGTTTCGCAAGGGTCTCGGAGAGCTTGGTCTCGTCGCGTTCGCTCGCCGGCACCAGTATCCGTTCCAGCATGGGGGTCGGCGGGGTCGTCCAGTCGGGCGGAGCGACGGCCGCACCGGTCGTCAACAGCGACGGGACCGGCAGGTGGTCGGATTTCACCGCTCCGAAGAGCTGGCCCGCCTCGGTCACGCCCGAGCCGATGGGCCGGCCGCTTGCGGGATCCTGCAAAGCGCCGAGACTTGCGCCGCCGAGCGTCGCCCCCTGCTTCACTCCGTTCTGGAGAGCGCGGGCAAGAACCGTCTTGCCGACGCTCTGGCGATAATGGGCATGGAAACTGACCGCGAGGAGCGTCGCCTCGTCGACGCCGGCACCCGCGGCTAGGCGCTTTCTCAGCGCTTCGGCGCGCGGCGCCTCGTGCCGGAGCGCCTTCATCAGCCGCATCAGGCCGTTGCCGTGGCTGGCCGAGCCGAGGAGCACCGGAATGATCTTGTTTTCGTTCAGAACCCGTGTCGAGATCGAATAGATCGCGTCGCTCGCCGGCTCGCGGTCCTCGATGAGTTCTTCCAGCAGCCAATCATCGAATTCCGAAAGATGCTCGAGAAGCTCCGCGCGTGCCTCGTGTTCGCGCTCGAGCGCGCTTTCGGGGATCTCGAAGAGGGAGGAAGGCTGTCCCTCGCGATAGCGCCAGGCCCGCTCCGAAATCAGATCGCAGCTGCCGATGATCCTGTCGCCGTCGCGGATGGGAATCTGCCGCAGGATGAGCGGGCGGCTGCAGAAATCCTGCAGGGCGGCGACGATGTCCCTTATGCGCCCTCGCGGCTCGTCCATGCGGTTGATGAAGAGGATGCAGGGTGTGCCGGACGCCTCGATCATGCGCAAGTAAGGGGCGGCGAGAACCGCCTCGTCCAATATCGGCGAAACACAGAGAACACATGCGTCGCTCGCGAGCAACGCATGCTGCGCATGTGCCAGGGCCTCGTTGTTGCCGGGGACGTCGAGCGCGCACCAGGCCTCGCCGCCGAATTCGAATTCGGTGAGACCCAATCCATATGGCGTAACTGATCTTTTCGGCTCGCCTCCCAGCGAGCCCACCCTCTCCACGAGCGTGGATTTTCCGATCTGCGAAGGACCGAGTACAGTAAAGCAGCGCATCGGCGTTCCTCCCTCTGCCAGGATGACACTGCCGACAGGATGCCCCTCGACGAGCCAAAGCGCCAGAGATTGGTGCTTTTTCTTGCAAAAATTGCGCGTTAGCAGGAGTTGACGCGGTCTATGCGGGCGCGCTCGGCGCGAACTCCGCGACGAGTTCGTGGCGATCTCCGGGATAGGTGAGCAGCACGCTGGTGACCGGTACGCCGCCGCTCCAGGTCCGGCGCTCGATGACGAGACAGGCCGCACCGACCGCAATTTCGAGCGCCTGCGCCGTCGGGCGGCTTGCCGCGACGGCCCTTATGCGATGCTCCGCGGTGCTCCAGGGCACCTTGCCGAGCAGCCACGAGCCCGGGGCGGCGGTCTCGAACGACTCGGTTTCGGCTTCCGGCACCGCCGAAAGATTGATCAACCGCTCCTCGAGGCAGAAAACGCGGCCGCCGGCAAAATGGCGGCAGGTGACATCGAGAAGCCGCGACGATACAGGCAGATCGATGCGCCCCTCATCGCCGGCACGCATCTTGCGCACCGCTCGCTCGCCGAGACGGTAGGCGTAGTCGAGTCCGAGGGACTGCACCTCCCGCTTGACGTCGTGAATCTCCATCACCGCGGATTGGACCTGCGGAAAGCTGACATAGCTTCCGGACTTGCGCCGCCGCTCGATCAGTCCCCGCTTCACGAGTTCGCTCAGGGCCTTGTTCACGGTCATTCGCGAACAGCCGTATTGCTCCGTGAGTTCGTGCTCGAAAGGAATGCGGTACCCCGGCGGCCAGTCGCCGGAAAGAATGTGGCCCTCGACCTCGCTCAGAATTCTCTGATGCAGCGACAGGGGCTGTTCCTGGCGTTTTTCTTCGGTGTAGGCACGATTGCTGGAAATGGCGGGGCCCTCGCTCGTAAACGACCCCGTACCTTACCCATTTCGCGCCAAGACGACAGCCCTCCCGCATGTTTCCTGACGCGTCGCCGCTTCAAGAGAAGGACATGCAGCAGAGGCTCTTCAATAGAAGAGGTGCCACGGCGCCAGGAAGGCACGCGCCCACTCCTGATCCCGTTCGCCGTCGCCCGGGGCGTTCTCCCGGTCGGGACGATCGTTCGCCGGCTCCTTGCTCACCGCAGGTTTGCGGGCCACGCCCGTGCGCGGGGGTGGGACGAGGTAGCCGAGGGTCATTCCGCCGAGATAGAACATGCCTTATCCTTCTCTTATCCGACCTGCGGGGCTCGATCCTGTCACAATCCGGTCCGCTGTCAATAGTCTACTAAAATTATGATTTACTAAGGGTACCGCGTCTGTTGCAACATCTGGGGGAGATTTGCGCGGCCGCTCGGATGCGGCGCTTCGCCAACGCAAGTGTCGGCCGGATCGGCCCGTCTGGACTGCCGGCGAGTTGTCCGCGGACAACCAATGAACAGCCGGGCGACAAAACTGCAGCGCCCCTGCAGCACAACCGAGCTTTTTGTTAAGCGTTTGTAAAATGGCAACGAATCGGCGCATAGTATAACTGCGCAGATCAGCTCCCATTGGTGAATTTTGCGCAGTTTTTGGAGAGTAGGAATGTTGCAGCAGAGAATCCAGAGTCTTGAGGAGCAGGAGCATTTGCCGTCGCTCTTGTCTGCCGACGCTCAGGAACTCGCACACCAGTTGCAGGAGCATCAAAAGAAGATCTTTTCTCCGTCGGCGCAAAAGACGATGCGGCTCTTCAGTCCGGCAGAGGCAGCGGCCTTCATCGGAATCGGCGAAGGCTATCTGCGCCAGATCGCCTCAGAAGGCCATGGTCCGCAGCCGCTGTCAAACGGCCGCCGCATGTATGCGATGGAGGACATCGACCGTATCCGCCGGGTTCTCGACGAAGGCAGCAAGACCGGCAAATATATTCCGCATCGCCGACCGGGCGAAAAGCTGCAGGTCGTCTCCGTCATGAATTTCAAAGGTGGTTCGGGCAAGACGACGACATCCGCTCACCTCGCGCAGTATCTCGCCTTGCGCGGCTATCGGGTGCTGGCGATCGATCTCGATCCGCAGGCTTCCCTATCCGCCCTCTTCGGCCATCAGCCGGAACTGGACGTCGGCGAAGGGGAAACACTCTATGGCGCCATACGCTACGAGGCCCCCCGGCCGATCGCGGAGGTGGTGCGATCGACCTATACCGCCAATCTTCACCTCATTCCGGGCAATCTCGAGCTCATGGAATTCGAGCACGAGACTCCGAAGGCGATGATCGCGGGCTCCACCGAGACCATGTTCTTCGCGCGGATCGGCGAGGTGCTTTCCGAGATCGAGAGCTTCTACGACATCGTGGTCATCGACTGCCCACCGCAGCTCGGCTTTCTGACCATGTCGGCGCTTTGCGCCGCGACCTCCGTGCTCATTACCGTGCACCCGCAGATGCTCGACGTGATGTCGATGTCCCAGTTCCTGTCGATGACGAGCGAGCTCATGGCCGTTGTCGAGAATGCCGGCGGGCGCACCAGCTATGACTGGATGCGCTATCTGGTCACGCGCTTCGAGCCCAACGACGGACCGCAGAGTCAGATGACCGGTTTCATGCGCGCGATCTTCGGCAACCGCATGCTGCAGAACGCGATGGTGAAATCGACCGCAATTTCCGACGCCGGCGTCACTAAGCAGACGCTCTATGAAGTGGAGCGCTCGCAATTCATACGCGGTACCTACGACCGGGCGATGGATTCGCTCTCGCTCGTCAATGCGGAGATCGAAGAGATGATCCGCAGGGTCTGGGGGAGGAAGTAACCGATGGCGCGCAAGAACCTGATCGGCATTTCCGAGAGCCCCCTCGCCCCCGAAGACGGGGAGCGCCCGGCCGTCGGTCGTCCGATCGCGGGCCTTGCGCCCGCCCAGCGCTCCACTGGCCTCGTCGGCGGCATCACCAGATCCCTCTCGAACATCACCCAGAAGGTCGAGCGAGCCGAGGAATTGGAGCGCCAGCTTGCCGAGGGGCACGCAATCGTCGAACTGGACCCGGAGCTGATCGATTCCTCTTTCATCATCGATAGGCTGGGTGTCGCCCCCGACGTTCAGGCCATGCTGGTTCAGCAGATCCGGGACCACGGACAACAGGTTCCGATCCTCGTGCGGCCGCATCCGGCGGAAAGCGGCCGATATCAGGTCGCCTACGGCCACCGGCGGCTCGCGGCATTGCGCGAGATCGGCACCAAGGTCAAGGCGGTCATCCGGAACTTGAACGACGAGCAACTCGTCATTTCCCAGGGGCAGGAAAACAACGCCCGCACCGACCTCTCCTTCATAGAGCGAGCGTTGTTCGCAACGCGTCTTGAAGATCGCGGCTTCTCGCGGGACACGATCATGTCGGCCCTCGGAGTCGACAAGGCGGCGCTCTCCAAGATGATCGCCGTCGTCCGCCGATTGCCGTTGGACATCATCGAAGCCATCGGTGCCGCGCCGGGTTTCGGCAGGAGACGATGGATGGAACTTGCCGATCTCATCGACCGCGATGACCGGCGTCCGAAGGCATTGGATTTCATCGAGACGGCCGCGTTCAAGGCGCTGGAGAGCGATCAACGTTTCGAAAAGCTGTTTGCCTTGCTGAGCCTAGCCAGGAAGCCCTCAAAGGCGGAAACCTGGATTGCTCCGGACAGGATCCGCGCCGTGCGTATTCGCGAAACGGATGCGGAAACGACGCTGGCCTTCAGCAAGAAGGCGGCACCGGGCTTTGCAGAATTCGTGAGGCAGAGGCTCGAAGCGCTCTACCTCGAATATCAACGGGAAACAGGAGACTAAACAGAGCAAAAGAAAAAGGCTTCCGAACGACTAGCGCTGCGGAAACCCTTCTCTCGTGTAGCAACTAGAGAATCCCACTTCCGCGAATCAGTGTCAAGCATTTTTGACGTCGTTTCGGCGAACGGATTTCTTTTGCCTTGGAAAAGGTGAAGAAAATGGAACGTGGAAGTGTGACGACGCCCTTTGGGCGGCGGGCGATGACGCTTGGCATGCTCGCAAGTCAGATCGCCGCCGGTAACGTCCCGCCGGACCGGTCGGTGGACAAGTGGAAATTGTTCCGTTCTCTCTGTGAAGCGAAGACGGTGATCGGCGTGTCCGATCGTTCGCTTGCCGTGTTGAACGCCCTTTTGAGCTTTTATCCAGGAGCCGAGCTCTCGGGCGAAAATGGCCTCGTCGTTTTCCCCTCCAATGCGCAGCTCTCGCTCCGTACCCACGGAATGGCGGGCACGACGCTCCGCCGGCATCTCGCATGCCTCGTGGAATCGGGTCTGATCCTGCGGCGCGACAGCCCGAACGGTAAGCGTTACGCCCGAAGGAGCCGTAATGGAGCGGTGGGCGAAGCCTTCGGATTCGACCTCTCCCCGCTCGTCGCCCGGGCCGATGAGTTCAAAGCCGCCGCTGCCGAACTTGCCGCAGCCAAACAGTATCATCGTCTGATGCGCGAAAGACTGAGCCTCTGCCGGCGCGACATCGCCAAGCTGCTCGAGCTCCTTCGTGACTCTGACCTGCCCGCCGACTGGGAGCAGCAGCAACGGCGATATGAGGAACTGTCTGCGCCTCTGTCGCGCAAGGCAACGGTCAGCGACGTCGAGACCCTTCACGACGCTATGGCGGAACTTCGTACCGATCTATCCAATCAATTGGAAAAACTGCTTAATTCCGAAAAAATGGACGCCAATGATCGCCATAATGGGCAGCACATACAGAGTTCACATCCAGACTCTCAATTTGAATCTGAACCTAGCTTGGGAAAAGGG